>NZ_JAMJXC010000035.1 GCF_023571765.1 Xanthobacter aminoxidans | reverse complement strand
ACATTCGCAAACTTGAGAATAGACACGATCGCTCTGAAATATACAATTTGGTTAGGTATTGTTGGCGCATCAACAAAGCGCGGGCTGAAAAGGCCGATTTCATTCTCGCGGTTTTGAGAGGTGTCGTGCTCGGCGCCTACGTTGCCGAAGAATGGCTTCAGGCCACTCGCGAAAATTTCCCTGAGATTGAGTATGCGGACGGATCGGAAGCCCATCGTTGGGGCTTCAAGGGCTACGAAGCGCCACAGGATATCTGCGAGTGGTACGTTGGCGTCTATGGCAAACGCATTGTGCAGCCAGAGCTTCGGCACGACCAATATCCCATCCGCTATTGGCAATGCTAAGGGTTTAGTATTCGAACCCAGCCGAACTGCGGAGGCGAGCCGCCATGTTCCATCGCCACCTGAACCACCACTGGTACACCCTCGCCGCCATCGATGCCGTGATCGAGCGGGGGCGTATGCAGGACTGTCTTACGCTGCGAAACACGGCCCGCCGGGAACCGGAGCTGCTGGACAAGATCGCGCGCGTCTGCGCGTCCCGGATCTCCGACCCCTATGCCCAGCGCTATCACTTCTGGAACCACTATGCCCAAAAGCACCGCGCCGCAGCCTGAATGGGACCGGGTTCTGACGGCTTTGGCCGTCCAGGCGCGCCAGGTCTCGCAGGATGCGGATCACGTCCTGACGGACCTTGCACCACGCTTCGACGAGGTGCTGGCCCAGCTGGAAGCGGTGGCTGGCTGGAAAACTGCACGGGTCCGCCGGCCGGTCCTGATCCTTGGCAGCCTGGACGGCATAGAGACGGGCATCAGACAGCTGATCCGCGGCGAACCGCTCGAGACGTGCGTGGTCGAGCGTCAGGGCACGCGCATCGCGCTCCCCACAGCGGCCGAGAAGGGCGTGCATCGCGAGCGCGTTTCCATGCGGGTTCTTCGTCCGGCCTGGGCGCTGGCGGACATGCTGCAGAGCGAGGGATGGGGAAAATGCGGCCTATGGCCCGACGACGTTGAGTGGGACGAAGTGACCGGGGATGAAGCAGAGTTCGACCTACGAAGCACAACTAACGCCATACGTGAATCCTGAATGGCGATCCGTCCTGGCCGCTGCTCTTGGACGCAATCCTCGGCAGGAGCGATCCCGTACACTGAAGCGAAGTTTCATGGCCGGTCGATCACCGGCATGCCTCCCGGCGCGGCTCGTCCCCCGGCGGGCGCAGGAAGCTCGCGATCAGGGCTGCGATCGCCGCGGCATTGCTTTCTCCCCTGACGGTGGCGAGCCCGCGGAAGGCCTCGTCCTCGGCGAGGACGGTGCCCCGCCGCGCCTCGATCAGTGCCTCGGCATAGTCGACGGGAAATTCCGGGTGGCCCTGCACGGAAATGGCGAAGCCCGGATACCACAGCCCGGCATTGGGGCAGAAGGCAGAGGTCGCGAGCCGCCGCGCGCTAGGCGGAGCGGCGACGACTTGGTCCTGGTGATAGGCCTGGATCCTCAGGTCCCCGGGCCGGGTCTCCTCGGGGCCGGGCCAATCCTCGACGGCATAGACATGGACGCCGACCCCCCAGCCCTGCCCGGACTTCCGCACGGTGCCGCCCATGGCCTGGGCGATGATCTGATGGCCGAAGCAGATACCGAACATCTTGGCACCCTCGGCGTGGCAGGCGCGGATGAACGTCTCCAGCGGCGGGATCCAAGGATGGTCCTCATAGACCCCGAAGCGAGAGCCGGTGATGACCCAGAGGTCGGCGTCCGCGGGCGACGCCGGCCATTCGCCATCCAGCACCGCATAGGTGCGGAACCGGGCCTCGATCGGTGCCAACCAATGGCGGACGAAGGCGGGGTAGTCGCCGTGGACCGCCGCCAAATCCTCCGGCGGCCGGCCGACCTCGATGATGCCGATCTGAGAAATCGCTGCCATGGTCTTCCTTCCGCCGCGCCGGGACGGTTCATCGCCACTATCCGCCGGAATGCCCCGTCCTCCGGCCTCAGGCCGGCAGACGGAAATGGTGGGATTTCGGGCGCGTCAGGCTGTGATAGCCTAGCTCTGAGAGGGTTGCCCCCCGCCCGGTGTCCTTGCAGCCCGTCCAGCATACGGCCGGATCGAGATAGTCGCAGCGGTTCATGAACACCGTGCCGGTCTCGATCCGCCCGGCAAGCCGCCCGGCGCGCTCCACGTCGCGGGTCCACAGCGAGGCGGTGAGGCCGAAGGCGCTGTCGTTCATCAGCGCAAGCGCCGCCGTATCGCTGTCTGCCTTCATGATTCCGACTACAGGACCGAAGCTCTCGTCGCGCATCACCCGCATGCCGTGGGTCACATCGACGAGAATCTGCGGGGCGAGATACGCGCTGCGGTCGTCCGCTGGGAACACGGCCGGGTCGATGAGCGCCCGGGCGCCCGCCGCCAGCGCCTCGCCCACCTGGGCACGCACCTCGGCGGCGAAGCGCGGATGCGCCATGGGGCCGAGGGTGGTATCGTGGTCAAGGGGATTGCCGAGCCTGAGCTTTTCCACTTCGGCCACCGACTTCTCAACGAACGCGTCGAACAGCGCCGGGGCCACATAGATGCGCTCGATGCCACAGCAGCACTGGCCGGAATTGTAGAAGGCACCGTCCATGAGCGAGGCCACAGCGGCGTCGAGGTCGGCATCCTCCATCACGTAAGCGGGGTCCTTGCCGCCCAGCTCCAGGCCCAGCGGCGTGAAGGTGCCCGCCGCCGCCCGCTCGATGGCGCGCCCGCCGTCCACCGAGCCGGTGAAGTTGATGAAGTCGAAGGCCCGCGCCGCGATCAGCGCGTTGGTGGTGGCGTGGTTCAGGAAGATGTTCTGGAACAGGCCCTCGGGCAGGCCGGCCTCCCGGAAGCCGCGAACCATGCGCTCGCCCGAGAGCAGGGTCTGGGTGGCGGGCTTGATGAGCACCGCATTGCCGGCGATTAGCGCCGGCACGATGGTGTTGATCGCCGTGAGATAGGGATAGTTCCACGGCGCAATCACGAACACGACGCCGTGCGGCTCGCGGGTGATGGCGCGCCGGTAGGCGGCGCTCGACTCGATGACGAGGGGCGCCAGGGCCTTTTCGGCGATGTCCGCCATGTAGGTCGCGCGCTCGGTCACGCCGCCGAACTCGCCACCATAGCGCACCGGCCGGCCCATCATCCAGGCGAGCTCCTCGGCGGCGCCGTCGCGGTCGGCGACGAGCGCCTCGACACCCTTGCGCACCACGGCGACGCGATCGGCCAGCGGCACCTCGCGCCAGCGGACCTGCGCCGCGCGGGCGGCGGCGACGGCGGCCGACGCCTGTTCGGGGTCAGCAACGGGACGCTCCGCAAAGACTCTGCCGTCGATGGGAGAAACGCACTTCAGCATGATGGAAAGACCTCGGGTTCCGGCCTGCCGCCGGGCGTGTCGAGCGAAAGGGCGGGCCACCCGGCGCGGGGGCGACCCGCAGGGGGCTATTCGTAGTGGAACACCGGGTTGGCCACGTCGATGGCCGCGAAGCGGTCCTTCTCCGACCAGTAATCCTGGGTGTGCTGCCAGTCCGGCAGATCGAGGCGCTTCGGCATCAGGTGCATGTCGCGCATGAGGTAGTTGGGATTGAAGTTCTCCGGGTCCACCCAGGGCAATGGCTGCCAGCCGGACAGCTCCGGCGGAATCTCCACCGTCACCTCTTTTGCCCCCATGGCATCCATATGCTGGAGCATCCGGCAGACCACTTCCGCGATCATCTCCACACGCAGCGTCCAGCTGGCGCGGAAATAGCCGAACACCCACACCATGTTGGGCACGCCGGTGAACATCATGCCCTGGTAGGTCACTGTTTCGGCGAGGTCCAGGGGCGCGCCGTCGAGATCGAAGGCGATGTCGCCGAGCACGCACAGATTGAACCCCGTGGCGGTGACGACGATGTCCGCCTCCACCTCCTGGCCGGACTTCACGCGGATGCCCTTGGGGGTGAACCGCTCGATCTGGTCGGTCACCACCGAGGCCTTGCCGGTTTTGAACGGCTGGAAGAAATCCCCCTCGGGAATGAAGGCGACGCGCTGCTGCCAGGGCCGGTAGCGCGGCGTGAAATGGGTCTTCAGGTCCACGTCCGGGCCGAGATGGGCCGCCACGGCGGCAAGCATCTCCCGCGCCACCGCTTCCGGCTCGTTCTGGGCGCGGTGGATGCGGCCCTTCTGCTCTTCAAGGAGCTTCTTGCGGACGATGGCGTGGATCCAGTGCTCGTCGATCTCAAGCGCCCGCAGTTGGTCGGCCAGCGGATCGGCATTGGTGCCCGGATTGAAATAGGTGGGCGAGCGCTGGATCAGGGTGATGTGCGCGGCGGTGTCCGCCATGGCCGGCACGATGGTCGCCGCCGTCGCGCCCGAGCCGATGATGGCGACCCGCCTGCCGGTATAGTCGAGGTCCTCGGGCCAGGTCTGGGGATGGACGATCCGCCCCTCATAATCGGCCATGCCCTCCCACTCGGGCGTGTAGCCCTCGGAGTGGCGGTAATAGCCTTGGCACATCCACAGGAAGCTGGCGCGGAACGTCAGCGTCTCGCCGGTGTCGCCGCGCCGCACCTTCAGCGTCCAGAATTTCTCCGCGCTCGACCAACTGGCGGACAGGATGTGGTGGCGATAGCGGATGTGCCGGTCGATGCCGTTCTCCGCGATCACCGCGCCGAGATAGGTGAGGATGCGGTCGGCGGTCGCCACCGGCTGCTCGGTCCACGGCTTGAAGCTGTAGCCGAAGGTGTAGAGGTCGCTGTCCGAGCGCACGCCCGGATAGCGGTGGGTGTGCCAGGTGCCGCCGAAGGTCTCCATGGCCTCCAGGATCACGAAGCTCTTGCCGGGGCAATCGCGATCGAGATACCAGGCGCTGCCGATGCCGGAGATGCCGGCCCCGACGATGATCACGTCGAAGGTCTCGGCGGACACCGCTTCGGGTGTCGCAGCAGATTGGGTCATCTTCTTGTTTCCCGTGATCGCCGTCAGACGGTTTCAAGATACCGGCGTCGTTCCAGATCGGTGACGGTGCCCTGGAACACGCCCAGTTCGAAGCGGGCAATGCGCAGCGCGTTCTCCACCAGCTCCGGCGAGAGGATGTCGCGGATGGCGGGCCCCGCCTCGGTGGCGGCGACGGCGAGCGCGAGCGAGGGCGGGATGGTCTCCACCTGCTGCTCGTAATTGTTGCCGGTGGCCACCGGCGGCGGCGTGAGCTTCTCGCGGATGCCGCGGAGGCCCGCGCCGAGCCCGGTGGCGATGGCGAGATAGGGATTGAGGTCCGCCCCGCCGATGCGGATTTCCAGCCGCGCCTTGCCGGCGCTCTCGTTGATGGCGCGGAACCCGGCCGTGCGGTTGTCCACGCCCCAGCAGCGCGTGGTGCCGGCGAAGCTGTTCGCCTGCATCCGCTTGAAGGAATTGACGTTGGGCGCGTAGAACAACGCTGCCTCGTGGAACACGTCCATATTGCCGGCGACGAACTGCTCGAAGGTGTCGCTGAGGCGCAGCGGCCGGGCGGGATCATAGAACACCGAAGCGCCGGTTTCCTTGTCCCTGAGGCTGAAATGGATATGGCCCGAGCAGCCGGAGAGGTCCTCTCGCAGCTTCGCCATGAAGGTGGCGGTGGCGCCCGCCCGCGCGGCGATCTGCTTGGCGGCGAGCTTCAGCAGCACCGCCATGTCGGCCATGGCCACCGCGTCGGAGCGGTAGAGGTTGACCTCGAACTGGCCCTGCCCCCATTCCGGCAGGCAGGCCTCGATCTCGTTCGGGAAGCAGTCGCGCAGCTTGCCGATGATGGGCTCGAAGAAATGCCCCTCGAAGACCGAATAGCAGTGAATATCCTTGCTTGCCGGCTCGAGGTTGCTCCAGCGGCCCTGGCGGATCTCCTGGATGGGCGTCGGCAGCAGGTAGAATTCGAGCTCCAGGCTCACCATCTCCTTGTAGCCCATCGCGGCCGCGCGGCTCACCTGGCGCTTGAGCGCGGAGCGTGGGCAGAGCGGATGAGGCTCGTCCTCCTCGGTGTGCCAGTCCATGAGCACGATGGCGGTGTTCTCCTCCCAGGGCGCGAGGCGGAAGGAGTCCAGGTCGATCTTGCCGCGCACGTCGGGGATGCCGGTGTCGAACAGGCCGGGCAGCACCTCGTCCATGGTGGTGGTGCCGAGCAGGTAGGAGGAGAAGTTCACCCCGCCTTCCACCGCGTGCTGGAAATACGGCACCGTGAGGCGCTTGCCGCGCAGCACGCCGGCGGGGTCCGTGCCAGCCACGATCACTGTTCGCACGCCGTTTTCGGCGATCAGCTTGTTGATGGTCTCGATGTCCATTTCAGTGATTTCCGTAGCTTGCAGAGTTTTTCCCGCGCGAGGCGTACATCCCGATCACGATCAGGATCACCGAGACCAGCACCACCAGGGTGGCCACCGCGTTGACCTCGGGGGTCACCTCGCGGCGCAGCAGCGACCACAGGGTCATGGGCAGGGTGTTCTCGCGGCCGGTGAGCAGGAAGGTCACCGCGATCTCGTCGAAGGAGATGGAGAAGGCGATCAGCATGGCGCCGAACAGCGAGGAGGCGATGCCCGGCAGGGTGACGTGCCGGAACAGCTCCCATTCGTTGGCGCCGAGATTGACCGCCGCCTCGGTCTGGCTCTTGCCCATCTGCTGGAGGCGGGCGAACACCTCCGTGATGGTGATGCACATCAGCGCCGTGCCCTGGCCCAGCATGATGGTGTGCAGCGACAGGCGGAAATGCACCGTCAGGTAGAAGCTGAGCAGCGCGACGCCGGTGATGATACCGGGCAGCACGATGGGCAAAAGCACGATCCGCCGGAACGCCGTCTTGCCGGGAAACGTGTAGCGGTCGAGCGCGATGGCGGCAGGCAGGCCGAACAGCACGCTGATGGCCACCACGCCGAGGCCGACATAGACGCTGTTCCAGATGGAGGTGAGGATCTGTCGGTCGTGGAACAGCTCCACATACCAGCGCAGCGTGAACCCGTTGAACGGCAGCCCGGTATAGTGGCTGTCGTTGAAGGAGAAGATGACGATCACCAGGATCGGCGCGTACAGGAAGAACAGGACGGCCGACGCGAGCGACGTGACGAAGATGTGATTTCCAAAGGCGCGCATGTCGAACCTCAGAGCCTGACCTGGGTTTTTTCTTCGAGCCATCCCGACAGCGAGATCAGCGCGAGGCCGAGGGCGATGATGACCAGCCCGATCGCCGCCGCCATGGGCCAGTCGAAGGCCACGCCGAGCAGGTTGATCACGATGTTCGAGATCATCAGCGAATCCGGGCCGCCCACGAGGACGGGAGCCACGAAGTCGCCGAAGGCCAGCGAGAAGGTGATGATGCCGCCGGCGATCACCCCCGGCACGCTGATGGGCAGGACGATACGGAAGACAATCTCCCAGGCGCTGGCGCCGAGATTGCGCGCCGCCTCGATCAGCGAGGTCGGCACCCGCTCGAGCTGGGCGTAGATGGACAGCACCGCGAACGGCGTGAAGATGTAGGTCAGCGTCAGGACCACGCTGAACTCGTTGTAGAGGAACAGCCGCACCGGCTCGTGGGTGAGGCCCAGCCCTTGCAGGGTGGCATTGAGGATGCCGCCGGTGCCGAGAATGGTCTTCCACGCATAGGCCTTCACCAGGTAACTCGCCCACCACGGCACGATGACCAGGAGATAGAGCACGAACTTCAGGCTGGCCGAGCGGACGTGGAACGCCAGGCAGAAGGCCAGGGGATAGGCCATGATCGCCGACAGGACCGAGGTCATGAGGCCGATCCGGGCGGATTTCAGGATCACCCCGAGATAGGGCTCGTCCGTGAACACCCGCGCGAAGTTGCGCAGCGACAGCCCGGGGGTGAAGACCATGTCCTCGGCCTGGCCCAGGCTGTAGTAGAAGAGCAGTGCGTAGGGCACCAGCATGAAGACGGTGAACCACGCGATGGGCGGGACGAGCCACAGCAGCATCCGGCGCCGCTCGATGCGGCGGGCGCTGCGGACCGCCGGGCGCGCGCCGCCGGTCTGGCTGGGGAGGGAAAGGGCTGCCTGCGCCATCTCAGGCCTCCACCACGTGCGCCTTCTGGGCATTGACCTTCAGCGCCACCGGCGCGCCATGGGCGAAGGGCGGCAGGTCGGTGGGCTCGTGCACATGAACGAGGCCCGCATTCCCGGTCAGCTCCACCACATATTCGATGTACTCGCCGCGATAGAGGCTGTCGGCCACCTGGCCGTGCAGTTCGCCTTCGCCGGGCCGGGCGAGGGACAGATCCTCGGCGCGCAGCATCAGCCCCACCGACTGGCCGCTCGCGACCTTCGCGGGCTGGGCGAGGGAAACGACCTCGCCATTGCCGAGGCGCACCATGAGGCCGTCGCTGCGGCTTTCGGCGACCACCGCGTCGACGATGTGGGCGTGGCCGATGAAGCTCGCCACATAGCGCGAGGCCGGACGGTCGTAGATCTCCCGCGGCGTGCCAAACTGCATCACCTTTCCGACGTTCATGACGGCGATGGCGTCGCTCATGGCCATGGCCTCGTCCTGGTCATGGGTGACGTAGATGAAGGTCTTGTTGAGCTCGCGGTGGAGGCGGATCAGCTCGATCTGCATCACCTTGCGCAGGTGGGCGTCGAGGGAGCCGAGCGGCTCGTCGAACAGCACCACGTCGGGATCGGTGACCAGGGCGCGGGCGAGCGAGACGCGCTGCTTCTGGCCGCCGGAGAGCTGGTGCGGCCTTTTGCCCGCATGGCTGCCCAGATGCACCAGATCAAGGTGTTCTGCCACCTTGCGGCGGATCTCGGCATCGCTGAAGCGCCCCTTCATGCGCCGCGTGCGCAGGCCGAAGGCGACGTTCTCGGCGACCGTCATGTTGGGGAACAGGGCAAAGTCCTGGAACACCATGCGCATGTCGCGGTCGCTCACCGGCTGGTCGGTGATGTCGATGCCGTCGCGCAGGATCTGGCCCGATGTCGGGGTCTCGAAGCCCGCGATCATCCGCAGCGTCGTGGTCTTGCCGCAGCCCGAGGGACCCAGAAGCGTCACGAACTGCCCCTGGCCGATGCGCATGTTCACGCCGTCGACGGCCCAAGCCGTGGCGCCGTGCCCATCATAGAGCTTGCGCAGATCGCGCAGTTCAATTCCTGTTGTCATGATAGTTCGCCGTTTCTTTTGTTTGTTCCCCTCCCCGGCGCGGCGGACCGCACCGGGGCTTCGCGTCCGGAAGGTCGGCGGTTACTGCGCGGCGGCCTTCACCTGGTTCCAGATCTCCAGGTACTTGCCGCGGCGCTTCACCGGCTGCCACCAGTCCACATTGGTGAAGGTCTGGGGGTCCACCATGCCGAGGGCGTCATAAGCGGCCTTGGTCTTGTCATCGAGCTCAGTGGGCATCTTCGCGTTCGGGTAGCCGAAGCCTGTCACCTTGTGGGCGAGGGCCTGCGCCTTGGGCGACGACACATAGTTGAGCCAGGGATAGACGCAGGGGTTGCTCTCGGCGCCCTTCACGATCATCCAACTGTCGGCCCAGCCGCCGCGGCCTTCCTTCGGCTTAAGGTCCGCCACCTCGCGGCCGGCATTGCGCAGCTCGACGAGGGTGGATTCCCAGGAATTGCCGCCGACGACCTCGCCGGAGGACATCAGGTTGCCCATCTCTCCGGTGGTGAACCAGTACTTGCGGATGTTGGGCTTCATCTCGATCAGCTTAGCCTTGACCTTCTCGAGCTGCGCGTCGGAAAGGTCGTAGGTGTTCTTGAAACCGAGGGCGCGGGCGGCCATGTAGACCGTCTCGATATCGTCCCACACCGAGATCTTGCCCTTGTATTTGGGGTTCCACAGGAAGCCGAGCGTGTCGGTATCGGCCGGCACCGCCTTCGGGTCGGCGATGATGCGCACCACGCCCCAGCCATAGGGCACGCCGTAGACCTTGCCGTCCTTCACGAGCCAGCTCGGGTTCTTGAATTGCGGCAGGAAGTCCGCGGCGTTCGGCACCTTGGACATGTCGACCGGCGAGACCGCTCCCGCCGCCACGAGGCGCATGTTGGTGTCGTTGGAGGGGGCGGTGAGATCGGCCGCGCCGCCGCCGCTCATGAGCTTCGACACGATCTCGTCGTTCGAGCCCACATAGACCGTGTTCACCTTGCAGTTGGTCTCCGCCTCGAACGGCTTCACGAAGCTGTCGTCGGCATAGCCTTCCCACACCAGGAGGGTGAGGTTCCCCGCCGCGGTGGCCGGCTGGGCGAAGGCCATCGCCAAGGCGAGCGCCGCCCCGAGCATCGCGCCGACGCCGCACCGGCCGGGCATGGCGAAACTGGACGTTCTACTTGTGGACTTCATCGAGGCTATCCTTGTTCAGCAGTTGAATAGGGATGTCACCGATGCGGCTCACCGTATTGTTGATGAACCGCTTCATGATCTCGTCGTAGGCGTGGGAGATGTGCTGCTCGATCTCGCGGTCGAGCCGCACCAGATCATGGGCGTAGATCGCCTCGACGATCGGCACGTGGGAGCGCGCCGTCTCCGCCTGGGCCTGCACGTCGCGGGTGCTGGTGAGGTGCCAGATCCGGTAGGTGACGCCCGACAGATTGTAGAGGGACTGGGTCAGGAACGGATTTCCACATTCGCGATAGATCTGCGAGTGGAACAGGAAGTCGAGGTGAAGCAGTGCCTCGACATCGCCCGCGCGCACCAGCTTCGGCACGTCGTCGAAGACGCCGGCGAGCCGTTCGATCTGCTTGCTGCTCGCCTCGGCGGCCCACAGCCGCCAGGCGAGACGCTCCAGGTGCAGCCGGAGCGTGTAGAGGTCGTTGATCTCATCGAGCCCGATGGGCGCGACGATGATGCTCTGATTGTGCAGGAACAGCACGAGCCGCTCGCTGGAAAGGCGCAGCAGCGCCTCGCGGATCGGCGTGCGCCCGTAGCCCAGCTTCGAACTCAAGGCCTTGTCATTGATCACCGCCCCCGGCTGCAGCTCGCAACGCAGGATCATGGCGCGGACGGCGTGATAGGCGAGGGTCGCCTGGGTCTCGCGGACACCGTCCTCGATCTGCGGCAAGCGAAAGGGGTCTGAGGCTTCTTCCGGCGTCACTTGGAGCTAGCTCCCTCGGATCGTGAAAGCCCACCCAGTAAGAAATCGACAAGATATATTGTCAATATTTTTCTGGCACCACGAACCGTTAGATGGTGGCAAGAGCAACGTTTAATACATTGATTTTAAATGAGTTTATCGCTCGAAAATTTTTCGTATATTGACAATATATCGACTCCGACGCAATGATGCGCGCCTCAATGAAAGATCCGCTTCGCCCCTGTGGCGTGCGGGCAAAAAAAGTCCCTACGAGGCTCCCCTTGAGACGCTTCCGTCCCGTTCCCGAGCTCCACCGCTCTCCCGCCGCCGGCCCTGCGCCGGCGCCCACTATCCCCGACTGTTGATGTCGCGATGTGCGCCGATCCACCGAAGAGACCCGTCCCGCGCTCCCCGCCGGCGCCGCTTCGCGCCCTATGGTGGTCCATGTTTCGCGTGCTGTTCCAAGCTCTTCTGAAGCTTCCGGAGAGCTGGCTGCGGCAGCTAGCGGGACTGGTCGCGCCGGGCGCGCCGTCGCGCGGCGACTGGGTGGAGGCCGACCCCCGCGCGCGCCTCCATGCCTGGCTAGTCACCCGCTGCGGCGCGCCGCCCACGGCCGATCCCGCCGCCGCGCGGCAGCCGCGTTTCCTGTCGCTGCGCCTTCTGGAGGGCCGGCCGCTGCCGCTGCGCGACTGCCGGGACCTGATGCTGCCGGGGCCGGACGGCCCGCTGCGAGCGCGGCTCTACACCCCGCACGCCTGCCCTGAGCCGGCGCCCGCGCTGATCTATCTGCATTTCGGCGGCTGCGTCGTCGGCGACCTCGCGACCTGCCACACCGCCTGCACGATCCTCGCCCACCACGCCCGCTGCAAGGTGCTCTCGGTGGAGTACCGCCTGGCGCCGGAGCACAAGTTTCCCGCGGCGCTGGAGGATGCGGTGGGCGCACTGCGCTGGCTCAGGAGCGCGGCCCCATCGCTCGGTATCGCGCCCCATCAGATCGGGATCGGCGGGGATTCGGCGGGCGGCTACCTGGCGGCCGCCACCTCGCTGCAGCTGAAGCAGTCGGGCGAGCCGCCGCCGAAGATGCAGCTGCTGATCTATCCCGTCCTGGAGATGGACCGCGACCGCATGCCGGCCACCGCGTTCGACCACTGCTATCCGCTCACCCGCGCCGACATGGACTGGTTCTCGGCACAATATCTGCGCAGCCCGGCGGATGCCGCCAATCCGCTGTGCTCGGTGGCGCGGGCGCGGTTGCTGGACGGCATGCCCGCCACCCTCATCGTCCAGGCCCGGCACGATCTGCTCTACGAGGAGGGGCGGCGCTTCGCCGAGCGGCTCGAGGCGCAGGGCGTTCCCCTCGCGCGCCGCGTCTATCCCACCCTGCCCCACGCCTTTTCCGCCATGTCGGGCGGCCTGCCCGCCGCCCGCGCGGCGCTGATCGAAACCGCGGAGCTCGCCGGGCAGATGCTGCGCGCGCCCGTCGACGCCCCGAGCCGGACTTTCATGGAGACCTGCGATGAGTGAGTTGACCCTGACCAGCAACTGGAACTACCCGACCAAGATCTGGTTCGGCGCCGGACGCCTCTCCGATCTCGCCGCCGCCTGCCGCGAGATCGGCGCGTCACGGCCGCTGATCGTGTCCGACCCCTATTTCTCGGCCCTGTCGGTGATGACGGGCATCCGGAACGCGCTCGCCGCCGCGGGCCTCACCGCCGACGTATTCGACAAGCTCCAGGGCAACCCCACCTCTCGCAATCTGGAGGACGGCATCGCGGCGTTCCGCGCCAGCGGCCACGACAGCGTAATCGCCATCGGCGGCGGCAGCGCGCTCGACGTGGGCAAGACGGTGGCCTTCATGGTGGCGCAGGACCTGCCGGTCTGGGAGTTCGAGGACATCGGCGACTACTGGCGCCGTGCCAACACCGAGGGCATCGCCCCCATCATCGCCATTCCCACCACTGCCGGCACCGGCTCGGAGGTCGGCCGCGCCACGGTCATCACCAATGACGCCACCCATCAGAAGAAGATCATCTTCCACCCGCAGATGATGCCAAGGATTGTCATCGCCGATCCCGCTCTGACTCTCGGCCTGCCCCCCGACATGACGGCGCGCACGGGCATGGACGCCCTTGCCCACTGCCTGGAGGCCTATTGCGCGCCGAGCTACCACCCCATGGCGGACGCCATCGCCGTCGAGGGCATCCGCCTCCTCCAGAAATGGCTTCCGGTGGCGGTGGCCGACGGCCGCGACATCGAAGCCCGCTCCCATGTGATGGCGGCCGCCAGCATGGGCGGCACCTCGTTCCAGAAGGGACTGGGCGCGATCCATTCGCTCAGCCATCCCATCGGCTCGGTCTATGGCTGCCACCACGGCCTCACCAATGCGGTGCTAATGCCCTATGTGCTGGCCTTCAACCGCGACGCGATCACCGACAAGATCGGCTATCTGGCGCAGGCCATGGGGCTCGGCGGGACGGACCGCGCCGGGGTGGACCGCCTCATCGACTGGACGCTTGAGCTGCGCCGGCAGCTCAAGCTGCCGCACACGCTGAAGGAGATCGGCGTCAAGCCGGAGGCGTTTGCGACCATCGCTGAGATGTCGGTGAACGATCCCACAGCGGGGACCAATCCGCGTCCTTTGTCCGTGCCCGGCTCGCTCCAGATCCTCGAAGCCGCCTATAGCGGGACGCTGCCTGCGCACTGAAGGCCGCTCCCCTCAGCCATAGGCCCATCCCGCGCATGACGGGCCACCTTCCGGCGACGCACTTCCGTTCGCATCCGCACAGTTGCGGGCAGTGAGGCATTGAAGGCCGGCGCATCGGCGGGAGAGATGTCGCGGGTGGCCCGACGACATTGAATGGGACGAAGTGACCGGCGAAGATGAGGCGGATTAGGTCGAGGCCTGCAATGCGCTCGGCCTGCAGGAGCGGCCGCTCCTGCAGCTGGCGATGGCCTCCCCTTGATGGGTCAGAGGGTGCAGGGAGAAGGGCGCCGTGCCGGTGGCATTCGACGAGCTGGAGCGCCTGGTGTTGATCGCGGACGCGGGGCCTCTCCTGCGCCTCGCCGCGGCCGACCTGCTCGACACCATGCGCCTCTCCAACCGACAGATCGCGATCGTGGATATGGTGGAACACGAGGCGTGCCATCGTCATCCCGACAAGCCGTTTGCGCGTGAAATCCTCTCCTGGATCGAGCGGTCAGGAGCCGCGGTGCGGCGCGTGGAGACGACGGAGGGCATCGCATACGCCGCGCTGCTCGAGCGGGAGAAAACCCCGGAGAACGTGGCCAAGCTGAAACGGCTTCAGCGGGACGGCGGCGAGCGTGCCGTTCGCGATTACGTTGAGGGGCTGGCGCCGAGCGATGTGCGCTCGGTCCAGGTCGCCTACGACGATCCGAATGTGCAGACGCTTCTGTTGGCCTCAAAGGTTCCGGTCGAATTGGTAGCGGCCGAGCGGTTTCTGCACACCTTGGCAGGTAGGGGCCACCATGCGCCATCGCCACCTGAACCACCAGCGCTACACGCTCGCCGCCATCGATGACGTGATCGAGCGGGGGCGAATGCGGGACTGGCTGGATCTGCGAGACGCCGCCCGCCAGCGGCCGGAGCTGTTTGACATGATCGTGCGCGTTTGCGCACCTCGGCTCTACAATCCCTACGCCCAGCGCCACCACTTCTGGAACAACTATGCTCGGTCGCGGCGAGCGCGGCAGTTCAATGCGACGCGGCCGGATTGACTCTCGCCTCCGGCGTCAAGGGGGAGGACGGGGCGCCGCCCCATCCCTCCCCAGCAAGCGCAATCGGTACGGCCGAGGCTCCGCGCTGCGCTTGTGCGCCCGCACCACCCGCACCGATTCCGCTTGCTCCCCTCCCTCTCCCCGCGTTCGCCACGTGGCAGGGGTTCAGGCGAACCTGAACCCCTTTTGAAACCTCAAGACATCTGCCCCGTGTTCGGCGCCCGCGGCGGCGAACATATCAAGGGGACGCCCCGCGTCCCGACGCCTTCCGGTGCGCCACGACGCGGAGCCGGGGGCAAGGGCGGCGCAGTCCGGGACCGGAGCCACGCACAGCCGGCGTGCCGGCGAGCATGGCGAGGACCCACCCCTTGCGCTCGGCGAGCACCGTGGCACTCATCGGCAGCTGAAAGGCATCCAGACGGCCCGTCCGCCGTCAGTCGCAGCGGATGTACAGGGAGTTGTTGATCTCGACGGACTTCGGACCCTTCACAAGAACCGATATCGATCCATCCCCGTCCCCATCAGCTTCGATGGCCGGCTCGCACTTCATGGGTGGAGCGCGATAGGTCGCTCCGTTGACCTTCCACTTCGGTAGCGCGCACACGCGGCGGCCGTCCGAGTCGAATTCGATCCAGCTCTTTTCCGAGACCTCAACCCCTGCCATGGGGTTCGTGCAGAGTTCCTTGCGCTCGGTGTCGGTCTTCGGTTCCTCATTCGACATCGGGGATACCCACTTGCCCGGCGCCATCGGTGCCGGCGGCACGCCCACGCCTTGGCCGACCGACGCGGTTGTGTGCATAGGGAGGAGAAAAAGGGGGCCGATAGCGACGCGCAGACAAATATTCACGGCTTCTTCTGCTCCAGCCGGTGGATTGTGGACCGATGAACGCCGAGCGAGGCGGCGATTTCCCGTGCCGACATCCCCTCGGCCCTGAGGCGTTTCACCAAACGCGCCTGATCACCGCTCAGGGCCGGCGGGCGGCCAAACCGCACGCCCCTCGCCCTTGCGGCCGTGCGACCTTCACCGGTCCGTTCAGCAATCAAGGATCGCTCAAACTCTGCGATACCCGCAAAGATTGTCAACACCATGCGACCCGCCGGCGTGGTCGTGTCCGCCCATGGCTCGGCCAGGGACCGGAGGCCGGCGCCGGCCGTCGACAAGCGCTCCGAGATGTCGAGAAGATCGCGGGTAGAGCGTGCCAGCCGGTCGAGGCGCGTCACCGTGACTACATCGCACAGCCGTCGGTAACCGAAGCGTCGTCGCTCCTGGGCCAGGGCTTTTAGCCGTTCGCGCAAGGCCCCGTCGTCCGGCCGCGTGGCCTGGTAGCGCACGCTGGTCCGGTCGGTGTCGATCACCCGGCACGCCCGTCGCTGGCTCATCTCGTAGGTCGTCTGCAGGTACGCCGCAGCCTCCCGATGCGCGGCGGGCGTCACCATTTTTTTCCCAGCAGGTCCTTCAGCGCGACGTTGTCGAGCATCGCCTCGGCCAGCATCCGCTTGAGCTTGGCGTTCTCGTCCTCCAGCGCCTTCAACCGCCGCGCCTCCGACACGTCCAGCCCGCCGTATTTAGCCTTCCACTTGGAGAAGGTCGGCGAGCTGAGCCCGTGCTTGCGGCACAGGTCCGCCACCGGCACGCCCGCCTCCTGCTCGCGCAGGATCCCGATAATCTGTTCTTCCGTGAACCTTGATCGTTTCATTCGTCCGTCCCTTTCCTGGGGCGGACTCTAGTTATTTCTGGAGGAGTTTCAGGGGGTCACGTCACTTAACCCCGTCCACTTTTTCGGGGGAAGATCACATGAGCTTAGCTATTTCGGCATTGGCGTGAAGCTCGTCGAGCCGGGCTATGCCCCGACAACACGGTTTGGTGCGAACGCCATTATCCCGGTTCAGGACCTGCTGCCGGGCGAGTATGCCGAGTTCGCCCGGCCGATCCTCGCATCCTTCGCAACGCCGGCGCCGACGACGCGCGAAAGCGATGTCGCGGAGGCGATTTGGGCCGCCGTCCACGACAAGACAGGACAACTCAGATTCCCGGCAGGCGCGGATGCCTTGGCGCTTGCCGAAGCCCGCTGACAGGTCGCTTTCAAGATTCGAACGGGCGCTCCGAAAGAGCGCCCTAGAGCGAGGGCGTCAGAGTCTGATTTGCGGCGGCCGGAGCATGTCCGCAACTGGCGCAAATGTGCTGATATGCCCCAACTCGCTGATGTCCGCTTTTGGGCCGCGGCCGTTGCCAGATCAATGACCGAGATGGGGGCGGAGGCTGTGTGAAAACCCCTGATGATGCTATGATCTAGCACTGCTTCGGGGGTGTCATATGGGACGTTTCGTTGAAGCTGCTGACCGCCACCAAGCAAGCTTTTTGCCGACGTGCCTGGAAGAC
>NZ_JAMJXC010000034.1 GCF_023571765.1 Xanthobacter aminoxidans | reverse complement strand
GATGAGGATGCGCTGACCAAGCTCGGTCAGGGCCGCAAGCGTGTTCTGGGACGTGGTGGACTTGCCGATGCCACCCTTGCCGTAAAACGCGATCTGTCGCAGCGAAGCCATCTTGCTCTCCTTCGAACCTACTTTGGAAGACCACCGCGCGAATTGGCGCGAGGCCGTTTCTCTCGTCAGCAATATCGATCGGAAACGCCCCGCGGGTTACGGGAAGGAGCGCATCGCTGGCGGCGGCCTAGGCGTGCACTCAGCCCTCACTCGCTGTTGCGCCATGGCAGGAGCAACCAGCGTGCCACTCGCCCCAACACCCCGCAGGCCTTTGATCTCAATCAAATTCCGGGGGTGCGAGGGGGCCTTCCTTGGCCTTTCGGATGGTGTGTCGAACCCGACAGGTACGGGTCGTGTGTCGGGATTGGGACATATGCCGTGCGCTCGACGCGCCGTCGCCGGAGCAATCCCGTCCAGGACTGTGGTTGCGGGCGAGGAACGGAACTTGCTTGACGGTTCATCAACCCGCTCGCGCGCGGACGGCCGTGGTCCCGAACCCGGCCCGCTGCAGCAGGCGGGCGGTGCCGACAACGGGGATCGGCGCGCGATAAACGCAAGTTATGAGCGAGGCGACAGATGCAGATCGGCGTTGAGACGTCCAAGGCGGTGGACCAGCGGCGTGTCTTCGTGGTGGACGAGGACGAGATCACCCGCGCGGCGCTCCAGTTCATGCTGCACGACGAGATCGAGACCCACGAGCTCGCCACCCCCGAGGAGGCCTATGAGAAGGGGCAGGGCTGGCTGATGCCGCACGTGGTCCTGCTCGGCGTCGGCCTGCTCAAGGCGCGCGGCGATGCGCTGATCGGCGAGATGAAGACGAAGTTTCCCGGCGTGCGCATCCTCATCGTCACCGACAGGTCGGAAGAGGCGGTGGCGGTGAGCGGGCTGAAGGCCGGCGCCCATGGCGCGGTGGTGAAGCCGCTGACGCTGGAGGGCGTGCGCAAGAAGGTGGATACGGTGCTCGGCCGCGACGGCGGCGCGCAGCTCGTGCAGCTCTCCGTGATGAAGTAGGGCGCCGTGGCCCACGTCACCTTCTGGGAGAAGCCGGGCTGCGGCACCAATGCCCGGCAGAAGCTCGCCCTCGCCAATGCAGGCCACACGCTGGACGTCCGCAGCCTCCTGACCGAGCCGTGGACGGCGGAGCGCCTGAAGTCCTTCTTCGGCGCGACGCCGGTTGCGACCTGGTTCAATCCGGCGGCGCCGAAGGTGAAGTCGGGCGAGGTCAAGCCCGAGGCGGTGGAGGCCGAGGCCGCCATTGCGCTGATGCTGGCGGAGCCATTGCTCATCCGCCGCCCGTTGGTGGAGGTGGAGGGTGCCCGCTGCGCCGGCTTCGACCGCGAGCCCGTCACCTCCCTGCTGGGACCGGCCCTGCCGGGGGCGCTGCCTCTGGAGGGCTGCTCCCATCCCGGCGAGGCCCATCCCTGTCCGGACCCCGGCGAACGGAAGGCGTCCTGAACATGAACGCGCTGCTGCCCCCCGCGCGTCCCTTCGAGGCGGCGCTGGCCTACCACGCCCGAACCAAGCACAGCCTGAAGGGCTACGCGGCCGGCCCCGAGACGCTGGATTGGGACATGCAGCCCAATCCGTTCCGGGAGTATGAGGGCGCGCCGCGCACCGCCTTGCCGCTGGCGGCGGAAGGGCTCGGCGTCTCCTTTGCCGAGATGGTGTCGGGAACGGTGGCGCCCGCGCCGCTGGATCTTGCCGGCGTCGCCTTGCTGCTGGAACTCTCTTTCGGCCTCGCCGCCTGGAAGCAGCTGGGCCCCGATCGCTGGGCGCTGCGCTGCAATCCCTCCAGCGGCAATCTGCACCCCACCGAGGCTTATGTGATCGCCGGGCGCATCGCCGGTCTCGACGATGGCGTGCACCATTATGTCAGCCGCGACCATGCGCTGGAGCATCGCTTCGCGCCGTCGGGACCGGATGTGGTGGTGGTGGCGGGCGCCTCCGGCTTCGCCATGGAGCAGAGGTTCGGGCCGGCCGGCGGGGCGCCGTCGCTGTTCCTCGCGTTGTCGTCCATCCATTGGCGCGAGGCGTGGAAATATGGCGAGCGCGCCTTCCGCTATTGCCAACTGGATCTCGGCCACGCGCTGGCCGCCGTGCGTTACGCCGCCGCGTGCCTCGGCTGGACGGCGCATCTGGTGGAGGCCCCCAGCGCCGACATCGCCCGCCGCATCGGCCTCGACCGGGCGGCGGACTTCGCCGGGGCCGAGCGGGAGGATCCCGACATCCTGATCGCTCTGGCTCCGGCCGGCGGCGATCTGCCGGCTTTGCCGCAGCTGCCGGTGGGTGGGCGCTGGATGGGGCGGGCCAATGTGCTGGACCGGCATCCGCTCTATCGCTGGCCGGTGATCGATCAGGTGAGCCTTGCCACCCATCGCGCCGGCGCCGATGCGGGGGAGGGGGTGGCGGCTCCCGCCCTTCCGCCCCGCGAGGCGACCGGTGACGCGCGGGCGGCCTCCGTCATCCTCGGCCGGCGCAGCGCGCAGCGCTTCACCGCCAAGGGCAGCACGATGTCCCGCGACGTGTTCCTCGGCCTCATGGATGCGCTGCTGCCGCGCGCTGCGGCGCCGTTCGATGCCGCCCCCTTCGAGGCCCGCGTCCATCCGCTTCTGTTCGTGCATCGCGTGGAGGGGCTTAGCCCCGGCCTCTATGCCCTGCCGCGCCGGGACGGTGTGATCGCGGATCTCAAGGCCGCGCTGCGCTCCGACTTCACCTGGGAAAAGCCGGAGGGCGTGCCGGCGCACCTGCCGATCTATCGGCTGGTGGAAACCGACTGCCGCGGCATCGCCCGCACCGTGAGCTGCCATCAGGCCATCGCCAGCGACAGCTCGTTCGCCCTCGCCATGCTCGCCGAATTCGAGCCGCTGGTGACGGCGGAGGCGTGGCGCTACCGCCAGCTCCATTGGGAGGCGGGCATGGTCGGCCAGTCGCTCTATCTGGAAGCGGAGGCGGCGGGCTTCCGTGGTACCGGCATCGGCTGTTTCTTCGATGACGATTTGCACCAGCTGCTGGGGCTCGAAGGCGCGGCCTTCCAGTCCATCTACCACTTCACCGTCGGGCGCGCCGCCGTCGACGACCGCATCACCACCGAGCCGGCCTATCCCGGCCGGGGCGCCTGAGCGGGATAGGCGCCGGATTTGGGGAGACGATCATGAAACAGCGCACGCCCTTCCGCCGCATCGGCGTCGCGGAGGCGGTGGCCATCGTCGGCACGGGCAAGGCCCTGCTGCTCGATGTGCGCGACGCCAATTCCTACGCCGCCGGCCATGTGGCGGGCGCGCGGAACATGGCGTTCGGCAATCTCGGCGACATCATCGGCACCACGCCGAAGGCGCAGCCGGTGGTCATCTATTGCTATCACGGCAACGCCAGCCAGGAGTATGCGCAGGCCTTGTCGGATTTCGGCTTCTCCGACGTGACGAGCGTGGACGGCGGCTATGAGGCCTGGTTCAGCCACGTGCAGTCGCAACAGTCCGCCGCCGTGCTCGACCCCGCGCTCTCGGCCTGGATCGCCAGTCGCGGCTTTCCGCCTGACGGGCTGAATGCCACCGCCGAGAACGGCATGACGCCGCTGATGAAGGCCTGCGCGGAGGGGCTCGGCGAGACGGTCGCGGCCCTCATCGCTGCCGGTGCCGCCCTCGACATCCGCAATGCGGACGGCAACACCGCGCTGTGGATCGCCTGCGTGGGCGATCATCTCCACATCATCGATGCGCTGGTGGACGCGGGCATCGCCATCGACAGCGCCAACGACAATGGCGCCACGGCGCTGATGTATGCGGCCTCCGCCGGCAAGGCCGGCGTGGTGGAGAAACTGCTCGCGCGTGGGGCTGATCCGCGGCCGGAGACCCTGGACGGCTTCTCCGCGCTGGACCTCGCCTCCACCATCGAATGCCTCACGCTGCTGCGGCGCGCGACCAAAGAGGCCCGGGCAGCGGCCCCGGTCTGACGTCCAAGTGTCGCGTCGCGCTTTGTCTCGTGGACCCTGCGGTCTGCCCACGCTAATCCTGCTGTATCGGGACTGAGCGAGGATACGGCGCATGAGCTACCGCTGGTGGACGCAGGCCATGGTGGACGCCCTCCTCGCCGAGGATGCGCCCTATGGCGATCTGACGACCGAGAGCCTCGGCCTCGCCGGCCGCGACGCGCGCCTCTCCATGGCCGTGCGCGGCGACACCACGCTCTGTGGCGTGGAGCTGGCGCGCGAGCTGTTCCTCACGGCCGGCGTCAAGGCCGATCTGCTGGCGGCGAGCGGCGCGCGGGTGCCGCAGGGCGACACCTTCCTCCTCGCCGAGGGCGCGGCCGGTCCCATCTTCCGGGCGTGGAAGGTGGCGCAGACGCTGGTGGAATATCTCTCCGGCATCGCCACTCTCACCGCCGACATCGTGGCCGCCGCGCGGGCGGTGTCGCCCGAGGTGGCGGTGGTGACGACGCGCAAGACCCTGCCCGGTGCCAAGGCGCAGATGATCGCCGCCATCCGCGCCGGCGGCGCCTTCCCGCACCGGCTTGGCCTGTCCGAGACGCTGCTGCTGTTTCCCGAACATGCCGCCTTCCTCGCCGATCCCGCCGAGGGCATCGCGCGGCTGCGCCGGCAGGCGCCGGAGAAGAAGGTGGTGGTGGAAGTGAAGACGCCGGAGGAGGCCGAGGCCGTTCTTCCCGCGCGGCCGGACGTGCTCCAGTGCGAGAAGATGACGCCGGACGACATCCGGCAGGTGGTCGCCCTCACCGCGGAACATTCTCCCGGCACGAAGGTGGCGGCGGCCGGCGGCGTCAATCTCTCCAACGCCGCCGCCTATGCCGCGGCCGGCGCCCATGTGCTGGTGACGTCGGCACCCTATTGGGCGAAGCCCGCCGACGTGAAGGTGGTGATCGGCCCGGCCTGAGCGGCGCCTGCCGCCGGCTCTCGCACCGGATGATCTGCCCTCACCCGTGAATTCGTCCGGCCACGGCAAGAAATGACCGGACGGGAATGGGCGACTACGTAATTATACGTATGTTCGATACCGACAACACGGTGTGTCGCACGTGTCTCGTCTGTCGTGATCCTGTCGAACCTCGGACAAGCTTGCCGGCTGTCGGCTTTGCGACAGCTGGGCGCTCCCTGATTTCCATCGATTCCAGAATGGCTTGCGGCAATGGCACGCGGTTTGCGTGATCCCTGTCAGGCGCTGCTGGCGAATGGTGGGCGGCTTCGATGCTCCGGCTCACCACAGGCGCGGTTCAGGGCCAAGGGACTTAGGGTCACGGGACTTGAGGAAGACACCATGCTCGCGAAGTCTCCATCGGTGACATCTGGGCGCTCCGGCCGGTCCTCGGCGGAGGCTGGCGGTTCGGCGGCAGGGGCTGCGGCCGCCCGCACGGTCTTCCTCAACGACACCACGCTCCGCGATGGCGAGCAGGCGCCGGGCGTCGCCTTCACCCGCAAGGAGAAGATCGAGATCGCCGAGGCGCTCGCCGCCGCCGGCGTGCCCGAGATCGAGGCCGGCACGCCCGCCATGGGCGACGAGGAGATCGAGACGCTGCGCTCCATCGTCTCGCTCAAGCTGCCGCTGCGGGTCGCCGCCTGGTGCCGGATGAGCGAGGAAGACCTGTTTGCGGCGGTCTCCGCCGGGGTCAGCTACGTCAATCTCTCCATTCCCACTTCCGACCGCCAGCTCAAGGGCAAATTGAACCGCGACCGCGACTGGGCGCTCGCAGCCCTGAAGCATGTGGCGACGCTGGCCACCAAGCTCGGCTTCACGGTGGCCATCGGCTGCGAGGACGCCTCCCGCGCCGATCCCGATTTCCTGTGCCGGGTGGCCGAGGTGGCGCGGGAGGCGGGTGCCTTCCGCCTGCGCCTCGCCGACACGCTGGGCGTGCTCGATCCCTTCTCCACCTATGCACTGGTGCGGCGCGTCGCCAATGCCACGGACCTCGAGATCGAGTTCCACGCCCACGACGATCTGGGCCTTGCCACCGCCAACACCCTCGCGGCCGTCACCGGCGGCGCCCGCCATGCCAGCGTCACCGTGGTGGGGCTCGGCGAGCGGGCCGGCAATGCGGCGCTGGAGGAAGTCGCCATCGCCCTGCGCCAGACCGCCCGCGCCGAAAGTGGCATCGACCCGCGCGCCCTGCGCCCGCTGGCGGAGAAGGTGATGGCCGCCGCCGGCCGCGCCATGCCGCGCACCAAGGCCATCGTGGGCGAGGATGTGTTCACCCACGAGAGCGGCATCCATGTTGCCGGCCTGCTGAAGGATCGTGGCACCTACGAGGCGCTGAACCCGGAACTGCTCGGCCGCTCCCACCGCGTGGTGCTGGGCAAGCATTCCGGCCTTGCCGCCATCTCCAAGGCCCTCGCCGACGAGGGGCTGGCGGTGGACGAGGCCCGCGGCCGCGCCATCCTCGCCCGGGTGCGCGACTTCTCGGTGCGCACCAAGGAGACGGTGACGCCCCAGGTGCTGCGTCGCCTCTACGAGGACAGCTTCACCGAAGAAGCGCTGAAGCGCCGCCACGCCGCCGTGATGGGAGCCTGATCCATGATCATGGGAAGCCCCAAGTGGCACGGTACCGAGGTGCCCCTCGCCACGGCGACCGCGCTGGATGCGCCGGCGGCGTCCTTCACGGTGTGGCAGCTCATCCGCGAGGATGTGAACTGCGTGAAGGCGCGGGACCCGGCGGCCCGGCACACGTTCGAGATCGTGCTCACCTATCCCGGCGTCCACGCCATCATCTGGCATCGGCTTGCCAGCCGGTTGTGGCGGCGGGGGGTGAAGTTCCCGGCCCGCTTCCTCTCCTGGCTGGGCCGTTTCCTGACCAATGTGGACATCCACCCCGGCGCCACCATCGGCCGGCGCTTCTTCATCGATCACGGCGCGTGCGTGGTGATCGGCGAGACCGCCGAGATCGGCGATGACGTCACCCTGTACCATGGCGTGACCCTGGGCGGCACGTCCTGGACGGCGGGCAAGCGCCATCCCACCCTGCGCAACGGCGTGCTGGTGGGCGCGGGAGCCAAGATCCTCGGGCCGATCACGGTGGGGGCCGGCTGCCGGGTCGGCGCCAATTCGGTGGTGATCGAGGATGTCCCGCCGGCCATGACGGTGGTGGGCATTCCCGGCCGGGTGGTGAAACCCACATCCGACCGCCGCAAGCTCGGCGACGGCCGCATCGACCTTGAGCACCATCTGATGCCGGACCCGGTGGGCGAGGCCATCGTCTCCCTGCTGGACCGGATCGAGTTCCTCGAGGCCCGCCTCACCCACCTGCAGGGCGAGCGCCAGCGCGGCCGCCCGGCGAGCGCGGACGAGGCGGCCTGACATCCCAGACTTGGGCTGATCGACAGGAGAAAGAGCGACATGTCCATCATCGACAAGCTGAAGTCTCTCGGAAGCGCCGAGGAGTTCTTCGAGGTGCTGCAGGTGGAATACCAGCCGGAAGTGCTGCAGGTGCTGCGCCTCCATATCCTGCGGCGCATGGGCCAGTACCTCGTCTCGGCCGAGTTCGACGGCATGGGCGAAGAGGAGATCTATTCCGCCGCCCAGACCATGCTGGGACAGGCCTATGCCGACTTCATCAAGTCCAACCCCATGGCGGAGCGCGTGTTCAAGGTGCTGAAGGAGCACGATCCGAACCGCCCGGCGGCCCCCGCCGCCAAGCCCGCCTTCGTCCAGCTCGGCTCGCTCAAGACCGGAAGCTGAGACCGTCTCGTCCCGCCCCTCCGCGCAGCCGCGCGGATGAAGGTGGGGCCACCCTTCCGCCGGAGCGCCCCCGAAGTGCTCCGGCCGGCTGCCCTCTCCCTGCTTTTTGTTCGTTGATATTGACGTTGTTTTATTTCTTTCATCCGGCTGGTCGCTCGGCCGTGTGCGGGGAGAGGGCAGATTTCCTTAAGGACCGGCGCCGAGGAGCGCTGATGACCGCCGCGTTGATGACCCCGGCCACGTGCCAAGACCCCCGGGCCGGTCCCGGCGGTGGGCTGGCCCCGGTCCGGGCGCGCGTCCGGACCCGGCGCATGGGTGGCGCCAGAACCGCCCAGATCCCTTACGCAAGGCCAGAGGCCGTGTGATCCTGCCCCATTCGGGTGGACCATGCCGGCCCCCGCGCGCCTTCCCCCTCTGGCTTTCCGGACTTTTCCAGATCGCACGGCGCTGCGCCGGCCCCTTGCAGTCTCGCCCTGCCGCCGGGCGGGCGCGAGCGTCATGCCGCCCGAGCGGGCGGAAGCGTTGCCTTTTCGGGTGTGGCCGGTGGTAGGCCGCTGCACCGCCCTGCGGGATGGTTTTCCGCATGGTGCAAATCAGCAGAAAATCGGCGCAAAACGACCCGTTTTTGCGGCAAAATCCCGCTCGATGCCACTATTTGTGCAGTGCGGCCGGCTTGAACCCCCGGACGGATGGGAGTAGTCAAGCGCCGCGTTCCTGCGGCGGCTCGTCTCATGTGCCGGCTCCGCAGCGGTTACCGGGGATTTGGGATGGCCCGCAACAAGATCGCCCTCATCGGGGCCGGCCAGATCGGCGGTACGCTCGCCCTTCTGGCTGGACTGAAGGAACTGGGCGACATCGTGCTGTTCGACGTCGCCGACGGCGTTCCCGACGGCAAGGCCCTGGACCTCGCCCAGCTCGCCCCCGTGGAGGGGTTCGACGCGGGCATCTGGGGCGCCTCCAGTTATGATGCCATCGCCGGTGCCGACGTGGTGATCGTCACCGCCGGCGTTCCGCGCAAGCCGGGCATGAGCCGCGACGACCTCCTCGCCATCAACCTCAAGGTGATGGAGCAGGTGGGCGCGGGCCTGCGCAAATATGCGCCTGACGCTTTCGTCATCTGCATCACCAACCCGCTCGATGCCATGGTCTGGGCGCTCCAGCGCACCAGCGGCCTGCCGCCGGAGAAGGTGGTGGGCATGGCCGGCGTGCTCGATTCCGCCCGCTTCCGCTTCTTCCTCTCCGAGGAGTTCGGCGTCTCGGTGGAGGATGTGACCGCCTTCGTCATGGGCGGGCACGGCGATGCCATGGTGCCGCTGGTGCGCTATTCCGCCGTGGGCGGCATCCCGGTGCCGGACCTCATCCGCATGGGCTGGACCAGCGAGGAGCGCATCGCCGCCATCGTCCAGCGCGTGCGCGACGGCGGGGCGGAGATCGTCAACCTGCTCAAGACTGGCTCGGCCTTCTACGCGCCGGCCGCCGCCGCCATCGCCATGGCGGAGAGCTACCTGAAGGACAAGAAGCGCCTGCTCCCGGTCGCCGCACGGCTCGATGGGGAATACGGGCTCAGGGATATCTATCTCGGCGTGCCGGCCGTCATCGGCGCGCGGGGGGTGGAGCGTATCGTGGAGGTCGAACTCGACCGGTCCGAGCGCGCCATGTTCGAAAGATCGGTCGCCGCAGTCGAAGGACTGGTGGAGGCCTGCCTGAAGATCGCACCCGGCCTCGGGAAGTGATCTCGCTCATGACGGCGTGCCGCAAGGCGCGCCGTTTTCGTGCCGGGGTACAACCGGCGTGGTGAAGGAGACGAGTGTTCCCCTCCTCGGGGGAGACCGCATCCTCGCTCCAGTCCTTCGGGCCGGGGCGGTGGCGCGGGTCCCCCTTCTGCGGTGGAGGCGGTCTTGACCGGGCGGTCCCGCAATTGCGCGGGACCCGGGACGGGCCGGGGCGGGGAAAGGGACACATCGCAACCCTGAGGGACACGGAAGATGAATATTCACGAGTATCAGGCCAAGGCGCTGCTGAAGAGCTTCGGCGCCCCGGTCTCGCGCGGCATTCCCGTGCTGAAGGTCGAGGAGGCGGAAGCCGCCGCCAAGGAGCTGGGTGGCCCGCTCTGGGTGGTGAAGTCGCAGATTCACGCCGGCGGCCGTGGCAAGGGCAAGTTCAAGGAGCCCGAGGCCGGCGAGAAGGGCGGCGTGCGCCTCGCCAAGTCCGTGGATGAGGTGAAGGAGTTCGTCGGCCAGATGCTCGGCCGCACCCTCGTCACCATCCAGACCGGCCCGGCCGGCAAGCAGGTGAACCGCCTCTACATCGAGGAAGGTTCGGACATCGAGAAGGAGTTCTACATCTCCCTGCTCGTGGACCGCGTCACCTCGCGCGTGGCCTTCGTGGTCTCCACCGAAGGCGGCATGGACATCGAGGAAGTCGCCCACTCCACCCCTGAGAAGATCGTGACCTTCTCGGTGGACCCGGTGACCGGCGTGCAGGGCTTCCACGGCCGCAAGATCGCCAAGGCCCTCGGCCTGTCCGGCGAACTCGCCAAGCAGGCCGGCAAGCTGGCCGAGGTGCTCTACACCGCCTTCGTCGAGACCGACATGGCGATGCTGGAAATCAACCCGCTCATCGTCACCAAGGACGGCAACCTGCGCGTGCTCGACGCCAAGGTGTCCTTCGATTCCAACTCCCTGTTCCGCCATCCCAAGCTCGTCGAGCTGCGCGACCTGACGGAAGAGGACGAGAAGGAGATCGAGGCGTCCAAGTACGACCTCGCCTACATCGCCCTCGACGGCACCATCGGCTGCATGGTCAACGGCGCGGGCCTCGCCATGGCGACCCTCGACATCATCCAGCTCTACGGCGAGAGCCCGGCGAACTTCCTCGACGTGGGCGGCGGCGCCAACGAGGAGAAGGTGACGGCGGCGTTCAAGATCATCACCGCCGATCCGAACGTGAAGGGCATCCTCGTCAACATCTTCGGCGGCATCATGAAGTGCGACGTGATCGCCAACGGCGTGATCGCGGCGGTGAAGGCGGTCGGCCTCCAGGTGCCCCTCGTGGTGCGCCTCGAAGGCACCAATGTGGAAGAAGGCAAGCAGATCATCCGTGAGAGCGGGCTCAATGTGATCCCCGCCGATGATCTCGATGATGCGGCGCAGAAGATCGTCGCGGCCGTGAAGAAGGAAGCTGCGTGATGTCCGTGCTGATCGACGCCAACACCAAGGTCATCACCCAGGGCTTCACCGGCAAGAACGGCACCTTCCACGCCCAGCAGGCCATCGCCTACGGGACG
This sequence comes from Xanthobacter aminoxidans, assembly GCF_023571765.1. Taxonomy (GTDB): domain Bacteria; phylum Pseudomonadota; class Alphaproteobacteria; order Rhizobiales; family Xanthobacteraceae; genus Xanthobacter; species Xanthobacter aminoxidans. The sequence goes on along the minus strand of NZ_JAMJXC010000034.1, from coordinate 14,284 downwards.
AAGATGGTCGGCGGCACCTCGCCGGGCAAGGGTGGCACCACCCACCTCAACCTGCCGGTGTTCGACACCGTGATCGAGGCCAAGGAAGCCACCGGCGCCGACGCCTCGGTGATCTATGTGCCGCCTCCGGGCGCCGCCGACGCCATCCTCGAGGCGATCGACGCGGAGATCCCGCTCATCGTCTGCATCACCGAGGGCATTCCGGTGCTCGACATGGTGAAGGTGAAGCGCGCCCTGTCCGGCTCCAAGAGCCGCCTCATCGGCCCCAACTGCCCCGGCATCGTCACCGCCGGCCAGTCGAAGATCGGCATCATGCCGGCCAACATCTTCAAGACCGGCTCGGTGGGCATCGTCTCGCGCTCCGGCACGCTGACCTACGAAGCCGTGTTCCAGACCACCCAGGAAGGCCTCGGCCAGACCTCGGCGGTGGGCATCGGCGGCGATCCGGTGAAGGGCACGGAATTCATCGACGTGCTGGAGATGTTCCTCGCCGACCCCAAGACCGAGTCGATCGTCATGATCGGCGAGATCGGCGGTTCGGCGGAGGAAGATGCGGCGCAGTTCATCGCCGATGAGGCGAAGAAGGGCCGCAAGAAGCCGATGGTGGGCTTCATCGCCGGCCGCACGGCCCCTCCCGGCCGTCGCATGGGCCATGCCGGTGCCATCATCTCCGGCGGCAAGGGCGGCGCAGAGGACAAGATCGCGGCCATGGAGGCAGCGGGCATCCGCGTGTCTCCGTCCCCCGCGCGCCTCGGCAAGACCCTCGTCGAGGTGCTGAAGGGCTGAGGCTTTCCCCCGGCCTGGCCGGGGGATCGCCGCTTGGATGACCGGGAGCGGGAACGCCGGGCGAAAGCCTTGGAATTCCGCTCCCGCAAGAGCACGCGCCGATCAGATTGCATCGCAATCTGATCGGATCACGCGTTCTCTTTCCTGGAGTTAGAGGGCGATTCACCGAGCGGATTGGTTCAATCCGCTCGGATCGCGCTCTAGGCATCCGCCGCGCAATCGCCATGAAGTTCGGCGACTGGCGAGCGCGGTTCGGACGGGGCGAGGCGCCGGCCTTTCGGCCGGTGGCCGCTCTGCCCATATGAAGGTTGTCGAGCACTGCTGTCGAAGGCCGCCACGAGCCTCGCAGGGGTGACGGGGCGTCCGGCAAGGGCCGGGCGCCGGATTTGTGGCAGACGAGCGGCCTTGGGGCTTCATTTTCCGCGCGAAATGCGCTCAAGGAGAGTGAGGCGCCACGGTCTTCCGGGAACAAGCCCATGTCGCGCGCGGAACAGAACGACGTATTCCTGAACACCTCCTTCCTCTATGGCGCCAATGCCGCCTGGATCGAGGATCTCTACGCCCGCTATGAGACCGATCCCAATTCGGTCAGCGCTGAGTGGCAGGCCTTCTTCGCGGCGTTGAAGGACGATCCCAACCAGGTGATCGAGAACGCCCGCGGCGCCTCCTGGAAGAAGCCCAACTGGCCGGTGCACGCCAACGGCGAGCTGGTCTCGGCCATGGACGGCCAGTGGATCGAGGTGGAGAAGGCCATCGCCGACAAGGTGAAGGCCAAGGCGCAGAAGTCCGGCGTCGAATTCTCCGCCACCGAGGTGCAGCAGGCCACCCGCGATTCCGTCAAGGCGCTGATGATGATCCGCGCCTACCGCATGCGCGGCCACCTGCACGCCAATCTCGACCCGCTCGGCCTGACCCCGCCGCGCGAGGCGCCGGAGCTGGACCCGGCCTCCTACGGCTTCTATGAGGCCGACCTCGACCGCAAGATCTTCATCGACCACGTGCTGGGCCTCGAATTCGCGACCGTCCGCCAGATGGTCGCCATCCTGCGCCGCACCTATTGCGCCTCCATCGGCGTCGAGTTCATGCACATCTCCTCGCCCGAGGAGAAGGCGTGGATCCAGGAGCGCATCGAGGGGCCGGACAAGGAAGTCACCTTCACCCGCGAGGGCAAGCGCGCCATCCTCAACAAGCTGGTGGAGGCCGAGGGCTTCGAGAAGTTCCTCGACGTGAAGTTCACCGGCACCAAGCGCTTCGGCCTCGACGGCGGCGAGAGCCTGATCCCGGCGCTGGAGCAGATCATCAAGCGCGGCGGCAATCTCGGCGTGAAGGACATCGTGTTCGGCATGGCCCACCGCGGCCGCCTGAACGTGCTGACCCAGGTGATGGGCAAGCCCCACCGCGCCCTGTTCCACGAGTTCAAGGGCGGCTCCTGGGCGCCCGACGACGTGGAAGGCTCGGGCGACGTGAAGTATCACCTCGGCGCCTCGTCCGACCGCGAGTTTGACAACAACAAGGTCCACCTGTCGCTGACCGCCAACCCGTCGCACCTCGAGATCGTCGATCCGGTGGTGCTGGGCAAGGCCCGCGCCAAGCAGGACCAGCTGGGCGACACCGAGCGCACCAAGGTGCTGCCCCTGCTGCTGCACGGCGATGCCGCCTTCGCCGGCCAGGGCGTGGTGGCCGAGTGCCTCGGCCTCTCCGGCCTGAAGGGTCACCGCACCGGCGGCTCGATCCACTTCATCATCAACAACCAGATCGGCTTCACCACCAATCCGCGTTATTCGCGCTCCTCGCCCTATCCATCGGATGTGGCGAAGATGATCGAGGCGCCGATCTTCCACTGCAACGGCGACGACCCGGAATCCGTGGTGTTCTGCGCCAAGGTGGCCACCGAGTTCCGCCAGCGCTTCCACAAGCCGGTGGTGGTGGACATGTTCTGCTACCGCCGCTTCGGCCACAACGAGGGCGACGAGCCCGCGTTCACCCAGCCGAAGATGTACAAGGTGATCCGCCAGCACGCGAGCGTGCTTGAGCTGTACACCAAGAAGCTGGAAGCCGAGGGCGTGGTGACCGCCGGCGAGGTGGACACCATGCGCAATGCGTGGCGCGACCGCCTCGAGGCCGAGCACGAGGCCGGCCAGGCCTACAAGCCCAACAAGGCCGACTGGCTCGACGGCCGCTGGGCCGGCTTCAAGCCCACCCATGAGGACGACGATCCGCGCCGCGGCAACACCGGCCTGCCGGAAGACGAGCTGAAGGCCATCGGGGCCAAGATCACCACCGTGCCGGAGGGCTTCCAGGTCCACCGCACCATCCAGCGCTTCCTCGACAACCGCAAGAAGGCCATCGAGGACGGCAAGGGCATCGACTGGGCGACCGGCGAGGCGCTCGCCTTCTCCTCCCTGCTGCTGGAAGGCCACCCGGTCCGCCTGTCGGGCCAGGACGTGGAGCGCGGCACCTTCTCCCAGCGCCATTCGGTGCTGCTCGACCAGGAGACCGAGGCCCGCTACAAGCCGTTCAACCACCTCTCCGAGACCCAGGCCAAGTACGAGGTCATCAATTCGATGCTCTCGGAAGAGGCGGTGCTCGGCTTCGAGTACGGCTACACGCTGTCCGAGCCCAACACCTTGGTGCTCTGGGAGGCGCAGTTCGGCGACTTCGCCAACGGCGCGCAGGTGGTGTTCGACCAGTTCATCTCCTCGGGCGAGCGCAAGTGGCTACGCATGTCCGGCCTCGTCTGCCTGCTGCCGCACGGCTATGAGGGCCAGGGTCCGGAGCACTCCTCCGCCCGCCTCGAGCGCTATCTGCAGCTGTGCGCCGAGGACAACATGCAGGTGGCCAACGTCACCACCCCGGCCAACTACTTCCACATCCTGCGCCGGCAGATGAAGCGGGAATTCCGCAAGCCGCTCATCCTGATGACGCCCAAGTCGCTGCTGCGCCACAAGCGGGCGGTGTCCAACCTGTCGGACATGGTGACCGGCACCACCTTCCACCGCGTGCTGTGGGACGACGCCCAGTCGCACCCGGACGAGAACACCATCAAGCTCCAGCCGGACGACAAGATCCGCCGCGTCGTGCTGTCCTCGGGCAAGGTCTATTATGACCTGCTGGAGGAGCGCGAGAAGCGGGGCGTGGACGACGTCTACCTGCTGCGCGTGGAGCAGCTCTATCCGTTCCCGCTCAAGACGCTGGTGCAGGAGCTCGGCCGATTCAAGAATGCCGAGGTCGTGTGGTGCCAGGAGGAGCCGAAGAACCAGGGGTCCTGGGCCTTCGTGCAGCCCTATCTGGAGTGGGTGCTGGAGCAGGCGGGCGGTGCCGCGCGGCGTCCGCGCTATGCCGGCCGTCCGGCGTCGGCCGCCACGGCCACCGGCCTCATGTCCAAGCACATGGCGCAGCTCAAGGCCTTCCTCGAGGAAGCCCTGGGCTGATCCGACACCCGAAAAACCGCCCCGAAAGAGGACGCGCCGTGCCGCACTTCCTGCTCCGCCTCTCCCCGCCGCGCCCGAGCTTTCCCTCGGACGCGAGCGCGGCCGAGATGGATGCCATGGGCGCGCACTTCGCCTTCTGGCAGGCCGAGGCGGAGGCCGGCACGGCCCTCGCCGTCGGTCCGGTGGCGGACCCGGCGGGCATCTGGGGGATGGCCGTCATCGAAGTACCCGACGAGGCCGCCGCGACCGGCCTCTCGCTTCGGGATCCCGTCATCAAGGCGGACCTGGGCTTCACCTATGCGGTGATGCCCATTCTGTCGCTCATCGAGCGCCGGGCGCCACGCCCGGCCCAAGCCGAAGTCTGAGGGAGGCCCCCTCAAGGGGCGAACACAATGACCGAGATCCGCGTGCCCACCCTGGGCGAGTCCGTTACCGAGGCGACCATCGGCAAGTGGTTCAAGAAGCCCGGCGAGGCCGTCAAGGCCGATGAGCCGCTGGTGGAGCTCGAGACCGACAAGGTGACCGTCGAGGTGCCGGCTCCGGCCTCGGGCGTCCTCTCCGAGATCATCGCCAAGGACGGCGAGACCGTCGGTGTTGGCGCGCTGCTCGGCAATATCGGCGCCGGCTCGGGCGCCGAGGCCGCTCCGGCCGCTGCCCCCGCCGCAGCTCCCGCTCCCGCCGCTGCACCCGCTCCGGCCCCGGCCGCCGCTCCCGCCGCCGCTGTTGCGGCCGGCAGCAACGGCCCGGCCGTTGGCCGCATCGCCGCCGAGACCGGTGTGAACCCGGCCGACGTCTCCGGCTCCGGCAAGGACGGCCGCGTCACCAAGGGCGACATGCTGGCCGCCATCGCTGCCGGCGCCTCGGCCGCCGCCGCGCCCGCACCGGTTGCGGTGCGCGCCCCCTCGGCGCCGACCGACGCCGCCCGCGAGGAGCGGGTGAAGATGACCAAGCTGCGCCAGACCATCGCGCGCCGCCTGAAGGACGCCCAGAACACCGCCGCCATGCTCACCACGTTCAACGACGTGGACATGACCGCGGTGATGAGCCTGCGCAGCCAGTTCAAGGATGCGTTCGAGAAGAAGCACGGCACCAAGCTCGGCTTCATGGGCTTCTTCACCAAGGCGGTGATCGCGGCGCTGAAGGACATCCCGGCGGTGAACGCCGAGATCGACGGCCAGGACCTCGTCTACAAGAACTATTACAACATCGGTATCGCGGTGGGCACCGAGAAGGGCCTCGTGGTTCCGGTGGTGCGCGACGCGGACCTGCTCTCCGTCGCCGAGATCGAGAAGGCCATCGCCGGCTACGGCCGCAAGGCGCGTGACGGCAAGCTCGGCATCGAGGAGATGCAGGGCGGCACCTTCACCATCACCAACGGCGGCATCTACGGCTCGCTGATGTCCACCCCCATCCTCAACGCGCCGCAGTCGGGCATCCTCGGCATGCACCGCATCGAGGAGCGCCCGGTGGTGATCAAGGGGCAGATCGTGATCCGCCCGATGATGTACCTCGCCCTCTCCTACGACCACCGCATCGTCGACGGCCGCGAGGCCGTGACCTTCCTGGTGCGCGTGAAGGAGACCCTGGAAGATCCCGCGCGCCTCGTGCTGGATCTGTGAGGATGTGAGGGATGGCCAGGCACCGGAAGCGTCTGGCCATCCTTCTTCTCGCCTATGCGGGAGCCGTCTGCGCGGCCTTCAGCGGCTGGTTCGGAGGACGGGCGTTCGAGATCATCATGGCCAGCCCGGGGCTGATGATGGGCCAGAGCTTCCCCGAGCAAGTCTGGGCCTTCGCTTTCTTTGCCGGCGCGGTGGTATTGGGACTGGTCTTTCTAGTCGTGCTCGAGCGCCTCGTTCCGGCTGATCCCCCCTCCGAACGGAAATGAGAATGCCGACCGTGGCCATCGTGGAGGGCGTGACCATCCAGTTCTTCTTCAGCGATCATCCGCCTCCGCATTTCCACGCCCGGTTCGCCGAGCATCAGGCCTTGATCGCGCTGAACAGCTGGGATGTGCTGGAAGGATCGCTGCCCGCCCCCAAATTGAGGGCGGTTCTGGATTGGGCAAAGGCCCATGAAGACGAACTGGTGACCTGCTGGAAGAAGGCCGTGGTGCGCCAGTCGCCGGGGAAGATCGGATGAAGCTCGGAAACACCATCGTCTCGGTCGAGGTGCCCCGCTTTCCGCTGGTCCGGCTGACCTATGCGGACGGCTTTTCCGCGACCCTCGACTTTTCAGAGAAATTCGCCTGGGGCGAGGCGACCCGCCCCCTTTCCGATCCGGCTTTCTTCGCCACCGCCCATGTGGGCTCTGGTGGATCGAGCCTCGAATGGATCTGCCCAGACGGCGAGGAAATCGATTTCTGCGCCGATGCCCTGCGGCTCGAGGCGGAGGCGCTTGCCGACCGTCCTGCGGCCGAGTGATACCTGAACCGAGGAAACCATGTCCTACGATCTCATCATCATCGGCACCGGCCCCGGCGGCTATGTGTGCGCCATTCGCGCGGCCCAGCTCGGCCTCAAGGTCGCGGTGGTGGAGAAGCGCGGCACCCATGGCGGCACCTGCCTGAACGTGGGCTGCATCCCCTCCAAGGCGCTGCTCTATGCCTCCGAGCTGTTCGAGGAAGCCGGCCACAAGTTCGGCGAGATGGGCATCGGTGTCCCGGCTCCCAAGCTCGATCTGCCCGCCATGCTGGCCTTCAAGGACCGCGGCGTGGACGGCAATGTGAAGGGCGTCGAGTTCCTGCTGAAGAAGAACAAGGTCGACGTCTACATGGGCGCCGGCAAGATCCTCGGCCCCGGCAAGGTGGAAGTCACCCTCAACGCCGACGGCAAGGTCGAGGTGCTGGAGACGAAGAACATCGTCATCGCCACCGGCTCCGACGTCGCTCCGCTGCCGGGCGTGACCATCGACGAGGAGCGCATCGTCTCCTCCACCGGTGCGCTGAAGCTGCCCAAGGTGCCCGGCAAGCTCGTCGTGGTGGGCGCGGGCGTCATCGGCTTGGAGCTGGGCTCGGTGTGGCGCCGCCTTGGCGCGCAGGTCACCGTGGTGGAATTCCTCGACCGCATCCTGCCCGGCATGGATTCGGACGTGGCCAAGTCCTTCCAGCGCATCCTCGACAAGCAGGGCTTCACCTTCAAGCTCGGCACCAAGGTCACGGGCGTCGACACCAAGGGCAAGACGCTCAAGGTCTCGGTGGAGCCCGCCGCGGGCGGCGCCGCCGAGGTGCTGGAGGCGGACGTGGTGCTGGTCGCCATCGGCCGCATCCCCTTCACCGCCGGCCTCGGGCTGGAGGAGGCGGGCGTCGCCAAGGATGCGCGCGGCCGCGTGGTCACCGATCACCACTTCGCCACCAACGTGCCCGGCATCTACGCCATCGGCGACGTGATCGTCGGCCCCATGCTCGCCCACAAGGCCGAGGACGAGGGCGTGGCGCTGGCGGAGCAGCTGGCCGGCAAGGCGGGCCATGTGAACTATGACGTGATCCCCGGCGTGGTCTACACCTTCCCGGAGGTCGCTTCCGTCGGCAAGACCGAGGACGATCTGAAGGCCGCGGGCGTCGCCTACAAGGTCGGCAAGTTCCCCTTCACCGCCAACGGCCGCACCAAGGTGAACAACACCACGGACGGCTTCGTGAAGATCATCGCCGACGCCGCCACCGACAAGGTGCTGGGCGCCCACATCATCGGCCCCGAGGCCGGCGAGATGATCCACGAATGCGCGGTGCTGATGGAGTTCGGCGGCTCGTCGGAAGACCTCGCCCGCACCTGCCACGCCCATCCCACCCGCTCGGAAGCGGTGAAGGAAGCGGCCATGGCCGTGGAGAAGCGCGCCATCCACATGTGAGGGCGCGGCGGGCCCGTGAGCTTGCCTCAGGGGGCCCGCGATCAGCCCGCGCGGCGCTTGAGCGTGGCAAGGAGCATAAAAGGCCGGCGGGGCATCCCGCCGGCCTTTTGCGTTCCGCGCATAAAAAAGCCCCGGCCCGAGGGCCGGGGAACGGAGGTTCCTTCCGGGAGGAAGCCGAGGCGCGCGCGCCGAAATCAGCCGCCCTTCTGGGTCACCGGATTGCTGGCGGTGGTGGTGGTGTCGCCGACGGAGGCGTTGGTCATGCCCGGGCACGCGAGCGCCGGGCCGGCGAGGACGCTCAGGGCGCACACGACGAAAGCGATCCGCTTCATCTTCCTCTCCTGCCTGTCACGTATCAACGCGCTGATTAGGCCAGAGAAAGGCCCGGCGGGAAAGCCCTCCGCCCGTACCGCACGATCACGAACATGCGCAGCTTGGCTGTCATGCCATCGGCCTCGGCCTTCGACCGAGGCCGTGCGGGCCGCGCTCAGGCGCCGCGCGGGCTTGACCGAAGGCCCGTGAGTCAAGCGCACGGGCCTTCAGGGCAATGTTCCCTCAGCGCGAGGCGTCGTCCGGCTGGGCGAGGATCAGCGCCCAATACACCTTGTACTTGGAATTGGGGGCGTTGGCCGTGGCGATGCCCATGCGGGTCACGCCCGGCTCCAGCATGTTCTTGTTGTGCGAGGGGGAATCGCGCCAGCCGGAGAAGGCCTCGGCCAAAGTGTGGTAGCCGGCGCCCACATTCTCCACCGCCCGCTTCGCGTCATAGCCCGAGGCCTTGATGCGGGTGATGAAATTGCGCCCGCCCACCTCGTGGGAGAGGTTGTCCGCCTTGGCCATGGCGTTGGCCTGGTCCTGGGCGAGGCGGCTCAGCGTGTCGTCGATGGTCACCGCCGGCAGGCCGCGCGCGGTCCGGTAGTCGGAGAGGAGGGAGGCCGCGGCGGCCGCGTCCACCGGCTTACCGGTCTTGGCGAGGTTGATGTAGAAGGCCGGCTGGGTGTCGATCTGCTCGGTGGTGGCGCAGCCGGCGAGGACGGCGAGAAGCGCAAGGCCGGCACCGGCGAGGAGGGAGCGGCGGAGGATCTGTTCGCGCATGTCTCGGCTTCCGGCTGGCCTTTTCGGGCGGGCTTTCGGGGGGCGGCCCCCCGGCATTCCCCCTGTCTTGTGCGCCGGGAGGGTTGAGGAAGCGTTAGCGCGCCCGGCCCTCCCGGCCCCGGCCTATTGCAGCGGATCGGGCGGCGCCGGGGGCGGGGGCACCATGTCGCGGGGGGCGCGGGCCAGCGCCGCCCAGGGCTGGGCCACCATGCCCACATGCGCCTTGCGGAAGCGCGAGAGCACCTGGAAATGCAGGTCGCTCTTCACGGTCAGCGCATAGTCCACGTTGGCCACCACGCAGCGCAGCTCGAACACGATGCCCGCGTCGGCGAACTTCATCAGGAACACACGCGGCGGCGGCGTCTGGAGCACCTGCGGATGGTCGCACGCGCAGCCGACCAGGATGTCGCGCACCTCCTCCGGGTCGCTGTCATAGGAGACGGTGACGGCGACGATGATGCGGCCGGTGGTGTTGGAGTGCGTCCAGTTCTTCACCATGCCGGTGATGAGGTCGGCATTGGGGACGATCACCGTGGCGCGCTCGAAGGTCTCGATCTCCGTGGAACGCACCGAGATGCGTCGCACATAGCCTTCCTCGCCCTTCACGTTGATGGTGTCGCCCACCCGGATCGGTCGCTCGGCGAGCAGGATCAGGCCGGAGACGAAGTTCGACACCACCGACTGAAGGCCGAAACCGATACCGACCGAGAGGGCACCGGCGACCAGCGCGATGTTCTCGAGGTTCAGCCCCAGCTGCCCCATGGCGACCATCACGGCGATGATGGTGCCCACATAGCCGACGATGGTGGAGATGGAGGATTGCAGCGAGGGCTCAAGCCCCGTGCGGGGCAGGAGCGCGCTCGACACCCATTTCTGCAGGCCGCGCGCCGCCGCGAGGCTGACGAGCAGCAGCAGCACGGCATAGACCACGCTCCACAGCGTGATGGTGGCGTTGCCGATGCGCACGCCGAAGGAGACGCGCTCCACCGTCTCCATCATGTCGGCGGTGGAGGTGCCCCAGCTGCCGACGATGAGGAAGGCGGCGACGACAAAGAGCTGGAGCTTGAGCAGGCCGGAGGCGATGACGCCGATCAGCTCCACCCGCTCCGGCTTGAGGCCCAGCATGCTGGAGATCATCCGCGCGCGATGTGTCTCGGCCGAAAGCCCCTCGCCGAAGAAGGCGTCGATGAGGGCATAGAGCAGATAGAGCACGCCGAGCACGGCGGCGGCGATGACCATGCGCGCGGCGACGAAGGCCGCGAAGCTGATGTAACCGGCCACCAGCGCGCCGATGAGGGCGAACACCGCCACCCACACGAACAGGCGGATGTAGCGCGGCGGTGCCGGTGCCGGGCCGGTGGCGGCGATGGCCGCGGCGTCGGTGGTCGCCGAGTCCTTCGTCGTATCCGCATCGGCCTCCGCCCGGGCGGCGCCGACGAGGAAGCGCGAGATGAAGCCGGCGATGAGCAGCGACATGATCGCGCTCGTCACCACAGTCAGTCCCACGGGCGCGAACAGCACCCGGTGCAGGGCGTTGAGCGCGGCGGCGATGGCCAGCGTCCACACGGTGAAGGAGAAATAGCGGAAGGTGAGGGCGGCGGCGCCGTCCGAGAGCGGCGGCAGGCGGCGCCACGGCTCGTTCGGCGCCAGGAAGGCGCGGCCCACGGCATTGCCGATGGCCTTGATGAATATGGCGATGAGGATGCCCTGCACCAGCTCCTCGGCGCGGGGCGGAATGATCTCGAAGGCGCCGATGAAGGCGATGGCGGCCATGGCCGCGGCCGGCGCGACCGTGGCGTTCAGGAACAGCACCTTCATCGCCTCGCGCGCCGAGCGCAGGCGGGTGAAGCTCTCGCCCTCGGCCGGCGCGGGGGTGCGCAGGCGCTTGCGCAGCAGGCGCCCGCCCGCCACCACGGCCGCCATGATGGCAAGGCCGCCGATGACGATGCCGATGACGGCCAGCGGCGACAGGCGCCGCACCGAATAGGCGCGCCAGTCGTTGCCGAAGTAGCGCAGCGCGCGGAACTCGGAATTCAGCGCGTTGAAGGCGTTGGTCCACAGGTCGGGGTCGAGGACCGAATCCACCCGCTCGAACAGCTGGCCGGTGAACAAGGCGCGGCGGCGCGAGCTGATGCGGTCGGAAATCTGGTCGCCGCGCAGCACCAGCGCGCGGTTCTGTTTCAGGACGGCGCCGAGTTCGGCGGAGATCTTGGTGAGCCGCTCGCGGTCGGCGGCGACGGTCGGCTCCTCGGTGGCGCCCTCGGCGGGCTTGGGGCCGAGGCCGCTGAGGCGGCTCTCCGCATCGGCGACGCGGGGGGCGATCTGGTCGGAGACGGCCGCGAGGTCCTTGCGGGCCGGATCGAGGCGCTGGCGCAGTTCGTCGAGGTCGCCGGGGCGCAGGCCTTCCACCGCGAGGGCGGCGTCGATGGAATCGAGGGCGGAGCGGGCCGCCTCCATCTTCTCGCGGGCGGCGACGATGGTCGGATCGGGCGGCACCGGCGCGGGCTTGGCCACCGGCTGCGTCGGCGTGGCATCGCCGGCGGCGGGCGCGGGGGTGCCGGCTGCGGCGGGGGGCGCGGCGGCAGCATTGGGCGTGGCGGCGGCGGGCGCAGCCTGTCCGTGGCCCTGTGTCTGGCCCTGTCCCTGCTGTTGTCCCTGCACCGGCGGGCTGGCGGCCTGCTGGGCGCCGGCCTGGGCCAGGGGGAAAACCGACAGGGCGAGCGCGACCAGAAAGGCCGCGGACGTCTTCACCTTCATATTGAACCTCCGCGGCGGCGTTCCTGTCGCCCGAAGGCGGCAGCCTCGTGGCGGATGGGGGATAAAGGCGTAAAGGTCGCCCCAAACCGCGACAAAAGCGCTGGAAAGACCCGCACCTTTGCCGCTATCTCGTCATCCCCCGGTAGCGATGAGGCTTTCCTGATGACCGCCGATGCTTCCGTCAAGCCCGAGCTGCGGGCAAACGTCCCCGATGCGCTGACGCTGGCGACCGAACTGATCCGCGCGCCGTCCGTCACCCCCGATTCGGGCGGCGCGCTGGAAATCGTCTCCCGCCGTCTGGAGGCCTTCGGATACCATGTGGAGCGCCTGACCTTCGACAGCGGCGGCATTCCCATCCCCAACATCTACGCCCGCATCGGCACCGGCTCGCCCAACCTCTGCTTCGCCGGCCATGTGGACGTGGTGCCCGAGGGCGATCCCGCCCACTGGCTGCACGGGCCGTTCGCCGGCACCGTGGAGGATGGCAAGCTCTTCGGCCGCGGCGCGGTGGACATGAAGGGGGCGGTGGCCGCCTTCCTCGCCGCCGCGCTCAGCCATGGCCGGCCGGAGACCGGCAGCCTCTCCTTCCTCATCACCGGCGACGAGGAAGGCCCGGCCCTCGACGGCACCGTGAAGGTGGTGGAGTGGCTGAAGGAGAAGGGCGAGGTCATCGACCACTGCGTCCTCGGCGAGCCCACCAACCCCAACGCCATGGGCGATGCCTTCAAGGTGGGCCGGCGCGGTAGCCTCTCCGGCATCCTCACCGTGAAGGGGGTGCAGGGGCACGTCGCCTATCCGCACCTCGCGGACAATCCCATCCCGCGCCTCCTGAAGCTGGTGGGCGAGCTGACGTCGGCGCCCCTTGATCACGGCTCGGACTTCTTCCCGCCCTCCAATCTGGAGGTGATCTCCATCGATGTGGGCAATCCGGTGTTCAACCTGATCCCGGCCGAGGCCACCGCCCGCTTCAACGTGCGCTTCAACGACCTCTATTCGCTGGAGACGCTGAAGTCCGAGATCATCCGCCGGATCGACGGCGCCGGCCTCACCTACGATCTCGCCTTCCAGCCCGGCGCCAGCCAGAGCTTCCTCACCGCCCCCGGACCCTTCGTGGAGCTGGTGGCGGATGCGGTCGAGGCGGAGACGGGGCGACGGCCGGAGGCCTCCACGTCCGGCGGCACCTCCGATGCGCGCTTCATCAAGGACATCTGCCCGGTGGTGGAGTTCGGCCTCGTCGGCCAGACCATGCACAAGGTGGACGAGGCGACGCCGGTGGCCGACCTCGAGGTGCTGACGCGCATCTATTCCCGCATCATCGCGCGCTATTTCGCCACCTTCGCCTGAGCGGACGCCCCCATGACCGAGACCATCCCCGGCGAAACCGCCTCCATCCTCGACGTGGACGGCCGCGCCATCGCCATTCGTGCCATCCCGGGCGCGGTGCCCGGCCTGTTCTGGCTCGGCGGCTTCAAGTCGGACATGACCGGCACCAAGGCCGAGCACCTCGCCCGCTGGGCGCAGGCGCGGGGGCAGGCCAACGTGCGGTTCGACTATTCCGGCCATGGCGCCTCGGGTGGGGCGTTCGAGGAGAGCACCGTCTCGCGCTGGCTCAACGAGGCGCTGGCGGTGTTCGACCACGCCACCTCCGGCGACCAAGTGGTCATCGGCTCGTCCATGGGCGGCTGGATCGCGCTGCTGCTGGCCCGCGCCCTCGCGGCGCGGGGGGAGAAGCGGCTGAAGGGGCTGGTGCTGGTGGCACCGGCGCCGGACTTCACCGAGGCCCTCATGTGGGACAAGTTCCCGCCCCCGGTGCGCGAGCTGATCGAGACCACGGGCCGCTTCCTCAAGCCGACGCTCTATGGCGAGGACCCCTATGTCATCACCCGCGAGCTGATCGAGGATGGGCGCCGCCATCTGCTGCTCGGCGCGCCGTTCGCGGTGGGCTGCCCGGTGCGCATCCTTCAGGGCGCGCGGGACGAGGACGTGCCGTGGGAACACGCCATGCGCCTCGTGAGCTGCCTCGCCGAGGACGACGTGGTGTTCTCCCTCATCAAGGACGGCGACCACCGCCTGTCCCGCCCGGAGGATCTGGAGCGGCTGACGGAGGCGGTTGAGGGGCTGGTGTGAGGAAGTTCCCCGGACAAGCGACGGCGTAGCCGGAGCGCTGATCCGGGGGCCAGCGCAAGAGTTCCGCGCAGCGGTCAATGCCGGAGAACGGTGGGGTTCGGAAGCGCCTTCGGCGGCCTGTTGCGCTGGGCCCCTGTGTGTTGGGGATGTGTCAGGATGGGAGCGGGCGGGAGATCGTTGGGCCCCAGGTCTTGAAGACCGTGAGCCGGCACGGATCCCCGCCCGCTTGAACACACCCAGCCTGA
>NZ_JAMJXC010000033.1 GCF_023571765.1 Xanthobacter aminoxidans | reverse complement strand
GGCGCTGGGCCATCGATCCCCCGCCGAGTTTGCCGCAACAATCGCACTGGAAACCGTGGCCGCCTGAGGCCACAAATCAACCGGCGGACTCTCTCCTCAACTGGAGGAGAAATGGGGCTCACGTCACCAGCGAGCAAGGTGGCCGCAGAGAGAGAACTGCGCGAAAGCAGCTTGAACTGGTCTATCGTCCGGTTCCCATTCGTATATGGCGACAGAGACGGACATCTCGAGTCCCTTCCCAAATATGTCGGCTCCTGGCATCCGGCACAACGCATGAGCACGATCCACCATCGTGACATCGCCGCCGCGATGAAGCTGGCGCTGGACGGCACATTCGATCGGCGCGTCGTGAACGTTGCAGATGAGGCACCTGCGTCCATTTATGAGCTTTCAGACCTAATCGGCGCTCGGATGGAATCGAACGCCGAGCCGCTGGCGAACCCTTGGCACCTGCACGTCGACAGTTCTCTTGCCCGCAGCCTGGGCTTTCGCGCCAGTGTTCGGACCGTCTATCAGGCGCAGCAAGAGGGTCTGATGTGACACACATTGCCGGTTGTAATTTTTGATGAGAATTGCGCGAACACCCACATCGAACTCAGCTGTCATTCGGATGTGGAAAATAGGCAACGTCTGGCCGCCCGATCAGACCTCCCTTATCGCAATGACACTTTCAGCCGCTGCCAGAATGACTTCTTCTCCTGTCAGAGAGGTCGAGCAAGGCCCTCTCGTGCCTCAGCCGGAAGAGGCACGGCGCGCTGCGGCGCCTGCGCTCTCAGGCCCCTATCGCAGGATCTTGCGGATTTCCCCCTGCACGCGAACGAGCGCCGGAAGATAGCGGGCCGACAGCGTTTCCACGTCCCCCGCGAGTGCGGGCAGGCCGAGGTTGAGCGCCGCCACGGCGACGCCCCGCGCATTGAGGAGCGGCACCGCGATGGAGCGCAGGCCGAGTTCAACCTCCTGGTCGATCACGGCATAACCCCGCTCCCGCGCGCCCTTCAGCTCGGCCATAACCGCATCGGGGTCGGTCAGCGTCAGCGGCGTGCGCGCGGCCAGTGGCCGCAGACGCAGGCGGCGCAGGGCCTCGGCTTCCGGCAAGGCAGCGAGCAGCACGCGCCCCATCGAGGTGCAATAGGCCGGCAGGCGCGAGCCGGGCATGAGCGCGATGGACATCACCTTGCGCTGCGCCGCGCGCGCCACATAGACGATCTCATCCTCATCGAGGACGGAGACGGATGAACTCTCCCCCAGCTCCTCGGACAGCCGGTCGAGCCAGGGCTGCACCATCTGTGGCAGCGGCATGGCCGCGAGGCACGCGGTGCCGAGCCTGAGCACGCGGGGCGTCAGGGTGAAGAACTTCCCGTCGTAATCCGCATACCCGAGATGAGCGAGGGTGAGCAGGCAGCGCCGCGCCGTCGCCCGGTCGAGGCCGCTCGCCGCCGACACCTCGGCGATGGACTGGCGCGGGCGCTCGGCGGTGAAGGTCTCGATCACCGAAAGCCCCTTGGCGAGGCCGCCCATGGTGTCGCGCTGGGAAATACCGGTCACGGCGGCCTCACGTTTGTGCGATATGTCAACAAACTTCCTATATCGCACAAAACGGATTGAAGTCGAGGGCGGTGTTTTTTATTCGTCGGGTATCGAAAGGGGCGCCGCCCCAGGCGCAACAGGGATGTCCATGGACAAGACGATCGCCACACCCGCGGAGGCGGTGGCCGACATCGGCGACAACGCCACGGTGATGATCGGAGGCTTCGGCGGCTCCGGCGCGCCCATCGAGCTGATCCACGCCCTCATCGACCGCTTCGTGAAGACCGGCTCGCCGCGCAACCTCACGGTGGTCAACAACAACGCCGGCAACGGCCATGTGGGCCTCGCCGCCATGATCGAGGTGGGGATGGTGGGCAAGCTCATTTGCTCCTTCCCCCGCTCGGCGGACCCGCGTGTCTTCACCCAGAAGTATCTCGCCGGGGACATCGCGCTGGAGCTGGTGCCGCAGGGCACGCTCGCCGAGCGCATCCGCGCGGGCGGCGCCGGCATTCCGGCCTTCTACACGCCCACCTCCTACGGCACCGAGTTGGCGAACGGAAAGCCGACCGCCGAGTTCGACGGCCGCCCCTATGTGCAGGAGCGCTGGCTGAAGGCCGATTTCGCGCTGGTGAAGGCGCATCTCGGCGATCGCCTCGGCAACCTCACCTACAACAAGGCGGCCCGCAATTTCGGCCCGCTCATGTGCACGGCGGCGCGGCACGCCATCGTGCAGGTGTCGCAGCTGGTGCCGCCCGGCACCATCGACCCGGAACACGTCGTCACCCCCGGCATCTTCGTCTCGCGCGTGGTGGAAGTGACCAACCCCGCCCAGGAAGAGCTGCTGAACCGCGCCGGAGCAACCTATCCATGACCGCCAGCGACGATACCAAGCTCTCCAACGCCCAGATCGCCTGGCGCGCGGCGCAGGACATCGCCGACGGTGCCTATGTGAACCTCGGCATCGGCTTCCCGGAAATGGTCGCGCGCTATCAGCCGGCCGGCCGGGAAGTGATCTACCACACCGAGAACGGCATCCTCGACTTCGGCCAGGAGCCGCCCGCGGGCGAGGAAGACTGGGACCTCATCAACGCCGGCAAGAAGGCGGTGACGCTGAAGCCCGGCTCGGCCTTCTTCCACCATGCGGACAGCTTCGCCATGGTGCGCGGCGGGCATCTGGATGTCGCCATCCTCGGCGCCTACCAGGTGGCGCAAAACGGCGACCTCGCCAATTGGAGCGTCGGCGCCAAGGGCGTTCCGGCGGTGGGCGGTGCCATGGACCTCGTGCATGGCGCCAAGCGCGTCGCGGTCATCACCGAGCACGTCACCAAGTCCGGCGAGCCGAAGCTGCTGGACCGCTGCACCCTGCCCCTCACCGGCGTCGGCTGCGTCACGCGGGTCTATACCAGCCTTGCCGTGGTGGACATCGAGGGCGGCCGCTTCGTGCTGCGCGAGAAGCTGCCCACCATCACGCTCGAAAAGCTCCAGTCCCTCACCGGGGCCGAGCTGGTCATCGCCGGCCCCGTGGCCGATCTCATCGTCCCCGAGCTCTAGGAGCACGCAATGAAGGACGTCTTCATCTGCGACTATGTCCGCACGCCCATCGGCCGCTTCGGCGGCGCACTCGCCTCGGTGCGGGCGGACGACCTCGGCGCGGTGCCGCTCAAGGCGCTCATGGCGCGCAATCCCGGCGTGGATTTCGGCGCCGTGGACGATGTGATCTTCGGCTGCGCCAACCAGGCGGGCGAGGACAATCGCAACGTCGCGCGCATGTCGCTGCTGCTCGCCGGCCTTCCGGTTGGCGTGCCCGGCACCACCATCAACCGCCTGTGCGGCTCGGGCATGGATGCCATCATCGCCGCCGCCCGCGCCATCAAGGCGGGCGAGGCCTCGCTGATGATCGCCGGCGGCGTGGAATCCATGTCCCGCGCCCCGTTCGTCATGCCCAAGGCGGACACGGCCTTCTCCCGCCATGCGGAGATCCACGACACCACCATCGGCTGGCGCTTCGTGAACCCGCTGATGAAGGCGCAGTACGGCGTGGATTCCATGCCGGAGACGGGCGAGAACGTGGCCGAGGATTTCGCCATCAACCGCGCCGATCAGGACGCCTTCGCCTTGCGCTCGCAGGCCAAGGCTGCCGCCGCGCAGGCGAACGGGCGGCTGGCGCGGGAGATCGTTCCGGTGGCCATCCCCCAGCGCAAGGGCGACCCCATCCTCGTGGAGCGCGACGAGCATCCGCGCGCGACCACCATCGAGGCGCTGGCCAAGCTCTCCACCCCGTTCCGCAAGGGCGGCACGGTGACGGCCGGCAATGCCTCGGGCGTCAATGACGGTGCCGCCGCGCTGATCCTCGCCGACGCGGAGACGGCCGCGAAGTATGGTCTCACCCCCATCGCCCGCGTGCTGGGCGGGGCTGCGGCCGGTGTGCCGCCGCGCATCATGGGCATCGGCCCGGCGCCGGCCTCCAAGAAGCTGATGGCGCGTCTCGGCCTCACCCCGGCCGATTTCGACGTGATCGAGCTGAACGAGGCCTTCGCCTCCCAGGGCCTCGCCACCCTGCGCGACCTCGGCATCGCCGATGACGATGCGCGGGTGAACCCCAATGGCGGCGCCATCGCGCTCGGCCATCCCCTCGGCATGTCCGGCGCCCGCATCACCGGCACGGCGGCGCTGGAACTCTCCCTCACTGGCGGCAAGCGCTCGCTCAGCACCATGTGCATCGGCGTCGGCCAGGGCATCGCGGTGGCGCTGGAGCGGGTGTGATCGCCCTTCCGGCAGGCAACAAAAAAGCAGCGGCGAGGGGCCAAGCCTCTCGCCGCTGCCGTTTCAGGGGCAGGCCAGCTTCAGGAGCACGTCAGCTTCAGGTCAGCGCAGGCGCTCGGTCCAGGCGGCAAGCGCGGTGAGCAGCTGGCGGATGAAGTCCGCCGTCGCCTCGTCCGTGAGGGCGCCTGAGGCGTCGAACTTGGTCTGGGCGGCGCCGATCATCACTTCCGGCTTGTTCAGCGGGAAGGCGTTGAGGAACACCAGCATCTGCCGCAGCTGATACTGCGCCCGCGCGGTGCCCAGCACGCCCATGCTGGCGCCCATGATGGCCACCGGCTTGTTGTCGAAGGGCTGGCTCGGCGGGCGGGAGGCCCAGTCGATGGCATTTTTCAGCACGCCGGGGATGGAGTAATTGTACTCCGGCGTCACGAACAGGATGGCATCCGCTGCCGTCAACTGGGCGCGGAAGCGCTCCACCTCTGGCGGATAGCCGGCGAGGCGCACGTCGTCATTGTAGTGCGGCAGATCGCCGATCTCGGCCGCCTCGATGGTCATGCCTTCGGGCGCGAGGTCCATGGCCGCCTTGAGGGCCATCGTATTGTAGGAGCCCTTGCGCAGGCTGCCGGAAATTCCCACCACCCGGATCGGGCGGGCATCGCTGGACATGTGTCGTCTCCTTGAAATGAGATTGGGCGCTCAACCCTGGCGACGCAGGAAGCCGGTGATCGTCACGCGCTCCCAGATGTCCGCCTTCTTGAAGGGATCGGCCGCGTTGAACGCCTCGACCGCCGCGCGGTTCGGCGCCTCGATGAGGAACAGGCTGCCGATCATCGTGGTTCCGTCATCCGCCACCAGCGGGCCGGACATGACGATCTCCACCCCGAACGCGGAGGTGTCGGACAGGAAGGCCTTGTGCGCCTCATAGTGGGCGAGGCGGGTGTCGAGCGCGCCTTGGCGATCGACACCGTGGATGGCGAACAGCATGAGAGAGGCTCCTTCGCGAGCGGGGCGGCACGCGACCTCAAGCCGGTGTCGCCCCGTCCGGGTGATAACACGCCGTCTTCTCAGAACGGCGTCAGGTGATCAGTTGGTCTTGGTGGGCGCCTTGGTGGCCATGGCGGCGGCGTCCGCCCAGCTCGGGCAGGTGCGGGCTTCCAGCGGCACGTCGTAGGGCTGATAGTTGGAGGCGTTGACCACGGTCGGCTTCAGCACCACTTCGTTCACGATGGCCTCGTTGCGCAGAGAGCGGATGGCCACCATGGTGCCGATGCAGCCCTGCACGAAGCCGTTGTAGTCGCCCGAGGCGAGCAGCTTGCCGGCCTTGATGGCGTCGATCGCCTCCTTGGTGCCATTGATGCCAATGACCTTGGCCTTGCGATTGGCGCCGTCCAGCGCCTCGATGGCGCCGATGGCCATGGCGTCGTTGGCGGCGAGCACGCCATCAATCTGCGGATGGGACTGCATCAGATTTTCCATCACCTGCAGGCCCTGCAGGCGCTGGTAGTTGGCAGGCTGGCTCGCCAGCAGCTTCACATCCTTGTTTTCCTTGATGGCGTCATTGAAGCCGCGCACCCGGTCGATGTTGGTGAGCGAGCCCTTCACGCCCTCCAGGATCACCACATTGCCCTTGCCGCCCATCTCCTTGAGCAGATAGCGGCCGGTCTCCAGGCCGAGGCTGTAGTCGTCGGCGCCGACGAAGGCGAGGAACTTGCCGCCGGCCGAGCGGTCGGTGACGTTCACCACCGGGATCTTGGCGTCGTTGATCTGCTCCACGCCCGGCACCATGGCCTTATAGTCCACCGGCACGAAGACGATGGCGCTCGGCTTCTTGACGATCACGTCCTCGATCTGGCTGAGCTGCTCGGGGATCGAGTCCGGCTTGGTGGGAATGTAGTGCACCACTTTGGCGCCCATGGACTTGGCCGCCACCTCGGCGCCCACGCGCACGGTCTGGAAATAGGGGTTGGTCTGGTTCTTGGTGAAGACCGCGATGGTCTCGTCCGCGGCCAGCGCGCCGGTGGACAGGAGCGCCACCGGCAGCGCCGCGGCGATGAGCCTGAAGTTCGACTTCAATTTATTCATGGGATCTTCCTCCGATTATTGATATTTGGCGTTTGACTGCTTGGCTTTTGACTTGGATTACGCTTCAGGACCGCTTGCGCCCGACCATGTCGAGCCAGACGGCGAAGATGACGATCACGCCCGTCACCAAAGGCTGCCAGCTGGCGTTCACGGCGAGCAGGTTCATGCCGTTCAGCACCAGCGTAAGGATGAGCGCGCCGACGAAGGTGCCGAACACGCTGCCCACCCCGCCGAAGAGCGATGCGCCGCCGATGAGCACCGCCGCGATGGCCGGCAGCGTCATCGCCTCGCCGATGTCCCCCTCGGCTGAGTTCAGTCGGGCGAGGAAGACGATGGACGCGACGCCCGCCATGGCGCCGGAGAAGGCGTAGACAAGGATCAGGCGGCGATCCACGGGAATGCCCGAGAGCCGTGCCGCCATGGGGTTCGCGCCAATGGCATAGATCTGCTGGCCCCACACGGTGCGCTGGGCGAAGACGGTGCCGGCGATGAGAAAGCCGATCATCAGGTAGACCGGGATCGGGATGCCGAGGAAATAGCCCGAACCGATATGGCGGAAGCCGGGCGGGAAGCCGTGAATGGTCTCGCCGGCCATGTAGTAATAGGTGACGCCGTGCAGCACCCACAGCATGCCGTAGGTGGCGATGAAGGAGGGGATGCGCAGCTTCGCCACCATCAGCCCGTTACAGATGCCGATGGCGCAGCCGCTGGCCAGCCCGGTAAGCGTGCCCAGCGCCGGCGAGCCGGTGGCCTTGATGACGGTCGCCGCGAGGCAGGCGGACAGCCCGATGTTCGCGCCCACCGAGAGATCGAGCCCCCCGGTGAGGATCACCAGCGTGAGCCCCGAGGCGAGGAAGAACAGAAGGCTCGCCTGCCGCAGGACGTTGAGGATGTTGTTGGCGGTGAAGAAGGCATCCGTCGCGACGCTCAGCGCCACGCACAGGAGGCCCGCCGCCAGCAGCCGGTAGAGGAGCTGCTGCATGTCCTTGGACAGGTGGATGCGGGGCGTGCCCGCGGAGACGTCGCCGGCGAGGCTCATGACTTCTTGCTCCGCATGCCGTCGAGGAAGAGGGCGAAGATGACGAGGACGCCGATGCAGGCCACCTGCACCGAGGAAGGCACGGCCATGAGGTTCAGCCCGTTGCGCAGCACGCCCACGGTGAGCACGCCCATGAGGGTGCCGAAGATCCAGCCGTTGCCCTTCTCGAAGGAGGTGCCGCCCAGGGCCACGGCGGCAATGGCGTCGAACTCCATGCCGATGGCGGCGGTGGGGTGGCCAGCATTCATGCGTGCCGTCATCAGCAGGGCCGCGACGCCGGCCATGGCCCCGCCCAGCATGTAGACGGAGATCAGCAGCCGCTTCCACTTCACGCCGGCCAGCGTCAGCGCCTCGCGGTTGCCGCCCAGCGCACACACATAGGTGCCGAAGCGGGTGTGGTAGAGCAGCACATGGAACAGGGCGTAGAAGCCCGCGCCGATGAGGATGGGGTTGGGAATGCCCGCCACCTCGCCGGAATAGACCAGCCGCACGAAGCGCGGGATGCCCACCACGCTCTGCCCGTCCGAGACGATGAGCGCGAGCCCCTGCGCCGCGCCCAGCGTGCCGAGGGTGGCGACGAAGGGCGGGATGCCGAGCGACGCCACCAGCCAGCCGTTGGCGAGCCCGAAGGCCAGGCCCACGCCGAGCGCCCCGGCGAGACCGAGCATCAGCGACTGGGTGGCCACCACGATCAGCGCCAGCACCAGCGAGGCGAGGGTGAGCACCGCGCCCATGGAGAGGTCCAGCCCCTCCGTCATGATGATGAGCGTCATGGGCAGCGCGAGGAGCAGCAGGATCACCGACTGCACCAGGATGTTGGAGAGGTTGCCGGCGGTGAGGAAGCCGGGGCTCGCCACCGCGAACAGCACACTGAGGCCGACGAGCGCCACGGCGACGCCGGGCACGGCGGGGATGCGCGGCCGCGCGGGGGCAGAGGGGGAGAGGGCGTGGTCACTCATCATGCATCCCCATTCGGACGATGTTCTCTTCGGAGAGGTCGGCGCGGCCAAGCTCGCCGACGATGCGCTTGCCGCGCATGACGTAAGCGCGGTCGCAGACATGGACGATCTCCGCCTGCTCGGAAGAGATCATGAGCACCGCCGCTCCTTCGGCCACCAGTTGGTCGATGAGAGCGAAGATCTCGGACTTGGCGCCCACGTCGATGCCACGGGTGGGCTCGTCGAAGATGAACAGGCGCGTGCCGGCGGCGAGCCACTTGCCGATCACCACCTTCTGCTGGTTGCCGCCGGAGAGGACGGCGACGCTCTGGTTCGGCGAGGGCGTGGCGATGCGCAGGCGCTGGATCAGCTCCTGCGCCGAGCGCCGGGCCTTGCCGGGCGAGAACATCATGTTGGGGAAGAGCTTGGGCAGGCCGGCCACGGCGAGGTTGTCGCTGACCGTGCGGATGAGGGCGAGCCCTTCCGCCTTGCGGCTCTCCGGGATGAGGCCCACGCCGGCGAAGGCCGCGGCATCGGGGCCGCCAGTCCTCGGCTTGCCGAAGATGCGCACCTCGCCCGCCGTCACCGCGTCCGCCCCGAAGATGGCGCGGGCCACCTCCGTGCGGCCGGAGCCGACGAGGCCGCACAGGCCGACGATCTCGCCGGCGCGGACCTTCAGGTCGATGTCGCGGATGCCGTTGGTGGAGGACAGGCCCTTCGTCTCCAGCACCACCTCGCCCGGCTCGGTGGCGAAGCGGCGGGGATAGGACATGTCCACGTTGCGGCCGACCATCATCCGCACCAGTTCGTCCGGCGAAGTCTCGCCCGGCAGCGCGCGGCCCACCAGCTTGCCATCACGCAGCACGGTGATGCGGTCGCCGAGGGCGAACACCTCGGCCATACGGTGCGAGATGTAGACGAGGGCGACGCCCTTCGCCTGCAGCTGGCGCATGACCTCGAACAGCCGCTCGGTCTCGCGGTCGGAGAGCGCGGCAGTGGGCTCGTCCATCACGAGAATGCGGGCATCCTGCGACAGCGCCTTGCCGATCTCGACCATCTGCTGCTGGGCGACGCCGAGCTGATGCACCTTGGTGCGCGGGTCCACCTCCAGCCCGATCAAATCGAGCACCTTCTGCGCCTCGCGATAGAGCCGGCGGCGGTCCGTCAGGCCGGGGATGCGCGAGGGAAATTCACGGCCGAGGAAGATGTTCTGCGCCACGTCCAGATAGGGAACGAGGGAAAACTCCTGGAAGATCACCGCGATGCCGAAGCGCCGCGCGTCGGCTGGGGAGCGGATCTCCACTTTCTCGCCATTGTGGAAGTATTCGCCGGCATCCGCCTGATAGGCGCCGCACAGCACCTTCATGAGCGAGGACTTGCCGGCACCGTTCTCGCCGAGGAGCATGTGCACCTCGCCCGGCCACACGGCGAACGAGACGTCATCCAGCGCCTTCACGCCCGGAAAGGTCTTGGAGATGCCCTTCAGCTCCAGAATGGGGGTGCCGGGCACGGCCGGGGGCGCGGCCAGCTCGAGGCGAGGCGTCGTTGCCATGACCGCCCTCATGGTGCGTCTCCTTGCTGTCTGTCGCGGGGCCGGAAGATCTTGCCCGGATTGAGGATGCCGTCGGGGTCGAGCGCGCCCTTCACGAGGCGCATGACATCCACCGCATCGCCCAGTTCCAGCGGCAGGAAGTCCATCTTGCCGACACCGACGCCGTGCTCGCCGGTGCAGGTGCCCTCCAGCGCGATGGCGCGGCGGGCGAGGCGATCGCAGAAGGCCTTGGCACGGGCCAGTTCCTCGGTGCTGGAGGGATCGATCAGCACCAATAGGTGGAAGTTGCCGTCGCCCACATGGCCGACCACCGGGGCGGTGAGGCCCGTCTGCGCGATATCCGCCGCCGTCTCCACCAGGCATTCGGCGAGGCGCGAGATGGGCACGCACACATCGGTGATCATCGCCTTCGCGCCGGGCCGCAGCGCGAGGCCGGCATAGAGCGTGTTGTCGCGGGCGTGCCAGAGGCGGCTGCGCTCCTCCGGCGTCGTCGCCCACTGGAAGCCTTCGCCGCCGAACTCGGTCGCCAGCGCCTCGGTGGTCTCCGCCTGCTCGGCCACATAGGCCTTGGAGCCGTGGAACTCGAAGAAGAGATGCGGCACCTCGGGCAGGCCGAGCTTCGCGTGCAGGTTCATGCCGCGCATCATCACCGCGTCGAGCAGCTCCACCCGCGCCACCGGCACGCCGGACTGGATGACGGCGATGGCCGTATCCACCGCCGCCTTGAGATCAGGAAAAGCGCAGACGGCGGAAGAGATCGCCTCCGGCTGCGGATGCAGCTTCAGCGTCACCTGCGTAATGACACCGAGCGTGCCCTCCGCGCCAACGAACAGGCGGGTGAGGTCGTAGCCGGCGGCGGACTTGCGCGCCCTTTGCGCGGTGCGGATGACGCGGCCATCGGCCAGCACCACTTCCAGCGCCAGCACATTGTCCTTCATGGTGCCGTAGCGCACCGCCATGGTGCCCGAGGCCCGCGTGGAGGTCATGCCGCCGATGGAGGCATCGGCGCCGGGATCGATGGGAAAGAACAGGCCCGTGTCGCGCAGTTGCGCGTTCAGCTGCTTGCGGGTGATGCCGGGCTGGACGGTCACGTCCATGTCCTCCGCATTCACCTTCAGCACCGCATTCATCCGCCCCATGTCGAGGCACACGCCGCCGTGCAGCGCCGCCGCATTGCCCTCCAGCGAGGTGCCGGCTCCGAACGCGACGACCGGCACCTTCAGCTCGCGGCACAGGCGCACGACGGCCTGCACCTCGGCTGTCGTCTCGGGAAACACCACCACGTCCGGCGGGGTCGCCGCGTGGTAGGCCTCGCTGCGGCCGTGGTCGGCGAGCACGCCGGGCGCGCGGGTTGCCCGGTCGCCGACGATCTCCGCGAGCCGCGCCAGCACGCCATCCATGGGATGCGCTGCGATGGGCATATGGGCAGACATGCGTTCCTCCCTTCGCGCGTCCCGTTGGCCGGGCTTGCTGCGCGTCCGTCCGTCCCTTCACGCCGCCTGCGAAGCCGCGGCGGAGACGGGGTTGAGCTTGAAATCGTAGGTCAGCGCGCACCAGGGCTGATCCATCGTCCGGCCATCCGGCGCGACACCCGATGCGTGGGCGGCAAACTCGCGGATGAGCGAGTCCTTCACGCCGAACACCGCATCGCTGTCGAGATAGGCGTCGCCGGCGACGAACACATGGGTCACGAGCTTCTCGTGTCCGGGCGCCTCGATCATGAAATGCACATGGGCCGGTCGCCATGGATGGCGGCCCTGCGCCTCCAGCATTTTGCCCACCGGGCCGTCGTGCGGGATGGGATAGGCGGCGGGCTTGATGGACCAGAATGCGAAGCGGCCCTGATCGTCCGTGCGCAGGCGGGCGCGGGCCACAAGGCCGTTGTCCTCATGCTGCACGTCGTAATAGCCGTCCACGTCCGAGTGCCAGACATCGACGATGGCGTTCACCAGCGGCGTGCCGTCGAGGGTCGCCACCGAGCCGGAGACGAACATGGGCTCGCCTTCGAGGTGCCCGGAAATATCGGTGCCGTTCGCCACCTCCGGCGGGCCTTCCACATAGAAGGGGCCGAGCACGGTGCTCTCGGTGACCGCCGTCTGGTGGTCGTGGTTGATGGCGTCCACCAGCATGGAGACGCCGAGCGTGTCCGACAGCAGGATGAACTCCTGCCGCGTGCCGGTGCACATGTGGCCGGTGTCGGTGAGGAAAGCGATGCCCTTTTCCCATTCCGCCTGGGTGGGGCGCACCTCGCGGACGAAATTGTGCAGGTGGCGGACGAGCGCCTCGCTGATCTCGCGGACACGGGCATCAGGCGCGTTGGCGACGCGCTCCAGCACCGCCTCGGTGATGGAAAACTGGTCGAAATTCCTCATGCGAGCCTCCCGTCATTCTTGTCGAGATCCGGCTCGCCCAGTCCGGCGAGCCATTCGGCAAGGCGGACCGGTGCAATGAAGTCCGCCTCCCCGTCGCCGCGCCCGATGAGCGCGCCGTAGATCTCCCGCGTGAGCGTGGCGAGGGGCATGGCCATCTCGGCGGCGTGGCCGGCCCCGACGATGAGGTCGAGATCCTTGGCCATCTGCCGGCAGGAGAAAGTGGAATTGAAGTCGCGCGTCTCAAGGCTCTTGGCCTTGTAGTGCACCATGGGCGAGCCCACCGCGCTGTTGGTGAGCACGTCGAGAATGTCCTGCCAGGCGAGGTTGCCCTTGCGGGCGAGCACGATGCTCTCGCCCATCATGGCCGCCGAGACGGCGATCATCAGGTTCACGGAGAGCTTGGCGTAGCGCGCCTCCTCCTGCGTGCCGAGATACTTCTGGGCGCGGGTGAAGTCCTGCGCCACCGGCAGGAAGGTGTCGAAGGCGGCGCGCGGGCCGGAGACGAAGCAGGTGAGGTTGCCGGTGTGGGCGATGGCGGCATTGCCGGAAACCGGCGCGCGCAGATAGAGGATGCCCGCCCGCTCGGCGGCAGCGCCCAGCTCGGCCGAGATGCCGGGGCTCACCGTTGAGGTCTCCACCAGGATCGCGCCCTTGCGCATGGCGGAGAGCAGCGGCCCGTCCAGCGCCACGGCGCGGAGCGCCTTGTCGTCGGGCAGCGAGGTGAAGACGATATCGCGGCCAGCCGCATCCGCCAGCGTCGCGGCGGGGGTGACGCCGCCGGCGGCGGCCTCGGCGATGCGCTCCTGATCGCGGTCGAAGCCGGCGATGTCACGGCCGGCGCCGGCGAGGCGGGTGGAGATGGGCAGGCCCATCTTGCCGAGCCCGATCCAGCCGAGGGTCAAAGTGTCAGCCATCATCCTCTCCTCACGCCGCCTTTTTGCCGAGGCCGAGCTCATCGACGATGCGCGCGCCCGAGGCGGTAAGCCGGGCGAGCTTCTCGTCGATGCCGGTGGCGAGCAGCGTCCTGTTCTTTTTCATGAAACGACCGGCGATCATCACCGCTTCCACGTCGCCGCGCCCGGCCTGCATCACCACCGTGGCGACGGGATCATGGACCGGCTGGAGGTGCAGCGCGCGGGCGTCGATCAGCACGAGGTCGGCCTGCTTGCCGGGGGCGAGGGAGCCGATGCGATGGTCGAGCCCCAGCATCCGCGCACCCGCGATGGTGATCCATTCCAGCGCCTGCCGCACCCGCACCGTGGAGGTGGAGGGAATGGCACCGGTCTCGCGACGGCTGTCCGTATTGTCCAGCACCCGCTGCATGCCCAGCGCGATGCGCGCGACGCCCATCATGTCGCCGGCGAGCACGCTTTCCAGATCCACCCCGAGGGAGGGCGCGGCGCCGCGCTTCAGGAGGCGGCCGGTGACGGGGAAGCCGTGGCCCTGCGTCATCTCGTTTTCCGGCGTCACGGAGAAGGAGGCGCCGAGGTCCACGAGGCGGGAGAACAGTTCGTTGGAGAGATCGTTGCCGTGGACGACGTTGACGGCCGGGCCGACCAGCCCCTCGGCGATCAGCGTCTCCCAGCCGCCCGGCGTCTTCGCCGCGCCACCACCCTGATGCATGGAGGCGACGAGGCCGAGTTCGCGGGCGAGCCGGAAGTCGGCGCGGGCGACCTCCATGGTGGAGTAGTGAGGGCCGAGGATGGCGAGGCCCAGCGTCAGCAGCCCATCCGTGCCGGCGAACGGACCGCGCATGAGGCGCTCGATCTCGGCGCGCGGGTGCGGCACCTCGGAGAAATGTGGCTCGCCGGGCTTCGGATCAGGCTTGGGCGAACCGTGGAAAAAGGCGGCGCGGATGCCGCTCTCGGTGAGCGCTTCCACCGCCGCGTCCGTGTGGTCGGGCGTGGGGTTGTTGTGGCACCAGTCCACCAGCGTGGTGGTGCCGGCATCGATCTGCCCGAGCGCCCCGACCAGCGTGGCGATGCCGATGTCCTCCGGCCGGAAGCGGGTGGCGAGGCCGGCGTGCACCCAGCGGAAATATTCCAGCAGCGTCCAGTCGGCGGCAAGGCTGCGCAGTCCCGTCTGCCAGGTGTGCATGTGGGCATTCACGAAGCCGGGAACGCAGATGCGCCCTGCCCCATCCACCCGCTCCGCATCC
Organism: Xanthobacter aminoxidans; assembly: GCF_023571765.1. GTDB lineage: Bacteria > Pseudomonadota > Alphaproteobacteria > Rhizobiales > Xanthobacteraceae > Xanthobacter > Xanthobacter aminoxidans. The sequence goes on along the minus strand of NZ_JAMJXC010000033.1, from coordinate 14,481 downwards.
GCTGCCGCGATGGCGGGGGCGATGGCGGCGATGCGGCCGTCCTCGACCAGGATGTCGCCCCTCGGCAGATCGCCGATGGCGGGCTCCATCGACAGGATGGTGGCGCCGGATATGAGGGTGCGGGCGCCCATCAGGCCGCCTCCTCCGCCGGCACCGCCGCCACCGGCCGCTCGCCGGAATAGGCGCGTGCGATGAGGTCGCGGATGCCGTCGCGCGTCACCGGACGCGGGTTCCAGTAGGGGTTCTCCACCGCGAGGTCGGCGGCGGTCTCAATGCCGTCCGCCGGCATGCCGATGTCCGAGAGTGCCCGCGGCACGCCCAGCGCCCGCACCAGATCGAACAGCCCCTGCGCCGCATCCGGCGCACCTAGCGCACGGGTGATAGCGGCCATGGCCTCCGGCGCGGCGGGGGCGTTGTAGGCCACCGCGTGGGGGAGAACGATGGTGTGCGTCTCCGCGTGCGGCAGATTGAAGGTGCCGCCGAGCGTGTGGCAGAGCTTGTGATGCAGCGCCATGCCCACCGCACCGAGGCAGCAGCCGCACAGCCACGCGCCGTAAAGCGCCATGGTGCGGGCCTCGATGTTCGCCGGCTCGTGGATGAGGATGGGCAGCGCCGAGGACAGGGTGCGGATGCCGTCCTCCGCCATCAGCGAGATCACCGGATTGCGGTCGCGGGCATAGAGCGCCTCCACCGCATGGGCGATGGCGTTGACGCCGGACGTGGCGGAGAGGCCGGCCGGCAGGGTCAGCGTGAGGTCCACGTCGTAGATGACCGCCTCGGGCAGCACGTCGAGGGAGCGGATGGTGGTCTTGCGCCCCTCCTGCGTCTCACCGAGGATGGGCGTCATCTCCGAGCCGGCATAGGTGGTGGGGATGACCAGCTGGGGCACGCCGGTGCGCAGGGCCAGTGCCTTGCCGAGGCCCGTGGTGGAGCCGCCGCCCAGCGCTACGACACAATCCGCATCAGCCGCCTTCAGGGCGTCGAGCGCCTTGTCCGTCACCTCCACCGGCGTGTGCATGGTGGCGCCGGGGAAGACCCCCGCGCAGTTTTCGCCGATGAGCTTGCCGATGCGCTCGCCCTCCCCCGCCTGCTGCGGCGTGGTGAGCACCAGCGCCCGCCGCGCGCCGAGCCGCGCCACTTCGGCGCCGACCTCGGCGACGGCGCCGCGGCCGAAGCGGACGCGGATGGGCAGGGCCTCGTAGGTGAAGGTCTCGATCATGGTTCAGATCCGTTCGCGACGCACCGGAGGCGCGCCCTGAGGTCACTCGCCCGCAAGGAGGGCGGCGGCGGGATGACGGGTCTCGATGGCGCCGAACGCGGCGTCCTCGGCCACATAGTCCACCTGGAAGCGCGCGATGCGCAGGTCCGCCAGTTCCTGGCGCACACGCAGATGCTCGGGATGGGAGGCGTAGGCGGCGAGATCGGCGGCGGTGGCGAATTCGGACACCAGCACCACGTCGCAGGCATAATCGACATCGGAAATGTCGAGGCCGATCTCGACGCGGGTCATGCCGGCGACGCGGCCGCGCAGGCCCTCGAATGCGGCCTTGACCTTCTGCCGGGCGGCAGCGCGCTCCTCGCGCGTCTCTCCGCTCACGCGCCACATCACGATGTGGCGGATGGGTCCCATCATTGGCGTTTCCTCGACCTATTGGTCTTTCGTTGGATGTGAGTTTTGACTTGCGCACAGCGGAAATAAACGGGATTTTCCGGAACGGTCTTTTGCGCAAAGTGGAAATATGGATCGCCTGACCCAGATCGAGGTGTTCGTGAAGACCGCCGAGCTGCGCAGCCTCTCGCGGGCGGCGGAGGCATTGGGCATGTCCAACGCGGCGGTGAGCCGGCATCTCGCGGCGCTGGAGGAGCGCCTCGCCGCACGCCTCGTGGAGCGCAACACCCGCCGCCTCTGGCTGACAGAGGCGGGGCAGGAATTCTACCAGCGCAGCGGCACGCTCCTCACCGAACTGGCTGAAGCGGAAGAGGCGGTGAACGAGCACACCCTCGCCCCGCAGGGCCTGCTGCGGGTGACGAGTTCGCTCTCCTTCGCCACCATCTATCTCGCGCCCATGCTGCCGGAATTCCGCAAGCTCTATCCCAAACTCAACGTCCATATCGCGGTCGCCAACCGCTACCTCGACTTCATCGAGGCGGGCATCGACGTCGCCATCCGCACCCGCCTGCACGAGCCGGACACCAACATCATCGTGCGCCGCCTCGGCCGGATGCGGCGCGTGCTGGCCGCTTCACCGGCTTATCTGGAGGAGCACGGCCGCCCGCGCGAGCCGGCCGACCTCACGCGGCACGACATGCTGGTCTACAATCTTGCGCAGGATCCCTTTTCCCTGCGCCTCACCAAGGGTGACGCGGAGCGCACCGTGCGCATCACCGGCGCGCTGGACTGCAACGACGGGCAGGTGATCCGACAGGCAGCCCTGTCGGGCCTCGGCATCCTCATCCAGCCGCTCTACATCGTGCAGGACGACCTCGCCTCCGGACGCCTCGTGGCAGTGATGCAGGATTGGCAATTGCCCACGCTGACCATGAACATCGCCTACCAGAACCGCGAGCGCCTGCCGGCGAAGATCCGCGTGTTCACCGACTATCTCGTCAATTATGTGCGGCAGGTTTCGAGCAGCGGCATCTGGTCGGCCTGACCCGGCGCGTGTTGCCGGGGCCTCGGGTTTCGCCATGATGGGGTGATCCGACACCCCTTGCCTTCCGGGCGGCCCATGCAGCACATCCTCGGTGCCTTTTCAGCCCTCGATCCGCTCATTGCGCTGGGGGTGTTCATCGCCACGGCCGCCACCGACGCCTGCTACGTGGCCTTCACCTCGGCCGTGGTGGCGCGCCGACGCCTCTCGGCGGCCAACTGGTCGAGCGTCTGGTACATGCTCTCCTCGTTCGCCGTCATCAGCTACACGGAGAACTGGGTCTATGTGGTGTTCGCGGCAGCGGGCTCGTGGGTCGGCGCCTTCCTGTCGCTGACCCTGCTGCATCGCCCCGGCGGGAAGGTGGCGCCTGTCGGCTCCTCCCCGCCGGACTAGCGATTGCGGCCGCGACCCTCAGACGGCCGCGGCAGCATCGACCTCGCGGAACACCTCCTGCGCGATGCGCGAGGTCTCCAGCGCCACCGGGACACCGCAATAGATCGCGATCTGCAGCACCACCTCGCGGATCTCGTCGCGGGTGACGCCGTTGGTCAGCGCCCCCTTGACGTGAAGCTTCAGTTCGTGCGGACGGTTCAACGCCGACAGCATGACGATGTTGAGCATGCTGCGCGTCTTGCGCTCCAGCCCCGGCCGGCCCCAGATCGCGCCCCAGCAATATTCGGTGACCAGTTCCTGCAGGGGGCGGGCGAACTCGTCCACATTGGCCATGGAGCGCTCCACATGGGCGGCGCCCAGCACCGCCTTGCGGATCTCCATGCCCTTGTGCAGCAGGCTGGCGGCTTCGGTCGTTTCGGTCATCTGACTGTTCCTGGATGAATGGGCGTGACGTGAAGGGGTGCAGGTCAGGATTTGGGCTTGCCGACGATGAGGCGCTTCTCGACGAGGGTCACGGCAAGGTCGAGCACCAGCGCGAAGACGGTGAGGACGATGATGCCGGCGAACACGGCATTGACGTCGAACGTCGCCTCCGCCTGGAGGATCAGGTAGCCGACGCCCCGGGCCGAGCCGAGATATTCGCCCACCACCGCGCCGACGAAGGCCATGCCCACCGACATGTGCAGGCTGGAGAACACCCAGCTCAATGCCGAGGGGATATAGACCGTGGTGAGGAGCTGGCGCCGGTTCGCGCCCAGCATCCGCGAATTGGCGAGGATGACCGGGTTCACCTCTCTTACGCCCTGGAAGACGTTGAAGAAGACGACGAAGAACACCAGCGTCACGCCCAGCGCCACCTTGGAGCCGATGCCGAGGCCGAACCAGACGATGAAGATGGGGCCGAGGATGACCCGCGGCATGGCGTTGAGCGCCTTGATGTAAGGATCGAACAGGGCTGCCGTGAGCGGCGAGAGGCCAAGCCACAGGCCGATGCCGATGCCCGACGCCACGCCGAGCAGGAAGGCGAGCAGCGTTTCGATCAGCGTGGTCGCGAGATGGACGAAGATCTCGCCCGTCACGAACCAGCTGACGATCTGCTGGAACACCAGCACCGGATCGCCGAAGAAGAAGACCGGCAGGGCCTTGGATCGCACCAGCGCATACCAGGCGATGATGAGGGCCGCGAACAGCGCCGCCTGGAGCGCGGTGAGGACGATGGGACCCGGCATCGCGCGCCGGCGGGACCGCCGTTGCGGGCGGGCGGCGGGGCGGCCGGGGGCAGTGCGGCCGGAGGCGCTGGGATCGGCGATCACGGCGTCAGTCCGCAAGTTTGCGCTGATTTCGCTCATAGGCTTTCAGGACCTCTTCCTTCATGGCGTCCCAGATCTGGTGGTAGAGCTCGACGAAGCGCGGCGTCATGCGGATCTCGGCGACGTCGCGCGGCCGCGGCAGGTCGATGCGGAACTCGGCGATGGGGTGCGTGGAGGGGCCGGCGGACAGGATGATGACCCGGTCCGACAGGGAGATCGCCTCTTCCAGGTCATGGGTGATGAACAGCACCGACTTGCGATAGGTGGTCCAGAGCTGGAGCAGCTCGTTCTCCATCAGCACACGCGTCTGCACGTCCAGTGCGCTGAACGGTTCGTCCATGAGCACGATCTTGGGATCGCGAATGAGCGTCTGCGCCAGCGCGACGCGCTTGCGCATGCCGCCGGACATTTCGTGCGGGAAGCGCTCGCCATGTCCGGAAAGCCCGACACGGGCGAGCCACTCGTTGCCGAGCCGCTCGGCCGCCTTGCGCTCCGTCCCCGCATATTCGAGGCCGGTGATGACGTTTGACAGCGCGGTTCGCCACGGCATCAGCGCGTCCGCCTGGAAGAGATAGCCGGCATCGGCATTGATGCCCTCCAGCGACCGGCCATAGACACAGATGTCGCCCTCCGAGGGTTCGAGCAGACCCGCGGCAACATTCAGCAGGGTGGACTTGCCGCAGCCGGTGGGACCGACGATGGAAACGAACTCGCCATCCCCCACATGAAGGCTGGCGTCGTTCACCGCCGTATAGGCACCGAAGCGCACTGAGACGTGGTCGAACAGGAGGGCCGGCGGCGGGCCGGCGTGAGCGGAGAGGTCACCGACGGGCGCTGGCATGCGGACGGGGCCGGCTTCCGGTTGAAGGCCGAAGGTCATGAAACGTCTCCCTGAGGGCGCGGGAACTGGAGGGCGCGGGACGGAGGGGCCAGCAACGGCCCCTCGGCGACACGTCAGTGCTTCGCGGCCGGGCCGTATTTCTTCAGCGCACGTTCCACGAGGCTGTTGTCATAGGTGCGCGGGATGTCGAGGCTGGCCGACTTCAGCGCCGGCTCCATCACCGAAATGGTGGCAAGCACGTTCTTCGCCGCCTCCGGCGTCACGATGCCGTCCCACTGGAAGGCGGAAAGGTTCTGCTGCAGCGATTTGCGGTAGAGCGCTTCGTCGGCCTTGTAATATTCGGCAGGAACCGAAGCGATGATATCGTCGATGCTCGCGGTCTTCAGCCACTGCATGGCGCGCACCAGGGCATTGGACACGGCCTGCGACGTGTTCGGATTGGCCTTGATGAAGTCGGTGCGGGCGTAGAGGCAATCGGCGAGGTAAGGGCCGCCGAAGGCGATCTGCGAGCCTTCCGCGTTCCGGCTGTCCACCAGCACCACCACTTCCTTCGCATCGGTGAGAGAGGTGATGGCGGGATCCAGATTGACGATGGCATCAAGCTCGGTGCCGGTGCGGATGGCGGCGACCGCGCTCGGGCCGGTGCCGATCGAGATGAAGCTCGCATCCTTCCAGTTCACGCCGGCCCGCTCCAGCAGTTGGGCGACGAAATTCTGCGTGGAGGCGCCTGGCGCCGAGATACCGATCTTCTTACCCTTGAGATCCTTGACGCCCTTGATGCTGTCCGCCTTCGTCGCGCGCACGGCGAGCACATTGCCTGGATAGCGACCGAAGACGGTGATGCAGGTGAGATCCTGCCCCTTGGACTGCAGGCGGAGCATGTGCTCGTAGGCCCCTTCGCCGATGTCGGCGCCGCCGGCGACCACCGCCTGGAGGGCCGCGGTGCCCGAGCTGAAGGCCGTGGAATCCACCGTAAGGCCTTCGTCCTCGAAGTATTTCTTATTCAGCGCGACGAAATACGCGATCTTGTTCATCTGGCTGATGGAACCGCCGACCGCGATCGAGATCTTCGGCTTCTCCAGGCCCGCGGCCCCGGCCGCTCCCGGCAGGAGGGCGAGGCCCATCCATCCGGCGGCGATGATGCTTCTGACGATGGACATTAGCTTCCTCCACGGATGCGACATTTGCTTGGCGGCGTCGCTTGAGGGGCGCTTGGCGCCCTCTTCATTTTCTGACTTATTGTATGACAATATGGCCAATGAGATGGATGTCAACCGTGTCCGACTGACTTTCCGTCATCCGGCCCTCCCGCAGAAAGTCGCCACTACTTTCCCCTGTTCAGAATCCCGTCCAGCGTCTCGCGGTCGACCTTGATCGCGACACCGGCGCGCTCTTCCTGCACCAGCATGGCGACGCGGGAATCCCTCTTTCCCCAGCCCCGGTTGCGGGCCTCCGTCATCTCGGCCAGCGTCATTTCGGTGAACCGTGCCGGGACGCCGACCTCCCGCGCGAGGGCCGCGGCCAGAGACACGTCCTTGAACGCAAGATCGAGGGCGAAGGACACCTCGTCGAAGGCCGCCGGCAGGAACTGGTCGGCGAGACGGTCCACCACATTCTGGCGCCCGAGCGATCCTTCCCGGATCGCGGCGAACAGGGTGGCGGGGTCCACACCCGCCTTGACGCCGATGGTGATGACCTCCGCCAGAACCATCTGGATGCCGTAGTTCGCGCTGTTGTGGACCAGCTTCGCCGTGGTGGCCGCGCCGAGCGCGCCGAGAAACATCACCCGGTCGCCCAGCAGCTCGAGATGTGGCCGGCAGGCCTCGAAAGCGTCCTCGCTGCCGCTCACCCAGATGGCCAGCCGGCGCGTGCGCGCGCCCCTGGGCCCGCCGCTCACCGGCGCATCCAGCAGGGCGACGCCACGAGCCGCGAGGCGCTCCCCCACCGCACGCACCGCTGCCGGCGCGCTGGTGGTCATGTCGATGAGCGTCGCGCCGGCCGAGAACCCCTCGGCGAGGCCGTCGTTGCCGAACACCACCGCCTCGACCTCGGCCGGGCCGGGCAGCATGGTGAAGATCTCGCGGGCCCTCGCCGCGACATCGCGCGGCGACGGCACCCACCGAGCACCCAGCGCCTCGAACGGTGCCGCGGCCTCGCGCCGGCGGGTATGGATGACGAGTTCCTGGCCGGCTTCAAGGAGCCGCGTCGCCAGCGGAGCGCCCATGGCGCCGAGGCCGATGAAACCGATGGGCACGGACGTCACCTCCTGTTGCGCGGTGTCAGAGACCGTTGAGGAAGGCGAGAAGCCGCCGGTTCACCTCGTCCGGGGCTTCCAGCGGCGCCATGTGCGAGGCGTCGGCGATGATCTCCAGCCGCGCGCCGGGGATACCGCGCGCGATGACCTCGGATGCCGCCACGGGCGTCGTCGGGTCCTGCTCACCCACCATCACCAGTGTTGGCTTCGCGATTTCGCCGAGGCGCGGCGCGACGTCGAGGGTCGAGATCATGTCCCACATGGCGGCATGAACATGGGGATCGGCCGCGCGCAAGGTCTTCGCGACCCGGTCGAGCACGTCGGGCCGCCGGGCGGCGAAGCCGGGCGTGAACCAGCGCTCCAGCGTAGGCGCGACGATCGCCTCCATGCCGCCCGCCCGCACCTGCGCCGCCCGCCCGCGCACGGCCGCCCGCCCCGCATCGGCAAAGGTGCTGACCGTATCCATGAGGCACAGCGCGCGGACAAGATCGGGGCGCGCGAGCGCCAGCGTCTGGGCGATCATGCCGCCAACGGACAGCCCCACCACGCAGGCCGGGCCCGCCCCTGCCGTTTCGATGACCCCGGCGAGATCGGCGGCCGCATCGCCGAACCCCAAGGGCAGGCGAGGCGCGGGCGAGGCGCCGTGGCCGGCAAGGTCGTAGGCGATCACGTCGAAGCTTTCGGCGAGCGCGCCGATCTGCCGGTCCCAATAGGTCAGGTCGAGCGCGACGGCATGGATGAGCACCACCAGCGGGGCGCCACGGCGTCCGGCGCGCACCTGGTGAAGCGCCGGGGTGGCCCCCGAAAGCGGCGGACTTGACGGATCGGCATGGGGCATCACGCAAGCTCCTTCGGCGGCCCACGTTGGGCGTGCGCCATCAATCGCGCGCTCGAGGCGGCTGCACGGGTGTTTTCAACGGAACAGGCGCGACCACCGCGCCTGAAGGCGGACTACATGCGGGCGAGGCGCGGCTCGCCCGCGGACGGAGCGGCGGTCCCCTTGTCCCTGGCGGATGCCTTCGTGCCCCGCTTGCGGACCGGGCGGTCGCGCTCGGCCTCCTTGGCGGTGAGCACCGCATCGGCGATGGCGGCGGCGTTCATCACATGGCGGCGGCAGGCCTGTCCGGCCGCCTCGGGATCGCGCCGGGCGATGGCCTCCATGATGTCGCCGATCTCACCGAGGCTCTTCGCCAGCCGGCCCGGCTGGGAGAGCGTATGGGCGCGCAGCATGGTGACCCGCCAGTGGATCATGCGCAGCATGTCCTCCAGCATCGGATTGTGCGCGCCGGCCGTGAGCGCGGCATAAAAGGCCGTCTTGACGAGCAACAGATCGCTGCCCGGCTTGCCGCGGCTGGCTTTCCTGAAAGCGGCGAAGGCGCTCTCCAGCGCCTTGTGCTCGGCCTCCGTGGCCCGCTCGGCAAAGCAACGCCCGGCCATCTCCTCCAGCGTCGCGCGCAGCTCATAGATCGAGCGCGCGTCTTCGGCGGTGTAGATGGCGACGATGGGGCCGCGATGGGGGATGATCTGCAGGATGCCTTCCGCGGCGAGCTGGCTCAGGGCCTCCCGCAGCAGGGTTCGGCTCACCTGGAACATCTCGCAGATCTCGCGCTCCACCAGGCGGTCGCCCGGTTGGAAGCGCCCTTCGAGGATGGCGGTGCGCAGGGCCTCGATCACCTGCTTCTTGAGCGATGCCGCCTGGTGCATGGCCGCAAGGCTGGCTGGCGTGGTCATTGCTGGCTTCCTTGGCTCGCGGTCCCGATGGATTCGATGCGCTGTGTCCACTGACGAAATCAGATGACGGGCGGCTCGTCGAGCCGCACGACGATGCCGTCCAGTTCGGGCTTCGGCGGCCGGTAGCGCTTCATCACCAGCGGATCGTGCCCGGGGATGATGTGGTCCGGCGAGGGCGCGGCGGCCTTCAGCCGGTCGAAACCCTCCAGCATGCATCCCACGTGGAAGGCGGTGACGAACGGGCGCTCGGTGTCCATGTTCTCGTAGAAATGCGTCACGTCCGACGCCAGCACCACCGGTCCGCGGCGGGTGTTGACCCGCACGAACTGGAGCCCGGCGGAATGCCCGGGTGCGGGGTGCAGCGTCACGCCCGGCGCGAGTTCCGCACCGCCGTCATAGAAGTTGACGCGGCCGGCATAATTGGCGCGGACCATGCCCACCACATCCTCCACCTCGAAGGAATGGCGCAGGCGGCGGTAGCGCATGTAGCGTCCCACCGCATAGTGCATCTCGGCCTCCTGCAGGTGGAAGGTCGCGGCGGGAAAGAGGTCGAAATTGCCCACATGGTCGTAGTGCAGGTGGGTGAGGATCACATCCTGCACGGTCGCGGGATCAAGCCCCACCAGCTTCAGCGCCTCGGCCGGGCAGCGCAGGAAATCGCGCTTGCGGCGGGCCGCGACCTCGGCGTTGAAGCCCGTATCCACCACGAAGCTGCGCGCTTCGCCAACGATGGCCCAGACGTAATAGTCGAGCGGCATGGACGCATCGTGGGGATCGCCGCCGATGAAATTGTCCGCCCGCTTCGCATCGCGCGTGGCGTAGCGGATGGCGAAGACGTCGTAGGTGGGGATCGCCTGTGCGCTCATGCCGCCTGCCCCTTCGGGTGAGACCCGCTCGCGCCGGCGAAGGCGCGGTAGCGCTCCGCATAGTCGCGGATGCCCTGTTCCAGCGTGAATTCCGGCGCCCAGCCGAGCACCGCGCGGGCTGCGGAAATGTCGAGGGAGGCGCGCATGCGCGCATTCACTTCCTCCAGGGGCGACAGCGCGTCACCGATCTCGATATCGGCGCCCGGCACGACCTGCCGGACGATCCGCGCCACCTCTGCGGCCGCCGTCGCCTGTCCAGCCGCCACGTTGAAGACGCGCTGGGCACCCTCGGCGGGGGCCGGAACGGCGAGGGCGCGCACGACCGCCCTGGCGCAGTCCGGGACGTAGGTGTAGTCGCGCTTCATCGGCCCGCCGGTCGCGAACCGCACGGGCCGGCCCAGCACCGCCCCCTCCACCATGGGCTTGATGAACATGGGCGTGCGCATGCCGAGGCCGTAGACGGCGGTCACGCGCAGCGCCAGCACATCGACCCCATGGAAGGAGGAATAGGCGAGGCCGATGGCCTCGCAGGCCATCTTGGTGGTGCCGTAATGACCGGCGGGGTTGCCCTGCACCACCGAGAAGACCGGGTCCGTCTCCTTCAGCGGCGAGCCGTCGCCGCCATGGTATGCGGCATTGCTGGACAGGTAGACGAGCCGCGCCATGCCGAGCTGCCGTGCCGCCTCGCACACATTCACCATGCCGGTGATGTTGGTGTGGTAGGTCGCCGCCGGCTGGGCGAGGGAGGTCTCCAGCCCCACGATGCCGGCGCTGTGGACGATGGCCTCGATCCGCTCTGTCCGGCACACGTCCATGAGACGCGCAAGGTCGGTGGTCTGGCCCGTGGCATGGACGACGTCGCCCGCCTCCGCGGCGGCGAGCGTGACGCGGGCTTCGGGCCCCGGCGCGGCCATGTCGTAGCTGACGACGCCATGTCCGGCCTTGGCGAGCGCCGCCGCCACATGGCTTCCGAGAAAACCGGACCCGCCCGTCACCAGCACGCGCATGGGACTGCCTCCCGAACCGGCCTCAGCCATGGGCCTTCTGCGCCCGCTCGGCGAGCAAGACGCTCATGAGCGAGACCGCGTATTCGCTGCGCTGCGGATCGGAGAGCCCGGCGGCCTCGCGGCCGAACTTGCGCAGCAGGGTGATGGACATGGGGTCCTGGGCGGCGACGAAATCGGCGACACGCAGCGCTTCGGCCAGCGCGGCGCCGGGCGGGACCACCGATGTGACGATGCCGTAACCCTCTGCGTCCGCAGCGGAAATTTCCCGGCTGGACAGGGACAGCTCGAAGCCCCTTTTGTAGGAGACGAAGCGGAACAGGTAGGACAGCACGATCAGCGGCGGCATGCCGTGGGACATTTCCGGCAAGGCGAAGCGGGCATTCTCGGCCGCGACCACATAGTCCGCCTGGGCCGACATGCCGAAGCCCCAGCCGAGCGCAAGGCCTTCCACCGCAAGGATTGTCGGCACCGGCAAGGCGGCGAAGGCCGCATTCACCTTGAGGATGGCGTTGAGGTCTTCCGCGACGTCTGATGCCCGGGTCAGGCCCTTCTTGCCGACACGGCCGCCGCAGAAGTTGGCGCCCTGCCCGGCGACCACCAGGGCCCGCATACCGGGTTGATTTGCAAGGGTTTTGGCCGTCTCGGCGAGGTCCAGAAGGGCCTCGGTGTCCAGATGGTTCGGCTCGCCTTGTCCCACCAGCGTCAACACGATGACGCCATTGCCTTTTTCCTCGACGCGAACGGCCATTCCCGGGGCTCCCTGCGCGGCCCTCTGGCGGGCCGCCTTGTTTTTTTCATCGGGAGGGAGTGTGGCACCGCGGCCGAGGAATGTAAACTGATTGTACGACAATAATCTGCACAGACAAACGGACAGCCGGAGCCCCGCGCGTGGAGGCGGGGACCGCCCCGAAGGGCCACGTTCAGCGCGATGCGGACTTCGCGCCGGCGGCACCAAAAGCATTGGAAAACAAGGCCTCGAAGCGCTCCGGAGGCAGCGGCCGGCTCCAAAAATAGCCCTGCCCGAAGGTGCAGCCGTTGGCGACGAGGAAGGCCATCTGCGCGGCCTCCTCGACCCCCTCCGCCAGGATCTCGATGTCGAGCGCCCGGGCCATGGCGATCATGGCCCGAACCAGTTCGCCGTCGACCGCGGAGGCAGGCAGGTCGCGCACGAAACTCTGGTCGATCTTCAGCCGGGAGATCGGAAAGCGCTTGAGGTAGGCGAGGGAGGAATAGCCGGTGCCGAAATCGTCGATGGCGATCCTGACACCCAGTTCCGCGATGCGTTTCAGCTTCGATTCAGCACCGGAATCGGCGCCGAAAAGCATGCTTTCGGTGATTTCGAATTCGATGCTGTCAGCCGGCACCCCGGCGGCGGCGAGCGCCGCCTCGGTCTTCGCGCAGATGTCGGTGGCGTTGAGCTGCCCGGCGGAGATGTTCACGGCGACGAACGCGCACGGCAGCCCGGCCGTTCGCCAGCGCGCCATTTGGGTGCAGGCGGTCGCCAGCACGAAGTCGCCGAGGGGGACGATGAGGCCGGTTTCCTCGGCCACCGGGATGAAGCGGTCGGGGCCGATCATCTCGCCCTCGGGGGTGACCCAGCGCACCAGCGCCTCGGCGCCGACGATGGTCTGGTCTTCGAGGCGGACGATGGGCTGGTAGTGGACGGTGAATTCGTGCTCCGCCAGCGCCCGGCGCAGGTTTGCCACCAGTTCCACGCGCGCCCGCGCATCGCGGGTCAGGGCATCGGTGTAGAAGGCATAGGTCCGTCCGCCCCGGCTCTTGGCCTGGTAGAGCGCGGAATGGGCGTGCTGGAGCAGGGTCTCGGCGTCGCTCGCGTCCTCGGGGTAGAGGCTGATGCCGATGCTGGCATTGATGAAGAGATTGCTGACGCCCTCGGCCGCGAACGGCTCGCCGAGGGCGTCGATGAGCCGGTCGGCGAAGCGGATGGCCTCCTTCGGCCCCTCGCAGCCGTCGATCAGCACCACGAACTCGTCGGCGCCGTAGCGGCCGATGGTGGCATCCTCGGGCACCGCCTTGCGCAGGTGCTGCGCGGCCGCCCGCAGCACCTCGTCGCCGGCGGCGAAGCCGAGGCTGTCGTTGATGGTCTTGAGATGGTCGATGTCGATGTAGAGCACCGCGCACTGGGTGTCCGGGCGGGTCAGCTCGTGCTCGATCAGGGAGAAGATGAGGGTGCGGTTGGGCAGGCCGGTGAGCGGATCGTAGCGCGTCAGGCGGTCCACCTCGAGCTCGGACTTGCGCGCCTGGGTGATGTCGTTGAAGGCGCCCACATAGCTTTCCGGCGCGCCGGTGCGGCCGTAGACCGTGCTGATGACCGTCTGCTGCAGGTAGAGCGCGCCGTCCTTGCGGCGGTTCCAGATCTCGCCGCGCCAGACGCCGTTGTCCTTCAGGGCGGCCCACAGCAGCTGGTAGAACAGCCGGTCGTGCCGCCCGGAGTTGAGGAACCGCATGTTCTGGCCGAGCACCTCGGCCTCCCCGTGGCCGGTGATGGCGACGAAGGCCGGATTGACCGCCGTGATCCGTCCGGCGAGGTCCGTCACCACCAGCCCCTCCTGGGTGTTGGTGAAGACGGCCTCCGCCAGCGTCAGGTGATGCTCCGCGACGATGCGGGCGGTGGCATCGGAGGCCATCAGGATGATGTAGCCCTCGCCTTCCGGCGTGTCGCGCGCGATGGACTGGACGCACGACAGCCAGATCTCCTTGCCGGCACGGGTGAGATGAGGCTGGTCGCTGCGCGCCTCGACGACCGTCCCCGAGGGCAGCGACGAGACGGCCTCGCGGCTGGTGCTGCCGCCCGCCCCGGCCCGGATGTTCGGCCGCACGTCGGCATAGCTGCGCCCGAGCAGGTCCGCCCGGCCATAGCCCAGGAGGGCGCAGAGGGTTTCGTTGACCCTGAGGAAGCGCCCGTCGAGGTCAAGATGGGCGATGCCCTCCGCCGCCTGTTCGAAGGTCGCCCGGAAGCGCTCCTCCGCCGCATGGAGCGCGGCCTTCTGGTCAGCTTCGGCCAGCGCGACGCGCAGCCTCTGGCGCTGGACGAAGAGCAGCGTCAGCGCGCCTACCACCACGAGGCAGGCGGCGGCGGTGATGGCGGAGAGGAAGGCGACGCCGCGCACGTCGTCCACCACGTCGGCCGTGGCGACGGTCGCGATGAGCACCGCATTGGCCGCGGGCACCATCGCCGCCGCCACCAGCAGCGGCACGTCGTCCGGCGGGGTGATGACGTCGGCGGCGAGGCCGGCCGCGCCGGCGGCAGCGAGGGGCACCAGGGCGTCGGGCAGCGCCTGCTGGGCCCCTGTGTGTTGGGGATGTGTCAGGATGGGAGCGGGCGGGAGATCGTTGGGCCCCAGGTCTTGAAGACCGTGAGCCGGCACGGATCCCCGCCCGCTTGAACACACCCAGCCTGAACAGTT
>NZ_JAMJXC010000032.1 GCF_023571765.1 Xanthobacter aminoxidans | reverse complement strand
CGCAGGAAAACCACCAAAGCTCGCACTCGTCGCCATCGCCAGACGCATCGTCGTCACCGCAAACGCCCTCCTACGCGACAACGTCACCTTCCAAACCTGACCAGCCCTCAACACAGTTGCCGGCTCGGCGCTCCGGCTGCGCCGTCGCTGGTCCGGGGCACGGGTTTCGTCCCTCTCCCGGACACCTCCCGGTCACCTTCTACAAATGCCCCGCCACGCCCCCGGCCCGCTCCGACACCATGCGGCCGTCGCTCATCTCCACGATGCGGTCGAAGATGTCCGACCAGCGCGGATCGTGGGTGACGACGCTCACCGCCACCTGCCGCTCGTCGGCCAGCGCGCGGAATACCTCCATCACCTGCCGGCCGCGCGTGCCGTCCAGCGCCGCCGTGGGCTCGTCCGCCAGCAGCAGCACCGGATCGTTGGCCAGAGCCCGGGCGATGGAGACGCGCTGCTGCTCGCCGCCGGAGAGCTGGGTGGGGTAATTGTCCTCGCGCTGGCCGAGGCCGAACTGGTCCAGCAGCTCCCGCGCCCGCTCCCGCGCCAGCTTCGGCCGGACGTCGTTGATCTCCAGCGCGATCTGCACGTTCTCAACGGCGGTCAGGAAGGGGATGAGGTTCGCCTTCTGGAAGATGAAGCCCACATGGGTGCGGCGGAAGTCGCGCAGGCTGTTGAGCTTGGTCTGCGGATCGGCGATGGGCCGGCCGCGGAAGTGGACGACGCCGGTGGAGGGCGGCTCCAGCAGGCCGGCGATCATCAGGAAGGTGGTCTTGCCCGAGCCGGAGGGGCCGACGATGCCGGTCAGTTCCCCGGCGTTCAGCGCCAGCGTCATGTCCGAGAGCGCGGCCACCGCATTGGGGCCGGAGAGGTAGATCTTGCTGGCGCCGCGCACCTCCATCACCACGTCCGGCGACGGCGAGGCGAGGCGGGGGGCCGGGGCAGCTCCCGCGAGGGCGCTCATGCCAGCACCTCCTGCGCCCGCACCCGCATGGCGCGGCGGATGGCGAACCAGCTGGCGAACAGGCTGATGAGGAAGAGGGTGAAGGCGATCCAGGCGAGGTCGTCCGGCAGCAGCAGCACGGTGCGCGGGAAGTTGGGATAGAGGGTGAAGGAGATGGCGAGCGCCACCCCATAGCCCAGCACGCCGATCCACAGTGCCTGTTGCACGATGAGCCCGATGATGACGCGGTCCCGCGCGCCGATGAGCTTCAAGAGGGCGATCTGGTTGATCTTTTCCAGCGTCAGCATGTAGATCGTCAGCGCGATGATGGAGCCCGCCACCAGCAGCGTCATGGCGGTGAAGGCGAGGATCTGCACCCTGAGGCGCCACAGGCGGCCGTTCAGCAGCATGTCGCGCTCCTCGTCCTGGGTCAGCACCTCCACATCGCCCCACGCCTTGATGCGGCGCTGGACCTCCTTCACGTCCGCATTGGGCTTCAGCTCCACCATCACCGCGGCGATGGAGCCGCCATCGCCCATGCCCATGCGCGAGCGGCCCTTGGCGAGCCGGTTCAGCAGCACGGCCTCGGAGGGGAGCACGCGGTTGATGGATTGCGCATCGGGAATGGTGACGAAGAACATGCCGTCGCCGCCCATGTCCACCTGGCCCTTGGTGAGGCCCACCACCGTGTAGTCGTCATGGCCGAGGCGGATCACATCGCCCACCAGAAGCCCGGTGGACTGGTCGGCGATGGCCTCGTAGCGGGTGGAACGGAAGGCGCGCCCGTCGATGAGCGGGATCCAGGCGGCGGAATCCTTCGGATAGTCCACGCCGGTGACGGCGAGGCGCACCGGCTTGCCATCGATCGTGTATTGCTGGTTGTACTGGATGAAGCGGCGGGTGGAATCCACCCCCGGCACGCCCTCCACCCGCCGGTCGAGGTTGGCCGGCACCGCCGAGGTCTCGGCGAAGGGGCCGGAGCGGCCGCCCTCCACCACCCAGAGGTCGGCGCCGATGTCGTTGATGATGAGCAACGCCTCGTGGACGATGCCGCGATAAAGGCCGATCATCCCCATGGTCGCCCCCAGCAGCATGCCGATGCCCACCGCCGTCAGCGCGAAGCGCAGGGCGGAAAAGCGCATGTCCCTCAGGGCGATGTTCATGGGCGCGCCTCAGGGCAGCTTCGTGCCGAGGCTGACCGGCTGGAAGGCGTAGCGCCCGGCCGGAGCCAGCACCACGTCGCCCTCCTTCAGCCCGCGCGTCACCACCACGTTGGAGCCGCTGATGTAGCCGAGCGTCACCGGCGTCCAGGCCGCGCGGCCGCGCTGGGCAAGCCACACGCCGGCCCGGCCGTCGCGGCGGATCACCAGCGATTCCGGAATGCCGATGACCTGCTCCGGCGATTGCGCCTCCACCGCCACATTGGCGCGCTGGCCCATGGCCCAGCTCTCGGGCAGGGAATCCAGCGTGATGTCGGCGGTGAACTCGCGCGTCTCCTGATCCACCTGCCGCGACAGGCGCAGCACCTTGCCGCTCCACACCCGACCCGGATCGGCGGCAAAGGTGATGCGCGCCGGCTGGCCGGCCTTGATGGTGGCGCGGGCGGATTCGTCGAAGCGGGCGGAAATGATGATGGAGGACAGCTCCACCACCTGCATCAGGTTCGCCCCCGGCAGCAGCAGGTCGCCGGGATTGCGCTCGCGGGAGATGACCACGCCGTCCAGCGGCGCGCTGATGGTGGCCTCGCCGAGGCGCGCCTCCAGCACCTTCACATTGGCCTCCTGCGACAGGAGCTGCGCCCGCGCCCGCTCGATGCCGGCCTCCGAGCGCGCCATGTCCGCCTCGGCCTGCTTGAAGGCGGCTTCCGTGGTGGTCAGCTCCGCCTGCGAGGCGGCGTTGAGGCGGACGAGGGTCGTGCGGCGCTCGAACTCGATCTTGGTCTTGTCGAGGACCGCCTGCGCGCGGGCGCGATCGGCCTGCGCCTCCGTCACCATGCGCCCGGCGGCGCTCGCCTCCGCCTGGGCGGCGGCGAGCTGGTTCTGGAGGTCGACGGATTCGAGGCGGGCCAGCACCTGCCCGCGCTTCACCGTGTCGTTGCGGTCGGTCTCAATGACTTTGAGAAAGCCCTGGATACGGCTCGTCACCACCACGCGGTTGATGGCGTCGAGGATGCCGGGGCCGTTGATCTCGAGGCTCATCATCCGCAGGCGCACCTCGTGGTACGCCACCGGCACCGGCAGCACATACCACCAGAAGCCGGCGCCACCCGCCGCGAGAATGAGGAGCATGACCACGGCGAAGCGCCGCCACCCGGCCGAATGGTCGGGCTTGAGGTGAACGGGCTGGACGCGCTCCGGCTTCACGAGCGCCCCCCGCGACGCGCGACGATGGGGGGTGCAAAGTCTTCGAAGAGGCTCACGCGGGCTGCTCCTCGTCCGCATCGACGATGGCGGTGCAGCCGTCGCCGCCGAGTTCCATCCGGTCCAGCACCTCCTCCAAGAGGCCGCGCCCTTCGGCGGGAGTCAAGGCGGTGAGGTCGAAGCCGAGGCGGTAGGCGAGCCCGTCCGTGCTCTGGAAGGAGCGCAGGTCGAACTCGTTGATGGCGTAGCGCATGAGCCGCGAACTGACGGGCGCGACCTTGATGTGGCCGAGGTCCAGCACCTCGCTCTTGCCCTGCCGTTGCAAGGTCGAAGTGGTGGCGCCGCGGGCGAAGCGGTCGGGCGCCTGCATGCCGGTCTGGTACAAAGCGAGATACGAGCCGGCGGCGATCACCTCGTCGTGCACCGCGCCGTCCAGCGCCGCGTACTCGAACGGCACATAGGGCATGGCCCGGTTGAGCTGGTCGGCGAGGCTTGCGGCCAGCGTCTCCAGCTTCGGCAGCGCGCGGGCCGGCGCCCGGAGCAAGGCCGAGCCGGCGACCCAGCTGATGAAGCCGTTGAGCCGGCGGTCCGTGCGCATGGCGGCGGGCACGTTCAGCATCACGTCGTCCACCCCGCCGCGCGCCGCCACCGTCTGGGCGACGGCGGCGATGAGCAGCGCCGTCTCGGTGACGCCGGCGGCCCGGGCACGGGTTTGCAGCCGCTGCTGGCCGTCGGCACTGAGGAAGGCGAACATCTCGCCGGACGGCCCGCCCTGGGTGAGGTCGAAGTTCGGCGCGAGGCCCTTGGCCCGGCGGCCGAAGTGCGGCACCGGCGGCGGGTCCACCGCATAGAGGCTGCGCAGATAGGCGTCGCGCTCGGCCATGAAGGCCGGGTCCGTCGCCCGCTCGAACGTGTTGACGTAGGTCGCGACATCCATCTCCGGCGGCGGCAGCGGGATGCCGAGGAAGGCCTGGAACAGCTCTTCCACGAACAGGCCGAGGGACCAGCCGTCGAACACCGTGTGGTGCCCGTGCGCCACCACCACGTCGCCCTCCGGCCCGCAGCGCAGGACGGTGATGCGATAGGGCGGGTTGGTGAAGGGGTCCATCTCGTCGTCCATGAGGGCGGAGATGCGGGCCTCGACTTCCGCCTCACCGGCCTCGGGCATGTCCTCCACCACCAAAGGCGGCTCGCCGGGGGGCAGGATGAAGACGCGCGGGCGGCCGTCGTCGCCCAGCACGAAGCGCGAGCGCAGCGCCTCCTGCCGCTCCTCCACCAGCTTGAGCGCGCGGCGCAGGCGTTCGAGGTCCATGCGCGGGGTGATGCGGAAGGCGCGGTTGACCGTCCAGGCGGACCGGCAGGCGTGGCCGGTCTCGGGCTTCAGGAAGGAGCGCAGCAGCAGCCCCTGCTTGAGCGACAGCGGCACCTCCCGCTCGCCGCTCACATGCACCGGTGCGGACGCCGCCGCCACCGGCTCGGGCACCCCCGCTGCCGTGCGGCGCAGGGGTTCGGCGGGGGCGTGCCATGTGGCGTCGCAGACGCTTGCGGCACTGCCGCCGAGGGCCTCCAGCGTCGTGGCGAAGGCATCGATAAAGGCCTTCCCGCCACCCGCGTCGAGGGCCACCGTGTCGAGGGCGAGGACAAGGCGCACGCCGTCGCCGTCCGCCATCGCATCCAGCCGCAGCTCGTTGAACGGATCGGCCAGCGCCGCTAGCGGATCGGCGATGCCGAGCGCGGCGAGCGCCGCGGCGGACGCGGCATCCACATAAGAGAAGCCCAGTTGCCGCAGCGCCGCCCCGGCGGCATTGAGCCTGGCGCCGAGGATGGTTTCCAGCGCCGCCATATCGATGGCCCGGTGATCGCGGGCCATGGCGAGGCGCTGGCGGGTGCGGCGCACCAGCCGGTCGGCTTCGCACAGCCGGTCCAGCAGCAGCGGCACGGAGGTGGAGACCGGGCCGAGCAGCCCGTCGCGTCGCGCCGGGTCATGGCACTCGATGGCGAGCGCCGTCGCGCCGTGGCGCGTCGCGAGGGTGCGGGCGAGAGCGGACACCAGCAGCGCCTCCTGCTCGGCGGCCGGCAAGGCGGCGAAGCCGGGCATGGCGATGCGGGCAGAGATGCGCCCCACCGGGCCGCGATTGATGCCGAAGCCGGCCGGCGCCAGCGCCAGCGAGCGCACGCCGGTCTTGAGCGCGGGCGGCACGGCGCGCAGCACTTCCTTCCAGAAGGCGAGATGACGCCCCTGCTCCGGCGCGCCATCGGCCGGACGCCCTTCCACCGCGAAGGCGGTGAAGGGCGCGCCGGGGACGGGTACCGTCTCCACCGCCGCGATCAAAGCGGCGAGGGCGAGATGGGGCGAGAGCGCATCCGCCGCCGCGCGGTGGGCGCGGGCATGGAGCGTGAGCGCGCCATCTTCACCCTTGGAGACGCCGAACCGCCACAGCGGCCCCGGCTGCGTCACCGGGGCGATGGCTTCGGCGGAGGCGACCCATTCGAGATCGGGCGCGCCGTTGAGCACGATGGCGCCGGTCTCGGTGGCGGTGAGGCGCAGGGCGTCTTGCGCCGCCGCGAGGTCGGAGAGCGCCTGCGCGAGCTGTTCGAAGACGAGCCCGGCCGGGACGGCGCGCGAGGCCGCCACCTCCAACGCGCCGCGCACGGCCTGCGTGGTCATGGAGCGGGTGGCGAGGGCCAGCATCGCCTCCTGCCGCACCAGCGGGCGGAAGGCGAGCGGGCCGGCGCTTCCGGCCGCCCCTTCGCCACCGGCCGCGAGGGCTTCCGCGCTGGCCGCGCGGGCCTTCTGCGCCGCCTCGAAGGTGGCTGCCACCACGCCGGAGAGGCCGGTGATGGTGGGCGTTTGCAGGAACTTGGCCACGGGGATGTTCACATCCACATGCGCCTCGATGCGGTTCTTCAGCTCGAAGGAGGAGAGGGAATCCAGCCCCAGTTCCGACAGGCGCCGGTCGGGCGGGATATCGGCGGCGGCCACCTTCAGCACCTTCGCCACCTCGCCGCGGATGAGGTCAGCGAGCATGGCGTCCCACTGCTCGCGGGGGGCGGCGAGAAGATCCGCCTGGATGCGCGAGCGGCCGGCGGAACGCTGCGCCAGCAGCGGCTTCACCCGCCCCGTCGCGGCGGTGCGGGAGAGCGCGCGGGCGATGGCGGACCAGTCGGCGCGGGCGAAGGCGGGGTTCTCCTCCTCCGCGCGCAGCAACGTGCCGAGCGAGGCGGCAGCTTCCGTGTCCGGCACCGGCTTCATGCCGATGCTTTCGAGATAATTGCCCAGCGCCTCGGAGCGGGAGACGAAGCCCGAGCCGGCGATGGAGCCCCACGCCACCGACGAGCCGGCGAAACCCCGCCCCTTGCGGAACGAACCGAGCGCATTGAGGAAGGCGTTGGCCGCCGTGTAGTTCGCCTGTCCGGGGCTGCCGATGACCTGCGCCAGCGAGGAGAAGCTGACGAAGAAATCGAGCTTGGCGCCATGCTTTGCCACCGCGCGGTGCAGGCTCCAGCCGCCACCCACCTTGGGGCGGATGACGCGGCTGATCTGCGCCGCGTCGAGCTGGGCGAGGAAGCCGTCCTCGATCACCGCAGCGCCATGGACGATGCCCTTCAGCGGCTTGTCGGACGCGGCATGCGCGGCGATCACCGCCTCCACCGCTTCCGGGTCGGTGACATCGAGGGCGAGCGGCACCACCTCGGTGCCGCGCGCCGCGATGGCTTCAATGACCGGCGCGGAGTCTTCGTCCGGCGTGCCGTTGCGGCCGGCGAGCAGCAGGCGCCCGGCACCGGCCTTGCTGAGATAATCCGCCACCGCGACACCGAAGCCGCGCAGGCCGCCGGTGACGAGATAGCTCGCCTCGCCCGAGAGCTGCATGGGCTGGGAGAGGTCGATCTCGACCTCTACCTCCGGCTCGTCGAAGGTGAGCACCACCTTGCCGATGTGCTGCGCCTTGGCGAACAGCCGCATGGCATCCGCCGCGCGGGACACCGGGAAACGCGTCGCCACCAGCGGGCGATAGGCGCCGCGCGCCACTTCCGCCTCCACCGCCCGCAGCAAAGAGGAGAGCCGCGCGGGGCGCTCGTCGGCGATGGTGGAGAGGTCGATGACGGAGTAGGAATTGTTGTAATAGAGGGACTTGAGCCCGATGGGCTTGTCCTGCGCGAGGTCGCGCTTGCCGATCTCCACGAAGCGGCCGAACGGCGCGAGGCATTCCAGCCCCTTGTCGATGCCGGCGCCCGAAAGCGCGTTCAGCACCACATCCACACCGCGCCCGCTCGTCGCCGCGCGCACGTCCTCGGCGAATTCGAGGCTGCGCGAGTTCATCACGCAGGTGATGCCCAGCGCGCGCAGATGATCGCGCTTCGCATCCGAGCCGGCGGAGGCGAGGATGCCGGCGCCGATGTTGCGCGCCACCTGAATGGCGGCGAGGCCCACACCGCCGGTGGCGAGATGCACCAGCACCTGCTCCTCGGGCAGCAGGCGGCCGATGTCCACGAGGGAATAATGCGCGGTCATGAAGGCGGCCGGCAGGGTCGCGGCGTCCTTCAGATCCACCGTATCCGGCACATGCATGAGGAAGCGGGCATCGGCGGCGGCGAAGCGGCGCAGGAAGCCCTTGCCCATGCCCATCACCCGGTCGCCGACCTTGAAGCCGGTGACGCCTTCGCCCACCACCTCAATGGTGCCGGCGAATTCGAGGCCGAGATTGCGCCACCACGCGCCCGCCCCGTCCTGCTCGTCCGGCAGGATGGAGGTGGCGGCCATGATGTCGCGGAAGTTGAGACCCACGGCCGCAACCTCGACCACCACCTCGCCCGCCTTGGGGGCGGGGTAGCGGCATTCGCGCAGCACCACATTGTCGATGACGCCGGGCTGGGTCATCGTCACCGTGAGATTGGAGCGGTCGGTTGCCGCCGCGATCACCCGATGCTTCGGCGCCTGGGCGGAAAGCTCGCTCTGG
Organism: Xanthobacter aminoxidans; assembly: GCF_023571765.1. GTDB lineage: Bacteria > Pseudomonadota > Alphaproteobacteria > Rhizobiales > Xanthobacteraceae > Xanthobacter > Xanthobacter aminoxidans. The sequence continues at coordinate 23,080 of NZ_JAMJXC010000032.1, read as the reverse complement.
CGCAGGCGCGGCACGAGCCGGCCGGCGCCGCGCAGCACGATCTCCGCCTCCGCGCTCTCCTCCGCCACCGCCTGGGCCAGCGCGACCCCGGCGGCGAAGGCCGAAGCATCGGCGTCCACATGGCGGACGGCGAATTCGGGGCATTCATTGGCGATGGTGCGGGTGAGGCCGAGGAGCGGCGCGTCGGCGAGGCCGTCCGTGGTCATGGCGCCGTCGCCCGGTACCCGCCGCCCGGCCCGGCCGAGCACCACGAGGGTGGGCCGCAGGGGTGCGGTGCGCAGAAGGTCCAGCGCCTTGCCCACCGTGACGAGGCCGTTGGCGGCAGGCTCCACCGCCGCCAGCAGCGCCTCGGTGGAGAGGGCTTCGGGGTCGCCGAGATGTGTGCCGGCAGTGGCGGCATAGATGATGCCAACGAGCCCTTCCGGCGCCGCGAGCATGCCTTCCACCTGCGCCGTGAAGGAGTCCGCCTCCATGGCGAACAGGGGCGCCGGATCCATGGTCTCCACCGTGGAGCCCTGCGCCTCCAGCGCCACCGCCAGTGGCGCGGTCTCGGCGGCATTGCCGCTCACCAGCAGCCAGCGGCCGGTGCGCAGCGGGGCCGGGGTCTTGTCGGCATCGCTCTCATAGGTCTCGTCGATGACGACGGCGCCCTCGCCGGTCGCCGCCTTCAGCGCGCCCAGCGTCTTCACCTGAAGGTTCTCCACCGCCAGAAGCGGCGTGCCGTCCGGGGCGTAGACGCGATAGATGCCGGTGTCGTCGCGCGGATCGGTGAAGAACTCGCAGATGACCTCGCTCGGCAGCGGGCCGGCCACCATCACCTTGCGGATGCCCACCGGGAGCATGAGGCGATACTTGCCGCCCACCTCCTCCATATCAGGCAAGGGCTCGCCGGGGATCCAGAGACCGGCATCCACGTCGTCCACCACGAGGCCCGCCTGCAACACGGAATCGAACAGACCGGGGAAGGCGACGAAGCCGGTGCGCCGCGCCGCCTCGGCGCTGACGATGCGCGCCACCGCATGGCGCGGGCCGGGTAGCCACAGCGCCTCCACCGCCTGGAACGAAGGGCCGTAGTCGAGCCCGTGGCGGGCGGTGAGGCGATAGAAATCCTCCCGCGTGATGGCGGGGGTACCGGAGAGCACGGCCGGGTCGAACGTCGCTTTGGGAAGCGTGAAGGCGTGCTGCCAGCCATAGGCTTCCACGCGCAGGCGCCAGTCCTCGTCGGTGTCGCGCTTGAGCGAAGAGATGCGCAGGCGGCTTGTGACCGGATCGTACGAGGTGCGCAGCAGCACCACGTCGTCGGTGCCAATGGAGAGCGCCTCCATGATCTTGAAGTCGCGCAATTCCACCGGGGCCGCGCCGAACAGCTCGCGCAGGGCCGCCGCCATCATCTCCACATAGCCCACGGTGGGGAACAGGCAGTCCCCGCCGGGGCGATGGTCGGCGAGATATTTGAGGCTTTTCAGCGTGAGCTCGTTGGTCCAGGCCGGCTCCGGCCCGCTCTCGCGCCAGCCGAGCAGCGGGTGGCGGTCGGCATCGAAGAGGAATTGCTTGGCCTCCAGTGGCAATTGCACGAGGCGCTCGTTGGCCCAGGGGCGGCGCGGCAGGGCCAGATGCTCCGCGCGGGCGGGGGCGTCGGCCTCCGCATCCTTCGCCGCCTCGGTCCAGTCGAAGCCGACGCCGTTCACATAGAGGCTCGCCATGGAGCGGGCCATGACGAGGCGATCATCGCCCTGCCGCTCCAGCGAGGGCACGGCCACCACGGCGGCGTTGCGCTCCTGCGCGATGCCGTGGATCAGCGGCGTCACCGTGCGGTGCGGCCCCAGCTCGAGGAAGGCGTCGATGCCGAGATCGAGGCAGAAATCGATGGCCTTCTTGTAGTTCACCGGCTGGCGCAGATTCTGCCACCAGTATTCGCTGTCGAACCGCGTCTCCAGCATGGCGGTGACCGTGGAGACGATGGGGATGGACGGCGGCTTCCAGTCGATCTCGCCCAGCCCTGCGCGGAACTTCGCCTCGCAATCGTCGAGGTGGGGCGAGTGCCAGCCGAAATCCATGGTGAGGCGGCGGGCGGTGACATCGGGGAACAGCCGGCGCACTTCGGCGAGCACCGCGTCCACCGGCGCTTCCATGCCGGAGATGGTCTGCGCCGTGGGGCCGTTATAGGCCGCCACCACCACGCTGCCGTCATCCGGCAGGAGGGGCGCGAGCTGGTCGTAGGTGACGCCCAGCGTCGCCATGGCGCCGCGCCGGGTGCTGCCGTGGGGGATGAGGCCACGGTGGTAGATGATCTTCGCGCAGGTTTCGAGATCGATGCAGCCGGCGATGTAGGTGGTCGCCACCTCGCCGAAGCTGTGGCCCACCAGCAGTTCCGGGGTGAGGCCGCGCTCGCGCCACATGCGGTAGAGGCCGACCTGCATGGTGAAGATGGAGGCCTGGGTCACGTCCGCATCGTTGATGCGGGTCTTGTCTTCGGCCTTCAACACCTCCTCCACCACGGACCAGCCGGTCCACGGCTTCAGCACGGCGTCGAACTCCTCCACGAAGGCGCGATAGGTGGGCTCGGACGTGAGCAGCTTGCGGCCCATGGCCCACCATTGCCCGCCCTGCCCCGAGAAGGTGAAGGCGAGCCGGCGCGGGCGGGCGCGACCGGTGATGATGTAGGGCGCGACGACCTCCGCCTCCTCGGCCGGCGCATCGGCGCCCAGCGCCAGCATGCGCAGCTTGTACGGCAGATCCTGCGCCGCGCGGTCGGCGAGGAGCACGGCGCGCTCGCTGAGATGGTCGCGGCTGGTCTTCAGCACCTGCGAGAGGTTGTCGTAGGCGACGCCGGACAGCGCGCCGCCCTCGTCCACCGCCTCGGCCAGTTCCTCCGCCCAGAGCGCGAGCGCCGGCTTGCCGTTGGCGGAGAGGGGGATGAAGGCGGGATCGTCCGACGGCAGCGCCCGCGCGGGCGCTGCCTTCGCGGGCCGTCCCCCGCCGTGCCAGCTCTCCACCGCCACCGAGGCGTTGGTGCCGCCGAAGCCGAAGGAGTTCACCACCGAGAGGCGCACCCCGTCCTCGGCATCGTAGGGGGTCGGCTCCACCGGCACTTTCAGGCCGAGGGCGTCGAACGGGATGTTGGGGTTCGGCCGCTCGAAATTCAGGTTCGGCGGCACGATGCCGTGGTGCGCCGAGAGCACGATCTTGATGAGGCCGGCGATGCCGGAGGCGGATTCCAGATGACCGAGATTGGGCTTGAAGGAGCCCACCAGCACCGGCCGGTCCACCCGCCCCGCGCCGAACACGCGGCCGATGGCGCTCGCCTCAATGGGGTCGCCCACCGGCGTGCCGGTGCCGTGCGCCTCCACATAGCCCACGTCCTCCGGATCGATGCCCGTCTGCTCCAGCAGGCTGTTGAGCATGGCCGTCTGGGCCACGTCGCTCGGGGCGGTGAGGGTCGGCGTGCGGCCGTCCTGATTGACCGTCGAGCCGCGCAGGACGCCATAGATGCGGTCGCCGTCGGCCACCGCGCGGGCGAGGGGCTTCAGCAGCACGAGGCCGCAGCCCTCGCCGCGCACGAAGCCGTCGGCGCGGGCGTCGAAGGTGTAGATGGCACCCGTCGCGGACAGCATGTTGGCGCTGGAGAAGGCGACGAACGGGCCGGGGTCCAGCATCATGTTCACGCCGCCGGCCAGGGCCACATCGCAGGTGCCCATGGAGAGATGGCGGATCGCCTGGTCCACCGCCACCAGCGCCGAGGAGCAGGCGGTGTCGAGGGCGATGCTCGGGCCGGTGAGGTCGAGCCGGTGGGAGATGCGGTTGGCGGCGATGGAATAGGCCGATCCGGTGCCGGCGAAAATATCGGTGGCGACGCGCCGGTAGCGCTGGGAATAGCTGAAGTCGGACGTGGAGATGCCGACGAACACACCGGTGCGCTTCTTCTGCAGCGTGCGCAGGGTGATGCCGGAATCCTCGACGGTCTCGAACGCCACCTGCAGCAATAGCCGCTGCTGCGGGTCCATGGACATGACCTCGCGCGGGGCCATGTCGAAGAAGGCGGGATCGAAGTGGAACACGTCGCCGGTGAGGAAACCGCCCCATTTGGAATAGGAGCGCCCGGCGCATTCGGGGTCCGCATCGTAATAGTTGCGGTAATTCCAGCGATCGGCCGGAATTTCCCGGATGCCGCATCGTTTGCCGACGAGGAAGGACCAATAGTCGGCCCCGCTGGCGATGCCGCCGGGAAAGCGGCAGCCGATGCCGACCACGGCGACGGCCAGGGATTCGGTGAGCCGGGGTTCGGCAAGCGTGTGGGAGGCGACGGCTTTTAGCTCGCCGTCGAGCAGATCGACACTGTCCATCGGAAGCGCCCCTTCCGTGTGATCCCGCACCGCAAAATAGGCTCATACCAAAAATGTTGTCATCACCAATTCTTGAGTGAACGCATAAATACTTTTAAATGGTATTATAATACGAAGTATATTTACCAGACTACCGGTCGTTCTGCTTCATTCCCGGGCAGCGTGAATGAAATGAGTGCGCCAATACTGAAGCTTGCCCGCGGCCACACCTCCCTGCGGTTGTGCCGACGCGAAAAGGCCGCCGGCACGCAGCGCGCCGGCGGCCTTTTCGGCGATGGTGATGGAGGCGGGCTCAGCCGTCCTCTTCCGCCGCCAGCAGCACGAGATCGCTCAGGGTGAAGCGGTCGAAGTCGCGCAGCTCCCCCGGCGCGAGGATGGAGGCGTCGGAATGGCGCGCCAGCGTCCACAGCGCCTCGGCGACGATGCGGCTGCCCACCGGGCCGAGATGCTTGCCCGCCGGCCCGGCGGGATCGCCCGCCTCGGCGAGGATGTAGAACCACAGCGGCGTCGCCTCGCAGAACGGCAGAGCGGCAACGCGCTGGGCTTCGGGCAGTGCGGCGAGCAGCGTGTCGTCGCGCAGCGGCCTGAGGCCGAGATGCTGCGCCACCGCCTGCCCGCTCGGCAGGCCGAGCCGGTAGCCGCGCGACAGGTGCCGGAGCGCCGACGCCTCCACCGTGTCCGGCGCGCCGGCGAGGATGGTATCGAGCCGCCGCGCCCGCTGCGGCGCCTCCGCCTCCAGCGGCAGGAAGCCTTCCCAGGCGATGATGCGATCCGCCGGCAGGCCGTCCGGGCCCGAGCCGGAGGGGCCAAGGGCGGTGCGGGTGGAGAGCGCCGCCCCTTCCGCGTCCCTCAGGTGGCGGTTGTAGTCGTAGCTGGGCCGGGCGAGGCTGGGGGCGATGGCGAAGGCCGCCGCCCAGAATTCCACCGGGATGAAGATGTCGCCCGGCCGATCCTGCCGCCACAGCAGCGGCCCCTCGCTCATCACTTCCTCCACCACCGCCGGATCGGCGATCTTGGGCAGGAGATCGAACAGCACCATCCATTGGTAGCGCTGGCGCAGCGCCCGGCGCGCCGCCTCGAAGGAGCGGCCGGTGGCGACCAGCGCATTGTGCGCCTTGAGGAAGGCGACGTGGAGCTGGCTGAGCGGCAGGCTGCGATCGTTGCGCGCGTCGCTCATGCGCGGCACGCGATCGCGGGCCGGGTCGAGGGCGCGGGGCAGGCGCGGCAGGTCGTTGCGCGCGCCCTTGCGCGGCGGCAGCGCCGGCTCGCCCAGCGGGTTGCGCCACACCTCGCCCAGCAGCATCCGGCGCACGGCGGCGGGATCGCGCGGCGCGTCATAGATGGATTCGAGATCGAGGCAGCCGGACCGGCGGTTGAACAGGGTGGAGAAGGTGCCCAGGGGAGTGAAGGTCGGGGCGCCCGCGAGCTGCGCCTCCTCCGCCGGCCGGCGCTCCCAGACGAGATCGTTGAGCACGAACTCCACCAGGAAGGCATAGGCGGCGGGAATGTCGGCATCGCCCTCGGCGCGGCGGCGCGGCGGCCGCCCGCTCGGCGCCTCGGCACAGGCGCCCATGGCGGTGGCGAGGCGGGCGAGATCCTTCAGGGTCCGCGGTCCCTCGCCGATGCCGCGCGAGGGCGTCGCCAGGGTCGGGAACATGCGGCCGAAGCCATGGTCGCTCGGCCGCGCCCCCGCCTCGATGGCAAGGCTCCGGACGCGCGCGCTGATCGCCTCCCGGGTCGAGGGGCGCTGCTCGTCGCTTCCGGTGGTCATCTCAAGGGGCCTTTCGACACGCATTCTAGGGCACGCTCCTCTGATGCCCCCGCCCCGGGGCTCCCCCATACGTCACCATTTCAACGGTTCGGTCAGCATCATCCGAATGGGGGATGACCCCCTTTCGGACGTCTTGCAGCTTGAGGTGGTTGTGCAATGCTGCGCTCACGATCTCCGTGGGCCGCCCGCCGGCATCGGCGGGCGCCAGGGCAAGCCTCAAGGCACACTCTAAGTCGCCGTCCGGTCCTCGCGGGGTGGACCATGGCGGCCCATCGGATCATGGCGACGCGATCGCCGGCCCGGCCGGAGATATCGCCGCGCGAAAAATGGGACGGACATGGGCGAACTCGATCACTACTCCCGCCTCGTCGGGGATGTTTACGAGCTTTCCGGCGATCCCCGTCAGTGGGGCATCCTGCTCGAAGGCGTCACCCGCTTCATCGACGGGCGCGTCGGCCAGCTCGCGGTCTTCAGCCTCAAGCAGCAGACCAAGCCCACCTGGCGCGTGTGGGGCCACGACCACAACGATTACAAGACCTTCCTCTATCGCCACGCGACGGAAGACCCCCGCCTCTCCTACATCCTCTCCAATCCCGGCCGCGTCATCTGCGGCGAGGACGGGGTGGACCCCGACCAGTTCCGCGCCTCGGCCCTGTTCCGCGAGGTGGTGGAGCCCATGGACATCGAGCATTCGCTCGTCTCCTACTTCGCCCAGGAAGCCGACGTGATGGCCACCATCTGCGCCATGCGCGGCCGCGCGCAGGGGCCGTTCGGGCAGGCGGAGCGGCAGAAGCTCGGCCTCGTGGTGCCGCACCTCAGGCGCGCGTTCGAGCTTTACGCGCTGCTCGACGAGGCGAAGGCGAAGGTGGGCGACATCGCCGCCGCCCTCGACATCGTGGATGCCGGCATCTTCCTGGTGGATGCGGAGATGCACGTCGCCCACGTCAACCGGGCCGGCGAGAGCATGGTGAAGTCCGGCGACATCACTGTCCGGCAGGGCAAGCTCGCCTTCCGCGACGACCGCGCCTCCCGGCAGGTGGCCTCCGCCGTCGCGCTGGCGCTGGCCGCCGCGCGGGGCGAGGCCAACATCACCCATGCCGAGCACATGGAAGTGCCGCGCGCGGGCGAGGATGCCGGCCCCTACCGGGTGTCGCTGCATCCGCTGCCGGCGGGCGAGGGCAGCCCGCGCCTCGCCACCCGTTCGCAGATCGCGGTGGTGGTGCGCCAGCCGGGACGCGGCGGGGCGGACGTGGCACGGCGCATCCAGACCACCTTCAAGCTCACGCCCTCCGAGGCGGCGCTGGCGGCGGCGCTGGCGGTGGGGGCCTCCCTCGCCGACTTCGCCCAGCAGCGCAACGTGGCGCTCTCCACCGCGCGCAGCCAGCTGAAGGCGCTCTACGAGAAGACCGGCACCAACCGGCAGGGCGAACTCGTCGCGCGGCTGCGCGAGAGCGTCGACCTGTCGCTGGTCTGACGGTTCATCGCGCACCGGTTCATCGCGCATTCATGGCGCGTGGACATCATACGGCCGCGCCCGAGATGGCGCGGCCGCTCACGATTGAGGGGTTCAAACGGGCGTCTTCCGGCAGGGGCCGCAGACGCAGGACGATCCGGGGGCAAGAATGCTGGGGCGCAAGGGTCTGATCCTCGGGGCGGGGATCATCGGGTTTCTGGGGCTGGCCGCCCTCACCGACGCCATCATGTCGCGCAACGAGGCGCCGGCCGAGCCGGGCAAGGCGCAGCCGCTCGACCAGGGCTGGTCGAAGGAGATGCGCGAGCAGTTCTATTTCACCTCCCAGGGCTCCCAGCTGATGCCCTACGCCATGCTGCGGGCGCTGGAGCAGCCGCTGTCCGACAAGCTGTTCCTCGATCCCGCCCATGTGGCGGAGATGGGCTTCCTGCCGGCGGACGGCCCCTCGGCCCTCAATCCGGACGGCCTGCCCATCGGCTTCGTAAAGGACCCGCGCCCCGGCACGAGCGCGCTCGGCCCCATGGTCGGCCTCACCTGCGCCGCCTGCCACACCGCCGACATCGAGGCGAAGACCGGCGCGCGCATCCGTATCGACGGCGGCGCCTCGCAGGGCGACTACCAGCTTCTGATGGCGCGCCTCAGCAAGGCGCTCGACATCACCCTCGCCGATCCCGCCAAGTTCCACCGCTTCGCGGCGCGGCTCGTGGCCATGGACCCGAAGGCCGTGCGCCCGGCGCTGGAAGCTCTCGCCACCGAGATCCGGCGGCTGGAGGCCGCCTCCTGGACGCCGGTGCCCTACGGGCGCGGGCGGCTTGATGCCTTCGGCCACATCCTGAACGCGGTCTCCGCCACCGCGCTCAACGAGCCGGCCAACTACCGCATCCCCGACGCGCCGGTGAGCTACCCCTTCCTGTGGACCACGCCCTGGCAGCGCTACGTGCAGTGGAACGGCGTCGCCGGCAACCCGCTCGGCCGCAATCTCGGCGAGGTGCTGGGCGTGTTCGGCCATCCGGACTTCGCCAACGGCAACCTCAGGGACGCCAGCTCCACGGCGCTCGGCGACAATCTGGTCCACCTGGAAGCCTGGGTCTCCACGCTGAAGCCGCCGCCGTGGCCGGAGAAGGAGCTGGGCAAGGTGGACACCGCCAAGGCGAAGCGCGGCGCCGAGCTGTTCAAGGCCAATTGCGCCGGCTGCCACGGCGGCCCCGACTATCGCCTCACCCCGGCCGCCGAGACCGAGGGCGGGCGGCAGTGGCTGGCCGTCTCCATGGTGAACATCGACACCGTGAAGACCGACCCGAAGATGGCGATGAACTTCATCACCCGCTACGCCAAGCCCGGCCCCTTCGCGCCCCTGCTCGGGGCCGCGCCGCACTCCCAGGACGGCAAGGAAGTGCTCGCCGGCTCGCTGCTGCTGGCGGCGGTGACCACCCTCACCGAGAACAATCTGCGCGCCCGCGGCATCACCGGCGACGCCCGCAAGGCCGCCTATGGCTGGCGCTTCGCCCCCGGCAGCGACACGCCGCAATCCGGCTGGCTGCTGCCGCCGAGCTACAAGGCCGGCCCGCTGGCCGGCGTGTGGGCGACGGGGCCGTTCCTGCACAACGGTTCGGTGCCCACCATCTATGACCTGCTCTCCCCCGAGGAGGAGCGCCCGGCGGTGTTCTATGTGGGCTCGAAGCGCTTCGACGCGGAGAAGCTGGGCTTCGTCTCGTCCTACGACTCGATCCCCGAGGCGGAGCGGGTGCGCGTGTCGCGCTTCGACACCGCCCTGCCCGGCAATTCCAATCGCGGCCACGCCTTCCCCACCGGGGCGAAGCTCTCCCCCGAGGATCGCTATGCCATCATCGAATACCTCAAGATCCTGGAGGGGCCCGATGTCCGTCCCTGAGGCCGCGGCGCGCGTGCGCCCCTACACGCCCTATCTCGACAAGCTCGCCGCCGTCCGCCCCGCCGAGCGCTGGCCGCTGGCGCGGGGCTGGATTTCCAGCGAGCCGCGCCCCTTCTTCGCCGAGCTGCGCGCCCACGCCCCGGTCTATGAGACCAGCGAGGTGACGCTCATCGCCAAACGGGCGGACGTGATCGAGATCCTGTCCGTGCCGAAGGTGTTCACCGTCGATCTCTACAAGCCCAAGATGGGCGACTTCATGCTCGCCATGGACGAGACGGTGGTGAACTACCGCGACAAGTCCGTGATGCGCGCCATCCTCGCCTGGGACGACCTGCCGAAGATCCGCGCCGCCGTGGCCGAGATCGCCGACGCCGCGCTGAATGCGGCGGGGTCCGAGATCGAGGCGGTGCAGAAGCTGGCGCGGCTCGTGCCCCTGCGCATCGTGCAGCGCTTCTTCGGCATCAAGGGGCCGGACGCCGACCTGCTCGACTGGTCCTATGCCAACCAGATGGACCAGTTCAACAATTTGCCCTACGACGACCGCCCGGACGCCGACGCCATCCATAAGGCGGCGGAGGACAGCCGGGTGAAGCTGCGCGCCTTGTTCGCCGCCCTCATCCCCGCGCGCATCGCCGAGATCAAGGCCGGCACCGCGCCGGACGACAGCCTCACCCGCATCCTCAGCCTCAATTTGCCGGCGGCGGACCATTTCGGCATGGACCGGGTGGTCATCAATATCGGTGGCCTGCTCATCGGCGCCATCGAGACCACGGCGGAAGCCGCCATCAACGCCTTGGCCGAACTCTTCGCCCGGCCGGAAGTGCTGGCCGATGCGCGGGCCGCCGCCAAGGCGGGGGATGACGCCGTGTTCGACGGCTATGTGTGGGAGGCGCTGCGCTTCTCGCCCATCGTCGCCTTCATGTTCCGCGAGGCGGCGGCGACCTACACCCTCGCCAAGGGCACGGCGCGGGAGAAGGTGCTGGGCAAGGGCACGGTGGTGCTCCCCTTGAGCCTCTCCGCCATGTTCGACCCGGACTTCGTGCCGGAGCCGGACGCCTTCAAGCCGGATCGGCCGTTCCACACCTACCTGCATTTCGGCTACGGGCACCACGAATGCCTCGGCCGCTATGTGGGCGGCACCATGATCCCGGAGATCGTGAAACGCGTGCTGCTGCGCCCCTCCGCCCGCCCGCTGGCGCCGGTGGACATGGCGGGCACGCCGTTTCCCCAGACCTATCGCATCGGCCTGACCTGACGGAGTAGAGTTGCGGGATGGCTCCCGTTCCCGACATTCCCCCCGCGCTCTGCCAGCCCGTGCCGGTCGCGAAACCCGCCGCGAAGCCTCCCGCCCAACCCGCCTCCGTCCCGTCCGGCAAGGCGGAAGAGGCGCGGCAGGCGGCGGTCGCCAAATATGGCGAGACGCTGTTCTACCGCGCCGGGGACGACCTCTTCGCCTTCCCCGCGCGCTATGCCCTCGCGCCGCGGGAGCTGGGCCTGCTCGGCTGCCTCATCCGCAGCCGAGAGACCGCCTTCGCCTTCCCCCTCTCGGACATGGCCACCGCCATGGCGGCCCATGCCGCGACGCCCGGCGTCGCGCCGCCGCGTGCGGCAGGGACTGCGGAAGCCGCACCGGCGGGGGATGACCCGACCATCCGCGTCACCGCCTTCCATCTCGGCCCCCACCCCGACTTCGCCGGCATGACCAAGACCATCGCCAGCGTGCGGCGGGAGGACAAACGGCAGGGCTTCCTCAACGATCTGGAGCGGTTTCCGGCAGCGGGCGGCGATTATCTGGTGCGCATCTCCGAGGATCGCGGCGTGCTCGCCCGCCTGCCGGCAAGCCCCGATGTCGCCGACGCCCGCGCGCAGCTCTGGTTCCAGACGCCCGTCTGGTCCGCCGCCGTGGAGGTGCCGGCGAACGCCTTGCCCCGCTGGGACACCATCCACGCCGCCATCGACGCCTTCGTCGCGCAGCATCTGGTGAAGGGCTATTTCAAGCGCTAGAGCGCCTGGATACCGGCACGGCGCGCAACAAAGTTTTGATTCCCGCGCCCGTTCCCGGTAAGCCTCGCCGGCTGGAGGGCGTGCCGGAAGCCTGCGACGCAGGCGGATCGGGTCCCGCGGTCTCCGTCCCCGAGTTGGAGGGGCGTTTCATCCGGCGGACGGACTTCATCCGCCAGGGCGTCGCGCTCCAGACGCGCGAACGCCAATGACACACAACGACGCTCCCCTCTCCGACGCTCCGCTCTCACTGGCCGACCTGCGCTCCGAGATCGACCGCATCGACGCGGCCATGCACCAGCTGCTCATGGAGCGCAGCGAGATCATCGACCGCCTGGTGCAGGTGAAGCACACGCAGGGCACCGAGGGCGGCTCCGCCTTCCGCCCCGCCCGCGAGGCGGACATGATGCGCCGGCTCGTGGAGCGCCACCACGGCCTGCTGCCGCTCGATACGGTGGAGAGCATCTGGCGCGTCATCATCGCCACCTTCACCTATGTGCAGGCGCCCTATTCCGTGCACGCCGACCTCTCCGGCGGCGAGGCGCCCATGCGCGACAGCGCGCGCTTCCATTTCGGTTTCACCGTGCCGTTCCTGCCCCACATGGGTGCGCGCGGCGTGATCGATGCGGTGGCCGGCTCGCGCGGCGATCTCGGCCTGCTGGCCGCCGCCCCCTCTCCGTCTGCCGCCGACCCCTGGTGGACGGCGCTGGAGGCGGAAGGCGCGCCCAAGATCATCGCCCGCCTGCCCTTCGTGGAGCGCGACGACCACCCCGCCGGCCTGCCGGTGTTCGTGGTGTCCCACCCCATCGCCGATGCCGCCGTGCGCGAGGTCCGCGTCTATTCGCTGCGCGTGACGGGATGGAGCGCGGCCGCCGGCCGTGCCATACCCGCCTTCGCCGAGGTGGTGGTGGCGCCGGATGAAGCCCTCGACGGCGCCGCTCTGCTGGTGTCCCTGCCCCCCGGCCATGCCGTGGACGAGGTGACGGGCGCCCTCACTGAAGCGGGCGCGGGCATCCGCGCCGTCGCCGAGGTGGGCAGCCACGCCGCCACCCACAAGGTGGTGCGCCCCGCCGCCCGGCCGTGAAGAAAGATTGTCTGGAGTTACCCGAGATGTCCGCCGTGCTGAACGACCCGATCCCCACCGGCCGGCCTGAGCCGAAGCCGGGCGTGCTCGCCATCGAGGCCTATGTGCCGGGCAAGAGCCACGCGCCGGGGGTGGAGAAGGTGTTCAAGCTCTCCTCCAACGAGACCCCCCTTGGCCCGAGCGAGAAGGCCGTCGCCGCCTTCGCCGAGGCCGGGCTCAAGCTGGAGGACTATCCCGACGGCTCCGCCCGCGCTTTGCGCGAGGCCATCGCCAAGGCCAATGGGCTTGATCCCGAGCGCATCATCTGCGGCGCCGGCTCCGACGAGATCCTGAACCTCGTGACCCACACCTATGTGGGCGCGGGCGACGAGGTGATCTATTCGGAGCACGGCTTCCTCGTCTACAAGATCGCGACGCTGGCCGCTGGCGGCGTGCCCGTCGTGGCGAAGGAACGCGACCTCACGGCCGACGTGGACGCGCTGCTCGCGCTGGTGACGCCGAAGACGCGGCTCGTCTTCCTCGCCAATCCGAACAACCCCACCGGCACCTATTTGCCGTTCGACGAGGTAAAGCGCCTGCACGCGGGCCTGCCCTCCAACGTTCTGCTGGTGCTGGACGCGGCCTATGCCGAATATGTCCGCCGCAACGACTACGAGACCGGGCTGGAGCTGGCGCTCTCCGCCGAGAACGTGCTGATGACCCGCACCTTCTCCAAGATCCACGGCCTCGCCGCGCTGCGCATCGGCTGGGCGGTGGGCCCGGCCCATGTCATCGACGCCATGAACCGCATCCGCGGGCCGTTCAACATGAACACCCCGGCCCTGCTGGCGGGCGCTGCGGCCATTGCCGATGCCGCCCATGTGGAGAAGTCGGTCGCCCACAATTCCAAGTGGCTGCCCTGGCTCACCGGCAAGATCGAGGCGCTCGGGCTGAAGGTGACGCCGTCCGTCGCCAACTTCCTGCTCATCCACTTCCCGGAGGAGCCCGGCCGCACGGCGAAGGAGGCGGATGCCTTCCTCATGCGCCGTGGCCTGGTGCTGCGGCAGGTGGCGAGCTACGGCCTGCCCAACGCCCTGCGCATGACGGTGGGCACTGAGGAGGCCAACGAGCTGGTGGTCGCCGCGCTGACTGAGTTCATGGCCGGCGGAGCGGCGGGGACCACCAAGGGGCCCACCAAGTGATCCAGCCCCTCGTGCCGCGCCTCGCCATCATCGGCGCGGGTCTCATCGGCTCGTCGCTTGCCCGCGCCGCGCGGGAGAAGCATCTCGCCGGCACCCTCGTCGTCGCCGACGCCGACCCCGCCGTGTGCGACCGCGTGCGGCAGCTCGGCTTCGCCGACGTGGTGACGCAGGATGCGGGCGAAGCCGCGGATGGCGCCGACATCGTGGTCGTCGCCGTGCCGGTCGGCGCCTCCGGCAAGGTCGCCGAGGTGGTGGGGCCGCGCCTCAAGGCCGGCGCCATCCTCTCGGACGTGGGATCGGTGAAGGGCTTCGTGGTGGAGGCCATGGCCCCCCATGTGCCGGCCCACGCCCATCTCATCCCCGCCCATCCGGTGGCCGGAACCGAGTTTTCCGGCCCCGACGCGGGTTTCGCCACCCTGTTCGAGAACCGCTGGTGCATCGTCACCCCGCCAGAGGGCGCGGCCCCCGAGGCGGTGGCGCGCATCGTCGGCTTGTGGCGGGCGGCGGGGGCGAATGTGGAGACCATGAGCGCCCAGCACCATGATCTGGTGCTGGCCATCACCAGCCATGTGCCGCACCTCATCGCCTACAACATCGTGGGCACGGCGGCGCATCTGGAGGAGACGCTGACCTCCGAGGTCATCAAGTTCTCCGCCGGCGGCTTCCGCGACTTCACCCGCATCGCCTCCTCCGACCCCACCATGTGGCGCGACGTGTTCCTGACCAACCGGGACGCCGTGCTGGAGATGCTCGGCCGCTTCACCGAGGACCTGACGGCGTTGCAGCGGGCCATCCGCTACGGCGACGGGGACGTGCTGTTCGAGCACTTCGCCCGCACCCGCGCCATCCGCCGCTCCATCATCGAGCAGGGCCAGGAGACCGCCGCCCCCGACTTCGGCCGCCGCGCGGCGGAAAAACCGAAGCACGAGGACAGCTGACCCTTGGTAAGGGTGCGCCGGCCGATGTGACGCACGGAATATGACGCACAGGCAGGCCCTGTCACACCCGCGTGTCATATCCGCGTGTCATGGGGCCTGTAGGGACCGGCGTCACCATTCCGCCGAAGTCTCGCGCGACCTGAGAGGGGTTCGCCCCGACACAAGGAAGTAGATTCGGATGCTGGCGCGCCTGCTGCCCGTCGTCATGCTGCTCGCCGCGGCGCTCCTGCCCGGGGTGGCGGAGGCCCATCCCCACGTCTGGGTGACCATGAAGACCGAGGTGGTCTACGGCGCCGACGGCAAGCTCACCGCCCTCAAGCAGGCCTGGACCTTCGACGACGCCTTCACCGCCTTCGCCTTGCAGGGGCTGGAGAAGCAGAAGGACGGCAGCTATGGCGACGACGTGCTGAAGCCGCTCGCCGAGGTGAATGTCACCTCCTTGAAGGAATATGACTATTTCGTCCGGGGGAAGACCGCCACCGGCAAGCTCGCCTTCAAGGACCCGGTGGATTATTACCTCACCTACGAGAACGAGCTGCTGACCCTGCACTTCACCTTGCCGCTGGCCAAGCCCATCGCGGTGAAGGGCGCGGCCACCATCGAGATCTATGATCCGACCGTGTTCGTCTCCTTCTCCTTCGCCGACAACGATCCGGTGAAGATGGTCGCAGCGCCGGCCGGCTGCACGCAGGAAGTCACCTCGCCGGAGCCGCCGGCCAGCTCGACGCTCAATGAGGCCTTCTTTGCCGGGCTGACCGCGGGCAGCACCTACGGCGCCCAGTTTGCGGACAAGATCACGGTGAAGTGCCCGTGAGCGGGTTCCCTGCGGCGGTCCCCGGGCGGATGCGCCGGGCGGGGATGATCGTTCTCGGGCTCGGCGCGGTGGTGCTGTTCGCTCTGCTGGTGGCGCTGGTGCTCTATCCGGACCTCGCCTTCGCGCAGGGTTTCGGCCCGCCCGGGGGCGGCGGACCAAAGGCGACGCCCTTCGGCCTCGGCGGCGGCGGCGCCCCGCCCTCCGGCATCACCGGCTTCATCCTCGCCAAGCAGTCGGAATTCTACCGCGCGCTGGTGGGGGCCGTGCGCGCGGCCAAGAAGGATGGCAATGCCACCTTCCTCCTCGCCGGCCTGTCCTTCGCCTACGGCGTGTTCCATGCCGCCGGCCCCGGACACGGCAAGGCGGTGATCTCCTCCTATCTCCTCGCCGATGGCGGCACGCTGCGCCGGGGCGCGGCCCTGTCGCTGGCCGCCGGCATGGTGCAGGCGGTGGCGGCCATCCTGTTCGTCGGCATCCTGGCGCTGGCGCTGGGGGCGACCGCCGTCTCCATGGCGCAGGCCATGACGGTGGTGGAAGTCGCGGCCTATGGCGGCATCGGCCTGTTCGGGCTTTATCTCGCGATCGTGAAGGGCCGCGCCCTGGTTGCTGCGGCGCGGGGGGATGTCGGCCATATCCATGCCGCCGACTGCGATTGCGGCGACAAGCACGCCCCCGACCCCGCGCTCCTCGCGGGACAGGGCGGATGGAAGCGCGCCGCCATCGCCGTGGTCTCGGCCGGGGCGCGGCCGTGCTCCGGCGCCATTCTGGTGCTCACCTTCGCCTTGTCGCAGGGCGTGTTCCTGAGCGGCGTCGCCTCCGCTTTCGCCATGGGCCTCGGCACCGCCGCCACCGTGACGGCCATCGCGGCCATCGCCGTCTATGGCAAACGGCTTGCCGTCCGCATCGCCGGGCGGGACACCAAATGGTCCGTCATGGCCCGGCTGGGGGTGGAGCTTGGCGCCGCCCTGCTGGTGATGCTGTTCGGCTTCGGCCTGCTCACCGGCTATCTCGAAAGCGAGCGCCTGCTGCCGGGCTAAGCTCCCGCAGCGCAGCCAAATTCGGTTGCGATGCACCAAAATTCGTCACGCCCAGCTTTTCGGCAATTTCGTTGCGCCTTGAATTGGAACAACGAAATTGCCGGGTGCGACACTCCGTGCCAGCCTAAAGGCGAACGGTGCGCGTGATTTCCACGCGACGCCGTCCCCTGCCCGGCCCCGCTGGAGGCGTCGCGATGGCTCTGAAGCCTGTTTCGCTCGACGACAAATATGACCTGTCCCAGGAGCGCGTGTTCGTATCGGGCACGCAGGCCCTGGTCCGCCTCGCCTTGATGCAGAAGGAGCGCGACCGGCGCACCGGCCTCAACACGGCCGGCTATGTCACCGGCTATCGCGGCTCCCCCCTCGGCGGGCTCGACCAGCAGTTCCTGCGCGCCGAGAAGGTGCTCAAGGCCAACGACATCAAGTTCATGTCCGGCCTCAACGAGGATCTCGCCGCCACCGCTTTGTGGGGCTCCCAGCAGGCGGAACTGCGCGGGGAAGGCAAGTATGACGGCGTGTTCGGCCTCTGGTACGGCAAGGGGCCGGGCGTCGATCGCTCCGGCGACGTGTTCCGCCACGCCAACAACGCCGGCACCTCCCGCCACGGCGGCGTGCTGGCCCTCATGGGCGACGACCACACCTGCGAAAGCTCCACCACCGCCCACCAGAGCGAGTTCCACTTCGTCGACGTGATGATCCCGGTGCTGAACCCGGCGGGCGTGCAGGAGATCATCGATTACGGCCTCTACGGCTGGGCGCTCTCCCGCTTCGCCGGCACCTGGGTCGGCCTCAAGGCGGTGAAGGACACCATCGAGTCCACCGGCATCGTGGACGGACGGCTGGACCGCGTGCGCATCGAGCCGGCGCTGGGCTTCGAGATGCCCCCCGGCGGCCTCAACATCCGCCTCGGCGACACGCCGCTGGCGCAGGAGGAGCGGCTTCAGGAGTTCAAGCGCGACGCGGTGCTGCACTTCCTCAGGGCCAACCGCCTCAACCGCTTCATCACCTCCGGCGGCGCCCGCCCGCGCATCGGCATCGCCACCGTGGGCAAGTCGTACCTCGACGTCCGCCTCGCGCTGGACGAGCTGGGCATCGACGAGGTGCGCGCCAACGATCTCGGCATCCGCATCTGGAAGGTGGCCTGTCCCTGGCCGCTGGAAACGCAGGGCCTCTACGAGTTCGCCAAGGGCCTCGACCTCATCATGGTGGTGGAGGAGAAGCGCTCCCTCATTGAGGTGCAGGTGCGCGAGGAATTGTACGGCACCGCCAACCAGCCCGTCTGCATCGGCAAGAAGGACGAGCAGGGCCGCTGGCTGTTCCCGGTGAAGGGCGCGCTCGACCCCAACGACATCGCCATTCAGCTCGGCCGCCGGCTCCTCGCCTATGGCGACATCCCGGACATCTCCGCGCGCGTGGCGGAGCTGGAGGAGGCGCAGCGGGTGCTCGCCGCCACCTCCGACGTGGCGACGCGCATTCCCTATTTCTGCTCCGGCTGCCCGCACAATTCGTCCACCAAGGTGCCCGAGGGCATGCGCGCCTACGCCGGCATCGGCTGCCATTACATGGTGCAGTGGATGGACCGGGAGACCACCGGCTTCACCCAGATGGGCGGCGAGGGCGCCAACTGGATCGGCGAATCCTCCTTCTCCAAGCGCGGCCACGTGTTCCAGAACCTCGGCGACGGCACCTACAACCATTCGGGCTATCTGGCGCTCCGCGCCTCCTGCGCCGCCAAAGTGAACGTCACCTACAAGATCCTCTTCAACGATGCCGTCGCCATGACCGGCGGCCAGAAGCATGACGGCGACCTCACCGTGCCCGTCATCGCCCGGCAGGTGGCGGCGGAAGGGGTGGAGCGGGTCGTCGTGGTCACCGACGAGCCGGGGAAATACCCCGCCAACACCCTCTGGCCTGCCGGCCTCACCATCCACCACCGCGACGAGCTGGACGCCGTGCAGCGGGAGCTGGCGGCCATTCCCGGCGTCACGGTGATGATCTACGACCAGACCTGCGCCTCCGAGAAGCGCCGGCGCAGGAAGCGCGGCCAGTTCCCCGATCCGGACAAGCGGGTGCTCATCAACGAGCGCGTCTGCGAGGGCTGCGGCGATTGCGGGGTGAAGTCCAACTGCGTCTCCGTGCAGCCGCTGGAGACCGAATTCGGCCGCAAGCGCGAGATTGACCAGTCGTCCTGCAACAAGGACTTCTCCTGCGTGAACGGCTTCTGCCCCTCCTTCGTCACCGTGAAGGGCGCCAAGCCGAAGAAGAGCGCCGGCGCGGCGGCCGGCGCCGACAGCTGGCCGGAACTGCCGGAGCCGGCGCATCCCGAGATCCACGGCACCTATGGCGTCATCGCCACGGGCGTCGGCGGCACCGGCGTCGTCACCATCGGCGCGATCCTCGGCATGGCGGCGCATCTGGAAGGCAAGGCCTGCGGCATGATCGACATGGCCGGCCTCGCCCAGAAGGGCGGCGCGGTCTACAGCCACATCCGCCTCGCCAACGACCCCGCCGACATTACCGCCATCCGCGTCCCAGCGCGCGGCGCCGACGTGGTGCTGGGCGGCGATCTGGTGGTGGCCGGCACCAAGAAGGTGCTGGCGGCGGTGAAGCCGGGCAAGACCATCGTGGTGGTGAACACCCACGAGGTGCTGCCCGGCGACTTCACCCGCAATGCCGACTATTCTCTGCCCACCGAGCGCATCAAGCGCACCATCCGCGATCTGGTGGGCGAGCCGCAGACCCATTTCATCGAGGCGAGCCGCCTCGCCCAGGCGTTGTTCGGCAATGCGCTGGCGCAGAACATCTTCATGGTGGGCTATGCCTACCAGTTCGGCGCCCTGCCCCTCTCGGCCGCCGCCATCGAGCGGGCCATCGAGCTGAACGGGGAAGCGGTGGCCATGAATAAGGCCGCCTTCCTCTGGGGCCGCCGCGCCGCCCACGATCCGAAGGCGGTGGAGGCCATCGCCACGCCCAAGGGGACTGTCTCCAGCGACGCCCGGCGCCTCTCCCAGAGCCTCGACGAGGTGATCGCCCGGCGCGTCGCAGATCTCACGCGCTACCAGAACGCCGCCTATGCCGCCCGCTACACCGCGCTGGAGGACAAGGTGCGCGCGGCCGAGCAGGCCAAGACGCCCGGTCGCGGCGGGCTCGCCGAGGCGGTGGCGAAGAATTTCTACAAGCTCATGGCCTACAAGGACGAATACGAGGTCGCCCGGCTCTATGCCGACGGCGCGTTCCGCGCCCAGGCGGACGCGGCCTTCGACGGCGATCTCAGGTTCGAGTTCCACCTCGCCCCGCCGCTCCTCGCCCGCCGCAACGACGCGACGGGGGAGTTGCGCAAGATCACCCTCGGCCCGTGGATGATGAAGGGCTTTTCCCTGCTGGCGAAGCTGAAGGGCCTGCGCGGCACGGCGCTGGATGTGTTCGGCTACACGGAAGAACGCCGGACCGAGCGGGCGCTGATCGCGGACTATGAGCGCACGGTGGGAGAGTTGCTGGCGAAGCTCGATCCCGCCAACCATGCGCTCGCCGTCGCCATCGCCTCCATCCCGGAGAAGATCCGCGGCTTCGGTCCTGTGAAGGTGCGGCACCTCGAAGCCGCGAAGGCCGAGGAAAAGGACCTCCTCGCCCGCTTCCGCAACCCGCCGGCCCCGACGGCGGTGGCGGCGGAATAGGCTAAACCGCCCTCGCCGCCCCGCGCCACCGTCATGCCCGGGCTTGTCCCGGGCATCCACGGGGTTCGGCTGGGAATAAATCCGCGGCGCCCGGCTCTTTCGACCCGACGTGGATGGCCGGGACAAGCCCGGCCATGACGCCGTCGGTTTGAAAGCGGTCGGGGGCGCCGAACGCCCTCAGTTCCCGCCCAGCATCGCCTTCAGCTCGGCGCGGAACTCGCCCTCGATGTCGGGGCGGGACAGCGCATAGGCCACATTGGCCATGAGGAAGCCGATCTTCGAGCCGCAGTCATAGACCGAGCCGTCGAACCGCACCGCGTAGAACGGCTCGGTTTCCTTCAGCTTCAGCATGGAATCGGTCAGCTGGATCTCGTTGCCGGCGCCGCGCTCCTGCTTGGCAAGCAGGTCGAAGATGCCGGGCTGGAGGATGTAGCGGCCGGAGATGGCGAGGTTGCTCGGCGCGGTGCCGGCCTTGGGCTTCTCGACCATCTGGGTGATGGCCTTGGCGCCCTTCGCCGCATCGGCGCCGGTGCCGACGATGCCGTACTGGTGGGTCTGGTCGTCCGGCACCTCGTACACCGCCACCACGTTGCCGCCGGTCTCGTTGTAGGCCTCGACCATGGAGCCGAGGCAGCCGTGGCCGTTGCCATTGCCGGCCTTGGGCATGTGCAGCATGTCCGGCAGCAGCAGCGCGAACGGCTCGTCGCCGATGATGTCGCGCGCGCACCACACCGCATGCCCGAGGCCCAGGGGCAGCTGCTGGCGGGTGAAGGAGGTGGTGCCGGCCTTGGGCGTGTCGCGGTCGAGCTGCTCCAGCTCCTTGACCTTGCCGCGCTCCTGAAGCGTGCGCTCCAGCTCGAACTGGCGGTCGAAATGGTCCTCGATCACCGCCTTGTTGCGGCCGGTGACGAAAACGATGTGCTCGATGCCGGCGGCGCGGGCTTCGTCCACCACGTGCTGCACGACGGGCCGGTCCACCACCGTCAGCATCTCCTTCGGCACCGCCTTGGTCGCCGGAAGGAAGCGCGTGCCGAGGCCCGCGACGGGTAGGATCGCCTTGCGAATGGGTCTACGCATCTTGAGTAATGCCCCTCCTGAATACCCACGCCCGTCGTCTAGCACAGCTCGGCGCGGACGGCGCCCTGCGCGGCACGCCGCCGCCTGGAAACCTTTCCTGCCCCTATGGCAGCCGAGTGGCAACGGCAGAGATCTCGGCCGTGTTCCCCAACTTCGGTTAACGCCGCCCCAACAGCATACCAGCCGTTGAAACTTGCCATCCATTAACCGCGACGCAACCATATTGCCGCCCAGTAGGAGCCTCAGACGATCATCCCGGTGCCCTCGTGGCAGGCCGGAAACGGAAGGTTTTCAAGATGGCATCGACGACGCGCGAAAGGACCACCTTCGGAAGCGGCGTGGCCGTGACGCTCGCGCTGTTTGCCGGTCTCGTCAGCCCCGCCGCCGGACAGGCCCAGACGACCGGCTCCATCTTCGGCTTCCCGCCAGCCCAGCAGACCCCGCCGGCCGGCGCCGGCCATCCGCTGATGACGCCGCAGGCCATCGCCCAGGCCGAGGCGAACTTCCCCCAGTGCATCGCCAATCTGTGGCCGCTGGCCCAGTCCAAGGGCGTCTCCCGCCGCACCTTCGAGACGTACACCGCTTCGCTGCAACCGCAGATGAAGATCATGGACTATCTCGACAGCCAGCCGGAATTCTCCAAGCCCATCGGCGCCTATGTGAACATGCTCGTCACCGAGACGCGCGTGAAGAAGGGCCGGGAGATTCTGGAGCGCTACAAGCCCATCTTCGACCGGGCGGAAAAGGCCTATGGCGTCGACCGCTACGCCGTGACCGCCATCTGGGGCATTGAATCCACCTATGGCGACCCGGACGGCATCGGCCGGCGCAACGTGCTGGAATCCACCGCCACCCTCGCCTGCATCGGCCGGCGGCAGGACTATTTCCGCGACGAGTTCATCGCCACCCTGCAGATCCTGGAAAAGGGCGACGTGCCCTACGACCATCTGAAGGGGTCGTGGGCGGGCGCGTTCGGCCCCACCCAGTTCATGCCCACCTCGTTCCAGCGCTTCGCCGTGGACTTCGACGGCGACGGCAAGCGCAACGTGGTGGATTCCATCCCCGACATCATCGCCTCCACCGCCAACAATCTGAAGCTGGACGGCTGGGAGTTCGGCAAGGCGTGGGGCTATGAGGTGGCGCTGCCGCAGGGCTTCGACTACCGCCTCGCCAGCCGCAGCAACAAGAAGACGCTGGGGGAATGGAACGCCCTCGGCGTGCGCCGCGCCAACGGCGTCGCCTTCCCGCGCCCCACCGATACCGCCTATCTGCTGCTGCCGGGCGGCGCCAACGGCCCCGCCTTCCTGATGATGCGGAACTTCGACGCCATCCTGAAGTACAATCCGGCCGACGCCTACGCCCTCGCCATCGGCCATCTCGCCGACCGGCTGCGCGGCGGCGGCGCCTTCGTCCAGTCCTGGCCGAAGGAGGAGCGCGGCCTCTCCAAGGCCGAGCGGCAGGAAATCCAGGGCCGCCTCGCCCAGATGGGCTACGACATCGGCAACGTGGACGGCATCCTCGGCCAGAAGAGCCGCGTCGCCATCCAGGACTATCAGGCCCGCGCCGGCCTGCTGCCGGACGGCTACCCCGACCTCGTCCTGCTCCAGCAGATGCGCCGCTGAGGGGCGAGCGCCCCTCGCGCCCCGGACGCATGCAGCGACAGCGGAATGCGATCCGGCAACTGTGTTGAGGGCTGGTCAGGTTTGGAAGGTGACGTTGTCGCGTAGGAGGGCGTTTGCGGTGACGACGATGCGTCTGGCGATGGCGACGAGTGCGAGCTTTGGTGGTTTTCCTGCGG
>NZ_JAMJXC010000031.1 GCF_023571765.1 Xanthobacter aminoxidans | reverse complement strand
GCGAGACGACCGTGACGCCGGCGGACCCTGAGATGCCCTCGGTCGGCAAGACCCTCCACGTCGCAAGGTCCCGCCGGCGTCCCCGATCCCAATCCCAAGGGATCGACAACGCAACATGCAATCCACGTCGCGCCGATTGGGCGATGGCCGAAGACATATTCCCGGCCGATCCACGTGGATGGCCGGGACAAGCCCGGCCATGACGGCGGTGAAAATCGTGGCGGCGGGCTGAGGCGGCTGCCGCCTGACCCTCACAGCACCGGGCGCCAGTAGACCGGCTGGTAGCGGTAGCCGTCGCCCTGCTTCTCCAGAAAGGCCGCGCCGGGGAACGGGAAGTGATAGCCCGCAACCATGATGCGCTCCGCCGCGAGGCGATCGTAGGTCTTGCGTCGCACCGCCTCGGCCGCCGCGGGGTCCATGTCGAACGCGGCGTGCCAGCCGGGGTTGGCGACGAACAGGGCCGGCAGATTGGTGAGGTCGGACTGGATGAAGAGGGTGTCGAAGCCCGACTCCAGCTCGAAGGAGGTGTGCCCCGGCGTATGGCCCGGCGTGCCGACCGCCTTCAGGCCCGGCGCCAGCTCCTTGTCCCAGGCGTAGCGCTCCACCTTGCCCTCGAAGGGCTTGAACACCCGGCGCACGTTCTGGAACCCGGCCTTGAGGCCATCCGGCGCGCGGCTCATCTGGCCGTCGTCCATCCAGAAGGCCCATTCCTTCTCCGGCACCATGAGCTGGGCCTTGGGGAAGGCCGGCGTGCCGTCGGCGAGGACGAGGCCGTTGATGTGGTCCTGGTGGAAGTGGGAGATGACCACCTGATCGATGGAGGCGGGGTCGATCTCCAGATCCTGAAGGGTGCCGCGCACGAGGCCCACGGGGCCGGCCTGCCCGCCATTGCCGGTGTCCACGAGCACCTTGCGCCCGCCGATGTCGAGCAGCAGGACGGTGAAGGAGATGGGCACCTCGTTCTCGGGCAGGAAGGCGCCCTTGAGGGCCGCGTTCACCTTGTCCTTGGGCTGGTTGCGCACGAACGTGTCGGACAGGGGGATGGTGCGCATGCCGTCGGAGATGGCCGTCACCACCACGTCGCCCACCTTGTAGCGATAGGCGCTGGGCACCTGCATCGCGCTGGCGGTCTTCGTCGGATCGGGATTGGGGGCGGGGGTGGATTGGGTGCCGGCGACGGGCGGGGCGGCATTCTTGGCGGGGGCCTGCTGGGCAGCGGCACCACCCACTGCGCCGGCGAGCGCACCGGCCATGCCGGCCGTACCGGCCAGAAGGGTCCGACGGGAAACCTCGGTCATCCAATTCTCCTCGGGGCGTGACGCGCCGGGAGATTAGGACACGCCTTCAAGGCAGGTCGATGCCGGAACGAAAACGCCGCGCTCACATCCCTGCGAGCGCGGCGTTTCGAATCGTAAGCGGGACCAAAAGCTTAGCCGCAGGGATCAGCGCACCGCCGATCCCGGCACCCGCTCAGCGCACCGGCGGCGCGTACTGGATGCCGCCCATGCTCCACAGCTGGTTGATGCCGCGCGGGATGCCCAGCTTGGAGGCGGCGCCCACGTTGCGCTCGAAGCTCTCGCCGTAATTGCCCACCGCCTTGACGATGCGCACGACGAAGTCCTTCGTCACGCCCAGCTCCTCGCCGTAATTGCCCTCATTGCCCACGAGGCGCTTCACCTCGGGCTTCTGGGACTTCAGCGCGGCGTCGATGGTGTTGGTGGCGACGCCGAGTTCCTCGGCGTTGATCATCGCGTACACCGTCCACTTCACCAGATTGAACCACTGGTCGTCGCCCTGGCGGACGACGGGGCCGAGGGGCTCCTTGGAGATCACGTCGGGCAGCACGATGTGGTCACCGGGCTTGGCCATGGTGAGGCGCAGCGCATAGAGCTGCGATACGTCGGTGGTGAGCGTGTCGCACTTGCCGTCCTCGTAGGCCTTCACCAGCTCGCCGGAGGTGGGCAGCGTCACCAGCTCCAGCGTCATGCCGTTGGCGGCGAAATAGTCCTTGGTGTTGCTCTCGGCGGTGGTGCCCGCCTGGACGCAGACCTTGGACTTGTCGAGTTCGAGGGCGGACGTGACCTTGCGGGCGTCGCGCACCAGGAAGCCCTGGCCGTCATAATAGTTGATGGCGGCGAAGAGCAGGCCGAGCTTGGCCTCGCGCTCCAGCGTCCAGGTGGAGTTGCGCGAGAGCACGTCGATCTCGCCCTTGGTGAGGGCGGGGAAGCGCTCGTCCGCCGTCAGCGGCACGTACTTCACCTTGTTCGGGTCGTCGAAGATGGCCGCCGCCATCGCCTTGCAGACGTCGACGTCGAAGCCGGTCCACTTGCCGGAGGCGTCCTGGGCGGAGAAGCCGGGGAGGCCCTTGGAGACGCCGCAGACCAGTTCGCCGCGGTCCTTCACGGTCTTGAGGGTCTGCGCCGTTGCCGCCGTTGCGCCGAGCGCAAGGGCCGCGCCGGCCAGTAGGGCCAGGATCGTCTTCATGAAGTCCCCCAGTGAAAATGTGTCGGAAAGGGCCGCTCTCAGAGAGCGGCCTGCTGGCGAACCACGACCTTCGTGCCCACCGGGACACGGCTGTAGAGGTCGATGATCTCGCTGTTCACGAGGCGGAAGCAGCCCGAGGACACGGCGTAGCCGATGGTCTGCGGCTGGTTGGTGCCGTGGATGCGGTAGACGGTGCCGCCGATGTAGAGCGCGCGGGCGCCCATCGGGTTGCCGGGGCCGCCGGCCATGAAGCGCGGCAGGTAGGGCTGGCGCTGGATCATCTCGGACGGCGGGGTCCAGTCCGGCCACTCGGCCTTGCGCTCGATGGACTTGAGGCCCGACCACTGGAAGCCGTCACGGCCCACGCCGATGCCGTAGCGCATGGCGCGGTTGTCGCCCTGCACCAGGTACAGGAAGCGCTCGTTCGTGTGGATCACGATGGTGCCGGGCTTCTCGGTGGTGCGGAAGTACACCGGCTGGTGGCGGAACTGCGGGTCGAGCTGGGCGACGTCGTCATCCGGCGCCGTGAGGCCCGGCTGCTCGTCGATGTCCATCACCGCGCCGGGGCCGCCGCGCGGGCCGACCTGGGCGCTGGCGCCGGTCGCAAAGGCAAACACGCCCACCTGAAGCAGGGCGGCGAAGGTCAAGGTCTTGATCGTCACAGGCATCATGCCGGCCTCTTCTAGACGCATCCCGGGCTATGAACCCGGTCGAGCGGTGTCCTCCCGATCGTGCCGCCCCCAAGGCGCCCCGACCGGTTTCCCACCCCGCGTGACCCGCCCTGCCCTCCGAAAAAAGGCCCTCCCTGGACCTTTCCGGAACGACGCCGGCATGGCGAACACTCACGACCCCGCATTCCGATTAGCCGAGGCCGCGCGCGAGGGAAAGGGGGGACGCAGCCGAAGCACTGAAGCATTTTGGTCCTGAAGGATTGCTGAACGGTATCCGGAGCGTGGATCGCGCGTTTTTCCGGGTCCGGAGCTGTCGCCGGCCTTGCAGGGGCGCCCGGTTCGGCCCCGGCGTCGGGCGGCGCGCTTTACGCGGCGCCATGGCCTCGCCTAAAAGGGCGCGCTTAATGAAAAGGCCTACCTGCGAGGTGCGCAGGAGTGGGCCGCAAGGAGCTTCGACATGATTTCCCTGACCTTCCCCGACGGCGCCAAGCGCGATTATGCCGAGGGGACGTCCGGCGCGGACATCGCCGCCGCCATCTCCAAATCCCTCGCCAAGAAGGCCGTCGCCGTCACCCTCGACGGGGAACTGGCCGACCTCGCCCAGCCCATCACCCGCGACGCGAAGATCGAGATCGTCACCCGCGACGATCCCCGCGCGCTGGAGCTGATCCGGCACGACTGCTCGCACGTGATGGCGGAAGCCGTGCAGGAGCTGTGGCCGGGCACGCAGGTGACCATCGGCCCGGTGATCGACAACGGCTTCTATTACGACTTCGCCCGCAACGCCCCCTTCACCTCGGAAGACCTGCCGGTCATCGAGGCGAAGATGCGCGAGATCATCGCCCGCGACCGCCCCTTCACCAAGGAAGTGTGGACGCGCGAGGAGGCCAAGCGCGTGTTCGCCGCCAAGGGCGAGAACTACAAGGTCGAGCTGGTCGACGCGATCCCGGAAGACCAGGACGTGAAGATCTACAAGCAGGGCGAATGGTTCGACCTCTGCCGCGGCCCGCACATGCCCTCCACGGGCAAGATCGGCACCGCCTTCAAGCTGATGAAGGTGGCCGGTGCCTACTGGCGCGGTGATTCGAACAACCCGATGCTCACCCGCATCTACGGCACCGCCTGGCAGGACGAGAAGGAGCTCGGCGCCTATCTCCACCGCCTGGAGGAGGCCGAGAAGCGCGACCACCGCCGCCTCGGCCGGGAGATGGACCTCTTCCACTTCCAGGAGGAAGGCCCCGGCACGGTGTTCTGGCATCCCAAGGGCTGGACCCTGTTCCAGGAGTTGGTGGCCTACATGCGCCGCCGGCTGAAGGCCGACTACAGCGAGGTCAACGCCCCGCAGGTGCTCGACCACTCGCTCTGGGAGACCTCCGGTCACTGGGGCTGGTACAGGGAGAACATGTTCAAGGTCCAGTCCGCCGGCGACGAGACCAAGGACGAGCGCGTGTTCGCGCTGAAGCCCATGAACTGCCCCGGCCATGTGCAGATCTTCAAGCACGGGCTGAAGAGCTATCGCGACCTGCCCATGCGCCTCGCCGAGTTCGGCGCGGTGCACCGCTACGAGCCCTCCGGCGCGCTACATGGGCTCATGCGCGTGCGCGGCTTCACCCAGGACGACGCCCACATCTTCTGTACCGAGGAGCAGATGGCGGCAGAGTGCCTGAAGATCAACGATCTCATCCTCTCCACCTATGCCGATTTCGGCTTCGAGGAGATCGTGGTGAAGCTCTCCACCCGGCCGGAGAAGCGCGTCGGCTCGGATGCCGTGTGGGATCACGCCGAAGAGGTGATGACCCGCGTGCTGGCCGAGATCGAGGCCCAGTCGGGCGGGCGCATCAAGACCGGCATCCTGCCTGGCGAAGGCGCCTTCTACGGTCCCAAGTTCGAGTACACGCTGAAGGATGCCATCGGCCGCGAATGGCAGTGCGGCACCACGCAGGTGGACTTCAACCTGCCGGAGCGGTTCGGCGCCTTCTATGTGGATGCGGACGGCCAGAAGAAGACGCCGGTCATGATCCACCGCGCCATCTGCGGCTCCATGGAGCGCTTCACCGGCATCCTCATCGAGCACTTCGCCGGGCACTTCCCGCTGTGGCTCGCCCCCACGCAGGTGGTGGTCGCCACCATCACCTCGGATGCGGACGACTATGCCGCCGAGGTGGTGGACGCGCTGAAGGCGGCGGGGCTCAGGGCCGAACTCGACCTGCGCAACGAGAAGATCAACCTCAAGGTGCGCGAGCACTCGCTGTCCAAGGTGCCGGTGCTGCTGGTGGCGGGCAAGAAGGAGGCGGCCGAACGCACCCTCTCCATCCGCCGCCTCGGCTCCAACGCCCAGACCTCCGGGTCTCTGGACGAGGTGATCGCCGCGCTGGTGGACGAGGCCGTGCCGCCGGACCTCAAGCGCAAGACGCTGGCCGCCAAGGCGGCGTAAGCTGGATCGCGCGGGCGGGGCTCAGGCTCCGCCCGCCGCACGCCCTGCCCGCCGCGCGCACCGGTCAGAATTTGTAGCCGATGCCCATGCGGATGGCCTGCTGGTTCAGGTCCTGCAGGATCGTGGAATTGGTGCCCACCGAGTTCTCGGAGCTGTCGAAGCCGGTGTAGCGATATTCGAGGCGGGCGGTGAAGTGATCGGAGAGGGCCTGCTCGACGCCGGCGCCCACGGTCCAGCCCGGACGGGTTTCGCTGTAGGCGTGGAACGATTTTCCCAGCCGCCACAGATTGTTGAAGACATCGGCATAGGCGACGCCGCCCGTCACATAGACGAGCGTGCGGTCGAATGCATAGCCAAGGCGCGCGCGCAGCGAGGCCTGCCAGCTCTCGTCCACCGCATGGCCGTAGAGGTAGTTGGTGAAAGGGCTGGAGAAGGCCGAGGTGCCGGTGACTGCGGACCCTTCGATATCGCCCTCGATGCCGAGCACGATGTGGTCCACCTGCCAGTTGAAGGCGGCATAGGCACCGCCCACGATGCCGTCGGCCCCGGTGGAATAGGCCGGGCATTTGTTGCGGCCCCAATTGCAATCCTGCCCGCTCGCCTGCGCCCAGGCATATCCGACGTCCAGACCTACAGTGAAGCCGGTCCAGGAAAAGGCCGGCGTCTCCACCGGGGGCGCCGCCAGGGCGCCATGGGGGGCACCGAGGATCAAGGCGAGCGACGCGACTACGGCGGCGGAAGAACGAGCGCGCATGGGGCGACCTCAAGGGAGAGACCAACGGGGACTGGAAGACACTGCTGCAACGCAGCGCGTGCAGCATGCGGCCCCACCCGCACCCCCCGCAAGGCGGCAGGGAACTTGAGCTGAACAGTTTCGCTTGTGTGTCTTTTGGGAAACGCACGCGCCGGCCGAGGGGCCGATTATTTCCTCAGCGTCGCGAAATAGGCCGCGAGGTCCGCCGCCTCGGTGCGGGTGAGGGAGACCTGCGGCATCTGCGGGTGCGGCTTCAGCAGACGGAAGGCCAGCCAGGAACCAGACGGAGCGCCGGAGACGTCGCCGTCACGGGCGGCGATGGCGGCGAAGGTGGGGGCGTCGCTGGCGGCGCTCTGGGGCGCGGTGCCGACCACATGGCAGCTGGCGCACCAGCGCTCGGCGAGCGAGCGCCCGGCCGCGGCGTCGGCGGCGCGGGCGGGCGCGGCGGCGAGAAACGGCGAGGCGAGGCTCAAGGCGACGAGGGCGGGGAGCGCGACGACGCCGGTCGCGCGCGGGAAGAAACGCACCATGGGAACCCTCCGGACGGGATGGCGGCCGGGCGTCACTTCGCCAGAACCTCCACCTCCTGATTCTTGCCGGCCTCGACCTTGATGTCGCGGCTGTAATTCTTGCCGTCCTTGCGGGCGATGACGGAATAGTCGCCTTCCGAGAGCACGATGGTCGGGAAGGCGCCGATGGATTCCTTGATGGTGTCGCCGCCGGGCGTGATGACCGTCCACTGGGTGTCGGCCTGCGCCTCGCCGTGCGCCACCTTCACCAGCTTCAGGCTGATCTGCGCCGCCCGGTGGTGGACCGTGGCATCGGTGAGCTTGCCGGGCTGGACGATCACGTCCGCGCGCACCACGGCGTTGGCGTCGCCATAGGTGGAGACCACGTGATAGGTGCCCTCCGGCAGCAGCACCACATCGCCGGCGGCGGCGCCGCGATAATAGGGCTGGCTGGAGGTGCGGCCCTGCAGGAAGGAGCCCTCGAAGATGTCGAAGGTGAGCCTCTGGGCGGGGATCGGCTTGTCGTCCACGTCGGCGGCGAGGCGCAGGGCGCCGGCCGGAAGGTCGAACGCCTGCCGGCGCGAGACCGGCCCCATCTGCACCCGCTGCGCCGTGGTGGCGAAGCCGTAGCTGACGTGGACGATGTAGCCGCCCGGATTGAGGAAGAAGACGGGCGCGTGCTCCGAACTTTCCGCCACCAGCGGGAAGGCGCCGGTGGAGGCCTCGGGCTGGTCGGCGAAGACGCGCCAGACGAGGCCGCGCGAAATGGGGCCGCCTTCCGCACCGAAACGGGCATAGACGCCCAACGCCGCCTTGCCGGGAGGGGCCGGCGGCAGCACCGCATGGGGCTCGCGACCCGACTGGCCGGCCTGCGCCGAGGGACCCGGCTGTCCGGGCGGCGGCGGCAGGCCCGGAGGCAGGCCGGTCGGCCGTGCGGCGGGCGGCGTACCGAACGGCCCGGCGGGCGGCGGCGCGGCGGATGGGCCGAGGAACTGCATGGACTGCGCCGCGGCCGGCCCTGTGCCCGCAACGAGCCCCAGGGGGGCCATCACGGCCCAGAGACCCAGCACAACCACCCGCATCGCGCGCCCGGCCGCCAGCATCCGCGCGGCCGGGGCGGCCGGTCCGGGGCGGCGGAGGCGAGGGAAAGCACGAGCGAAGCGGATCATGCCTCCTGACGTGCACAAAATTCGGGGCGGATTCAAGTCACCCGCCGCGTCAGCCTGCGGCCGGTTGCCGCCGCGCCCGCGCGGTTCCTTCCCGGGCGGGCCCTCTGTAGATTGCCCCGGACCCCTTTCATCGGAAGCCATTGCCCCATGACTGTTGTGAGCCCCGAGACCATCGCCCTCCTCGCCGCCCGCCGCTCCTCGCGCGTCATCGATCTTGTCGCCCCCGGCCCCTCGCCGGAGGAGCTGGACACCATCCTCACCATCGGCGCGCGGGTGCCGGACCATGGCAAGCTCGCCCCCTGGCGCTTCATCGTGCTGGAGGGGGACGGCCGCGACCGGGCCGGCGCCCTGCTGGCGGAGGCGCTCGCGGCATCCGATCCCGGCGTCGGCGAGAAGCGGCTGGAGGACGAGCGCGCCCGCTTCCTGCGCGCGCCGCTGGTGGTGGCGGTGGTGTCGCGCGCGGCGCCGCATGTGAAGATCCCGGAATACGAGCAGCTGCTGTCGGCGGCCGCCGCCTGCCAGAACATCCTCGTCGCCTGCGCGGCGCTGGGCTACGGCGCCACCTGGCTCACCGAATGGACGACCTACGACGCCAACGCCCGCGCGGCGCTGGGCCTCGAAGAGTTCGAGCGCTTCGTCGGCTTCATCTATATCGGCACCGCCACCCAGAAGCTGGAAGACCGCCCTCGCCCGCCCCTCGCGGCTGTGGTGACGCGGTTCTGAGGGGGCGCGCACGCATCACCCGCTCTCGCACCCCGGACGCATGAAGCGCCAACGGAATGCAAGCCGGGGTCCAGCGCAAGGCGCCGCCGCAGGCGCTTCCTGATCCCGCCGCCCTCGGGCTTTGCCCCGCTGCGCGGGAACTCTTGCGCTGGACCCCGGATCGGCGCTCCGGCGGCGCCGTCGCTTGTCCGGGGAACCGGGGGGCCTCCCCCCTCACTCATCCGCCAGCGGATGCAGGTCGCGCACCATGCTCTTGAGGCGTTCGTCGAGAACGTGGGTGTAGATCTGGGTGGTTGAGACATCGGCATGGCCGAGCAGGGTCTGCACCACCCGGAGGTCCGCGCCGTGCGCCAGAAGATGGCTGGCGAAGGCGTGGCGCAGCACGTGGGGGGAGAGCTTGGCGGGGTCGAGCCCGGCCGCCAGTGCCAGCTCCTTCAGGTCCCGCGCCGCCTGCTGGCGGGTGACGTAGCCGCTCTCGCTGGAAGACGGAAACAGCCAGCGCGACGCCTCCAGCCCCGCCGCCTTGCGCGCATCGAGATAGGCGGCCATGGCCGTCCGCGCGGGGTCGGACAGGGGCACGAGCCGTTCCTTGCGCCCCTTGCCGGTGACGAGGATGGCATCGCCCTTGGCCCGCGCGGCGGCGGCCGGCAGCGACACCAGTTCGGAAATGCGCAGGCCGCTGGCGTAGAGCAGTTCGACCACGGCGGCGGTGCGCCGGCGCTTCAGCATCTCCGCGCGCGCCTTGGCTGCTGCCTCCCCCTCCGCCGCCGGGACCTCCGCCGCACGCGCGTGGGCGGTCTCGATCAGAGTGGAGACCTCCTCCACCGTCAGCACCTTGGGCAGGGGCCGCCCGCGCCTTGGGCCTTCCAGCACGGCGGCGGGATCGTCGCCCCGATGCCCCTCAGCATAGAGGAAGCGGAAGAACTGGCGCACGGCGGAGAGGCGCCGCGCCACGGTGGTGGCCTTGTAGCCACGGGCGGAGAGATCGGCGAGCCAGTCGCGGATGGCCTGCGTGTCGGCGGTCGCGATGGCGCGGGGGGCGAGAAACTCGGCGAGGTCGGTCAGGTCGCGCCGGTAGGCGTCCAGCGTGTTGGCGCCCGCGCCGCGCTCCACCGCCTGCATGTCGAGGAACAGCGCGAGCGGGCCCTGGGCCGGCGCGCCGGGCGTGGTCATTTGCCGATCTTTTCGGGGGCGACGGTGAAGGAGAGTTCCCGCTCCTGCGGCTCCACCCGTGTGGCGAGCGCCCACAGAGCGGCATAGCCGAGGCCGCCGAGCACGGCCAGCACCACCAGAATGCGGAAGAGCGTGGGCATCGCTGCCTCCATCAGGTGCGGGCGCGAATCGCCCGCGGGCACCCCTCTTTCGCCAGAGGTGCCACGGCCCGCGCCGCCGTTCAAGGCGAGGCGCTGTCCCCATGCCTTTCGGCACCAGCGACGCAGCGTCGCCTTGGACGGGCGGGGCGGCGGGTGCTTTGCTGCCGCCTCCCAACAAGGAGGAAATGATGAGCGACATCTGGTTCAAGGCGGGCGAGGCGACGGTGCTGGCGGCGGACGGGCAGGCGACGGATGCCATGCCGGAAGTACTGATCGGCTCGGTGCGCGGCCCGGTGGGTCAGGCCTTCGCCTCCATGATGGGGCAGGTGCAGGGCCACACCCGCATGTTCGTGGTGCGCGACCTCAACCAGATGGTGCGCCCCGCGACGATGATGACCACCAAGGCCACCATCCACACCGCCGAATATGTGGAACTGCTGGGCGGCGTGGTGCAGGCGGCCATGGGCGACGCCATCGTCGATTGCGTCAGCGAGGGCATCATCCCCAAGGACCAGGTGGACGAGCTGGCCATGATCATCATGGTGTGGCTGGACCCCCGCTGCGCCGAGGACCCCAACCTCGACAAGGCTGACCTCTACCGCACCAATTACGAGGCGACCAAGCTCGCCATCTCCCGCGCGCTCAAGGGCGAGCCGTCCATCGACAAGCTGATCGCCAACCGCAAGAGCGTGAAGCACTACGCCCTCGAGGGCGTCATCGAGTACTGACGCGCGGTCACGGTGACGTTGGTGGAGCCGGACCCGCCGCTCGGCTAGGGTCCGGCTTCCGCCGGTGGTCAGGGGGGCGGGTCCGGCCGATTTTTCCGGGCCGGCCCCGTCATCCGCCCGGCCGCGTGCCGCGTATCGAGAGCATGAATGTCGCCGAGCCCAGTCTCATCGTCGAACTGCCGAAGCCGCGTCGCACCCGAACGGTGCCCAACGGCGGCATTCGTCCGGGCGGAGCGAGCGCCATGAGCGTCCAGCCTGCCGAGCCACGGGTCGCCGCCTCAGGGGCGGAGCTGAGCGCGCTCATCGTCGCCATCGCCACGCGGGCCGATCGCGAGGCCTTCGGCCGGCTGTTCCGCCATTTCGCGCCGCGGGTGAAATCCTATCTCGTGCGCAGCGGGCTCCCGGCCAATGCCGCCGAGGAGCTGGCGCAGGAAACCCTGCTGACGGTGTGGCGCAAGGCGGCCTATTTCGACCCCACCCGCGCCGCCGCCTCCACCTGGATCTTCACCATCGCCCGCAACCTCTCCATCGACCTCAAGCGCCGCGAGCGCTATGGTGATACCTACAAAGCGGAGACGCACGAGGACGAGGTGGACGAGACCTCGGGCGAGACCATCCTCATGACCGCCGAGCGGGAAGCGCGGGTGCGCGCCGCCCTCGCCAAGCTGTCGGAGGAACAGGCCACCATCGTCCGCCTCTCCTTCTTTCAGGAGAAGCCCCATTCGCAGATCGCGCAGGAGCTGGGCATTCCGCTGGGCACCGCCAAGTCGCGCGTGCGCCTCGCGCTCAATCGTCTGCGCGCTTTGCTGGAAGACCTGAAATGAGTGCTTCGACCCATCCCGGCACCGAGACCCTGCTGCGCTACGCGGCGGGCACGCTGCCGGCCGGTCCCCGCCTGCTGGTGGATGTGCATCTCGACGGCTGTCCCGAATGCCGCGCGACGGTGGCGCGGCTGATGTCCGTCGGCGGCGCGCTGCTGGACACCTGCGAACCCCTCGCCCTCGCCCCCGATGCGCTTGACCGCGCACTGGCGCGGCTCGACGGCCTCTCCCCACGCCGTAATCCCGCTGCGCTCCATCATGCGGAAGCCGCCGGAGCACCATCGCCGAAGCGCTGGCCGCTGCCCGAGGGGCTGAAGCTGCCGCCCGGCGTGGTGCTGCCGCCGGCCATTGCGTCGCGCCGCATCGGCCGTCTGGTGCCGGTGGCGCCGGGGGTGCGGCTCGGCCTCGTGCATCTGGAAGAAGACCCGGACGCGCAGGTGCTGCTGTTCCGCATCGCGCCGGGGCGGGCCATTCCCCAGCACACCCATGCGGGGCTGGAATTCACCCACGTGATCTGCGGTGGCTTCAGCGACCCCGATGGCCATTACGGCCCCGGCGATCTGGTGGAATGCGATGGCGACGTGGACCATTCCCCCCGCGTGGACGACGACGGCGAATGCATCTGCCTCGCCGCCTTCGACGGCCGCATCCGCTTCCGCGGCCTGCTCGGCATGGTGACGCGGCCGTTTATCTGAGGGGTCGGGCGTTTCTTCGCTCAAACGCCGCGCGGGCTTTAGCGTTACTTCCGCTCAGACGCCGCGCGGGCTTTGACGTTTCCTCCGCTCAAACGCCGCGCGGGCTTGGCCCCCGCCCTCAGAAGTGACTACGCGTCACGCCCTTCTTCACCACCGCCAGCGCCTCGGTGAGGTCGCTCGCCAGCTCCGCCTTCTGGACGGGGCCGAGGAAGCGGCCCACGGGCACGGTGCGCTTGCCGCTGATGAGGGCGACATCCAGCGTCCCGTGCTCCTCGTCGTCCTCGCGCCACAGGCGGGTCCAGAACGGGTTGAGCCGTGTGGTGGAGGGGCGCCCCGCCGCCGGCTCGCGGCGGATTTCCACGAGGCTGGGCGTGACGAGGATATGTTCGCGCGCCCGGGCCGAGCGGAAGCTGGCGCGGAAGGCGATGTACATCAGCAGCACATCGAGGCCGAAGAAGCCGAAGATCGGCCACGCCCCCATGGCGAGGAAGGCGACGCCCGACACGAAGCTCACCGCCCCGATGCCCGCCATCACCCAGAAGAAGCCGCGCCGGGAGAGGGACCGGTGCGGGGCGAGCGTGACCGCATAGACGACGGGCTCGTCTTGAGCCTGCGCGTCCGTCTCGGGTGCGATGTCTCGGTCGCTGGTCTGGGGCATTGCTCGGCAGTATACCCGAAAAATGCCGCGCAGGATCAATCCGCCCAAACCCGCCGTCCTCCCGGAGGCTGACGCCGCCAAGCCCCCGCGCCCCATGCGCGCGACGAAGGGGGCAAAGGTCGCGGCCGGCGCGTCGGGAACCACCGGGAAGGGGGCGAAAGCCCCGCCCGTGGCCCCGGCCAAGGGCAAGGCGGCCAAGGCTCCGGCAAGCGGCACGGCGAAGGCGGCCCCAGCGTCAAAGGCTTCAGCCGGCAAGGTCGCGGGCGGCAAGACGTCTACCGGGACCAAGCCCGCCGGCAAAACCGCCGCCCCCCCACCAGCCCCCCTCCCTCGCCGCAACAAGGCGGTGGCCAATGCGGCGGCGGCGGTGCATGGCAAGACGGTCTCGCCGTGGTCCGATGCCGAGATCACCGAGGCCTTCACCCGCTTCGAGGCGCAGGACCCGGAGCCCAAGGGCGAGCTGGACCACACCGACGCCTTCACCCTGCTCGTCGCCGTGGTGCTGTCCGCCCAGGCCACCGACACCGGCGTGAACAAAGCGACCAAGGGCCTGTTCGCCGCCGCCTCCACCCCCGCCGCCATGGTGGCGCTGGGGGAGGATGAGGTGGCGCACCACATCCGCACCCTCGGCCTGTTCCGGGGTAAGGCGAAGAATGTGGTTGAACTCTCCCGCCTGCTGCTGGAACGCCATGCCGGCATCGTACCCAAGGACCGGGAGGCGCTGGAGGCGCTGCCCGGCGTGGGGCGCAAGACGGCCAATGTGGTGCTGAACATCGCCTTCGGCGTGCCCACCATCGCCGTGGACACCCACCTCTTCCGCGTCGCCAACCGCACCGGCCTTGCCCCCGGCGCGACGCCGCTGGCGGTGGAGCTGGGGCTGGAGGCCCGCATCCCAGACCGCTTCAAGCTGCACGCCCACCACTGGCTCATCCTGCACGGCCGCTACATTTGCAAGGCGACGAAGCCCGCGTGCAGCCGCTGCCTCATCACCGACCTCTGCCGCTGGCCGGAGAAGAATTTCTGAGGGGCATAGCCTCCCCTCTCCCCTCGAAGTCGGCTGATGCCGACTTCCACTTTCACGAACCGAACTCGGCAACAGCCGAGTTCGGGCGGGAGAGGGGTTGGGGGTGAGGGGGCGGCCTCTCATTGCCCAACGTCATCCCCCGGCTTGTCCGGGGGATCCACTCCTCAGCCGGCTGGGTCTCAGGTTTCCTGCACCCCACATGCGGCCCGGTGGATGCCCCGGACAAGCCGGGGCATGACGGTGCGAAAAGGCCTCCCCGCCCGAAAGCGGAGAGGCCCCTTCATCACGCCACCAGCCGCATCACGCCGCCAGCCAACTCACGCCGCCAGTCCTTTGGCCAGTTCCATGGCCTGCCGCTCGAACAGGCGGCGGTAGAGGCCGCCTTCGCGGCGGACCAGCGTGTCGTGGTCGCCCTCCTCCACGATGCGGCCCCTGTCGAACACCATCAGGCGATCGAGGGAGCGCACCGTGGACAGGCGGTGGGCGATGACCAGGGTGGTGCGCCCCACCATCAGCCGCTCCATGGCATCCTGGATCGCCGCTTCCGATTCCGAATCGAGGCTGGAGGTGGCCTCGTCCAGGATCAGGATGGGCGCATCCGCGAGGAAGGCCCGGGCGATGGCGATGCGCTGGCGCTCGCCGCCGGAGAGCTTCACGCCCCGCTCGCCCACCAGCGTGCCGTAGCTGCGCGGCAGGCGAGCGATGAAGTCGGCCGCATTGGCCAGCTCCGCGGCCC
This sequence comes from Xanthobacter aminoxidans, assembly GCF_023571765.1. Lineage (GTDB taxonomy): Bacteria > Pseudomonadota > Alphaproteobacteria > Rhizobiales > Xanthobacteraceae > Xanthobacter > Xanthobacter aminoxidans. The sequence continues at coordinate 23,363 of NZ_JAMJXC010000031.1, read as the reverse complement.
GCCGGATCTCCTCGAACGAGGCATCCGGCCGGCCATAGGCGATGTTCTCCATCAGCGAGCGGTGGAACAGCACCGGCTCCTGCTGCACCACGGCGATGGCGCGGCGCAGGGAGCCCTGCGTCACGTCCCGTACGTCCTGCCCGTCCACGGTGACGCGACCGGAGGTCACGTCGTGCATCCGCTGGATGAGCTTGACGAACGTGGTCTTGCCCGAGCCCGAATGCCCCACGAGGCCCACCCGCTCCCCCGCCGGGATGGTGACGGAGAGGTTCTCGTAGAGCGGCTTGTCGTGGCCGCCATAGTGGAAGGTCACGTTCTCGAACGCGATCGTCCCCTCCTCCACCTGCACCGGCACCGCCTTCGGGGCATCGGAGACGCCCACGGTCTGGTGGTGGATCTCCACCAGCTCCTCCAGCTCGTTCATGGAGCGCTGGAGATTGTGGACGTGCATGCCGATGTCACGCAGGTAGGAGTGGATGACGAGGTAGGAGGTGAGCACATAGGCCACATCGCCCGCGCTCGCCTGCCCCTGATGCCACAGCACCAAAGCCGTCCCGATGATGGACGCCTGAAGCGCCACCAGCGCCAGAAGCTGCGCCGTGCCGGCCCAGGTGGCCGCCATCCAGGTGCGGTAGGTGCGGGCGTTCCACTTGCCGAGCACCCGCTCCAGCCGCTTCTCCTCGCGGGCCTCGGCGCCATAGCCCTTCACCACGGCGTTGCAGCCCACCGCATCCGCCAGTACGCCGCCCACCCGCGTGTCCCACGCATTGGAGAGGCGCGCCGCCGGGGCGACGTAGTTCAGCGAGAGGGCCAGCGTGAGCCCGATGAAGGCCACCGCCCCCACCGCCACCACAGCGCCCAGCACCGGCCAGTTCCAGCCGAGCAGCAACGCCGTGCCGCCCAGCGCCACCACGGAGGGGAACAGCGCCACCAAAAGGGTGTCGTGCAGCACGTCGAGGGACCACATGCCGCGCGAGATCTTGCGCACGGTGGAGCCGGCGAAGGACGAGGCGTGCCAGTCCGACGAGAAGCGCTGCACCCGCGCGAAGGCGTCGGCCGCCACGTCCGACATCATGCGCAAAGTGAGCCGCACGATGATGAAGTAGGTGGCATGCCGCGCGCTCACCATCGTGACGCCGAGGCCGACGATGGCGAGGAAGGCCATGGTCGCGAGGTGCCAGGCCGTCTCCCGGTCTGCGAGGGACAGGGCGTCGATCAGCCGGCCGGCGAACAGCGGCACCAGCACCTCGGCGAGGGTGGAGACGAGGACGGCGGCCAGAGTGGCCGCGATGATTCCCTTCCGCTTCGCCCAATGGGTGAAGAGGAAAGCGAAGATGGCGCGGAACGACACCCCGCGCTTGTGGGTCTGGAACAACGACATGACACGATCCGGCCGCGCCGCATGGGGCGCCAGAGGCCGGTCCCTGATTCGAACGGGGACACGCGGCGCATGGCGCCGCAGATGACGGGGTCACGCGGCGCGCGACGCCGCGAAAGGATGAGGACAGGGGCGCGTCAGCGGCTGCCCGCGCCGCGCAGGAGCGCAGGCGGGTGGCGGACCACGGGCCCCTGGATGTCCGAAAAGCTAGCGGCGGAAGCCGGGCTGGCGGGGAATCACATCCGTGCAATGGGCGCGGCGGAGAATGCCGCGTGGCACAGCGGGGGTGGAGAACGCGGTAGTGCTCATGGACGTGACCCCTCCCTGCCGGATGTTGATTCCGCGCGGCCCTGGAGCGGGCGGCGCCTGCGGTATGGACGGCCGATCTGCCGCGGTCCAGACCCTTTCGCAGGCGGCCATGAGACGCTAAGGTCGCGGCGCTTTTTTGGACAAGCATGGGCGGAACCATGGCGGACACCGGCATTCCCCACTTCTGCAACGACCTCGGCGTCACCGTCATCGAGGTGGGCAGCAAGGAATTCATGTGCATCGGTGCGAAGCCGCCCTTCGACCATCCGCACATCTTCATCGATCTCGGCGACGACGACGAGCACGTGTGCCCCTACTGCTCCACGCTCTACCGCTACAACCCGGCGCTCGCCGCCGGCGCGGCGAAGCCGGAAGCGGCCGTGTGGCACGGCGAGCCCGCGGCCAAATCCGCCGCGTGACGCGCCGGCCGCTAACGGCCCGGCTCACAAGACCCGCGGCCTGACCGCCGCGGAACACCCGTCTGACCCAATCCTCGGCCTGCTGCCCCCTGGCCTGATCCCCGCGGCCTGATCGCCGCCGCAAAGAAAGACTATCCGGCCGGCTCCTTCACGGAGCCGGGTCCTGCCATGGCCGATCCCATCCCCTTCCGGGCGAAACCCCGCACCGCCGCGCGCAGCGCCGTGGTGGTCGGCGCAGGCATCGGCGGGCTCGCCTGCGCCATCGCCCTGCGCCGTGCCGGCCTCACCGTCCAGGTGGTGGAGCAGGCGCGCAAGCTGCGCGAGGTGGGCGCCGGCCTCCAGCTGACCCCCAACGCCACCCGCATCATCCGCGAGTTCGGCCTCTTGCCGCGCCTCGAACAGGTGGCGGTGACGCCGCGCTCCCTCGATGTGAGGAGCGGCGCCAGCGGCGCCACCATCACCCGCGCCCATTACGGCCCCGCCGCCGCGCGCTATGGCGCGCCCTTCCTCGTGGTGCACCGCGCCGATCTGCAGAATCTCCTCGCCGAGGCGGCGCAGGCCGAGGGCGTGCTGATCGCGCTCGGGGCCGAACTTACCGCCGTGGAGCCCGCCTTTGGCGGCGTGCGGGCGGTGGTGAAGCAGGGCGAGAATCTCATCGCCCACGGCGCGGACATCCTCGTCGGCGCCGACGGCGTGCGCTCGGCGGTGCGGGCGCATCTCGGCGTCGCGCGGCCGCCGGTGTTCGCCCAGCGCCTCGCCTACCGGGCCACCATTCCCGTGCCGGCCCGCCATCCGCCGGACGTGCGGCTCTACATGGGGCGCGATGCCCATCTCGTGGTCTATCCGGTGAAGGGCGGGGCGACGCTGAACCTCGTCGCCATCGTCAAGCACACCGAGCCGGTGGCCCGCTGGAGCGCGCCGGGCGACGGCGCCGCCGTCCACGCCGCCTTCGCCGACTGGGCGCCGGAGGTGCGCGAGCTGCTGAAGGCCGCGCCGCATTTCCTGTGCTGGGGCCTCTACGACATCGATCCCCTGCCCCGCTGGAGCACCGGCCGCGTGACGCTTCTGGGCGATGCCGCCCACGCCATGCTGCCCTTCCTTGCCCAGGGCGCGGCGCAGGGCATCGAGGATGCCGCCGCCCTCGCCCGCTCGCTCCAGAAGGAGACCGACGCCGCCACCGCCCTCAAGGCCTACGAGGCCGAGCGTCTCGGCCGCACCGCGCGCATCCAGTCTGAGGCGCGGCGCAACGGCATGGTCTACCACCTCTCCGGCGCCCCCCGCCTCGCCCGCGATCTGGTGCTCCGCCGGCAAGGCGCGGCGCTGCTGGATCGGTATGGGTGGATTTATAAGGTGTGAGGGGCGGGCGGCGCGGCTCTGTCGCTCCGAACCGGCCGAGCCCCCTCTCCCTCTCCCTTTTCGCGCGTCATTGCCCGGCTCGTCCGGGCGATCCACCCCGCCGCCTGCGCGATGCCCCAACGATTGCCCCGGCCCACCCGTGGATCGCCCGGACGAGCCGGGCGATGACGGTGTTGTAAGGGGGAACAGCCCCTTCCACCCAACCGTCTGGCCTCCCTCTCCCCTTGCGGGAGAGGGCTGGGGTGAGGGGTGTGGCACCCTTTGTCCCAGCGCGGCCTAGGTCCGAGCAGCCCCCTCACCCCCGCCCCCTCTCCCGCCGGGCCTCGGCTGTTGCCGAGTCCCGTTCGTGAAGGTCGAAGTCGGCAACAGCCGACTTCGAGGGGAGAGGGGAGGCATCCCCCCGCTGGACCTTCCGCGCGCGCCATGCTATCCGCCCGCCCCATTCTCGTGAGGGGACCATGGGCCTTCGGCTTCAGCGACGACGACCGGACACGCTGCGCATGCGCGCACGCGCCGTCACGCCCGCCTGAAGCCGGCCCGCCGAACTCGCGGGCCTTCTGCCCTGCCTTGCGAGTTTTCCCCATGACCGAGCTTCCCTTGTCCATCGCCGTGGAGACGGCCGCCGACGACGCGGCCATCGACCGGCTGCATGAGCGCACCTTCGGCCCCGGCCGGTTCGCCCGCACCGCCTTCCGCATCCGGGAGCAGACGGGGCACGAGCGCGCCCTCTCCTTCACGGCGCGGGTCGGCACCATGCTGGTGGGATCGGTGCGGCTCACGCGGATCTCCATCGGCGCCACGCCGGCCCTGCTGCTCGGCCCGCTCACGGTGGAGCCGCCGTTCCAGTCGGTGGGCATCGGCGCGCGGCTGATGGAGCATGCGCTGGACGTGGCGCGGGCGCAGGGCCATCGCCTCGTCGTGCTGGTGGGGGACGAGCCCTATTACGCCCGCTTCGGCTTCCGCCGCGTGCCCTTCGGGCAGGTGACGCTGCCCGGCCCGGTGGACCCCGGCCGCCTCCTCGTAGCCGAGCTGGTCGAGGGCGCCTTTGCCGGCGTGTCCGGCATGGTCAGCGGTGCCCGCTGACACGCGCCGGTTACGCCCTTGGTCTAAGGCACAACTGGCGGGGCGGCTCGCGCTCCGTTAGCGTGGTACCGAGATGCGAAACGGCCCGGCAGTACGCCGCTGGGCCGGGGAGGACGGCGCCGCCACGGCGCTGCCAAAGGCGTTCCCGCGCACCGCATCGGCGATGAAAGAGGGAGGAAGGACGATGACGTCTGGGATCATGCGGCACTCGCGCGCCCTGTTGGCGGCGGCGGCGATCGGCGCCCTGTTGACGGGCGCGGCCAAGGCCGAAGACACCACGGTGAAGCTCGGCGTGCTCAACGACATGTCCGGCGTCTACGCCGACATTTCCGGGCCCGGCTCGGTGGTCGCGGCGCAGATGGCAGCCGAAGACTTCATGGCCAAGAACAAGGGCTTCAAGGTCGAGGTCGTGGGTGCCGACCACCAGAACAAGCCGGACGTGGGCGCCTCCATCGCCCGCAAGTGGTACGACCAGGAGAATGTGGACGCCATTCTCGACGTGACCACCTCCTCGGTGGCGCTGGCGGTGAGCGACATCACCAAGGAGAAGAACAGGATCTTCCTCGTCTCCGGCGGCGGCACGTCCGACCTCACCGGCGCCAAGTGCTCGCCCAACACGGTTCACTGGACCTACGACACCTGGGCGCTCGCCAACGGCACCGGATCGGCCCTCACAAAGCAGGGCGGCTCGCCGTGGTTCTTCATTACCGCCGACTACGCCTTCGGCGCGGCGCTGGAGCGCGACGCCTCGGCGGCGGTGAAGGCAGCCGGCGGCAAGGTGGCGGGCAGCGTGAAGCACCCCCTCTCCAACACCGACTTCTCCTCCTTCCTGCTGCAGGCGCAGTCCTCCGGCGCCAAGGTCATCGGCCTCGCCAATGCCGGCAACGACCTCATCACCGCGGTGAAGCAGGCCTCCGAATTCGGCATCACCCAGGGCGGCCAGCAGCTCGCCGGCCTGCTCATCTTCTCGTCCGACGTGAAGGCCCTCGGCCTCCAGGCGGCGCAGGGCCTGGTGCTCACCGACGCCTTCTACTGGGACCTGAACGACGACACCCGCGCCTTCTCCAAGCGCTTCGGGGCCAAGTTCAACGGCAAGATGCCCACCAGCGCCCAGGCCGGCGTCTATTCCAGCGCCATGCACTATCTGAACGCCATCAAGGACGCCAAGACCAAGGACGCGCCCAAGGTGATGGAGCAGATGCGCGCCACCCCCATCAATGACCCGCTGTTCGGCAAGGGCGAGATCCGCATCGACGGCCGCGCCATCCACCCCATGTACCTCTTGAAGGTGAAGAAGCCCGCCGACAGCAAGGGCGAGTGGGACCTGTTCGAAGTGGTCTCCACCATCCCCGCCAACGAGGCCTTCCGCCCCCTCAAGGATGGCAATTGCCCGCTGGTGAAGTGAGCCGCGACGCTTAAAGGCCGGCGCCGCCTCCCGAGGGCGGCGCCGGCTTTTTTGTTTGGGGGGCGGCGGAGCGGTCGGTGGCGACGCACCGACGGAACGAAAAGTTATTTTCTATCAATTAGTTCAACAGTTAAATGTGATTTTTGACTTAAGTGTTGCAATCGGCCAGCCATGGCCTGATCCTGATTGCAACAGTTTCGCTGGAAATCCGTTATGCCTGTTGAGGCCATTGAAATTCATGAATTAAATAAGGATCAGCTGCGGGAGCGGGTGAATACCGCCCAGCGCTACGCGGCCTGGCGGGACGCACACGCCCAGCGGTCCGGCTTTCGCGGCTCGCTGGTGTGGCATCGCAGCGGCGGCGGTGAATACCTGCTGCGCAGCTATTATGATGGCGCGGGGGTCCGCCGGCAGAAGACCGAAGGCCCGCGCTCACCCGAGACGGAGCATCTCAAGGCGCAATGGGACGCCCAGCGCGAGGCCGCCACGGAGCGGGAAAAGGCGCTCCAGATCGTCCTTGAGCGGCAAGCAGCGATCAACCGCGCGCTCATGCTCGGCCGCGTGCCCCTCCTCGGGGCGCGCATCATCCGGGCGCTGGATGCGGCGGGCCTGCTCGGACACGGCATCCGCATCGTGGGCACCAACGCGGTCTATGCCTATGAGGCGTCGGCCGGAGTGACGGTGGATGCAAGCGTCACGACCACCGAGGACATCGACCTGCTCGTGGACGCGCGCCGCACGCTGCGGCTCGCCGCCTCCGACGAGATTGCGGGGGGAGCCCTCATCTCTTTGCTGCGCAGGGTCGATCGCTCGTTCGAGCGGACCCGGCAGAATTTTCGGGCCGCCAATCGCGACGGATACCTTGTGGACCTCATCACCCCGCAGGCCGATCCGCCGTGGCGTGCGGGCGAGGTGCGGATCGGCACGGCGGACGACGAACTCACCGCCGTTCCCATCGATGGCCTCACCTGGCTCGAAAGCGCGCCAGCCTTCGAGGCGGTGGCCATCGACGAGCGCGGGGCGCCCCTGCGGATCGTGGCCACCGATCCGCGGGTGTTCGCCGCGCACAAATTCTGGCTTTCCGCCCAACCGGGTCGCGACCCGCTGAAGCGACGGCGCGATGCCGCCCAGGCTGCCGCCGTCGGACGCATCGTCGGGCGGTATCTGACCCACCTGCCTTATGTGGCCGACGACCTCAGGATGCTGCCGCGCCCGGTGTTCGAGACCGCGCGTCCGCTTTTCGAGGCCGACGCGCCATAGCCCTCACCCCCGCCCCAGCACCACTGCCGCCGCCAGCACCAATGCCATGGCGAGGTCGGAGACCATGGCGATGGTTTCGGTGCGGGTCTTGCCCGCCCGCAGCGCGTGCTTCACCCCGGCGAGGAGATAGAACAGCCCGCCGCCCACCGCGGCGGGCAGGAGGAAGGACGGAAAGGCGAGGGAGAGGAGGCCGAGGAGGCCGAAGGTCAGGTTGGCGAAGCCCAGCTCCTGCACGATCACCTGCGCCTTGGGATCGGAGATCTCGAAGATGGTCTCAGCCGTGAAGGCCGGCTGCGTCACCTGCTTCAGGCCCGCAAGCCCCAGCCGCGCGCCGACACCCCAGACCACGAACCACTTCAGCACCAGTGGTGCCAGTGGCCCACCCGCCGCCAGCACCTCGAAAAGGATGCTCGCGAGCGGGGCGATCAGCATCAGCACGAGGATGGCGGCGAGGTACATGGGGGGTCGCTCCCGGCGGGGGGCGCACAGCTTAGCTTTTGCTCGGAAATTCAAAAGGCGCTTCCGCCATCACAATCGTCATACCCGGCCTTGTGCCGGGTATCCACGTCGGCCCGAGCGGGCGCACGTGCCAGGCATTCATTCCCAGCCGTGCCACGTGGATGGCCGGGACAAGCCCGGCCATGACGGCAGTAGGGCGGCCCCAAAACGAAGAACGGCGGGCCGAGGCCCGCCGTCCGTTCATTTTCACTGTCGGAAGAACCCGCGGATCACTCCGCGCCTTCCACCTTGTGGCGTTTTGTCGAACCCGCGGATCACTCCGCGGCTTCGACCTGCGGCCGGCCGCGGGCGAGGCGCTCGCGCTTGAGCAGTTCGGCCACCAGGAAAGCGGTCTCGATGGCCTGCTCGGCGTTGAGGCGCGGATCGCAGTAGGTGTGGTAGCGGTCGCGCAGGTCCTCGTCCGAGATGGCGCGGGCGCCGCCGGTGCATTCGGTGACGTTCTTGCCGGTCATCTCCAGATGCACGCCGCCGGCGAAGGTGCCTTCGGCCGCATGGATGTCGAAGAAGGAGCGGATCTCCGACTGCACCCGCTCGAACGGGCGGGTCTTGTAGCCGGAGGCGGCCTTGATGGTGTTGCCGTGCATGGGATCGCACGACCACGCCACGGTGCGGCCTTCCTTCTCCACCGCGCGGATGAGGCCCGGCAGGTAGTCGCCCACCTTGTCGGCGCCGAAGCGGCAGATCAGCGTGATGCGGCCCGCCTCATTGTCCGGCTGGAGGATGTCCAGCAGGCGGATGAGGCCCTCCGGGGAGATGGAGGGGCCGCACTTGATGCCGATCGGGTTGCGGATGCCGCGGAAGTACTCGACATGCGCATGGTCCGGCTGGCGGGTGCGGTCGCCGATCCACAGCAGGTGGCCGGAGGTCGCGTACCAGTCGCCCGACGTGGAATCGACGCGGGTCAGGGCCTGTTCGTAGCCAAGCAGGAGCGCCTCGTGGCTCGTGAAGAAATCCGTCGAGCTCATCTCGGGATGGCTCTTGGGATCGATCCCGCAGGCGCGCATGAAGTCCAGCGCCTCCGTGATCCGGTTCGCCAGTTCCTGATACCGCGAGGACTGGGGCGAATCCTTCACGAACCCCAGCATCCAAGCATGGGCGTTGGCGAGGTTGGCATAGCCGCCGTTGGCGAAGGCGCGCAGAAGGTTGAGCGTCGCCGCCGACTGGCGGTAGGCATCGAGCTGCCGGCGCGGGTCCGGAATGCGGGCGGCTTCCGTGAAGGCGATGTCGTTGATGATGTCGCCGCGGTAGCTGGGCAGCGTCACGCCGTTCTCGGTCTCGGTGTCCGAGGACCGGGGCTTGGCGAACTGCCCGGCGATGCGGCCGACCTTCACCACCGGCGAGCCGCCGGCGAACGTCAGCACCACCGCCATCTGCAGGAAGACGCGGAAGAAATCGCGGATGTTGTCGGCCGAATGCTCGTCGAAGCTCTCGGCGCAGTCGCCGCCCTGCAAGAGGAAGGCTTCGCCGCGGGCGACCTTGGCGATCTCGGCCTTCAGGCGGCGCGCCTCACCTGCAAACACAAGCGGCGGGTAGGAGGCGAGCTTCTTCTCGACCTCCTCGAGCTGCGCCTTGTCTGGATAAGACGGCATCTGGAGGCCGGGATAAAATCGCCAGCTATCCGGACGCCAGCCTTCGGCGCGGCGGGGAGCCTCGGCGCCAGGGACGGGAGCGGACTGCGGGCGGGTCACCATTTGACTCTCCATTTGCATAAGGCCGGCCGGTTGTCCGGTCCGGTCCGTCCCGCTGGTGCGCCTCCGGCGTTCCTCTTGTGTTCGCGGGATCGGAACGCGGGCTTATACACGAAGCAGGTGCGCACCGAAAGGATGCGGCGCAACGCAGACGTGACGCCCCGCGAGATGGGACCGGAGGGGCCGTTTCCCCCCTCGAACCCTGCCCTGGCGCTCAGGCCGTCCGTCAAAGACTTCTCTGCGAGCCTTCTCTTGGCCGCACCCATCGCCTATGAGGGGACTGCGCCTGCGCGCGCCTTCCCTTGTGAGACGTGCGCGCCAGCGCACCTTGCCTCGTGAGACGTGCGCGCCAGCGCGCGTCTGCCGTTCCCTCCGGCACCGTCCTGAATGTTCGTGTCTGTTGCGGGACACGCCAACGCCCGAGCCTGTCATGTCACAGTCCCATCGCGCGCCGGCGCCAGCCCCTGCTACTGCCCTGCGTCCGCGCGGTCCCGCGCCCGGGCAGCCCGGCTCGGTCGGTCCCGGTGCGGTGGAGTTCGTCGCGCTCATCGCCCTGCTCATGGGCATGACCGCCTTTTCCATCGACAATCTGCTGCCTGCCTTCGGCGCCATCCGGGCCGATTTCGCGCTGGACAATCCCAATCACGTCCAGGTGATGGTCTACGCCTATCTCATCGGCATCGGCGGCGCGCAGTTCTTCTATGGCCCCATCTCCGACGTGCTGGGGCGCCGCCCCATCCTGTTCGCGGGCCTCGCGATCTATGCGGCGGGCAGCCTCATCGCCTTGTTCACCCGCGACTTCGACGTGCTCATCCTTGCCCGGCTGATCCAGGGCATGGGCGCGGCGGCGGGCCGGGTGCTGGCCATCGCCATCGTGCGCGACCGCTTCGAGGGGCGCGACATGGCGCGGATCATGTCGCTGAGCATGATGGTGTTCCTCACCGTGCCCATCATCGCGCCGGCGCTGGGTAGCCTCATCCTCGTCTTCGGCTCGTGGCATCTCATCTTCGTCGCCATGCTGCTGCTGGCACTCGCGCTGTTCGCCTGGTTCGGCCTGAGGATGCCGGAGACGCTGCATCCCGAATACCGCATCCCCTTCTCGATGCGCTCCATCGGCAAGGCGGCGATGCTCACCCTCACCACCCGCCGCTCGGTGGGCTATGCGGTGGCCATCGGGCTCATGATGGGCTCGCTGATGGCCTATGTGGGCTCGGCCTCGCAGGTGTTCCAGACCGACGTCTATCGCCTGGGCAACCTCTTCCCCGTCGCCTTCGCGGCGGTGGCGGGCATCATGGCGGTGGCCTCCTTCCTCAATGCCAGCCTCGTGCACCGGGTCGGCATGCGGCGGCTGTCCCATGGCGGCATCCTCGGCTTCATCGCGGCGGGCGGGCTGATGGTGGCCTCCAGCATCTTCTGGGACGGCAAACCGCCGCTCGTGCTGTTCTGCGGGCTCGTGGCGGCGGGGCAGTTCCTGTTCGCGCTCACGGTGCCGAACTTCAATTCCATGGCCATGGAGCCCCTCGGCGCGGTGGCGGGCACCGCCTCCTCCTTCATCGGCGGCTTCACGACGCTGCTGTCCGCCGTGCTGGGCTTCATCGTCGGCAGCCATTTCGACGGTACCGTGCTGCCCCTCGCCATGGGCTATCTGGTGCTGGGCGCGCTGGCGCTGGTGTTCGTGCTGTGGGCGGAGAAGGGCAAGCTGTTCGGCCACCAGCACTAGTCGCCGCGCGGGAGGGTGCGGCCCCGCGCAGGGCTGCCCTGCGCCCGCCACGCCCAAGTGTGTCGGGGAACTGTCCGCGAGCCGTGGTAGAACACGCGCGACGCCGACACGCCTGCGCCATTCCGCGCCTGCCGATCGCACGACCCCAGGAGCCCCCATGCCCCAGCTCTCGCCCGAAGGCCAGGCGGCCATCAACGCCATCTCCCAGCGCACCGGCTTCAGCCCGGATGCCGTCACCTCCATGCTGTACTCGGTGATCGCCGGCAACGGCTCCATGGCCCAGTTCAACCACCCCGAATTCGGCGGCTCCGGCCAATGGATGGCGGGCGGGATGACCATGGTCTCCGACATGTTCAACAGCTACCTCAAGGGCCGGGTGGACGGCCTGTGCAGCGAGCTGTCGAGCCTCGTCGCCAGCCAGCCCGGCCTCACCCAGAGCGGCAGCTTCCAGTCGCAGAACCAGGGCGGCGGCTATTCCAGCGGCGGCCAGTGGCAGACCAGCGGCGGCGGCGGGTTCGGCGGCAACATGGGCGGCAGCTTCGGGGGGAACATGGGCGGCAACCAGCCCAGCCTGTTCGTGCCGGATGCCTCCGGCAGCTTCAACTGGTGGCCGGCCGATCTCGGCCAGCCGGCCAGCACCGGCGCGCAGAACGGGGTGCGCTACGCCTATTTCCCCGGCACGCGCCGCCTCGCCATCGATCTCAACGGGCAGGTGACGGTCTATGACAGCCTCGACCACCAGATCGGCGGCTTCTCCCAGCAGCAGGGCGGATCGGGAAGCCTGACCTTCACCAGCCAGTACGGCACGGTGTTCGTCTCCAGCCTGCCCATCGTGAGCGGCGCGCCGCAGGCCCCGGCCTATGCGCCGCAGGCGCCTGTCTCCGCGCCCGTGTACGAGCCCGCGCCGCAGCCCCAGACCTTCGCGCCGCAGCCGCAGACCTATGGCGGCGCCCAGCCTCTGGGCCAGAGCGAGATCATCTCCGCCATCGAGAAGCTGGCCGATCTCCACGCCAAGGGTATCCTCAGCGACCAGGAATTCAGCACCAAGAAGGCCGAGCTGCTCAGCCGGCTGTGAGGTGAGCGTCGGGCGGCCGTCGCACCGGCGTCGCCCGCCCTCCCCGCGTCCTCCCATCCCTTACCGCCGTCATGGCCGGGCTTGTCCCGGCCATCCACGTGGGTCGGCCGGGAACAATTCTGGGACACCCGCTCGATCGGCCCGACGTGGATGCCCGGCACAAGGCCGGGCATGACGGTGACAGAGGCAGGACGCCTTGCCGCAAAGGCAGTGAGGCCAGCCTCCCCGCCCCTACCCCCTCCCCCCTCAAGACGCCTTCGTGCGCAGCGTCACCAGTTCCTCGGCAGCGGTGGGATGCACGGCGACGGTACGGTCGAAATCCGCCTTCGTCGCCTTCAGCCCCATGGCCACGCCGGCGAGCTGGATCATCTCGGCCGCCGCCTCGCCCATGATGTGGACGCCGAGCACCCGGTCGGTCTCCCCATCCACGATCAGCTTCATGAAATTGCGGGTCTCGCGGCCGGAGAGCGTCGCCTTCAGCGGGCGGAAGGTGGTCTTGTAGATATCCACCGGCCGCCCGGCGGCCCGCGCCGCCTCTTCCGTGCAGCCCACGGTGCCGATCTCCGGCTCGGAGAAGACGGCGGTGGCAACCAGCGAATGGTCCACCGTCCACGGCGTGTTGCCGAACACCGTATCGGCGAAGGCGTGGCCCTCGCGGATGGCGACGGGGGTGAGGTTGATGCGGTTGGTGATGTCGCCCACCGCATAGATGGAGGGCACGTTGGTGCGGCTGTGCGCGTCCACGATCACCGCGCCCAGCGGGTCGAGCGCCACGCCCACCCCTTCGAGGCCCAGGTTGCGGGTGCTGGGGATGCGGCCGATGGCGAGCATCACCTCGTCCACCTCCAGCTCCGAACCATCGGAGAGGACCACCTTCTTGCCGCCGGAGATGGCCTCGATGGAGGCCAGCGTCTTGCCGCTGACGAGCTTGATGCCGGCGCGGGTCATCTCGGTTTCCAGATGATCGCGCAGTTCCATGTCGAAGCCGCGCAGCACCTTGTCGCCGCGATAAACCAAAGTCACCTCGGCGCCCAGCGCGCGGAACAGGCCGGCGAACTCCACCGCGATGTAGCCCGCGCCCTGGATCAGGATGCGGTCGGGAAAGCCCCGGAGGTTGAACGCGTCGTTGGAGGTGATGGCCAGCTCGCAGCCGGGAATCTGCGGCCCGAGCGCCGGATGGGCGCCGGTGGCGAGCAGGATGTGGCGCGCCATCACCTCCTCGCCGGTGTCGAGGATGCGCACCAGATTCGGCCCCGCCACCACCGCGCGGGAGGCGACGATCTCCACCCCGGCGGCCTCGGCATTGCGCTTGTAGATGCCTTCGAGCCGGGCGATTTCCTTGTCCTTGTTGGCCACCAGCGTCAGCCAGTCGAACTCGGGCGCGCTCACCCGCCAGCCGAAGCCGGCCATGTCGTCGATGTCGTGGGCGTAGCGGCCGGCATAGACGAACAGCTTCTTGGGCACGCAGCCGCGGATGACGCAGGTGCCGCCCATGCGGTATTCCTCCGCCATCATCACCTTGGCGCCGTGCTGGGCCGCGATGCGGCCGGCGCGCACGCCCCCCGAGCCGCCGCCGATCACGAACAGGTCCACCTCGCGCTGTGTCATGTGTTGGCTCCCGCCAGATCCCGATGCGTGGCCGGTGACTTGAAGGAGCCTCGCCGGGGCGTCAAGCAAACTCGCCGTGGGCCGGCCTCCCCGGACAAGCGACACCGCAGGTGGAGCGCCGATCCGGGGTCCAGGGAAAAGGTCGGCGAAGCCGGCACGCGCTGGCCGAACCTGCCAAATTGAGCCGCCTTCGGCGACATGTCGCGCTGGGCCACGGCTCTCCTTCCACTGCGCTGCGCTCCGTTCCAGTCGGCCGAGGCGCGAAGCCGGTCCGAAATGGGACGGAAGACTCGCAAGCCGCCGGCCGGCCGCTTGCCGCGTTTGCACATAGGTGCTTCAACGCGGCAGCCAATCCGGACGCCCATCGATACGCAAGGCATGCACGACACCGAGATTCCCCCGCTCTGGCTGAAGAGCGCGCCGGCCGCGACGGGTCGCGCGGGCTTCGCTTTGCCCGCCGTGCTGCGGCTGCGCGCGCGGCGGGGGGCTCTCGCCATCGTGCTGGCGGGCGAGGGCATGGACGCCCCCCTGCCCTTCACCTTCGCCACCACAACAGGCGGGGGCGACGGCGAGACGCTGCTGCCCGGCGTGCCCACGGTGGCGCTGGTGCCGGCCGGGGCGACGCGGATCGAGGTGGAGGGCGCGCCCGCCGATTTCCGGCTCGGCTATTACCCCGTCCACAAGGTGGCGCTGAAGCTGCACGCCTTCGCCAACGGCCGGTTCGAAGGCCTCGGCCTGCCGCGCCGCTGGAAGGCGGCGGGCGTTGCCGCCCGCACCCTGCGCGGGGCGCTGAATGCCCTCGTCTCCGCCGCGCCCGCCCGCCGCCGGGCCGAGGCGGCGCGTTACCGCGCCTTCCGCGCCCGCTTCGTCGGCGACTTCGCCGAGGTGCCCGCGCCCGGCGCCGCGCCCCGGCTGAGCCTGCTCACCGATGGCGGCAGCGCAAGCGCAGCGGATCTTTCCGCCTGCGCCGCCGCCCTCGCCGCGCAGACCGACCGCACGTTCGAGTGGGTGGTGGCTCTCCCGCCCGATGCGCCGCCCGCCCTCGTGCAAGCCGCCACCGGCGCGCGCGTGGTGACGGCGGAGGGCGGCCCCACCCAGCGCCGCGCCGCCGCGCTGGCTGCGGCCGAGGGCAGGCTGGTGCTGTTTCTCGATGCCGGCGCGCAGCCGACGCGGGACGCGGTGGCGCTGATCCGCGACGCGTTCGCGCAGCACCCCGACTGCGCCCTCGCCTATGCCGACGAGGAGCGGCTGGAGGACGTCGGCGCGCCGCTCCAGGGCGTCTATCACCCGGCCTTCAACCGGCATCTGATGGAGTCCTCGGGTTATGTCAGGCACTTCGCCGCCTTGCCCCGCGCCGACGCTTTGCACCTCGGCCTCGATCCCGCCGCCGGGCCGGCCGCCGTGTTCGACCTTTTGCTGCGCCACGCCTCCGCATTGCCCGACGCCCGCATCCGCCATGTGCCCCGGGTGGCGGTGGGGCTGAAGGGCCATCCGCCCGGCTTCGCGCCGGAGGAGATCGAGGCGGCGGCCGCCGCCCTCGCCCGGCTGCGCGGTGTCGGGGTAGACATCATCGGCCGTCACCTGCGCCCGCTCTATCCCACGCCCGCGACGGCCCCGCTCGTCTCCATCGTCGTGCCCACCCGCGACCGTGCGGCGCTGCTCGCCGTGGCGCTGCGCTCGCTCATCGCGCGCACGGCCTACCGCGCGTTCGAGATCATCATCGTGGACAACGGCTCGGTGGAGCCGGCGACCTTCGCTTTGTTCGAGGAGATCAAGGCCCTGTGGCCGGCGACGCAGGTGGTGCGGGACGACGGCGACTTCAACTTCCCCCGCATCTGCAACCTTGGCGTCGATGCGGCGCAAGGCGAGATGATCCTCCTGCTCAACAACGACGTGGAGGTGATCGAGGCGGACTGGCTGGACGAGATGGTCGCCCTCGCCTCCCTCCCCGGCGCGGGCGTGGTGGGGGCGAAGCTGCTGTTTCCGGATCGCACCATCCAGCACGCGGGCGTGATTGCCGGGCTGTTTCGCTATGCGGACCACTGGTTCGCCCACAGTGCCGCCGATGCGCCGGGCTATGAGGATCGCCTGCGCGTGCGGCAGAACCTCTCGGCCGTCACCGCCGCCTGCCTCCTCATCCGCCGCGACGTGTGGGACGCCATCGGCCCGCTGGATGCGGTGCGCTTCGCCGAGGATTGCAACGACATCGATTTGTGCCTGCGGGCGCGGCGGGCGGGCTTTGAGGTGGTGTGGACGCCCTTCGCCACCCTCCTCCACTACGAATCCGCCTCGCGCGGCAAGAAGCGCTCGCGGGAGCACCGGGCGCGGCTGAAGGCGCAGCGGGCGCGCATGGAAGCCATCTGGCACACCGCCACGCTGGTGGACCCGCACTACAGCCCGAACCTCGACCGCAAGAGCCTGTTCGCCGCGGAGGCCGAGGCGCCGGAAGGCCCGCGCACGCCGCGCACGGGCGGGGTTTAGGCGGGAGCGAAGGATCAGGGGGAGAGCCGTCATCCCCCGGTTTATCCGGGGGATCCACGGGGTGGCCGGGCCGGCTTTCCGTTTCTCGCACCGGACCGACGGCGGGGTGGATGCCCCGGACGAGCCGGGGCATGACGGCGCAAGGCATCACCGCGCAAAGGGATGACGGCGCGCGAAATGAAAAAGGCCGGCCCCAGCGGGACCGGCCTTTTTCGTACCTTTGAAACCGCCGCGCGATCAGAGATCGACGCCGCGCTTCTTCATCTCGGCGCGCACGCGCTCCACGGCCTGGGCGTTGATCTGCGCGCCCCACACCTGGATGCCCTGCACCGCTTCCTGCACGATCACCGGACGGTCCTGCACCAGCTTGATGCCGGTGGGGCTGCGGAAGAAGGCGATGGCCTCCTTCAGCTCCGCCTCGGTGAAGCGGGTGGCGTAGGAGGTGGCGAGGATGTCGATGACCTCGGCCTGACGCTTCTCGAACTCGGGCCGCACCAGCACCGCCACTTCGCGGAGCTGCTTGGCGAGGTCGGGGTTGGTCTGGAGGAAGGAGAGGGCCGCGCCGTCCACGATGTTCGGAATGACGCCGTCGAAGGCCCGCGCCTCGCCGTTGGCGGTCACCAGATCGCGCGCGAGCTGGAGCAGCGCCGGGGACGGCTTGGCCGCGGGCGCGGCGGCGGGGGGAACCGGACGGGTCTGGGCCTCGGCCACCGGCGCGAGGAGCGCGGCGGCCGGAACCGACAGGGCCGCAGCGAGGAACAGCTGCCGGACGAAGCGGCCGGAAAGGGGGTGACGCATGGAAGTCTCCGGAAAGGGAAAAAGCCAGAAGCGTTTCCGAGCGAAGTGGATACCGGTTCGCGTGAAGGAAACGCGTCAAACGAAGATCTGGAGACTGTCCCCGGGTCCGTGAAACGGGGTCAGTCTCTAGAAGCTGCCGGGCTCCAGCTCGGTGATGCCGTCCTTGCCCGCGAGCACGGCGCGCCGGGCGAGGCCGATGAACAGGCCGTGCTCGACGACACCGGCCACCTGCGCCACCGCCGCGGCCAGCGCGGCGGGGTCGGGAATGCGGCCGAGATGGGCGTCGAGGATCAGGTGCCCCTGATCGGTGACGAAAGGATGACCGTCGCCATCGCGGCGCACGGTGATATCACCGGCGCAGCCGGCGCTGCGGATCGCCTCGATGACCTGGCGGGTGATGGCGCCGACGCCGAAATCCACCACCTCGATGGGCAGCGGGAAGCGGCCGAGCACGTCCACCTTCTTGGTGGCGTCGGCGATGACGATCATCTCGCGCGCGGCGCTGGCGACGATCTTCTCGCGCAGCAGCGCGCCGCCGCCGCCCTTGATGAGGGCGAGGCCGGGGCCGATCTCGTCCGCGCCGTCGATGCACAGATCGAGCGGGCCGGCCTCGTCCAGCGTGGCGATCGGCACGCCGAGGGACACAGCCTGGGCTAAAGTCTGCTCGGAGGTGGGCACGCCGAGCACGGTGAGGCCGCCGTGCACCTTCTCGGCCAGAAGCTCGACGAAATGCCGGGCCGTGGAGCCGGTGCCGAGGCCGAGGCGCATGCCGTCGGTCACGTAGGTCAGAGCATGGGCGGCGGCCCGGCGCTTCAGGTCTTCGGCGTGGACCATTGGATTTCTGCCTCGATTTCCTTGCCGCAACGGCGCTTCTTGTCTGGCGGGACGGTCGAACCACCCTGCTCCGGCTCTAGCCCCGATCGGCGCCGCCGACAAGCCGGCGCGGTGCCTCAGCGCGCCGCCGGGGTGCAGACGAGGCTCGAATCCGTGCCGCCCGCGGCGCGCGCGGTCTCCCGCACGTAGCAGATGCTCATCTCGCCGGTGTCGCGATTGACCCGGAAGATGCCCGTTTCCCCTTCGTAATGGGTGGGCATGAGCGCGTAATTGCCGGCCTTCTGCGGCCCCGCGCCCTCGCCCTGGGCGAAGCAGAAGGTGACGCCCACGCCGGCCGCGTTGGGCCGCTCGAACTGGCAGACGTTCATCTCGCCGGTCTGGCGGTTGATGCCGTAGACGCGGTTGGCCTGGGCGGAGGGGGGCGCGGCGAACTCGAATCCGGGCCCGTTCGCCCCCTGTGCGGCCGCGGGCTGGGCGACGACGGCGCCGATCCCGCCGAGACCGGCGGCGGCGACCGCCACCGCGAGCAGCACCACCGGGTTGCGGCGCGCCGCGCGCCCGGTGCGAAGGGGAGTGGTCCGCATTCATGCCTCCTGACTGTTCCGCCGTCGGCCTTAGCCGACAGGCCGCGCGCCCGGGCGCAGCCGTGAACTGCGCGCCGGGGCCGCAGCCCTCGAATCCCCGCGACGCTGGCGCGAAAAAGCGGCAGGATTTAAGGCAGAAGGCGAGGATATCCTCCTCATCGCCCCTTTCCCCGCTGCCGGCGCGAGCGCAACGGAAGGGGCAGCCGACCGGAACCTGCGGATATCATCTGCCCCGATACCGCCACGCTGAAGGACCGCGCCCGATGACCCAACCCACACAGCCCGCCTCCCGCCCGCAAGCCGCGCGCCCTCTCGTCGCCTTCGATCTCGACGGCACGCTGGTGGACACCGCGCCCGACCTGCTCGACGCCCTCGACCTGGTGCTCTCCGCCCACAAGATCCCGCCCGTGGACCGCGCCGCGGCGCGCAACATGATCGGCGGAGGCGCGCGCCTCCTCATCGTGCGGGCGCTGAAAAGCGAGGGCATCGACCTGCCGGACGACGAGATCGCCGCCATGACGCAGCGCTTCATCGCCCATTATGCGCAGAACATCGCCGTAGGCTCCCGCCCCTTCCCCGGCCTTCTGGAAGCGCTGGACCGGCTGGAGGCCAAGGGCGTGGCGCTGGCGGTGTGCACCAACAAGCTGGAGCACCTCGCCCGCCTGCTGCTCGACGCGCTGGAGCTGACGCCGCGCTTCGCCGTCATCACCGGCGCCGACACCTATCCCCGCTCCAAGCCCGATCCGCTGCCGCTCCTCTCCACCATCTCGGCGGCGGGGGCGGACGTGGCGCGCTCCATCATGGTGGGCGACAGCATCACCGACGTGCTCACCGCCCGCGCCACCGGCGTGCCGGTGGTGGCCGTCTCCTTCGGCTATACGGAGACGCCCCCCGGCGAACTCGGCGCCGACCGGCTGATCCACCATTTCGACCAGCTGGAAGAGGCGGTGGACGCCTTGCTGGCCAACGCTTCGGCGTAGGTTCCGGCCGGGCGTCGGCGCGGGTGTCGGCCCGAATGATCCACAGGCAGGCGCGGTCCTCGTCGCGCCCGCCCTTGACAGGGGAGGCCCTGCGGCTCTAAACGGCCCTCCTCGCAATGGCGCGGGCGATTAGCTCAGCGGGAGAGCACTCCCTTCACACGGGAGGGGTCGCAGGTTCAATCCCTGCATCGCCCACCATTCGAACGTAAGTTCCCGCAACGCTTTCGGCATATCTTGCGCCCTGCGATGCTCGGCACAGGCCGGTGAACGCTTGCGGAACATGGCGCGCAGATCCGGGGAAAATCCGGGGAATATGTTCCGCCTTCGGTCCATCCCCCTTACGACTCAGACCGACCCCGCCGCGCGTGTTTCGGCGTCCACCTTCTCGGCCAACGGCGAACGGCGGAGGACGCGGGCGCCGTGGCGGAGGAGGATGTAGCGGCCTTCGCGCTGCGTGATGGCGGCTTCGAATGCGCCGATGGCGACGGTGATATTGCCGCACGTGGCCATCACATCGACGATGTGCATGCCCTGGTCGTCCCATTGCTCGACCTTGAAATCGTGCGACACCTTGTTGCCCATGTCAGTTTCCCAGGACGCAGCGACGCCGACGAAAGCCGGCGGACGTGTCGACCTTGAGCAGGGACATCTCGCGCTCTAGGTAGGCCTGCCCCACCAGAAGCGCGCGGATGGTCGCGCGGGCATCGCCACCGCAGGCCGCCAGGGCCTCGTCGATCTCGGTCTCGCTCACGTCAAAAGGGGAGTGTTCGGCGGGCGCGGGCTCGCTCGACATGGCCGTCTCCAATGCTGGTCTCCCCTATCGTTGCCACGGGAACGAACGGAGAACAAGCCGCTACATCTAGGGGCTGGCGTTCGGCCGCAGCGGGCGGCGCGGCTATTCCCCGAGCGCCCCAATGAAATGGGACGGCAGGTTATCCCCTTCACTCTGCGCGCCCGAATCGTAAGTGCGTTTTTGCTTTTCGAGCGCTATTTCCGCCCCGCAAGCCGTGTAGCCGGCCTTGTCGATCCAGCTATCCAGGTGCGCCGGGGCATTCTCAAGCCGCGCCGTTTTCATGAGGTCCATCATCAGCGCGACGTCAACCTCATCGAGCGCGGGGATGGCGATTGTGGTGTCCCCTCCGAACCCATCACCATAGCGATTCAGAATGTGCGCGTTCCATAGCCGCGCAATCCGCCGAAAATTGTCGGCGGGCCGCCCATAGTTGAGCCCCCGGTCCTTGGTGGCTTCCAACGCCAGATTTAGAAGACCGTGCTTTGTCATTGCGCGCTCTGAATCGCCGCTCATGCCGCCTCTCCTTCCCAGCTCACCCACCCGTCGCCCTCGGCCCGCTCGGGCGGCGCCTCCACGCGCACGTTCCAGCGGCTGGTGATGCCGCGGCGGGGGTGGACGAACCACAGGGGCTGCGAGGGCTCGGAGGGAATGGCGCGCAGCGCGAGGCGGGCATATTCGTCGAAGCCCTTGAGGGCGTTGGCGACGATGGCACGCGGCAGCCAGAGTTCCTGGTGCCAATGGCCGATGACGAGCACGTCGTAATCGCGCCCGCTGGAGGCCGCCTGTCCGCGTGTCTTCACCTCGCCGCGCATGATGGGGCCGATGGCACCGATGATGCCGTCGCCGCCCTTCACGCCCAGCATGTCGCCATGCATGGCGAGATAGCGCTGCCCAAAGACGCGGTAGCGCACTTCGTTCGATTCGCGGATGTCGAAGCGGATTTCCGGCCGCCCTTTGAAATGGCGCACGAGGATCTGATAGATAAGCCAGTCGAAATTCTTGTAGATGTAACGCTTGTATTCCGGTTTTACGGTGTTGCGCCCGTGATTGCCGGCGGCGCACGGCACGTAGACGCTGCCGAACGCCGCGATCATCTGCTCGAAGGCCCAGATGAGGAGATCGCTGGCGCGGAGCGCGGCGGGGATCACCTCCTCGGCATCGGTCTTGGCCAGTTCGGGGTGCAGGCCGCCGGAGACGATGTCGCCGAGCAGGTTGACGACGATGCCCGGATAGAGGCCCGGCCCGTGGCGGGTGCAGATGCTGATGATGTTGGTGACGAGGGCGCGGACGCGCCGCTCGGCCGTGGCGAGGTCATAGGCGTTGATGCCGTTGGTCTCCTCGCGCGAGACCACCTCGCCGAGGTGCCAGTCGGACCAGGTGCACACGGGCACCTCGGCGGTGCGCTCGCCCTTGCGCTTCTTCGCCGGGCGCACCAGCCAGGCCGGCGGATCGGGCGGCGTCGCAGCCATGACGCCGATGATCTCGCGCACCGCCTCCTCATCGAGGGCAGCGCGGTGCGCGACCTTCAATTCGGTGCGCAGGCGCCGCACCTCGTCCTCGAGCTGCACGATGCGCCGGCTCTCCGGAGAGCCGCCAAGGCGGAAGGCGGCCGACGGCTGCGGCGCCGGTTCGTCGGCCCCCTCCCCCATCCGGTCGCGCACGCGGCGGACGGTGGAGCGCTCGACGCCGATCTCGCGGGCGACCTGCGAGATGTTCGGGTTGCGGGACAAAGCCAGGCGAATGCGCTCCGCCTCGGCCTCGCCGAGGTGGGCGCCGACAGGACGCGGCATGGGCAAACCTTTGCGGAAGTGGAACGGGGCGCCGGACGCAGTTCGGGCGGGGCGGATGCGGTCAGGGGCGCGGCAGGAGGCGGGAGAGGAGCGACACGAGGTCGGACCAGAAGTGGTTCAGGAGATAGCCGAGCCCCGCAAGAAGGAGGCCGGCGGCCGAGCCTGCAAGGCCGACCACGGCCCCGACCCGGGCGCGGAAGAGCCTGGAGGCCGCGGCCTCCTTCTCCAGATCCTGAAGGCGGCTCGGCAACGGCGCGCCGTCCGGCTCCATCTTTCCAAGGCGCTCGGACAGTGCATCGAGCTTCGCGAGCATCAGCCGGCGATCCTCGCTGGCAGCGTGGCGATCCTCGCGCATGGTTTCGTCCATGCGCTCAAGATGGGCGCCCTGCGCCGCCTGAGTGGCGGCGAGTTCACCCAATTGGCGGTGCATTTCGGCGGTCATGGAAGGAGCGCGCGGCATCAACGCCGCGCCTTCTTCACTGCCGCCTTGGCCTTCGCCCGCCCGCTCGGGTTCGGTGCCACCACGTGGCATTCGCGCTCGAGGTTCTCGTTATAGGCGGTGACCCGCGCCAGCTGGTCGTCCGACATCTGGTCGACCTGGTCGTCGGTGAGAAAGATCGCCTCCCGCCCGCGGCATTCGTCCTTGGGCGCGGTGCCTTTACCCGTCGTCACGCACCCAGCGACGAGCACGGCGGCGCAGCTCATCGTCAGGAAGGTGGCGCACCTCTTCAATCGTGCGCTCGCGCGCGACGGCCCGGCGGTCGGCATCGGCTTTCTCCCTAGCGGCTTGGCGGGCGGCGCCGCGGCGCTCCCCGACATAGAGGAGGACATAGGCGGCGAAGGCTGCCGCCTCGGCGAGCGCGGCCTTGAGGCCGAAGCGCGCCCAGATGAAGACGAACCCGGCGGCGCCGGCGGCGAGCACGAAGGCCAGCCACCAGTCGCCGCCGAGGAACTTGGTGGCGAGGAAGGACACCGCGCCGGCGGCGGCCGGCACGAGCCAGCCAAGGGCGAGGGCCGAAGCCCACCCCCCGGAGAGGAAGGCAATGGCGCCGGCGATCATGCCGGCCCCGCATCGCGGCCGTCCCGCACATTGGCGACGGCGGCGCACTCAGTCCGGTTGGCCTGCCACCAGATCACGGCCGCAACAGCCGCTACGGCGCCGAACCACACGACCGGAGGCACGTCCGTGACGAACTCGCGCATCGGCGACAGGTACCCCACCGCCGTGCCGCTCTCCTGCGCCGCGCCGAAGATCAGGGCGAAGAAGCCGGCGACAGCCGAAT
>NZ_JAMJXC010000030.1 GCF_023571765.1 Xanthobacter aminoxidans | reverse complement strand
GCCATCGCGTCGAGTGACCTGGGGCCGGCCTCAATTGCGGGGCCGGCCTGCCAAACGGCAACCCAACGAGAGCGAGATTGCGAAATGAGCTTGGCCCAACCGCAAAACGTTGCTGAAATCAAGGCGCGGAACAAGGAACTCATCGCGGAAGTCCTCAAGGTTTATCCCGAGAAGACCGCGAAGCGCCGCGCGAAGCACCTCAATGTCCATGAGTCCGGCAAGTCCGACTGCGGCGTGAAGTCGAACATCAAGTCCATCCCGGGCGTGATGACGATCCGCGGCTGCGCCTACGCCGGCTCGAAGGGTGTGGTGTGGGGTCCCATCAAGGACATGATCCACATCTCCCACGGCCCGGTGGGCTGCGGCCAGTACAGCTGGGCCGCCCGCCGCAACTACTACATCGGCACGACCGGCATCGACACCTTCGTGACGATGCAGTTCACGTCCGACTTCCAGGAGAAGGACATCGTCTTCGGCGGTGACAAGAAGCTCGCCAAGATCATGGACGAAATCCAGGAGCTGTTCCCGCTCAACAACGGCATCACCGTCCAGTCCGAGTGCCCGATCGGCCTCATCGGCGACGACATCGAGGCCGTGTCCAAGTCCAAGTCCAAGGAATACGACGGCAAGACCATCGTTCCGGTGCGCTGCGAAGGCTTCCGCGGCGTGTCGCAGTCCCTCGGCCACCACATCGC
Source organism: Xanthobacter aminoxidans (assembly GCF_023571765.1). Lineage (GTDB taxonomy): Bacteria > Pseudomonadota > Alphaproteobacteria > Rhizobiales > Xanthobacteraceae > Xanthobacter > Xanthobacter aminoxidans. Next base: position 37,451 of record NZ_JAMJXC010000030.1, on the reverse strand, counting down.
CAACGACGCGGTGCGGGACTGGGTGTTCGACAAGCTGGACCCGAACAAGGCGCCCCCGTTCGAGCCGTCGCCCTATGACGTCGCGATCATCGGCGACTACAACATCGGGGGCGACGCTTGGTCGTCCCGTATCCTCCTCGAGGAGATGGGCCTGCGCGTGATCGCCCAGTGGTCGGGCGACGGCTCCCTCGCCGAGCTCGAGAACACTCCCCGGGCGAAGCTGAACGTCCTGCACTGCTACCGCTCCATGAACTACATCTCCCGCCACATGGAAGAGAAGTTCGGGATCCCGTGGTGCGAGTACAACTTCTTCGGTCCCTCCAAGATCGCGGAGTCGCTGCGCAAGATCGCCGCTTACTTCGACGACAAGATCAAGGAAGGCGCCGAGCGCGTTATCGCCAAGTACGCGCCCCTCATGGACGCGGTGATCGCCAAGTATCGTCCGCGGCTCGAAGGCAAGACGGTCATGCTGTACGTGGGCGGCCTGCGTCCCCGTCACGTGATCGGGGCCTACGAGGACCTCGGCATGGAAGTGGTGGGCACGGGTTACGAGTTCGCCCACAACGACGACTATCAGCGCACCGCCCAGCACTACGTCAAGGATGGCACGCTCATCTATGACGACGTGACCGGCTACGAGTTCGAGAAGTTCGTCGAGAAGGTCCAGCCGGACCTGGTCGGCTCGGGCATCAAGGAAAAGTACGTCTTCCAGAAGATGGGCGTGCCGTTCCGCCAGATGCACTCCTGGGACTATTCCGGCCCGTACCACGGCTATGATGGCTTCGCCATCTTCGCCCGCGACATGGACATGGCCATCAATTCCCCCGTCTGGAAGATGACCAAGGCCCCGTGGAAGCAGGCTCCCGGCCAGGCGGGGCTGCTCGCCGCCGAGTGAGGCGGATTTTCGAGCGCCTGAACCAGAAGCCCCTCCCTTCGCGGGGAGGGGCACCCGGGACGGGCTCCCATATTTGACCCACATATTAGGGGTTCGAGATGCCACAGAATGCAGACAACGTGCTCGATCACTTCGAGCTGTTCCGCGGTCCCGAGTACCAGCAGATGCTGGCCAACAAGAAGAAGATGTTCGAGAACCCCCGCGATCCCGCCGAAGTCGAGCGCATTCGCGAGTGGGCCAAGACTCCCGAGTACAAGGAAAAGAACTTCGCCCGCGAGGCCCTGACGGTGAACCCGGCCAAGGCCTGCCAGCCGCTCGGCGCGGTGTTCGTGGCGGTCGGCTTCGAGCACACGATCCCGTTCGTGCACGGCTCCCAGGGCTGCGTCGCGTACTACCGTTCGCACCTGTCCCGTCACTTCAAGGAGCCCAGCTCCTGCGTGTCGTCGTCCATGACGGAAGACGCGGCGGTGTTCGGCGGCCTCAACAACATGATTGACGGCCTCGCCAACACCTACAACATGTACAAGCCCAAGATGATCGCCGTCTCCACCACCTGCATGGCGGAAGTGATCGGCGACGACCTCAACGCCTTCATCAAGACGGCGAAGGAAAAGGGCTCGGTCCCGCAGGAGTACGACGTTCCCTTCGCCCACACCCCGGCCTTCGTCGGCAGCCATGTCACCGGCTACGACAACGCCATCAAGGGCGTGCTGGAGCACTTCTGGGACGGCAAGGCCGGCACCGCCCCCAAGCTGGTGCGCGAGCCGAACGAGAAGATCAACTTCATCGGCGGCTTCGACGGCTACACCGTCGGCAACCTGCGTGAAGTCAAGCGCATCTTCGGTCTGATGGGTGTCGACTACACCATCCTCGGCGACAACTCCGAAGTGTTCGACACGCCGACCGACGGCGAGTTCCGCATGTATGACGGCGGCACCACCCTGGAGGAGGCGGCCAACGCCGTCCACGCCAAGGCCACCATCTCCATGCAGGAATACTGCACCGAGAAGACCCTGCCGTTCATCGGCAACCACGGCCAGGAAGTCGTCGCCTTCAACCACCCCGTGGGCGTGAAGGGCACCGACGAGTTCCTGATGGCGATCTCGCGGATCTCCGGCAAGGAAATCCCGGAGGAGCTCGCCAAGGAGCGCGGCCGCCTCGTCGATGCCATCGCCGACTCGAACGCCCACATCCACGGCAAGAAGTTCGCCATCTACGGCGATCCCGACCTGTGCCTGGGTCTCGCCGGCTTCCTGCTGGAACTCGGCGCCGAGCCCACCCACGTCCTTGCCACCAACGGCAACCAGAAGTGGGCGGACAAGGTCCAGAAGCTGTTCGATAGCTCGCCGTTCGGCCAGAACTGCAACGTCTATCCCGGCCGCGACCTCTGGCACATGCGCTCCCTGCTCTTCACCGAGCCGGTGGACTTCCTGATCGGCAACACCTACGGCAAGTATCTCGAGCGCGACACGGGCACCCCGCTGATCCGCATCGGCTTCCCGGTGTTCGACCGCCACCACCACCACCGCCGTCCGGTGTGGGGCTATCAGGGCGGCATGAACGTCCTGATCACCATCCTCGACAAGATCTTCGACACCATCGATCAAAACACGATCGTGCCGGCGAAGACCGACTATTCGTTCGACATCATCCGTTGATCGCATAGGTGAAATGATCGATCCGGCCCGGGGCCCCGCCCGGGCCGGCCCGACAGGGAGAGTGAAGTCCGCCCCATTTCATGTCCGCCCCCATGTGATGTTCGCGCCCGCGATCTTTGCACAGCCCGTCCGCCGAAGGAGAGATCCATGAGCTCGGTTTCCGCCACGATCCAGCAAGTGTTCAACGAGCCCGGCTGCGCGAAGAACCAGAACAAATCGGAGGCGGAAAAGAAGAAGGGGTGCACCAAGCAGCTCCAGCCCGGCGGTGCCGCCGGCGGCTGCGCTTTCGACGGCGCCAAGATCGCCCTTCAGCCGCTGACCGATGTCGCGCACCTGGTGCATGGCCCCATTGCCTGCGAAGGCAACAGCTGGGACAACCGCGGCGCGCGCTCCTCCGGCTCGCAGATCTGGCGCACCGGCTTCACCACCGACATCAACGAGACGGACGTGGTGTTCGGCGGCGAGAAGCGCCTGTTCAAGTCCATCAAGGAAATCATCGAGAAGTACGACCCGCCGGCCGTCTTCGTCTACCAGACCTGCGTGCCCGCCATGATCGGCGACGACATCGACGCGGTCTGCAAGGCGGCGAAGGAGAAGTTCGGCACGCCGGTCATCCCGATCAATTCCCCCGGCTTCGTGGGCCCGAAGAACCTCGGCAACAAGCTGGCCGGTGAGGCCATCCTCGAGCACGTCATCGGCACCGAGGAGCCGGACTACACGACGCCCTACGACATCAACATCATTGGCGAATACAATCTCTCCGGCGAACTGTGGCAGGTGAAGCCGCTGCTCGACGAGCTGGGCATCCGCATCCTCGCCTGCATCTCCGGCGACGGCCGCTACAAGGATGTGGCCTCCTCCCACCGCGCCAAGGCGGCGATGATGGTGTGCTCGAAGGCCATGATCAACGTGGCCCGCAAGATGGAGGAGCGCTACGACATCCCCTTCTTCGAGGGTTCCTTCTACGGCATTCAGGATTCCTCGGATTCGCTCCGCGAGATCGCCCGCATGCTCATCGAGCGCGGCGCCGATCCCGAGCTGATGGACCGCACCGAGGCGCTCATCGAGCGCGAGGAGGCGAAGGCCTGGGCGGCGATCGCCAAGTTCAAGGACCGCTTCAAGGACAAGAAGGTGCTGCTCATCACCGGCGGCGTGAAGTCTTGGTCGGTGGTGGCTGCGCTGCAGGAGGCCGGCCTCGAACTGGTCGGCACCTCGGTGAAGAAGTCCACCAAGGAGGACAAGGAGCGCATCAAGGAGCTCATGGGGCAGGATGCCCACATGATCGACGACATGACGCCCCGCGAAATGTACAAGATGCTGAAGGACGCGAAGGCGGACATCATGCTCTCGGGTGGCCGCTCGCAGTTCATCGCGCTCAAGGCCGCCATGCCGTGGCTCGACATCAACCAGGAGCGCCACCACGCCTACATGGGCTACATCGGCATGGTGAAGCTCGTGGAGGAGATCGACAAGGCGCTCTACAATCCCATCTGGGAGCAGGTGCGCAAGCCCGCCCCATGGGACAACCCGGCCAACAACTGGCAGAACCGCGCCATCGCCCAGATGGAGGCCGAAGCGGCCGCCCTCGCCGCCGATCCGGTCGCCGCCGAGAAGGCCCGTCGCGCCAAGAAGATCTGCAATTGCAAGAGTGTGGACCTCGGCACCATCGAGGACGCCATCAAGGCGCACAGCCTCACCACGGTCGAGGGCGTGAAGACCCACACCAATGCCTCCGGCGGGTGCGGCGCGTGCTCGGGCCGCATCGAGGACATCTTCGAGGCGCTTGGCGTCGCGGAGCCCGCGCCGGCTGATCCGGTGCTGGCCGAGGCCGCGCGCCGCGCCAAGAAGGTCTGCAACTGCAAGAGCGTCACCGTCGGCACCATCGAGGATGCGGTTGCCGCCGGCGCCTCCAATCTCGCCGAGGTGACCGCCCGCACCGAGGCCGGCTCCGGCTGCGGTAAGTGCGGTGAGCGCATCGAGGACATGCTGGACGAACTCGTCGCCCCGCTCGGCACGCCGGCCGCGCTCGTGGCCGCCGAATAGGAGGGCGCGATGGCCAAGTTCGTCCAGGCGAAGAAGAGCTGCGCGGTCAATCCGCTGAAGATGAGCCAGCCCATCGGCGGCGCGCTCGCCTTCATGGGGCTGAGGGGCGCCATGCCGCTGCTGCACGGCTCGCAGGGCTGCACCTCGTTCGGCCTCGTGCTGTTCGTGCGCCACTTCAAGGAGGCCATCCCGCTCCAGACCACGGCCATGAGCGAGGTGGCCACCGTGCTCGGCGGCTATGAGAATGTCGAGCAGGCCATTCTCAACATCTACAACCGCACCAAGCCCGAGATCATCGGCATCTGCTCCACCGGCGTCACCGAGACCAAGGGCGACGACGTGGACGGCTACATCAAGCTGATACGCGAGAAGTATCCGCAGCTCGCCGATTTCCCGCTGGTCTATGTCTCGACCCCCGATTTCAAGGACGCCTTCCAGGACGGCTGGGAGAAGACGGTCGCCAAGATCGTCGAGGTGCTGGTGAAGAAGCCCGCGCCGGACGCGCCGAAGAACCCGAAGCGCGTCAATGTGCTGCCCGGCTGCCACCTGCAGCCCGGGGACCTCGATGAGCTGCGCTGCATCCTCGAGGATTTCGGCCTTGAGCCCTCCTTCCTCCCGGACCTCGCCGGCTCGCTCGATGGACACATCCCGGACGACTTCACGCCCACCACCATCGGCGGCATCGGCGTGGACGAGGTCGCCACCATGGGCGAGGCGGCCTGGACCATCGCCATCGGCAGCCAGATGAAGACGGCGGCCGAGGCGATGCAGAAGAAGACGGGCACGCCCTACAGGCTGTTCGAGCGTCTGTGCGGGCTCGGGCCGAACGACGAATTCTTCATGTTCCTGAGCGAGATCTCGGGACGCGAGGTGCCGCGCCGCTATCGCCGGCAGCGGGGCCAGCTGGTGGATGCCATGCTGGACGCCCACTTCCACCTCGGCGGCCGCAAGCTCGCCATCGGCGCGGAGCCGGACCTCCTGTTCGATGTCGCCTCCGCGCTGCACGAGATGGGCACGCACATCACCGCCGCCGTCACCACCACCCAGTCGCCGGTGTTCGAGAAGCTGCCCTGCGACGAGGTGCTGCTGGGCGATCTCGAGGACCTGGAGACGCTGGCGAAGGAGCGGGGCTGCGACCTGCTGCTCACCCATTCCCATGGGCGCCAGGCGGCGGACCGGCTCAACATCCCCTTCTATCGCATCGGCATTCCCATGTTCGATCGCATCGGCTCCGGCCACAAGATGACGGTCGGCTATCGCGGCACGCGCGACCTCATGTTCACGCTGGCCAACATGTGCATCGCCGACCACGAGCAGAACCACGACGCGACCCCCGACACGTGGAAGAACCCGTGGGACGGCGATGGCCACGGCCATGGCGCGACCATTGCAGCGACCCCTGCCGGCGCGCCCGACCTCGGACCCGCACCCAGCACCGCCCACCACTGAAGTCCGCAAGGACCGAGACCGCGAGAGAGGCGAGCCTTCCATGAAAGTCGCATTCGCAACCCAGGATCTCAAAAGGGTCGATGCCCATTTCGGCTGGGCGAAGAACATTGCCATCTACGAGGTCGGCCCGGAGGGCCATCACTTCATCGAGGCCATCGAATTCGACGGCGACCTGAAGGAAGACGGAAACGAGGACAAGCTGGCGCCCAAGATCGATGCGATCAAGGATTGCACCATCCTCTACGTGGCCGCCATCGGCGGCTCCGGCGCCGCCCGCGTGGTGGCCAACAACATTCATCCCATGAAGGTCAACCAGCCCGAGGAGATCTCCGATCTCATCGGCAAGCTGGAGGTGGTCCTTCAGGGCAATCCGCCCCCGTGGCTGCGCAAGGTCATGTCGAAGGGCCAGGAGCGCACGTTCGATTTCGACGAGTGAGGGATAGTCATGGCCGAAGCAGCGCAAGTCATCGAGCCGACAGAGGCCGCTGACTCCCCGTTCATCAAGGAACTCATCAAGGTCTGGCGCGCCCAGGACACCCACGGCGCGTGGGAAGGCAAGGCCGATCTCGATCTGATCGAGCCCTACATTGTCGACAAGGAGGCACGCCGCGCGCTCCCCCTCATCGGCGATCCCGACCCGGAGACCATCTGGCGCCTGGAGCTGTTCTTCAACGCGATCTGCCTGATGATCGAGAAGGAGACGCGGGTGATGATCTCGCCCATGCTCAAGATGAGCCACGAAGGCTTCGGCCGCATGGTGCTCATCGGCGGCCGGCTGATCGTCGTCAACAAGCAGCTGCGCGACGTCCACCGCTTCGGCTTCGACAATCTCGGCAAGCTCGCCGAAGAGGGCACGAAGTTCGTCCAGCAGGGCGTCGAGATGATCAACAAGTTCCCCGAAGTGGCGAAATACTGACCAGACCCAAGGTGCACCCATGAGCGACGTGGACGAACTCAAGGCCGAGATCAAGAAGCTGTCCGCCAAGGCGACACAGTCCAAGATGGACCTCCACGATCTGTCCGAAGAACTCCCGATCAACTGGGAGCAGATCATGGTTGTGGCCAAGAAGGCGCATGATGCCTTCGCCGAGCTTGAGAAGAAGCGCGCGGACTTGAAGGGACTCGAGGCCGCCTAGCATTTTTGAAAGGCGATTTTCAGATGTCTAACGAAACCAGGGATGGTCGAGCCTGGCAGCCAGACTACCTGCTCGACATCGACAAGGACAAATGCATCGGCTGCGGCCGCTGCTACAAGGTCTGCGGCCGCGACGTCATGACCCTCAAGGGCATCAACGAGGACGGCGACATCGTCGCCCTCGATGATGACGAGGACGATGAGGTCGAGAAGAAGGTGATGGTGATGAACGACATGGGCGCCTGTATCGGTTGCGGTGCATGCGCGCGCGTCTGCCCGGCCAATTGCCAGATCCACGGCCTGGAGAAGGCCGCCGCCTGAGGCGGCAGCGCCCGAGCGCGGGCTTTTTCGGCCCGCGCGTGTCGCTCAAGGAGTGCCGCCATGCGCGCCGAAGAGGTCTATGACTGGTTGATCGCGTCATCGTCCTCCTCGGCCGCGGACGCCTTCGACGTCCATGTGGCGGCCTCCATCATCGGCCTCGCCTTTGCCGAGGCGGAGGAGGAGGCCCGGGACCGGCTCGATGCGGTCGGGCTCGACCGCGCGGCCTTCCTCGACCTCGCCGCCATTCTGTTTCCGGCGTCCGCCCCGATGCTGGCCGCGCAGGTCGATCCACGGGCGATCGAGGTGACGCCCGAGGAGCAGTCGGTGCGCGACATCCTCGGCATCTATTCGTCCGATGCCGGACGGCTGCAGACCCATTTCATTGCGATGATTTCCCGGCGCTGCCAGTCCCCCCACCATCTATGGCAGGATCTGGGGCTCAGGAGCCGCGCCGAGCTGCGGGAACTGATGACCCGCCGCTTCGCCCCGCTCGCCCGCAAGAACAGCCAGGACATGAAGTGGAAGAAGTTCCTCTACCGCATGGTCTGCGGATCGGAGGGCTTCACCCTGTGCGCGGCGCCAGTGTGCTCGGATTGCGATGAATTCCACATCTGCTTCGGCGCGGAGGACGGGGAATCCCGCCTCGCGCGCAATGCCCGTGCGGCCGCCAACGGGAACGAGCCGATCGCGTTGCCGGAGGCCGCGGAATAGACGGCTCTCATCGGCATCGAAACGACAAGAGCCCCGGCATGCCGGGGCTCTTTCGTCTTCGCCTGATCCGCATGCAACGCCGGCGGGCGTATCAGCCCCTCACTCGATGCCTTCGCTGCGGGCCCGCCACATCATGGCGATGCGGAAGCGTTCGTTGATGGCGGCGGGGCTGGCGAGGATCTCCGCCTCGGCCTTCTTGAAGGCCGCTTCGACCGCTTCCGCCTCTTCCTTGGTGAGCGTCACCCGGCCGGCGATGTGGGTGGCTTCGGGGTGCACCTCCCAGATCTTGCGGCGGTTGGGGTGCATCTTCACCTCGGTGAGGTCGAAGGCTTCGAGCTGGCCGTCGAACAGGATCGCGAGGCCGGAGACCTCGAGCTTGCGGCCGTCGGAAGTGGTCTTGATGAGCGTGGTCGCCATGTTGTTCTCCCGTTGGCTTTCACCGGTGTTTCATCTGCGCGCGGCGTGCGCCTCAGCCTTCCGGCGATGCGAGCCAGCTGTAGCCGCCCTGATCCCAGAGCTGGGCCAGGACCTGGTCCGAACTCCAGCCCGGATACTGCGACCGGACCGTTTCATAGTCGCCGCGGAACCGCTCCGCGTCCTCTCCGGAAATGTCCGCAACCATGCCGTCCGGCTTGAAGCGCAGGACGAAATGGGTCTGGTCGCCGGCGCCGTGCAGCGTGAATTCGTCGCCGTCGCCGAGGAGGGTGAGGTCGTCGGTCGCCATGGCGGGTTTCCTTTCAGGCCGCCGCCGCGATGGGCGTCTCGTCCTTCAGGCCCCATTCGGCCCAGGAGCCGTCGTAGAGCGCGACGTCCGTCTTGCCGATGAGGTAGAGGGCGAGCATGACCACGCAGGCGATGGTGCCGGAGGCACAGGTGACGACGATGGGCTTTGCCAGATCGACGCCGGCGGCGGAGAGGCGGGCCTTGATGGCCTCGGGCTGAACCAGCTCACCGCTCTCCTCGACGATGAGGTCGCCCCACGGCAGGTTGATGGCGCCGGGAATGTGGCCCTTCTTCTTCGCCGGGAAGACGTCGTCCTGGCTGCCGGCGAATTTCGCGGGGCCGCGCGCGTCGATCACCTGCTCCGCGCCGGAGGCGACATTGGCCAGCATCTGGTCAAGGGAGCGCACGAGGGCCGGATCGAGACTTGCGGTGAAGGTCTTGGGCTCGGGCCGCACCGGCGACATGTCGGAGGGGAGCTTCTCCTTCACCCATTTGCCGTAGCCGCCGTCGAGCATGGCGACGTCGTGATAGCCGAAGATGCGGAACATCCACCACACGCGCGCCGCGGCCGCGCCGCCGCACATGCGATCGTAGACGATCACCTTGTCGCCGTCGCCGATGCCCAGCAGGCCCACCTTCTTGGCGAACTCCGCCGCCGGCGGCAGCATGTGGGGGAGCGGGCTGGTCTTGTCGGCCACTGCATCGATGTCGAAATGCACCGAGCCCGGCAGATGGCGCCCGCGATACTGGGTGCGGCCATCCATGTTGGAGCTTTCATGCAGCCAGGTGCAGTCCAGAATCTTCACGTCCGGGGCCGACAGATGGTCCGTCAGCCATTGGGTGCTCACCAGCGGTCCGGGAAGAACGGTGGACATGACGCAAGGCTCTCCTGTGGCTGTGGGATGGTCTGCAGGTGACGTCGCTTCCGGGGGCAGTCACGTCCCGGGGCGGGGGCCCCGGGACGGCATCGGGTGGGGGCTCAGCGCACCTTGGGCAGGCTGTAGCCGGGACGCGGATGGGCGTCGTAATAGTCGGGGCGCTCGGGCCAGCCCCCCTCGGGATTGACGGTGAACTTCACCACCTTCACCGGCGCGCCGGGCGAGCAGGACACTTCGGCGAGCTTGATCTCGCGGGCGCCGGGGCCGACGGAGAAGTCCGCGACGGTCTTGCCGTCGGCGGTCACGGCACGGGCGAAGCCGGGGGTGCCCACTTCGCCCGCCTTCACCGCCGCATCCACGAAGCTCGGTACTTCCGAGCCGTCTTCGGAGGGCGTGGTGAAGGCCGGGGTGGCGAAGGTGAACGCCGCGAGCTTTCCACTGCGGTCCACCGGATGGTCGGCATTCACCGGGCGGGCGACGGAATAGAAGGTCAGGGTGCCGCCCGCGAGGGCAGCCTTGATATCGTCAAGGGAGGACGAGGCGAATTCGGACGCGACGAGCATTTCCAATCTCCGGGGCACTATCGGTCAAACGAACTGTCCGTTGAGGGGATCAAGTTTCGTGCCAGCCGCTGGGCGGGTCGGCGCCATGACTTCCGCTCGTCTTGTGAAAGCGCCGGAAGTCTTGCACCGATGCGGGTTCGCGGCCGCGGACGGACCGGATGACGCCCCATCGCGCGGAGGTAAAGGCGGGCGCCGTGTCGGAAATCCGTCGCACCACGCGGGAAATGCGACGCTGCCGAGGTGGGCGATCCCACAGGGCGAGGGCCAAAGCCGACCGTGACGGCCGTGCAAAGGCGCCTGGAATGACCGCAAGGCCATATTTCCCGGGACTGTGCGCGAATCTTGCAAGGGCTCCAATCAGCAAGATTTGCGAGGACTGTTCCATGCTGGATACGGCGATCATCGGCGGAGGGCTCTGCGGCCTCGCGCTGGCGCGGCAGTTCAAGAAACAGGACCGCAGCTTCACTCTGTTCGAGGCGCGTCCCCGGCTCGGCGGGCGCATCCTCTCGGCCGTCGCCTCCAGCAACGGCGCGGCCTTCGATCTCGGTCCCACCTGGTTCTGGCCCGACACCCAGCCGCTCATTGCCGCCTTCGTCGCGGAACTCGGCCTGGCGTCCTATCCCCAGCATGACGAAGGCACGGTGCTGCACCTGACCGAGGCGGACAAGAATCCCCAGGGGTTCGCGCAGGAGGTGCATGGCGGCGCGCGGCGGGTCGCCGGCGGCATGGCGCGTCTGGTGTCGGTTCTCGCCGAAAGCATCGGCGAGGAGCGCCTGCGCCTCAACCATGTGCTCCACAGCGTGGAGGACAAGGGCGACCATGTGGTCCTGACCTTCCGGGTGGACGATGCGTTCTTCATCGTCGAGGCACGCCATGTGGTGGTGGCGCTGCCGCCGCGCCTCGTCGCGGAGACGGTGCGCTTCATCCCGGAACTCGACAGCGCGACCTTCGACGCCATGGGCGCTGCGCCCACCTGGATGGCGCAGCAGGCCAAGGTGGTGATGGCCTATCCCTCCGCCTTCTGGCGGGTCGCCGGCCAGTCGGGCAACGCCTTCGTCACCCACGAGCAGGCCGTGGTCGGCGAGATCTTCGATGCCTGCGACGTGACCGGCGCCAAGGCGGCCCTCGGCGGCTTCCTGAGCTTCCCCCCCGATCTGCGCGAAGCCTTCGCCGATGGCCTGTCCATGCTGATGGACAGCCAGATGGTGCAGGTGTTCGGCTCGGCGGCGGAAGGCGGCGAGCAGCTTTATCAGGACTGGGCCGGGGAGGCCTTCACATGCTCGGCGCGCGACAAGGCGGAGCCGCGGGGCGAGCACGTGGCCTTCTCCAATCCCCTGCTGCGGCGGGCGCTGTGGGACGGGCGGCTGCATCTCGGCAGCTCCGAGACGGCGACGCAGGGGGCCGGCTACCTCGAGGGCGCGCTGGAGGCGGCGCGGCGCATCGATCGTGCCCTGTCGCGCGAGCGGGCGGAAGAGACGGGGGCCGCCGTTCCCGAGGGGCTGCCGCTGAATGCCGCCAGCCTCGCCCGCTTCGCCAACTGGGTCGGCGGTCAGAACGATGCGGCGTTCGAGGCCTATCGCATCCGCCTCAACCGGGCGCTCGCCAGCCAGGACCGCGAGCAGCTCACCCAGAGGGCGATGCTGGGCGCCATCGAGGACATCTATGAGCGCGCGGCCGACCTCATCGAGACCCTGCCCTTCGACATGAGCGACGTGCCGGTGGAGAAGGGCCGTTCCGCGCTGATGAGCGACGTGCAGCTGCCGTTCCGCGACTTCATCCAGACGCTGCTGGACGATGTTGTCGCGTTCAACCGCACCTCCTGTGCGCTTTCCAACTTCCCCGGAGAGCATCACCTCTCGCGCGACTATGTGCAGACCATCCTGCGCGACGTCGCCGCGGCCTGGCGGGACTTCTGCCTCGCCGCCAACCGGCGCCTGCTGGCCAAGGCCGAGGCCGGCGCTCCCCTGACCCCCGGCGCCGGCAGCGGCCCGGTCCTGACGCGTGCATCGTGAACGAGGATAAGATGGAACCGACCGTCATCGACAACGAGGCCCCCCAGGATGCCCTCCCGGACGAGGCGGCCGCCGTCGCCTACGTCATCTGCTCCATGAGCGACATCCCCAGCCAGCGGGCGCGGGGCTTCGAGCTGATGCAGGTGGCGGAGGACGGCACCGAGCAGCCGTTCAGGATCGTGGTGGTGCGGTGGGGCCGGCAGGTGTTCGGCTACATCAACCGCTGCCCGCACGACCAGGTGCAGCTGGATTGGGAACGCAACCAGTTCCTCGATCCCAACGGCATCCGCCTGATGTGCGGCAAGCACGGCGCCCTGTTCGAGCTGGGCACCGGCGTGTGCCTCGAAGGCCCGTGCAAGGGCAAGAGCCTCATTCCGGTGGCCCTCACCGTGCTCGACAACGACATCTGCGTGACCGGCGTGACGCTGGCCGAGGAGGTGGATGACGACGAGGAGGAGATCACCTCCTGCTCGGACGAGGGCGGCGGCGTCTGAGGCGCTCCCTATGGGACTGAAAATGGCCGGGCTTGCCCGGCCATTTTTGTGTCGCGACGCGCTGCCGAAGACGGCCGGGCGTGCCACCCGGTCCCGCCGGGCGGCACAGGCGCAGGCCCCTAGATCAGACCGGGCGGTTCTCGTTGCGGTTCTTCACCGGCTCCATGATGGAAACGCCCTTCTCGTAGGTGATGATCTCGTAATCCTCGTGCCACGCCGCGGCGGCGTCGAGCACCACGTCGGTCTTGCCGCCGGTGTCCATCTTCTTGATGTCGTTCTTGTCGATGGAGAGGAGGTCGGTCATCTCCTTCCACACGGTGCTCTCGTCACAGGGCAGGACGTAGAACGTCTTGCCGTTGTGGGTGACGCGATACTTCGCCAGCAGGTCGATGTTGTTGCAGAACAGGAAATACTTGCCGTCGGGCGCCAGCGCGTCGCCGAGCACGTCGACCACGTCGGAGAGGAAGGCGAAATTCTGCAGGTAGCCGGCGAGCACCGGGATGGTGGACTTGCCCTCTTCGGCGAAGGTCAGCACCTGCTCCATGGTGTATTCCGGCGGGCGCTTCTCGTCCGCGACCTGCTGCTGGAACTTCAGCGCAATGTCGCCGCGGAAATCGAAGCGGCCGGGCTTGGTGGGCTGCTTGAGCACGGCATTCAGGAGTCGCCCCTCTTTATCCAGCCGGCCCAGGGGGGTGTTCTCGATCGCGGTCATCAAAAAGGTCTCCGGTTCAGCACACGACTGTTCAGACGGGTCTTGGGTTCAACACGGGCGCGAGCCGCGCTCGTCCCGGACAGGATCGCCCGGGAGAGAGTGCCGCCCTCCACCGAATGCCGTTCGGCGGGCCACCCGCGCAGGGGCAGGCGCTGCGCTTCATGCAAGCCCTTTGCCGCTTCGCCTGACGGGCGAGGTGAAAGCCGCCGCCAGCGACAATCGGCCCCGTGCGGACCCCGGCCGAGGGCTTCCGGCAAGGCGCGGGAAGTCCGCACGGGCACGGAAACGCGGGGCTCGCCCGGCATCGCGGCGGGGTGCGCTTCGTCCATCCGGCGCGCCGCGCGGGGCCGGCGGGAGGGGGGCGCGCCCTTGTCCGAAACCGGACACGCGTCGCAAAGGCAACAGCTTCGATCCTGAAAATCGAAAGAAATCAGCCCGTTGCCGTCTGGCACGGGGCTTGCTGCTGTGCCGGCAGACCAGTCTTTCAAGCGAAGGTCGAGCAATGATCAATTTGACCGACAGCGCACTTCATGCGGTCCGCGACGCGATCCATGATGCCGACCAGCCCGTCAGCGGCCTGCGCATCATGGTCGAGACCGGCGGCTGCGCCGGCTATCAGTACAAGATGGGCCTCGTCAGCGACGCCGAGCCCGACGATACCGTGGTGGAGCGCGAGGGCGTGCGCGTCTTCGTCGACAACAAGAGCCACGAGCTGCTCGCCGGCACCACCATCGACTTCGTGGTGGCCCTGGAAGGCTCCGGCTTCACCTTCGAGAATCCGAACGCCACCTCCAGCTGCTCCTGCGGCAAATCCTTCGGCTGACCGCCATCCGCGCGCCGTCCTCCGACAGGCGGCAGAACAGAGAACACAGAGAGGATATTGCGATGTTGGCCGAGACCGAAGCGCCCGCGCTCAGCCGTGAAGCCCGCCGCGAGGCGATCATCCGCGAGGTGATCGAGGAAATCCGTCCCAACCTCGTCCGCGACGGCGGCGACTGCGAGCTGGTGGAGATCGACGGCACCAAGGTCATGGTGAAAATGACCGGCGCCTGCGTCTTCTGCAAACTGGCGAGCGAGACCATCGAGGGCATCCAGTCCAAGATCGTCGAGCGCCTCGGCGAGCTGATCCGCCTGATCCCCGTCGCCGGCGCGCAGAACAAGCCGCTGGTGAGCCTGAAGGGCCCCGGCCCGGCGCTTTCCGCTGCGCCCAAGCCCGCCGCTCCCAAGCCCGTTGCGACTCCCGCCGCGGCTGCCCCGGCCGTTCCGGCGCCGGCGGCGCCGTCTCCCATCCGCTGACGGCCTGCCACACAGCAAGACGCCGCAGTCGACCCGAGGGGTGAGCGCCGTGCGCCCGGTCTATCTCGACAACAACGCGACGACGCGCACCGACCCTGCCGTCGTCGCGGCGATGCTGCCGTTCTTCTCGGAGCATTTCGGCAACGCCTCGTCCACCCACGCCTTCGGCGAGCATGTGGGCGAGGCGCTGAAAAAGGCCCGCAAGCAGTTGCAGGCCCTCCTCGGTGCCCAGTTCGACCACGAGATCATCTACACCTCGGGCGGCACGGAATCCGACAACGCCGCCATCCTCTCCGCGCTGGAGACCCAGGAGGGGCGGGACGAGATCGTCACCACCACGGTGGAGCATCCCGCCGTGCTCACCCTCGTCGCCCATCTGGAGAAGACGCGCGGCATCAAGGTCCATCTCATCGGGGTGGACCGGCAGGGGCGGCTCGACCTCGACGCCTTCGCCGCGGCCTTGTCGCCGAAGACCGCGCTGGTCTCCGTGATGTGGGCCAACAACGAGACCGGCACGCTGTTTCCGGTGGCGGATCTCGCGCGACAGGCCCATGCGGCGGGCGCCCTGTTCCACACCGATGCGGTGCAGGCGGTGGGCAAGGTCGCCATCGATCTCAAGTCCACCGAGATCGACATGCTCTCGCTCTCCGGCCACAAGCTGCACGGCCCCAAGGGCATCGGCGCGCTCTATGTGCGCAAGGGCGTGAAGTTCCGCCCGCTGGTGCGTGGCGGCCATCAGGAGCGCGGGCGGCGCGGCGGCACCGAGAACGTGCCCGGCATCATCGGCCTCGGCGCGGCGGCCGAGCTGGCTCTCGCCCACATGGAGGAGGAGCGCACCCGCGTGAAGGCGCTGCGCGACCGGCTGGAGCAGGGCATCCTGCAGCAGGTCAGCCACACCCTCCTCAACGGCGACGGCGACAACCGCCTGCCCAACACCGCCAATGTCGCCTTCGAATATCTCGATGGCGAGGCGGTGCTGCACAATCTCAACAAGGCCGGCGTCGCGGCCTCCACCGGCTCGGCCTGCACCTCCGGCTCCACCGAGCCCTCCCATGTGCTGCGCGCCATGAACCTGCCCGCGAGCGCGCTGCATGGCGCCCTGCGCCTGTCCCTGTCGCGCGAGAACACGAGCGACGACGTGGACCGCGTGCTGGAGGTTCTGCCCGACATCGTCGCCCGCCTGCGCGCCATGTCGCCGGCCTGGGCGGCGGCCACGGGCGATGCATCCGCCGTCGCCGATCATGTCTGACATCGGCCATACGCCACACCCTTTCGTGCTCCGTGCGGTGCCCCGCGCCCGGCGCGCATCACCAGCGTCCCCGTTCGGGCTTCGGTCCTGCCGGGTCACAGCGGCGAGTAAAGCCCGATCAAGGAGCCAATAAATGAAAGTCATGATTCGCCGTTCCCCGGAAATCGGCCTGTCCATCTACGTCCCCAAGAAGGACCTGGAGGAGCCGATCGTCGAGTTCGAGCACGAGTCCCTGTGGGGTGGTTGGATCAAGATCGCCAACGGCTGGGTGCTCGACCTGCCCGAGATGGCCGAGGGAACCACCCTGCCCATCACCGTCAACGCGAAGAAGCGTGGCGAGGAGGAGTGAGCTGAGATGAACATTTCCGTCGCCAATATCGAGACGCTGAAGCTCGCCGACGCCGAAGCCGTCCTGAAGGACGTGGCGGCGGAGTTGCGCGCCGACAAGGTCGTGCCCTACCTCGGGCCCGGCCTCCTCGCCCTCGGAGCCCCCGCCATCCCGGTGACGCCGGAAGACCTTTCGGTCTTCTTCGGCACCAAGGTGGCCCTGCCCAAGCGCGCCAAGGGCAATTGCTGGGCCGCGGCCCAGCACATCGAGAGCATGAAGCACCGCAACACCGTCTCCGCCTTGATGGCGGAGGCGTTTGGGCCCCAGGTGCCGCCGCTGCCGTTCCACACCTTTCTCGCGGGCCTGCCCCTCGCGCTGATCGTGGACACTTGGTACGACGGCGCCATGCGCGCGGCCCTCGCCGGCCGTGCCGACTGGGGCGAGGCGCAGGGCATCACCCGCGCCGGCATCGGCGAGGACCGCTGGTATCGCTTCTATGATCACGCCGGCACCGAGAGCGACCGCGCCACCGCGGAAGGCTGGAAGACCGTGCTCTACAAGCCCCACGGCAGCGCCGCGCCGGCGAAGAACTGGCTGATCTCCGACGCGGACTATGTGGAAGTCCTCACCGAGATCGACATCCAGACGCCCATCCCGGACGTGGTGAAGAACCGCCGCACCGAGCGCAGCTTCCTGTTCCTCGGCTGTCGCTTCCACGACCAGATGCTGCGCACCTACGCCCGGCAGATCTCCAAGCGTTCGCGCGCGCCGCACTTCGCCATCGTGGACGAGGCGACGCTCACCAAGAACGAGCTGCGCTTCCTGCTCACCCACGCCATCACGCCCATCGCCATGTCGCTGCCGAAGGCGCTCGACGTCATCATGTCGGCCTGATGCGGGCTGCGGCCCGGTGTGAAGAGTGAGGGGGGAGCATGTCCGGCACCGGGCATGCTCCCCTTGCTTTTGGGATCGTCGTTTCGCTCGGAAGCGGGCGAGGTTTTCGGGCTCGCATTGACCTCGATCAAATGCGCGCCGGGACAGGCCGCAAATCGACGCCGAGCATGTAACTTTTCCAACATGTCAGTCGTGTCGCGGCTCGATGTTCACAAGCCGACAGCCAGATGCCTCCCCTCCAGGTAATTGATATTTCTCAGGTATCTGTCCTCTGTCGGGCTGGCACGGCTGTTGCTCCTCTCTCAGCCAAGGATTTATCGGGATCCTGCTGCAAGCGAGGAGCAGATAGATGCACGCGTCGACACAGCAAGAAAACGCGGTTGGCATGAACGCCGTCGGAATGGACGAGAAGCTGGCCGAGGTCATGCAGGCCAAGGCCGAGCACCAGGGCTGCGGCACCTCGGGTGGTTCGGGCAAGGCGAGCTGCGGCTCGTCGGCCGGCCAGGGCGACCTGCCCACCGAGATCTGGGAGAAGGTGAAGAACCATCCCTGCTACAGTGAAGAAGCCCACCACCACTATGCGCGTATGCATGTTGCCGTTGCCCCGGCGTGCAACATCCAGTGCAACTACTGCAATCGCAAGTATGACTGCGCCAACGAGAGCCGCCCCGGCGTGGTCTCCGAGAAGCTGACGCCCGAGCAGGCCGCGAAGAAGGTGCTGGCCGTGGCCTCCACCATTCCGCAGATGACCGTGCTCGGCATCGCCGGCCCCGGCGACCCGCTCGCCAACCCCGAGAAGACCTTCAAGACCTTCGAGCTGATCAACCGGACCGCCCCGGACATCAAGCTCTGCCTGTCCACCAACGGCCTTGCCCTGCCGGACCACGTGGACACCATCGCCGGCTTCAACGTGGACCACGTGACCATCACCATCAACATGGTGGACCCCGAGGTCGGCGCGAAGATCTATCCCTGGGTGTTCTGGAAGCACAAGCGCTACACCGGCTATGAGGCGGCCAAGCTCCTCACCGACCGGCAGATGCTCGGCCTCGAGATGCTCACCGAGCGCGGCATCCTGTGCAAGGTGAACTCGGTGATGATCCCGGGCATCAACGACAAGCATCTTGTCGAAGTAAACCGTGCGGTGAAGTCGCGTGGCGCGTTCCTGCACAACATCATGCCGCTCATCTCCTCCCCCGAGCATGGCACCGTGTTTGGCCTCAACGGCCAGCGTGGCCCCACCGCCCAGGAGCTCAAGGCGCTCCAGGACGAGTGCGAGGGCGAGATGAACATGATGCGTCACTGCCGTCAGTGCCGCGCCGACGCCGTGGGCCTCCTCGGCGAGGACCGCTCCGCCGAGTTCACCACCGACAAGATCATGGCCATGGAGGTCAATTACGACCTCGACAGCCGCAAGGCCTACCAGGCCCTCGTCGAGGAAGAGCGCGTCGCCAAGGTGGCGGCGAAGCAGGAGGAGCTGGAGGCTCTCGCCGGCGAGCAGAGCGACATCAAGCTGCTCACCGCGGTTGCCACCAAGGGCTCGGGCCTCATCAACGAGCACTTCGGCCACGCCAAGGAGTTCCAGGTGTGGGAACTCTCCACGGCGGGCGCCAAGTTCGTCGGCCATCGCCGCGTCGACCTGTATTGCCAGGGCGGCTACGGCGAGGAGGACAGCCTCGAGACCATCATCCGCGCCATCAACGACTGCCATGCGGTGTTCGTGGCGAAGATCGGCGGCTGCCCGAAGGCGGACCTCATCAAGGCCGGCATCGAGCCCGTCGACACCTTCGCCCACGAGTTCATCGAGAAGTCGGCGATCACCTGGTTCAAGGAATACCTGAACAAGGTGAAGACCGGCGAGATCGTCCACACCGCGCGCGGCGACGCCGAGATCCGGCAGGGCGCGCTCATCAACGCGGCCTGACCGGCGAAGTAAAGGAGCATCGCCATGACCCTCAAAATCGTCGCGTCGCAGTGCACGAGCTGCTCGGCCTGTGAGCCGGAATGCCCCAACGTGGCCATTTCGGAGAAGAACGGGACGTTCGTGATCGATCCGAAGAAGTGCACCGAGTGCATCGGCCACTTCGACGTGCCGCAGTGCGCGGCGGTCTGTCCGGTGGACGATACCTGCGTGATCGACAACGCATATCCCCGCTACCAGCCCACCGCCTGAGGATCTGCGCGATGAACTTCACCATGACCCGCTCCGCCGCCCGCTTCATGCGCATGATGATCATGGCGGACGGCGGCCCCACCGCCGGCTTCCGCATGCATGTGACGCCCGGCGGATGCTCCGGTCTCAACGCCGACATCTCCGTGCTGCCCGAACCGCAGCCCGGCGATGTGGTGGTGGAGAAGGACGGGGTGAAGCTGTTCCTGCCGGCGGAAAGTCGCCTGCTGCTCGATGGCGTGACCATCGACTTCACCGACACGGCCGCCAAGACCGGGCTCGTCTTCAACGATCCCAAGGCGACCACCTGCTCCTCCCACGCCCACTGACGGCGGGGAGAACCCTCTTCCGGGGCGGCCTGGCGCCGCCCCGGACTTCACCGGGCCGGGGTTCGACCGGCACCGGCTCAAGGACAGGACGGGGACAGGGGATGGAGGGTTCCGCACAGGCCTTTGGCGAGCCCGACGTCCTGACCCCCGAAGCGCTCCTTGCGAGCGCGGTGATGGGCGGAGGGTTGCCGGAGGACGCACAGTTCCATCTGTGGGAAGCCGGTCTCTCCTACCAGCAGGACGAAGTGGCGGAAGCGCATCTGCGCAAGGCCGAGGCCATCGCCCCGGGCCATGCGGCGGTGCTCATCGGCCTCTATCGCTTCTACTTCTACAAGGGTCGCCTGCGGGAGTGCCTGGGGGTGGCGCGGGAGTGCCTCGCCAAGGCGCAGCGGGAGACCAATCTCCCGGCCGACTGGCGGGACGTGCGGGCGGAAGATGCGGAGTTTTCCCGCTACGACCGCCTGATGCCGCGCTTCTTCCTGTTCACGCTGAAGGGCTACGCCTACCTCAACATGCGCCTCGGCAATCTCGACGAGGGGCGCGCCGCGGTGATGAAGCTGCTCGAGCTCGATCCGTCCGACAAGATCGGCGCGAAGCTCTTGCTCGACGTGCTGAACAGAGCGGGGCAGGACGATGAAGACTGACGACGACATCGAGGATGCCAAGACCTGGCTCGGCGAAGACATTGACTGCCGGCGCTGCGTCCACGCGGCGGACCTTCTGCCGGCCGGCAAGTGCCAGCTGAGGCGGGCCTGCGTGAACGACCGCTACGCCCGGCGCATCGACCGCTTCTTCAACTGGAATCCGGCGCTTGCCAATTCCTATGTCCGCCACGAACATTTCGAAGTCCGGGCCATCGCGGCGAAGCACGCGGACGTGTTCTTCCTGAAGCCGCTCCTCAACGACCCCGAGGAGACCGTGCGCTGGAATGCGGCGCGCCGGCTGCCCAAGCGGCTCATCCTGCCGCTGCGCAACGATCCCCATCGCGAGGTGCGCATCCGCATCGTCTCGCTGCTGGAGGATGCGGAACTCGCGCCCATGCTGGCGGACGACGATTACTATGTGCGCCTGGTGGTGGCCCGCCGCATCGCGCCGCCGCTGCTGTCGCGCCTCGTGGACGATCCCGAGCCGGAGGTGCGCAAGGTGGTGGCCCAGCGGCTGCCGTCCGAATGGCTGATGTGCATGGCCGGCGACCGCAGCGCGGCCGTCCGCCTGGAGGTGGCCCAGCGCCTCGCCCCGGACCTTCTTCCGGCCCTCGCGTCCGACGCGGACTGGCGGGTGCGCCACGAGGTCGCCGGCCGGGTGGCGCCGTCCCAGCTCGCCCGGTTCCTGGAAGATGACGACGAGTTCGTGCGCGAGGTCGCCCGCTCCCGCATCAAGGCGGGCGGGCAGCTCTTGAGGGAGATGCCGCTATGAGCAACATCGTCCGCGACAGCGATGTGGTGGAGATTTCCGAGCCGCCTTACTTCAATTTCGGCGAGAAGGTGAAGGCGAAGCGGGTCATCCGCAACGACGGAACCTATGCCGGCAAGGAGATCGGCGAGATTCTCGCGAAGAAGGGCGAGATCGGCTACGTCGTCTCCATCGGTACCTTCCTCCAGCAGTTCTACATCTACGGCGTCGAGTTCACCGAGAGCGGCAACCGCGTCGGCATGAAGCGCAAGGAACTGGAAAGCGCCGTTCCGCGCGAAGAACAGGACATCCCGCTGCCCCCCGCCCCCGGAGTTTGATTATCATGATGCTCGAACCACGCCTGCCCAAGTACGACTGGGGCATGAAGGTCAAGACCCTCATCGACCTCTACAATGACGGGTCCTATCCCGACATGCCGGACGAGGGGCTGCTGGTGGGTGTCGGCACGGTCGGCGAGATCGTGCAGGTGGGCCAGCACACGGACACGAACACGCCCATCTACCTGATCGAGTTCAACGAGCGCCTGGTGGTGGGCTGCCTCGAGGAAGAGATCCAGCCGCTCTGATCCCTGGAGCATTTTCGGCGAACATCGGTCCGCCGAAAATGCTCCAGGCTTTTGACAGTCCGCATTTTCTTCACGCGAACCGGACTCCACTTCGCTCGAAAATGCTCTAGATGCGCGGCGCCGGCCGTGCGCGTCACACAGCCGCGAGAGATAGGACGATGAGGCTGCCCGCTCATCCGAACGATCTCGACAGGAAGCGCATCGAGCGCGCCATAAGGGCGCGCAAGCGCTATCGCTATGTCACGCCCCGCGTCGTCGCCACGGAGGGCGGCTACCGGATCGAGAGCGCGTGCTGCTCGCGCAACATCGATCCCGACGGCGGGGTGGTGGACATCGCCCTGATGATCTTCGATCCGGAGCAGGCCTCCTGGCAGCTGTTCCGCAAGAACCACGGCAAGCACCTCTGGGAGCTCGACAGTATTCACGAGCGGCTGAAGGAATTGCTGGAGCTACTGAACGACGACACCGAGCGTCGATTTTGGCAGTGATCCAAACTGGCAATGATCCTGCATGGCATGGGACGGACCGCGACAAAGCCGCCGGTCGTGTCTCATTCCGGTACGGGAGAGTAAGGTTATGGCCCTGAGCGACAGCGACCTCACCGAGATCGAGAAGGTGCTCACCGCCGAGGAGCCGGCGGGCCCGGTCTTCGCCGAACTGCGCAAGCGCTTTCCGGCGCTCTCCTGGACCCAGTGCGACGCCTCCGACGTCACCGAGGCGCCGTTCCGCACCTATCCCAGATACGACGTGCATCTGCTCGACACCGCGGACCACTGCGCCCACATCACCTCCGATCCCGGCGCCGCCACCGGCGTGATCCTCGCAAGGCGGAGCGCGTGATGAGCGACGCCGATTTCCTGGACGATTTCGACCTCGGCGAGAGCGAGTGCGAGGGGGGCGAGGCCACCAGCATCCTCCTGTCGGATCCGGACATCACCGTCATCGAGCTGCAGGCGGTGACCGAGGCCATGCAGGCGCCGCGCCTGTCCAGCGGGCCGCTCGCGGAGAAGTTCGAGGCGGAGTTCGCGGCCTATCTCGGCCGCAAATATGCCGTCGCGGTGCCGAGCGGTACGCTGGGCCTGCTCTACACCCTGAAGGCCTACGGCATCGGTCCGGGGGACGAGGTGATCGCCTCGCCCTATTCCTTCCGCGAGACCGTGCACGCCATCAGCCTGTCCGGCGCGCGTCCGGTGTTCGCCGACATCGACTACTGGGCGGGAACCCTCGTGCCGGCCAAGGCCGAGGCGAAGATCACCGACAAGACCAAGGCCATCGTCGCCGGCAACACCAACGGCCATCCCGCGCCGTGGACGGACTTCCAGGAGTTGGCCCGCAAGCACAATCTGGCGCTCATCGAGGATTCCACCGAGGCCATCGGCTCGCGCTACAAGGGCGCGTTGGTGGGGACGTTCGGCGACACGGCCGTGTTCGATTTCTCACAGCCCTTCCCCATCGTGTGCGGCGAGGGCGGCATGGTGGTGACGGACGACATCGACGTCGCCGTGGCGCTGCGGCGCTTCCGCTCCCACAAGCTGGAGGAGCGGTCCTCCGTCGTCGTCAGCATGAGCGCGCCCTACCAGGGCGCCATGAGCGACATCACCGCCGCGCTGGGCCTGACCCAGCTGCGCCGGCTCGAGGAGATCCTCGAGCAGCGGCGTACGGTGGAGCACCTCTACCAGAAGTACGTCCAGTCCTTCGAGGGTATCAAGGACCCCTTCATCGGGCCGGACGTGACCGAGGTGAACTGGTTCCTCTACGTGGTCCATCTCGGCACCCGTTTCTCCAAGTCGAGCCGCGATTCCATCGTCGAGGATCTCAAGGTGGAGAAGGTTGAATCCGCCGGCTACAGCACGCCGCTGCATGTGCAGCGGCACTATTTCGACCTCGGCTATCGCCGGGGCGACTTCCTTGTGACGGAGAAGGTGGCCGACCGCGCGGTGGCGCTGCCGTTCCACACCCACCTGAGCGAGGAGGAGATCGAGTTCATCGTGGCAACGATGAAGGATGCCTCGGTCAATGTAGGGGCGGGCGCCGCCATCTACTGAAGCGCAACAAGATCGCACCCCAAACACTAAGACGAAACGACAGGAGTTGTTGATGTCCACGGTTACGCTGAAGGTCCTCCCCATGGGCAAGACCATTGAAGTCGGGGAGGGCACGAACCTCCTCGAGGCGCTCATCACCGTCGAGCCGGGGCTCGCGGAGCGCCAGAAGAGCGACAAGGACGGCAGCGCGTCCCACGTGTTCGTCCAGGAAGGCCGCAAGGGCCTCTCCAAGACCACCCGTGAGGAGAACGAAAGCCTCGACGCGATCGTCGGTGTCGGCTCCAAGTCACGCCTCGCCAAGCACGTCACCGTGCTCGGCACCGAGAACGTGACCATCGAGCTGCTCGGCGAGTTCTCGGGCTTCTGATCGCGCTGGGCGGCGCTCCCGCGGGGGCGCCGGGACCGTCGGCGGCGGGAAGGGCGGAGCCTTCCGGCCGTGGCTGAAGACAAAAGCTTCCGGTGGCGCGCTGCCGGGAGCTCAACAAAAAGCGTGCCGGGTAATCAAGTCGTCGTGCGGGCTTCGGGCGGCCAAGTCCTCCCCTTCGGGTCCGCGCCAGTGAAGAACGTTGAGAGGAGAGATGAGATGAGCGACGAAGCAGTCATCATTCACGCCCGCTTTGCGGCCAACGGGACCATCGCCGAAATCAGCGAGCGGCCCCAGGGCCTGAACCCGCAGGAATGGTTCGATTTTCTGTCCTACCGTGTTCCGCTCACCTACCAGGCTCTGGCCGGCGGTCGCGGCGTGTTCCGCCTGACCCGCGCCGATGTGGACGCCTTCAAGGTCGAGGCGGCCACCAAGGCGGCGTGAGCCGGCCTGGACGAATGGCCGGTGCAGGGTCTTTCGGTTTTGCGAATACTTGAGGGCCGACTGTTTCATCCGGCCCGGCATGTTTTCGAGGTCGTTCCATAGTGCAGCAAAAGGGCCCGGATGCGCTCGCGTCCGGGCCCTTTTTTCTGGATCAACCTGTCAGGCGGTGACGGCGACGCCCTTGTCGGCGAGGAGCTGGGTCAGCTCACCGGCCTGGAACATCTCGCGGACGATGTCGCAGCCGCCGACGAACTCACCCTTGATGTAGAGCTGTGGAATGGTCGGCCAGTTGGAAAAGGCCTTGATGCCCTCGCGCACCATCGGGTCCTGCAGCACGTCCACGGCGCGATAGGGCACGCCGACGCCGGCGAGCACCTGCACCACGGCGGCCGAGAAGCCGCATTGGGGGGCGGCGGGAATACCCTTCATGAACAGGACCACATCGCTGGAGGCGATGATATCTTCGATACGTTCGGCAGTGGTGGCCATGGGGCAGTCTCCTGATTGAAACGAAGCGGATGAAAATGTGGATTTGAAATGGGCCGGAACCCGCCGCGACTTGTATGGCGCTGCGGACGATCTCACTTGGGGATCAGCGTCTCCAGCTTGAGGGCGTGCAAGGTGCCGCCCATGTGCTCGCCAAGCGCCGCATAGACCATCTGGTGCTGCTGGACGCGGCTCTTGCCCTTGAAGGCTTCCGAGGTGATGCGGGCGGCGTAGTGGTCGCCGTCGCCGGCGAGATCGATGATCATCACCTGGCTGTCTGGAAGAGCCTCCTTCACGAGGCGCTCGATTTCGTCTGCGGCCATGGCCATCGCGCTGTCTCCTTCGATGTGCGACGCCCCCATGCAAGCGCGGCACCACTTGTCATTGGTGCAAATGCGGCCGCACAGGCGGCTGGGCTGTCGCAAATCTGACAGCGCGATGGGCCGGGGAGGGCAGGCCTGGCTGCGGGAGAGCGCGGTTCGGGGGCATGGGGGCGAGCCTGGGGCTGTTCCAAACGGCCCACCTCTTGCTTACGCCTTGTCGCCCCGGGGAAACGAGAACCGTTATGAGCGATTTGCTACAGCAGGGACGCGGTGCGGCGCGCAATGGCTTTGCAACCATACTCGGCACCAACGAGATCGCGTCGGCCGTGGCCGTCGAGCTGCATCGCGGCGGCTATGGCGTTGTGCTGTCGCATGATCCGGTGCCGCCGGTGATCCGGCGCAAGATGGCCTTTCACGACGCTCTGTATGAGGACGACGTGCGCGTGGACGGCGTCCGCGCGGTGCGGGCCGATACCGGCGTGGATGTCCGCAAGGGCCTGCTGCGCGGCGATGTGCTGGTCACCACCCTCGGGCTGCTCGATCTCATCGTCCTCGGCCCCATCGAACTGCTCGTCGATGCCCGCATGAACAAGTATCAGGTGACGCCGGACCTGCGCCGCCTCGCGCGGCTCACCATCGGCCTCGGGCCGGGGTTCGGCGGCGGCACCAATTGCGATCTCGCCATCGAGACGCGCCCCGGCAAGGAGGGGCAGGTGATCCAGCACGGCCCCACGGACGAGCCGGACCACATTCCCCGCGATCTCGGCGGCGTGACGAGCGAGCGCTTCGTGCATTCGAGCGTGCCCGGCCGCTGGCACACGGCCATTGAGATCGGCACCCGCGTCTATAAGGATTTCCATATCGGCTTCCTCGGCAACGAGCCCATCCGCGCCCCGTTCGACGGCGTGGTGCGCGGCGTGGTGCGGGACGGCACGGAGGTTCCGGCCGGGGTGAAACTTCTGGAGATCGATCCACGCGGCCGCGGCGCCGACTGGACCGGGCTCGATGCCCGCGCCCTTGTCATCGCCAAGGCGGTGAGCCGGGCGCTGACCTTCCGCGGCGCCCGGCTCACCGAAGCCGCGCCCAATCCTCATCTGGTCAAGTAGAGCGGCGCCCTTCGCCGGCCCCACCGAAGGGTAGAAACGTGAGCGTCGATCTTTTCCCCAACACCGATGTCATCAATTTCGGCGAGGTCTCCGGCCCCGTGAACGCCCTGCTGCAGCAGGGCGTCATTGCCTATCGCAAGGACAGGAAGCGCGCGGACGAACTGTTCCGCCAGGCGCTCGCCACGGCCCCGTCCGAGCTGCCGGTCTATTTCTGCCTGTACAAGATCCACACCTACCAGGGGAATCTGGACGAGGCGGAAGCCGCGGCGCGGGGCGGGCTCATCGAGGCGGCGACCCAGGCGGGCTGGGACACGGACTGGCGCAACTGGGTGCCCTACGACCTCTTGCCCGACGGGCCGGGCCGGTTCGCCCTCTACACGCTCAAGGCGCTGGCCTTCATTCACCTGCGCCAGAACCAGCCGGAGCTTGCGGTGGAGAAGCTCGAGGCGCTGAAGGTGCTCGACCCCACCGGTGCGGTAGGGTGGCCAGTTGTCGCGGCCCTCGCCGAGGGTCTGGATTGAAGGCCGGGGCCATCGTTGGCATCGTGCTTGCTACGTTATCGGGTACGATGAGGGGGCAGGAGGCATTGGTCACATGACTCAGCCTGTGGAGCACGGCCTTGCCGCACCGACGACTATGATCGTCCACGGCGAGGTGCGCAATTTCGAAGAATTCGCCGAGGATGATGCCGTTCTTCTCGAAGGCATCGTCGCGGCGCTGAGAACCGTCAATGATCCGGAAATCCCGGTGAACATCTATGATCTTGGCCTGATCTATCGGATCGAGGTCAAGGAGGATGGCGGGGTCGAGATCGACATGACGTTGACCGCACCGGGCTGCCCGGTCGCCGGGCAGATGCTCGGCTGGGTGCAGGAAGCGGTGGTGGTGGTTCCCGGCGTCAGCGACGTGAAGATGAAGCTGGTGTTCGATCCGCCATGGGACAAGTCGCGCATGAGCGACGAGGTCCAGCTTGAGCTGGGGCTTCTCTGAGGCACCTGACAGAAGCGGAGTGGCCGGCCCCGCGCCGGCCATTTTCGTTGCCGCCGGCGTTCGGCACGCTTCCTGCTAATCCCGGGTGGTTTCACCCCGGCCGCGGATCTGCTGTTCCAGCCGGGCAGGGACTGTTTCATTTGCGACAGGGGCCGGCGCCTCCGGGAGGGGCGGGCGGGGAAGTGATGTCTGCCGAACAATCTGCCGAGCAACAGGACACCGAAGCCGAGATCGCGGTCTTCGCCATCTGCGGGACGCACCAGTTGCCGCCCGGCGAGGCGAAGGCGTTCGATCTGTCCCGACTGACCCCGGAGGGGGACGCGCGGCCGTTCCGCATCGTGGTGGTGCGCACCGGCGCGCGCGAAGTGGTGGGCTATGTGAATGCCTGTCCGCACAAGGGCGCGTGGCTCAACATCGGCGGCGGCCAGTTCTTCAATGCCGAGCGCACGCATCTGCGCTGCGGCCGCCATGGGGCGCTGTTCGACATCGAGAGCGGCGCCTGCACTGAGGGCGCGTGCGAGGGGGCGCATCTGGAGCCGGTGGCGGTGGCCATCGTGGGCGCGGATGTGTG
Source organism: Xanthobacter aminoxidans (assembly GCF_023571765.1). Taxonomy (GTDB): domain Bacteria; phylum Pseudomonadota; class Alphaproteobacteria; order Rhizobiales; family Xanthobacteraceae; genus Xanthobacter; species Xanthobacter aminoxidans. The sequence goes on along the minus strand of NZ_JAMJXC010000030.1, from coordinate 9,284 downwards.
CCTGTGCGGCGTGCCGCTGGTGGAGGCGGAGGTCGCCGGCTTTCCCTATGACGATTTCGACGAGACCATGGAAATCATGATTTCTCCCGACTGATCGGCAGTCGTGATGGTGAAGGTGCAGGTGTCGGGAGACGGACGAATGAGTTCAGAGGCCGCCAGCGCGTTGCCGCCGGACATGCCGGGGGAATGCCGCTTCTTTATCACCTATACCGGCGTGAAGATGCCGTTCCGGCTGGTGGAGCCCATCCCCGAGGCGCAGCTCACCCACCGCAACACCTTCATCCGGGCCTGGTTCGACGAGGCTGGCCAGCTGACCGGCTTCGACAAGATGGTCTATGGCGAGGTCGAGCTGGCCCATCGCTACAGCTACCATGGCAACGGGACGCTGAAGCGCGCCGAGGTGCGCATGGTGGATGAGGACACGGTGGTCGTCGCCTTCGACGAGGCGGGATCACCCATGCGGCCGGAATAGCCCGGCGCCGACAGGAGGGCAGGACGGATGACGGTGGCTCAGCTGGTCGAGGCGCTCGGCAGGATGCCGCCGGACGCCGTGGTGCTGATGGAGGCGGACGGCGGCCTTTCGCTGGTCTCGGCCCTCGATTTTGTCGCGGCGCAAGGCGCCGGCGCGCCGGCCGAGGTCATCCTCCTGCCCAACATGGACGAATAGGGCCGAGCCCGAGGGAACAGATCATGTCGGACGTCGCCGAGACCACAACCATGTACGAGCGCCTGGGCGGCGCGGTCGTCATTGATCGGCTGGTAGAGGCCTTCTATGCGCGCATGGACACGCTGCCCGAGGCGGAGGGCATCCGCGCCATGCACGCCGATGATCTCGGCAATACCAAGCAGGTGCTGAAGCGCTATCTCAGCGAGTGGACCGGCGGCCCCAAGCTCTATTCGCCGGAAAAGGGCCATCCGCGGCTGCGCCAGCGGCACATGGGCTTCTCCATCGGCAATGCGGAGCGCGACGCCTGGCTGCTGTGCATGCATGGCGCGCTGGAGGAGACGGTGGCGGATGCCGCCGCGCGGGCCGCCATCTATGACGCCATGGCGAAGCTCGCCGACTGGATGCGCAACACCGCCGGCAATCCGCACGACACCGTGGGCCACGCCGCGCGGCCCTGAAACGGCAAGGGCGGCGAGGGGGCGGCGAGGGGCGGCGCTAGAGCGGCACGCCGAAGAATTCCTCGTCGGACCCGCCCCAGGCCTGGTGCAACGCGAGGGCATCCTTCCACTTCGCCATCTCGTCTTCGGCCGCGGTGCGGTGGGTGATCTTGCCCTCCGGCTTGTCGGCGAGGAGGAAATCCTTCGCGTTGCGCAGGAAGCGGTTGAGGGCCTTGGTGTCGTTGGGGCGGACGACGCAGCGGGGGGCCTCGTCGATGAGAATGGTCGTCGGGAGCATCGCCAATTCTCCGGGGTTGTCTGCTGTGTGGGGGAGGGCCGGCGCGAAAATGACCGCGCAGGCCCAGCGCCGGCAGGCTTAGAAGCCGTCCTGCTTGGAGCCCCAGGGATGGGAGCCCGGCACGAAGCCGGCCTTGATGCCGGCCTTCGCGATGTCTTCCATGGTCTTGTAGAAGGTGCCCTCGTGCACCAGCGTGCCGGTCTTGGTCGTCACCGCTACATATTTCGCCACGCGGTCGGTCTCGCACAGATATCCGCCGCCGGGGTCATCGACGCTGCGGGCGTTGCCGTCCCAGTCGATGAAGAAACCTTCGCTCGTCGACATGCCTCACTCCAAAGGACGCGCTCCGGGAAAGGACTTTCCGGAGGCCGGGGCTCCAAACGGGTTTGGCGGGGCGATCGACTGTCCCCGCGCGCTGCTCGCAGCAAGGTTCTTGCCAAGCGGCGGCGGCGGCCGGCAGCGGGCCGGGGTGTCGCGCATCGCACATCCCCGGGATGTGGGCGTATGCTTCATGACACTGTCGTGCGGTCAGATGAAGGCATCGGCTTATTCTGGGATCATGAGCGGTAATTATTGAATTTACTAGCTTTTGATCTAAGATGGCCACGTTGTTTTTCTGTCTGCTCCGGAGATACATTTCATGACTGAATTGACTCGCCGTATGGCGTCCCTCAGCGACGTCCAGGGCCTGTGGGGACTGCTGCGGCAGGCGGCCGCCGCCGTCCCCTTCAATGCCGAAGACGAAGGCGATCAGGAAACGCTCCTGTCCGAGCTCGTGGCCTGCTGCACCTCCGGCCTGTCGCCGGTGGTGGTGGACAATGAGAAGGGCATCGTCGGTGCGCTGCTCGCCCGGCGCGATACGTTCGAATGGGGTTTCCGCAACAGCGAGGCGATCCATGTGACCTATGCCGCCGTCGCGCCCGCCGCCAAGGGTGATGCGGTGCTCCCCGCGCTGCTCGGCGAATTGCAGGGGCGGAAGGTGCCGCTGCTCGCCAGCGTGAAGAGCGGCGAGCAACTGGGCTTTGCCGCCGCGCTCGGCGACCTCGGCTTCACCCACGAGGTGAAGGCCTTGAACGGCTGGGGCGATCTCTATCAGTGGACCCCGCCGCCCTCCGTCCATAACTGACGTGCACACCGTGGGCGCGTCCGCGCGCTCACGGATTTCTAGGCCTCAACGGGGCTCTTCCTCCGGCCGCGCCTGGATCTCGGCGAGCGCCGAATCGATGATGGCGCGGCAGGCGAGAAGGCGGTCGTATTCCGCCTTGCTGAGGGTCACGGTCGGCCCCTTGTCGTCGGCCTCGGCGCCGAAGGCCGGGCGGGCCGCCAGCGCCGCCTCGAAGATGGTCTTCTCGAGCTGATAGATGCGCTCGCTCGCCCGCTCGAGATAGGGCAGGGGATTGGCGCGGACATTCTGCTCGTGCAGCGCATCGAGGTTCAGGAGGTCGCGGAAGCGCTTTTCCGTCCGCCGCTTGCCTGCCCCGAAATCATGCTCGATCACGCTCATGTCCGACGCTCCGGCGGATGTGCGCCCCTCGATCCGGGGTGATGAACCGGACCCATCGCCCGCTCCCGGGATGAAACGTCCGGGCCGGCGGCGCGTCAAGAGGAACGCCCGCCGGCACGCGGATTGGGAGGGCCAATGCTTGGCCCCCGCAGGTCAGTCCATGGGCGGGCCCATGTCGTTGGCCTCGGACTTCTTCTTGCCCTTCTTCTCGGTCTTCGCGAGGGCATAGGCGCCGGCATTCTTCAGCTGCACCGGACCCTGGCCGACCACGTATTGGGAGATCCAGAACAGGGTGCGCTCCATGGCCTGGTCGGCGGCGGCGGCGTCATAGGCCGGGTTCGCCTTGTAGCTGAAGCCGCGATTGGCGCCGGGGTAGGAGAAGGCCGACACATCCGGCCGGCGGGCGCGGAACTGGATCATGTCCGCTTCCGCGATGGCGGGGTCGGCCTCGGCGAAGTGCATGAGGGTGGGGATGCGGCGCTTCTCGGACATACCGTCGAGGATGCCCTCCTCGGCGTGATAGCCGATGGCGCAGGCGAGGCCCTTCACCTTGTTGGCGGCGGTGTAGGCGAGAAAGCCGCCCCAGGCGTAGCCGACGAGGGCCACCTTGCCGGCGTCCTTGACCGTATCGACGGTGGCCTGGATCGCCTCCAGCGACCAGTCGGTGCCGACCTCCTCGGTCAGGGCCTTGCCCTCGTCGGTCGCCGCGGCGTCGAGTTCGATGTCGGATTTCACCTTGTCGAACAGGGACGGCGCAATGGCGACATAGCCGGCGGCGGCGAAGCCGTCGGCGATCTGGCGGATGTCCGAATTGACGCCGTAGACGTCCTGCAGGACCACCACCGCGCCCTTGGGCGCGCCTTCCGGATCAGCCCGATAGGCGGAGAATTTCACGTTGCTTGCTGTGACTTCGACCATGGCATCCTCGATTTCCGAGCGGCGAAAAGGGGGCAGGGCCGCTCGCTCTGCCAGTCTGAAACAGCTTCGACATGCAAATTGGGCGCCAGAGGACAAGAAATACGTGCGGTGCAGCGTGTCTTTTGCGCTGAACACAGATAAATACCGCGTCGCAGCAAAAACTACTTCGCGAGCGCCAATCACTCGCGTCATGAGGCGCGCAAACGAAAACGGCCGGCCCTGGGAGGCCGGCCATCGGGTCGCTAGGCGGGAAACTCGGCTCAGCCGGCGGCGAGGCGCTCCCGCGCCACCTCGGCGATGGGTGGCACGTCGTCGTGGGTGAGCGGGGCGAGGAAGGCCGGGGAGATTCGCTCGGCAACGACAAAGCGCACCCGCATGTCGGGATCGCCACGCAAGGCGACGAGCCGTTCGGGATCGAGATGCTCGGCCACCACCACGCGCACCAGCGGATCAGCGTCGTCGGCCATGCGGGCGAGGGGCACCTGCGCCAGGCGCGCGGCCACGATGCGCCGCACGTCTACTTCCGGGTCGTGCATCAGATAGACCAGCGCATCCGCCGGCGCGCGCCGGGCGGCCGCCATGCGCACGGTGTAGTCCACATCCGACATGAGGGCGACGAGATCGCTGCCTTCCAGACGCTGGGCGACGGCGATGCGCACCCGCGGCTCGGGATCGAAACGCATGTCGCGAATGCGGGCGATGGGCAGGCGCTCGGCGCAGACCATCCGCACGTCCGGCTCGGCATCGTCCTTCAGCGGCGTGATGAGGAAGACGCTGGCGTGTCGGGCAGCCAGCGCCCGCACCTCGAAATAGGGATGGTCGAGATAGCGCGCGGCCAGCGCCGCATTGTTCGCGAAGAAACGGTCGATGCGCTTGCGCCGACGGTCGAGGACGCACGCCTTGCCGAGATCGCAGCGCCCTTCGGCCTTGATGTCCTCATGGGGACAATCCTGGCAGCGCAGGGGGCGCCCCTGCCAATCCAGCGCCTCGACGGCGAAGTCGGATGCGAAGCCTTCGGCGAACCCCGGCTCTCCGGCCGTTGATCCTGACGAAAATGCGGACATGAAATCGTCCTCCCGCCCCCTAATCTAGGGGCGAAGGCGACTTGACGCCAGATGGCGTACCGGAAGCCGTGCGCCGGCTCCCGATCGCTATTTCGCTACCGCTGGGGGCCGAAGGCCTCAGCCGAACTTGAACAGCACGCCGTAGCCGCCGCGCGGATAGTTCCACTCGATGTCGCCGGAGGGCTCACCGATGATGCGGCAGGTGCCGCATTCGACACAGCCGTCGGCGGTGATCTCCACCTGGCCCTTGTCGTTCAGCTCGTAGCAGCGGGCCGGGCAGGTGGTGAGCAGGGAGCGCAGCGCGGCAGAGGGGGTGGTGTGGGGCCGCACCTTGATGTGGGCGCGCCCGGCATCCACCAGATAGCGGTTCTGGAAAAGCTTGTCCTCGACACGGACGGCGGTTTCGGTGGCCATGAAAAATCTCCCGGTAATCGGGCGACGGGCGAGGCCCGTCGCGCAAGGTGGGAAAACAGGACGCGCTGAGCTGAAAATCCCTCAGCGCCAGGCGCGGGCGAGTTTGAAGGCGTCGCCGAAAAGGCCCGCCCACGACCGCGCGGAGGTGAAGGACTTCACCGTCATCTTCTCCTTCTCCTTCTTCGGGGTGCCGTCGACACGCACGAAGTTCTGCATGGCCTTGTTGACCAGCTGGGGATAGGTGAGGAAGAAGTTCTGCGACTGGATGTGCAGAAGCTGCGGCATGTCCTTGTACTTCTTGAGGTCTTTTATCACGAAGCTGTCGTCGAGCATCTTCTTGTAGAGCGAGAGGTTCGCCGTGGTCATCGGCTCCTTGCGCGACTTGACCTGGAAGATGGCCTCGCCCGCGATGCGGCCGGAGGTCATGGCGAGGTTCGAGCCCTCGCGATGGATGGCGTTGTTGAGCTGGGCGGCGTCGCCCACCACCACCCAGCCCTCGCCATAGAGCTGCGGGATGGATTTGAAGCCGCCCTCGGGGATGAGGTGGGCGGCATATTCCTTCACCTCGGAGCCTTCCAGCAGCGGGGCGATGGAGGGGTGGCGCTTGAACTTCTCCAGCAGCGTGTAGGGCGACTCCCCGCTCTTCTGGAAGTCCGACACCAGGCAGCCGAGGCCCACCGACACGCATTCGCGGTTGGTGTAGAGGAAGCCCATGCCGGTCATGCCTTCCGAGATGGTCCCGGCGGCCTCGATCACGGCGCCCTCATTGCCCTTCACGTTGAAGCGCTGCTCGATGACTTCCTGCGGCAGGAAGTGCATCTCCTTCACCGCCAGCGCCACCTCGGTGGGCTTGGGGATCTTGCGCAGGCCGGCGCGGGCCCCGAGCAGGCCGGTGACGCCTTCCGCCAGCACCACCACGTCCGCATGGATCTGGCCGCCGCCGCGATCGGTCTTGACGCCGATCACCTTGCCGTAGGCGTCCTGCACCAGCTCGGTCACCGTGGTCTCGCACACCACCAGGGCGCCGGCCTCGCGGACCTTGGAGGAGAACCACTTGTCGAACTGCGCGCGGATGATGGTGTAGCGGTTCGGCTTCTCCTCGTTGAAGTCGTCGGACCGGTAGTGCAGGCCGGTGTGGGAGTTCTCGCCCATCATCCAGAAGCGCTGCTCGATCAGGTGACGCTCCAGCGGCGCGTCCTCCCGGAAGTCCGGGATGATCTTTTCCATCATGTCGGCGTAGAGAATGGCGCCCTGCACGTTCTTGGAGCCGGAATATTCGCCGCGCTCCAGCTGCAGCACCTTCAGCCCGCGGGAGGCCATGGTGTAGGCGGCGGCATTGCCGGCCATGCCGGCGCCGACGACAATCGCATCGAACCTTTCGTCGATCATCGGATGTTCCTTTCGCTGGCTGTCAGCTGGCGAGCTTGTCGCTGGAGTGGGCCGAGAGGCGCTTGGCGAAGGCTTCCGTCAGGGCCGGGAGAAGGCGGATGGCGTCGGTGACGATGCCCACATGGGCGAAGTCGAAGATCGGCGCGTTCTTGTCGGTGTTGATGGCGACGATCAGGTCCGCGCCCTCGACGCCCACCCGGTGCTGGATGGCGCCCGAGATGCCGGCGGCGATGTAAAGCCGCGGCCGGATGGTCTTGCCGGTCTGGCCGATCTGGCGGTCGGAAGTGACCCAGCCCTTCTGCACCAGCGGGCGCGAGCAGCCGTACTCAGCGCCCATGGCCACGGCGAGGTTGCGCACCAGCTGGAAGTTTTCCGGCGAGCCGAGGCCCATGCCGCCGGCCACCACCACGTCCGCATAGGCAAGGTTGGCCTTGTTGGAATCGCGGTCGGGGATGAAGTTCAGGATCTTGGTGACGATGTCGGCTTCCACCACGCCGAGCTTGTGCTCGATGACCCGGCCGATGGGCTTCTCCACCCGGATCGGCATGGGCATCACACGCGGGCGCACCGTCGCCATCTGCGGGCGGTAGTTCAGCGTGTAGATGGTGCAGAGGAGCGAGCCGCCGAAGGTCGGGCGGGTGGCGGCCAGCGAGCCGTCCGCGTCCACGTCCAGCTCGGTGGAATCGGCGGTGAGGCCGGTGAGCAGCGTGGTCGCCACCGCGCCGGCGAGGTCGCGGCCGAGCGTGGTGGCGCCCAGCAGCAGGATCTCCGGCTTGTAGGTGTTCACGAGGTCGGTCATCGCGGCCGTGTAGGCCTCGTTGCGATAGTCCGTGAGCACCGGGTCGGCCACCACGTAAGCGAGGTCGGCGCCGTAGCAGAAGGATTCAGCCACCGCGCCGCGCACGGTCTCACCCTCGGCACCGACCACGACTGCGGCCAGTTCCACGCCCAGCTTGTCGGCGAGCTTGCGGCCCGCGCCCATGAGTTCCCAGGACACGGGATGGACCTGGCCACGCTCCTGCTCGATGAACACCCAGACGTGCTTGTACGCCTTGAAGTGTTCCGGCAGCTCTTTCTTGGTGGACGCGCGTCCACCGGCGGCGGGGGCTGGGGGTGTCTTGGGCTCGCTCATGATGGTCGGCTCACTGATCTTGGTGCAACGGAGGGCGCGCGGGCTCTGCGGTGGAGGCCGTCAGAAGCCGCGCGCCAGCGCGGTCAGGTCGGCTTCCAGACTGGGCTGGCGGGAGAAGATTTCGGCGATCAGCGCCTCGGAGAGGTTGCCGCCCTCGCCGGCCTCGATGAACTTGGCCTTCTCGGAGCGCGCGCTCGGTGCGAACACGCGCTTCACGATGGTGGGCGAGCCCTTGAGGCCGCACATGTTGAGATCGGTGACGCCGGCGTCCTTGGCGTTCCACTTCACCACCTCGGCGCGGGCGGCGCGCAGGGCGTCCACCATGGTGCCGCGGCGCATCTCGTTGGTGGCTTCCAGCATGGCGACCAGGCAGGGCAGCTTGGACTTCAGCACCTGCGTGCCGCCCTCGGCGCGCCGTTCCAGGGTGATGGTGCGCTCGGCGGGATCGAACTCGGCGATCTTCGCCACATAGGTGATCTGCATCAGACCAAGACGCTTGGCGATGCCGGGGCCGACCTGGGCGGTGTCGCCGTCGATGGTCTGCTTGCCGGTGAAGACAAGATCCGGCACGCCCCAGGTCTGGCCGACCTTGGTGATGGCGGTGGCCAGCGCGAAGCTGGTGGCCAGCGTGTCCGAGCCGGCGAAGAAGCGGTCGGTCAGCAGCACGGCGCGGTCGGCACCGAAGGTCAGGGCCTTGCGCAGGGAATCTTCCGCGGAGGGCGGGCCCATGGTGAGCACCGTGACTTCGCCGCCGAACTTGTCGCGCAGGCGAAGCGCTTCTTCCAGCGCGAACAGATCATAAGGGTTGATGATCGTCGGCACGCCCTGCCGCATGATCGTGTTGGTGACGGGATGGACGCGGATCTGCGCCGAATCCGGAACCTGTTTGATGCAGACGACGATGTGCATGAATTCGCTCCGAGCCAAACCCAACGGCTCCTGAGCGATGACTGGCAAGCGGCGTGCCAAGACGACGTCACTTGTGAATCGCTCGCATTTTCAGTGATTTGTCATGCCGATCAGCCGATTGTCGGGTCTCGACGACACGCGAATACATGGAACAACGCGCGTCCGTGTCGGGAAGGTGACAGGTCGGGGCCGTCGTGAGGTGATGAGGGGAGTGTCGTATTTGCGCGCATCGGCGGCGCGTCGCGAACGCGACGTTGGGACTTGGCGGCGATGTGTCGGGGAGAGGACGATGCGGCCGGAGCCCATTGTGTGCGACACGGCCGCGGCGCGCGAGGGATGGTTTTGAAGTATTCGGCGTCGCTGATGGGAGGTTCTCGCAAAAGGTCCCCCGCCTTGCGGCGAGGGACCGGAACCTAAAATAGTCTTCAGCGTACGGTGTGTGAAAAGGCGTATTCGCAAAGGTCACGCCCTGTCCCGTTCAAATATGCGCGGCATGCCGCGGGGACGGACGTCGGGTGGACGGGCCGGCGGGGGCCGGCCCGTCGATCCTCG
>NZ_JAMJXC010000002.1 GCF_023571765.1 Xanthobacter aminoxidans | reverse complement strand
AAAGGTCCGGAGTTCCGTTAGACCGCCAAGTCTTACTCAGCTGAAAACCAACCTCTCGGTCAGCCCCAGCCCGCAAGGACTCCGCCGTCCACGTTTCTCTTTCTTCTGTCATACATGTCAAACAGCGATGGAAGCCGAAGCCTCCCTGCCCTAGAAGGGCCGATCGACGCGTCGTCCTCCGGCTTCTTAACCGGCGGCTTCACAACAGTAAAGTCGTGAGGAGCGTCGGAGACGCGCTGTCGATCCGTCCAGTTGGCGGCGGCAGCGCGTCGTCGATGGGCGGTTTATAGGGGCAACCCCCTTCCGGTGTCAACACCCCCGTTTTTGTCCTTCATGAACCCCATGTGACGCTGTGGGCAAATCCCCACCTACCAGGCCACCGCCCGTTGCAGTGCAACGATTTTCGGCCTGTGGACATGTTGCGCCGCAAGGCCCGCCGGAAGCGCAGCCGGCGAAGGGTCGACGGAAAAATGCGGATTCTTTTTCGGCTTCCGTCTTCGGTTTTCGGCAAAGGCGACCGCACCGCACGCCCCCGTCTCGAAGCCACCTCTCGCGTGCGCGCGCGTTCAGAGGGTGTTTCGATGCTTTTCCCTGCCAGCCACGCCGTGAACCGGCCTCGGCGATCACGGATGAGGTCCGCGCCATGCTTTCGCCGTCTCCTCCCCCTCACATGCGCCGCCTCGAACGGGCGGGTTTGCGCCGCATCATTGACGGGTCGTGAGGCGGAAGGCATGTTCGCCGAACGTCTTGTTCGCCGAATGTGTTGGCGGGAGTCCTGATCGCTTGTTCCGACAGGCCTTCCCGCAGGAAACGGCCAGTGCGCCGCACGCGCGCACGCAGCTGAGGGACGCAGATTTGTACCATCGACGATCAGCCGGAGACTGGCGCGACGCCACGAGCGCTGCCGGACTTGGCGACGACCCCCCGCTCGGGGTGGACGGAGACGAAGAGGACATCGACCGGCGCCGCGTCTCCGTACGCTGGTTCGCCGCCACGCTGCTCACGGCCTTGTGTGGTTCGTTCCTGATGGGCGGCGCCGTCTATGCGGCGCTGGACGGCGAGCATCGCTTCGCGCTCATGCCGGAAAAGGTGCGCAACGCCATCCGCGGCGCCCTGGCCGTGGGCGAGCGCCCGGTCAATTCCGTCCGCAAGGGCGATCGCATGTCGCTGCTCGGCGACGCTCCGACCGCCCGCCAGACCTTCCGCGTCTCCACCGCCACCAAGATGGGCGACCGGGAGATCATCAAGGTGCGGCCCTTCACCCGGGTGGCGGCGAACCTCGCCATGAGCACCACCTCGGTCTCCACCAACATCCCGCGCTTCAACCCCGCCCAGCTCGTCGCCGATTCCAGCAAGGACGAGACCGCGCCCCAGGCCGAGCCCACCGGCGAAGTCACGCTGGTGATGCGCGACATCTCCAGCCTGCCCCCGAGCACCCGGCTCGGCGCCGCCACCTCCATGGAGAACGTGCTGGTGAAGGTGCGCGAGGTGGCCGAGCTCACCCGCGTGCAGCCAGGCCAGGCCGGCTTGCCCGCCGCCATCGTCGGCGCCCAGCCCGGCTTCTCGCCGCAGGCCGCGTCCGCGCCCTATCTGTCCTATGCCAGCGTCGGCAACGCGCTCGGCTCGCCCGGCCTGCCGGCCTCGGCGGTCCCGGCCGGCCACGCGCCCCCCGGCGCGGCCAACGCACCTGCGCCGGTCATTCCGGCCAATATCAGCTTCGTGCCCAAGACCTCCGACGAGACCTCCGGCGGCAACGACTGGTCGGACGCCACCGTGGTGGTGAAGAAGGGCGATACCATCGTCTCCATCCTCATGGACAACGGCGTCTCCAAGGAAGACGCCCGCGCCGCCGCCGCCGCCTTCCAGCGCGGCCGGGACGGCACCGTGAAGGACGGCCTGCGCATGCACCTGCTGCTGCAGGAAGAGAACAAGCGCGTGCGCCCGCTGCGCATCTCCATCTTCAGCGACCTCGGCCACGAGGGCACCGTCGCGCTCTCCGACAAGGACGAGTTCGTGAACGTGCCGGAGCCCTCCGAGACCGAGATGGCCGGCGTCTCCGAGGATACGGACGAGGACGACAGCGGCCCCGGCATCCGGCTCTATGAGAGCATCTACGAGACCGCGCTGCGCAACGACGTGCCGCGCAGCGTCATCGCCGACATCATCCGCGTCTATTCCTTCGACGTGGACTTCCAGCGCCGGGTGAAGCCGGGCGACAATTTCGAGGTGCTGTTCTCGGACGATCCGGGCGCCTCCAACGATGTGCTCTACGCTGCCCTCACCGTGAACAAGGAGACGCGGCGCTACTACCGCTTCCAGACCACGGACGACGGGCTCGTCGACTATTATGACGAGGACGGAAAGAGCGCGAAGAAGTTCCTGGTGAGAAAGCCCATGACGGGCGGCATCATGCGCTCGCCCTTCGGCTATCGCCGCCACCCCATCCTCGGCTATTCCAAGCTGCACACGGGCGTGGACTGGGCGGACGCCATCGGCTCGCCCATCTATGCCGCGGGCAACGGCACCATCATCTACGCCAACTGGAAATCCGGCTACGGCAAGCACACGGAAATCCAGCACGCCAACGGCTACGTCACCACCTACTCGCACCAGTCGGGCTTCGCCCGCGGCATCCGCGAGGGCGTGACGGTGCGCCAGGGCCAGCTCATCGGCTATCTCGGCAACACAGGCCTCTCCACCGGCCCGCATCTGCACTACGAAGTGAAGATCAACGGCAACTTCGTCGATCCCATGCGCATCCGCCTGCCGCGCGGCCGGGCGCTGGACGGCAAGTTCCTCGCCGAGTTCAGGAAGGAGCGGGAGCGCATCGAGGCCCTGCTCAGCCACGCCCCGGTGCCGCCGAAGGTGGCGAACGCCGGCTCTTCCAAGACCCGCGCCGCCAGCAACTGACCCGCCCTGTTCCGGCCCGCCGCCGCAGCGCGCGGGCCGGAACGCGCTTCATCAAAAGACCGCTGGACACGCGAAATGGCGCCGCAGGCGCGGCCGCACTTCGCCACAAACAAAGCTTGACCTTGGGGATGGTTCAGCTACCGCTGCGACCGGTCGAAAGCCACATCTTTCCCTCCCAGAGGACAGCCCCATGAGCGGCCCCTTCCGTGGTTCGGTTCGTTCCCTCGCCTGCGCCCTCATCCTCTCCACCGCGCTGCCCGCGCTCGCCGCCGCCGACCCGCTGAGCGACTATGTCGCCGCCCGCGACAAGGCCACGGCCGACGCCCTCGCCGCCGCCAAGGCCGACAAGAGCGGCGACCCCGCCGTCATCAAGCGCGAAGAGGCCGCGCTCAAGGATCTCGGCAAGCGCATGACGGCCCTTGTCGGCCCGGTGAAGTTCAAGGGCCTCGGCTCGCCGGAATATACGCTGCGCGTGCTGACCTACGACGAGAACACCCCCGCGCAGGATCTGGGCGGCATCGCCTTCGCCGACAAGGATTTCAACACCCGCCTGGTGGTGGCGCCCGAAAGCATCTTCACCAGCTGGCTCGCCACCCGCGCCAAGGATCCGGATGCCCCGAAGGCCTTCGCCTCCGGCGTGAAGGCGGCGGCGGGCACGCCTGAATTCTACACCAACGCCGTTGGCTTCGACGGCGGCTTCTACCAGCCCTATGTGGAGCTGCCCGTCGCCGCCGTGCCGGGCGAAACCGCCGTCGCGTGGCTCGGCCTCCAGACCGAGGAGCCCTCCGGCAACACCGCGCCCAACGAGGTTGCCATCGTGCGCATCGGCGGCGGCATGGCCATGGTGGGCGTCGCCATGGTGAAGCTCGGCGACAAGCCGATCCCCGCCTGCGACGCCATCTGGCAGCCCTTCAAGGCCAAGGCCGACGCTCTCCAGAAGCAGGTGGAGAAGGACAACAAGGACCAGGACCCGCGCTGGGAGCAGATCACCAAGATCCAGGACGAGGGCTCCAACGCCTATCGCGCCTGCTTCATGAAGGAGGCCCCGAGCCAGCCCTTCTTCGCCGCCGCGGTGAAGAAGGCGGAAGCCTTCCTCGCCACCGCGCGCGGGCAGTGAGACCCTCCCGCCTGCACCTGATCGATCGCCCTCATCCGGAGACCTGACATGAGCCGCCCCGACCGCTGCCGCCCGGCCGCAAGCCCGCTTTTCCTTGCAATGGCTTTCGCGATGGGGCTGGCCGGCAGCGCCGGGGCGGCGCCGGCGGAGGATTATATCGCGGCGCGGGACAAGGCCGTGGCGGCGCTGGCCGCCGCGGAGAAGGGGGGCGCGACCCCCGAGGATCTGGAGAAGCGCGATGCCGCCGCCCGCAAGGCGCTGGAGCAGAAGATGAGCGCGCTCCTCGGCCCGCTTCAGCTCAAGGGGCTCACGGCCAGCTTCTCCCCCGCCACCCTGCTGGATGGCAACATCGAATCCGGCGGACCGGACGGCCTCCTGTTCGCCGACAAGGATTTCACCACCCGCGTGCTGGTCTCCCCGGAGCCGGTGTTCGCCAACTGGCTGGCGGCGCAGGCGAAGCACGAGAACGCCGCCCCGGCCCTCGGACAGGGGATCGCGGCGGCGACGGGCAGCGAGGAGTTCTACACCCTCGCCATCGGCGCCGAGGCGGCCTTCTCCCGCTACATGGAGCTGCCGGTGACGGCCGCCGCGGGCGAGACCGCCTCGGCCGCCCTCGGCCTGTTCAGCCAGGATATTTCCGCCAACACGCTGCCCGACGCCGTGGTCGTCACCCGGGTGGCGAACGGCCGGGTCGCCGTGGCCACCACCAATGTGAAGCTCCCCATCAAGTCCCTGCCCGTCTGCGACAAGGCCTGGAAGGCGACCACCGCGAAGGCCGAGGCGCTGCGCACCGCCGCGGAAAAATCCAAGAAGCAGGACGATCCGCGCTGGGAAGAGGCGAACAAGGCCGACGTGGACGCCTCCAACGCCTTCCGCGCCTGCTTCGCCAAGGAGGCCCAGGGCCAGCCGGTCCTCGCCGCCGCGGTGAAGCGCGCCGAAACCCTGCTCGCCACCGCCCGAGGGAACTGAAGGCATAGCCCGCGCGGTGCCGGTGGAAGACCGGGGACGCGGTGGGGCCATCCATTGATTTTTACCAATGGCGGCGCAGATTGCGCCGCCATTGTCGTTTCAGCACACGAGAGTCCCCATGACGCGCCCCGATCGCCGCCGCCCCCTCCTCCGGCTGGCTTCGGCCCTGCTCGCGGCGGGACTTCTCGCCGGCGGGCCGGCGCATGCGGGGCCGGCGGAGGACTATATGGCCGCCCATGCCAAGGCCCTGGCGGACGTGGCCGCGGCGGCCAAGGCGGGCAAGAGCGACGGCGACCTGGACGCGCTCGGCGCTCCGCTGCTGAAAGATCTGGAAAAGCGGATGGTCGCCCTCGTCGGGCCCATCGCCTTCAAGGGCACGCAGAAGAAGCCCATCTTCATGCCCTCCTCGCTCAACGCCGAATATCTGGAATCCAAGGAGCCGGACGGCCTGCTGTTCTCCGGCGCCAACCTCACCACCCGCTATTTCGTCTCCCCCGAGCCGGTCTTCACCGACTGGCTCGCCGCCCGCGCCAAGGAGGAGGACGCCGACCCGGCGCTGCGCCTCGGCCTCAAGGGGGCCATGGGGACGGAGCCGTTCTATTTCGCGGTGCTGGGCGCGGATGCCGCCTTCATCAAATACATGGACCTGCCGGTGACGGCCGGCGCGGGCGAGAGCGTCACCGCCGCGCTCGGTCTCTTCACCCAGTCGGGCCAGCAGAACGACCCGCCCAGCAGCATCGTCTTCACCCGCATCGGTGACGGCCGCGTGGTGGTGGGCACGGCGGACCTCAAAGCCGCCATCAAGCCCCTGCCGGCCTGCGAGAAGATCTGGAAGGAGGCCAACGCCAAGGCCACCAAGCTGGAAGACGCCGCCGGCAAGACCCGCAACGACGAGGACCCGCGCTGGAAGGAAGCCGAACAGGTCCGCGAAGCCGGCGGCGACGCCTTCCGCTCCTGCTTCGTCAAGGCCGCGCCGGGACTGCCCTTCTTTGCCGGCGCGGTGAAGCGGGCGGAGGAGCTGGTGCAGGCGGCACGGGGGAAGTAGGCGTCAGGCTTTCCAATAGTCGGCCGCACCCTCCGGAAGGGTGACGAGGACGCGGTCGAGGGTGTCCGCGTCCATGTTCCGCCGCAGCGCCGCCGCCACGTCGGCGATGGCGGAGGCCGGCGCGAAATTGTGGTGCCGGCGCAGGTCCTGCACCTCCGCCGTCAGCACCGCCCGATCCGCGAACGGCCGCCGCGGCTCGGCCGGGTCCCAGTCCGCCACGAAGATGGCCCGCAGCACCGGCGGCAGCATCCCCGCAAAGCGGATCGCCTCCTCCACCGACAGCCGCCGCCGGAACACGACCAGCACCCCCTCCACCATGGTGTAGGCCTGATTGCGCGTGCCAAGGCCGGCCGTGTCCCGCGCATCGGCGAGGAAGCGGTCGAACTGCTCGGTGGCGTGCTGGAGGTCGAGGGGGATGGGCATCGATTTTAGTACGAATAATACTCGTATAAGTTGAAAATGCCTTCGCAACCGGTATTTAGTATCGGAGATATTAGCCCGCCTTGAGCCCTAGGAACAGGTCATGACCTCCTTGAATCAGCTCATCCAAGACTTGGTAGAGGAATTTACTCGCGTCCAGGCGCCTGAGGCGCTCCCAGAAAAGATCGCGGGTAAAATTTCTTTGCCCGGCCTGATCAGCACCGGAAATGGGGGCTCGATTGCGACATCCCGGGAGATGGAGCGCCTCATCAAGGAAATTGCAAAAGAGCTTAAGAGCGCAGACAAATCCATTGCTAATAGATTTACCGACAGGGAATGGGATTGGCTCGTCCGAGGGACGTTCGGATCTGCCTTGGCCACCGTCGAATTCGCGGAAAGCTCAGATCACAATGGAATTAGAGTCCTTAAATCAGTCCAATCTCAGTTGACAGCGGCCAAACCGTCAAAGCCAACTGAGCATGGATTTGGATGCAATCTTTTCAGCCGATCTGATGTCGCGCCTTTTGCCATAGGGCCAGTAACGTTTGAAGCACGTCTGATTTGGCTCGACCGCAAGGAGACACAAGGCGGCGTGAGTAAAATAACTGCACGCCGAATTCGCACGATTTGGGCAGGCAAGAAAGTTGCGAAACGGAAGAATGGGTTTGACGCGCATCATGAAAAAGCGATTCTTGATGCAATCAAATCCTGTCAGTATGTGTGTAGCGTCAGCACAATAGGGCTCGCCTCCGAGGCCGGTCGAAACAAGGCTCAAGTAGCAGCTCACATGGCGATGACGGCCATCGCACTGACTTGGGCAACTCCATCCAGAGCTATGGAGGGGTTTCGTCTTCTCACAGATCCAGGCGTTCGACTTCAGAGATCTCTAGTGTTTGTACCAGGAATTCGAATTTTACCGGGTAGCAACATAGTCGGCAACCCCTTTGGCCCCGGCATAAATCCAGCTGAGTGGGCAGCGGCTCTGGTAGATTTCGGATATTTATTCGCAACTATCGGCGAAGCGATAGATTTTTATCTCTCTTTAAACAAAATGACACACAGACCTCGAATTATGAATCTATTGTCACAAGCCATACTTTGGTTTTATGAAGCGTGTCGCGAAGAAGTTCATCTAATGGCAATTGTCAAATTTTCTGCCACCCTCGACGCACTTGCTAGCGGAGGCAAATCCGGCGGTATCAGACGCCTCGCAAATGCGCGGCTAAAGATCCAAGATTCAGATCCGATCCGCAAGGGCGGACCAACTCTCAAGTCTGTGATAGACGATATATATAGCACAGGCCGCAGCAGAACAATTCATGGAACCAATGAAAGAATTGGAGAAGATTGGTCTGAGCTACGCAACACGGCCGAACATATTGCCCGTGCCTGCCTGATTTTTTCCATTTACTGGATATCATTGAACCCGCACATTGACGATCCCGCTTGTCTGCAGAAATAATAGATTTTACGGTATAATTTCTAGAACGTGGTGCCGACGATCATTTCGGCTACAATGGATCAACACACCTCGAAGCTTCCCTTTCTGTCAGCAGCGGGTTTTTTGTTGGGCAATCAAGCCGTCAGCGCCGCGCTTCAGCCTGCCGCCCTCGCTCCGCGTCCCCCACAAAAAAACCCCCGGCGCTCGCACGCCGGGGGTCCGTCCTCACACCCTAAACCCCAATCCCCTCAGGCCGCCTGATCCACCTTCGCCGCTTCGCTGGTGAAGGTCAGGTGGCCGTCGGCCAGACCCACTTTCACCTTGGCGCCGTCGAGGATTTCGCCGCCGAGGATCTTCTCGGCGAGGGGGTCCTGCACCAGCTTTTGGATGGTGCGCTTCAGGGGGCGCGCGCCATAGGCCGGGTCGTAGCCCTTGTCGCCGAGGAAGTGCCGCGCCTCGGGCGAGATCTCGATGGTGATCTTGCGATCCTCCAGCAGCTTGCGCAGCCGGCCCATCTGGATGTCCACGATGGTGTCCATCTGGTCCCGCTTCAGGCGGTGGAACATGACGATCTCGTCGATGCGGTTGACGAATTCCGGGCGGAAGTGACGCCGCACGGCCCCCATCACCATGTCGTAGGCCTCCTCGTCGGACACCACCTGGTCGCCCTCGTGGCCCGGCACCTTGAAGCCCATGGGCTGGCGCGGGTCGGCGAGGAATTCGGCGCCGAGGTTGGAGGTCATGACGATGAGCACGTTGCGGAAGTCCACCGTGCGGCCCTGTCCGTCCGTCAGGCGCCCGTCGTCGAGCACCTGCAGGAGGACGTTGAACACGTCCGGATGCGCCTTCTCCACCTCGTCGAACAGCACCACCTGATAGGGCCGGCGCCGCACGGCTTCGGTGAGGGCACCGCCCTCGTCATAGCCCACATAGCCGGGAGGCGCGCCGATCAGCCGGCTCACGGAGTGCTTCTCCATGTATTCCGACATGTCGATGCGCACCATCGCCGTCTCGTCGTCGAACAGGAACTCGGCCAAAGCCTTGGTCAGCTCCGTCTTGCCCACGCCCGTGGGGCCGAGGAAGAGGAACGAGCCGATGGGCCGGTTCGGGTCCTGAAGGCCGGCGCGGGCGCGGCGCACGGCGGTGGAGACGGCGGCCACCGCCTCCGACTGGCCCACCACGCGCTTCGCCAGCTCCAGCTCCATGCGCAGGAGCTTCTCGCGCTCGCCTTCCAGCATCTTGTCCACCGGCACGCCGGTCCAGCGGGAGACGACGCCGGCGATGTGGCTGGGCGTCACCGCCTCTTCCACCATGCCGCCGGCCGCGCCCGCCTTCTCGATGTCGGCGAGCTTCTTCTCCAGCTGCGGGATGACCGAATAGGTCAGCTCACCGGCCTTCTGGTATTCGCCCTGCCGCTGCGCGGAGGCGAGATCCGCCCGCGCCTGGTCGAGCTTGGCCTTGACGGTGGTCGCCTCGCCCAGCTTCTCCTTCTCGGACTTCCACTTGGAGGTGAGGACGGAGGCCTTCTCCTCAAGGTCCGCCAGCTCCTTCTCGGAGCGCTTCAGGCGGTCCTTGGAGGCGCTGTCGGTCTCCTTCTTCAGGGCCTCCTGCTCGATCTTGCGACGCATGATCTCGCGGTCGAGGCTGTCCAGCTCCTCGGGCTTGGAATCCACCTGCATGCGCAGGCGCGAGGCCGCCTCGTCCACAAGGTCGATGGCCTTGTCGGGCAGGAAGCGGTCGGTGATGTAGCGGTTGGAGAGAACCGCCGCAGACACCAGCGCGCTGTCGGTGATGCGCACGCCGTGGTGCAGCTCATACTTCTCCTTCAGGCCGCGCAGGATGGAGACGGTATCCTCCACCGTGGGCTCGGAGACGAAGACGGGCTGGAAACGACGGGCCAGGGCCGCGTCCTTCTCCACGTGCTTGCGATACTCGTCCAGCGTGGTCGCGCCGACGCAGTGCAGCTCGCCGCGGGCAAGGGCGGGCTTCAGCAGGTTGGACGCATCCATGGCGCCGTCGGTCTTGCCGGCGCCGACCAGGGTGTGCATCTCGTCGATGAACAGGATGATGCCGCCCTCGGCCGCCTCGACCTCGGAGAGCACGCTCTTCAGGCGCTCCTCGAACTCGCCGCGATATTTCGCACCGGCGATGAGGGAGCCCATGTCGAGCGAAAGCAGGCTCTTGTCCTTCAGGCTCTCGGGCACGTCGCCGTCCACGATACGGCGGGCGAGGCCCTCCACGATGGCGGTCTTGCCGACGCCGGGCTCGCCGATGAGCACGGGATTGTTCTTGGTGCGGCGCGCCAGCACCTGGATGGTGCGGCGAATCTCCTCGTCACGGCCGATCACCGGGTCGAGCTTGCCGTCCCGCACGGCCTGGGTCAGGTCACGGGCATATTTCTTCAGCGCGTCATAGGCGTTCTCGGCGGTGGCGCTGTCCGCGGTGCGGCCCTTGCGCAGGGCCTCGATGGCCGCGTTCAGGGTCTGCGGGGTCACGCCCGCCTTCGCCAGCATCTTGCCGGCGTCGGTGTCCTTCTCGATGGCGAGGGCAAGCAGAAGCCGCTCGACGGTGACGTAGCCGTCACCCGCCTTCTTGGCCGCCTGCTCGGCGGTCTCGAACACCTTGGCGAGCTGCTGGGACACGTAAACCTGCCCCGAGCCGCCCGACACCTTCGGCAGCTTCTTCAGCGCCGCTTCCACCTCGGCGCGCACCAGCGTGGGATTGCCGCCCGCGCGCTGGATGAGGCCCGAGCACAGGCCTTCGGGATCGTCCATCAGCACCTTCAGGAGGTGCTCCGGCGTGAACTGCTGGTTGCCCTCCCGCACCGCCAGCGACTGGGCGGACTGGACGAAGCCACGCGCGCGCTCGGTATAGATCTCAAAATTCATCTGTCTCTCCTCCTTCCCGCGCCCGATACCTTCCAAGAAGCATAGGGGGCGCGGCGGGACACGGTCCCGGCATCCCCGGCTACCGTCGCGCAGGCGGAACAAACCCGCGCCGTGCCTCATGTGGGTGTGGCCCCGCTGCAACGGAAGGGGGTGACTGCACGATTTCAAGCCGGCCGGGCCAAACCGCGCCGCCACCGCCCTCCGCTCAATCAAGGCTAGGTCCGGCGCGCCGCCATCGCCTTGATCCAGGTGAAAATTCACCCGCCCTTGACCGGGCCGGCGGGGCATGGGACCCCGGGGTCTCCGGACCTGAAGGAGCGCCCCGCATGCCTGTGCCGTCCGCCGCCTCGACCTCCGCCATTCCGGCCGCAGAGCTTCCCCCCGCCACCGTCACCGCCCTCTACCGCCATCCGGTGAAAGGCCTCTCCCCCGAGGCGCTGGACGCCGTGGAGCTGACGGCCGGCGCCTTCTTCCCGAACGATCGGCTCTATGCGGTGGAGAACGGCCCCAGCGGCTTCGATCCGGCCGAGCCCTCCTACCGGCAGAAGACTGCCTTCCTGATGCTGATGCGGGACGCCCGCCTCGCCGCCCTCGCCTCACGCTATGACGCGGCGACGGGAACGCTGACGCTCGCCCTCGACGGCCACGAGGTGGTGGCGGCGAACCTTTCGGCGCCCGAAGGACGAGCCGAGGTGGAGGCCTTCCTCACCTTCTATATGGGCAAGGAGGCGCGCGGCCCGCTGAAGCTGCTCACCGCGCCCGAGGGCTTCCGCTTCACGGATTCGCTGCGCTCCGGCTTCCTCTCCTTGCTCAACCTTGCGAGCGTGCGCGACCTCAGCGCGCGGATGGAGGCAGAGCTGGACCCCCGCCGCTTCCGCATGAATTTGCATCTGGAGGGCTGGCCGGCGGGCGCGGAGCTGGAGATGGCCGGCGCGCGGCTCGATGTGGGCACGGCGCGCATCGCCATCCTCAAGCGCACCGAGCGCTGCGCGGCGGTGAATGTGAATCCCGCCACCGCCGTCCGCGACCTCAATGTGGTGAAGGGCCTCGTGTCCGCCTACGGCCACGCGGACTGCGGGATCTATGCCAAGGTGGTGCGCTCCGGCCGGGTGGCGGTGGGCGACACCCTGCGGCCCGCCGCCGACTGATCCGCCAATCCCGCCACGCACCAATCCCGCCACTCAAGGGAGAAACCCATGCGCCTGAAGTCCGCTGTCCTCGCCGCCACCCTCGCCGCGACCCTCGTCGTTCCCGCGTCCGCCGCGAGCTTCTCGTGCAACGGTGTCACCGCGCCGGACGAGGTGGCCATCTGCAAGAGCTGCGACCTCGCCCAGCTCGACGTGAAGATGGCGACGCTCTACGGCGTCATCACCAAGATGGTGGGCATGGGCCAGCGCGGCGCGATCCAGGACGACCAGCGCGCCTGGCTGGTGGAGCGCGCCGCCTGCAAGGCCGACGCGGCCTGCATCTCCAATGCCTACCAGACCCGCATCCGCGCCATCGAGGGGATGCTCTCCGACATCTATTCCCGCGGCCCGTTCTGAGGCATGGTCCGCCGATGATTTTGTCTTCTCCCGCAGCGCTTTCATCGGCGGCTTTCGATCGCGTCGACACCTGGGTGTTCGACCTCGACAACACCCTCTATCCCGCCCAGCACGACCTCTGGGGCCAGATCGACGCCCGCATGAAGGCGTACATCTCCGACCTCCTCGGCATCGCGCCCGAGGAGGCGTTCCGCATCCAGAAGGATTACTACCGGCGCTACGGCACCTCCCTGCGCGGGCTGATGATCGAGCACGGGGTGGAACCCGCCGCCTTCCTCGCCCATGTGCACGACGTGGACCTCTCCACGCTCGATGCCTCCCCCCGTCTCGCCGCCGCCATCGAGGCGCTGCCGGGGCAGAAGCTGGTCTATACCAACGGCTCCGAGCAGCACGCGCGCAACGTGCTGGCAAAGCTCGGCATGGATGCGCACTTCACCGCCGTGCACGACATCGTGGCCGCCGAATTCCATCCCAAGCCCACCGAGGAGGCCTACGAGCGCTTCCTGCGTGCGCACGGGGTGGAAGCGACCCGCGCCGCCATGTTCGAAGACCTCGCCCGCAATCTGGAAGTGCCGCACCGCCTCGGCATGGTGACGGTGCTGGTGGTGCCCCCCGGCCAGACGGTGGCGGCGCGCGAGAGCTGGGAGTTCGAGGGCCGCGAGGACGCCTATGTGAACCACGTCACGGAAGACCTCGCCGGCTTCCTCGAAACGGTGGCCCGCGACCTGCCCCCGCCGCCGGCGGCCGATCCGGAGTAGAGGGAGGACCACGCCACGGCCGGCGCCACCCGCACCATCCGCACCCTCACCCCGGTCGAGGTGGATACGGCCGTGGACTGGGCCGCCCGCGAGGGCTGGAACCCCGGCCTTGCCGACGCCGCCGCCTTCCTCGCGCAGGATACGCACGCCTTCCGCGGCCTCTTCCTCGATGGTGCGCTGGCCGCAGTGATCTCGGCGACGCGCTATGAGGGCGGCTTCGCCTTCGTCGGCTTCTACATCTGCCGCCCGGACCTGCGCGGCGAAGGCCATGGCCTCGCGCTGTGGCAGGACACCTTCAAGCGGCTCGACGGCCCGGTGGGGCTCGACGCGGTGGTGGAGCAGCAGGGCACCTACGCCCGCGACGGCTTTAAGCGCGCCTACGCCAATTTCCGCTTCGGAGGCCTGGCGCCGGACGCCGCGCCCGACCCGCGCGTGGTGGACATCACGCCCGCCCACCTCGATGCCGTCACGGCGCTGGATCGCGCCTGCTTCGGCTTTCCCCGCCCGAACTTCCTGAAGGCGTGGCTCGCCCCGCCGCAGGGTCGCGCCTGCGTCTTCGTCGCGGACGGGACGGTGAAGGGCTATGGCGTCATCCGCCGCTGCCGGGCGGGATGGAAGATCGGCCCGCTCTTCGCCGACGGTGCGGAGGTGGCCGGCGCGCTCTTCTCCACCCTCGCGCGCACGGCGGCGGGCGATCAGGTGTTCCTCGACATTCCCGACCCCAATCCCGCCGCCCGCGCCCTCGCCGAAGGGGCGGGGCTCACCCCGGTGTTCGAGACCGGCCGCATGTATCGCGGCTCGGGGCCGGATCTGCCGCTCGATCGCATCTTCGGCATCACCACGTTCGAGCTGGGGTGAGGGGAGCGCTTTAACCGCCGGTGACTTCGGCCATAGGGGCGCCGGCTGACGGGCCGGGGCCGTTATCCCGCCACTGACCTCACCGCCGTCATGGCCGGGCTTGTCCCGGCCATCCACGTCGGGCCGATTCTGAAGATGGTTGGCAGCTACTCCCGGCCGCGCCACGTGGTTGCCCGGCACAAGGCCGGGCATGATGATGGTGAATGGAGTTCGAGCGCGCGACTGTTCCGCGGTGGACGATCGTGATGCCACCCCCTCACCGCCCGCCGCGATAGGACGCCTGGTCGATGCCGTGGCGGCGGAGCTTGTCGTAGAAGGTCTTGCGGGGGATGCCGAGGGCGGCCACGGTGGCCTGCACGTCGCCCTTGTGCGCCTCCAGCGCGGCGCGGATTTCCTGCGCCTCGAAGGCGTCCACCCGCTCCGGCAGGGTGCCCTTGCCGCCGTCGGCCTCGGCCGGAACGGAGGCCGGCTCCGGCTCCACCAGCCCCAGCGCGACGCGTTCGGCATAATGCACCAGCTCGCGCACATTGCCCGGCCAGTCGTGTTCGGCGAGATGGCGCAGCACGCCGGCGTCCAGCTCCGGCGGCGGCCGGTTGAAGCGCTCCGCCGCGCGGGCGAGGAAGTGGCCGAACAGCAGCGGCACGTCGCCCCGCCGGTCGCGCAGGGCCGGGATGCGCACCGAGGCGACGTGCAGGCGGTAATAGAGATCCTCGCGGAAGCTGCCCTGCCGCACCAGCGCCGGCAGGTCCACCTTCGAAGCGGCGACGACGCGGATGTCCACCCGCCGCGTTTCGTTGGTGCCCAGCGGCGCGATCTCGCGCGCCTCCAGCACGCGCAGCAGCTTCACCTGAAGGGCCGGCGACATGGCCTCGATCTCGTCGAGGAAGAGCGTGCCACCATGGGCATGCTCGATGCGCCCCACCCGCTTCTTGAGCGCCCCAGTGAAAGCGCCGGCCTCGTAGCCGAACAGCTCGCTCTCGATCACCGTCTCCGGCAGCGCGCCGCAATTCACCGCCACCAGCGGACGGGTGGCGCGGCGGCTCCAGCGGTGGAGGGCGGTGGCCACCACCTCCTTGCCGGAGCCGGTCTCCCCCTCCACCAGCACGTCCACGTCGGCATCGGCGATCTGGCGCAGCATCTGCCTGAGGCGCGCCATGACAGCGCTGGTGCCGAGCAGCGGCAGGTCGTCCTGCGTGGTGGCGACGGCGCGCTTCAGCTCGCGGTTTTCCAGCACCAGCCGGCGGCGGTCGAGGGCGTGGCGGATGCTGGCGACGAGGCGTTCCGAAGCATAGGGCTTGGCGAGGAAATCGTAGGCGCCCTCGCGCATGGCATCCACCGCCATGGCGATGTCGCCGTGGCCGGTAATCAGGATGACCGGCAGGTCCGCGTCGCGCGCCCTCAGCCGGCGGAACAGCTCCAGCCCGTCGATGCGCGGCATGCGCACGTCGGTGACGACGACGCCGGGAAAGTCCGCGTCGATCACCTCCAGCGCCTCCAGCGCCGAGCCGTAGCCGGCGACCGTGAGGCCGGCGAGCATCAGCGCCTGCACGTTGGCCGCGCGCAGCGCCGGATCGTCGTCGATGAAGGCCACGTCCACCGCGTTGCTTTCCGTCATGCCGTGCCGGCTCCGGTGTCGAGTCCCTGGGCGCGGGGCAAGGTGACGGTGAAAACGGCGCCGCCGTCATTCTCCACCTTCAGGGTGCCGCCGCACTCGGCGATGATGTCCTTGGAAATGACGAGGCCCAGCCCCAACCCCTGCGGCTTGGTGGTGTTGAAGGGCAGGAAGAGCGCGCCCAGCATCTCCTCCGGTAGCCCGGGGCCGTTGTCGGCGACGGTGACGACCACCGTGTCGGGCCGGGTCTCGACGCGGATGCGGATTTCCCCGTCGCGCCGCGTGCCGATGGCCTCGGCGGCGTTCTGGATAAGGTTCACCAGCACCTGCTCGAGGCGCATGCGGTCGCCCGTCACCGCCACGTCCGGGCGGTCGATGTCGAGGGCGAGAGCAATGTCGGTCTGCAAGAGACGGTAGCGCATCAAGAGCAGCGCGCCGTCGATGACCGGGGCGAGCGCCACCGGCTCGATGCGGGCGGCGGACTTGCGGGCGAAGGCGCGCAGCTCTCCGGTGATGGCGCCGATGCGCTCGGTGAGCGCCGCGATGGTGTCGAGATTGGCGGCGGCGGCCGCCGGCTCGCCGCGATCGAGGAAGGCGCGGGAATTCTCCGCGAAGGTGCGGATGGCCGCCACCGGCTGGTTCACCTCATGGGCAACCCCGGCGGCAATCTGGCCGAGCACGGCGAGCTTGGAGGCCTGCACCAGCTCGTCCTGCAAGGCGTCGAAGGCGAGGCGGGCGCGGCGGCGCTCCTCCATCTCCGTCACCAATTGCGCATTGGCGGCGGAAAGCTCCGCCGTCCGCTCGACGACACGGGCCTCCAGCGCGCGGCGCGCCTCCGCTTCCCGCGCCAGCGCCCGGGCGCGGCGGCGGCGCCGGGTCCACCACACCCCGGCCGAGCCGAGGCCGACGACGCCGGCCAGCGCCGCCGAGGCACGGGCCGCCGTGGTGGCGAGCCGCGTGGTGGCTGATGTGGGGGCGAGCACGGTGAGCGTCCACGAGGTGGAAGGCACGGGCATGTCCACCGCGACGAAATCCTGCGTTGTGCTGCGTCCGGGCAGGCGCAGGCGCAGCACGCCACCTTCCTCCGGCGAGGGGCCGAGATCGAGCCGGGTGAGGGGGGAATCGCCGAATTGCAGGCTTTCGCGGATGGCGTCGCGCTCCACCGGATCGAGCGCCACGGTGGTGCGGAAGCGGAAGGCGGGCTCCGAGGCGATGAGCACGATGTGCCGCTCGTCGGTGACGAAGGTCGGCTCGGCGAAGCGCCGCCATGCGGCCTCCAGCGCGTCGAACTCGGCCTTGAGCACGAGCACGCCGAGCACCCGGCCCTGCGCCTCCACCCGCTGCGCCAGATAGAGGCCCGGCTTGCGGCTGACCGTGCCGAAGGCGAAATGCTCCGCCCGCCCCTCGGCCAGCGCCACGCGGAAATAGGGGCGAAAGCCGTAGTCGGAGCCGAGGAAGCTCTCCGGGGTCCGGTAGTTGCTGGCCGCGACCGTGTGGCCCTCGGCATCGATGAGATAGATGACGCCGGTGCGCACCCCCTCCGCGAGGGCATCGAGCCGCCGGTCGAGGGCATCGAGGCGAGCCGGGTCCGGCGCCTCCAGCGCGCCGCGCACCTCCGGGTCCTGCGCCAGCACCACCGGCAGGGAGCGCTGCTTGTCGATCTCGCTCCGCAGCACCGCGACGCGCAGCGCCGCCGCCGTTTCGGCGGAAGCCGCCACCTGCGCCACCGCCCAGCGGCGGGCCGCATAGTCCGCCACCCGGTCCAGCGCGACCATCAGCGCCAGCGCAGCCAGCGCCGTGCCGCCCGCCGTCAGCAGGCGGCGGCGGGAGGGGCGTTCAGGGCTCGGCGGGACGCCCGGCTCGGCCACGGAGGCTCTCCTGATGTGCGGATTTCCGCACAGGTTTTGCCGGCAATGTGCGCCTCACCGCACGCTGAGTCGAGAGGGGCGGCGGGGCCTCGCGGAAAAAACCTTGAGAATCAACGTGTTGCGCGTGCTCCGCGTCCCGCTCTGAACTGGCATGCGCCTTGCGCAGGGGGAAGCGTCGAACGGCGCGCTGCGCCGGCCCTTAACGAAGCATCCGATCCTGAAGTGCCCAGGCCAGAGCGGCCGCAAGAGGCACCAACGGCCCGGCGGAGGAAGGTCCTGAGATGGCCCACGCTATACCGGCGCATCCCGCGCCCCATCACCATTATCCGCGCAAGTTCTACCACCACCTCTATTTCCAGGTGATCGTGGCGATCATCGCCGGCTCGCTGCTCGGCCATTTCTATCCGGACTTCGGCGCCAGCCTGAAGCCGCTGGGCGATGCTTTCATCAAGCTGGTGAAGATGGTCATCGCCCCCGTCATCTTCCTCACCGTCGTCACCGGCATCGCCGGCATGCGCGACATGGGCAAGGTCGGCCGCGTGGCCGGCAAGGCCATGATCTACTTCCTCACCTTCTCCACGCTGGCCCTCGTCATCGGCCTCATCGTGGCGAACGTGGTGCAGCCCGGCGCCGGGCTCGACATCGATCCCAAGACCCTCGACCCCAAGGCCGTCGCCACCTATGCGGCGAAGGCGCATGACGCCTCCATCATCGGCTTCCTGATGGACATCATCCCGGCGACGCCGGTGTCGGCCATGGCCAATGGCGACATCCTGCAGGTGCTGTTCTTCGCCGTGCTGTTCGGCATCGCGCTCGGCGGCGTGGGCGATCTCGGCACCCCGGTGCTCAAGGTGCTCACCTCGGCCTCGCACGCCATGTTCCGGCTGGTGGCCATCGTGATGAAGGCGGCGCCCATCGGCGCGTTCGGCGCCATGGCCTTCACCATCGGCAAGTACGGCATCGGCTCGGTGAAGAACCTCGCCTTCCTGATCTTCACCTTCTACCTCACGGCGGCGCTGTTCGTGTTCATCGTGCTGGGCCTCGTGGCGCGCTACAACGGCTTCTCCCTGTGGAAGCTGCTGCGCTACATCCGCGAGGAACTGCTCCTCGTGCTCGGCACCTCCTCCTCGGAAGCGGCCCTGCCCGGCCTGATGCTGAAGATGGAGCGCGCCGGCTGCGCCAAGTCGGTGGTCGGCCTCGTGATCCCCACGGGCTATTCGTTCAACCTCGACGGCACCAACATCTACATGACGCTGGCGGCCCTGTTCATCGCCCAGGCCACCGGCATCCACCTCTCGCTGGAAGAGCAGGTCCTGCTGCTGCTGGTCGCCATGCTGTCGTCCAAGGGCGCGGCGGGCATCACCGGCGCGGGCTTCATCACCCTGGCCGCGACGCTCTCGGTGGTGCCGTCGGTTCCGGTGGCGGGCCTCGCCCTCATCCTCGGCATCGACCGCTTCATGTCCGAGTGCCGCGCGCTCACCAACTTCGTCGGCAACGCGGTGGCCACCATCGTCGTCGCCCGCTGGGAAGGCGAGCTGGACAAGGCGAAGCTCCTGCGCGTGCTCGACGGCGAGCCCATCTCGCTGGAAGACGAGTTCGACGAGGGCCTCATCTCCACCGCCCCCGGCGTGAAGGCCGTCGCCTGAGGCCACCGCGCGCGGCGCGACACCGGTCCTCCCCAGCTGCCCGCCTCTCCAGAGGCGGGCTTTTTTGTTTGCCGCGCCGCGCTTGACCGGCCGGAGCGGCGATGACATCCAGACCCTGAGGATCAGGAGCTGACCATGGCGGATGAAGCGGTCGAAACGCCGGAAGAGAAGTCGGCGGGCTCTGTCGGCGAGGTGTTCCGCGCCTTCCTGAAGCTGGGGCTCATGTCCTTCGGCGGCCCCATCGCCCATCTCGGCTATTTCCGCGCCGAACTGGTGGAACGCCGCCGCTGGATCGACGACGCCGGCTATGCGGACCTCGTGGCGCTGTGCCAGTTCCTGCCCGGCCCCGCCTCCAGCCAGCTCGGCTTCGCCCTCGGGATCATTCGGGGCGGCGGCTTTCTCGGCGGGCTCGCGGCCTGGGCCGGCTTCACCCTGCCCTCGGCCATCCTGCTCGCCGCCCTTGGCCTGCTCTCCTCCTATGTGGGCACCGCCGCCCTCTATGGCGGCGTCATCGGCGGCATCCTCCACGGGCTGAAGCTCGTCGCCGTCGCCGTGGTGGCGCAGGCGGTGTGGGGCATGGCGCGGACGCTGACCCCCGACCAGCCGCGCGCCGGCATCGCGCTGAGCGCCATCGTCATGGTCACGCTGGCGGCCGGCAGCTTCGGTCAGGTGGCGGCCATCGCCATGGGCGCGATCGCCGGGCTGTTCCTGTGTCAGGACGAGAACCCGCAGGCCGGGAGCGCAACTGCAACGCCCGCCGTCAGCCACCTGCCGGTGCCCTTCAAGCGGCGGACGGGGGCGATCCTGCTCGCGGTCTTCGCCTTGCTGCTGGTGCTGCCGCCGGTCTTCAAGGCCGCGTCGCCCTACATCGGCGTGTTCGAGTCCTTCTATCGCTCCGGCGCCCTCGTGTTCGGTGGCGGCCATGTGGTGCTGCCGCTGCTGCAGGCGGAAGTGGTGACCACCGGCTGGGTGCTGCCCGGCCAGTTCCTCGCCGGCTACGGCCTCGCCCAGGCGGTGCCCGGCCCGCTCTTCACCTTCGCCGCCTGGCTCGGCGCGGTGATGGCCCCGCCGGCCGGCGGGGTGACAGGCGCGGTGGTGGCGCTGGTGGCGGTGTTCCTGCCTGGCCTGCTGCTGGTGACGGGCATGCTGCCCTTCTGGAGCACGCTGCGCGGGCTGCCGCTGGCGCAGGCCGCCATGCGCGGGGCCAACGCGGCGGTGGTGGGCATCCTCGGCGCGGCGCTCTACACCCCGGTCTTCACCGGTGCCGTGCAGCGGCCGATGGACTTCGCCGCCGCCATCACCGGCTTCCTGCTGCTGACGGTGTGGAAGGTGCCGCCGCTGGCGGTGGTGGTGGTGCTGGCCGTGCTCGGCCCGTTCCTGACCGGGCTCTATTAGGGCCTTCGCGCATCGGCACCCGCGCCGACCTCAGGCTCGCGCAAGCCTCGCCCGGCATGCTGCGGCGACGTCCCCGATCCGCGTACAAGACGGAG
The DNA here is from genome assembly GCF_023571765.1 of Xanthobacter aminoxidans. Taxonomy (GTDB): domain Bacteria; phylum Pseudomonadota; class Alphaproteobacteria; order Rhizobiales; family Xanthobacteraceae; genus Xanthobacter; species Xanthobacter aminoxidans. The sequence continues at coordinate 547,577 of NZ_JAMJXC010000002.1, read as the reverse complement.
CGCCATGCGCATCCGCGGCAGGGGACGCCCGGAGGAAGCAAGGCACCCATGGCGACATCCAGCACGGCACCGACGTCCTCCGTCGCGGGGCCGCCCGCATCCGTCAGCGGCCTGCGCGATATGGAAGCGCTCGGGCCGGCCGTGGACATCTCGGCCAACCTCAACGAAATCCTGTGCCTGATGGCCTGGTCCAACGGCAATGCGCGCAAGCTCGCCGGCGAGACCACCTCGGCCTCCTCCGCCGTGGCGCAGATCGCCGCCACCATCGAGACCATCGCCCAGCTCGGTGCCGATGCGGGGAGGGAGACGGGGGACGCCCTGCGGCTCGTCACCTCCGGCGCGGCCAAGACGCGCACCGCCGGGCAGGCCATGAGCGGCATCGCCGAAGCGTTCGGCGAGCTGGAGGCGCGGCTCGCCCACCTGAATTCCGCCACCCAGTCCATCGGCGGCTTCGCCACCTCCATCGGCTCCATCTCGCGGCAGACCAAGCTGCTCGCGCTGAACGCCACCATCGAGGCGGCACGGGCCGGCGAGGCGGGACGGGGGTTCGCGGTGGTCGCGGCCGAGGTCAAGGCCCTGTCCGAGGAGGCCTCGCGCACCACCGACCTCATCCGCGACCAGCTCCAGGCCTTGTCCGTGGTGGTGAAGGACATGCTGGACGCCATGGGCGCCGGCGCCACCCGGGTCGAGGAGGGGCGCGCCATCGTCGAATCGGTGATGACCGACATGGACGGCATCGAGACCCGCGTCAGCGCCTCCACCGACGGGGTGGGACGCATCGCCGTGATGCTGGGCGAGCGGCGCGCGGCCTTGCGCGACCTTTCCGACCGGCTCGGCGAGATCGCCCGGCTCGCCAACCAGAACGAGACCGATTCCGCCACCGCCGCCGGCCTCCTCGGCCGCGCCGATGCCATCGCCGGCGATCTCATCTCCCGCGCCTCGGCCGGGGCCGGCGCCGCCGCGGCGGTCCGCCGCCTCAAGTCCGATCACATGGCGTGGAAGCGGAGCCTCGCCGAATGCCTCGCCGGCGTGACCGCCGCCGATCTCCGCGGATTCCAGGCGCGCAACGCCCCGCTCGGGGCCGGCTTTGCCGGGATTGACGAGGCGGCGGTCGAAGATCCGGCCATGCTGTCCCAGCTGGCGGCGCTCGGCCGGCAACTCGCGGCCTGCGGCGAGCGGATCGTCGCGGGCACGGCAAGCGGCGACATGGGCGCGGCCATCGACGCCTACATGACCATGGATGCCCTCTCGGCCGACGCCCTGACGCAGATGGCGCGCTTTACGCCCCGCCGATCAAAGGGCGTATCCGCCGCGGCCTGAAGCGGCGGCCTCGGGCCGGACCCGTCAGCGCCGGCGGCGCTGGCGGTGCTCTTCCAGCTTCACCCGCACCCCGTCGAGGGCGCGAAGCGTGCCTTCCAGCCGGCGGGCGATGGCGCGGCGGAACTTGGCGGTGACCTCGGGGTAACGCTCCAGCACCCGCGTGAACACTTCGCGCGGCAGGCGAATCACCACCGTCTCCTCCCCCGCCACGGCCGTCGCGGGCCGCGGGGTGGCGATGATGAGGGCGGTCTCGCCGACGAGGGCGCCGGCGGTGACGTCCTTCAGCAGGCGGGGAGCGCCGGGCAGCCGTTCGTCCATCATCTTCAGCCGGCCCGACACCACCACGAAGGCGCCGTCGGATGTCTCGTTCATCCGGAACAGCACGTCACCCTCGGCGAGCCGCATTTCCTCGGCGCCCTGGGCGAGCAGGCGCACGGCGCCGTCGCTGAGCAGATCGAAGGTGGCGATCCCCCGGAGCAGCGCGATGTCCCTGTCGATGCTCACGGAAGGAGGTTCCTCAACTGGCTGTGCATGATGTTCCGGCCCGGCCGTCAGGGCACGAGCTTGTAGCCCCCGGCCTGGGTCGCAAGAAGGGTGGGATTGGAGGGATCTGGCTCGATCTTCTGGCGCAGGCGGTAGATGTGGGTTTCCAGAGTATGCGTGGTGACGCCGGAATTATAGCCCCACACTTCCTGCAGCAGCGTTTCCCGCGGCACCGGATTTTTCCCGGCCCGGTAGAGATAGCGCAGGATGGCCGTCTCCTTCTCGGTGAGGCGGATCTTGGAACCGCGCTCGGTGAGGAGGAGCTTCGCCCCCGGCCGGAAGGAATAGGGACCGATGGCGAACACCGCGTCCTCGCTCGCCTCGTGCGAGCGCATCTGGGCGCGCAGGCGCGCCAGCAGCACCGCGAAGCGGAACGGCTTCACGATATAGTCGTTGGCGCCGGCCTCCAGCCCCATGATGGTGTCGCTGTCGGTGTCGTGGCCGGTCAGCATCAGGATGGGCGCCTTGAAGCCGTTGCGGCGCATCTGGCGCACGGCGTCGCGCCCGTCCATGTCGGGCAGGCCCACGTCCATGATCACGAGGTCGATGGCCCCGTTCTTCGCCTGCTCGACGGCGCCGCCGGCGGTGTCCGCGCCCACGGGCTCGAATTCGTCCTGGAGCGCGAGCTGCTCGATCAGCGCATCGCGCAGCTCCGGGTCGTCCTCGACCACCAGGATTTTCCACGCATTGGGCATCAATTCCTCCTGCGCCCTTGCGGACGCGCGAATCGCGCAAGTAGAGCATGGACATGGCTCTGCGCAAATTTCCATCCGGGGACAGCTGTGGAGAGGTATCACACTAAGTCATGAGGCAGGCTAATCCTGTGGGCATCTCCCGCATCGCCGTCAGCCGCCGCCCCGGCACCCGCCATCAGGGGATCCTGCGGGCGGGCGGACTGTCGATCCCGGTGGCGCTGGGGCGCTCCGGCATCGGCGCCGACAAGCGCGAGGGCGACGGGCGCACCCCGGCCGGCCGCTGGCGCATCCTCGCCCTTCTCTACCGGCCCGACCATGGTCCGCACCCCGTCTCCCGCCTTCCCACCCGTCCCCTCCGCCCCACCGACGGCTGGTGCGACGACCGGGCGGACCGGCGCTACAATTGCCCCGTCACGCTGCCGCTCGGCGGGGCGCGCAAGGTGTCGCACGAGAAGATGTGGCGCGACGATGCCCTGTACGACCTGGTGCTGGTGATCGATCACAACCAGCGCCCCCGCGTCGCCGGGCGCGGCTCTGCCGTGTTCGTGCATCTCGCCCGGCCGGGATTCAAGGCGACGGAGGGCTGCGTCGCGCTGCGCCGGTCGGACATGACGCGCCTGCTGGCGCGGCTGAAGCCGGGGGCGGTCATCGACATCGCGTGACGGGCGGGGTGCGAGGCGGATCGCGCACGGGCCTTTGCTCCGGGCCGTCATTTCACCGCCCCGGTCGCGGTGCTATAGAGCCGTTCCAATCAGCGGCGGGCGCTCCCGCGCCCGATCCAACGCACGGGGCATCATGACCGCGCACACTTCGCCCGATGGGGCGCGCCACCCGCGGGTGGGCCTGTTCTGCACCTGCCTCGTGGACACCATCCGCCCCTCGGTGGGCTTCGCAGCCGCCAAGCTGCTGGAAGATGCCGGCTGCGAGGTGGCCGTGCCGCCGCAGACCTGCTGCGGCCAGCCCGCCTTCAATTCCGGCGACCGCGCCACCACCCGCGCGCTGGCGGAAGAGATGATCACGGCGTTCGAGACCTTCGATTATGTGGTCGCCCCCTCCGGCTCCTGCGCCGGCATGATCAAGACCCACTATCCCGAGCTGTTCACCGGCGAGCCGGACTGGGCCGGGCGGGTGGAGCGCTTCTGCGCCAAGGTGTTCGAGCTGACGTCCTTCCTCGTGGACGTGCGCGGCGTCACCTGCGTCGAAGCCGCCTATGACGGCACCGTCACCTATCACGACAGCTGCTCGGGCCTGCGCGAGCTGGGAGTGAAGGCGCAGCCGCGCCTCCTGCTCTCCTCGGTGGAGGGGCTGGCGCTGGAGGAGATGAAGGATGCCGACACCTGCTGCGGCTTCGGCGGCACCTTCTGCGTGAAATATCCCGATGTCTCCAACGCCATCGTGGAGAAGAAGTCCGCCAACATCGCCGCCACCGGGGCGGACACGCTGCTGGCCGGCGATCTCGGCTGCCTCATGAACATGGCCGGCAAGCTCCAGCGCGAGGGCCATGCGGTGCGCGCCCTCCACGTCGCCGAAGTGCTCGCCGGCATGGGCAACGCGCCCGCCATCGGCGAGCCGGCCGCCCGGGAGGCGAAACGATGAGCGTCGAGATCACCACCCCCCGCTTCAAGGACAATGCGAAGAAGGCGCTGGCCGACCTGCCGCTGCAGGGCGCGCTCTCCAAGGTCGGCCCCGGTTTCATCGGCAAGCGCGCGGCGGCGGCCGAGAAGCTGCCGGAGTTCGACGCCCTGCGGGACTCGGCGCGCGACATCAAGAACCACACGCTGGCCCACCTCGACCTTTATCTCGAGCGCTTCGAGGCGAAGGCGAAGGAAGCCGGCGGCCATGTGCATTTCGCCGTCGATGCGGCGGAGGCGCGGGCCATCGTCACGGACATCTGCAAGCGCCTCGGCGCGAAGACCGTGACCAAGGGCAAGAGCATGATCTCGGAAGAGATCGGCCTCAACGACCATCTCGCGGCGGCCGGCATCCAGCCGGTGGAGACGGACCTCGGCGAATATCTCATCCAGATCCGCGGCGAGGCGCCCTCCCACATCATCGCCCCGGCCATCCACCTCAACAAGGATCAGGTGGAAGCCGACTTCCGCCGCGTCCACGCGCATCTTCCACCCGAGCGCGACCTCTCCGAGCCCACGTCGCTCCTCGCCGAGGCGCGGGGCGAGCTGCGGCAGAAATTCCTCGCGGCCGACGTGGGCATCACCGGCGCCAATTTCCTGGTGGCGGAGACCGGCACCTCCATCATCGTCACCAACGAGGGCAACGGCGATCTCACCCAGACCCTGCCGAAGGCGCACATCGTGCTCGCCTCGCTGGAAAAGCTGGTGCCGACGCTGGAGGACGTGAGCCAGATCCTGCGCGTGCTGGCCCGCTCGGCCACCGGGCAGGACATGAGCGTCTACACCACTTTCTCCACCGGCCCCCGTCGCCCCGGTGATCCGGACGGGCCGGGCGAATATCACGTGGTGATCCTCGACAACGGCCGCTCGTCCATGCTCGGCGGGCAGCTGCGCGAAGTGCTGCGCTGCATCCGGTGCGGCGCCTGCATGAACCATTGCCCGGTCTATCACGCGGTGGGCGGCCATGCGTACGGCTGGGTCTATCCCGGCCCCATCGGCTCGGTGCTCACCCCGGCGCTCATCGGCGTGGAGAAGGGGCGCAACCTGCCCAACGCCTCCACCTTCTGCGGCCGCTGCGAGGAGGTGTGCCCCATGCGCATCCCCCTGCCGAAGCTGATGCGGCACTGGCGGGAGAAGGAATTCGAGCGCCACCTGACCCCGGCGACCCAGCGCTTCGGCCTTGGCGTGTGGGGCTTCTTCGCCCGGCGCGGCTGGCTCTACCGGCCGGCGACGCGGCTTGCCATTGGCGCACTTTCGCTGCTGGGGCGGACCAAGGGGCGCTTCGCCGCCCTGCCCCTTGCCGGCGGGTGGACGCAGCATCGCGATTTCCCGGCGCCGCAGGGCGACACCTTCCAGGCCCAATGGCGCGCCCGGCAGGCGGAGCGTCGCGCGGCTTCAGGACGAGGGGTGCACTGATGAGTTCGCGCGACACCGTCTTCGCCTCCATCCGCGCTGCGCTGGGCGTGACCTCTCAGGAGGCACCGCGCCGGCAGGCGGTGGCCGACCGCATCGCCTCGCATCCGCGCGGCGTCATCCCGGCGCGCGGGCAGTTGCCGGAGGCCGAACGCCTCGCTCTGTTCCGCGACATGGTGATCGGCGCGGCGGCGACCATCGATCACCTGGCCTCCACGGCCGAGGTGCCGGAGGCGATCGCCGCCTATCTCAGGTCGCGCAACCTGCCCATGACCATCCTGCGCGGCGCGGACGACCGCCTCGCCGCTTTGCCGTGGGAGCGCGCCCCGGCCCTCGACGTGTGGATCGGCCCCTCGGACGGGCGCCAGCTCGCCGGCCTCTCCCACGCCTTCGCGGGCATCGCCGAATCAGGGACGGTGGTGATGCTCTCCGGCCCGGAGAACCCCTCCACCCTCAACCTGCTGCCCGACCACCATCTGGTGGTGGTGGACGCGGCCGACGTGGCGGGGGACTACGAAACGGTGTGGGACTTGATCCGCGCCCGCTATGGCGAAAGCGTGCTGCCGCGCACGGTGAACTGGATCACCGGCCCGTCGCGGTCCGCCGACATCGAGCAGACCCTGCTGCTCGGCGCCCATGGTCCGCGCAGCCTGCATGTGCTGCTGGTGGGCGGACCGACGCGCTGAGGGGGTTGATGGAGCGGCAACCGCAAACGGGCTGCAGCGAGCGCCGGCTTATTGGGTCAGGCGCGACGCCCAGATGCCCAGCGCCACACCCAGCGGCACGGCGAGGAAGATCGCCAGCGCGACGGTGAGGAAGCCGCCGAAGACACAACCCATGATCGCGCCCGAGAGGGCGGACACAATGGCCACGAGCAGGATTCCTCCCGGTGGCCGGACCTGCGGCACGTCGGGCTTTGGAGCGTGCGGCTTGGCCCGCTCCCTCGGCCGGATTTCGAAGCCCATATTGGGCAAGACAGGCCAAACGGGTGCAAACGCGCTGCCGTGCGCACTTAAACCCGCCGCACTCAAAGAAGCGATCACAATCCCATCCCCCCCCTGACTTGAGGAAGCAATCTCACGGTATACAATTTAAGCTCCGCCATAAAGCGCCACCTCTCTCAAAACGCGAATATTTTGCAATTGCGAAGGGCCTGATGCAGGCGCGCCACGGGTGACGGAAAAATGTCCGCCGGGCCGTGCCTGCTGCGCCGGATAAGCAATCCGGTATTGCCCGTCCGTCATTTTGGCGGCAGTACTCGGTCACTTTTCAGCAATGGTGAGACAATGAAAGTTGGCTTGCGCTTCGTCCGGGCGCTGTTTGCAGCGGTCGTCGTCCTCTGCGTCGCCCAGCCGGCGCTGGCCCAGCAGAACCGCGGCCACGTCTACCTTTTGCGGGGGCTCGCCAACGTCTTCTCGCTGGGCATGGACGACCTTGCCAAGAAGCTGAACGCCCGCGGCATCCCCGCGACGGTGCACGAATACGGCCAGTGGGCGTCCCTCGCCGACGCCGCCGCCGCAGAGAGCCGGGCCACCGGCAATTCCCCCATCATCATCGTCGGCCATTCCCTCGGCGCCGATGCGGCGGTGGAGATGGCCGAGCGCCTCACCGCGCTGGGCACCCCGCCCAAGCTGGTGGTGACCTTCGATCCGGTGGGCGTGACCCAGGTGGGCGCCTCGGCGGGCTATTTCGTCAACTACTACCAGTCCAACAACGGCTACGGTAAGCGCCTGACGGCCGGCCCGGGTTTCCGTGGCAACATCGTCAACCGCAACCTGAACGCCATCGGCGGCATCGACCACTTCAACATCGAGAAGTCGCCGCGCCTCCATGACGAGGTGATCACCCAAGTGCGCTCCATCACCACGCCGCGGCCGAAGCCCAAGCCCAAGCCGGTGGACCCCTCCGTCACCCCCGCCGCACCGGCCACCGCCCCCGGCACCCAGGCCGCGGCGAAGCCCGGCGCGCCGGGCTGAGGCAAAGGTCATAGGTCATCGGATGAGGAATCAGCGGCGGGCTTCGGCCCGCCGTTTTCGTTTGGGGCGCCCCTCCCCTTCAGCGCCGTCATCGCCCGCCTCGTGCGGGCGATCCACGGATGGTCTGAAGCGGTGCCTGACGTCTCAGATGGGACCGCGGGCCGGTGGATCCCCCGGATGAACCGGGGGATGACGGCTCCAAGGGCTGGGAGGGTGGACCAGATCGACCGCCGCCGACCTATCCCCAGAACGCCCTGATCCCCGCGGCCACCGCCATGGCCACCACCACGGCGAGGAGGTCGCTGCGGGTCAGGCGGGTGACGACGAGGGCGGCGGCGAGGCCGCCCAGCATGCCCATGTCGCCCTTCACCGCGCCCTGAACGGCGCCGGGCACCAGCAGCGCCACCAGCACCGCGCCGGGCAGGCAGTCCAGCACCCGGCGCACGCGCGGCGTCACGGGCACGAGCCGCATCAGCCAGAAGCCGCCGGCGCGGTTGAAGGCGGTGGCGGCCGCCATCACCAGGATGGCGGTGAGGGTGCCGGCATCAACGGTCATCGTCGGTGAACCCGCCTGCGAGCGCGCCCGCGACGGCGCCGATCACGATGAACCACCAGCCCGGCAGCACGAACGACACGGCGGTTGAGACCGCCGCCGCCACGCCCCAGCCCACCGCCTCGCGCTTGCCCTTCCAGTTGGGGAGCAGCATGGCGATGAAGAAGGCGGGCACCACCAGGTCGATTCCCACCGCCTTCGGATCGGGAATGCCGCCGCCCACGAGGTGCCCCACCGCGGTGGCCAGCACCCACACCACCCAGGTGATGAGGCCCGAGCCGACGAAGAAGCCGGCATCGCTGCCGCCCTCGGCGCGATAGCGCAGGGCCCCGGCCCAATTGTTGTCGGCCATCATCATCAGCGCCGGATAGGACTTCCACGCCGGTAGCGTGCCGAGCCAGGGCCGCAGCGAGGCGCCCATCAGCACATGGCGCATGTTCACGGTCATGGTGAGGAAGCCGAGCGCCAAAAGGGAGCCGGCGGTCCAGTGCTGGGTCCAGCCTTCCAGCGCCACCATCTGGGCGAGGCCGGCGAACACCAGCGCCGAGGAGAGCGTCGCCTCCAGCAGGGTGAAGCTCTTCTGGATGGAGGCGGCGCCGAAGGCCATGCCGAAGGCGGCGATGCCGGGCATCAGCGGCAGCATGGCGCGGGCGCCTTCCGCCATGCCGGCGAGGGTGAGGGGAACAGGAGGGGGCTTGGTCATCTTGAGCGGGGCAATCAACAGTCACGTCGCGGCAATGCCGCCCTTATGAACGCGCCCACCGGAAAGGCCAACCCGATTTCCGCTTGTCGGAGGAGGGGGGAGAGTGCTCCCGTGTCCCCGGGATGCGCGCGTGTCCCAATAACAACCGTCATGGCCGGGCTTGTCCCGGCCATCCACGTGGTGGGGCCGGGGTCAGGTCTTCATCCATCGCGCCATCGGCCCGACGTGGATGCCCGGCACAAGGCCGGGCATGACGGTGGTGATAATTCACTGGGCGCAACAACACCTTGGCAGCCCGTCCCGCACCTCAGCCCTGCGGCTCCGGCTCGAACAGGCGCGAGAGGCCCTCGTCCCAGGGCGGGATGCCGCCGTGGCCCTGGCCGTAGAGGGCGGCGAGGTGGTCGATGAACACCCGCACCTTCTGCGGCAGGAAGCGGCGCGAGGGATAGACCGCGAACAGCCCCACCCGGTGGGAGGCGCGCCAGCGCGGCAGCACCACCTTCAGCGCGCCCGAGCGCAGTTCCGGCCCCACGTCCCAGGTGGAGCGGAGCGCGATGCCCACCGAGGCGAGCACCGCCTCGCGCACCACCTCGTTGGAATTGGTGCGCAACTGGGAATGCACGCGCAGCGTCACCGCCCCCTCCGGCCCCTCCAGCTTCCACGGGTCCTGCCCATGGGTGGCGAGGAGAACGTGGGCGGAGAGTTCGGAGATCTGTTTCGGCTCGCCGGCGCGGGCGAGATAGTCCGGCGTCGCGCACAGCACCCGGTGGACGGGGGCGAGGCGGCGGGCGACGAGGCTGGAATCGTCGAGGTCGGCGATGCGCACCGCCACGTCGAAGCCCTCGCCCACGATGTCCACGAAACTGTCCGACAGTTCGAGGTCGATGGTGAGGTCCGGGTTCGCCTCCATGAGCGGCAGGAGGTTCGGCGCGATGTGCAGCCGGCCGAAGGAGGTGGGCGCCGACACGCGCAGCAGGCCCCGCGCCTCGGTGGATTTGCGGGCGAGCTGGCTTTCCGCCTCCTCGATGGAGGCGAGGATGGTGACGACGCGCTCGTAGAAGCCCTGTCCCGCCTCGGTGAGCGCCACCTTGCGCGTGGTGCGCTGGAACAGCCGGGCGCCGAGCCGCTCCTCCAACCGCTGCACGCGCTTGGACACCACCGGCGGCGACAGCCCCATCTCCCGCCCGGCGGCGGAAAGGCTGCCGGCGGTGACGATGCGCGCGAAGATTTCAAGGTCGCCCAGATTGCCGATCATCGATCGACGCTCCTCCTGGCCGGGGGTCATGCGCCGGCCGATTGTTTTGTCTTCGGGCCGCGACTTTATCCGTCAGGGAAAGAATGGGCGACGTTTTTTCCCGAATGAACCGATTATAGTTCCTCCAACAAGAACGGCTCAAAGGGACGCCGACATGACGGGAACCACTCCGGGCCTCAGGCTGCCGGAAGCGGATGCTCGGGTGCTCGCCCGACGGGAGGAGATCATCGCCGCGCTCCGGGCCATCGTGCCCGGCGAGGGCGTCATCGCCCACGAACGGGAGATGCGGCCCTACGAATCCGACGGCCTCACCGCCTATCGCCAACTGCCCCTCGTGGTGGTGCTGCCGAGCACGACCGAGCAGGTGGCCGCCGTCCTCAAATACTGCCACGACAACGAGATCCGTGTGGTGCCGCGCGGCTCGGGCACCTCGCTCTCCGGCGGCTCCCTGCCGCTTCAGGATGCGGTGCTGCTGGGGCTCGGCAAGTTCAACCGCGTGCTCGACATCGACACCGCCAACCGCGCCTGCGTGGTCCAGCCGGGGGTGACGAACCTCGGCATCTCCAAGGCGGTGGACCATCTCGGCTTCTATTACGCCCCCGACCCCTCCTCGCAGATCGCCTGCTCCATCGGCGGCAATGTGGGGGAGAATTCCGGCGGCGTGCACTGCCTGAAATACGGCCTCACCACCAACAATGTGCTGGGCGTGGAGATGGTGCTCATCACCGGCGAGATCGTGCGCTTCGGCGGCAAGCATCTCGATGCGGGCGGGCTCGATCTCCTCTCCGTCATCATCGGGTCCGAGGGGCTCTTGGGGGTGGTGACGGAAGTCACCGTTCGCCTCCTCAAGAAGCCGGACACCGCCCGCGCGGTTCTCGTGGGCTTTCCCACCTCCGAGGATGCCGGCGAGTGCGTGGCGCGGATCATCGGCGGCGGCATCATCCCGGCCGCCATCGAGATGATGGACCGCGACGCCATCGCCGCCGCCGAGGCCTTCGTGAACGTGGGCTATCCCCTCGACGTGGAAGCCCTGCTCATCGTCGAGCTGGACGGCCCGGAGGCTGAGTGCGCCCACCTTCTGGAGGAGGTGACGCGCATCGCCGAAGGCTGCAATTCAGTGACGCTGCGCGTCTCCACCAGCGAAGCGGAGCGGCTCGGCTTCTGGGCCGGCCGCAAGGCCGCCTTCCCGGCGGTGGGGCGGCTCTCGCCGGATTATCTCTGTATGGACGGCACCATCCCGCGCCGCCAATTGCCTTATGTGCTCTCGCGCATGCGCGAACTCTCGGTGCAGTACGGCCTGCGCGTCGCCAACGTGTTCCACGCGGGCGACGGCAACCTGCACCCGCTCATCCTCTATGATGCGAACGCGCCGGGCGAGCTGGAGGCGGCGGAGAATTTCGGCGCCGACATCCTCAGGCTGTGCGTGGAGGTGGGCGGCGTGCTCACCGGCGAGCACGGCGTGGGCGTGGAGAAGCGCGACCTCATGCCGACCATGTTCAACGAGGTCGATCTCGCCCAGCAGCTGCGCCTGAAATGCGCCTTCGACGACAAGAGCCTGCTGAACCCCGGAAAGGTGTTCCCCACCCTGCACCGCTGCGCCGAAATGGGCCGCATGCACGTGTCGGGCGGCGCGCTGCCGTTCCCGGACCTGCCGCGCTTTTAGAGCGCGCGCCTTCACCTATCCAGGGCCCAGATCATGAGCGACATCATCGCAGCGCGCGACGAGCAGGAGGTCGCGGAGGCGGCCCGCACCGCCCTCGGCGCCGGCAAGACGCTGGAAGTGCGCGGCCACGGCTCCCAGCAGGCCCTCGGCCGGCCGAGCCAGACCGACCTCACCCTCGACCTCTCCGCCCTCTCGGGCGTCACCCTCTACGAGCCGGAGGAGCTGGTGCTCTCCGCCCGCGCCGGCACGCCCCGCGCCGACATCGAGGAGATGGTGGCGGCGCGCGGGCAGATGCTGGCCTTCGAGCCCATGGACACCGGGCCGCTGCTCGGCGGCACCGCCGGTCGGGGCACGATCGGCGGCATGTTCGCGGTGAACCTTGCCGGCCCCCGCCGCATCAGCCACGGCGCGGTGCGCGATCATGCCCTCGGCATCAAGGCGGTGTCCGGGCGCGGCGAGCCGTTCAAGTCCGGCGGGCGGGTGGTGAAGAACGTCACCGGCTACGACCTGCCCCGCCTGATGGCCGGGGCCTTCGGCACGCTGTGCATCGCCACCGAGATCACGCTCAAGGTGCTGCCGCGTCCGCTTATGGAGGAGACCGTCATCGCCCGCGTCGCCTCGCCGGCCGAGGCGGCGGCGGCGCTCTCCGCCGCCATGGGCTCGTCCTGCGAGGTGTCCGGCGCCGCCTTCCTGCCCGAAGGCGTGGCGGGACGCCTGCCCGGGCTGTCCGGCTCCCCGGCGCTGGTCGCCCTGCGCATGGAGGGCGTGCCGCCCTCCGTCTCCGCGCGGCGCGCCATGCTGCTCAAGGTGCTGGCCGGCATCGGCCGGGCCGAGGTGCTGGAGACCGAGACCTCCCGCCCCCTGTGGCAGGCGGTGCGCGACGTGATCCCCTTCGCCGGCGCGGGCGAGCGGGCGGTCTGGCGCCTCTCCACCCAGCCCAAGGCGGGGCCGGAGCTGGCGGCGACGCTCGCGGCCGACCTCGGTGGCGAGGCCTATTGCGACTGGGCCGGCGGCCTCATCTGGCTCTGCCTGCCGGGCGAAGCCTCCCATGCGGACGACGTGCGTGCCGCCCTCGCCCCCTTCGGCGGTCACGCGACGCTCATTCGCGCCAGCGCGGCCGAGCGCGCCCGCACCGCGGTGTTCCAGCCCCTCGACGGGGCGCTGGCGGCGCTGACCAAGCGGGTGAAGGAGAGCTTCGACCCCGGCCTGGTGCTCAATCCCGGCCGCATGCATGCGGGGATGTGAGATGGCCCGCACCCCCGTCCCCTCGTTCCTCCGTCACGGCTGAGCGCCCATGCAGACCAACTTCACCCTCGCCCAGCTCGCCGATCCGCATGTGGAGGCGGCCAATTCCATCCTGCGCAAGTGCGTGCATTGCGGCTTCTGCACCGCCACCTGCCCGACCTACGTACTCCTGGGAGACGAGCTGGATAGCCCGCGCGGGCGCATCTACCTCATCAAGGACATGCTGGAGAACGACCGGCCGGCGACGCAGGAGGAGGTGAAGCACATCGACCGCTGCCTCTCCTGCCTCTCCTGCATGTCCACCTGCCCCTCGGGCGTGAACTACATGCACCTCGTGGACACCGCCCGCGTCCATATCGAGAAGACCTATTCGCGCCCCACCGCCGACCGGATGATCCGGGAAGTGCTGGCCAGGGTGCTGCCCTATCCCGACCGCTTCCGCCTCGCCCTCATGGGCGCGCTCGCCGGCAAACCGTTCGCCGGCCTGATCGCCAAGGTGCCAGCGCTGAAGCCGCTCGCCGCCATGCTGCGCCTCGCCCCCGGCCTGCCCCATGGCCGCGCGGCGGATGACACCGGCGGCGTGCATCCCGCCCACGGCACGCGCCGGGCGCGGGTCGCCCTGCTCAAGGGCTGCGCCCAGCCGGTGCTGAACCCCGGCATCGACGAGGCCGCCATCCGCCTCCTCACCCGGCAGGGGGTGGACGTGGTGCGGGTGAAGGGCGAGGGCTGCTGCGGCGCGCTGGTCCATCACATGGGCCGGGAGGAAGAGGCGCTCGCTTTCGCCCGCAACAATGTGGACGTTTGGATCAGGGAGATGGAGACCGAGGGGCTCGACGCCATCCTCGTCACCACCTCCGGCTGCGGCACGCCCATCAAGGACTATGGCTACATGCTGCGCCTCGACCCCGCCTATGCGGAGAAGGCGGCGCGGGTCTCGGCCATCACGCGGGACATCAGCGAGTTTCTGCCCACCCTCGATCTGCCGAAGGCGGAGACGCCGCGCGGCATGCGCGTCGCCTACCATTCCGCCTGCTCGCTCCAGCACGGGCAGAAGGTGAAGACGCCGCCCATGGACCTGCTGCGCCGGGTCGGCTTCGAGGTGGTGGAGCCGTTTGATCCGCATCTGTGCTGCGGCTCGGCCGGCACCTACAACATGCTCCAGAGCGAGATTGCCGGGCAGCTCAAGTCCCGCAAGGTGGCGACGCTGGAGGCGCTGGCCCCCGACGTGATCGCCGCCGGCAACATCGGCTGCATGACGCAGATCGGCTCCGGCACCGGCATTCCCATCGTCCACACGGTGGAGCTGCTGGACTGGGCCACCGGCGGCCCCGCCCCCGCCGCTTTGGCCGGACGGGCGAAAGCGGCCTGAGGATTGTTGCCGGAATGGCAAAGACGCTTGTGCGATGCGGTCAATAGACCTTCGTCGCATGCGACGTTTCGCACCGAAGCGCATTGAGATAAGGGAGCGGGGCGGCTTACGCTGCGCCGCAGCACGCCCGCACCCGTGAGCCAAAGATGTCCCGTCCCTTCGACCTGACCCTGTACCTCGTCACCGACCCGCGCCTCGTCCAAATCCATGGCGAAGGTCTGCGGGGTCTCGTGGCGACGGTGGAGGCGGCAGTGAAGGGCGGCGCCACCATCGTGCAATTGCGCGATCCCGACGCCCATGGCCGCGCGCTGGTGGAGCAGGCGCGCGCGCTGAAGGCGCTGCTGGCGCCGCTCGCCATCCCGCTCATCATCAACGACCGGGTGGACGTGGCGGTAGCGGCGGACGCCGACGGCGTGCATCTCGGCCAGGATGACATGGCCCCCGCCGACGCCCGCGCCCTTCTGGGGCCGGAGCGCATCCTCGGCCTCTCCGTGGGCAATCCGGCGGAATTCGCCTCTTCCGACATCGGCGTCGTGGATTATCTCGGCGTCGGTCCGGTGAAGGCCACCGGCACCAAGAAGGATGCCGGCGCCGCCATCGGCGCGTCGGGCGTCGCGGCGGTGCGGGCGCTCACCCGCCTGCCCATCGTCGGCATCGGCGGCATCGACGGCGCGCTCGCCGCCGAGGTCATCCGGGCCGGAGCGGACGGGGTGGCGGTGGTGTCCGCCATCTGCGCCGCCCCCGATCCCGAACACGCTGCGCGCGCACTTCTTTCGGCCGTCACGGCCGCGCGCTGACGCATTCCATCCCGCCCCGGGGCTGCCACGGCCTCGGGACGGTTCCCGCCTGCGGCGACGCCACGCGCTTCAGGCTCCTCTCAAGGAGACCCGACATCATGTCGTCCCCTGCCCTGAAGACTGCCCCCGTCGCGGGCATCGAGATCACCGGCGCGCTCGGCCCCCGCTTCGACGAGATCCTGACCCCCGAGGCGCTGGCCTTCGTCGCCGACCTGCACCGCGCCTTCAACCCCACCCGCAAGGCCCTGCTCGCCCGCCGCACCGAGCGGCAGGTGGCGTTCGACGCCGGCACGCTGCCCGACTTCCTGCCCGAGACCAAGGCCGTCCGTGACGGCGACTGGACCATCGCGGACCTGCCCGCCGATTTGCTCGACCGTCGCGTCGAGATCACCGGGCCGGTGGACCGCAAGATGATCGTCAACGCGCTGAACTCCGGCGCCAAGGTGTTCATGGCGGACTTCGAGGATGCCTCCTCCCCGGTGTGGGAGAACATGATCGAGGGCCAGATCAATCTGAAGGACCGCTGGGCCGGCGCCATCGACTTCGTCGACGCCAACAACGGCAAGTCCTACAAGCTCGGCGCCACCCCGGCCGTGCTCATCATCCGCCCGCGCGGCTGGCACCTGCCGGAAGCCCATGTGCTGGTGGACGGCGAGGAGATTTCCGGGTCGCTGTTCGACTTCGGCCTCTACGTGTTCCACAACGCCAAGGCGGCGCTGGCGCAGGGCTCCGGCCCCTATTTCTACCTGCCGAAGACCGAGAGCCATCTTGAGGCCCGGCTGTGGAACGAGGTGTTCGTCGCCGCCCAGAAGGCGCTGGGGCTCCCCGTCGGCACCATCAAGGCCACCGTCCTCATCGAGACGCTGCCCGCGGTGTTCGAGATGGACGAAATCCTGTTCGAGATGAAGGACCACATCGCCGGTCTCAATCTCGGCCGCTGGGACTACATCTTCTCCTTCATCAAGCGCCTCGGGAAGAACGACCGCTTCCTCACCCCGGACCGCAGCCGCATGGTGATGAGCGAGGCTTTCCTGAAGGCCTACGGCATCCTCCTCGTGCGCACCTGCCACCGCCGCAACGCCTTCGCCATGGGCGGCATGGCCGCGCAGATCCCGGTGAAGGGCGATGCGGAAGCCAACGCCGCCGCCTTCGCCAAGGTGAAGGCCGACAAGGAGCGCGAAGCCAATTCCGGCTGCGACGGCACCTGGGTGGCCCATCCGGACCTCGTGCCGGTGGCCATGGAGGTGTTCAACCGCCTGATGCCCGCCGCCAACCAGCGCGATGCCAAGCCGAGCGACGTTCCGGTGAGCCGCGACGACCTGCTCGAAGTGCATCAGGGCACCCGCTCGGAAGCCGGCCTGCGCGAGAACATCCGCGTCGGCGTGCAGTACATCGAGGCGTGGCTGCGCGGCCGTGGCGCGGTGCCGCTGTACAACCTCATGGAGGATGCGGCCACCGCCGAGATCAGCCGTGCGCAGGTGTGGCAGTGGATCCATCTCGGCGCCACGCTGGACGACGGCCGGGCGGTGACGCCCGAGCTGTTCCGCGCTTTGCTGGACGACGAGATGGCGAACCTGCGCTCGGTGCTCGGCCCGGAGGTCTACGATTCCGGCCGCTTCCCCGAGGCCATCAAGCTGTTCTCCGACATGACGCTGGCCGACAGCTTCGAGGAATTCCTCACGCTGCCCGCCTACCGCCTGATCGCCTGAGGGCTTTCCCTTCCGGCACCCACACCACTGTCATCGCCCGCCTCGTGCGGGCGATGACACTTGCGTACTCCCCCACATCCGCGCGTCCGTGTCGCAGGCCATCGCAGCGCAACGACGCGCAAGCCGCCGCGCCGCGCCCTCCCGCGCAAAACCCGTTCCGCATTGCAGCAACGATTCCTGCTGCGCGGGAAACGGCAGGGCTTGCGCCGTCCCTCCACATGATTAAACAATCCCTCCATTGACTTGCGTGCGGGGAAACAACCGCGGCGTTCCCTGAGCTTCCTCTGAAGCTTAGGGGCGAAGCCACCCGCTTATGTTTCCCTTTGGCACGGAGCTGACCCATGGCGGATTCCGCCTCTATTCCCCCCATTCTCCACATCATCACGCCGCTCGCGCATGTGAGCCCGTTCGACGTGAACATGGCGGCCGACGCCGGCTATCTCACCATCGCGCAATACTCGCGGGTGAAGCCGGAGGAAGTCCGCGACCTGACGCAGGACATGATGTTCTCGCGCGCCCCGCAGGCGGCGCCGCGCACCGGCCTGTTCATCGGCGGCAAGGATGCCGCGCTCGCCTTCGACATGGCCAATGAGGCGAAGGCCTCCATTTTCCCGCCCTTCGAGATTTCCATCTTCCCCGATCCGGCCGGCTCCTTCACCACCGCCGCCGCCATGATCGCCAAGGTGGAGCAGGCGCTGGTGAAGGTCCGCGCCGACGGCCTCAAGGGCGCCAAGGTGCAGATCTACGGCGCCACCGGCGTGGTCGGCTCGGTGGCCGCGGTGATCGCCGCCAGCGCGGGCGCGGACGTGACCCTCGTCAGCCATCGCGAGGTCGCAGCGGTGGAAGAGAAGGCGCGGGACATCAAGACCCGCTTCGGCCTGGACGTCTCCTGCACCGCCGCCGTGACGGATGCGGACAAGGCGGCGCTGGTGCCCTCCGCCGAAGTCATCCTCGCCACCGGCAAGGCGGGCGTGCAGATCCTCAACGCCGCGCACCTCGAAGCGGCGAAGAACCTCATCGTCGCGGCGGATGTGAACGCCGTGCCCCCCGCCGGCATCGCCGGCATCGGCGCCCACGATGCGGCGGCCCAACTGCCCCACGGCATCGGCATCGGCGCGCTCGCCATCGGCAATCTCAAATACGCGGTCCAGCACACCCTGCTGAAGCGCATGTGCGAGACCACCACCCCGCTCTTCATCGACCTTCCGGTGGTGTTCGAGCTGGCGAGAACCCTGGACGCCTGAGCCCCATGCGCACGATCATCTCTTCTCCCCGCCGGCTCCGCGCCTGCTGCGCGGGGATCGCCGCCGTTTGCCCCGCGCGAGAGGTGCGGCCATGACAAAATCTCACGCCCTCGCCGCCGAGATGCCCCTTCCCGGCGGCATCAGCCTCGCCCATCAGGTCGCGCCCCTCGTGGAGGCGCTGGTGGCCGACGCCACGCAGCTGCGGCTCGCTGTCTCCACCGGCCCGCTGGGCTGCCGCATCGTCGATGCCGGCATCGCCGTGCCCGGCTCGCTGGAGGCTGGACGCCGCATCGCCGAAATCTGCCTCGGCGGCCTCGGCAAGGTGGCCCTCGTGCCCGGCGGGCGCTTCTCGCCCTTCGACACTTTGGTGAGCGTCACCACCACCGATCCCGTCACCGCGTGCCTTGCCAGCCAGTATGCCGGCTGGAGCCTCGCCCACGGCGACTTCTTCGCCCTCGGCTCCGGCCCCGGCCGGGCCATGGCGGCGGTGGAGCCGCTGTTCGCGGAGCTGGGCTGCCGCGACCATGGCGATCATGTCGCCTTGGTGCTGGAGACCAGCGTCGCCCCGCCCGCCGAGGTGGTGCAGGAGGTGGCCAGCCGCTGCGGCGTGGCGCCCACGGCCGTCACCTTCATCCTCACCCCCACCTCCTCGCTGGCCGGCACGGTGCAGATCGTCGCCCGCGTGCTGGAAGTGGCGCTGCACAAGGCGCACGCGCTCCACTTCCCGCTGGAGCACATCGTGGACGGCATCGGCTCCGCCCCTGTGGCGCCGCCCTCGCCGGATTTTCTCACCGCCATGGGCCGCACCAACGATGCGGTGCTCTATGGCGGCGACGTGCAGCTCTTCGTGCGCGGGTCGTCCGAGGCCGCGCAGGATCTCGCCAAGCGCCTGCCCTCGCTCGCCTCGCGCGATTATGGCCGACCGTTCGGCGAGATCTTCGCGGGCTATGACTGCGACTTCTACAAGGTGGACCCGCTGCTGTTCTCCCCGGCCCGCGTGACCGTGACGGCCATGGAGCAGGGCACGAGCTTCACCGCCGGCGGCTTCGACGCCAACCTCATCGCCCGCTCCTTCGGGGTGTGAGGTGGCCGGCTTCGTGATCTTTGCCGAGCGGGTGGACTGGCACACCCGCTCGCTGGTGGCTGCCCTGAAGGCGCGGGGTGTGAAGCCCCGCATCGTCTCGCTGCGCGCCTGCGGCTTCGCCGTGGGCGAGACGGCGCACGGCCTGCTGCTGCCCGGCTTCGGCGACGATCTGCCGGAGGCCTGCTTCGTGCGCTCGGTGCCCGCCGGCACGCTGGAGCAGATCACCCACCGGCTCGGCGTGCTGCACGCGCTGGCCGCGCTGGGGGTGCGGGTGATGAACGATGCCCGCGCCATCGAGCGCTGCGTGGACAAGAGCGCCACCACCTTCCTGCTCGCCCATGCCGGCCTGCCCACCCCGCGCACCCTCGTGCTGGAAGAGGCCGCCACTGCGCGCATGCTGGTGGACTCAGCCCCCGGCGACAGCGTGCTGAAGCCGCTCTTCGGCGCGCAGGGTCGCGGGCTGGAGCGCATTCCCCCCAAGGGCGCGCTGCCGGAGCCCGAGGCGGTAGGCGGGGTCTATTACCTGCAGGATTTCGTGGCGGCGCCGGCCCAGGGCGGGCCGGATGCAATCCACGAGGATTTCCGCGTGTTCGTGGTGGGCAACCGCGCCGAGGCGGCCATGGCGCGCCGGGCCAAGGGCTGGATCACCAACATCCACCAGGGCGCCACCGGCGCCGAAGTGGCGGCCGAGGGGCTTCTGGCGGATTATGCGGTGCGCGCGGCGACGGCCGTGGGCGCCAGCTATGCCGGGGTCGACCTCATCCGCGACGCGGAGGGGCGGCTGAAGGTGCTGGAGGTGAATTCCATGCCGGCCTGGCACGGCCTGTTCGACGCCACCGGCCGCAACATGGCCGAGCCGCTGGCCGCCTGCCTCGTGGGCGAGACGGTGAGCGCCTGACCGGCGCCGGAGACCGACATGCGCGTTCTGGTGCTGGAGTATGTGACCGGCGGCGGCATGCGCCGCGAGGCGCTGTCGCCGAGCCTCGCGGCCGAGGCGGCGCTGATCCGCGACGCCATGCTGGCCGACCTCGCCGCGCTGCCGTCGCCGCCCGAGATTCTCACCACCTGCGATGAGCGCCTCCCCCTTGAGGGCGCGATCCCGGTGGGGCTCCACGCCAGCGCCTGGGTGCTGTGGCGGACGCTGGCCGACGACGCCGACCTCATCTGGCCGGTGGCGCCGGAGACGGGGGGCATCCTCGCCGATCTCGTGCGCATGCTGGCGGCAACCGGCAAGCCGGTGCTGGCCTCCACCCCCGAGGCCATCCTCATCGCCACCAGCAAGCTGGAAACCGCCCGCCGCCTGGCGCTGGCGGGCGTGCCGCATATCCCCACCTATCCGCTGGCCGACGCCCCCGAGATTCCCGGCGCCCGAATCACCAAGCCGGACGACGGCGCCGGCTGCGACGCCACCTTCCTCTGGCCCGCCGGCGTGCCCGCCACCCCGGAGGCGACGGAGGGCGTGGTGATCCAGCCTTATGTGGCGGGCGAGGCGGCGAGCCTCACCGTTCTCGTCGTGGCGGGCGAGGCGCGCCTCCTCTGCGTGAACCGCCAGCACATCACCGTGCGCGACGGCCGCCTCTCCCTCTCCGGCCTCACCGTGGGCGCGCAGGCGGATGACGGACGGCTTGCTTCCTTGGCGCGGGCTGTGGTCGCCGCCTGCCCCGGCCTCGACGGCTTCATCGGCATCGACATCATCCTGACCGAAGAGGGACCGGTGGTGGTGGAGATCAATCCCCGCCTCACCACCGCCTATGCCGGCCTCCGGCAGGCGCTGGGCGTCAACCCCGCCACCCTCCTCCCCGCCCTTGCGGCAGGGGCCGGCGAGGCGCCCCTTCATCCCGCGCCCGTGGAGCTGGCCCTGGCATGAGCGACCTCCTGATCGGCTGGGACGTGGGCGGCGCCCATCTCAAGCGGGCAGTCCTGGGACCGGACGGCGCGCTGGTATCCATCCACCTGGCGCCCTGTGCCCTCTGGCAGGGTCTCGACCGACTGCGGGAGGCGATGGCGACCATGCCCCCCACGTCGGGTCGCTCCGTGGTGACGATGACGGGCGAACTTGTCGACCTGTGGCCTGACAGGGCAACTGGCGTCATCGATATTGCCACCGAACTGGGGGGGTTACTGGGGCCTGACACCCGCATTTATGCGGGCAGAGCCGGCTTTGTCAGTCTCTCCGAAGCCCATCTGAATACCACGAACATCGCTTCCGCCAACTGGCACGCCACCGCCGCGGCGCTGGCCGCCGTTGCGGGTGACGGGATCCTCGCGGACATCGGCTCGACCACCACCGATCTCATTCCATTTGCCGGCTCGCAACTTTGCTTTCGCGGCTATTCGGATGCCGCGCGGCTGGAGACCGGGGAGCTGGTCTATACAGGCGCAGCCCGCACACCGGTGATGGCGCTGGCGCAGGCCCTGCCGTTTCGCGGGCGGCTCGTGCCCCTCATGGCGGAGTATTTCGCCACCACGGCGGACGTGCATCGACTGACCGGTGAATTGCCCGATGGGGCCGATCTCCACCCCGCCGCCGATGGCGGCGACAAGACGTACGACGCCAGTGCCCGCCGGCTTTTGCGGATGGTGGGGCGCGATCTCGGACCCTCAACCATGGAGGAAGCAAAGGCCCTCGCGGCGGCGGCGGCGGAGGTGCAGATGCACCGCCTCCACATGGCTCTGGCCCAGGTCTCGTCCGCCGGAGGTGTCGCGCCCGATGCCCCTCTGATCGGGGCCGGTGTGGGTCGTTTCCTGGTGGGCCGGCTGGCGCAACGAACGGGGCGCCCCTACCGTCATGCCGGACTGCTGCTCGCCGGCGACACCCGCCTCGCGGGCCTAGCGGCCGACTGCGCCCCGGCCGTGGCCGTGGCGCGTCTCGCATTCAATTAGCCGGCTATATCGTCATTTGCTGCCGTCGGGCTTGAACTGGGCGAGGAAGGCAATGAGGTCCGCCCGCTCCGACTCGCTCTTGACCCCCGCGAAGGCCATTTTCCCCTTCGGGGCCAGATGCTTGGGGTTCTCGATATAGTCGTTGAGGGTGGCCACGTCCCAGACCTTGCCGGCGGCGGCGCCGTCCTTGATGTCCTGGGAATAGGCATAGCCCTCGAAATGCCCCCACTTGGCGCCGACGATGCCGTTCAGCGGCGGGCCGACCTTCACCTTGGCATCCGGGCCAATAGCATGGCAGGCCATGCATTTCTTGAAAACGGTCTCGCCCTTGGCCACGTCCGGATCGGCATAGGCCGAGCCGGTTGCGGCGGCGAGGAGGAGAGCGGAAACGAACAATGTGCGCATCGGGGCGTTCCTCTTCTGGTTTCTTGATCTGATATTTCGCCGGCTTAGCTCAGGACGAGAATTTCGCCTTCCCCGCCGGCCAACCGGTTGCCGACAAGGCGCACGGCCCGGCCGGACAGTTCTCCTCCGAACAGCGCGGCCAGCTCCGGCACGCGCCGCGCCAGCAGCCTCAAGGCCACGAAATCCTGCGGTCCCGCCTCGGCAAAGCCAGGGGCCAGAGCCTCCGGCGCCGAGGAAACGAGGATGGAGCCGCGCTTCATGCCACGTCCGGCGCCGGGACCGAGCCGACCCGCCACGGCAAGTGTGCCGGCTAACAGACCATCCGCCGCACCCGCCCCGGCATCGCCGGCCACCAGGATCAGGCCACCGCGCAACCGCGCGCCGAGGCCATCCCCCACCCGGCCGGCAATGGAGACGACCCCGCCCCGCATGCCCTGACGCTCACCCGGCCTCGGACCGCCGACATTCTTGCCGGCATTGCCGAAAACCTGGATCCGTCCGCCGGTTAGGCCAGCCGCCAGCCCGTCGCCGGCATCGCCGGAGATCACCAGACGCCCACCGCTCATGCCCGACCCGGCGGCCGCGCCGACGCTGCCTTCCACGCGGATCTCGCCAGCGGCAAGGCCCGCGCCCACATAGTCGAGCCGGGGGTCACCGGAAAGAACCAGCGCATCGCCTTCGCTGGCGGCGACTTCAAAGAGGTCCCCCACCAGAGCGACGCCCGTGCCGAAGGGAACCGTGCGCGCGGCGACCTCGGCTGCGCTCGCACCTGCAAATGCAGCAGGCAGAAGGTTCGACGCATCAACCCGCGCGGTGAGCGGGGCCTTCAATGTCAGGCGGATGCCATTCATCGTCCCGCCTCCTGCGCCATCAGTTGATGCAGCTTGAAATGGAAGGGCCCGAGGTTGCCGCCGTAATTGCCGGCATCCACCGCCACCACTCCTCCCGCGGCGCCAAGGCCGCACACCGCCGTGATGCCCGCGCGCATGCTGTCCGCCACCTCGCCCTCACTGAGTCCGTCGATGACGATTTCCAGCACGCTCTCGACTTCAGCCGGCAAAGCAGTTTTGGCAATGCCCCGCAGCGTCGGGCAGTAGGCGTCATTGGAGGAGGCGATCAGGCCGGCATATTTGGAGCCAACCTTGGAGCCGGACCGCACCACCCCGCCCGGGAAGGGCATGATGGCCCCGCGCACCTGCCCCATGGCCGCGACCGCCGCTTCCGCCGCCGCCAGCGCCGCAGGACGCGAGCGGGCGAGGATCAGGAAATTGCCGCCGCCTACCGCTGCCGTCGTGGAGCCGACGATCTCGTCGCAGACGAACTCGCCTTCCATCACGGGAATGCGCCAGATCCTGCTGCCGCCAAGGTTTTTCGACATCTGGTGGCCATCGCCGAAATAGCGCAGCGCCTTTCCGAGCGGGACGGCGGAGCCGCCTTCCAGGCCGGAATAGAGCGCCGAGGTGGGCGAGGTGAGCACGCATTGCCCGGCACGGAGCGGCACGATCTTCTTCAGGTCCTTCAGCGACATGGCGAAGATGAGCACGGCATAGCCGGGCCGGCCGTCCGGGGTTTCGGCGGCGGGGATTTCGCGTTCGATAGCCGCCTCACAACCACAGCCGATCACCGAGGTGGCAAACCCGGTGAGGCTCGCCGCAGCGGTGTGCGCCCAGCGCGGCGTATCGGCGGTGATGATGAGGCGCGTTCCCGCCATGGGAAACGCTTCGGCGAAGCTGTCGCGGATTTCGACGCCGTTGATGAGAAGGGGGGCTGGTGCGCTCACGGCTTCAGCTCCACGATTTCAGGGCCTTGGCCGCCACGGATTTCCCCGTCGGCGATCTGGTAATGGCTGGATTTCAGGCCCACCGCCTCGTCGAACCAGCGCTCCAGCCTCTTGTCCATCAAGGGGTCGGAGGGGGGATGCACCGCATAGGTCCGCCCCTCGGTGAGGGCGACGATCTCGCCGTTCACCACCACCACCTCGCCGTCCTTCATCACGATGCGCGGGTGGGCGAACATGGCTTCCCGGTCCGGCTGATCCTCATAAAGCACCACATCCGCCCGCGCGCCGGGGCCGAGGTGGCCGCGATCCTTGAGGCCGAGGGTGCGGGCCGGCGCGGCGCGGGTGACGACGGCGATCTCCTCCAGCGTGTACTCGCGGGAGATGCTTTCGAGCCGGGTATGGGACCGCGCCGCCTTGTGAATCTGGCGCAAGTGATGGTCCCGGAAGGGCTTGTCCATCAACAGGCGGATGAGGTGCGGGTAGGAGGTAAAGGGGCCGCCGTTGGGATGGTCCGTGGTGAGATAGACCCGCCACGGGTCCTCGATGAGCAGGAACAGCTCCAGCCCGATGGCCCATTGCAGCGCGTTCACGAAGGACGTGTCGCGATAGTTGAACGGCACCACGCCGCAGGCCGCGTCCATCTCGATATCCATGCCGATCCACTTCTTGGGATCGGCGATAGAGTGGTTGCGGTACTGCGACATGAGGTCGGCCGAGGCGGTCACGGTCTGGCCGAACATGATCTGCCCCACGTCCACCGAGATGTGCGGCATGGCGTTCACCGCCTCCGCGATCTCGGCCGCGCCGGAGGAGAAGTGCCGGTCACCCTCGGTGCCATAGGAGTGGAACTGGATGTGGGTGAGGTGGAGGGGGAAGCCCTCCGTGGCGCCCATGGTGGCGAGCGTGGTCTTCACGTTGCCGGGAATGCCGAGGTTGCAGCCGTGCAGGTGGATGGGGTGGGGCACGCCCAGCTCCGTCACCGCCCGCTGCAGCGTGTTGAGGATGCGTCGGGGCGTCAGCTCGTAGAACGGGCCGGCCTCGTCCAGATCGAGGTTGCGGCCGTTGAACTTGAAGGCGTTGATGCCGCCGGGATTGACGATCTTGATGGCGCAGCTCTGGGTCGCCTTGAGCATCCAGGCCACATAATCGTTGATCGCCTGCTGGCCTTCGCCCATGGCGATCAGGCGCAGCAGGAAGTCGTCGTTGCCGAGCACCAGAAAGCCGCCGGTGTCGATGTTCGGGATGTCCGCCATCTCGAGATGCGCATGGCGGGCATTGGCGCCCACGACCGCAGGCTCGAACACCGCCGTGTAGCCCATCTGCGAATAGCGACAGCCGGTGGCGTGGGTGGTCGGCGCCGCGCGCCCGCCGCCGCAGCCGCAGAAATCGCCGAACGGCTCGGGGAACAGCGCCCGGTCCTCGTTCATGAGGAGACGGCCGAGGTTCACCTTGCCGCCGGCGATGTGGCTGTGCAGGTCGATGCCGCCGGCGAGCACGATGCAGCCGGAGGCGTTCACCACCTCCTCGCTGCCGCCCGGCCCCGGATCGGCGATGATGCGCCCATCCTCAAGCACCACGTCGCGGACCTGATCGATGATGCCGTTGGCGGGATCGAACACCCGCCCGCCGGTGACGCGCTTTCTCATGCGCCCCTCCCGAGATTGGCGAGGATGGCGGAAGCCGCCTCGGCGAGGCTCGGAAGCTCGGCCGGGCGAAGGCCCTGGAGCGGCAGGCAGACAACGGAATCCATGCGGAAGACATGCCCTGGATGATCGACGCCGGGCGTTCCGACGGGGATGAACACGTCCGGCTCGCGGGCAAACGACGTGTCGGGATGGGCGAGGGCGATCACCGGACCGGCGCTGAATTCGGGCGCTGGATCAGGCCGGAAGGCGCTGGCATGGAGCAGCAGGTCGCCGTCCTTCAGGGCCGCGGCCGTGGCGTAGAGATCGGGCGCATGGCGTGCGGTTCCGGCACCGATCGCCGTGCGCAGGGGATAGCCGAAGCGCCAGAGCGCGAGCTGGTGCGCGCCGGTGACGTTGTCGCGGCCGCCCAGCGGCAACACCGCCGCGCGGGTGGTCGGCGACAGCAGGTCCACGGCCTCCGAGGCCGAGCTGGCGACGGCAGCGGCATCCGCCTGCGGCAGGGTTGCGGCGTTCCAGGTGAAAACGCTGTAGCGCGCGGCGCGGAGCAGGTCGGCAAGCTCCGCCAGCGAGGCACCAGCCGTGCCGGACAGCACGTCCACGGCACCGATATCGCGGCCGGCCAGGGCCGACGCCAGCAGCGCGGCGGCGGTGGCAACCTGTTCGGGCGGCAGCAGGATCTCGCTCAGCTCGTGGCCGGCGAGGACCTTGCGCGAAGCGTCTGAGAACGGCGCTCCGATCATCACCACACGCCGGCCGGAGGGCGCGAACAGGGGGGCGGCGTCGCCGCCCTCCCCCGTACGCACCGGCATGATGCGCTCGAACAGGCGGTGGAAGCTCGCGGCAGGGTCGTCGCCGAACACCACCAGCAGGTCGCAGCGGTTGCGCACCTCGGCGAGGGTCGCGGCGATCCAGCCGCGGCGGGCGAGGCGGTCGAGATTGGCGAACAGGCCGCCCGAGGCGGAATGGTCGATGCTCGCCCCCGCCACCATGGCGATATCGTAGAGCCGCCGCAGCCCTTCGAGATCGGCGCCGAGGCCGGAGAAAACGGAGGACCGCGCCGCCTTCAGATGGGCGGCCGCGGCGGAGGCCGCCTCGGCGAGGCTGGCCGGCGCGCCATTGACGCGGGGAGAGGGCGGAGGCGCATCGCCACGCGCCAGCAGGCGGGCGGCATCGGCGCAGGCCTTGCGTGGTGTCACCACGCGGCCGGCGACGGACACCTCGATGTCGTCGCAGCCGAGGCCGCAGAAGCCACACACCACGTCTCGCACGATGCGGGCAGCACCGGCTTCGGTCGTTTCACCCGATGACATGAGGCTCACCCCTGCGCGGAAGAGAGGCCGCGCGGCAAGGCCGGCAGACAAAGGGCGCGCGGCGGCGCGAAGCCGGCTCCAGAACGTGGGACAAGTGGAGAGAGAACGGAACTCAAGCGGTAACTGGCCATGGCTTTGCCTTGGGGATTGACGGACCCAATCAAGACGCCGCGGCGGTTGCCCGCTTGTCGTTGCAGTGCGCTTCGGAAAAATCCGTGCGCCATGCGTCTGTTCTTGGCGGGGAAGCTAACACAGTGAAGCGGGGCCGAAAACCCGTCACATGTGCGGCGCCTGCGAGAATGATTTGTGCGACGCGAAATCGCTCTACTTGAAGCAGGTGATTTCTGCTTCTGCCTGCGCCCGGCGCAGTTCTGCAATCGTGTCGTCATATTGGGGCGTGTTGCGGAAGATATTGGCCGCCTGCCCCACGCCCTGCCGCATGGAAAGGATCGTCTCGGCCGCGACATAGTGATCGTACGGCAGGATCGAGGCGAGGGTGTCCACGGAGCAGGAACAGCGGGCCATGGCCTCCCGGGTCTGGCCGTTGGCCGCCATGCAGCCGAACACGTAATCGACGCGGGCGGAGGTGGGGTAATCGTTGTCGCTTGCAGTCGCCGCAGCCGCCGCCCCGCCGAGGGCGAGCAGCAGGGCGCCGGCCTCAATGGCTCGTCGGATCATAGGCGATGCTCTCCTCCCACAGGGTGCCCCCTGGCGCGTCGGCCTTGATGTCCATGCGCACGATCTGGCCCGGCACGTCCGGCGACACCTCGAACGTATAGGCGAGGGTATCGAGCCCCCGCATCCGCACGGCATTGGGATCGCCCTTGAACGGCGTCACCGTGACGCGCCAGCCCTTCACCGTCTGGCCGCCGACGGTGAGATCAGCTGCGGTCACGGTGGCGGCGTCGCGCAAGGCGGTGCGGATGGCGGTCTTGAAATAGCGCGGATTGCCCTTGAGCCGACCGGCAAGGTCCCCGAGGTGGTTCTCCAGGAACAAAAGCAGCATGGGATTGGTCGTCACGCCCTCGAACGGGCCAGCGGCGTGGTGGCGCTCGGGCGTGAAGAAATCGACCCTGACGTCGCGGGCGTCGCCGCTGCTGCTGGCGCTCGCCGCGATCATCAGCACCACGCGATCCTCAAAGCTCGCGCCGAGTTCCGGATCGGCCACCTTGCGGGAATATTTGTAGGTGAGCGTCTGGCCCGCATTGGTGTTGGCCAGCTGCGGGGCCTCGAACAGCAGCGTCGCCGCATCCGGGGTGGCTGGCTGGGATGCGGCCGGCGCCTCGGCCGCGCTCGCCGCCTGGGGCATGACGAGGGCGCCGCCCGAGAACAGGGCGGCCATGAGGACGAGCCAGAGGCCCAACGCGTGACGCAGGCTCACGATGCGGCTCCTTCGGACGCCTTCCCGGGCGCTCCGCCGATGGTGCGATAGATGTAGTCCGGCGCAACCGCCGCGGCCTCCTCCGTCGCCAGCGCCTCGACGCGGGCATGGAAGGGCGAGAGCGAGCAGGCCGGGTCGGTCGCTGCCGCGTCGCCAGCCAGCGCCATGGCCTGGCAGCGGCAGCCGCCGAAATCCATCTCGCGCCGGTCGCAGCTGCGGCAGGGCTCGCGCATCCAGTCGGTGCCGCGGAAGGCGTTGAACGCCGGCGAAGACCGCCAGATGTCGCCCAGGGCGCGGTCGCGCACGGACCAGAATTCGAGGTTCGGGATGCTCTCCGCCGCATGGCAGGGCAGCACCCGGCCGGTGGGGGTGACATTCAGCGTGCGACGGCCCCAGCCGCCGGAGCAGGGCTTGGGATAACGGGCGTAATAATCCGGGATCACCATGTCGATGACGAGGATGCCCTCAAGGCTCCGGCGCGCCTCCTCCACCAGCGCCACCGAGCGATCCACGTCGGGACGGGCGGGCATCAGCGCGGCGCGGTTCACATAGGCCCAGCCGTAATACTGGGTGTGCGCCACCTCCAGCCGGCGGGCCTTCAGCGCCACGGCGAGGGCAATGATGTCCTCCACCTCATGGATGTTGCCGCGATGGATGACGGCATTGAGCGTCAGCGGCAGGCCGAGGTCCGTGACCTTCCGGGCAAATTCCAGCTTCGCCGCATGGCCGCCCTTGTAGCCGCCGATGCGATCCCCGGTCTCGGCACTCGCGCCCTGCACGGAGAGCTGGACGTGATCGAGCCCGGCCTCCGACAGCGCGTCGATCATGCCGGAGGCGCGGCCGATGCCGGAGGTGATGAGATTGGTGTAGAGCCCCTCGGCGGCGCAATGGGCGGTCAACTCCACGAGGTCCGGCCGGGCGGTCGGTTCACCGCCGGAGAGATGGACGTGGAGAATGCCCAGCGCGGCGGCCTCGCTCAGCACCCGCTTCCAGGTGGCGGTGTCGAGCTCCGTCTCGCGGCGCTCCAGCTCCAGCGGATTCGAGCAATAGGGGCAGCGGAGCGGGCAGCGATGGGTCAGCTCGGCGAGGATGCCGATGGGATGGCCGACCGGAGGCGTCGCCACGGGCTGCGGGGACTGCCTCGTCTCCATCTCGGCCACGGTCTCGTTCATGTCTCGATCACCCGGCGCGCGATCAGGCCGCCGATCATATCCTTGACGTCATCGGCGATGACCTCGCGTTTCTCGTCGTAACGGGCGGCGAGGGCGTCCACGATCTCGGCGCAGGTGCGCTTTCCGTCCACCAGTTCCAGCACGGCGGCGGCGGTCTCGTCGATGTCGAACGCCCGCTCCGGCGCCAGCAGCACATGGCGGGCGCGCACCTGATCGTATTTGAGCTTCACGCCCCGCGGCAGGCGCGGGACGTCGGTTTCCTCGGCGCGCATCTCATTCCCCGACGATGGCGACGCCCGGTCGCCAGGCACCCGGCGCGGGCCAGCCCGGCGCCACATAGGCGAGATAGAGCGCGTCGAGCTGCGCCCACAGCACCTCGGTCTTGAAGGTGAGGGCGCGGATGACGGCGCGCTGCTCGGCGGCCGTGCGGGCGTGCTGTTTCACATATTCGAGGGCGAAATCGGCATCCTTCGGCGCCTGATCGAGGCGGCGGCGGAAATAGGCGACGACTTTCTCGTTGATGAAGTCGTAGTGCTCCAGCATGCCGGAGATGCGCTCGGCATGGATGCCCGGCGCGAACAGCTCGGTGAGGGAAGAAGCCACCGCCTCCAGCAGCGTATTCTCGGCGACGAAGCGCACATAGGCCTCCACCGCGAACTTGGTGGCAGGCAACGCCCCTTCCTTCGAGACCACGTAGGCCCGGTTGAGGCCGAGGCCGTCGGTGAGTACCAGCCAGCGCTCGATGCCGCCCGTATCCTCGCCGAAACCGTCGTGGTCGGTGATGCGGTGCAGCCATTCCCGGCGCAGCTCGCGGTCGTCGCAGCGCGCCATCAGCGCCGCATCCTTGCGGGGGATCGCGGATTGGTAGCAGTAGCGGTTGAGCGCCCAGGCGCGCACCTGATCCCGGTTCAGCCGGCCGGAATGCAGCAGCTTATGGAAGGGATGCAGGTTGTGATAGCGCGTCGCGCCCACCGCGCGCAGCGCGGCCTCCAGACCTTCGGGCGACAGGGGCTCCTGCGGCGAGGGCAGGGCAGGGAAATCGGTGGGAAGATCGGCGGCCTCGGCCAGCACCCGGACGGCGGCTTGCGCGCTCATAGGGAGAACTCCATTCCGTCCCGGGCGACCGTCCAGCCAGCCGCTTCCACGGCGCGGTGCTCCTCGGAGCCATCGATCAGCGCGGGATTGGTGTTGTTGATATGGATGAACACCCGGCGCGCCACAGGCAGGTCGGCGAGCAGCGCCACCGTGCCGTCCGCGCCGGACATGGACAGGTGCCCCATGCGGGCGCCCGTCTTGGTGCCGATCCCGGCCGCGATCATCTCGTCGTCGCGATAGAGCGTGCCGTCGAAGAACAGCAGGTCGGCGCCGGAGATGCGCTGACGCAGCGCGTCCGTCACGGCGGCGCAGCCGGGCACGTAGACGAGGCGGCTGCCGGCCGAGGTGATCGTCACGCCCACCGTTGAGCCGGACTCCTCGCCGATGACGAGGGAGGCATCCTCGCGCCAGAGCGGCACCTTGCCGGGCACGGTGAAGAATTCCATGGTCAGCCCCGGAACCGGCGAGAACGGGACTTCGAACGAAACCGGCTCCCGGCGCACCAGCGCCTTGGAAACCACGTCGAAGACCTGATTCTGTTCGATCAGCGCGAGCGTGTCGGCCGTGCCGTACACCTCGAACGCCTGCTGCTCCCGCAGCGTCAGCAAACCGGCTATGTGGTCCACGTCACCATTGGTGAGGACGACGGCGCGAATGGGGCTGTCGCGGCCATCCACCCGGGGCTGAAGTGACCGGGTCGCGGCGATCTGGGCCCGAAGATCGGGCGAAGCGTTGAGGAGCACCCACGAGGCGCCGTCCTCCGAGACGGCGATGCTCGACTGGGTTCGGGGCGTGACCCGTGGATCACCCTTCCAAGCCAGTTGGCACACCGGACAGCGGCAGTTCCACTGGGGAACGCCGCCGCCGGCCGCTGAACCGAGAACGATCACCTGCATGACGCGACGGACGCTCCTGCCAATCGTTCGCGGCTCCCGACCTCCGTCGATCAGAAATCGGCCGGCAGGTAAGCGGTGACTTCCATGCCGACGCAGACTTCGCAAACCTGGGGCTTGTTCCAGCGCATGATGCTTTCCTCCTGAGTTCTCTCACGACCTTCATAAGAAGATCATAAGAAATTGAAGTAACGAGGTTTTTCGCTACAACGGAGTCAAATATTGGCAGCCGAATCGGTTCCCGCAAGTGAAATCTTTTGCTGCATTGCAATACTTCTAGAGCTCATCAATGAGCTGACGGTGCGGAGAGGTCGAGCATGAAGCCGCGCCCCCGCACGGTCGCCACCTGGGGGCCGCCGGCTCGGCCGACCGGCGCGAGCTTGGTGCGCAGGTAGCCCACATAGACGTCCACCACGTTGAGCGAGGCGCCGCCCTGGCTGGCCCAGAGCCGGTCGAAGATCTCGCCCCGGGCGATGGGACGATTCGGGCTGGCCATGAGCAGGGCCAGGAGATCGGCCTCGCGCTCGGTGAGCCGCACATGCACCTCGCCGAACTTCGCGGTGCGGGTGGAGGGGTCGAGCACCAGCCGCCCCGCCATGACGCGGTCGGAATGGCTTTCGCCGAGGCGGTGCAGAAGATGGGTGCGCAGCCGCGCCACCAGCTCGCCGAAGACGAACGGCTTGACGATGTAGTCGTCCGCCCCGGCGCCGAGGCCTTCCGCGCGATCGTGCACCTCGTCCTTGGCGCTGAGGAACAGGATCGGGCCGGAATGGCCGGCGCCGCGCAGCGCCCGGCACACGTCGATGCCGGAGCCGTCCGGCAGCATCATGTCGAGCACCACGGCGCAGGGATTGTACTGGCGCGCCGTCTCGAGGGCCTCGTCGGCCCGTCCCACGACGGTCACGTCGAACCCCTCGGCGGAGAGGCCGCGGCTCAGCATGGCGCCGATGTCGCTGTCGTCTTCCACCACCAGGATGTTCATGGTTCCTCCTGTGCCCGTTCGGGCTGTCCCGGACCGCGTGCGCGGCCCGCAGGCCCTGTCGGAAATGCCGGCGTTGGGTTGCCGGTCAGATCGCGGGGCCGGGCTCTGCCGCGGGTTCGCTCGCCCCGGCCGCTGCGGCCTGCGGCAATGCGATCACCACCCGGGTGCCTCCCGCCTCGCCGTCCTCCAGTGTGATACGTCCGCCGTGCCGCGTCACCACCCAATCGGCGAGGGCCAGCCCCAGGCCGAAGCCAGAGGCATCGCCGAGCCGGCCGCCGCGCGCGAAACGCTCGAACAGCCGGGCACGGGCCTCGGGCGGAATGCCGCATCCATCGTCCGTGATGCCGATGATGTCGACCGCATGCCCCTCCGCATCGGCCCCGTGCCCGACCGAAACGGTGACGCGGGTGAGGGGGCGACCGTGACGCAGGGCGTTGTCGATCAGGCCTTCCACCACCTGCCGGAGCCATTCGCGATCCGCATGCACGACGAGGCCCGGCTCCGGCGCGTGAAGCACCAGCGCGACGCCCTGCCGCCGCGCCACCGGCTCCAGCCCCGCCACGGCATCGGTAAGAAGGGGCGCGAGGGGGGTGTCCTGGAACACCAGCTCGATCTCCCCGCTCTCGGAACGGGCGACCCGCAGCAGATCCTCCACCCGGCGGTGAAGCATGCCGGCGCGCTTGCGGATGGTGGTGAGCACCGCGCGGCTCACCGACTCCGGGATGGCCGGCGCCCGCTGGGTCACGTCGCATTCGCCGATGATGACGGTGAGCGGCGTGCGCAATTCATGGCTCACATCGGTGAAGAAGCGGCGCCGGGACGCATCGATGGCGCCAAGACGGGCGTTTGCCTCGGTGAGGTCCGCGGTGCGGTCCGCCACCGTCTTCTCCAGTCCCGCCCGGTCCTGCGCCACCTTTCGCTCGCGGCGCGCCAGGAGGGCGGCCATGCGGTTGAAGCGGGCCATCAGCACGCCCAGTTCGTCCCGCTGGCCGATGGCGAGGCGGGCGGAGAGATCGCCGCGGCCGATGGCGGCGGCCGCGCGGTCGATCTCCTTGAGCCGGCCGAGCAGCGGCTGGGCCAGCGCGCGATACAGCACCAGCGCCGCGGCGAACACGGCCAGCGCAATGGCCACCGCGCCGATCCGCAGCCGATCCGCCAGCGCCACCGCCTCCTCCCGCGCAGCCGTGACGCCGCGACGCTCGCTTTCCACCAGCAGGGAGAGCGTCGGCCCGGCCGAGGCGGCGAAGGCGTTAAGGGAGCCGCGCACCCGGTCGCCCCGGCGCACGGTATCCGGATCACGGGTCGCGGCGGTGATCTGCCGGTCGAGGGAAATGAAATCCGCCCTGAGACGGGCCAGCAGGCGTTCCTGCGGCCTGAGGCCGCTCGACGCGTCGGGCGCCGCCTGGACCGCCTTCACGGTCGAGGCCTCAAGCAGGGCCGAAACGCGCGAACGCGCGTCCTCAAGCCGGCCGGCGCCCGCGGTGGGGCTTTCGGTGGCGGCAATGGCGGCAAGGCCGTACTCGGAGAGGCGGGCGGAAATCTCGGTCAGCACATCGAGCCGCTGCTGGGCCGACACCGCCGCCTCCAGCGCCCCGTCCACGGCACGCAGGGCGATGAGCACGCTGAAGCCCGCAAGCACCGCGAGAATCGCCGTGGCGCCCGCCAGCGCGGCCAGCTTGAAACGGATGGATCGCATCGCCGCGCCCGGAATGCCTCCCGCGCCCCCGCGGCGCCACCACTGGCGCCGCTCCGGCGCGGCGGAGCCTGCCACAATGACGGGCGCGGGCAAAAGGAAAAGGACCGCACGAAAAAGCCCGCCGCCGCAGGCGTCTGGCGCTGCGGCGGCGGGCTCTGTCGAAGATCAGGACGGGGCGAGGCTCAGGCCTGGCCGGCCTGGAGACGCTCGGCTTCCGCCTGCAGACGCTGCTGGTAGAGCGCGGCGAAGTCGACCGGATCGATCATCAGGGGCGGGAAGCCGCCGTTGCGCACCGCGTCGGCGATGATCTGGCGGGCAAACGGGAAGAGCAGGCGCGGGCACTCGATGAGCACCACCGGCTGCAGGCTCTGCTCCGGAATGTTGAGGATGCGGAACACGCCGGCATAGACCAGCTCGAAGGCGAACAGGGTGTTGCCTTCGATGCTGGCGCCGCCGTCGATCTTCAGCTCGACCTCAAACTCGCCATTGCCGCCCGGCTTGGCGTTGACGTGGATCTGGATGTTGACGTCGGGCTGGCTCGGAGGAGCGGCGAGGGAGCGCGGCGCATTGGGATTCTCGAAGGAGAAATCCTTGATATATTGCGCGAGCACATTCAGCGACGGCGCCGCATTCGGGTTGGGGCCGCCATTCTGCGAGGCCATGCGCATCTCCATCCGTGGGGTGTTGGGTCGGCCCCGCGGGCACGACCGGAAAGCGCGGCGCTGCTAGCATGCTTTCCGCGGTGGGTGCAAGGTTGCGAACGGGTGAGGTAGGCCGATCCTCAACCGGAAGGATGCCTCGCGCCGTGTTTGGAGACGGGACCATGGACGAGGACAAGACGGAGCCGCGCAAGCCCCTGAGCGAGGCGGCCAAGCGCGCGCTGGCGGAGGCCGAGGCCCGTCGTGCGGCCATCGACGCGGCGCAGAAGGACCGGCCGAAGGAGATCAACGGCCGCGACGGCCCGGAGCCCGTGCGTTACGGCGACTGGGAAGTCGGCGGCATCGCCACCGACTTCTGAGGCCGCCTCAGCCGACCAGCGCGAGGCCGATGAGGCCGGCGATGCCCACCGCGATGCGCCACCAGCCGAATGGCGCATAGCCGTGCTTCGACACGAAATCGAGCAGCGACTTCACCACCACCACCGCCGCGCAGAACGCCGCCACGAAGCCGATGACGATGAGCAGGCCATCGTCCATCGAGAGGTTGCCGCGGTTCTTGTAGAGGTCGTAGGCGAACGCGCCGAACATGGTGGGCAAGGCGAGGAAGAACGAGAATTCCGCCGCCGCCCGCTTGTCCACGCCCATCAGCATGGCGCCGACGATGGTCGAGCCGGAGCGCGACATGCCCGGGATCATGGCCAGGCACTGGAAGAAGCCGATGATGAGCGCGATGTGCCAGGGCAGGCCCATGGCGTTGTTGTAGCGCGGCGCCGGCACCACCTTGTCGATGAACAGGAGGATGATGCCGCCGAAGATCAGCGTGCCGCAGATCAGCACCGGCGTCTCGAACAGTACGCTCTTGATGAAGCCGTGCGCCGCCGCGCCGATCACGGCCGCCGGCAGGAAGGCGATGAGGACGCCGATGACGAAGCGCCGCGCCCCCGGATTTGTGGGCAGCTGCTGGGCGACGCGCAGGAAGCGCTGGAAATAGACGGTGAGGATGGCAAGCACCGCGCCGAGCTGGATCAGCACCTCGAACGTGTGGCCATTGCTCTCGAAGCCGAGGAAATGCCCCGCCAGCAGGATGTGGGCGGTGGAAGAGACGGGGATGAATTCCGTCAGCCCTTCCAGCAGGCCGAGAACGAGCGCTTCGAGCATGTCGCCGAGAGTCATGGGTGAGAAAATCCGGGAGGCGGGAACGAGACGGGCGCCATCCTCTCCGCTTGCCTTCGCGGGTGCAACGTGGTGCGCCGCAACGGAAGGGGAGGGCCGAGGCCGCCGGCGCTTTTCAGGCCAAGCTGTGGCCGCGTCGCAACAGCCCGGCAAATAACCTCACGGCAAGGGATTGCTGCCTGCACCGCGTCGTTAGCGATCCGCTTACCATGATCGAAATGCGAAATGCGACAGCGACAGGGCGTCGGCCCGCGCTGCAGCAGGGAGGAACCAATCGGAAAGGTTCGGCTTCTAATCATAGGACACGCCGGGTGCCTCGCCCCCTCCCTTCGACCCCCGGCGAAATCGGCCCATGTACCTGCATCATCATCCCTTCTGCCCACATTCCCGATTCGTCCGCCTGCTGCTCGCCGAGTACGGCCTGGAGCCGGAGCTGGTGGAGGAGCGCGTGTGGGAGCGACGGCCGGGATTCCTCGCGCTCAATCCGTCGGGGGAGACGCCGGTGATCGTGGAGGAGATGGCGGCCTCGGTGCCGGGCGCCTTCATCATCGCCGAATATCTCGATGAAACCCGGGGCCTCGCCCTCGGCACCCACCGGCTTCTTCCGGAGGACCCCGCCGGCCGCGTGGAGGTGCGCCGGCTGACCCAGTGGTTCAACGAGAAGATGTATGTCGAATCGACCGAGCCGCTGGTGCGCGAGCGCATCCACAAGCGCTACATGACGCGCGAGCAGGGCGGCGGTTCGCCGGACGCGACCTCGCTGCGTATGGCGCGTGCCAATCTGCGCTATCATCTGAAGTACATCGGCTGGCTGGCCAAGGCGCGCAAATGGCTCGCCGGCGAGAAGCTGAGCCAGGCCGACCTTGCCGCCGCCGCGCATCTCTCGGTGGCCGACTATCTGGGCGATGTACCGTGGGACGAGGACGAGCACGCGAGGGACTGGTACGCGCGGATCAAGTCGCGCCCGACCTTCCGCGCCCTGCTCACCGAGAGCATCCCGGGGATGCCCCCCTCCAAGACCTACGCGGACCTCGATTTCTGACGGACGCGGGCGGCCTGGAGGAGATCGTCCGCCGCCTCGCCCGTGAAGAAGGGTTCGATGCCGTAGGCATCGCCCGGCCCGAGGCTGCCGCGCCCGCCGGAGCGAAGCTCCGTGCCTGGGTCGCGGACGGCGCATACGGCGACATGGGCTGGATGGCCGAGACGCTGGACCGCCGCGCCGATCCCCTGACGCTATGGCCGGACATGCGCAGCGTCATCCTGCTCGGCCTCAATTACGGCCCTTCGGAAGACCCCCGCGCGGTGCTCGCACAAAAGAGCGCCGGCGCCATCTCGGTCTATGCGCGGGCCGAGGACTATCACGACATCATCAAGCCGAAGCTCAAGCGCGTCGCTCGCGCGCTGCTGGCGGAGGCCGGACGGCGCGGCGTCACATCAGACGTGAAGGTGTTCGTGGATACCGCGCCCCTCATGGAGAAGCCGCTCGCCGCCGCAGCCGGGCTCGGCTGGCAGGGGCGGCACACCAATCTGGTCTCGCGGGAATTCGGCTCCTGGCTGTTCCTCGGCGCCATCGCCACCACGCTGGAGCTTCATCCCGATGCGCCGGAGAAAGACCATTGCGGCTCCTGCCGCGCCTGTCTCGATGCCTGCCCGACCGCAGCGTTTCCCGCGCCCTACGTCATCGATGCGCGCCGCTGCATCTCCTACCTCACCATCGAGCACAAGGGGCCGATCCCGGCCGAGCTGCGCCCGCTCATGGGCAACCGCATCTATGGCTGCGACGACTGCCTCGCCGCCTGCCCCTGGAACAAGTTCGCCCAGATGGGCCAGGAGGCGAAGCTCGCCGCCCGCGCGGAGAACGACGCCCCGCCGCTTGCCGAGCTGGTAGCGCTGGACGACGCCGCCT
Organism: Xanthobacter aminoxidans; assembly: GCF_023571765.1. GTDB lineage: Bacteria > Pseudomonadota > Alphaproteobacteria > Rhizobiales > Xanthobacteraceae > Xanthobacter > Xanthobacter aminoxidans. Next base: position 509,396 of record NZ_JAMJXC010000002.1, on the reverse strand, counting down.
TCCGCGCCCGCTTCCCCAAAAGCCCGATCAAACGGATCGGCCGCGACCGCTTCGTGCGCAACGTGCTGATCGCCATCGGCAATTCAGGAGATGCCGCGCTCCTGCCGCTGGTGGAAGCGCGGCTGGCGGATGAATCCGCTCTGGTCAGAGGTGCTGCGGTGTGGGCGTTGGGGCGGCTTTCGGATGCCGCAGCGATCACGCGGCAGGCCACCCGACGGGTACCTGTGGAGACCGATCCCGCGGTCCTCGCCGAGTGGAGGGCAGCCGCATCAGCCGACTAAGACCCGCCGCCCATTTCCATCCGCCGGGTTTGCCGGTAGGATCAAAGCCTCACGGAACCATCAAGGGGGCGACAAGAGCTGGCGTCACGATCGCGTCGCGCCCACACGCGAAGATCGACGGCGACAGAACAGGCGACATGCACGAGCCCCGCAAGCTTTATGTGAAGTCCTTCGGCTGCCAGATGAACGTCTACGATTCCCATCGTATGGCGGACACGCTGGCACGCGAGGGATATGTGGAGACGCAGGACCCGGCCGAGGCCGACCTTGTGATCCTCAACACCTGTCATATCCGCGAGAAGGCCGCCGAGAAGGTCTATTCCGAGCTCGGGCGCCTGAGGAAGCAGAAGCAGGAAGCCGGCTCCGACACCATGATCGCCGTCGCCGGCTGCGTCGCCCAGGCCGAGGGCGCCGAGATCATGCGTCGCGCGCCGGTGGTGGACGTGGTGGTCGGCCCCCAGAGCTACCACCGCCTGCCCGAGCTGCTCGCCGAGGCGAAGACCGGCAAGCGGGTGGTGGACACCGAATTTCCCGCAGACGACAAGTTCGATCACCTGCCCGCGCCCACCCGCGCCGCCACCCGCAAGCGCGGTCCGGCGGCGTTCGTGACGGTGCAGGAGGGCTGCGACAAGTTCTGCACCTTCTGCGTGGTGCCCTACACCCGCGGCGCCGAAGTCTCGCGCCCGGTCACGAAGATCCTCGAGGAGGCGGCTCGCCTCCTCGACCAGGGCGTGCGCGAGATCACCCTCATCGGCCAGAACGTCAACGCCTTCCACGGCGAGGGGCCGGACGGGAAGGTCTGGAGCCTCGCCCGGCTGATGGAGCGGCTCGCTCAGATGGAGGGGCTGGCGCGCCTGCGCTACACCACCTCCCATCCGCGCGACATGGGCGAAGACCTCATCGCCGCCCACCGCGACCTGCCGCAGCTGATGCCCTATCTGCACCTGCCGGTGCAGTCCGGCTCCGACCGCATCCTCGCGGCCATGAACCGCAAGCACGGCCGCGACCTGTTCCTCTCGCTCATCGAGAAGATGCGCACCGCTCGGCCGGACCTCGCCCTCTCCTCCGACTTCATCGTCGGCTTCCCCGGCGAGACGGACCGCGACTTCGAGGACACGCTCGATCTGGTGCGCGAGGTCGGCTTCGCCAGCGCCTATTCCTTCAAGTACAGCGCGCGCCCCGGCACCCCCGCCGCCGAGCACGAGGGACAGGTGCCGGAGGAGGTGATGGCCGAGCGCCTCGCGGAGCTGCATCGCCTGCTCGAAGCCTCAAAGACGGCCTTCGACGCCGCCTGCCGCGGCCGCACCTTCGACATCCTGCTGGAGAAGCCCGGCCGGCAGCCGGGCCAGCTCATCGGCCGCTCGCCCTATCTCCAGAGCGTGGTGGTGAACGATCCGCCCGCCGGCATCGGCGAGCTGCTCACCGTCACCATCACCGATGTCGGCCCGAACAGCCTCGCCGGCGTTCCGGCCGAGACGCCCCTTTCCCCCGCTTTGTCCCGGCCGCTTGCGGCCATGGAGGCCTGAGCTTGCGCAGATCCGGCAGCGACAACCGTGATCGTCCCCTGGCGGCCGCAGCGCCGCAGGCTTCCCCCGGCCCCGCCCGCGCGGCGGTCACGGCCCCGTGGGCCGATCCGGACGAGCCTCCGGCGGCCCATGTGGTGCTGGCCTTCGACGACAACCGGCTCGCCACCCAGCTGTTCGGCCATTACGGCCGCAACCTCGCCCTCATCGAGCGCAAGCTGGGGGTGAAGGCGGATTCGCGCGGCAATCACGTGACGCTGGAAGGCGAGCGCGATGCCTGCGAGCAGGCCCGCGCCGTGCTGGAGCACCTCTATGAGGCGCTGCGCAAGGGCCGCGACATCAGCCAGGGCGACGTGGACGGCGCCATCCGCGAAGTCACCTCGCAGGGCTCCCTGTTCGATTTCGACCCGGCCGAGCAGCGCCAGTCGTTCGACGAGATCCATCTGCGCCGCCGTCCGGTGCGCGCCCGCACCGCCGCGCAGGATGCCTATATCCGCGCCCTGAAGCGGCACACTTTGGTGTTCGGCAACGGTCCCGCCGGCACCGGCAAGACCTGGATTGCGGTGGCCTATGCCGTCCATCTGCTGGAGCGGCGGATGGTGGACAAGATCATTCTCTCCCGTCCGGCCGTGGAGGCCGGCGAGCGCCTCGGCTTCCTGCCTGGTGACATGAAGGAGAAGGTGGACCCGTACCTGCGACCCATCTACGACGCGCTGTATGACCTGATGGACCGCCCCTTCGTGGAGCGGGCGCTGCAGTCCGGCGAGATCGAGATCGCCCCGCTCGCCTTCATGCGTGGCCGCACCCTCTCCAACGCCGCGGTGATCCTGGACGAGGCGCAGAATGCCACGTCCATGCAGATGAAGATGTTCCTCACGCGCCTCGGCGAGAACTCCCACATGATCGTCACCGGCGACCCGAGCCAGACCGACCTGCCCGGCGGGCAGATCTCCGGTCTCGCCGAGGCGGTGCGGCTGCTGGAGGGCGTCGAGGGCGTCGGCATCTGCCATTTCAAGGCCGAGGACGTGGTGCGCCACGAACTGGTGCAACGCATCGTCTCGGCCTACGAAAAGCTCGACGCGGCCAAGATCGAGGCCGCCTCCGCCCGCCTCGCCGGCAAGGCGGGGAGCTGAGCCATGGCCGCGCCCGCCCCCGTCGCGCAGGTTGCTGAGATCGACGCGGACATCGACGTCGCGATGGAGGCCGAAGGCTGGTCCGTCATCGCGGACGCCGAGGCCGTGGCCATCCGGGCCTGCCGGGCGGCGCTGGCCGCCTGCGCCGAGGACGTGCCCGAGCCGTGTGAGGTGGCCATCACCCTCACCGACGACGCGCGCATCCGCGTGCTCAATCGCGACTGGCGTGACATGGACAAGGCGACCAACGTCCTGTCCTTCCCCCAGCCGGACCTGCCGGACGACATCGACGCCCCCCAGCCCCTCGGCGACATCATCGTCGCGCTGGAAACGCTCAGCCGCGAGGCCGAGGCGGAGGACAAGGCGCCGGCCGACCATCTCGCCCATCTGGTGGTGCACGGAACGTTGCACCTCATGGGCTACGACCATCTCGAAGACAACGAAGCAGAGGAAATGGAGGCGCTTGAGCGCGACATCCTCGCGGGCCTTGGGATCGCCGATCCCTATGGCCTGCCCCAGGACTGACGTGAAGGCGGCTTGATAACGACCATGTCCAACATCGACCAGCCGACCGAGACCAGCTCTTCGGAGCCGCAAAGTTTTCTCGATCGATTGCGTGCCCTCCTCGGCACGTTCCGCCCGCACGGCTCCCTGCGCACCGACCTCGTGGAGGTGCTCGCCGCGGCGGAGACACCCGAGGAGGAGGGGGAGTTCACCCCATCCGAGCGCAAGATGCTGCGCAACATCCTGCACCTGCGGGAGGTGGGCATCGGCGACATCATGGTGCCCCGCGCCGAGATCGTCGCCGTGCGCAAGGACGCGCCGCTGGGCGAGCTGCTGAAGCTGTTCGTGACCGTCGGTCATTCCCGGCTCGTCGTCTACGACGACACGCTGGATGACCCCGTCGGCATGGTCCACATCCGCGACCTCATCGCCTTCCTCGCCGGCGACCTCGCCTCCGAATCGGGCAAGATCGACCTCGGCAAGGTCAATCTCGACGCGACGCTGGAGACCGCCGGCCTCATCCGCCGCATTCTCTATGTGCCTCCCTCCATGCCGGCGGTGGACCTGCTCGTCTCCATGCAGGCGGCGCGCACCCACCTCGCCCTCGTCATCGACGAATATGGCGGCACCGACGGCCTCGTCTCCATCGAGGACGTGGTGGAGGAGATCGTCGGCGAGATCGAGGACGAGCACGACGAGGCGGCCGAGACGCTGCTCACACGCCAGCCCGACGGCAGCTATCTCGCCGATGCCCGCACGCCGCTGGAGGCCGCGGTGGAAGTGCTCGGCACCGGGTTCGCTTCGGAAGAGGCGATGGAGGAGGTGGACAGCGTCGGCGGCCTCGTGGTGCGCATCGCCTCCCGTGTGCCCAAGGCCGGCGAGGTGATTTCCCTGCCGGGCGGCTTCGACGTGGACGTGGTGGATGCCGATCCCCGCAGGCTGAAGAAGCTGCGCATCATCCCGCCCCGGGATCTCGACGGCTCCGCCGCCGGGCACGCCGCGTCCGACGCCTGACCTTCCGCGTGGCTTTTCCCTCCAAGGTCGCCCCCCGCCGCGGCGCGCCCACGACAGGCCTGTCGTGGCGCGGGCGCATCCTGATGCTGCGCTTCCTCACCGGCTGGCGCCGGCGCTTCGTCGCGTGGACGGCGGGGGCGGTCGGCGCCCTCGCCATGCCGCCCTTCGATCTGTGGCCGGTGCTGGCGCTCAGCTTTCCGGTCCTCGTGCTGCTCCTCGACGGCTGCCGTGGCGATCTCAAGACTCGTCTCGTGGCGGCCGCGGGGGTCGGCTGGTGGTTCGGCTTCGGCTATTTCCTCGCCTCCCTCTGGTGGATCGGCGCGGCCTTCCTCGTGGAGGCGGACGTGTTCGGCTGGCTGCTGCCGTTTGCGGTGGTCTCCATGCCGGCGGGGCTGGCGCTGTTCACGGCGTTCGGAACGGTGGTGGCGCGGCTCCTGTGGTCGAAGGGCGGCCTCAGGCTGTTCGCGCTCACCTTCGGTCTGACGCTGGCGGAATGGCTGCGCGGCCATGTGCTCACCGGCTTTCCCTGGAACACCTATGGCTATGCGGTCTCCGACGATCTGCTGCTGATGCAGGCGGCATCCGTGGTCGGCGTCTGGGGCCTCACCTTCTTCTGCGTGCTCCTGCTGTCCACGCCGGTCCTGCTCCTGAACCCCGGCCGCCGGGGTCTTGCCGCCGTCAGCGCGGCGGCGCTGGTCATCGCTGGGACGGCGCTGTGGGGTGGCTATCGCCTGTCCGTGACGCCGCTTGAGACCGTGCCCGGCGTGGCGCTCCGGGTGATGCAGCCGAACCTCTCGCAGGACAAGAAGTTCGCCTATGACCGGCGCGAGCAGATCCTGAAAGACTATCTCGCGCTGAGTGCAGGGAAGAGCGAGACCTATCCGGGCGGGCTCGCTGACGTCACGGTGCTGATCTGGCCGGAATCCTCCTTTCCCTTCATCTATGAGCGTGAACCCTGGGCAGCCGAGGCCATTGCTGCGGCCCTGCCGCCCAACGTGACGCTGGTGACGGGCGCCGTCCGCTACGACTTCCCTCCGCCCGGCCAGCGGTCGCCGTTCTTCAACTCGATCAGGGTGATGGACCATCGCGGGCGGGTGCTGACCAACACCGACAAGGTTCATCTGGTGCCATTCGGAGAGTATCTGCCGTTCCAGGCGGAGCTTGAGGCCCTTGGCCTGGAACAACTTACGCGTGTACGGGGTGGTTTCTCTTCCGGCGCGGAACTCCGCGCGCTCCAGATCCCCGGACTGCCGCTCGCCTCTCCGCTTGTATGTTACGAAATTATCTTTCCTGGAAAGGTAGTTCCCCAGGGTCCACGCCCGGCCTGGTTGCTCAATCTCACGAATGACGCGTGGTTTGGCCTGACCCCCGGTCCCTACCAGCATTTCGCGCAGGCCCGCATGCGCGCTGTAGAGGAAGGGCTTCCGCTGGTCCGCGCGGCGAACACGGGGATTTCTGCAATCGTTGATCCTATGGGACGTATTGTCGCATCACGTGACCTCGGGCAGGAGGGTCTGGTGGATGGTCCCCTGCCAAAGCCGCTGCAAACGGTTTCCGTTGCAGCCAAGCTTGACCGTATATTGGTCCCCGGGCTTCTGGCAGCTGCTCTGGCGCTAGCTTCCGTACCGCTTTGCGGTTGCAATACACGCAGCGGTTGATCGACGCGTTCCGATTGTATGCCTATGTTCGCCGGCAATCAGGGCAGCCTTCGCACAGCGAAGTATTGAGTAATCTTTTCCGACATAGCCGGAGAGACCATGGTCAAGAAGGCGCCGAACCCTATTGATAAGCACGTTGGCTCGCGTGTCCGCATGAGGCGGATGATGGTGGGAATGAGCCAGGAGAAGCTGGGCGAGCATCTGGGCATCACGTTTCAGCAGATTCAGAAGTACGAGAAGGGTACGAATCGCATCGGCGCGAGCCGGCTTCAGCAGATTTCGACCACCCTTGGTGTTCCCGTCGCCTTCTTCTTCGAAGGTGCCCCCACCGTTGGACCCGAGGGCGAAGGTTTCTCCGAGGAGCAGTCCCCGGCCTACATCTCCGACTTCCTCGCCACGTCCGACGGACTGACGCTCACCCGGAACTTCATGCGGATTTCCGACGCCCGCGTGCGTCGGCGCATCGTCGATCTGGTGATCGCCATCGCCGGTGAAACCGAGGCGTGAAGCGTTCGTTTTGGCGAACGTTTTCGCGCTGACGACCTTGACCGCCCGCCGCTGCGTTGCCACAAAGGGCGGCCGCACCGCGGCGCGGGCGCAAAAGGGGCCGTCACATGGCGCGTCAATCGTATCTGTTCACGAGTGAATCGGTTTCCGAAGGGCATCCGGACAAGGTCTGCGACCGGATTTCGGACGAAGTGGTGGACACTTTCTTCCGCACTGCGGAAACCGAGGGCTGGGACCCGAGCCAGATCCGCGTCGCGTGCGAGACGCTCGCCACCACCAACAAGGTGGTGATCGCTGGCGAGACCCGTGGTCCGTCCTCGATCACCCGGGACCTCCTGTCCCACGTCGCGCGCCTTGCCATCAAGGACATCGGCTACGAGCAGGCCGGCTTCCACTGGGAGACGGCCGACATCGACGTGCTGCTGCACGCCCAGTCGGCGGACATCGCGCAGGGCGTGGATATCGCCGGCAACAAGGACGAGGGCGCCGGCGACCAGGGCATCATGTTCGGCTATGCCGTGCGCGAGACCCCGGAGCTGATGCCCGCTCCCATCTATTATGCCCACAAGATCCTGAAGGTGCTGGCGGAAGCCCGCCACTCCGGCGAGACCCACGCGCTCGGCCCCGATGCCAAGAGCCAGGTCACCGTCCAGTACGAGAACGGCAAGCCGGTCGGCGTCACCCAGATCGTGCTGTCGACCCAGCACCTGGATGAGCACCTCACGTCCCATGACGTGAAGTCCATCGTCGAGCCCTACATCAAGAAGACCCTGCCGGATGGCTGGGTGACCGACGCCACCGTCTGGCACGTCAACCCCACCGGCAAGTTCGTCATCGGCGGCCCCGATGGCGACTGCGGCCTCACCGGCCGCAAGATCATCGTGGACACCTACGGCGGCGCGGCCCCCCACGGCGGCGGTGCCTTCTCCGGCAAGGACCCGACCAAGGTGGACCGCTCGGCCGCCTATGCCGCGCGCTACCTCGCGAAGAACGTGGTCGCCGCTGATCTCGCCGACCGCGCCACCATCCAGCTTGCCTACGCCATCGGCGTGTCCGATCCGCTGGCGGTCTATGTGGACCTGCACGGCACCGGAAAGGTGGACGAGGCGAAGCTTGAAAAGGTGCTGCGCGAGGTAATGAACCTGCGCCCCCGCGGCATCCGCGAGCATCTCGGCCTCACCAAGCCCATCTACGCCCGCACCTCTGCCTATGGCCATTTCGGCCGCGCGCCGGAAGCGGACGGCGGCTTCTCCTGGGAGAAGACCGATCTCGTGGACGCGCTCAAGGCTGCGGTGGCCTGAGCCCTCGGGGGCTGCCACCGTCGCATCTTGACCCATCTGTGTTGACCCACCGGCCGGATTGCCCTGCAGTCCGGCCGGTGCCTTTTTCAGCATGACCCCATGAGCCAGCAGCCGAGCGAACCCCCAAGCCAGTCCGCGCCCCTCCCCTCCGCCGCCACGGACTTCGAGGCGCGTGGCGCCTTCTATGGCCGGCGTATCGGCAAGACGCTGCGTGGGCTGCAGCAGGACGCCCTCACGCATCTGCTGCCGCGCTACAAGGTCGATCTCGACGCGGCGTCCGTTCCCGCCAGCCTCTTTCCCGAACCGAGGCAGGGATACTGGCTGGAAATCGGCTGCGGCTGCGGCGAACACCTGATCGACCACGCGGCCCGACGGCCCGAGATGGGCTTCATCGGGGCCGAGCCCTTCCTCAACGGCCTTGCGCGGATGCTGGTGGATCTCGACGCCCGCAGTCTCGCCAACGTGCGGGTCTTCGACCTCGACGCGGCGCTGCTGCTCGACCGGCTGCCCACGGCAAGCCTCGATGGCGTCGATCTTTTCTATCCCGATCCGTGGCCGAAGAAGCGGCATTGGAAGCGGCGCTTCGTGCGTCCCGACAATCTCGACCGGCTGGCCCGTGTCATCCGCCCCGGCGGCGTGTTCCGCTTCGCGTCCGACGTGCCGCATTATGTGGGCTGGACCCTCGCCCACTTACGTGCGCACGGCGCCTTCACATGGACGGCGCAGCGGGCCGACGACTGGCGCAAGCCCTATCCGTTCTGGCCGGGCACGCGCTACGAGGCCAAGGCCATCACGCAGGGCCGCGTGCCCACCTACCTCACCTTCGTGCGGCGCTAGAATCCGTGTTCACGCGCCCGCCGCGTGGAGCGCGAATAGCCCCTCGCGGTAGGTCGGATAGCGTAGCGTCACCCCCAGCTCTTCCTTGAGCCGGGCATTGCCGACACGCTTGTTGCCGGACCAGAAGGAGAGAGCCATGGGGCTCATCTCCCGCGCCGCCTCATCGAAGGGAATCGCCGGCGGTGGGTCCATCCCCAGCAGCTCCGCAGCATAGGCAATGGGATCGCCGGGCGGGGCGGGCAGGTCATCTGTGACGTTGATGATGCCGTCGTAACGGTGCGCGATCGCCGCCCGGATGGTGCAGACGATATCGTCCACATGGATGCGGTTGAACACCTGCCCGGGCTTGTCGATGCGCCGGGCCTCGCCCGCGCGCAGCTGAACCAGCGCGTTGCGCCCGGGTCCGTATATGCCGGCTAGGCGCAGCACCGCGACCCGGACGCCGTGCCTGCGGCCGAAGGCCTGCCAATCCGCTTCCGCTTTCAGCCGCCGTTCGAGGCGCGCGCTGCCCGCGCGCGGCGGGGTCGCCTCGTCCACCCAGGCCCCGTCGTGGTTCCCATAGACCCCGAGCGTGGTGAGATAGACCACCTGCCGCAGGCGGCCGGCGGCCAGAGTTTCCGCGGCGCAACACAGGATAGGGTCGCCCCGATCGTCCGGTGGAGCGGACGCCAGCAGAATCTGGACATCGCCCAGAGCCGCCGCGAGACCATCCCCAAGCGTCCTGCCATCGAAGGCGAAAGCCTCCACGTCGGGCGGAAAGGTGGAGAGGCGGGCCGTGTCCCGTGCTGTGCCGATGACGCGGCCAAACGCCGCGCGGTCCTCGGCCAACAGGTGCCGGGCGCAATAGCCGAAGCCGATGGCGGCGAGCGAGATCATGACCGGTTGATGCCGGAGGTGCGGGCGTCCGGCAAGGGGCCCGACGCGTCAGCATCTGCCGCCCGGCCGGCGAGGGCGCTGGAGCACAGCCGGCGCACCGTCGCCTCGCTCTCGCGCGTCACGCTTTTGCGGTCATGGGCGGCATCGAGCCGCACCGGCACGCCGAAGGTGACTTCCACGTCGATGGCGCCGTGGCGCAGCACGTCCATCAGATGCGGGGCCAACTCCATATCGCCGAACCAGGCGGCCACGGGCCGATGGCTGCGGCCCATGGGCAAGCCCTGAAGCCGGACATAGGACACGGCGAGGGGCTGCACCACCACCTCCGCCCCGGCGGCGAAGGCCTCGCGCGCGGCGCCCACCAAAGCGGTGCGGAACGGGAGCACGCGGTTGCCATCGCTCGACGTGCCCTCGGCGAACAGCACCACGGGATCACCATCAGCGAGGCGATCGGCAATCTCCCGGTTCACCGCGCCGGTGGCATGGCGGCGCTGGCGATCCACGAAGACGGTGCGCTGGAACTTGGCGAGAAGGCCGATGAGCGGCCAGCCGGACACCTCGCTCTTGGCCACGAAGAACAAGGGCGTGAGCGAGCCCACCACGGGGATGTCGAGCCAGGAGGCGTGGTTGGCAAGGATCAGCAGCGGGCGGTCCGCAGCCGGCGTGCCGCGGACATGGACCCGCACGCCGATGAGCCGCAGCAGGATGCGGTGATAGAGCCGCGGAATGTGGCGGCGGGCATCGAGACCGAGCTTCAGCGAGATCCACTGAAGGGGAATGCCGACCAGCGTCACCCCCCCGACCACGCTGAGCACGCCGGCAAGCCGCAGGCGGTCCATCAGGCGCGAAAGGGCGGGCTGCTCCGGCCCGAGGGGCGGCAACAAATGACCGTCGCTGGAAGCGGGCGCCGACGGTCGCCCGCCGGGAGGCGTCACTGCTTCTCGTCCTCGTCGAGCGGCACCGCATAGAGCTCGAGGCGGTGGCCACGGAGCTTGAAGCCGAGTTCGCGAGCGATCTGCTCCTGCAGCGCCTCGATCTGCTCGGAGCGGAATTCGATGACCTGACCAGACCTGAGATCGATCAGGTGGTCATGGTGCTCGTCGGGCATCTGCTCATAGCGGGCCCGGCCGTCGCCGAAATCGTGCCGCTCGATGATGCCAGCGTCCTCCAGCATCTTCACGGTGCGATAGACCGTGGAGATGGAGATGTTGTCGTCGATGGCCACGGCGCGGCGGTGCAGCTCTTCCACGTCGGGATGATCCTGCGCGCCGGACAGCACGCGGGCGATGACCCGGCGCTGCTCGGTCATCCGCATGCCCTTGGCGAGGCAGGCTTCCTCAATGAGGCTGATCTTTCCGCTCAAGCGGGACCTCCGCGACGACCCAGGGACATTCCTCTGCCTTATCGCGCCGCCGCTTCCGCGCCGCAAGGGGGCGGACAAAGGCTTGCTGAAGCTCAAAAGTCGCGGCGCAGCAGCAGCGCGTCGGCACCGCCCGCATAATAGCCCCTGCGCCGGCCCACCTCGCCATAGCCAAGACGTGCATAAAGCGTGCGGGCGGCGGCATTGCCTTCCTCCACCTCCAGAAAGGAGGTCGAGACGCCTTCGGCGGCGAGGCGGGCCAGGTGGAAGGAGACCAGAGCCCGGCCAACCCCCCGCCGGCGGCGGTCGGTGACGACGGCGATGGTCAGGATTTCCGATTCGGGCGTCACGCAGTGGGACAGGACGAAGCCCACCGGAGGCTTGCGGGGGCCAAGCGTCGCCACATGGGCGCGCACGGCGCGGTCGGCAAGCAGCCGCTCGAACTCGTCAGCGTCCCAGCCGCGCGCGAAGGCGCGGGCGTGGATGGCCGCAAGATGGGGAATATCCGCCGCCGTCGCGGCCCGCAGCAGTGGCGGGCGGGGCGGGAACAGACGGTCGAGCAGGCGTTTCATCGGCGGGCGATGCGGGCCTTGTCCTGCGGCTTGGCATCAGGGGGCCGCAGGTAGAGCGGGCGCGGCTCGGCCGCTTCGGGATCGGCGACGGAACCGAGACGGGCAACCCATGCCACGTCGGGGGCCGGCGTATCGTCGACCAGCTCCGGCAGTTTTTCAGACGGCGGCCAGGCATCGGCCACGAGATTGGCCCCGGAGCCAACGATCCGCACCGCGCCGATGGCCACGGAGCGCGCCGCCTCCCGCACGCTGGTGATGCGCGGGGCGATCAACGTGCGTCCGCCGACACCGAACATCTGGAGGAACACATGGCCGTGGCGGGCATCGATGGCGGACACCACCGGCACGGCATCGTCATGGGCAAGATAGGGTGCGGCGAGGGCCGCCAGCGTCGTCACGCCCACCACCGGCCGATTAGAGGTGAGGCCGAAGCCGCGGGCGGCGGACAGGCCCACCCGAAGCCCGGTGAAGCTGCCGGGACCCACCGTGACGGCAATGCGGGCGAGATGCTCGAAATCGATGCCGGCGGAGCTCATCACCTGCTCCACCAGGGGGATCAGCGTCTCCGCATGTCCCCGCTCCATGAGCAGCGAATCGCCCGAGACGATGCTGTCCGTCTCGGTGTCGAGCACCGCGGCGGAGCAGGCGGCAAGCGCCGTGTCTATGGCGAGGACATACATGAACGCGGGCACCCCGATCGCCGCCACGATCAACCGAAACCGTGGCGGGGGGAAGCGACCCGGCACGCTCACTTTCGGGAAAGGTTAATGGGACCGTTCCCGAATACCGTCAAACCGGGTCCGCGTCGTCAGACAGCCCGGACTTCCGCCACTTCCGGCACGAAATGCTTCAACAGGTTCTCGATGCCGTTCTTGAGCGTGGCCGTCGAAGAGGGGCAGCCCGAGCAGGAGCCCTTCATGTTGAGGAAAACCACACCGTTCTCGAAGCCGCGGAAGGTGATGTCGCCGCCGTCATTGGCGACCGCCGGACGCACGCGCGTCTCCAGCAGCTCCTTGATAGTGGCGACGATCTCGCCGTCCTTCGCGTCGAAGAACTCGTCGCCGTCGCTGACATCCGGCTTCACGCCCTCGGACAGGACCGGGGCGCCGGACATGAAGTGCTCCATGATGGCGCCGAGAATGGCCGGCTTGATCTGCGGCCACTCGCTGTCGGCCTTGGTCACGGTCACGAAGTCCGAGCCGAGCATCACCGCCGACACGCCGCGCACGTCGAACAGGCGTTGGGCGAGCGGGGAAAGATCGGCATCCTCGGCCGAGCGCAGATCGAGAACGCCCTCCCCCAGCACCGAACGGCCGGGCAGGAACTTCAGTGTCGCCGGGTTCGGCGTGGTTTCCGTCTGGATGAACATGGCCAATCCTCAAAAGAAACGGTGCGGGGAAAACCCGCCGGTTTCTCTCAAGATAGGGAGGACGCCGCGAAACGGGAAGGGAGCTATCCGGGATCGTCCCGAATTGACACGCTCCCCTCCAGCTTCACCGAACAGGGGCGGAACGAAAGGCGCGCGAATCACGCGCCGGGCTCGGTTGGCCATTTGTTCCGCGGGGACAGGGCCGGGCTGACCCGGCCCCTTTTGAGGGAATGAACGCTCGTGAACGAGCGCTCAGGTGTTCCGCTCAGGTATTCATGGAGTCGAAGAAGTCCTGGTTGGTCTTCGTCTGCCGCAGCTTGTCGAGCAGGAACTCGATGGCGTCCACGGTGCCCATCGGATTCAGGATGCGGCGCAGGACATACATCTTCTTGAGCGTGTCGGCGGGAACCAGCAGCTCTTCCTTGCGGGTGCCGGACCGGGTGATGTCGATGGCCGGGAACACGCGCTTGTCGGAGACCTTGCGGTCCAGGATGACTTCCGAATTGCCGGTGCCCTTGAACTCTTCGAAGATCACCTCGTCCATGCGCGAGCCGGTCTCGATGAGGGCGGTCGCGATGATGGTGAGGGAGCCACCTTCCTCGATGTTGCGCGCCGCGCCGAAGAAGCGCTTGGGCCGCTGGAGGGCGTTGGCGTCCACGCCGCCGGTCAGCACCTTGCCGGAGGACGGCACCACGGTGTTGTAGGCGCGGCCGAGGCGGGTGATGGAATCCAGCAGGATCACCACATCGCGGCCATGCTCGACCAGGCGCTTGGCCTTCTCGATGACCATCTCGGCCACCTGCACGTGGCGCACGGCCGGTTCGTCGAAGGTGGAGGAGACCACCTCGCCCTTCACCGAGCGCTGCATGTCGGTGACTTCCTCGGGCCGCTCGTCGATGAGCAGCACGATCAGGAAGCATTCCGGATGGTTGGCGGTGATGGACTTGGCGATGTTCTGCAGGAGCACCGTCTTGCCGGTACGGGGCGGCGCCACGATCAGGCCGCGCTGGCCTTTGCCGATGGGCGCCACGATGTCGATGATGCGCGGCGAGAAGTCTTTCTTGCTGCCAGTCGGCTCATCGTGCTCAAGCTTCAGCCTCTCGTCGGGATAGAGCGGCGTCAGATTGTCGAAATTGATCTTGTGCCGCGACTTCTCAGGGTCCTCGAAATTGATCGTGTTGACCTTGAGCAGCGCGAAATACCGTTCGCCCTCCTTGGGGCTCCGGATCTGACCCTCGACCGTGTCGCCGGTGCGCAGGCCAAAGCGGCGGATCTGGGAGGGGGAGACGTAGATGTCGTCCGGACCGGGCAGATAATTGGCCTCGGGAGAGCGCAGGAAGGCAAATCCATCCTGCAGCACCTCGACGACGCCCTCGCCGATGATCTCCGTCTCGGTGGCGGCCAGCTGCTTGAGGATCGCGAACATCAGCTCCTGCTTGCGGAGCGTGCTGGCGTTTTCCACCTCATTCTCCTCGGCGAAGGCGAGGAGCTCGACGGGGGTCTTGGACTTGAGGTCTTGAAGTTTCACTTCCCGCATAAGGGAAAGCCTCGATGGGTATTGGGGGGCCGGGGGCCGATCGGTCAGGATCGGGGTCGGCTCGTGGGGGGAAGGACGGGATCGCAGGTCTTCAGGGGAAGCCGGGGGCACGCAGCTCGCCGCCTGACGCGCCGGCCGGACCAAGACGGCTCCACCAGGACAGCGTCTTCAAGACGACGCCACGAGCAGATGCCGGACCGAAAGGAAGCGCGTTCGCCTGCGTTTGGGAAAGCACGCGCAAGATAGGCGTGCCTTCAGGGGTGCGCAAGTCCCCCCTAAAGGCGTGGGTCGGATCAAAACGGTTTGACCACCACCAGAATGACGATGGCGATCATCAGCAGCGTCGGCACCTCGTTGGCGATGCGGTAGAAGCGCGCCGGCCGGATGTTCCTGTCCTCGGCGAATTCGCGCACCCAGCGCACGAGGAAACCGTGCATGGCGGACATGGCCAGCACCAGCGCGAACTTGGCGTGAAACCAGCCCGCCTTGTACCAGCCGCCCTCGTACGCAAGCCACAGGCCGGCGAGCCAGGTAACGATCATCGCCGGGTTGATGATGGCCTTGAGCAGCCGGCGCTCCATGACCTTGAAGGTCTCCGACTGCACCGAGCCGATCTCGGCGGCGCAGTGGTAGACCATGAGGCGCGGCAGATAGAGCATCCCCGCCATCCACGCGATGACGGCGATGATATGCAGCGCCTTGATCCACTCATAGAGCATTGAAACAAAAGCCTTATCTGTCCCGGTCAGCGGGCGCGGCGCACCAGCTCGACGAACTTTTCCACATGCTCCAGCGGCGTCTCCGGACGGATACCGTGGCCGAGGTTGAAGATGTGGCGCACCCCGTCGAAATCGGCGCGGATGCGCTCCACCTCCTCCTCCAGTGCCGCACCGCCGGCGATCAGCCGCAGCGGATCGAGATTGCCCTGGAGCGCCACGTCGTCGGAAAGCCGCTGGCGTGCCGCACGGCGATCGGCCGACCAGTCGAGACCGATGCCGTCGATGCCCACGTCGGCGAGCGCCTCCAGCGCCTCAAGGGTCGCCCCCTTGGGAAAGGCGATGATCCGGACATAGGGATGCTTCGCCTTGAGCCCCGCGACGATGCGGCGCAGGGGTTCAGCGCACCAGCGCTCGAAAGAGGCCGGGTCGAGCACGCCCGCCCAGGTGTCGAAAATCTGCACCGCGTCGGCACCAGCTTCCACCTGACCGGACAGATGGGCGATGGAGGTCTCAACCAGCCGGTCGATCAGCTCCTGGAACAGCTCCGGCTCACGCAAGGCGAGGAGGCGCGCCGGCGCCTGATCGTCCGTGCCCTGGCCGGCGACCATGTAGGTGGCCACGGTCCATGGCGCGCCACAGAAGCCGATCAGCGCCGTCTCAGTGGAAAGCTGGGCCCGCACGTCGGCGATGGCCTCATAGACCGGCCCCACCTTGGCCGGATCGAGCGTATCCGACAGTGCAGACAGCGCGGCGCGATCCGCAACCGGCGTCAGGCGCGGACCTTCGCCGGCCTCGAAACGCAATCCCGTGCCGAGCGCATGGGGGATGACCAGGATGTCCGAGAAGATGATGGCCGCATCGAAGCCGTAGCGGCGGATGGGCTGGAGCGTCACCTCGGCGGCGAGGCGCGGCGTGTAGCACAGGGTCAGGAAGTCGCCGGCCTTCGCCCGCACGGCACGGTACTCCGGCAGATAGCGTCCGGCCTGACGCATCATCCAGAGCGGAGGCGGGTCCTGGATCGTGCCGTCGAGAACCGAAAGGAAGCGCGATCGCGTGGCTGGAGAGCGGTCCATCCCGTTCCTTCAATCAAAGAGAGATATTTTTAAAAGAGAGAGTCTTTGTTGTCTTAACGGTTGATTAACCAGTTGCCGGCTCGTCGACAACCGATCCACAGCGGAACCCATAGCCGACACGCGACTTGCCGCGGATGCGAAGCCGGCGAAAGGCAGGTTAACAAAGGATTAACGCACCCCCTGCGGAAACCCGTCCACATCGACGCACAGGGCGGGACGGGAATCTCTCCCGCAGGGTGATCGTGTGGATGGATTTCGGACTTATCCAGAGGCCGCCCTTGCAAGGGGCCAGAACGCGTGCCTTCCTCAACAGCCTTCCACAGGAGCGGTGGACAAAGTGACTCAGTCGAAGCCTGGCGAGGCCTATTTCCACCTCCACCTCGTGTCGGACGCCACGGGCGAAACCCTGATCAACGTTGGCCGGGCGGCCAGCGCGCAATATGCGAACGTGCTGCCCATCGAACACGTCTACCCGCTGGTTCGTTCCATGAAGCAGCTGGAGCGGGTGCTGATCGAGGTGGAGTCCAATCCCGGCATCGTCCTCTTCACTCTGGTGGACAAGGACATCCGCAGCCGCCTGCGCTCGCGCTGCGAAGAGCTGGGCCTGCCGCATCTCTCGGTGATGGCGCCGGTGGTGCGGCTGTTCCAGTCCTATCTCGGTGGTGAGCCAACGCCGCGGGTGGGTGGCCAGCACGCGCTGGATGCCAGCTATTTCAAGCGCATCGACGCCCTCAACTTCACCGTCATGCATGACGACGGGCATCTCACCGAAGACCTCGAGCATGCCGACGTGGTGCTGCTCGGCGTCTCCCGCACCTCCAAGACGCCGACCTCCATCTATCTCGCGAACCGGGGGATCAAGGCGGCGAATATCCCCCTCGTGCCCAACGTCCCGCTGCCTCCGAACATCGAGAAGCTGAAGAAGCCGCTGGTGGTGGGCCTCGTCGCCAGCCCGGAACGCATCGTCGAGATCCGCCAGAACCGGTTGCTGGGGCTCAATGCCGTGGAGACGGGATCATCGACCTATACGGATCGCGAGGCGGTTTCCGAGGAGCTGGCCTTCTCCCGCCGCTTGTGCGCGCGCAACGGATGGCCGCTGATCGATGTCACGCGTCGCTCCATCGAGGAAACCGCGGCCAACATCCTCAGCCTCTACAGCGATCACCGGCGCCGCTCCATCGCTGAAACCTGAGGCCGCCGAAGCTGAGGCGTGGCACCCGATCGGGCTGCGCTTTGGTTTGCATCGCGGACGCAGGCGTGAGATCAGCGCAGTGCGTCATTTTTTGACGGCAGCGCAACAGAGGAGAGACGATCGTGTGGCGTGGCGAACAGCCGCTCGTGCTCGCGTCCAAAAGCGCGACCCGGTTGACCCTTCTCGTGCACGCGGGCTTGCCCGTGGAAACCGTGGCTGCCGAAGTGGACGAACGCGCCCTCCAGGACGCCGCCGGTGAAATGGATCCGGCCGGCATCGCCCTTCTGCTCGCACGGGCGAAAGCGTTGTCGGGATCGAAGGCCGCGCCGGGGCGGCTCGTGCTGGGTGCCGACCAGACCTTGGCGCTAGGGCCGAAAATCTACCACAAGCCGGTCTCGGTCGAGGCTGCCCGCAAGCAACTGCTGGAACTTGCCGGCCAGACCCATGCGCTGCATTCGGCGGTCGCGGTGGCGTGCGACGGGGAGGTGCTGTTCGATACGGTGGTGAGCGCTTTTCTCACCATGCGCCCGCTCACCGAAGAGACCTTGAGCGCCTATTTCGCGGCGGCCGGTCCCCGGGTTCTGACCTCGGTCGGCGCCTATCAGCTGGAATCGGTGGGGGTGCATCTCTTCACCCGGGTGGATGGAGATCACTTCACCATTCTCGGCCTGCCGCTGTTGCAGCTTCTGCCCTTCTTCCGCGAGCAGGGGCTGCTGCCATGACGCTTCGGGCCTGTGTCACCGGCCAGCCCGTCACCTATTCCCGTTCGCCGCTGCTGCACGGCTATTGGCTGAAGGCCTATGGCATCGATGGCGCCTACGAGCGCGAGGAGGTGCCGCCGGAGACGGCGGCGGATTTCTACCGGAGCCTCGCCGCGCGCGGCTATGCCGGCTGCAACGTCACGCTGCCCAACAAGGAGATCGCCTTTTCCGTCCTCGACGAGGCGGATGAGAGCGCCGCCGCCTTGGGTGCGGCCAATACCCTCTGGCTGGAGGGCGGCAAGCTCCATGGGGCGAGCACGGACGGCTATGGCTTCATCGCCAATCTCGACGCCTCTGCGCCGGGCTGGGACGGCGCCCGCAACTGCGCGCTGGTGATCGGCGCCGGCGGGGCTTCGCGCGCGGTGGTCCACGCGCTGGTCGGCCGAGGCTTCGACCGGGTGGTGCTGGCCAATCGTACGCTGGAGCGGGCCGAGACGGTGGCATCCCTCTTCGGGCCGCGCGTGCGCCCGCTCGCCTTCGACCGCATCGTCGAGGTGATGGGCGAGGCGGATATCCTCGTGAATTGCACGTCGCTCGGGATGAAGGGATCGGACCCGCTGACGCTCGATCTTGGCCGGCTGCGCCCCGAGGCGGTGGTGAGCGACATTGTCTATGTGCCGCTCATGACGCCTTTGCTCAAAGCTGCGTCCGCCGCCGGCTTCCGTACGGTCGATGGGTTGGGCATGCTGCTGCACCAGGGCGTACCCGGTTTCCGTCGCTGGTTCGGCGTGACGCCCGAGGTCACGCCGGAGCTGCGGGCGGTTCTGGTGGAAGACCTTCGCGCCAAGGGGCAGCTAGAGGCCTGAAAGATGTGGGTGCTCGGCCTCACCGGCTCCATCGGCATGGGAAAGTCGGCCACCGCTCAGATGTTCCGGGCGCTGGGCGTGCCGGTGCATGATGCCGACGCATCGGTCCACGCGCTCTATCGGGGTGCAGCGGTGGCACCGGTCGAGGCGGCTTTTCCCGGCGTGGCCCGGGACGGTGTCATTGATCGTGCGGCGCTGGGCGCCCGGGTGCTCGGTGACGCGGAGGCGATGAAGCGGCTGGAGGCCATCGTTCATCCTTTGGTGCGTGAAGCCGAGACGGCTTTTCTCACCAAGGCGCGGGCGAGTGGAGCGCGTCTCGCTGTTCTGGACATCCCGCTTTTGTTCGAGACGGGCGGAGACAGGCGGGTGGATGCCGTAGCTGTGGTCAGCGCGTCGAAAGCTGTGCAACGCGAGCGCGTGCTCGCCCGCGCGGGCATGACGGACGAGAAATTCGCGACCATTCTCGCCAAGCAGATGCCGGACGGCGAGAAGCGCCGCCGCGCCCATTTCGTCATCGATACCGGGCGCGGGTTTGCCGCCGCCGAACATCAGGTGGCCGGCATCGTGCGCGCTTTGTCGGGGCCGGGTCGGCGGAAGGGGTGAGGGGAAGCCATGCGCGAGATCGTGCTCGACACCGAGACCACGGGCCTCGAAGCCTATGGCGGCGATCGGCTGGTGGAAATCGGCTGCGTCGAGATGGTCAATCGCATCCTCACCGGCAACGTCTTCCACGTCTATATCAACCCCCAGCGGGACATGCCGCAGGAGGCGTTCAACGTGCACGGCCTGTCGGCGGAATTTCTGTCCGACAAGCCGATCTTCTCGCAAGTTGCTGATGAATTCCTGGAGTTCATCCAGGAAGATACTTTGGTCATCCACAACGCGGCGTTCGACATCGGCTTCCTGAATGCCGAGCTGGAGCGCCTCGGCCGCCCGTCCATCGCCCGCGACCGGGTGATCGACACGCTGGCGTTGGCCCGCCGCAAGCATCCCGGCGGCGGCAATCGTCTCGACGACCTGATGAACCGCTACGGCATCGATTCGTCGCGTCGGGTGAAGCACGGCGCGCTGCTCGATGCCGAGCTTCTGGCCGAGGTCTATAGCGAACTGCTCGGCGGCCGGCAGGCGACCCTCATCGGCCTCGTGGAGGAAAGCACCGAGGCGCCGCGCCTGGTGGTCGAGGCGCGCGCCGCACACCCCCGCCCCGTTCCGCTGCCCGCGCGAATCAGTGCGGCCGAATCGGAGGCCCATGCCGCCTTCGTCGCGGCACTGGGTGAGAAGGCGATCTGGCTGAAATATGCCGATACGCCCGAGGCGGAGAAGACGGCGAGCTGAGTCGGTGACGACTGCAATCAAAGATGTTTTTTACAACCGAATTTCAATCAAAAGTTGATCGATTAGGAGGGCCGCTGGCGGCGAAATCGCCTTCGGTCCGGCTCATTGGTCATCCGGTTTTCCCCACCCGCTGGTGAATCTCCCAAGCGATTTTAGAGGGTGGTGTCTTCCGGTGGCGACTCGCAATGGGGCTTTCAGCCTAAAATCGCCGCCACTGCCGCCTTTATCCCGTCCGGCTCGGTCACGGGCAGTGAACAGCGCTCTCCGACGCACACGAAGGCCGCTCCCCCCTCCGGGGCGGACGCGATCCGGGCTGCCGTGACGCTTCCGACGGGCGCCGCCACCCCTTCGGCGCGCACCACGACCCGGAGCGGGAACGGGACCTTGAGCGCAGCCTGGGCCAGCGCCTCCCCTTTCGCACCGGTGGTGACGATCTCGGCGAGGCCGAGACGCGTGGCAATGGCGTTCAGGGTGGCGCCATGGGCGAGCACGTTGCGAGCGGCCGCGCCCGACAGGCCGGTGAGAATGCGGTCGGCGCGCGTGCGCAGGCTGTCATCGCCGGTGAGGGCCGCAAGCCGGATGAGGGCATCGGCGGCGACCGCATTGTAGTTCGGCACCGCCTCGTCATGGGTCGCGGAAGGCCGCACGATGAGGCTGTCCCCGTCGTCCGCGGTGAGGAAGTAGGACCCCGTGGCGGGGTCCAGGTGGTGCTGTTCCAGCGCATCGAGGAACCCGGCCGCCAGCCGGAATGGCGCCTTGTCCCCCGTCGCCTCGGCCAGCGCGATGCCGGCACGGGCCATGGCCGCGAGGTCGGAGGCAAGGCCCGGCATCACCATCTTGTCCCCGCACCAGGAATGCGCGAGCCGCCCGTCCTTCACCATGTGCGCCGTCACCGCGCCGAAGGCCGTGCGCGCGAGACCGATCCATTCCTCCTCGCCCAGGAAGGCACCGGCGCGGGCGAGAGCGGCGATCATCAGGCCGTTCCAGTCGGTCAGCACCTTGTCGTCCCGCCCCGGCCGCACCCGTCCCGCCCGTCGCGCGAGCAGCTTTTCACGCAGGGGCACGAGCCGCGCCTCGTCCTCGGGGGAAATCACGCCGGCATCGGTGCGGTTGAGGATGTTTCCTTCCTCCCAGTTGCCGGCCTTCGTCACGTCGTAGATGCGGGCGAAGAAGGCGGCGTCCGTCGCCCCCAGCACTTCCTCGATCTCCGCCAGCGACCACACATAGAAGCGACCCTCATGCCCCTCCGAATCGGCATCGAGACTCGCCGTGAAGGCGCCGGAGCGAGCCAGCATCTCCCGCTTCAGCCATCCGACCGTCTCGCGGGCGCGCTGGAGGAAGAGAGGGTCGCCGGTGTCGGCATAGGCCAGTGCCAGCAGCTCCAGCAGCAGCGCGTTGTCGTAGAGCATCTTCTCGAAGTGCGGGACGAACCAGATCTCATCCACCGAATAGCGGGCGAAGCCGCCGCCGAGATGATCGTAGATGCCGCCCTCGCACATGCGGTTGAGCGTGAGCGCGACCAGCACCTTCATGGCATCGTCGCGGTTGCGGGTGCCGGCGCGCCAGAGCAGTTCGAGCAGGCCCGACTGGGGGAATTTCGGCGCGCCCTTCAGGCCGCCGTGCACCGGATCGATGAGCGACACGAGGCGCCGGGCGGCATCGTCGAGATCGTCGATGCCGATGGCGACGCCTTCCGTCGGCTGGGCCGCCTTTTTCAGCCGGGCGAGGATCGCCTGCGTGTTCTTCTCCACCTTCTCCGGGCTCTCGGAGAAGACGGAGGAGACCTGCTGCAACACCTCGGTGAAGCCGGGCCGGCCATAGCTCGCCTTGGGCGGAAAATAGGTGCCGCCCCAGAACGGCCGGCCTTCGGGATCGAGGAACATGGTGAGCGGCCACCCCCCGCTCTGTCCCAGCTGCTGGAGCGCGGACATGTAGATCTGGTCCACGTCCGGCCGCTCCTCCCGGTCCACCTTGATGTTCACGAACAGCGCGTTCATCAGCGCCGCGATCTCGGGATTCTCGAAGCTCTCGTGGGCCATCACATGGCACCAGTGGCAGGCCGCATAGCCGACCGACAGGAGGATAGGTTTGCCGGTCGAGCGCGCCTCGGCGAACGCCGCCTCCCCCCAGGGCCACCAATGCACAGGGTTGTCCTTGTGCTGGAGCAGATAGGGGCTCGTCTCGCGGGACAGGCGATTGAGGCTCATGTCGGAAATCCTTCGGCTTCGGCCGGCTTTGAAGGCAACGTGATCGCAGGATAAAGGTTCGGGCGAAGAAACGGGGTGCGGGGCATCTGGTTCAGACGCCGTGCAAATCCGCAGCCACTCGTCTGGAGGATCAGGCCATGTCCGGTGAAACCGCCAGCGACACCATCTTCGCCTTGTCTTCGGGCCGACTGCCTGCCGGCGTCGCCGTGCTCCGCCTTTCGGGGCCGGAGGCCGGCGCCGCGGCGCTGGCGCTCTCGGGCACCCTGCCCCCGCCGCGCGTGGCCCGCTATTCCGCCCTTCATCATCCCGCGACGGGCGAGGAGCTGGATCGCGGACTGGTGCTCTTCTTCCCCGGCCCGGCGAGCGCCACGGGGGAGGATGTGGTGGAGCTGCATCTTCATGGCGGGCGCGCGGTGGTGGCGGCAGTGCTGCGCGCCCTCGGCTCGCTTCCGGGCCTTCGCCCGGCCGAGGCCGGCGGATTCACTCGGCGCGCCCACGCTAACGGCAAGCTGGACCTCGCCGAGGTGGAAGGCCTCGCCGATCTCATCGCTGCCGAGACCGAGGCCCAGCGCCGGCAGGCCATGGCGCTCGCCTCGGGCGCTCTCTCCCGCCGCGTGATGGGCTGGCGGGAGGGGCTGGTCTCCGCCCTCGCCCTTCTGGAAGCGGGCATCGATTTTTCCGACGAAGCGGACGTGGCGGAGGATGTGGCCCGGCCGGCCCTGGACCTCATCGGCGGCCTCCATCGCGAATTGCTTGCCGCGCTGGCGGATGCGGCGCGGGGCGAGCGGGTGCGGGATGGACTCGTGGTGGCCATCGCCGGCCCGCCCAATGCGGGAAAATCCTCTCTGCTGAACCGCCTCGCCGGGCGGGATGCCGCCATCGTCTCCCCCATCGCCGGGACGACGCGCGACGTTCTGGAGGTGCATCTGGAACTCGCGGGCCAGGCGGTGACGCTGCTCGACACGGCCGGCCTGCGCGAGACGGTAGACGCTGTGGAAGCCGAGGGCGTGCGCCGGGCGCTCGCCCGTGCGGAGGTCGCGGACGCGGTGCTCTGGCTCAGCGACGAGGGGATTTCGCCGCCCGCCGCCTTCGCTACCGCCATATGCGTGCGGACGAAGATCGACCGGGGCGGGCCTGTGCCACACGGCTTCATCGGCCTCTCCACCGTCAACGGAGACGGGGTCGAGGATGTCGTTGCGGCCATTGCGGCGCGGGCCGAGGCGCTGTGCGGCCGAGAGCCGGCGCTGGTGACGCGGGAGCGCCAGCGTCTCGCCCTGGAAGAAGCGGCCCGCCATCTGGAGCGGGCCATGGGCGCGCATGGCGGGCATGAGGAGCTGCGGGCCGAGGATGTCCGCCTCGCGGTGCGGGCGCTCGACCAGACCATCGGCCGGGTGGATGTGGAGGACGTGCTCGATCGCCTCTTCAGCACCTTCTGCATCGGCAAATGAGCGCCGGGCCGGCGTGTTTCACGTGAAACATTCCGCCCAGCCTTGACGGCGCCCAAGAAGGGGCGTTTCCAGAGGGGCAATATCCCTCTGTCCCGGACCACCATGAACGGAACGCCCCACCCGCTCGCCTTCGATGTCATCGTCGTGGGCGGCGGACATGCCGGATGCGAAGCCGCAGCCGCCGCGGCGCGGGTCGGCGCGCGCACTGCGCTTGTCACCCACGCGCAGGCCACCATCGGCGCCATGTCCTGCAACCCCGCCATCGGCGGCCTGGGCAAGGGCCATCTGGTGCGCGAGATCGATGCGCTCGACGGATTGATGGGCCGGGTCGCGGACCAGGGCGGCATCCAGTTTCGCGTTCTCAATCGCCGCAAGGGCCCGGCCGTGCGGGGGCCGCGCGCGCAGGCGGACCGCAAGCTCTATGCCCGCGCCATGCAGCAGGCTCTGGCCGAACAGCCGAGACTGGACGTGGTGGAAGGCGAGGCCGACGACCTCCTCGTGAAGGATGGTCGCGTGGCGGGGCTGCGCCTCGCAGACGGGCGGGAGCTCGCCTGCGGCGCAGTGGTGCTCACAACGGGCACCTTCCTCAACGGCTTGATCCATCTCGGCGAGGACAGCTACCCCGCCGGGCGCATGGGCGAAAAGCCGGCGCTCGGCCTCTCCCCTGCCCTCTCGCGCCTCGGCTTCGCGCTCGGCCGCCTCAAGACCGGCACGCCGGCACGGCTCGATGGCCGGACCATCGATTGGGCGAGCCTGGAGATGCAGGCCGGCGATGATCCGCCCGAGCCCTTCTCCGCGCTGACCACGCGCCTCCCCAACCCGCAGGTGGAATGCGGCATCACCCGCACCACCGACGCGACCCATGAGCTGATCCGGCAGAATCTCTCCCGCTCGGCCATGTATTCCGGGCGCATCGGCAGCACCGGGCCACGCTACTGCCCGTCCATCGAGGATAAGATCGTCCGCTTCGGTGATCGCGACGGCCACCAGATCTTCCTGGAGCCGGAGGGGTTGGACGATCCCACCGTCTATCCCAATGGCCTGTCCACCTCCCTGCCGGCCGATGTGCAGATCGCGTTCCTGCGCACCATTCCCGGTCTGGAGCAGGTGGCGGTGCTGCGCCCCGGCTATGCCATCGAGTACGATCATGTGGACCCGCGCGAGCTTGCGCCGACGCTGGAGACGAAGCGCGTGGCGGGCCTCTTCCTCGCGGGCCAAATCAACGGGACCACGGGGTATGAGGAGGCCGCCGCGCAGGGCCTGCTCGCCGGGCTTAACGCGGCCCGCCGCGCCGGCGGGTCGGACGGCGTCGTGCTCGACCGGGCCGAGGCCTATCTGGGCGTGATGGTGGATGACCTCGTAACGCGCGGTGTCAGCGAGCCCTATCGCATGTTCACCTCCCGCGCCGAATATCGGCTGACCCTGCGGGCCGACAATGCCGACCAGCGCCTGACCGCCCGCGGTGCTGCGCTGGGGCTGGTCGGCGCCGAGCGGCTGGCGCATTTCAACGCGCGCACGCACGCGCTGGAGGCGGCGCGCGCCCTCACCCGCGACCTGTCCCTCACGCCGACGGAAGGCGCGCGACACGGCCTTGCCTTGAACCGCGACGGCCAGCGCCGGAGCGCCTTCGACCTTCTCGCCTACCCCGACATCGACATAGCACGGCTCGCGATGATCTGGCCGGAGCTCTCCGCGCTGCCGTCGACAATCGCCGAGCAGGTCGAGATCGACGCGAAGTATGCGGTCTATCTGGAGCGGCAGGCCGCGGACATCCACACGCTGCGGAAGGACGAGGCGCTCGCGCTGCCGGAAGAGCTCTCCTATGCCGATCTGCCGGGTCTCTCGAACGAGCTGAAGCAGAAGCTGGAGCGGGTGCGCCCGCGCACTGTGGGACAGGCGGGGCGCATGGAGGGAATGACCCCGGCCGCGCTTGCGCTCATCGCCACCCATGCGCGTCGGGCGGGCGGACGCTCCGCATGATCGGTTCGTTCGGGCTGTGGATCACGGGGATGGAGGCGCGCCGATGAAGGGGGCTGGCGCGGGAGGCGACGACGCGGCGCGCGCTGCTGTCGAGGGGCTGGTTTCACGTGAAACATTCCACCGCCTCGACCTCATCGCCGAGCTGCTCCGCAAGTGGCAGAAGACCATCAATCTCGTTGCCCCTGCGACCGTGCCGGAGGTGTGGAGCCGGCACATCGCTGATTCGTTGCAATTGATTAACCATGTTCCGGCGGACGCGATCAGGTGGGTGGATTTGGGATCGGGTGGCGGATTCCCCGGTCTCGTGGTTGCCGCCATTCTGGCGGAGCGGCCGGGCGCGGATGTCCATCTGGTGGAGAGCGACACCCGCAAGTCCGCCTTCCTGCGGGAGGCGGCGCGGGTGGCGGAGTTGCCGGTGCGGGTCCACGCCCAGCGAATCGAGCAGGTCGCGCAGGCACTTGCGCCGGAAACGCAGGTGGTGTCCGCGCGTGCGCTGGCGCCTCTTCCCAAGCTTCTGGAGCTGGCGGAGCCCTTCCTCTCCGCCGGTGCGCTCGGGGTGTTTCCCAAGGGCCGCGACGCTGAACGCGAATTGACCGAAGCCCGCAAAGGCTGGACACTCGATTGCGATCTTCGCGCCAGCGTCAGCGACCGAGAGGCGCAGGTTCTTCTCGTGAGGAGCGCCAGGCGCAGCAGCAAATAGCCACCCCGCCGGGAAGGCGCGCCGATAAGGCCGGCGCCGCCAGGTGGACGTTCTCATCCGCGGGGTCGCGCCCTGCGGAACCAGATCCAAGGGGACCACGGGCCATGAGCCAGGCTGATTATTCCTCGGGAGCCGATCTTTCCCTGCCGGCCGGCGCGCCGCGCGTGCTGGCGCTCGCCAATCAGAAGGGTGGCGTGGGCAAGACCACGACAGCGATCAATCTCGGCACCGCGCTGGCGGCCATCGGTGAGACCGTGCTGGTTGTGGACCTTGACCCCCAGGGCAACGCCTCCACGGGCCTCGGCATCGATCGCCGCTCCCGCAACGTCTCCACCTACGACGTGCTGGTGGGCGAAGCCACCATGCGCGAGACGGTGATGCCGACCGGGGTCCCGCAGCTTTATGTGGCGCCCTCCACCCTCGATCTGTCCGGGCTGGAGCTGGAGATCGCCGCCGAACGCGATCGCGCCTATCGCCTGCGGGACGCACTCCGGGCGCTCGCGGCCGATCCCGAGGCGCCGCGCTTTTCCTATGTGCTGGTGGACTGCCCCCCGTCCCTGTCGCTCCTCACCGTCAACGCCATGGCGGCGGCGGACGCGATCGTGGTGCCGTTGCAGTGCGAGTTCTTCGCGCTGGAAGGCCTCTCCCAGCTGATGAAGACGGTGGAGCAGGTGCGGGTGGGGCTGAACCCCAGCCTCACCATCCACGGCATCGTGCTGACCATGTATGACGGGCGCAACAACCTGTCGGAGCAGGTGGTGCAGGACGTGCGGCAGTTCATGGGTGACAAGGTCTATGAGACCATCATTCCCCGGAACGTGCGCGTCTCGGAAGCGCCGTCCTATGGCAAGCCGGTTCTGCTATACGATCTCAAGTGCTTGGGGTCACAGGCTTATTTGCGGCTCGCGTCGGAGGTGATCCAGCGCGAACGGGCGGCACGGGCGGCGGCAGCGGCCTGAGGGAAGACCAGAGGGACCGGACGAAGATGGCGGATGAACAGCGCTCCCGGCTGGGGCGGGGGCTTGCCGCGCTGATCGGCGAGATGGGGGAGCCGCAGGCGGCACCGACGCGCAGCTCGGGCACGCGTGGCGGCCCGCGCCGCGTGCCCATCGAGCAGGTGAAGGCGAACCCCCGCAACCCGCGCCGCGCCTTCCTGGAGGAGGGTCTGGAGGATCTCACCGCCTCCATCCGCGAGAAGGGCATCATCCAGCCCATCGTGGTGCGACCGCTGAAGGGATCGGACGCCTTCGAGATCGTCGCCGGCGAACGCCGCTGGCGGGCCGCCCAGCGGGCGAGCCTGCACGAGGTGCCCGTGGTGGTGCTGGACCTCAGCGATCGCGAGGCGCTCGAAATCGCGATCATCGAGAACGTCCAGCGCGCCGACCTCAATCCGGTGGAAGAGGCGCAGGGCTACGAAGCCCTGATGGACGAGTTCGAATACAACCAGAACGAGCTTTCCAAGGTCATCGGGAAAAGCCGCAGCCACATCGCCAACACGCTGCGGCTGCTGAAGCTGCCGGAAGCTGTGAAGGGGCATCTGGCGGAGGGGCGGCTCAGTGCCGGCCATGCGCGGGCCCTCCTCGCCGTTTCCGATCCAGAGAAGGTGGCTCGTGAGGTCATCGCCAAGGGCCTGACGGTGCGCGATGTGGAGGCCCTGTCCAAGGCGAAGACGCCCCCTGCCCCGGTCACGGGACGCAGTTCGCCCGCCCCTGTCACCGAGCGCAAGAGCGCGGACACCCGCGCGCTGGAGAAGCGGCTGGCCGATGCCCTGGGGTTGGCCGTCAGTCTTGAGGGCAAGGGCGAGGCGGGCGAGCTGCGCATCCGCTATGCGAGCCTCGACCAGCTCGATGAGATCTGCCGCAAGCTCGGCCTGGATTGACGTTTACAGGATTGGACAAAGAAAAAGGCCGGGCATCTGCCCGGCCTTGCTTCGTTGAGATCCCGGCCGCATTTTCTTGTGAGGACGCGGCCAAATCTGAAAAAATCAGGCAGCAGCCTTGCGACGGGTGGTCTTCTTCGCAGGGGCGACGGGCGCCTTCTTGCGGGTCTGGCCGAGGCCCATGTTCTTGGCGAGTTCGGAGCGGGCCGCAGCATAGGCCGGGGCGACCATGGGATAATCCTTCGGCAGGCCCCACTTCTCGCGGTAAGCTTCGGGGGTCATGCCGTAGCTGGTGCGCAGGTGCCGCTTCAGAGACTTGAACTTCTTCCCGTCTTCCAGGCAGATGATGTATTCCGGCGTCACCGACTTCTTCAGCGGGACGGCCGGCTTCTGCTCTTCCACCTGCGGCGCGGCCGGGGTGCCGAGCTGGCCGAGGGCGCGATAGACGGACTCGATGAGACCGGGAAGCTCGGTGGCCGCGACGCTGTTGTTGCTCACATACGCGGCGACGATGTCCGCGGTGAAGTCGATGAAGCTCGGCGACGGAGTATTGGACGCGGAGTCGCTCACGGGAGTCCCTTTCTGTTCTTCGCTATGGCGCGCGGACAATGCGGGAAGCGGCTGGAATGCGACCGGTTCAGGATGAGCCTCGGACACATGCTCCGCCGGGGCTGACGCCGCATCGGCTGACTAAGTTTCACGGTTAATCTATAGCACCTCGTCTTATAAATACAATCGGGTCCAAAAAGTTCTTCAAAAACCAGCAATAGAGCGGGTTTGCGGCTGTCGAGGAGGCGCCGTCGCGCGTTCATCGCGACGAGATGATCCTTGTCAGATCAGCGAATCGATGGGCCGACAGATGAAAACAACGGACCCTGGAAGTGTTCCTGGTTCGCCGGCGCTCAAGGCCGTGCGTCCATAGCCGGGGAGATACTAGGGGGAGGTCGCCACGCCGTGTTCTTCTACGGCGTCCGCGACAAGTACATGCGTCGATTTGTACAACTATCGGCTGCGATGGAAGC
Organism: Xanthobacter aminoxidans; assembly: GCF_023571765.1. Lineage (GTDB taxonomy): Bacteria > Pseudomonadota > Alphaproteobacteria > Rhizobiales > Xanthobacteraceae > Xanthobacter > Xanthobacter aminoxidans. Next base: position 479,802 of record NZ_JAMJXC010000002.1, on the reverse strand, counting down.
CGAGGTTTCCCCCACGTCGGCCCCCTGCCCCGACTGCTTTGGCGAAACGAACCGCGGTCTTGAGCTTGTCGCTAGCGCGGGGCTCGGCATCCTGCCGTTTACGCTGGCGCGGCGGGGCGAACCGCGTTAGGTGGGGCGGGTCCGCTCCGGCCAAGGGGCGGCTTCAGGTCTGCGGTTCGGCACGGTTCTCCGGAGCGGCGCCGAACGCCCCAGGGTCTCCCGCGAGATGGGGACGAGGATGCCATGCCACGCGCCGTCGCCGGCCCCGAGATCGAGCGTCTGATCCAGCTTCTGGCCCGGCTGCCCGGCCTCGGCCCGCGTTCGGCGCGCCGGGTGGCGCTGCATCTCATCAAGAAGCGCGAGGCGCTGATGGCGCCGCTGGCGACCGCCCTGGGCGACGCGATCAGCAAGATCGTCACCTGCCACACCTGCGGGAATGTGGACGTGACCGACCCCTGCACGGTCTGCACCGATCCCACACGGGACGCACGCATGCTGGTGGTGGTGGCTGACGTGGGCGACCTCTGGGCACTGGAGCGCGCCGGCGTCCTCAACGCTCGCTATCATGTGCTGGGAGGCGTTCTGTCGCCGCTGGACGGGGTGGGGCCGGACGACCTCAACATCGCGAGCCTCGTCACCCGCGTGCACGATCAGGACGTCACGGAAGTCATCCTGGCGCTGGGCGCCACGGTGGACGGGCAGACGACCGCCCACTACCTGACCGATGTGCTGCGCGACACCGGAGCCCGTGTCACGCGCCTTGCCCAGGGTGTGCCCGTGGGCGGCGAACTCGATTATCTCGACGAGGGAACACTCTCCGCCGCCATCCGCGCACGCACGCAGATGTGATCGGCGAGCGGGCAGTCGTCCCCAGCTTTCACTGCAGCATCCGCTCGAAATTGATGACGAAGAGCTTCGGGTCGGGGCGCTTGTTCACCTGGATGTTCGACAGGGACACCTGCGTGTCATAGCCCTGCGGGTCGGTAACGACCCACTGCTTGAGGGCCGAGGTCTTGGCATCGAACAGGATCAGGAGCCGGTAGGTGCCGAACATGGGCACGGTCTCCTGCATCACCACCGTCACGAAGCGGTCGTCCTGGAAGATGCCGGTCACGTGCGGTTCGGTCCCGAGGTCGATGCGTTCCGCGAGCAGGAAACGCAGCGGCGTCTGCGACAGGGGCGTGATGTCCTGGGTGTTGAGATTGCGGTCGCGCACGGCCACCGACTGGCCGTTGGAGATCAGCTCCACCGGGCTCGGCGCATCGTATTCGAAGCGCACGCGGCCGGGCTTCTGCATGTAGAAGTCGCCGGTGCGCTTGGAGCCGTCCGGATCGATCTGGGTGAAGGTGCCGGTCATGGACTGCACCGAATTGAAGTAGTTGGTGACGCGGTCCACCGTCGCCTTCGGCGCGCGGCCATCGGCCGGCTGCGCCGCAGCCACGGGGGCGGCGCCCTTCATCTGACCCTGGGGCCGCATGAGGTCGCCCGGGGGCTGCACCGTCTGGGCGCCGGCCGGGCCGGCCGCGGCCAGTCCCAGCGCCAGCAGCAGGCCGGCGGCGGCGGCGCGGCGCGCCTTCTCCGACGGGGCGCGGGTGTCGCGCTTCGGGCTGCGGGCAAATCGGGTGGCGGCGGAGCGGATGAGCATCATGAGCATCTCTGGCGCAGGGCGTGTCGCTGGCAGGAAGGTCATTCCCGACGCTCCGATCCCGCCCCGCGCGGGCTGATCGGATGAACAGGGGTCTAATACGCAACTTGCGGCCGGGCTATGGCGAACCTGTGGCCTTGCCGACGCCCGGAGAAACCGCCCAGCGCCGCTTCTGTTCCGGTTGGGCCGAAGCTTCAACCGGAACCGGGAACCGCTCAGGCGGGAAAACGACGCGGCACGCTCATTCGGCTGCCTGCTCGGGCAGCAGGATCTCGCGCTTGCCGGCGTGGTTGGGCGAGCCGACGAGGCCCTCGTTCTCCATGCGCTCGACCAGCGAAGCCGCGCGATTATAGCCGATCTGGAGCCGGCGCTGGATATAGGAGGTGGAGCATTTGCGGTCGCGCATCACCACCGCCACCGCCTGGGAATAGAGGTCCATGCCCTCGTCGCCCATGCCGCCCTTGTCGAACACGGCGCCGTCGCCGTCCTCGTCCTCCGCATCCTCGGCAGTCACTGCCTCCACATAGGCGGGGGCGCCCTGGGCCTTGAGGTGCTTCACCACGCTCTCCACCTCCTCGTCGGAGACGAAGGGGCCGTGGACGCGACTGATGCGGCCGCCGCCGGCCATGTAGAGCATGTCGCCCTGGCCCAGCAGCTGCTCGGCGCCCATCTCGCCGAGGATGGTGCGGCTGTCGATCTTCGAGGTCACCTGGAAGGAGATGCGGGTGGGGAAGTTCGCCTTGATGGTACCGGTGATGACGTCCACGGAGGGGCGCTGCGTGGCCATCACCAGATGGATGCCGGCGGCGCGGGCCATCTGGGCGAGGCGCTGGATGGCGCCCTCGATGTCCTTGCCGGCGACGAGCATCAGGTCTGCCATCTCGTCGACGATGACGACGATGTAGGGCAGGGGCTCGAGGTTCATCTCCTCGCGCTCGTAGATGGCTTCGCCGGTCTCGTGGTCGAAGCCGGTCTGGACCGTGCGGGCGATGGATTCGCCCTTCTCGCTGGCGTCCCTCACCCGGGCGTTGAAGCCGTCGATGTTGCGCACGCCGAGCTTCGACATCTTCTTGTAGCGGTCTTCCATCTCCTTCACCGCCCACTTCAGCGCCACCACCGCTTTCTTCGGATCGGTGACGACGGGGGCAAGAAGATGGGGGATGCCGTCATAGACGGAGAGCTCCAGCATCTTGGGATCGACCATGATGAGCCGGCACTGTTCCGGCTTCAGCCGGTAAAGCAGGGACAGGATCATCGTATTGATGGCCACTGACTTGCCCGAGCCGGTGGTGCCGGCCACGAGCAGATGCGGCATGCGGGCGAGGTCGACGATCACCGGATCGCCGCCGATGGTCTTGCCCAGCGCGATGGCGAGCTTGTGCCCGGTGTCGCCGAAATCCTTGGTGGCGATCAGCTCGCGCAGCAGCACCTTCTCGCGCTTCTGGTTCGGCAGCTCGATGCCGATGGCATTGCGGCCCGGCACCACGGCGACGCGGGCGGAGATGGCGCTCATGGAGCGGGCGATGTCGTCGGCGAGGCCGATGACGCGGGAGGATTTGATGCCCGGCGCAGGCTCCAGCTCGTAAAGAGTCACCACCGGACCGGGGCGCATCTGGCCGATCTCGCCGCGCACGCCGAAATCCTGCAGGGTCGTCTCCAGCTCGCGCGCGGTCTCGGACAGTGCCTCCGGGCTCATGGCCGGGGCCTTGGCGGGGGGCGCGGGCGTCAGCAGGTCGAGGGAGGGGTGCTGGTAGCCGGCGCGGCGGCCACCGCGCCGGGCCGCGCGGCGGCGGGCGGCGGGGCTCTCGGTGGCAGCATCCAGCGGGGCATCGGGAACGTCGTGGGGCGCGGGGGCGCCGGCCCCCTCCAGACGCGGCTCCTGACGCTCGCCTGCGCCTTCCGCCCGGCCGGCTGACGCGGCAGGGGCGGGCACGGCGCGGCGGGTGAGCCCGGCACCGGAGAGGCGCGCCTTCCACGAGAGGAAGGTGTGGGTGAGGGCACCGAGGGAAACGGCGGTGCCGTCGTCCTCCTCGTCCTCGTCGCCCACCTCGCCCGGCAGTTCGGAGGCGGGGGCAAGCTTCAGGGGCGTGCGCCGGCCGCCGCTCAAGGCAAAGAACAGGCCTGCCGCCCCGATCGCGAGGCCGGCGGTGCCGATCAGCATGGAATCAAGGGCCGCAAGCGCGCCGCCGCGCATGACGCCGAAGGCGCGGGGAAAGAGATCGCCCAAGGCGCCGCCGAGGCCGGTGAGGCCCGGCCAGTGGTCCGGTTGCGGAATGGCGCCGAGGAACGCCGTGGTGCCGAGCACCCCGATGAGCCAGCAGGTGATGCGCAGGCGTTCGCGCGCGAACGGGCGGTGGGTGACGAGCCGCCAGCCGGCATAGAGCGGCGGCAGCAGCACGGCCAGCGCCGCGAGCCCGAACAACTGGATCAGCAGATCGGCGATGATCGCGCCGGGTCGGCCCAGGAGGTTCGTGACCGGCGCATGGGTGGCGTTGGACAGGCTCGGGTCGGCCGCGGACCAGGTGCCGAGCGCGACGAAGGAGATCAGCGTCGCGAGGATCAGTCCGGTCCCGACGATCTCCCGCCCGCGCCGGCGCACCACCAGCCGGATGCTCTCGGGGATCAGTTCGAGCCGGGGCATATGGTGGTGGGGCGCGTCCATCCGGCTGTTGATGACGGCATCGGCGGAGGCGGCTGCCTTCGGGCGTCGGCGGGCCATGGGCATCGGCGCGGCTCCCTTCAGAGGGCAGCGACGAGGCGCTTCAGCACCTCCTCGCAGGTGGGCAGATCCTGGACCAGCGCGACGCGCAGGAATCCGGCGGAGGGGTTGGCCCCGGTGAGGTCGCGGCGGGCGAGATAGCCCCCCGGCACCGTGCGCAGGCCCTGCTCGCGCCACAGCTTCACCGCCGCCGCCTCGCCGCCGGTGAGGTGGTCGTCGGCAAGGTGGGACACGTCGAGCCACAGGAAGAAGCCGCCGCCGGGCCGCTCATAGCCGAACCGGCCGGCAAGCATGCGGTCGGCGAGGTCGAACTTCGCGGCATAGAGGTCACGGGAGCGGGTGACGTGGGCCTCGTCCTCCAGCGCTGCGACGGCCACCGCCTGCAGGGGCTCCGGCACCTGCGGCGCGGCCACCCAGCGGAAGGCGAGAAAGTCCTTCAGGAAGGCGGGATCGCCGGCACAGAAGCCACAGCGCAGGCCGGGCAGGGATGAGCGCTTGGACAGGGAATTGAACGCCACGACGCGGGTGAGGTCGGTGCCGGCCACCTCAAGGATGCCGGCCGGCTTTTCCGCGCCGAGATAGATTTCCGAATAGCACTCGTCCGAGAACAGGAACGCGCCGTTGCGCCGCGCCAGCTCCAGCGCCTTGCCGAGATAGTCGGCGGAGGCGATGGCGCCCTGCGGATTGGCGGGGGAGGCGATGTAGATGGCCACCGTCCGCTTCAGCAGGTCCGAATCGAGCGCGTCGAGGTCCGGCAGCCAGCCGCTTTCCTTCGTGGTCGGCATCACGACCGCCTCGCAGCCGGCGGCCTCCGCGCCCGCGGCATAGGCGGCGTAGAAGGGATTGGGCAGCAGCATGGCCGGCTTGCCGTTGGCGCCCTTCGCCGGATCGGTGAGGCGTTGCGCGACGATGGCGGCGGAGAACAGGCCCTCGCGGGAGCCGTTCAGCGCCAGCACTTCGCGGTCGGCATCCAAGGGCTTCGCCAGCTTGTAGCGCTGCGCCAGCCAGCGGGCGGCGGCGGCGCGGAAGGTGGGCGTGCCCTCGGCGCGGGGGTAGCGGCCGAAACCGGCGAGATTACTGGTGAGAACCGGGCCGACGAAATCCGGCATGGCGTGCTGCGGCTCGCCCACGGCGGCGCTCAGCGGCTGTCGCCCCGGCTCGATCCCCGCGAGGAGGTCGGCCAGCCGGATGAAGGGCGAGCGGCGGTCTTCCGGGGGAGCGGCAAGGGGAGCGGCAGGTGCGGGTGGCACGGCTTTGCGGTCTTTTCTGGCGGCTTTCGTCATCCGCCCCAGAATGGGACCAGCCGGTTAAGGTGTGGCTAACTTAACCCGGCGATCCGTCAGACTTCCCGCGCCAGCACCTCGCGCGCCTGCTGCGCATCGGCCCTGATCTGCGCGACGAGCGCGTCGATGCCGTCGAACTTCAGCTCGGGCCGGATATAGGCGTGGAATTCCACCTCGATGGGCTGGCCATAGAGATCGCCGGAAAAATCGAACAAGTGCACTTCCAGCAGCGCCCGGCCATTGTCGAAGGTGGGGCGCCGGCCATAGTTGGCCACGCCGTCGAACCGGCCGGCGGGCGTCATGGCGCGCACCGCATAGATGCCGAAGGCCAGTTCCAGATCCTGCGGCAAGGCGAGATTGGCGGTGGGAAAACCGATGGTGCGGCCGCGCTTGTCGCCGTGGATCACCTCCGCCGTCACTGCAAAAGGGCGCCCCAGCATGTGGGCAGCATGGCCCACCTGTCCCGAAGCCAGCGCCCGGCGCACGGCGGTGGAGGAAATCGCGTCGTTCTCATCGCGCATGGGCTCCACCACGGTCACGGCGAAGCCGTGCCGTTCTCCCGCTTTCTTGAGGAAGGCGGGTGATCCGGCGCGCTGGCGGCCGAAATGGAAATCGAAGCCGACCGCCACGCCGGCGACGCCGTAGCGGCCGACCAGAACCTCGCGCACGAAGTCCTCCGCCTCCATGGCGGCGAGGGCGGCGTCGAAGTCGAGCACGATGGCGCCCTGAAGGCCGCTCTCGGCGATGCGGCGCAGTTTCTCGGCCGCCGGAGTCAGGCGGAAGGGCGCGGTGGCGGGATTGAAGAAGGTGCGCGGGTGCGGCTCGAAGGTGAGCGCCAGCGCCGGCCCTTCCGCTTCGGCCGCCATGGTCCGCGCCGCAGCGAACACCACCTGATGGCCGCGATGCACGCCGTCGAAATTGCCGATGGCGATGACGGGGCGCTTGAGCGCCGGCGGCAGGGGCTCGGGGCCGTGGACGAGCACGAAGTCAGGAGGAAGGGACACGGTCATCGGCGGGCGCAAGCCTTGCCTTGGTGTTCGGCGGGACGCCCGGAACCTCGACGGCACCGGGACAGGATATTCGGCCTTCGAGATCGGTCAAACCACGGGCAAATTCAAGGAACCGAATGTCGCCCGGGCGCGGCTACCAAGCGAGGCGGGGCATGACGCCGCGCGGATGGGCGTGGCCGGTGAAGAGGTCGGCGAGAGATTCGGTGTCGGGAACGGCGCCGTCGATGGACTTCAGCTCCTGCGCATGGATGCCGCCGGAGATGAACAGGCTGTCGAACCCGGCGTCGTTTGCGCCGGCGATGTCGGTGCGCAGCGCATCGCCGATGCCGAGCACGCGGGCGCGCTCCACCGCCTCGCCACGGATCACCTCGGCGCGGGCGAAGGCGGTGTCGTAGATGGGCCGGTAGGGCTTGCCGCACCAATAGGCCTTGCCGCCGATCTGCTCATAGGCCTGGGCGATGGCCCCGGCGCAGAAGATCAGCTTGTCGCCGCGCTCCACCACGAGGTCGGGATTTGCGCAGATGAACGGCAGCTCCCGCGCCTTCATGGTGGCGAGGGCGTCGGCGTAATCCTCCGGCGTCTCCACGTCGTCGTCGAGGAGGCCGGTGCAGACCACGAGGTCCGCGTCCTCAAGCGAGGCGAGGGTGAGGTCCAGACCGTCGAACGTGCCCACGTCCCGCGCGGGGCCGAGGTGGTAGACGCGGGCGCCCGGCCGCGCCTCCAGCATGTCGCGCGTCACGTCGCCCGAGGTGACGATGGCGTCATAGGCGGTGCGCGGTACACCAAGGCCGTCGAGCATGCCCATGATGAAGCGGTTGGGCCGCGGTGCGTTGGAGACCAGCACCACCGTCGCGCCGCCCGCCCGCACCTTCGTCAGCGCCTCGCAGGCGGCGGGGAAGGACGCGACGCCGTTGTGCAGCACGCCCCAGACGTCGCAGAGGATCAGGTCGTAGTCACCCGCGAAGGCGGAGAGGCCTTCCACCAGCGGCGGGGCGTGCAGGGGCGTGCGGGTGCCGGTCTCGGCCATCGACTTCTCCATTGTGCAATGCACACGTGCCACGGAAGGTCTTGAACCACAAGGCCGTGCGCCGCCCGTCGGATACCCGCTCCGCGCAGGTCGGCGGATGAACCCTCGGTGATCTCAGGGGTGTCCCTTGCCGGGATGTCCCCCCGGGTGCCCTCCCGCGCCGTGGGGGTGTCCGCCGCCATGGGGGTTGCCATGAGGGTTGCCGTGCGGATGGCCGCCGCCCTTGGGCGGCTCCTTCTGCGCCACCGGCGTGGTGGACTGCGTGCGGGCCTGGATGCCCGGCAGCGCCTGCACCAGCGTGCGGAAGGCGTCGCCGCGCACCTCGAAATTGGGATATTGGTCGAAGCTGGCGCAAGCCGGCGACAGCAGCACCACCGCATCCCCGCGGCCGGACGCCTCGGCGTCCCGCGCGGCGGCTTCCACCGCTTTGTCGAGGGTGCCGACGATCTCGTGGGGCACCTTGTCCGCCAGCGTCGCGGCGAAATCCTGCGCGGCCTCGCCGATGAGATAGGCCTTGGCGACGCGATCGAAGAAGGGGGCGAGCGGGGCGATGCCGCCGGCCTTCGGCTTGCCGCCGGCGATCCAGAAGATGTCGGTGAAGCTCGTCAGCGCGCGCTCGGCGGCATCCGCATTGGTCGCCTTGGAATCGTTGACGAACAGCACCTTGCCCTTGTTGCCCACCTCTTCCATGCGGTGGGCAAGGCCGGGGAAGCGCTTCATCGCCACAGTGATGACCTCCGGCGCGACGCCGAGCGCGCGGCAGGTGGCGTAGGCGGCGGCGGCGTTCTGCGCATTGTGCGCCCCGCGAAGCGAGCCGACGCCGCCCAGCGGCAGGCGGAACACCTCGGCGCCGCCTTCGGACACCACGAGCGTCTCGCCCTCGCGCCAGATGCCGTCGGGCAGGGGCCGCCTGACCGAGATGCGCACCACGTGCTTGCCGGCGTGCTCTGCCCGGTCGGCCATGGCGGCGGAGAAATCGTCGTCCACGCCCACGACGGCGGTGCCGGTCTGCTCGACGCCGGTGACGAGGCGTTCCTTGACCGCCGCGTAATTCTCGATGGTGCCGTGCCGGTCGAGATGGTCGGGGGTGATGTTGAGCATCACGCCCACGGAGGGGTCGAGGCCGGGGGCGAGGTCGATCTGGTAGGAGGAGCACTCCACCACATGCACCCGGCCGGGCTTCGGCGGGGCAAGCGACAGGATGGCGGTGCCGATATTGCCGCCCATCTGCACGTCCCGGCCGGCGACGCGCAGAATGTGGGTGATGAGCGCCGTGGTGGTGGACTTGCCGTTGGTGCCGGTGATGGCGACGAACGGCGAGCGGCGCGCGATGGCCTGCCGCTCGCGGCAGAACAGCTCGATATCGCCGATGATCTCGACGCCCGCCGCCTGGGCCAGCTTCACCGACCAGTGCGGCTCGGGGTGGGTGAGTGGCACGCCGGGGGCGAGCACCAGCGCCTGGACGATGGTCCAATCGATGTCGTGGAGATCCTGCACGAGGATTCCCGCCTCTCCGGCCTTGCGGCGGGAGGCCTCGGAATCATCATAGGCGACGACGGTGGCGCCGCCGGCCTTGAGCGCCTCTGCGGTGGCAAGGCCTGAGCCACCCAGCCCGAAAAGGGCGACGGTTGCATCTTTGAAGACGGTGACGGGGATCATGGCAGTAAAATCGTCCGTTGCGGCAATGCACTCCGGGCTCCCGTCTAGAGCATGATGCGAAAAAGTGCGAACCCCTTTCGCAGGCACCCGGCCTTAAGGGAAATCCCCCGCTTGCCCGATTCGACATTCATACTGTTGAATGTAGTCAACGGGATCGTGGACCCGCCCCGCCGGGGCAGGCTTGCTGGGTTTGCCCGCTGAACTTGGAATTGGGAGAGCGAGATGGTGGCGAACGTGGGTGGGATCGACCGGGTGCTGCGCTTCATCGCCGGGGTCGTGCTGATCCTGGTGCCCTTCGTGGCCCCCTCCGTGCCGGCGCTGGCCGGGCTCGGGCATTGGACCTGGCTGATCGGCGCCGTGGGCGTGGTGATGCTGCTCACCGCCGCCTTCCGCTTCTGCCCGGCCTATCCGCTGCTGGGCATCAATACGTGCGGGCGGTGACGTCTTTCCGCGTAACCTCGTGAAAAAGGCCCGCGGGAGGCGCTCCCGCGGGCCTTTTCATCAGTTAATACCGCCCTCACCGCAGCTTCAGCGTCGCCAGGCCCGCCAGCGCCAGCACCACGGCGACGATCCAGAAGCGGATCACCACCTGCGGCTCGGTCCAGCCGAGCTGCTCGAAATGGTGGTGGATGGGCGCCATCTTGAACACGCGCTTGCCGGTGAGCTTGAACGACGCCACCTGCACGATCACCGAGACCGCCTCCAGCACGAACAGGCCGCCGACCACCGCGAGCACGATCTCGTGCTTGGTGGCCACCGCGACCGTGCCGAGCAGGCCGCCCAGCGCGAGCGAGCCGGTGTCGCCCATGAAGACCTGGGCGGGCGGGGCATTGAACCACAGGAAGCCGAGGCCGGCCCCCATCACCGCGCCGCAGACCACCGCCAGCTCGCCGACGCCGGCGACGTAGTGGATCTGCAGATAGTCCGCGAACCGCACGTTGCCGGAGAGATAGGCGATGAGGCCGAAGGTGCCGGCCGCGATCATCACCGGCACGATGGCGAGGCCGTCAAGGCCATCGGTGAGGTTCACCGCATTGCCGGCCGCGACGATGACGAACACGCCGAACACCACGAAGAAGACGCCGAGGTTGAGCAGCAGATCCTTGAAGAAGGGGAAGGCCACGGAGGTGGACAGGCCGGACTTGCCCATGGTCATGATGATGACCACGGCGACGCCGGAGATCACCGCCTCGATGGCGAGGCGTGTCTTGCCCGAGAGCCCGTTATGGGTCTGCTTCGTCACCTTCAGGTAGTCGTCATAGAAGCCGATCATGCCGAAGCCGAGCATCACCAGCAGCACCACCCAGACATAGAAGTTGAACAGGTTCGCCCACAACAGCGTCGCCACCGCGATGCCGGCGAGGATCATCAGCCCGCCCATGGTGGGCGTGCCCTTCTTGGTGAGCAGGTGCGACTGCGGCCCGTCGGTGCGGATGGGCTGGCCCTTGCCCTGCTTCAGCCGCAGCATGGAGATCATGGCCGGGCCGAACAGGAACACGAACAGCAGCGCCGTCACCACGGCACCACCGGTCCGGAAGGTGATGTAGCGAAAGACGTTGAAGGCTGTGAAGGACTGGTGGAGATCGGCAAGCCACTGGAGCATCTGAATTCTATCCTTCGAGCAGCGCATCCTCGGCGGCGCGGAAGCGCTCGGCGAGGCTCTTGACCAGCGGTCCCATGCGGCTGCCGTTGGAACCCTTGACCATCAACGTGTCACCGCCCCGGATGGCGGACGCCACCATGGGCTCGAGGTGGGAGGCGTGGATCGCATAGCCGCCCCGCCGCTCCGAGGGCAGGGCCTGCCAGAGCGCGTGCATCTGCGGCCCGCAGCAGAACACCAGATCGATCTTCGCCGTGCGGATCGCCTCGGCCAGCTCGGCATGGTGCGCCTCGCCGTCGGGGCCGAGCTCCAGCATGTCGCCGAGCACCGCGATGCGGCGGCCGCGTGGGCCTATCGGGGTCCGGCTGAGCACATCGAGGGCGGCGCGCATGGAGGCGGGGTTGGCGTTGTAGCTTTCGTCCAGCAGCGTCGCCTGCCCGCCCTTCACCTGCAGGCGCAGCGCGACACCGCGGCCGGGTGGCGCCTTCATGCGGGAGAGGGCGAGGCCGACGAGCGCGAGGTCGGCACCGACGAGCTTCGCCGCGGCGAGCACCGCCAGCATGTTCTGCACGATGTGGCGGCCCGGCATGCCCACCTTGAAGGTCACGGGCGTGCCCATCACGTCCGCCACCCCCACCGAGCAGTAGGATTGCAGCGCCGCCTCCTTCAGCCGCACGTCGGCACCGGCGGTCTCGCCGAAGGTTACGATGCGGTCGATGCCCAGCGCCTCGGCAGCGGCCTTGAGCCGAGGGAAGAGGGGATTGTCGAGGTTCAGCACCACAGCGCCGCCCGGCTCCAGCCCCTGGAAGATCTCCGCCTTGGCGTCGGCGATCTCCTCGATCCCTGAGAACTGGGCGATGTGCACCGGCTCCACGGTGGTGATGATGGCGACCTGCGGGCGCACCAGCTTCACCAGCGGCGTGATCTCGCCGGGATGGTTCATCCCGATCTCGAACACGCCGTAACGCGCCTCGCGCGGTAGCCGGGCGAGGGAGAGGGGCACGCCCCAGTGGTTGTTGTAGGAGGCGGCGGACGCGTGGGTCTCGCCGTCGGCGCCGAGCGCGATGCGCAGCGCTTCCTTGGTGGTGGTCTTGCCCACTGATCCCGTCACCGCGACGATGCCGGCCTTCGAGCGCGCACGGCTGGCGCGCGCAAGGTCGGTCAGGGCGGCGAGCACGTCGTCCACCACGAGGAGGGGGGCATCGGCGGGGAACTGGTCCGCCTTGTCGCGGGCCACCACGCAGGCGGAGGCGCCGGCGTCCAGCGCCTTGCCCACATAAGCGTGGCCGTCGCTGTTTTCGCCGGCGATGGCGAAGAAGGTGTCGCCGGGGGCGAGCGAGCGGCTGTCGATGGAGATGCCGGTGGCATCGCGCGGCGTGCCGCGTACCTCCGCCCCCATGGCCGCCGCCATTTCCGCGACGGTGTGGAGCACCCGGCCGTCCTGTTCTGCCGTACCCGCACCCGCATTCATGCCGCGACCTCCTTGAGGGCGGCGAGGACTTCCGCCGCATCCGAGAATGGATATGTCCGGTCGCCGATGATTTGGCCGGTTTCGTGACCCTTGCCGGCAACGATCAGCGCATCCCCGCTTTCGATGAGGGCGACGCCCGCCCGGATCGCCTCGGCCCGGTCGCCGATCTCGCGCACATCGCCGCGGCCGGCGCCCCGGGCGCCTTCCAATACCTCTGCGCGAATCGCTGCCGGATCCTCGTTGCGCGGGTTGTCGTCAGTGACGATCACCACGTCCGCCTTCATCGCGGCGATCGCGCCCATGATGGGGCGCTTGCCCCGGTCGCGGTCGCCGCCACAGCCGACCACCACCACGAGCCGGCCGGGGATGGCGGCGCGCAGGGTATCGAGCACGGTGGCCAGGGCTTCCGGCTTGTGGGCGTAGTCCACGAAGACCGGCCGGCGTGGGTCGTCGCCGATGCGCTCCAGCCGGCCCGGAACACCCTTGAGGTGGGCGAGCGCGGCGAACGCCTCGGCGCGATCAGCGCCGCAGGCGATGGCGAGGCCGGCGGCCAGCAAGGCATTGTCCAGCTGGAAGCGCCCCACCAGCGGCACCACGGCGCTGGATCCGTCCGCGAACAACACCTTCTGCCCTGCGGGCGAACCCGTCGCTGCGGCGATGTCGATGCCGTCCGCCCGTCCCTCGCCGATGGGCAGGAGCCGGAGGCCGCGGGTGTGCGCCCAGGCGAGCGCGGTCGCGGCGAAGGGGGCGGAGGTGACGGCCACGGCGGCAGCGTCCAGCGGCATCACCTCGGTAAAGAGGCGGAGCTTCGCGCGGAAATAGGCGTCCATCGTCGGGTGATAGTCGAGATGGTCGCGGCCGAGATTGGTGAAGCCGCCGGCGGAAAGGCGCACGCCATCGAGCCGCTTCTGGTCGAGGCCGTGGGAGGAGGCTTCGAGCGCCATGTGGGTCACGCCCTCTCCCGCAAGCGCGTCGAGGGTGGCGTGCAGTTCCACCGGATCGGGCGTGGTGAGGCTGCCATAGGTGGCACCGTCCGGCTTCACCAGCCCGATGGTCCCGAGATACGCCGCGCGATGGCCGAGTCGCTCCCAGATCTGCCGCAGGAAGAAGGCGACGGAGGTCTTGCCCGCGGTGCCCGTTATGGCGGCGATGGTCTTCGGCTGGCGCGGATAGACGCGCGCGGCGGCCAGCGACAGGGAGCGCCGGGCATCGAGCGTGAAGGCGAGGGCCACCTGCGGCGGCAGGAGGGGGGCCGGCGCGGTCGGCTCCATCAGCACGGCGGCGGCGCCGCGCGCGATGGCGTCGGCGATGAAGCGCGTGCCGTCCGCATGGGTGCCGGGGATGGCGACAAAGAGATCGCCTGCCGTGATGCGGCGGCTGTCGGAGGACAGGCCGGTGATCGGCTCCTGGGCGCCGTCGGGCGTCAGGATGCGGGCGTGGCCGTCGAGGAGCTGTCCGAGAGAATATGTGGTCATCGGACCCCTTTTTGGCATTCGCCCGCCCCGGTTGTCACCCCGCGTGGGCGACCGCTGCGGTGGCGGTAACGTGCTCCCGCAGCGGTGACATCAGTTACGGTCGGCGACCTTGAGCGGCATGCGCAGCAGCTGCTCCGCATTGGGCAGGTTCTGGCGCGGCGCGATGTTGAGCATGGGAGCGATGCGCTCGACGATCTTGCCGGCGGTGGGTGCCGCGTTCCAGCCCGAGGTGGCGAAGCCATAGGTCTCGGAGGTCGCCTTGGGCTCGTCGAACATCACGAGGACGAGGTAGCGCGGCTTGTCCATGGGGAAGATGGCGGTGAAGGAGGTGAGCAGCTTGTTGTGGGCGTAGCGCCCGTTCACCACCTTCTCCGCGGTGCCGGTCTTGCCGCCGACGAGGAAGCCGGGCACCTCGGCCTTGGTGGCGGTACCCTTCTCGGCGTTGAGGCGCATGATGTAGCGCATCTTGTCCGAGGTCTCGGGCTTCAGCACGCGCACCGCCACCTTCTGCGCCTCTTCCGGCGTCCGCTTGATGAAGGTGGGCGGGATGAGGAAGCCGCCATTGACCATGGAATTCACCGCCATCACCGCCTGCAGCGGGGCGACGGAGAGGCCGTGGCCGAAGGCGATGGTGGCCGAGTTCAATTCGCCCCAGCGCCTCGGCACGATGGGCTCGGAGCTTTCCGGCAGCTCGGTCTTGAGCCGGTCGAGCTGGCCCATCTTCTTCAGGAACGCCTTGTGCGCCTCCACCCCCAAGGAGAGCACCATCTTCGCCGTGCCCACGTTGGACGAGACGAGGAAGATCTCGGGCACGGTGAGCACGCGGTTCTCGGCGTGGTAGTCGTGGATGGCGAACTTGCCGAAATGCAGCGCGCCGCGCGCATCGAAGGTCGAGTTCAGGCCGATCTTGCCCGAATCGAGCGCCATGGCGAAGGACAGCGCCTTGAAGGTGGAGCCCATCTCGTAGACGCCGGTGGTGAGCCGGTTGAGATAGGCGTCGTCCTTGGGGTTGCCTGACATGTTGGGGTCGAAGTCGGGGATCGACACCAGCGAGATGATTTCGCCCGTGTTCACCTCGGTCACGACGGCCATGGCGTGCAGCGCCTGGAACTTGTTCTTCGCCTTCACCAGCTCGTCGCGCACGGCGTGCTGCACGCGCACGTCCATGGAGAGCTGTACCGGCTCCTGCTGGCGATCGGTGGCAAAGCCGGCGAGATGCAGTTCGGCGAGGCCGCGGCTGTCGATCCACTTCTCGATGCCCGAGATGCCCTGGTTGTCCACGTTCACCCCGCCCATCACGTGGGAGATGATGGGGCCGTCGGGATAGATGCGGCGGTTTTCCTTCAGGAAGCCGATGCCGGGAAAGCCGAGGCGGTGGATGGCGCGCATCTGCGCCGGCGTGATCTCGCGCTTCAGCCAGGCGAAGCCCTTGCCGGAATTGAGGCGCTTGCGGGCTTCCTCGACATCGAGATCGGGCAGTACCTTGAGCAGGCCTTCCAGCGCTTCGTCGGGATCGATGAGGCGGCGCGGCTCGGCGAACAGGGACGGGGACTTCACGTCGATGGCGACGATGTCGCCGTTACGGTCGATGATGTCCGGCCGCGCGGAGGCAACCGCGTCCGAGCCACGCCCGCGCCCGCCGCCGCCGTCCGCCGTCATGGCGAGGTGGGAGAGCTGCACCGCGATGGCGATGAACAAGCCGCAGAAGGCCAGCATCACCAGCTTGATGCGGCCGCGCGCCACGGTATCGGGATCGGCGCGGTCGAGGCCGAACAGGCCGCGCACCACATGGCGGACGCCGCGCCAGCCGAGATGTCCGAGCCCCACGGTGAAGGGCCACAGCACATTCCAGCTGGCGATGGCGGCCCGCGCTGAGCCGCGCGCGGTGGCGCGGCCGGCGGCCTTGCTGCCGGCGCCGAGACGATCGAGCAGCACCGCGCACGAGGCGTCGGCATCCCGGAGCACGGGACCGACGGCGGCGACGAAGCCGGCCCACAGGCGGGCGAGGCGGGCGGAGATGGAAGACAGATCAGCCATTTCGGACCTCGTCAGCGGAAACCGGCCAGGAATCCGGAGAGCTTTTCGAGGGGATTGGTGGGCTCCGGGGGCGGGGCGGGCGCCGGAGCGGCGGCGGCCGGTGCCGGCTGCATGGGGGGCAGGGGGCGCGGCGCGGCGGGACGAGGCGTGGCGGAGGCGCTCGCGGCCGGCTTCGATACCGGCGCATTGGCCGGGCGAAGCGCCGAGGTCGCCGGCACGGTGGCGCCACCCGAGCTTGTGGGTGCGGTGGTCGAGGCCGAGGGCTTGGAGCCGGCCGAGGAGGTGACGAGGGGTGCGTCCACCAGCGCCTCGATCATGCCGCCGATGCCGTCGCCGCCGGAGGCGGGCTTGGCGGGCAAGTCATCGAGGCTGGAAATCGAATCGACATCGAGCCGCTTCATGTCGAGATGACGCTCGGCGAGGCCCTGGATATAGATGGGCGAAGTGCGGCGCGCCCATTCGGCCCGCATCAGCGCGATCGAATCGCGCTCCTTGCGGATCTGGGTGCGCAGGGTGGCGAGCCGCTCGGCCTCGGCGGTGGACGAGACCTTGAGCTGGTAGACCACCGCGGCGGTCACCAGAAGCGCGACGACCATCACGACATTGGCGACCCGAAACATCTCGACTAGCGTCTCCGCCCTGCGCGTTGCGGTGATGGGGGCGGAAGCAGCCCCATCAGGTCACCGCCCGGATGCGCCGGGGCGTCCGTGCGCTCGGCCGCGCGAAGTTTCGCGGACCTGGAGCGCGGGTTGCCTGCCACTTCGTCGGGACCGGGCTCTACGGCTCCCTTCGCCACGAGGCGGAAGGAGGGCTCCGGCCCTTCCGCTTGCGGCTGGTGGCGCGAGGCGGACGGTGCCTTGGACCGGTGTGACAGAAAAGTCTTAACGATCCTGTCCTCAAGGGAATGGAAGGTGACGACCACCAGCCGTCCCCCCGGCCGGAGCGCCCGCTCGGCGGCGGCCAGCGCCTCCACCAGCTCCGACAATTCCTCGTTCACGGCGATGCGCAGGGCCTGGAAGGTACGGGTGGCGGGATGCATCTCGCCGGGCTTGGCCCACACCACGCGCGAGACGATCTCGGCGAGCTGCGCGGTGCGGGTGATGGGCGCCTCTTCCCGCGCCTTCACGATGGCCTTGGCGATGGCGCGCGAATGCCGCTCCTCGCCGAAAGTCCAGATGATGTGGGCAAGGCGGACGTCATCCAGCGTGGCGACGAGATCGGCGGCCGAGAGCCCGTCTGCGCCCATGCGCATGTCGAGCGGCCCGTCGCGGCGGAAGGAGAAGCCGCGGTCCGCCTCGTCGAGCTGCATGGAGGAGACGCCGATGTCCAGCACCACCCCGTCGAGGGGGCCGAAATCCTGCTCGGCGGCGATCTCGTCGAGCCGCGAAAATCGGTCCTGCACGAGGAGGAGGCGCTTGCCCGAGGCTTCCACCAGCGTCTGCCCGGCGGCGATGGCCGTGGGATCGCGGTCGATGGCGAGCACCTGGCAGTCGGCCGCGGCGAGGATGGCGGAGGTATAACCTCCCGCGCCGAAGGTGCCGTCCACATAATGGCCGGCGTCCTTCGGCGCGAGGTGCGCGAGAACCTCGCGAAGCATCACCGGCAGATGACGGGCCGGTCCGCCAGCGGCGTCGGCGGGGCCGACCCCGTGGCCCGTCGTCATGTCCGTTCGCTCCGCGTGGTCTCCGCTCGGGAGCCGATGGCCTGGCGCAACTCGCGCACCCGTCGGGTGGCCTCCGCGAGATGTGCCTTCAGCCGCTCCGGTTCCCAGATCCGGAACTTGTGCCCCAGGCCGACGAACGCCACCTGATCGGTGATCGCCGCGTGGGCCTTCAAACTCTCCGTCAGCACCACCCGGCCCTCCGGATCGATGCGCAACGTCTCGCTGGTGCCGTAGAGCGCGGCGGCCAGCTCCTCGCGCGCTTCGGAATAGGGCGGGTAGCTGTCGATCAGCGTGTCGATCTCGCCGATCAGACGATTGCCGCCGGCATCCAGCGCCGGTTCCGCAAGGCTCGGATGGCAATAGAGGCCGTCCGCGCCGTCCTTGGTCAGCACCATGCGGTAGGGCGCGGGGATGGAGACCCGGCCCTTGGCGTCGAGGCGCATCGTGTAGGTGGACACGAAGCGGTCCATGGCGCCCGGGTGCCCTCGTGTTGCAACGGGCGCCGTTCAAGGCGGCCCGCGTGACGGCCGAGACCGTCCATCCTGTTCATGGGTACTTATGGGTTATCATGGGCTGACATGGGCCGTCAACGAAACGGCATGGGCCGCGCTGTGCCGAAACGGGACGCTTCACCAGCTCCGACGGGAACATCACGCGAACGAATCACGTGCGAATCGGACCGCGCCGGATCTTCCCCTTCCGTTCCTTCGGCGTGCCCCCGCCTTGCCGCCGCCCCCTTCCCCATGGCCATATGCGCCACCGGCCGCAGGGGGCCGGCTGAGGGGCGCCCCATGATCGAGATCGGTCCCAACCTGTTCGTGCTGGTGCTGCTGGTGCTGGCGGTGGCGGTGGTCTTCTCCGGCGTGAAGACGGTGCCGCAGGGCTATCAGTACACGGTGGAGCGCTTCCGCCGGTACACCAAGACCCTCATGCCCGGCCTCAACCTCATCGTCCCGTTCATCGACCGCATCGGCAACCGGGTGAACGTGATGGAGCAGGTGATCGACGTTCCGAGCCAGGAGGTCATCACCAAGGATAACGCCACCGTGACGGTGGACGGCGTGGTGTTCTTCCAGGTGTTCGACGCCGCCCGCGCCTCCTACGAGGTCGCGCGGCTCGACACCGCCATCCTCGCGCTGACCATGACCAACATCCGCACGGTCATGGGCTCCATGGACCTCGACCAGCTTCTCTCTCACCGCGACGAGATCAACGTGCGCCTGCTGACGGTGGTGGATGCGGCGGCCTCGCCCTGGGGCATCAAGATGACCCGCATCGAGATCAAGGACATCGTGCCGCCCGCCGACCTCGTGAACGCCATGGGCCGCCAGATGAAGGCGGAGCGTGAAAAGCGTGCCGTGATCCTGGAGGCCGAGGGCCAGCGCCAGTCGGAAATCCTCAAGGCGGAGGGCCAGAAGCAGGGCCAGATCCTGCAGGCCGAGGGCCGGCGCGAGGCGGCGTTCCGTGATGCCGAGGCGCGCGAGCGGCTGGCGCAGGCGGATGCCAAGGCCACCGAGATGCTGTCCGTCGCGGTGGCGAACGGCGATCCCGCCGCGCTCAACTATTACATCGCCGAGAAGTACGTGAAGGCGTTCGAGACCATGGGCGCCGCACCGAACCAGAAGGTGGTGCTGATGCCCTATGAGGGCACGGCGTTGCTCTCCTCCCTCGCCGGCATCGGCGAGATCGCCAAGGGGGCGTTTGGATCGGGCGCATTCGGGACCGAGGGCGCGCCCGCGCCGCGTTTGCCCGGCCGGCGGCCGACGGGCCCCGCGACCGTGCCGCCCCGGGAGGGCTGAGCCCGTGCCCCTTCTCTCCCAACTCGGTCCCTGGGCGTGGTTCGTCCTCGGCGGCGTGCTGCTGGTGGCAGAGATCGCCGCGCCGGGGGCCTTCCTGCTGTGGCTCGGGCTCGCGGCCTTGGTCACCGGCGCCGTCGCTTACACGGTGGCGCTCGCGTGGCAGGTGGAAGTGCTGGTGTTCGCCGCCCTGGCGGTGGTGGCGGTGCTGGTTGGCCGGCGTGTCAGCCCGGCACCCGGCAAGGCCTCCGACCGGCCGTTCCTGAACCGCCGTCCGGACGGCTTCGTGGGGCGGGTGTTCACTCTCGATGCGCCGATCCTCGGCGGAGTCGGGCGGGTGCGTATCGACGACACGGTGTGGCGCGTGGAAGGCCCGGATGTCGCCGCTGGCCACGACGTGCGCGTCACCGGCACCGATGGCGCGACGCTGAAGGTGGAGCCGGTCGAGGCCTGACGCCTCCGCGCCGCCTCAGAGCGTTTCCGAGCGAAGCGGGTACCGGTTCGCTCGGAAACGCTGAAACGCTCTAGTTCAGCCCGCGCAGCAGCCGCTCCAGATAGTCGAGCTCGATCTGCGGACGCTCCGGCTGCTCCAGCCGGCGCCGCAGCTCCTCCAGCACGCGGCGGGCGCGCTGGGCGTCCACCTCGTCCGGCACCTTCACGGTGAAGTCGTCGCCATAGTCCTGGCTACGCAGGGGGCGGCCGAGGGGATCGGTGCGCTGGGCGCTTTCCTCGCCCGGACCGCCGGGGCCCTGCCCCTCCTGCTGGCCGCGCTGCGCCTCCGCCATGGCCTGCGCACCCTGCCGGAGCGACTGGAGGGCACGGCCCTCGGCGTCGAGCGCGCCCTGGCCCTCGCCGCGGCTGAGGGCTTCCTCCGCCTCGCGCATGGCCTGCTCCGCCCGGCCCATGGCCTCGCCGGCCCGGCCTATGGCGTCGCCTTCGCCACCTTCGCCGTTCTGGCCCTGCTGACCTTGGCCCTGCTGGCCCTGTCCCTCTTGCATGCGGCGCATCTGGTCGAGCATGCGGCCGAGGCGCTTACGCAGCTCCTGCTGTCCCTGCTGTAAGTCCGAGAAGCCGTTCTCGCCGGGCTGTTGGCCCTGACCCTGCTGACCCTGCTGTCCTTGCTGACCCTGGCCCTGTTGTCCCTGCTGCCCGCGTTGGCCTTGCTGACCCTGTTGCCCTTGCTGGCCTTCCCGGTTCTGGCGCCAGGTGCGGTCGCGCAGGCGCTGCTGCTCCTGGATCATCTTGCCGATTTCGCTCTGCTGCTGCTGTCCCTGCTGCTGTCGACCGGCCTGACGGCTGCCGGGGCGCATGTTCTCCATCATGGCCTGGAGCTGGTCGAGCAGTTCGCGGGCGGCGTCCTTGTTGCCGGAACGGGCGAGATTCTCGATGCGGTCCAGCATCTTCTGCAGGTCTTGCGGGCGGACGATGCGGGTGTTGGGGTCGAGCGGGCGGGCATCGGTGCCGCTGTCGCGGCGCGCCTGCTCGGCGAGCTGCCGCATCATCTTTTCCATGGCCGCGCGCAGATCCTGCGTGAGGCGCTTGATCTCCTCGTCACTGGCGCCGCGCTCCAGCGCCTCGCGCAGGGCCTCTTGGGCGGCGCGCAGCTCGCGCTCGGCGTCGGAGAGGGTGCCGTCCTCGATCAGCACCGCCACTTCCCAGAGATAATCCACCAGCGACCTGAGGTCGTCGTCGTTGCGGGCGTTCTTGGCGCGGGCCAGCGCGGTGCGCAGGCCGAGATATTCGCCGGCGCCAGGGGCGAACTGGGCGGGGGCGATGGTGAGGCCTTCCAGCACCGTGACCAGCCGGCGGCGGTTGCCGGCGTCGAAGGCGAGGCGGCGGCGCTCGTCGATGAGCGCCTTGGCGAGGGGCTTCGAGAAGGCGCGCGCGGGCAGGCGGACGGTCTTTGTCTCGCTGACGCCTTCGTTGCCGGCGTCGTCGCGAGCCTTGAGCTGGACCTCCACGCGGGCGCCGGCCCACGGATGGGCGACGAGATCCTTTGTGGTCTGCGCCGCGCCGGTGCGACCGCCGGCCGGCAAGGTCAGTTTGAAGTCGGGCGGCGGAACCAGCGGCTGCGCCATCTTGCGCGGGGATGCGCCGGGGCGGGGGAAGAGCGGCGGCTCGGGCGGCAGGGGCGTGAACAGCGCCTCGGCTTCCTTCACCCCGTAATCGTCCTCCATCCGGTAGGCGAGCACCAGCGCGTTGCGCTGGCCGGTCTGCGGGTCCTTGGCGAAGCTGATGGTGGGCTTCTGGTCCGCCAGCACCTTGAAGTGCCATGCAAGGCGGCGCTGGTCGGGACCGAGGAAGGTGACGTCGGAATCCTCGCGGATCACGTAGCGCTTTTCGCCGGCGGTGGTCGGCGCATCGGCCTCGGGCTTCGCCTCGGCGATGCCGCCGTCGAGCTTGAGGGCGGCGGTGTCGATGCCGGAGCCACGCACCACCAGCGTGCTGCCCACCGGAACCTGTAGCGCGGCGGCATTCAGCGAGGTGGGATCATCCGAGCGCAGGCCCGGCAGCACCACGGGCGGGCGGCCGGTATAGGCGGGCGGATCGATCCAGGCATCAAGCCGGTAGGGCGGGGGCGGGACGATGGTCTTCCAGTCGAAGGCCGCGCCGATGCGGGAGAGATGCTGCCCCGGCGCCATGAAGACGGTGGCCGCCAGCGCCAGCACCGCCAGCGCGCGAACGGCGCGTGGATCGAGACGGGCGAGGCCGGGCGAGGGCGTGCCGGCCTTCAGCGAACGGGCGGCCGCCAGCGCGCGGGCGAGGTGCGCGCGCCACAGGGCGGCACCGACCGGATCGTCCGGGCGGGTGGCGAGGCTGTCGGAAATGGCGGTGGCGGGGCGGTGGGCGAGGGCGCTCTTCGCATCGAGGCGCGCCACCGCCTCCTCCCGGCTCGGCCAGCGCAGGGCGAGCAGCGGGCGGGCGGCGAAGAGGATGGCCAGCGCGAACAGCACCACGCCGGCGATGCGCGGCCACACGGGCGCCGACACCCAGACACCGGCGAAGGAGACGGCGAGGAACAGGGCCAGGGGAACGCCAACACGCGCGAAAGCGGGCCAGGCCCGTTCCCAGAATACCGTGAGGCGGGCGCGGCCGATGGCGCGTTCGAGCAGGTCACGCGCGGTCTCTTCCGGCGTGCGGTCCTGGGGCCTGCGCGGGAGCTTTCCGTCGCGAGATACGCTCACACCCTCTCCCTTTCCTGCCCTTCGTCAGCCAGCTTAACACGGAGCAAGTTCCGGGCCAGATTGCCCCAACGGAACCCGCTTCACAAATGGGTCAGGCCTTGCTTTCAGCCGTCCCGAGCTTGGCGAAGGCGACCTGATCGGCGGCGGTGCCCACGGCAACCGGATCGAGGCCGAGATGGGAAAGCGTCTCGCACATATGCGGCGGCAAAGGGGCGCTCACGTCCACCGGCGGAGCGCCCGCCTTGAGAGGAACCACCACGCGGCGGGAATGCAGGTGCAGCTTCGGTCCGCCGGGCAGGCGCGAGGCGCCGCCATAGATGGCATCGCCGAGGATGGGCGTGCCGAGATGGGAGAGGTGCGCGCGCAGCTGGTGGGTGCGCCCCGTCACCGGGGATAGCGCGATGACCGCGAGGTCACCCGCCCTGTGCAGCACCTGGAAATCGGTGATGGCCTCCTGCGCGCCCGGAGAGCCCTTGGGCACGGCCTGCATCCACCAGCCGCGATGCGGCGAGCGCTTGGCCAGGGGCTGGTCGATCCGCCCCGCGTCCGCCGCCGGTGCGCCGAGGGTGACGGCCACATAGGTCTTGCCCACCGCGCCGCTGGCAAACAGCTTTCCGAGCTGCGCCAGCGCCTTGGTATGGCGGCCGAGCACGAGGCAGCCGGAGGTGTCCTTGTCCAGCCTGTGCGCCAGCTCGGGCGCGCGGGGCAGGCCGAAGCGCAGAGCGTCGAGATGATCGGCCAGCGTCTCCCCGCCCTTCGGCCCGGCATGGACGGGCAGGCCGTAGGGCTTGTCGATGATGAGCATCAGCCCGTCGCGGTGGAGGAGGGGGAGGTCCCGCCCGGTCTCAGGGGCGGGGTGCGATGCCGTGGGCGCGGAGGGCGTCATGATGGAGGTCGGCGGAGCCTTGCGAGAAGCAGCAGAAGACCACGCGGGTCACGCTGCCGGGACCTCCAAGATGGGCGAGGACGGCGCCGACCGCCAGTGGGGCGGCCCGCTCGGGCGGAAATCCATAGATTCCCGTGGAGATGGCGGGGAAAGCGATGGAGGCGAGGCCGGCCTCGTCCGCGCGCCGCAGGCTTTCCCGGTAGCAGGAGGCAAGCAGCGCATCCTCATCCGCGCCGCCGCCTCGCCAGACGGGACCGACGGTGTGGATGATGTGGCGCGCGGGCAGCCGGAATCCCGGGGTGAGGCGCGCTTCGCCGGTGGGGCAGCCGCCCAGCGTCCGGCAATGCGCCAACAGCTCCGGCCCGGCGGCGCGATGGATGGCGCCGTCGACGCCGCCGCCACCGAGCAGGGAGGCGTTGGCGGCGTTCACGATGGCGTCAGTGGCGAGGCGGGTGATGTCGGCGACGATCACCGCGCAGTCCGTGGCGCCGCGCGGCTCCGTGCGGTGAGAGGCGGGTGTCTCGTTCATGGCTGGCGGTCCTGCGGCAGTCTCACAATCCACATAATCGGCGGCCTAGCCATAGGGGTCGGAAAACAAGAAGGAGATCCGCCCCATGGCCCATCCCCGCAAGACGGAACGCCGCCTTCTCACGGATTCGGAAGTGGAGCTGGTGGAGAAGTCCCGCCAGCCCGTGGTGAGCGCACTCGGCGACGGCGAGGTGAATGACCTCGTGGCCCAGCTGCGCGAGCGCCGCGATCGCGCCGTCACCATCGCGAACAACCAGCGCCGTGCCCTGCGCGGCAAGGGCGGTCGCGGCGAGGTGACGTTCGACAAGGCCGATTCCGGCAATCGCCAGAAGGCCTCCGTCCTCACCGATGCCCTCACCCGCGCCCGCCGCGAGCAGACCCGCCGCCGCACCCAGGCGGCCCGGGCCGAGCTGGTGGAGAATGCGCACAAGGCACTGGAGCTGAAGCGCGATTCCAAGCGCGCCAAACGCCCGGCGAACCTGCCGCGCCCCAATACGGGCATGACCCCGAAGGAGCGCACACGCCTTGAGCGCATCGGCTCGGCTTCCGGCGAGGCCGGCCGCGTCACCAAGTTCGTGGCGGTGGCGCAGGCCAAAAAGGATTCGCGTGGTTAAGGCCCCGCGCGGCTGAGGACGCTTTCGACAGGCCCGCTCCGGCGGGCCTGTCTCAATCCGCCAGTTCCAGCCTCAGATCCAGGGTCGAGCGACGGCCGAGGTCATCGAAATGCTCGGCAAGGAACGTGTCCGCCGCCGCCCGGCCGAGGTCGCGCAGGTGCTGGAGGAAGGACCATTCTGCGTTGAGCTTGGACGTGGCGTCCAGTGCCGCGAGTTGGTGCTCGCCGCCGATGCGGTGCAGCCGCACCCGACGGAAGGGCGAGCCACCCAAGGTCCAGCGGCTGATGAGCCCCTGTTCGATCAGCTTCGCCGCATTGTCGATGGCCCGCAACTGGGCGAGCAGCGAGGCATTGAAGGTGATCTCGTTGATCCGGTTCTGGATTTCGCTGGCGGTGCGGGGCGTGGTCTCGCGCACCACCGGGTTGATCTGGACCAGAAGGATGTCGTCCGCGTCCGCCATCTCGTAGAGCGGGAACAGCGGCGGATTGCCCATGTAGCCGCCGTCCCAATAGGGCACGCCATCGATCTCCACCGCCTGGAACAGGAAGGGCAGGCAGGCGGACGCCATCACCGCGTCCGCCGTCATCTCCTCGTGCCCGAAGATGCGGGCGCGGCCGGTGTGGACGTTGGTGGCGGAGATGAACACCTTCACCTGCGCCTTCCGGATGGCCTCGAAATCCACATGGGCTTCGAGAATCTCGCGCAGCGGGTTGATGTTCAGCGGATTGAAATCGTAGGGCGACAGGAAGCGCGAGGCCACCTCGAAGGCGAGATAGACCGGGTTCTTGGCCAGCGACCAGTTGCCCATGAGCCGGTCGAAGGCCGAGCGCTGGATGGGCGACATCCGCCCGTCGCGCGACACATCCTTCCAGAACTGGGACAGGGCGTGGCGCGCCTCCTCCGGGTCGCCCTTGGCGAGCCCGGCGGCGAGCACCACCGCGTTCATGGCGCCAGCGCTGGTGCCGGTGATGCCGGCGATGGCGATTCGCTCGTCCTGCAGCAGGCGATCGAGCACACCCCAGGTGAAGGCGCCATGGGCGCCTCCCCCCTGGAGCGCGAGGCTGAGCGGCTTGACGCCGTCGCGCCGGGTCACGGCCGGAGACCCGGCGTCACTCCGCCACCCAGCCGCCGTCGATCTGCTGCATGGAGCCGGTGATGGAGCGGGCGTTGTCCGAGGCGAGGAAGACGGCATAGGCAGCCACCTCTTCCACCGTCACGAACTCCTTGGTGGGCTGGGCGGCGAGAATAACGTTCTTCTTCACCTCTTCCTCCGTGATGCCGCGGGCCTTGGCGGTGTCCGGAATCTGCTTCTCCACGAGGGGGGTCCAGACGTAGCCGGGGCAGATGGCGTTCACGGTGATGCCGAAGGTCGCGGTCTCGAGCGCCGCGGTCTTGGTCAGGCCGGCGATGCCGTGCTTGGCCGCGACATAGGCGGACTTGAAGGGCGAGGCGACGAGGGCGTGGGCCGAGGCCGTGCTGATGATGCGGCCCCATTTGCGCGCCTTCATGCCGGGGATGGCCGCGCGCATGGCGAAGAAGGCCGCCGACAGGTTGATGGCGATGATGGTGTTCCAGGTGTCGATCGGGAATTCCTCGATCGGCGCCACGTGCTGGATGCCGGCGTTGTTCACGAGGATGTCGCAGGCGCCCAGCTCGGTCTCGGCGAGCTTCACCATGCCTTCGATCTCGTCCGCCTTCAGCATGTTGGCCGGCGAATAGAGCGCCTTCACGCCGAACTCGCTCTCGATGGCGGAACGCTCCTTCTCGATGGCGGCGGCGTCGCCGAGGCCGTTGATGACGACATTCGCGCCTTCCTTGGCGAAGGCCCGGGCATAGGCGAGCCCGATTCCGCTGGTGGACCCGGTGACGACGGCGACCTTCCCCTTGAGCATGGCTATTCCCCGAAAAGGCGGCACGGCCCCTGCGGGGCCGGCGGCACGGTGTAGCGGAACGGTGTGACGCTGCTGTCACGCGGTGCCTGAGCGCCGCGCTGGCTCGCAAGACCATCACACGCAGGCGTGCCTGCGGCCGGCACATTGCAACGCCGTCCGCTGCGGTGCAATCCGGCCGGCGAGACTTCCCGTCCTCCCTTCGTTCACCCGACCCGTGGCGGAAACGGGGGACATCCACTAGATTTGCAGGGTGACCCGCACCGACGCCCATACCAAGGACCACGACCACGGCCAATGCGTGGCAGGCGCCATGTCGCGCGTGGAGGAGTGCTGCGCGCGCAAGGGCCTGCGCATGACGCCGCTGCGGCGCAACGTCATGAAGGCGCTGGCGGAGAGCCATGTGCCGCTCGGCGCCTACGAGATCGTGCAGAAGCTCTCCGCCGCCGGAGACCCGGCGCCGCCCATGTCGGTCTATCGGGTGCTCGATTTCCTGGTGGCCGAAGGCCTCGCCCACCGCATCGAGAGCCGCAATGCCTTTCTTGCCTGCGCCCATCCTCACGATGATACCGACGTGGTGGTCTTCCTCATCTGCGAGCGCTGCGGCCTGACGCGGGAGGTGGCGTCCCATGCCATCGGCCGTGATCTCGCCTGGGCGGCGCGCGCTGCCGGCTTCGAGCCCCGCCAGCGGGTGCTGGAGGTCGCCGGCACGTGCGCCGATTGCCGGGAGGCGGCGTCCGCCGCTCCTGCGCCTGCGGCCAAGGGGGCGGCCAAGGGCGCGGCCAAGGAAACCGCCGGCGGTTGATTCTTTCCTGCCCCCGGCCTACTCGAAACCCGGCCGCATCGACGTCCGTAATGCGGTCCACGCCTGCCCCGGCGCCGTACACCTGCGGATCGCCCGTCGTTCGAGGACCAGACCCATGACCAGCGCCGAAACCCTCTCCAGCGCCGCGCCCGTGGTTCCCGTCGAGCTGCTTGAGGCCGGGCCGGCCCGCCGGCACATGACGGTGGGCGTTCCCGTCGGCCGGGTGATGGTGGGCGGCGGGGCGCCGGTGGTGGTCCAGTCCATGACCAACACCGATACGGCCGACATCGCCGGCACCGTGCGTCAGGTCGCGGCGCTCGCCCGTGCCGGTTCCGAGATCGTGCGCATCACGGTGGATCGTGACGAGGCGGCGGCCGCAGTGCCGCACATCCACGAGAAGCTGCTGGCGATGGGCATCGACGTGCCCCTCGTGGGCGATTTCCATTACATCGGCCACAAGCTGCTGGCCGATCATCCCGCCTGCGCGGAAGCGCTGGCGAAATACCGCATCAATCCCGGCAATGTGGGCTTCGGCGACAAGAAGGACCGGCAGTTCGCCGCCATCGTCGAGACCGCCATCAAGTACGACAAGCCGGTGCGCATCGGCGCCAACTGGGGCTCCCTCGACGGCGAGCTGCTGACCCGCCTGATGGACGAGAACGCCCGCCTGCCCAAGCCTGCGGAAGCGCGGGCGGTGACGCGCGAGGCGCTGGTGCGCTCGGCGCTGCTCTCGGCGGCGCTGGCGGAGGAAATCGGCCTAGGCCGCAATCGCATCATCCTCTCCGCCAAGGTATCGGCGGTGCAGGACCTGATCGCGGTCTATTCCGAGCTGGCGCGCCGCTCGGACTATGCGCTCCACCTCGGCCTCACCGAGGCGGGCATGGGATCGAAGGGCATTGTCGCCTCCACGGCGGCCATGGGCGTGGTGCTCCAGCAGGGCATCGGCGACACCATCCGCGTGTCGCTGACCCCCGAACCCAACGGCGACCGCACCCGCGAGGTGCAGGTGGCGCAGGAAATCCTGCAGACCATGGGCCTGCGCACCTTCGTGCCGCTGGTGGCCGCCTGCCCGGGCTGCGGCCGCACCACTTCCACCGTGTTCCAAGAGCTGGCGCAGAGCGTGCAGGACATGATCCGCACCCGGATGCCGGTGTGGAAGGCGCAATATCCCGGCGTCGAGACCCTGAATGTGGCGGTCATGGGCTGCATCGTGAACGGGCCGGGGGAGTCCAAGCACGCCGACATCGGCATCTCGCTGCCCGGAACCGGCGAGACGCCCTCCGCCCCCGTCTTCATCGACGGCAAGAAGGTCGCGACCCTGCGCGGCGCCAACATCCAGGAAGAGTTCCGCCAGATGGTGGAAGCCTATGTGGAGAAGCGCTTCGGCTTCGGCGGCGGGGCGAGCGCGGCGGACAGCGGCACCCCGGCCGACGCGGCGGAGTGACCCTGCTCCGCTACCGCGGCGTTACAAAAATTTCATGCGGGGAGCCCTTCCCCGGCCATGCTCGTCTGCTCATATCCTCGCCATCCACTCACCGGAGGCGGAAATGACCCCCGAGGAACGTGCCCTGATCGACGGCCTGTTCGATCGCATGCGCAGTGTTGCCAGCCAGCCGCGCGATGCGGAGGCCGAGGCGCTGATCGCGCGCCGCGTCGCCGAGGCACCCCACGCCACCTATGCCCTCGCCCAGAGCGTTCTGGTGCAGGAGCACGCCCTGCAGCAGGCCTATGGCCGCGTGCAGGATCTGGAGGCCCAGCTCGCCGATGCCGAAGCCCGCGCGGCCGAGGCGCAGCAGCGTTCGTCCGGGTCGTCCGGTGGCTTCCTTGGCGGCCTGTTCGGCGGCGGGCGCTCGTCCGTTCCGTCCGCGGGCGCGCGGGACAATGGCCAATATGCAGGCCAGCCGTCCTCCGGCCAGCCTTGGGGCCAGTCTTCGACCCAGCCGCAGCCGGGCCAGCCCATGGGATTGCCCGCCGGCTACGGCCAGCAGGGTTATTCTCAACAGGGTTATGCCCAGCAGGGCGGGTATCCGCAGCAGGGCTACCCCCAGCAGGGTGGTTACGGCCAACAGGGCGGACCGTGGGCCCAGCAGGCCGCGCCCCAGCCGCAACGCAGCGGCGGTGGCTTCCTGCAGGGAGCACTCGCCACGGCGGCGGGTGTCGCCGGCGGTGCGCTGCTCTATGACGGCATCAAGAACATGATGACCGGTGGCGGCGGCGCGGTGGCCCATGCGGCCGCGGCCGAGCTCGGCAAGCCCGAGACCCCTGGCACCGGCAATCTCGGCCAGGACGCCCAGGCGGCGCTGGGCGGCCAGAATGCCGGCACCGACAATTTCTGGAACGGCTCGAGCCAGCAAGAAGCGGGCTATGAGGAGGCCGGGCCCGAAGACACCGGCTATGACGACATCGGCGACGAAGCCGGCTGGGATGACGGCGGCGGCGACGACAGCAGCTGGACCTGACGTCCCGACAGGATCGATGGGTGAACGAACGGCGGCGCTCTGCGCCGCCGTTTTCGTTTGCCGGCAGGCTTTCCCGTATGCTTCCCCATGGACGAGCCGCGGGTGATGGGGCTATCCGGTTTGATGTGTGGGGCGCGGCCTTCCGGCTCGCCCTTGCACCACGAAAATGGGTGGAACCACAAGGACCCCGGCATGACGCCCTTCGGACGCCGGGTGCGCGACCTGCGCGCCCAACGCGGCGTGACCCTCACCGAGATGGCGCGGGCCATCGGCGTCACGCCCACCTATCTCTCGGCGCTGGAGACCGGAAAGCGCGGCAAGCCCACCTGGGCGCTCACCCAGCGCATCATCGCCTATTTCAACGTGATCTGGGACGAGGCGGAGGATCTCCAGCGCCTCGCCGAGCTGTCGCAGCCGCGGGTGGTGGTGGACACCGCCGATCTGTCGCCGCAGGCCACCGAGCTGGCCAACCTGCTCGCCCGCGAGATCGGCCACCTGCCGCAGGAGGCGGTGGCCGAACTGCTGGGGCGCCTCAAGATCCTGCGACGCCGGGGCTGAGCGGGCGGTGTCGCACCCTCACGGCTTGAGGCAGACCGCCACCACCTGCTTCACCGGATGAAGGCATTCCACCTCGGTCTTGTCGCCGCGTGCCGAGAAGACGGCGATGTGCTGCATGCCGCGGTCCACGTTCACGCAATAGCCGCCGATCACGCTCTCGCCGGCCTCGCAGGAGGCGAGGCAGCCGGCCTCGGGACACGCCGAAGCGCGGAGCGTGATGTTGGCCGAGGCCGCGGCGCCAGCAGCGCCAGCCGGGCCGACCGGACCTTGCGCGCCCTGCGGACCGGCCGGACCTGCGGGGCCAGCCGGACCAGGCGCACCCGCCGGGCCGGCGGGACCGGCAACACCCGCGGGCCCCTGCGCGCCAGCAGTCCCGGCGGGGCCGGCCGGGCCGGGCTTGCCTTCGAAGCAGGCGGCAAGGCTGAGGGCCAGCGCGAGACCCACCACGGCTTTCACCATCTTCATGTGTGTACCCCCCCATGGACCTTTTCATTGGTGATCCATGGTGGCGTCTTACCTTGCGGGATGCAAGCGGCGAGAGCGCCGGCGTGGCGGTGAAAAGATGATCCGGCTCAGAGGTTTGGGAGCTGCCACCGGCATGGCCGAAGCCGTCGTCAGCCCCGCGCCTTCACCAGCGCGCGCGTCGTCTCCTGAAGACGCAGCGCGAGGTCGCGCAGCACGGAGCGGGCGAGGGAGGGTGTCTTGTCCAGCAGCGCGAGGAACAGGTCTGTTTCCATGCGCAGCACGCTCATGGGCTCACCCGCGCGCACCGTGGCGCTGCGGGCTTCGCCGGTGAGCACGCCCATCTCGCCCACCACCGTATCCTTGGCGAGGCGGGTGATCTCATGGGTCGCGCCTCCGGCCGTCACCTCGATGACGGCAGTGCCGTCGAGGATGACATAGGCGGCGTCGGGCGCCTCGCCCTGGTGGAACAGCACGTCACCCGGCGCCACATCGAGCCGCGTCGCGGAGAAGGCGAGCAGCCGCAACTGGCTCGGCTCCAGATCGCGGAACATGGGGATGCGGGAGAGGACGCGGGCCTCGTCTTCAATGCTCATGACCTGATCCTTGTCGGCCCCTCACGTCCCGGTGGCGGAGAGTTCCGCCCCCTCGATGCGCTCCACCTGCCCGTGGGCGAGCACGATCACCTGCGCGAACAGTTCGAGCGGCTCGGCGGAATCGAGCACCACCAGCGTCGTGCGCCCTTCGCGGCGGGCGAGCACGGTCTCGATCAGCCGGCTCTGCTCGGACGGCGCCAGCGGGGCCAGAGCGTCGTCGATGATGAGCAGATCGGGCTCCGCCACGAGACAGCGGGCGAGGGTCAGCTTGCCGCGCTCGGCGGCCGAGAGGGGCAGGCCGCCCTCGCCGAGCGCCACGTCGAGGCTCAGGCGCTCCACCTGGGCGATGAAGCCGTCCTGTTTCAGGCATTCGCGCACCAGATCGTCCACCGTGGCGGCGGCGCCGGCGCGGTCGGCGGCGATGCGGCCGAACAGCAGATTGTCGCGCACGGTCAGCGCCCGGCAGTAGCTGTCCGGCTGGTAGCGGGCGAGGGGTGTGCCGGACACCTCCTTCAGATGGGCCAATTGCGCGCGGGTGGCGAGCGCCCGCTGCTGCCAGTCCTCATCAATGAGGCCGAAGCGGTGGCGCGGCTCGCAATAGCGTCCGGCGACACGCAGCAGCAGCGCCCGCTCGTCCGGCGCCAAACCGACGCCGGTGCCGGCATGGGCGAGGAGGGTACGCGCGGCGGTCATCTCCTCCGCGCGCAGCAGGCCCTTGGTGTCGATGTCCGCGATGGCGTCCTGTCCGCCGGCGAGCTCGGCGAGGGTGCGCAGGGCACTGAGGCCGAGGGCGGTCAGATCGTCGGCGACGCCGAGCCGCTCCAGCTCGGGCATCAGGCCGGGATCGGAGAGCAGCGAGGCGGCGCCGCGCGTGTCGTTCAGCGGCGCCGCGAACAGGATGTTTTCCGCCAGCGTCATGAAGCGGTTGAAGGCGGCCAAGCGGAACGGCTCGATCAGCACGCGTCCCGTCTCCTGCTGGCGGCGGGCGATAGCGTCGGTGACGGCGGCGCGGGCGGTCACGATGCGCTCGGCCAGCGCGGGGCTCGCCTCGGGATCGAGCCGGCGTTCGAGGCCGAGCCGCACCACGAGATCGCCGAGCCCGGCAAGGCTCAAGGCGGCGAGGATCGCCCGGTCGAGCTGGGCCGCATCGTCGAGGCCGGAGGGTTCGGGCTCGGTGGCCCCGGGCGCCGGCCGGCCGGGGTGGCGCTCCAGGGCGCACAGCATGTTCTCGCGCAGGGACGCGTTGAGCACGATGGGATCGCCGCCGGCATAGGCCACGTGCCGGCCGATGACGGATTCGGGCACGTTTGAGAGGTCGTGCCCGCCGATGCGCACCGAGCCGCTGTAGAGCGAGATGGCACGACCGCAGACGCGCGCCACCGCGTGCTTGCCGCCGGCATCCGGCCCCTTGAGCGCCACCGCCGTGCCGGCGGGCACATCGAGGCTCACGCCATCGAGGAGAAGACTGCCGGCGGGGTCCACCACGCCGAGGTCGGCGATCTTCAGCGCGCCGTCGAAGGGCACGCCCTCCCAGCCGGTGTCGTCCTGCGAGCCCTTCGGCCAGACTTCCTGTGTTTCGAGATAGTAGCGGGCGAAATCGTAGCGCACCTGCGCGACGACACGCTTCTCGTCCCACTCGATCAGCTCTTTCAGCGGCTCGGGAATCTGGCCGTAGGCCGCGACCACCGCCACGAGCTGGCCGATGTTGATGGCGCCGGTCAGCGCCAGCCAGCCGCCGACGAAATAGAACACCAGCGTCGGCACGTCCGACATGAGCAGGTTCAGCACCCGGTCGGTGAAGTTCTGCCGCTTGAGATCGAGGCTCGCCTCGGACACCACGGCGAGGCGCCCGTCCACCGCCGCGCGTTCCCAGGGACTGGTGGCGAAGCCGTGGACGAGGGGCAGGCGGTCGATGCCGGCCATCACCCTTTTGCCGAGCGCCACCGCCTCGCGCTGGTAGATTTGCAGCTTGTGGGCGTTGTCGCGCCGCTGGATGCCGAGCAGCACGTAGTTGAGCGCGAGGATGCCGATGGCGCAGCCGCCCAGCGTCGCGTTCTGGGTGAAGATGAGCAGCGTCGCCGAACCGATGAGGCCGGCGGACTTCAGCGGCTGGGCGAAGGCCATGCCGGCGAAGGGGGAGATGGGCCCCACCTCGAACCGCAGCATGTTGCCCACTTCCATCGCCTTGCTCTTCATCGGCGCCTCGGGGCGCAGGCGCTGGATGACGTCGAATAGCTGGCGGCGCAGCCCGACGATGATCCGCTCGCCGAGCCGGGCCTTCGCCATCTCGATGAGGCGGGAAATGTGCTGCTGGATGAGCTGCAGCGCGAACAAGAGCGCCGCAAGCCCGGCGAGCAGCCCGAAGGCGGAGACCTCGAACCCGGAGAGATCGATAATGACGCCGCCGCCGAGAAAGTCCGGCCAGGCGAGATCGAAGTCGAACAGCTTGGGCACCGTCCCGCCGATGGAATCCGTCACGCCGTTGACGATGAGGCGCGGCAATTCCAGCGAGGCGTAGTTGAACGGCAGCAGCAGCAGGACGAGGGCAAACAGCTTGATGTGGGACAGCGGCTCGGCGCGCCAGAGATAGGTGAGCACGTCGCGCGGGAGCGCTTCCCGCGTCGCCGGGGTCGTTCCACCGTTCGGGGAGGCTCGATCCGTGCCGCTCATCACGACTTTTCTGCAGGCGGTCTAGCGTGTTGGCAAGGGGTAAGACTGGTGGCGGGAGCGTTCAGGCCGAGGCCGCCGGCGCATCGGTCTGGTCCGCCGCACCCCGGCACCGCTCCACGTAGAGGCCGTAGAAGCGGGCCAGCCGCGCCGGCGCGCTCGCCGCCAGCGCCTCCGCCAGCGCCTCCGCCTCTCCGAAGCTTCCCGCGCCATAGGCGGCCATCAGCGCGCCGTGCCGCTCTTCCAGTCGGGAGAAGGCATTGGACCGCGAGAAATCCGGGTCGCCGGCGAGGAGATAAAGCTGGCTCGCCTTGGACTTGCCCTTGAGCATGAGGAGGTCGGCTTCGAGGAAGGCGAGGTCGCCCGCCGCCTCGCGCGTCGCCTCGGAGACGAGGATGTCCACCCGCATGGACTTGGTGGCGCCCTCGATGCGGGAGGCGAGGTTCACGTCGTCGCCGAGGCAGGAATATTCGAGCCGCTGCGCCGAGCCGAGATTGCCCACGCAGCAGGGCCCGGTGGCGAGGCCGATGCCGCAGCGCACGGGATGCCACGGCCGCCCCTGCGCCTCCGCCGCGCGGCGCCACTCCGCGTTCAGCGCCTCCAGCCGCTCCGACATGGCGAGGGCGCAGAGTGCGGCATTGCGGGCGTGGGCGGCATCGTCCACCGGTGCGTTCCAGAAGGCCATGATGGCGTCGCCGATGTACTTGTCGATGGTGCCGCCGTGGGCGAGCACCACCTCCGTCATGGGCGTGAGATAGGCGTTCATGAAGCGGGTGAGGGCCTGCGCGTCCATGGTCTCCGACAGGGAGGTGAAGTCGCGCAGGTCGCAGAACAGGATGGTGATCTCGCGCGTCTCGCCGCCGAGCACGAGCCGTTCCGGGTTTTCCGCGAGGCGCTCCACCACCTTGGGCGAGACGAAGCGGCCGAACACCGAGCGCACCCATTTCTTCTGCCGCTGCTCGTCGCGATAGAGGGCGAGCACGCCCATGCCGTAGATTCCGAGCACCGCCGCCCCCGGCCCCATGGGATCGAGCAGCAGGTCGAAGCGGGTGAAGGCCAGCCAGGCCCCCGCGCCGAGCGCCGCCACGACGGCAAGGCCGAGCACCCCGGCGACGGGCGCGGACACGCGGGGCAATGCCAGCGCCAGCAGGAGCCCGAGCAGGCCGGTGAGCACGATCTCCGCGCCGCGGGCCCAGTCCGGCCGCACGAGGCGGGCGCCGGCCACGATGTGCTCCATGAGCTGCGCCTGGATCTCGACGCCGGGCACGGCGGCATCGAGGGGTGTTGCCCGCGTATCCATCAGCCCCGGCGCGCTGGAGCCGACGAGGATGATGCGCCCCTCCACCTCGGCGGGCGGAACCTTGCCATCCAGCACGTCGGCGGCCGACAGGAAGCGGCGGGGGTCGGTGGCGGTGAAGCGCACCCGCACCTCGCCCGCGGCATCGGTCGCCACATCGAGCGCGCCGATCTTCACCGCCGTGATGCCGGACTTGGTGCCGAAGGCCTGATCGCCGCTGGCGTTGGAGGCGCGCACCACATAGGTGGATGCGCCCTGCGCCACGCGCAGCGCTTCCGCCGACAGGCTCGGCACCAGCTTTCCGTCGAGGCCGAGGAGGATGGGCACGCGGCGCACCACCTGGTCGCGGTCGGGCAGCCAGTTCAGCGCGCCGATGCCGCGGGCGGCGGCGGCCAGCTCGGGCAAGGGCGCGACGGCGCCGGAGAAGCGCGGCACGAAGGCGCGCGGATCGTCGCCCGCGCTGGCCATGCCCCATTTCTCCGGATAGGCGCCGCCCCTGCCGTGGGTCAGGATGGCGCCGAGCACGGACGGGCTGGCCTTGAGCGTCGCGGCGAGCTGCTGGTCGGAGCTGTCGCGGCCGGCCAGCGCCGCCTCGGCCGGGGCACGGGCCTCGGCGGGCAGCAGCTTCACCACGCTCGCGGGGTCGAGCCGGTCCGGCTCGGAAAACACCATGTCGAAGGCGATGGCCGCAGCACCGAGGGCGGCCAGCTTCTGCGTCAGCTCGGCGATGGTGGTGCGGGGCCACGGCCATTGGCCCACGCGGGCGAGGGAGGCGTCGTCCACGTCCACCACCCGCACCGGCAGGTCGGGGTCATACGGGCGAGGGGCGGCGCGCTGGTAGAGGTCGAACAGGCCGTTGCGCAGATCCTGCAAGGGTGCGGGATCTGCCCCCATAACCAGAAGGCCGGCTGCAAGGGGGCCGCCGACGGCGAGCCAATAGAGGCGGGACCACATGCAGCAGGCGATTTCCGTTGCGACGACGGGAGCCTAGCGCGGCAAAAGACGAGGCGGAAGGCGGGGTGAAAGGCGGCGGCTCAGCTCGCCAGCCGCCGCTCGGCGATATAGGCGCGCAGCGCTTCTTCCGTCATGGGACGGCCGAGATAGAAGCCCTGCACCTCGTCGCAGGAATCGGCCTTGAGGACGGCGAGCTGGCTTTCCGTCTCCACCCCTTCTGCCACCACCTGCATCCCGAGCGCCCGGCCGAGGCCGAGGATGGCCTGCACGATAGCGAGCGCGCCCTTGCTCTGGTCGAGGTCGCCGACGAAGCGGCGGTCAATCTTGAGCGCGTCGAACGGGAAGGTGCGGAGATAGCCGAGCGAGGAATAGCCGGTGCCGAAATCGTCCATGGACAGGCGGACGCCGAGCTTCTTCAGCCCTTCGAGGATATCGAGGGCCTTGTCGGTGTTCTCGATCAGCACGCTCTCGGTGATCTCCAGCTCCAGCCGGTGGGCCGGCAGGCTGGTGGCCCGGAGCGCGGATTCCACCGTGCCCACCAGTTCGCCATTGCGGAACTGGACCACGGAGACGTTCACCGAGACGTTCAGCTCGGGCAGGCGGGAGATGGTGTCGCAGGCCTTGCGCAGCACCCATTCGCCAAGCGGAATCACCAGCCCGCTTTTCTCGGCGATGGGCACGAACTCCTCCGGGGCGAGGCGGCCGAGCTGGGGGTGGTCCCAGCGGATCAGCGCCTCGACGCCGAGCAGCTCCAGCGTGCGCGCGTCGCAGCGCGGCTGGAACAGCAGGACGAATTCGTCCGAAACGATGGCGCGCCGCAGGTCGCCTTCCAGCGTGCGGCGCCCGGCCATCTCGTCGTTCATGTCGGCTGCGAAATAGCAGCAGGCGCCGGGGCCCTCGTCCTTCGCCCGGTTGAGGGCGAGTTCGGCGCAATGGATCAGGCTGTCGGGCTCGTGGGCATCGAGAGGCGCGAGGGCGATGCCCATGTCGGCCTGCGGATAGGCGACGGCCCCCGAGGGCAGCGCCACCGGCACGCTCAGCGCGGCCTGCAACCGGCGGTGGAGCCCGTCCACGGCCTTCGAATCGGCGAGGCCGGTGGCGACCAGAATGAACTCGTCGGCGCCGACGCGGGCGACGAGATCGTTGTCGCGCACGCAGCGGCGCAACCGTCGCGCGGTCTCCGCGAGGATCAGGTCACCGGAGGCGAGCCCGTACATCTCGTTGAGCTGGCGGAAATTGTCGATGTCGAGCGCAAACACGGCGAGCGTGCGCCGGCCTTCCTGCGGCGAGCTGAGCGCGCCGGCGAGGAACTCCATCATCAGAAGGCGGTTCGGCAGACTGGTTACGGGATCATGCAGCGCAAGATATTCCGATTGCCAGGGGCCTCGCGCTACTTCATTGGCATCGCTCACGATTCACTCTTGCCGGTCATGG
The DNA here is from genome assembly GCF_023571765.1 of Xanthobacter aminoxidans. Classification (GTDB taxonomy): domain Bacteria; phylum Pseudomonadota; class Alphaproteobacteria; order Rhizobiales; family Xanthobacteraceae; genus Xanthobacter; species Xanthobacter aminoxidans. The sequence continues at coordinate 442,083 of NZ_JAMJXC010000002.1, read as the reverse complement.
CGACGGCGTTCCCGATCCCTGCCACCAAGGGGGTGGTCGGGCGGCCTCCGGCGCATCTTTTCCTCCCCCGAACCCTTCCAGCGCTCGTCGTCGCCGGTTGTCCGAGCTCGGAAACCAACGGCATCGTGGAGCCTCCCCCGAGCGGTGGCAATAGGGATATCGCCGTAACGTTCACGAGCGTCAAGCTTCCTCTGGTATCTGGGCACCAACATCGGACGGCACGTCAAGGTTGAGCACCACGCGCATCACCGAGGGGTCGTCACTGCCCGGCGTCGCCTTGAAGCCGAGATCCTCGGCGAGGCGCAGCATGGGGCCGTTCTCGCGCATCACGTCTCCGAACACCTGCCGCAGTCCTCTCTTCCTGGCGTGGGCGAGAATCTCGCTCATCAGCTGGAAGCCGAGGCCTTTGCCCTTGAAATCCGACCGAACCATGATCGCGTATTCGGCGGCGTCGTTGTCGGGGTCCGCGATGATGCGCACCACGCCGCAGATGTCCCCGTTGTCCTCCTGCGCCACGAAGGCCATCTCCCGGTCGTAGTCGATCTGCGACAGGCGGGCGGCCATCAGGTGCGGGAAGTCCTTCACCGAGCCGAGGAAGCGCATTCGCACGTCCTGCGGATCGGAGCGGTGCACCACGTCCACGAGGCCGGGCTCGTCCTCCGGCCGGATCGGCCGCAGCGCCACGGTTGAGCCGTCGGTCAGCTCCAGCGTCTTCGACAGGTCGGACGGGAAAGGCTTGATGGCGAAGCGGTCGGTGCCTTCCACCCGCGTCGGATGCACCACGATGCGGGCATCGAGGGCGAGGACGCCGTGCTCGTCGGCGAGCAGCGGATTGATGTCCAGCTCGGCGATCTGCGGCAGGTCGGCGAGCAGCTCGGCCACCTTCACCAGCGTGCCGGCCACCGCATTCATGTCGGCGGGCGGATGGTCGCGATAGCCGGCGAGCAGCTTCGCCACCCGCGTGCGCTCGATCATCTCGCGCGCGAGCACCCCGTTGAGCGGCGGCAGCGCCACCGCCCGGTCTCCGATGACCTCCACCGCCGTGCCGCCCTGGCCGAACAGCACCACCGGGCCGAAGGTCTTGTCGTAGCCGATGCCGGCGATCAGCTCCTGGGCATTGGGCCGGCGGATCATCGCCTGCACCGTGAAGCCCTCGATGCGCGCGCCGGGGCGCTTCTCCGCGACGGAGGTGATGATGGCCCGGCAGGCGTCTTCGACCGCTGTGGAGGAGCGCAGGTCGAGCCGCACGCCGCCCACGTCGGACTTGTGGGTGAGATCGTGGGACAGCACCTTCACCACCACCGGGAAGCCAATCGCCTCGGCAAGGCGCCCGGCCTCCTCGGGGTTCGTGGCGATGCGGGTGTCCACCACCGGGATGTCATAGGCGGCGAGCACCGCCTTCGCCTCCACCTCGGTCAGGGCCGAGCGGCCGGCGGCGAGAACCCCCTCCACCAGCCGGCGGGCGGCGGGGCGGTCGGGCTCGTCGAAGGAGCGCGCGGGCGGGGTTTCCATGAGAAGGGTCTGGTTGCGCTGGTAGGCCACCAGATGGCCGAAGGCGCGCACCGCCTCGTCCGGCGTGTCGTAGGTGGGAATGCGGCGGCCGGCGAAGCGGCGGCGGGCGTTGGCGGCGGCGCTCTCGCCGAGCCAGCAGGTGAGCACGGGCGCGCGCTGGCGCGCCTCCAGCACCGCCATCACCCCGTCGGCGGCGGCGCTGCTGTCGGAAAGGGCGTTGGGCGCGTGCAGCACCAGCACGGCGTCGGAACCCTTGTCGGCCAGAAGCGCCTTCAAGGCGGCGCCGTAGCGCGCGCCGTCCGCATCCGCCTGGATATCCACGGGATTGGAGCGCGACCACGTGCGGGGCAGCACCTTGTCGAGGGCTTCCACCGTCGCCGGCAGGAGGGTGCCGAGCCGGCCGGCACTGCCCTCCAGCGCATCCACCGCCACCACGCCGGCCCCGCCGCCATTGGTGAGGATGGCGAGCCGCTCGCCGGTGAGGCGGATGCCGGCGGAGAGCGTTGTCACCGCCTCGAACAGTTCGCGCATTTCGTGCACGCGCAGCATGCCGGCGCGGCGCAGCGCGGCGTCGAACACGAGATCGCTGCCGGCGAGCACGCCGGTGTGGGACAGGGCAGCCTGCGCTCCGGCCACGCTGCGTCCGGCCTTGATGACGATGACCGGCTTGGCGCGCGCCGCGATGCGCCCGGCCGACATGAACTTGCGCGCGTCGGCGATGCTCTCGACATAGAGCAGGATGGCGCGGGTGGTGTTGTCGAGGGCGAGATAGTCGAGCAAATCGCCGAAATCCACGTCCGCCTTCTCGCCCAGCGCCGCCACGTGGGAAAAGCCGAAGCCGCGGGCGTGGGCCCAGTCCAGCACCGCCGCGGTCATGGTGTCGGACTGGCTGACGAAGGCGACGTCGCCCTTGGCCGGCATCAGGTGGGCAATGCTGGCGTTGATGTGCGGGCGGGTGGAGATGAAGCCGAGACCGTTCGGCCCGATGATGCGCAGGAGGTGCGGACGCGCCGCATCCAGAAGCGCCTGACGCTGTTCCGCCCCCTCGAACTGCTCGCCCGGTCCGTAGCCGGCCGGAAGTACCACGGCGGCGCGGCAGCCCTTCTCGCCGAGTTGCGAGATCACGCGGGGCGCCTCGTCGGGCGGCGCTGCGACGACGGCGAGGTCCACCGGGATCGGCAGGTCCGCCACCGAGGCGTAGTTGAGCGAGGAGCGGATGGCCCGTTCCTTCGGATTGACGGAGAGGATGGGCCCCTCGAACCCAGCCTCGAACAGGTTGCGCGCGGCCAGCGCACCGACGGTGCCGGTGCGGTTGCTGGCGCCCACCAGGGCAATGGCACGGGGATGGAAGAGGGCGTCGAGATTGCGCGTGGTCATGGCGGCCTCGATGCTTCGGACCCCGCCTCAGGTTCGGCGCGGCGGTCCGTCGGTAACGCTAGGGAAAATGGGGCAAGTGGGAAAGGCGAAATCGTCTCAGCAGGGGCGGGAACGAACGAAGCTGTCGCGCACCGCCTCGGCCAGCTGATTGCCGAGGAGCGGCTTCTCGATGATCGCGACCCCCTGGTCGGTGGCGCGCCGGCGCACATGCAGGGCCGGGTTGCTGGTGATGAGGAAAGCCGGCAGATGGACGTGGCGCCGGTCGAGCTCCCGCAGCAGGTCGAGACCGTTGATCCCGGGGAGATTGTAGTCCACAATCATGCAACCGCCACAGGACAGGTCGGCCGCAAGCACGTCCTCCGAGCGCGCATAGGTCTGCACGTTGAAGCCGTCCACCTCGAGGGCGAATTTCAGTGAATTGCAGACCGCCGGGTCATCGTCGACGATATGGACGACGAACGCGGGCGGCTCTTCCAACGCCATCATCCCAACGATTCTCCCACGACCCGTTCGCGGGTCCGCGTGGTCGGTGCTCATAACCTACTTTGGGAGGGGGCTCCGGGGCCTTGCGTTAGATCAAGCGGGCTGAGGAGCGCAGTTCGATGCCGGAAGGGCGGTTCAGGTCGGGCGCGGCGCGATGCCGGCGAGCAGCGCCATGCGCACCAGCTCCGACAGGCTCTGCGCCTTCATCTTGGTCATCACGTTGGCCCGGTAGACCTCCACCGTGCGGGGGCTGATGCCGAGTTCATAGGCGATGGTCTTGTTGGCCTGTCCGGCAACCAGACACTCCAGCACCTGCCGCTCGCGCTGGGACAGGCCGCCGACGCGGTCCACCACCTGCTCGCGCAGGGCATCGTGCTGGCTGGTCTTCTGGCGGCGGTCGAGCGCCGACTTCACGGTGTCGAGAATGGCGACGTCGTCGAACGGCTTCTCCAGGAAATCGGCGGCGCCGAGCTTCATGGCCTCCACCGCCAGCGGCACGTCGCCATGGCCGGTCATGACGATGACCGGGACGCTGGACCCCTTGTCCTTCAGATGCTGGAGCAGATCGATGCCGGTCATGCCCGGCATCCGCACGTCAGTGATGATGCAGCTCGTGGCCGGGTCGGCGGCGGGCAGCCCCGCCTCCACGAACAGGCGGGCGGATGCGTGCTCGTGCACCACGTGGCCGGCGGTCGAGAGCAGGAAGGCGAGGGATTCGCGCACCGCATCGTCGTCGTCGATGACGTGGATCACCGCTGTCTCCTCAATCATGCACCGCCTCCGCATCGCCCACGGCGCGGAGGGTGAATCGGAATACGGCGCCGCCGCCGGGATTGGGCTCGGCCCAGATGCGGCCTCCGTGCGCCTCGATGATGGTGCGCGAGATGGAAAGCCCCACGCCCATGCCATGCCGCTTGGTGGTGACGAACGGCGTGAACAGCTGCGCGCCCATCTCCGCTGAGATGCCGTGCCCGGTATCCGAGACGCTGATCATCACCATGTCGTCCTCTACCGCCTCCGTCCTGACCAGAAGCTGGCGACGCGGTGTCTCCATCATCGCCTCCAGGGCGTTGCGCATCAAGTTCAGCAGCACCTGCTGGACCTGCACCTTGTCGGCGAGGACGAGGTCGCATTTCGGGTCGTAGAGGAAGCGCACCTGGATGCCGTGCTCCTTCGCCCCCACCAGGGCCAGGGCGCTGGCCTCCTCCACCAGCTTGGCGAGGCTCTCCACCCGCCGCTCGCTCTCGCCGCGGGAGACGAAATCCCGGAGGCGGCGGATGATCTGGCCGGCCCGCAGGGCCTGCTCGCCGGCCTTCTCGAGCGCGCCCTGCAACAGCTCGACCCGGACCGTGCCGGCATCCAGAAGACGGCGCGAGCCCTTGATGTAGTTGGCGATTGCGGACAATGGCTGATTGAGCTCGTGGGCCAGCGTCGAGGCCATCTCGCCCATGGCGGTGAGGCGGGAGATGTGGACCAGCTCGGCCTGAAGCTCCTGGAGGCGGGCCTCGGTCTGCTGCCGCTCGGTCAGGTCGCGGATGAAGCCGGTGAAGAAGCGCTCGGAGGTGGAGCGCATCTCGCCCACCGCCAGCTCCATGGGAAAGGTGGTGCCGTCCTTGCGCTCGCCCACCACCACGCGGCCGATACCGATGATCCTGCGCTCGCCTGTGGCAAGATAGCGCGCGATATAGCCATCGTGCCCCTCGCGATGGGGCGAGGGCATGAGCACAGAGACATTCAGCCCCACCGCCTCGGTCGCGGTGTAGCCGAACAGGCGCTCCGCCGCGGTGGAGAAGGAGCGCATGATGCCGCGCTCGTCGATCACCACCATTGCGTCGGGCACGGTATCGAGGATGGAGGAGAGGTGTGCCTCGCGGGCCAAAAGGTCGCGGTCGCGCGCGGCCGCATCGAGGCGGGTGCGGCGCAGGCGCTCGCCGAGCACCGCGATGCCGAGCCCCACCGCGAGGAACAGCGCCGGCGCGGCGAGATCGAGCCGCGCATCGATGCTGGAAAGGCCGCGCAGCGCGACGCCGCCGACAAAGGCGACGGCGACCGCCGCGCCGCCCGCCACGAGGCCGCGTCCGGACACCAGGATGATGACCGCGAGCTGCAGCAGCAGCGCTTCGCCGCTCAGCGGCTGAAGCCCGGCGAGACGGCAAAGCAGAAGGGCGACGAGTGCCGCGGCAGAGCCGCGCGCAGCATCGCCGAGCATCTGCTTGTTCCCGTGCGCCACCGGCCCCTCCGCCGCCACCAATGCCATGCCAACCGCCACTTTATGCGACGTCCCGCCGCTACGTAATAGTACCTAAGGGGACCGACTTAAGTGTTCGATCCGAATTTTTCCCGTGCGTTCCGCCGGTTATCCCTTTCTCAACTCCGATGGAAGGGTCAACCGATGCCGAGCCCCGCAGCAGCGATCGCCCACAAGACCTACGCCCAGCCCCGGGCTTACGACAGCAAGTCTTTCGCCGAGCCCCTGTCTTCTGCACGGCCCGCCCATCGCTGGACCGAGGAGGCTGACACGCGAACCCCCACTGAAGTGGTCGCGCGCCTCGGAGTGGTTGCGAGCTATGCCCGCAACGCCGAAATCTTCGGCGAGGATCAGCCGGCCGAAAATCTCTACATCGTTCTGTCCGGCGCCGTGCGCATCTGCAAGCTGCTCGGCGACGGCCGGCGCCAGATCGAGACCTTCTGTCTCCCCGGCGACGTGTTCGGCTGGGAGATGACCGGCCGCCATCGCTTCTCCGCCGAGGCGGTGAGCGAATGCAAGATCGTGCGGGTGAAGCGCTCGATCCTGTTCTCCCGCGCTTCCGACGACGCGGAACTTGCCCATGCCCTGTGGGCGCTGACCGCGGCCGAGCTTGGCCGCGCCCAGGATCACCTTCTCGTCCTCGGCCGCAAGACCGCTCAGGAGCGGGTCGCCACCTTCCTGCTCGACATGGCCGAACGCGCCGGCGCGGGCCAGGGGCCGAACGGGATCGAGGTGACGCTGCCCATGTCGCGGCAGGACATCGCAGACTTCCTCGGCCTCACCATCGAGACGGTGTCGCGCACCCTGACCCATCTCGAAGAGATTTCCGCCATCGCCCTGCCGTCCTCGCGCCGTGTGCTGCTGCGTGACGGCGCGACGCTGAAGCGCCTGAACTCCTGAAGTTCTTCCCCCGGCACGCTGCGCTCTCTCCGATTAGCAGCGTTCCCCCTTAGGCCCGCTCCGGCCCCTGGCCTCGGCGGGCCTTTTCTTTTGTGCCCGTGCGTTTCGGTGTGTTGGCCTTTGGTGCGCCCGGCCGAGCTGGCTCGGCCGGGAAGCTCAGCTTAGACGGCGGCGGCGTGCCGCTTCTTTTCCGGCGCCGCCGCCCGGCTCGCCACCAGGCGCGCGTCGAACACGGCGCACACCACCCGGGTGAACGGGCGCGCCGCCTCCGGCACTTCCACCACGGCGCCGCGCTGCACCGCCAGCCCGTCGGTGATCAGGGGCTTCAGCGCCTCGATCTCGTCCGCGAACGTCTCCGGCGGGAAGCCGAAGCTCCTGCAGGCGTCGTCGAGATCGACCGCGAGGTCGCACATGAGGCGCTCGATGACATGGCGCCGCAGCCGGTCCTCGTCGCTCACCGCGATGCCGCGGGCGATGGGCAGCGCGCCGGCCTCCACCCCCTTGTGCCACTGGGGCGTGGCGGCGAGATTCTGCACGTAGCCCTGGGGCAGGGCGCCGATGGCCGACGCGCCGAAGCCGATCAGCACCGGCGCGTCGTCCGTGGTGTAGCCCTGGAAGTTGCGCTTGAGCGAGCCGTCTGCCGCGCGCTGGGCCATGGGGTCGTTCGCCTTGGCGAAATGGTCCAGCCCCACCGCCCGATAGCCGTGGCCCGCGAGGATGTCGGCCACCAGCTCCGCCTGTGCGAGGCGCTCGGCGGGGCCGGGCAAGGCGTGCTCAGGGATCAGCGCCTGATGCTTCTTCATCCACGGCACATGGGCGTAGCCGAACACGGCGATGCGGTCGGCGTCGAGCGCCAGTGCCGCTTCCACCGTGCGCCGCACGGACGCCTGATCCTGATGCGGCAGGCCGTACATGAGATCGAGGTTCAGCGCGCAGATGCCCGCCGCCCGGAGCGCGTCGGCGACCGCCCGCGTCTCCTCCAGCGACTGGTGGCGGCCGATGGCCTCCTGCACCTTCGGGTCGAAATCCTGCACGCCGAGGCTGGCCCGGTTGAAGCCCTCGCGGGAGAGCACCGCCACCTTGTCGGCATCCATCACCCGCGGGTCGATCTCGATGGCGATCTCGGCATCGTCGGCGAAGGCGAAGACATCGCGCAGCGCCAGCATGATCGCGGCGAAGTCCTCATCCGCCAGCATGGTGGGCGTGCCGCCGCCGAAATGGAGGTGGCTCAGCTTCATCCGTCCCGGCAGGTGGCGGGCGACAAGGCCGATCTCGTCCACGAGCCGGTCGGCATAGGCCTTCACCGGCGTGCGGCTGCGCGCCACCGCGGTCTGGCAGCCGCAATAGAGGCAAAGCTCGGCGCAGAACGGAACGTGGATGTAGACCGAGACCGTGCCGTCCGGCCGCAGCTCCTTGAGCCAGCGGGCATAGGTCGCGGCATCGACCTCCGGGGAGAAGTGCGGCGCGGTGGGGTAGCTGGTGTAGCGCGGCACCGGCTGCCCGTAGCGGGCGAGAAGGGTGTTCGTATCGGGGCAGGTGATATCGGGGCAGGTCATGCCGGCGACCATGCCGCCGGCTGCCGGCCTGCGCCTTGATGTGGCGCAAGCCCTTGTTCCCTCAGGCGCTTGTTCTGTCTCTCCGCTCAGTAGGAGAGGAAGGCGCCGGCGAAGATGCCCTGGGCCCGGTCGTCGCCCGCAAGCTTCCAGCGATACTGGAGCGTGAAGTCGAGGTAGGAGCGCGGAGCGGTGTATTCGTCCTCGTTGAACCAGTAGCGGGCGGTGATGCCCGGACCGATGCCCATGGCGAACGGCGTCGCATAGGCGGTGTCGTAGCCGCCGCCGATGGCGAGGTAGGGCCACAGCACCAGATGGTCGGAGATGGCGTCCATCCGGAAGGCCTGGCCGTAGCGCCCTTCGAAGGTGGCCACCGTCTCCGGCAGGCTCACGAAGTAATTGTAGTCCGCATAGATCTGCCAGGCCCGCCAATTGTCCACGTCGACCCGAAGATCGGTGCCCTCAGCCTTGGAATAGGCGGCGCGGAGCAGCAGATCGTTGCGGGAATACTGGCCGACCGGGAAGAGATAGGAGATTTCAAACACCAGGTTCTCGGTCGAGAACGGCTTCCAGCGTGCACCGACGGAGCCCTGGATGGTGTCGAAGCCGGTGGCCCCCCCATTGTCCGCATAGACCGTGCCGAAGCCACGCACGAACAGCTCGAAGATCGAGCCGTCGCGATAGCCGATCCCCGGCGGGCGCCAGTAGATTTCGCCGCCGGCACCCACCGTGTGGTTGGAGCCGTTCGAGGTCTGCGGAACGAGAAAGGAACCGGGCGCCACGCCCACCGGGCCGTAGCTCACCGAAGCGTAGGCGCCCCAGGTGCGCGTCAGCTCGGCCACCTCGCGCCTCAGGCCGAAGAGATATTGCGGGTCCAGCTGAAGCTTGCCTTCGCGCGCCTCGTCGATGGCCGACTTGAAGTAATCGACCGCCTCCGCATTGTGATAGGTGCGGCGGGCATTGTAGGCGGCATTGATGAGGTTGGTGCCGCGCAGCCGCCAGCGGCTGTTCGCCTCGGAGAAATATTCGTAGGCAAGCTCGTCCTCGCCCGCCTGGCTCGCCAGCACCGCGAGGTCCACCGCCTTCAGGCCGCGCAGGGCACCGCTGTTGTAGGCGTTCTGGAACAGCGCGCGCGCCTCGTCCTTGCGGCCGAGCTGGGACAGCACGCCGATGCGGGCGGAGAGCATCGCCATCCGTTCCTGCGGGGTGCGCGCCCGGGCCGCGGCCCGGGTGAAGGCCGCGAGCGCCCCTTCCTTGTCGTCGAGTGCGAGGGAGGCGAAGCCGATGCGCGCCTGGACTTCGTAGCTGTCCTCGTTGGCGTAGGGCTCAAGCGCCCAGATCGCGATTTCCGGCTGCTTGGCGGACAGCGCCGCGTCGGCGAGGCCGAGGCGCACGATGCGCACCTGGGCCGGCGGCAGATTGGGGGAGCCCAGCGCCGCCTTGTAGTCGGCGACGGCACCGGAGAAGTCCTTGGCCTGCATGCGCAGGTTGGCCCGCTGCACCAGCAGGGTGGCATCGCGCGGGCTTGTCGCGAGCAGCCGGCTCGCCACCGCCTCGGCCTCGCCGTAGCGGCCGGCCGACGACAGGGCGTTGAGGAGCAGGGTCTGGTAATTGCGGTTGCCGGGCTCGGCATTCACCGCGCGGCGCGCCTCGGCGATGGCGGTCGCATAGTCCTTGCGGCCGAACGCGGCATAGGCGGCACTGGCGGCGGCATAGCCGGGGGAGCCCGGATTGAGGCCGGCGACGCCCGGCGCCTGCATCTGCGGATTGGCGAACACCGAGCAGATGACGCCGTAGCTGGTCGGCTGGCACAGCACGGCGGGCTGCTGGAGGGACGGCTTGGTCGCGTTCGGCGCCTTCACCTGCGCCTCCGCCTGCTTGCGCAGGACGCCGACCTCCTTGTTCTTGTCGGCGTCGAGGGCTTCGAGCGCCTTCAGCGCCTCCTCGGGCTTGCCGGCCGCCATGGCGGCGTTCGCGGCGATGAGCCGGTAGTTCAGCTCCTCGAGGTCGGTCAGCAGGTTGCTGTTGAGCACGGTGTCGAATTCGCGCGCCGCCTCGTCGCGCTGGCCGGTCTTCTGCAGCAGCCACGCGCGCAGGATGTGGGGCAGTGGCTCGTTCGGATTGTCCGCGACGGCGCCCGAGGCCGCCGTCTCCGCGTCCTTGAACTGGCCGGCGGCCATCAGCGCATCGATGAGGACGATGCGGAAGATGAGCGCGTCCGGCGCCCGCTCCACCGCCTGCCGCGCCGAGGTGACGGCGGTCGAGGCCTTGCCGCGGCCGATGTCCTTGATGGCCTGCACGGCCATCGGCTCGGCGAGGCGCTTGTCGTTGGCCGCGCGCAGGGCGATCAGGGAGGGGTCGTTGTCGCCCTGGCTGATGGCGTCGCGGATGGCGACGTCCAGCTCCTTGTACTTCTTGGAGCGATCGAGCGAATCGATCAGCAGGCGCCGCCACTGGGCATTGCCCGGATTTTCCTTCAGCGCTTCCCGGATCCGCGCCTCGGAGAGGTTGTCATTACCCTCGCGATAGGCGCCGAAGGCTTCGAGCGCGGCATCGTAGCCGGGGGTGTCGCTGACCCCGCCCCCGGGCGGCGTGGTCGCCGGGATGAGGCTGCAGGACGGGCCATAGGGCGTGTCGGTGCACTTCTGGAACGGCACCGGCAGCGTCTGGGTGGCGTTGGCGGGAACGATCTTCGGATTGCGCTCCTGCGCGCGGGCGACACGCAGGCGCGCCTGCACCGCCGCATCGGGCTCCACCGGTTCCAGAAGCTTGATCGCCCGCTGGGGGTGGCCGGCGGCGATGGCGGCATCCGCCATCACGAGGCGCGCATCGTGGGCGGTGGGCCCGGTGAGCACCTCGTCCTTCAATGCCGTGTCGAAATCCTGTTCCGCCTCCGCCACCTTGCCGAGGCGCAGCCGGACATAGCCGCGCAGCGTGCGCGGCAGGAAAGACTGCGGATCCACCTGGATGGCTTCGCTCGCCGCCTTGTCGGCCGCCTCCAGCTGGCCATCGGCGAGCAGCGTGTAGACGAGCAGCACGCGATAGCTGAGGTCGTCGGGCACCAGCGCGACGGCCTTGCGGGCCTGCTCGATGGCGGCCTTCGGATTGGATGCCTCCAGCGCCTTGTTCGCGGCGACAGAGGGCTCCTGCGCCAGCACGCGGCTCTGCGCGCGAACCCGGGCCGTGAGCGCCTGGTCGGTGATGCCGGCGGCGATGGCCGCGTTGCCGGCGACGACCGCTTCGGCGGTCTTGCCCTGGGCATCCAGCGCATCCATCAGCAGCAGCCAGAGCCGCGGCACGTCGGGGCGCAGCTTGAGCGCCTCGCGGGCATTGGTCACAACGTCCGCATATCTCTTCTCGCGTTGGGCCGCATAGGCGCGATCCGCTGCCGCCCACGCCGCTCCGGTCAGTTCCGGCGGCTGCGGCGCCGGAGTGGCTTGCCGGGTCTGCGGCGCCTGCTGAGCCTGCGGCACTGGCTGGGCCTGCGGCGCTTGCTGGGTCTGCGGTGCTTGCGACGGCTGGGGCGACTGCGCCCATGCCGGTCCCGCCGCGAGCGTCAGCGCCGCGATCGATGTCGCCAGCACGTGGCCGAGAGCGATGTCGCGCAGGAGCCTCTTCCGATCCCGGTCGAGGGTGAGCGCAGGGGAGGTGCGGAAGTGAATGGCGGTGGTCATGGGGCCACCTTGGCATCGATTACTTAAATGGCAGTTAACCTTAACAGGCAGGGTTAATAATCAGATGCCGTAAAGGGATCATTTACTTTGATGGCGCGTTTGTTGCCAAAGCGTAAACGAAAACGGCGCGCGAGGAGGCGTTCCTCGCGCGCCGTTAACACTTCGGCAGGAGACCTTAACGAAATCTCTATCGGCGAACCGCTGCCAGCATCCGGTCGCGCCAGGTCTGGGGCGGCATGATGGAGGGCACGTCCCACTGGTCCGTCGCCTGCGGGCCGCTGTGGAACGGTCCCTCGTTGAACTGCCAGAGCAGCACCTGCGGCGGGCTCTTCGCGAAGTCGGGCGAGGTCACGTATTGCAGGAAGGTCGCCCACGGGCCGACATTGCCCGGGTTCCAGGTGAGTGACACCGGCCGGTCGAGGGCGTTCGACAGCTTCTGCGGGAAGCCGAGATAGGGCTGGACGAAACTGTTGCCGATGATGTGCACCGGCGCGGGAGCCGAATCCACTAGCGAGGTCTTGGCCGGCGCCGGCGTGCGCACAGTGTAGAGGTCCGGCCCGATCTGCTTCTGCTGGTCCGGTGTGAGGAAACGCTGGGCAAGGTCACCGAGATGGCGCTGCGTGACCCATTCGCCAAGCTTGTCGCCGGGCGGGCTGCCGGCGAGCTTGCCGACCTTCGCCTTGATGGCCTGCGCCACCGCATCCGCCGCCGCCTCGGAGGCCCAGGAGGTCCAGTGGTAATCGGCGCGGTAGAAGCTGGTCTGCTTGCCCGTCTGTACCGACTTCAAGGCCGGGCGCAGGTCCACGGTGTCGATGCCGGCCTTCCTCAGCTGGTCGATGATGAAGTCGTACTGGCCGGCGACGTCGGCGGAAACCGTCGTCCCGTCCGGCAGCTTTTCCTTGTAGAAGGGCGCCTTCATGGGCACGACCATGACCATCAGCGTCACGTTGCGCGTCGCAAGCGCCGCCTTTGCCTCCTGCAGCAGCGCGACGTTGGCGGTGATGCCGGCGCGGTTGAGGACGGTGATGCTCTCCCAGCCGGGAAACAACCAGCCGTCCTTGCCCGAGATGATGCCGCTGTTCTGCGCCGCCGCCGGGGTGGGCAGGCCGGCAATGCCCGCCGCCAGCAGGCCGCCCGCCAGCATGGTTCCAGCCAGGAAGCGGCGGCGGGTGAATGCGCGTCCAGCACCGGCGACCTTCGTCATTTCGCATCTCCCAGAAAGCGGCGCTCGACATCCGTCAGCGGCCGGGTGAGCGCCCGCATGGGGAATTCCCACACCACGAGGCGCGTTTCAGTCAAAATCTGCGGCTCGTCCATCAGAAGTTGGAGAAGCTGGCCGGCAAAGCCGGAGCCGTCGCGGCTCTTCTGTGCCGCCTCATAGCCTGAGGCGGTCTGGAGAAAGTCGAGGAAGCCGGAATTGCGCGAGAAGGATGAGCCGGCGAGCACCACCTGCGGTCCCGGTACGTCATCCAGCAGCCCACCGGTGCGGGTGATGGAGGCGGACACCTCCGGCTCGTGGTCTGGCTCGGGGCCGGACCAGCGCCAGGTGCGCTCAAGCCCAGCGAGACGCATGAGGTCGCCCATGCGCGGCTGGGGCGGGCTCTCCGAAAGGGTGATCTTCTGCGTGCCCGCACCGATGCGCTTGCGCACCGCCTCTGCCACCCGCCCGGCGGCGAGCTTCGCGCCGGCGACGTTCCAATGGGTGTCGGTGCGCAGGAAACCGTCTGCGCCGGGGAAGCCGGGCGCGATCTCCACTTGATCGAGCCCGAGCGCACGGCTCTGCGCCCACCATGCATCAAACCGCCAGCGCGCCTCGCCGGAGACCGAGGCGCCGCACAGATGATCGGCCGCCAGAAGCGCCTTGTCCGGAACGGGGAGCACCACGAGGGCGACGTTTCGCGCCGCGAACTGGTCGCGGATCTTCGCCGCGATCTTCAGCCGGGTTTCGAAATTGGCCCGCGCCTGCGGCGTCTCGATCATTTCCTCGCGGTAGAACAGCCAGCCGGGGCAGCCGGCGCGCACAAGATCACCGGCATCTCCCAGCACCTTGTAGCCGAGGCCGGAGACCACATCCTCAAGCCCCGTCAGCTTGGGCAGTGCCGCGGTGATCTGCTTGTCGAGCACCGCGGTGAAGCGGCCGGTCAGGACGTTTTCGGGGGTGGCCGCCGCCGCGAGCGCCGTGCGCGCCTCCTCGCCTTTCAGGTGCACGGCGACGAAGCCGAGGCCGGTCAGCATCAGCGCCAGGAAGGCGAGGGTTGCGAGGGCGCGGGCGAGATGCGGCATCGTCCCCCCCTCAGAACTGGAAATAGAGGAAGGGCACCACCATCCGCCCCTGCAGCACCAGCACGGCGAACAGGAACAAAGGCAGAGCCGTCCAGGCGCGCAGCCAATGGCCGGGATTGGGCGCGGAGGGATCGATGCGCATGAGCTTCGGCAAATAGACGAGGCCGATGCCAAGCACGACCGTCGCGATCTCCACCGGCCGAATGGCCGCGCCCATGGCCGGGCTCAGCGGGATGCCGTTGGTACCGGCGAGGCCGGAAAAGATCACCCCCGCCTCGACCCAGCTCTGCGCGCGGAACAGCGCCCAGCCGACCATGACGAAGGCGAGCGTGAGGACGTGCCCCGCAAGCGCCCCCGTTCCCGGCAGGCCGAGATTCTTCCACACCCGTCCGACCATGAGCCCGAACCCATGCCAGAGGCCCCAGACGAGGAAAGTCCAGCTCGCCCCGTGCCAGAGGCCGCCGAGACCCATGGTGATGAGGAGGTTGGTGGACACGCGGCCCGTGGACCCGCGATTGCCGCCCAGGGGAATGTAGAGATAGTCCCGCAGCCAGCTCGACAGGGAGATGTGCCAGCGCCGCCAGAATTCGGCCAGCGAGGTGGAGAGATACGGGTTGTCGAAATTCTCCGGGAATTTCAGCCCCACCATCAGGCCGAGGCCGATGGCCATGGCGCTGTAGCCGGAGAAGTCGAAATAGAGCTGGAGCGTGTAGCCGGTGACGGAGAGCAGCACATCCGCCGTGGTGGGATGGGCGATGGCGTAGCCGGCATCCACCATGGGCGCGAGCGTATCGGCGATCAGCACCTTCTGGGCGAAGCCGAGCATGAAGCGCTCGACGCCGAACATGAATTCGGCGCGGTGGAAGGTGCGCTCCTTCAGGCGCTGCGCCACCCATTCATAGCGCACCACCGGGCCCGCCACGAGGTGGCCGAACATGGACTGGTAGGTGGCATAGTTCACGAACGAGGGCTCGGCCTTCACCGTGCCGCGGAACACGTCGGTGGAATAGGAGATGGCGCCGAACACGAAGAAGGACAGGCCGATGGGCAGCAGCACGTCCGGCCAGCCCCAGACCGAGGCGGTGAGCACCTCGGTCGAATGCACCAGCATGTTGGCGTATTTGAACCAGATCAGCGACGCGAGCGGCCAGACGATGCCGATGAACAACGCCCAACCCCGCGCCCGCCCTTCGGCACGGGAAATCCACAGGCCCGTCGCCCACGACCAGATGGCGATGGAGACGATGAGCGGCAGGAAGTCCGCCCGCCACCATGCGTAGAACAGCCAGGAAAAGGCGAGGATGGCGACATTGCGCGCCATGCCCGGCGTCAGCGCATAGACGATGAGGAAGACCGGGAGGAACAGGAAGAGGAAGCTGTCGGAAGCGAAAACCATGGGGCCGGATCAGTTGCCAGGCCCGCGATAGGGCTCCGTCTCGTCGCGCTGGCCCGTCAGCTTCGGCCCGTTGGCACCGGGCAGGAGGAACAGGCTGTAATGGTCGCCCGCCTTCAGCTGCGGCAGCTTCAGCGGCTGCGACACAGCCGTTCCGCAGCTTGCCGCCAGAACCGCCTCGATGGGGTTGATGGCGCGCTGGCGGGTGTCGTTGGTGGCAACGCCCTCGAACACGACGGGGCCGCCATCGGCCACCGCCACGCTTGCCGCACAGCCGGGCACCAGATTGTAGACGCGCAGCTGCGCCTTGAGGTCGTTGCGGCCCTCGGTGGGGTCGGCAATCACCACCGCCGGGCCGGTGGTCGGGACGATGACGGTGGAGAAGGCATCGGCGGGGGGCACGATGCCGCCCTCGGCCGGCTTGCCGGCAATGCTGACGGCGAGCGGGGTGCCGCCCTTCACGATGCGGTAGATGGTGGCGGTGTCTCCGGCGGGAACGGCCGCAGCCGCCGCGCTGCCGATTGAGATGGGCGCGCCGCTCGCGGCAAGGTCCACCACCCGGACATAAGCGGAGCCGGTGGGCGGCTTCGGCGCATAAAGACGCGTCAGCTCCTGCGCAGCCGCGGGAGCAGCAAGAGCGGCAAGCGCAAAGGTCGCCAGCGCGAACCGCCGCATGGCGCGGCCCGAAACGGTCAAAGCGGCATTGGACGCGGGCATGAGCGCGATCCCGAACTGACCGGCAGACCCTGCGCCGGTTTCACTTGGCGACAGTTAGGGGTTGCATCCCGTCAAGGCAACGGAGCGCCCCCTTCAACTGCCGTTAAGGTTACGGGATAAGGGCGCCCGACGCCACCGGCTCCACCTCAGCCGGGCGTCACGCACATTTGGCCGCCAGCGCCTGCGCGACCTTGGAGGCCGGCGTGCGGCCGAGCGCTGCGGTGATCGCGCGGCCGGCGGCGGCGAGGCGGTCGAGATCGACGCCGGTCTCGATGCCGAGGCCGTTGAGCATGTAGACGAGATCCTCGGTGGCGAGATTGCCGGACGCGCCCTTGGCATAGGGACAGCCGCCGAGCCCCGCCACGGCCGAATCCACGCTGGCGACACCGATATCGAGGCAGGCCAGCACGTTGGCCAGCGCCTGCCCGTAGGTGTCGTGGAAATGGATGGCGGTGCGCTCAAGGCCGATGCGTTCGGCGACGGCCTCGGTCACCGCCTGCGCCTGGTCGGGCGTGCCGACGCCGATGGTGTCGCTCACCGAGACCTCGTAGCAGCCCATGGCGGTGAGGGCTTCCGACACCTCCACCACCTTCGCCACCGGCACCTCGCCCTGATAGGGGCAGCCGAGCGCGCAGCTCACATAGCCGCGCACCGCGACACCCCGCGCGCGGGCGAGATCGATGAGCGGGGTGAAGCGCTCCAGGCTCTCGGCGATGGTGCAGTTGATGTTTTTCTGCGTGAACGCCTCCGAGGCCGCGGTGAACACCGCCACCTCCTCGATGCCGCAGGCGAGCGCCAGCTCCAGCCCTTTCAGGTTGGGCGCCAGCACGGTGTAGCGCACGCCGGCCTGGCGATTGATGGCGCCCAGCACCTCGGCGGTGTCGGCCATCTGCGGCACCCATTTCGGCGAAACGAACGAACCGGCCTCGATCATCTTCAGCCCGGCGTCGGCGAGGGCGTCGATGAGCGCCACCTTGGCATCGAGAGGCACGATGCCCGGTTCGTTCTGCAGCCCGTCGCGGGGGCCGACCTCGACGATGCGGACGGAAGCGGGGCGGGCCATCAGGCGTCCTCCAGAACCAGAAGCTCGGCGCCCTCGTCCACGAGGTCGCCCACGGCGAATTTCAGCGCCTTCACCTTGCCATCGCGCGGCGCGGCGACGGTATGCTCCATCTTCATCGCCTCGACCACCACCAAAGCGGCGCCCTTCGTCACCTCCTGCCCTTCCTCCACCGCGATGCGGATGATGGTGCCGGGCATGGGCGCGACGAGCCGGCCGGCGGTGCCGGTGGCGGCCTGCGAGGCGAGGCGGGGATCGATGAAGTCCACCGCATATTCTCCGCCGCGCACGAACACGGTGAGGCGGTTGCCGGTGCGGATCACCCGCGCCGAAAGGGCCACCCCGTCGAGGCGGGCACGCAGGCTGCCGTCCGCTTCCGCCTCGCCCTCCACCGCCATGTCGCCGCCGGGCAAGGCCAGGATGAAGCCGTGGGGGCG
This sequence comes from Xanthobacter aminoxidans, assembly GCF_023571765.1. Taxonomy (GTDB): domain Bacteria; phylum Pseudomonadota; class Alphaproteobacteria; order Rhizobiales; family Xanthobacteraceae; genus Xanthobacter; species Xanthobacter aminoxidans. Next base: position 424,446 of record NZ_JAMJXC010000002.1, on the reverse strand, counting down.
GAAATGGGCGCGGATGTCGATGCGCCGTTCGCGGTCGGCAAAGGTCAGGTCCACATGGGCGTCGCGGTTGAGCCGCCAGCCGGGCGCGAGGCCCCAGGGCGACCACGGATCGGCCGCATCCACCGTCTCGGCCGACTGGCGCGCCTCCTCCTTCAGGATGGAGAGGGCGGCGAGGGCCAGCACCATGTCGTCCACCGGCGCCGGGGCGGGCAGCAGCACGTCCTGATGGCGGGCGATGAAATTGGTGTCGAGTTCGGCCGCAGCAAACGCCGGATGAGCGGCGATGGCCTTCAGGAACACCCGGTTGGTGGCGAGCCCCACCACCTCGGTGGCCGCAAGCGCCGCTTCCAGTCGTCGCACGGCTTCGAGCCGGTCGGCGCCGGAGACGATGATCTTGGCGATCATCGGATCGTAATGGATGGAGACCGTATCCCCGGCCCGCACGCCGGTATCCACCCGCGTGTGATCGAGGTGGGACGGCAGCACGAGGTGATCGAGCCGGCCCACCTGGGGCAGGAAGTCCCGCGCCGGGTCCTCCGCATAGAGCCGCACCTCGATGGCGTGGCCCTCGAGGGGAATTTCCTCCTGCGTCAGCGGCAGGGTCTCGCCCTGCGCGACGCGGATCTGCCATTGCACCAGATCCTGCCCGGTGATGGCTTCCGTCACCGGATGCTCCACCTGAAGGCGGGTGTTCATCTCCATGAAGTAGAAATGCTCGCCCTCGGCGATGAACTCCACCGTGCCGGCACCGCGATAGCCCACCGCCTTGGCCGCATCCACCGCCGCCTGGCCCATGGCGGCGCGGCGCTCCGGCGTCATGCCGGGGGCGGGTGCTTCCTCCACCACCTTCTGGTGGCGACGCTGGATGGAGCAGTCGCGCTCGTGGAGATAGACGCAATTGCCGTGGCTGTCGGCGAAGACCTGCACCTCGATGTGGCGCGGGGTGGTGAGATATTTCTCCACCAGCACCTTGTCGTCGCCGAAGGCGCTCTTCGCCTCGCGCTGGGCGGAGGCGAGAGCTTCGGGGAAGTCTTCCGCCGAGCGCACCACCTTCATGCCCTTGCCGCCGCCGCCGGCCGAGGCCTTGATGAGCACCGGGAAGCCGATGCGCTCCGCCTCGCGGGCGAGCAGGCCCGCATCCTGATCCTCACCGTGATAGCCGGGCACAAGCGGCACGCCCGCCTTCTCCATCAGCGCCTTGGCGGCGCTCTTGGAGCCCATGGCGCGGATGGCCGAAGCCGGCGGGCCGACGAAGACGATGCCGGCCTGTTCGCAGGCATCGGCGAAGGCGGCATTTTCGGAGAGGAAGCCGTAGCCGGGATGGATGGCATCCGCCCCGCTTTTCTTCGCGGCGTCGAGAATGGCGTCGATCCTGAGATAGCTCTCGCGCGCCGGCGCCGGGCCGATGGGATAGGCCTCGTCCGCCACCGCCACATGCAGCGCGTCCGCGTCCGCCTCCGAATAGACGGCGACGGTGCGCAGGCCCAGAGCCTTGGCGGTGCGCATCACGCGCACGGCGATCTCGCCGCGATTGGCGACGAGCAGGGTGCGGATGGGACTGATCATGCGGCCCCCCAATTGGGTTTTCTCTTTTCGAGGAAGGCGGTGACGCCCTCGCGGCCGTCGGCGCTGGCGCGCTGGTCGGCGATGCGATGGGCGGTGTCGGTGATGACGTGGTCGTCGAGGGGCTTGTCCACGGCGGCGACGAGCGCCTTGGTGGCGGCAAGCGCGGCGGGGCTCGCCGCCTTCAGCGCTTTCAGATGGCGGGCGATGGCGGCGTCCAGCTCCTCCGCCGGCACCACCTCATGAACGAGGCCCAGCCCCAGCGCCGTCGCGGCGGAAAACCGCTCGGCGGTGAGGAAATAGCGCCGCGCCTGCCGCGCCCCCATGGCCCGCACCAGATAGGGGCTGATGACCGCCGGGATGAGGCCGATGCGCACTTCCGTGACGGCGAATTCCGCCTCCGGCACCGCCACGGCGATGTCGCTCGCCGCGATGAGGCCGGTGGCCCCGGCGAAGGCCGAACCGTGGATGCGCACGAGGGTGGGCTTCGGCGAGAGATCGATGGTGCGCATGAGCTTCGCGAGGCCCAGCGCATCGGCGAGGTTCTCCTCCTGCGAATAGGAGGCCATGCGGCGCATCCAGTTGAGATCGCCGCCGGAGCAGAAGACCGGCCCGTTGGCGCGTAGCAGGATGGCGACGGCCGACGGGTCCGCGATGGCCGCCTCATAGGCCTGCGTCAGCGCGGCAATCAGCGCGTCGTCGAAGGCGTTGCGCACCTCGGGCCGGTCGAGGGTGAGGATGGCGACGCCATCTTCAAGGGTGCGGGTGAGGCCGGTGCTGTTGCTCATGACATCCGCCTCTCATGCAGGAGGTCGGCACTCCCCTCTCCCCTCGCGGGAGAGGGGTTGGGGGTGAGGGGGGTGTCGCCACCAGGAACGGCTCTGGCCGAGCCATACCCCTCACCCGTCTCGCGGCTGCGCCGCGATCCACCCTCTCCCGCCCGAACTCGACTGTTGCCGAGTTCGGTTCGTGAGGGTCGAAGTCGGCAACAGCCGACTTCGACGGGAGAGGGGAGCAGCCCGACAATTGCGATCCGCCCCATCACATGCGGAACACGCCGAAGCGTGTCTCCTGCTCGGGGGCGTTGAGGGCGGCGGAGAGCGCGAGGGCCAGCACCATGCGGGTGTCGGCGGGGTCGATCACACCATCGTCCCACAGCCGGGCCGAGGAATAATAGGGATGGCCCTGCACCTCGTACTGGTGGCGGATGGGCGCCTTGAAGGCTTCCTCCTCCGCCGCCGGCCACGTGCCGCCGCGCCCCTCGATGCCGTCGCGCTTCACCTGCGCCAGCACCCCCGCCGCCTGCTCGCCGCCCATCACCGAGATGCGGGCATTGGGCCACATCCACAGGAAGCGCGGATCGAAAGCGCGCCCGCACATGCCGTAGTTTCCGGCGCCGAAGGAATTGCCGATCACCACCGTGAACTTGGGCACGGATGCGCAGGATACGGCGGTGACGAATTTCGCGCCATCCTTGGCGATGCCGCCCGCCTCATATTTCCGCCCCACCATGAAGCCGGTGATGTTCTGCAGGAAGACGAGGGGAATATTGCGCTGGCAGCACAATTCCACGAAGTGCGCGCCCTTCAGCGCGCTTTCGGAGAAGAGGATGCCGTTGTTGGCGATGATGCCCACGGGATAGCCGAAGATGCGGGCGAAGCCTGTCACCAGCGTCGGCCCATAGAGCGGCTTGAACTCGTCGAACTCGGAGCCGTCCACGATGCGGGCGATGATCTGCCTCACGTCGAACGGCTGCTTGGGGTCGGCCGAGACGACGCCGTAAATCTCCTTCGCATCGTAGAGCGGCGCGCGCGGCTCGCGGATGTCGAGGGAATGGGCCTTCGTGGTGTTGAGGTCGGCGACGATGGAGCGGGCGATGCCCAGCGCATGGGCGTCGTTCTCCGCCATGTGGTCGGCGACGCCGGAGGTGCGGGTGTGGACCTCCGCACCGCCCAGCTCCTCGGCGGTGACGACCTCGCCGGTGGCCGCCTTCACCAGCGGCGGGCCGCCGAGGAAAATGGTGGCCTGGTTCTTCACCATGATGGACTGGTCGGCCATGGCCGGCACATAGGCGCCGCCGGCGGTGCAGGATCCCATCACCACCGCGATCTGCGGGATGCCGGCGGCGGACATGTTGGCCTGATTGAAGAAGATGCGGCCGAAATGCTCGCGGTCGGGGAAGACCTCGTCCTGGTTCGGCAGGTTGGCGCCGCCGGAATCCACGAGGTAGATGCACGGCAGGTGGTTTTCCTGCGCGACGCGCTGGGCGCGCAGATGCTTCTTCACCGTCATGGGGAAATAGGTGCCGCCCTTCACCGTCGCGTCGTTGGCGACGATGACGCATTCGCGGCCCGAGACGCGGCCGATGCCGGTGATGATGCCGGCGGCGGGCACCTCGTCGTCATACATGCCGTAGCCGGCGAGCTGGCTGAATTCCAGGAAGGGCGAGCCGGTGTCCAGCAGCGTGCGGATGCGATCCCGCGGCAGCAGCTTGCCGCGCTTCAGGTGGCGCTCGCGGGCGACGGCGCCGCCACCCTCCGCCACCTTCTCCACCACGGACCGAAGCTCCGCAACGGAGGCTTCCAGCGCCTCCCGGTTGCGGCGGAATGCGTCGGAGCGGCGGTCGACCGCATCCTCGATGATCGCCATGAGCGCTCTCGCCCCCAATGCCCGGGCGCGTGGCCGACCGGACCGATGATCGGCCGGAGCACACGCCCTTTCGCCTCAAGAGAAACGATCTCCACAAGGACCGACGATCCTCGAGGAGCCCGGCTCTCGCGAACCGGCAGCGGGGCAGCCGGAGGCAAAGCGCGCCGATGCCCGCGCAGCTGGGCGCAAGGCGGCTCGGGCGTCTCCCTCGGCGCCGGTCGATGCCGGCTTGGAAACGATCGTACGTTTTTTTATTGGAGGCGCAAGGGCTTTCGCGCGGTCATTTTCGAGGAACGGCGTGCCGTCCCATCACGTCCGCGCGGCCTTGGGGACCGAGGCGGGTCGGCGCGTCGGCTTCTCATGCACCGGCAGCTCTGTGGGGGCTGCGAGGGGCTGAAGCGGGGCCCCTCCGGTGACGCCGCCGATGACGAGCGCGGTGTAGGTGTCCACGATCTCGTCCTGGCTCAATCGGCCGCCCGGCAGGTACCACATGCAGATGCCGGTGAGCATGGAGATGATGGCGTAGGTGGCGACCTTGGGCTCGCGCACCTCGAACACGCCTTGCGCCGCACCTTGGCGCAGGATGCCCTCCAGCAGCCCCTCATAGCGCCGGCGCAGGCCGACCACGACCGCGCGATGCGCCTCGTCGAGGCTGCGGATCTCCATGTTGGCGATGAAGACGTGGGCGAGCCGCGTCATGTGATAGCGCAGGTGGAAGGCGCAGAAGACCCTGAGACGCGCCAGCGGGTCTTCGATGCCGGCGAGGTCCGCCTCGGCCTTGCCGAGCAGATCCTCCATGTGGTCGCGCACGATGTCGAACAGCAGGGTCTGCTTGTTGTCGAAATATTTGTAGAGCGAGCCGGACTGCAGGCCCACCTCGGCCGCCAGCTGCCGCAGGCTCATGGCCTCGTAGCCATGCTTGTAGATAAGCTTGACGCCCGCCTGCCGGATGGCTTCGGCGGTGCGTGCGCCGTTGGAACCGATGGTGCGCGCCATTGCCTTTTAACGTTCGATGTCCCGGCCCTTCAAAGGTCCGGCCCGGGTGTCTTCATTGAGCGGGCGGACTGCGCGAACGCGCGATCCGGCTGCGATCCGCGTGGCAGAGTGCGAGCCCAGCCCCCGCGATGCAAGATCATCTTGCGACACGAAATGCCGCTTGACCACAATAAAAAAGAACGCTTGATTGTTTAACCAACCCGGCGAAACGACCGGGCCGAGAAATCGGACAAGGCACCCGGTCCGCCGCACAGCGCGGGGTGCCGGATAGGGAGATGACGACATGGCCACCCTGCGGGCGTGACCTCTCAATCCTTGTGCATCGAAATGGCGTGGGATGCTTCTCCGGCGTAGTGGACGCAGCCGTCCGCATCCACGTGGCCGGTATCCCCGGTGATGTAATAGTCACGGCCGAACCGAAATCTGGCCTCCGTCGCCGTTTCGTCCTGGCTGTAGGCGCGAAACCAGAAAAGCGGCGAGCGCGGAACGTGGATCGCCAGTATTCCCTCCGCGCCCACGCCCAGCTCGGAGCCCGTCTCGTCGAGGACGACGAGGGAAAATCCGGGCGCGACCCGGCCGACGGACACACGATCGAGGGAGCGGGGATCATGCGGGTCATGCTTCATGCCGACGATCATGCCCGCTTCGCGGTGGCCGTACTGGTTCACCAGCGGCACGCCGAGCTTCTGCGTGACCCAGGAGATGATGTCCTGGGGCAAGGGCTCGCCGCCCACGGTGACGATGCGCAGCGCGAGGCGATGCGATGCCGCGACAGGATCGCCGCGGCGCCAGGCCCGGATCTGTGACGGGGCGGCGGTGAGGTTGGTGACGCGGAACTTCGACAGGACGCGGTAGCCCTGCGAGACATCGTAGGGCCCGTCGCAGAACAGGATGGACTTGCCGATCAGGAGCGGGCCAACGAGACCGTAGAAAACGCCGTACTCCCAACCCTGGTCGGTCATGTTCCAGAACACGTCCTCGTCACGGACGTCGAGCCCGTGGCGCATGTACTGCTCGATTTCGGCCAGGGCGCGGACGGGGGTCAGGATGCCGTATCTCGGTTCCACCACCTTGGCCGAATAGGTCATGATGAACGGGTCGTTTTCGCCATAGGTGGCGGCTTCGGCCAGCGGCTCCGCCTCGTAGATCGACGACCAGAACTGGGTGAGGCGCCCTTCTATGCGGTTGATATGGTCTCCCTCCACGAGAAAGACCGGAGTTGATGGCGTGATGTACTTGCGGGCGCGTTCGACCAGCACGCGATCTGCGACGATCGCCTTCGCGCCGCCCGCCTCCAGGCGGGCATTCACCGCCGATGCGGAATAGGTGGAAAAGAGCGGCATGTAGACCGCGCCGACCCGCCAGATTGCGAGGGCCGCAATGATCAGTTCAACGCCCTTGGGCAGCATCACGGCGACGCGGTCGCCCTTCCTGATCCCGACCGACGTCAGGACACGGGCAAACCGCGATGAATAGTCCGACAGCCTGCCGAAGCTCAGTTCCGAGGTCTGGCCCGACACCGATTCGTGGATCATGGCCGGAAGGGCGCGCTTGCCCGGCAGGTGCCGGTCGCAGAGCAGGTGGGCGAGAGAGATGGCGTTTCCGCAGTATTCGGGCCTCTGGTACAGGCTCGGATTGGGCGCAGGATCAGGCTGCGGCGTGTCCGACGCGGCCGGAGGTTTCCCGGCCCGATTGCTCATCTCCAGGAAGAATTCGCCGAAGGTATAGAACCGGCTCGCCGCGTCATAGGCCAGCAAGCCCTCGTGAACGAGCGCCGCGGCAAGACGATGGGCGGTGGCCTTGGAAAGCCCGGTGCCCTCGACGAGTTCCGCCAGGCGCGCGCCATGGGACGGCGCACCGGCCACGGCCCTCAGGACCGAAATGGCCCGGGACAAGCTTTGGGCGCCCTTGGGGCCCGAGTCCGGATCGGAAGACGCAAGCATGTCTTATTATGTGAGACGAATTCAAATCGACCGCAATATTTTTCGCGATCGCCTTAAGTCTCGCTTGAAAGATTCAAACGGTCGCTCGATAATGAAATCAATCAGCATCTCATAATATGAGATAGCGGCTCATAGAAGCCAACCCGCGATGCGGGATAGGGAGGGGACCATGTCGCTACCTGCCGCTTCGGCCGGGGCTGCCACGGGCGTGTCTGCCCTGCTTGATGTGCAGAACATCTCGCTCCGCTTCGGGGGCCTCAAGGCGCTGTCCGATGTGAGCTTCCATGTGCGCCCCGGCGAGCTGTTCTCCATCATCGGCCCGAACGGCGCCGGCAAGACATCCATGCTGAACTGCATCTCCGGCCGCTACACGCCGAGCGACGGACGCGTGGTGTTCGACGGCGCCGACGTGACCAAGCTGAAGCCCAATCGCCGCGCCGAGATCGGCATCGGCCGCACCTTCCAGAACCTCGCGCTGTTCAGCCACATGAGCGTGCTCGACAACATCATGGTCGGCCGTCATCACCTCCTGAAGAACAACTTCTTCACCGGCGCGCTCTACTGGATCGGCGGCGCGCAGAAGGAAGAGCTGGAGCATCGCCGCAAGGTGGAGGAGGTCATCGACTTCCTCGATATCCAGCATGTGCGCAAGGCCACCGCCGGCACCCTCTCCTACGGGCTGCGCAAGCGCGTGGAACTCGCTCGCGCGGTGGCGCTGGAGCCCAAGCTCATTCTCCTCGACGAGCCCATGGCGGGCATGAACCTCGAGGAGAAGGAGGACATGGCCCGCTACATCGTCGATCTCAACGAGGAATGGGGCATGACGATCATCATGATCGAGCATGACATGGGCGTGGTGATGGACATCTCCCACCGGGTGATGGTGCTCGATTTCGGCCGCAAGCTGGTGGAGGGCGAGCCCGCCGCCGTTCTGGCTGATCCGCACGTTCGCAAGGCCTACCTCGGCGAGGAGGATCTTGAGATCGAAGAGGCGGCGCCCGCCGCCGTGTCCGCATGATGCGGCAAGGCTGAGGCGCACCATGGCTCCCATTCCCGCCTATCCCGACGTCACGGTCCACGACACCCTGCCGAAGCTGCTGCGGCTGAACGCGAAAGCCCACGCCGGCGAGACGTGGCTGCGCGAGAAGGACCTCGGCATCTGGATTTCCTACACCTGGGGCGAGGTCGCGACCCGCGTGCGCGACATGACCCTGGGCCTCACCACGCTCGGCGTTTCCCGCGGTGACGTGATCGGCCTCATCGGCGACAACCGACCGGAATGGCTGATGGGCGAGATCGCCGCCCATGCCATCGGCGGCATGAGCCTCGGCATCTATCGCGATGCGCTGGGCGACGAGGTGGCCTATCTCGTCACCTATGCAGATGTTGCGGTGGTCTTCGCCGAGGACGAGGAGCAGGTCGACAAGCTGCTCTCGCTCGACGAGAAGATCCCCACCGTCCGGCACATTGTCTATTCCGACCCGCGCGGCATCCGCAAATATGACGATCCACGCCTCATCTCGCTGAAGGAGCTGGAGAAGCGCGGCGCCGAGGTGGCTGCCCGCGATGCCGGCGCCTACGACCGCCTCGTCGATGCCGGCAAGGGCGAGGATGTGGCCATCCTCTGCACCACCTCGGGCACCACCTCCCACCCCAAGCTCGCCATGCTCACCGGTGGCGCGCTGCTGAGGCATTGCCGGGCCTATCTGGACATGGACCCGCGCCTGCCCACCGACGAATATGTCAGTGTTCTGCAGATGCCGTGGATCATGGAGCAGATCTACGCCTTCGGTCAGGCGCTCATCTCCCGCATGAAGGTGAACTTCGTGGAGGAGCAGGAGACGCTGATGGCCGACATGCGGGAGATCGGCCCCTCCTTCGTGCTGTTCGCCCCCCGCGTGTGGGAGCAGATCGCCGCCGACGTGCGCTCGCGCATGATGGATTCCTCCGCCCTGAAGCGCGGCATGTTTGACCTCGGCATGAAGCTCGGCCTCAAGGCGCTGGACGAGGGGCGGCGCTCGCCGCTCGCCGACTTCATCCTGTTCCGCGCGCTCAGGGACCGGCTCGGCTTCTCGCACCTGAAATCCGCTGCCACCGGCGGCGCGGCATTGGGGCCGGACACCTTCCGCTTCTTCCTCGCGTTGGGCGTGCCCATGCGCCAGCTCTACGGCCAGACCGAGCTGCTCGGCGCCTACACGCTGCACAAGGAAAAGGACGTGGATTTCGACACGGTGGGCGTGCCGTTCGAGGGCGTCGAGATCCGCATCGACGATCCCGATCCCAACGGTCTGGGCGAGGTGGTCACGCGGCACGCCAACATGTTCACCGGCTACTTCCGCAACGACGAGGAAACGAAAAAGTCCTTCGCCGAGGAAGGCTGGATGCGCACGGGTGATGCCGGCTTCTTCAACGGCAAGGGCCATCTCGTCGTCATCGACCGCATCCGCGACATGGCGAAGACCTCGCACAATGATCGCTTCTCGCCCCAATATATCGAGAACAAGCTGAAGTTCTCGCCCTACGTGGCCGAGGCGGTCGTGCTGGGCGACGGGCGCGACAGCCTGGCGGCGCTCATCTGCATCCGCTTCTCCATCGTCTCCAAGTGGGCGGAGAAGAACCGCATCTCGTTCACCACCTATACGGACCTCTCGGCACGGCCCGAAGTCATCGCGCTTCTGAAGAAGGAAGTGGAGGGGGTGAACCGGACGCTCGCCGAGAAGCAGCGCATCGGCCGTTTCCTCCTGCTCTACAAGGAGCTGGACGCCGACGACGGCGAGCTGACCCGCACCCGCAAGGTGCGCCGCGGCGTCATCAACGAGCGCTACGGCACCATCATCGATGCCATGTACGAGGGGCAGAAGGTGATCGACGTGGACACCACCATCACCTTCCAGGACGGCACCCGCCAGCGGATCAAGACCAAGCTAGACGTCATCGACCTCGGCGCCCCGCCGCCGGTGAAGGATGACGGAAAAAGGAGGGCGGCGTGATGCAATCCCAGCTCCTGCTTCAGCTCATCATCAACGGGCTCATCATCGGCACGCTCTATGGTGTGGTCGGCATGTGTTTCGTGCTCATCTACAAGGCCTCGCAGGTGGTGAACTTCGCCCAGGGCGAGTTCCTGCTCATCGGCGCCTGGACCTGCTGGTGGCTGCTGACCGCCTGGAACATCCCCTTCTTCTGGGGCTTCCTCATCGCCGTCTGCTTCATGATGGTGTTCGGCATCGCCGTGCAAATGATCGTGCTGCGCCCGCTCATCGGCGAGCCGATCATCTCCGTCATCATGGTGACGATCGGCCTCTCCATCTTCTTCCAGGCGCTGATGAAGTGGATGTTCGGCACCTTCGCGCAGCCGTTCCCGCCCATTTTCCCGGTGGCACAGGTGAACATCCTGGGGCTGCAAGTGCAGACGGCCTATCTCATGTCCACGGGCGTCAGTCTCGCGATCATGGCGGGCTTCGCCTGGTTCTTTAAGTATTCGCGGCTCGGCCTCGCCATGCGGGCCACCGCCTTCTCCCAGCAGGTGGCACAGTCCCTCGGCATCTCGGTGCGCCAGGTGTTCGCGCTCTCCTGGGGTATCTCGGCGGCGGTTTCAGCGGTGGCCGGCGTGGTGGTGGGCATCGTCAACGGCGTGTCGTCGGCCCTCTCCTACTTCGGCATCAAGGTGTTTCCGGCGGTGATCCTCGGCGGCCTCGACAGCGTGTTCGGCGCGGTGGTGGGCGGCCTCATCGTCGGCCTCCTGGAAAACCTCGGGCAGTACGTGGACAGCCAGTATCTGAAGTGGGGCAACCTCTACGAGATCATCCCCTTCTACGCCCTGATCATCATCCTGATGATCAAGCCCTACGGGCTGTTCGGCACCCGCGACATCGAGAGGGTCTGAGGTCATGGCGCTCACCTCCCTGCGGCCGTGCGGCGACTATCGCACCAGCTACAAGGCCGACCAGACCATCTTCCAGACGCGGCTGACGCTGATCTTCGTCATCCTCGCCGTCGTGGCCCTGTGCTGCACGCCGCTGTTCGCCTCGCGCTACGTGCTGAGCCTGATGATCCAGATCGGCTATCTCGGCATCGCCGCGCTGGGGCTGAACATCCTGGTCGGATTTTCCGGGCAGATCTCCATCGGCCACGCGGTGTTCTTCGGCTTCGGCGGTTTCGCCTCCGCTTATCTTGCCAACAAGGGCGTGCCGGTGCTCTTCGCCATCGTGCTGGCGGGGCTGTGGACCACTGTGGTGGGCCTCATCTTCGGCCTGCCGGCGGCACGGGTGAAGGGGCTCTACCTCGCCATCGCGACGCTCGCCGCCCAGTTCATCCTGCAGGACTTCTTCGTGCGCGCCGAATGGTTCACCGGCGGCACCCACGGCGCCATCGCCGCGCCCTTCACCCTGTTCGGCTACGACATGTCGGGCGATGCGCGCTATTTCTACGTGGTGCTGTTCTTCGTGGTCATCGGATACATCGGTGCCACCAACCTCATGCGCAGCCGCGATGGGCGGGCGCTGATCGCGGTGCGCGACCATTATCTCTCCGCCGAGATGATGGGCGTGAACCTCACCAAGTATCGCACCATGGCGTTCGGCATCTCGTCCTTCTACGCCGGCATCGGCGGGGCGCTCTATGCGCACTATGTGGGCTTCATGTCGGTGGAGGGGCTCGACATCCTCTTCTCCATCCAGTTCCTCGGCATGATCATCATCGGCGGGCTCGGCTCCATCATGGGCTCGCTGATGGGCACCGTGTTCATGGTGCTGCTGCCCGAGGCCACCGGCTGGCTCGCATCCGCGCTGCAGGGCTCGGCCATCGACCAGGCGCTGCACCTCAAAGACGGCATCACCTACATGCGCGAGATGCTGATCGGCCTCACCATCATCCTCTTCCTCATCTTCGAGCCGGACGGCCTCGCCCACCGCTGGCGCCTTATCAAGGCCTACTGGAAGCTCTATCCCTTCTCCTATTGACGCGTTCAGGTCCCGACGAAACCCGAGCCGAGGCGGCGCAGACCGCCCGGCGCAAGAGGAAACCCAAGGAGCCACAGATGAAGCGACTGACCCTTTCCCTCGTCTCTGCGCTGGCGATTGCCGCAGCGACGCCCGCGCTCGCGCAGTCGATCAACATCGGCCATCTCGCCGACTATTCCGGCGGCACCTCGGACGTGGGCCAGCCCTACGGTCAGGGCATCCAGGACACCATCGCCTGGATCAACGCCAATGGCGGCGTCAACGGCAAGAAGATCAATTCCGACTTCAACGAATACGGCTACCAGGTGCCCCGCGCGCTGGCCGCCTTCAAGAAGTGGGTGGGCACCGACAAGGTGGTCGCCATCCAGGGCTGGGGCACCGCCGATACCGAAGCCCTCGTGGGTATGGTGACGAAGGAGGAGATCCCCTATTACTCGGGCTCCTACTCCGCCTCCCTCACCGATCCCGTGGGCAAGGTGAACGCCAAGAGCGAGCGCGCCGCGCCGTTCAACTTCTTCTACGGCCCGTCCTATTCGGACGCCGCCCGCGCCATGGTGCAGTGGGCCGCCGACGACTGGAAGAAGAAGGGCAAGCCCGGCAAGCCCAAGTGGGTGCACATGGGTGCGAACCACCCCTATCCGAACTCGCCCAAGGAAGCAGCGGCGGAATATGCCAAGTCGCTCGGCTTCGAGGTGCTCGATCCGATCACCTTCGCCCTCACGCCGGGTGACTACACCCCCCAGTGCCTGACGCTGAAGCAGTCTGGCGCCAACTACGCGTATCTCGGCAACACCGCCGGCTCCAACATCTCGGTGCTGAAGGCGTGCAAGACCGCCGGCGTGGACGTGCAGTTCCTCGGCAACGTGTGGGGCATGGACGAGAACGCCATGAAGGCCGCGGGCGAAGCTGCCAACGGCGTCGTCTTCCCGGTGCGCACCGCCGTGACCTGGAACGGCTCGGCGCCCGGCCTGGCCACCGCCAAGGAGATTTCCAAGATGTCCGATGCCTCGGGCGCGGCCTATCGCCCGGTGCATTATCTCGCGGCCATCTGCACCGCTCTCTACATGAAGGAAGCCATGGAGTGGGCGGACAAGAACGGCGGCGTGACCGGCGTGAAGATCCGCGACGGCATGTACCAGAAGAAGGACTGGGTGCCCAAGGGCATGGACGGCGTGTGCAATCCCTCCACCTGGACCGCCACCGACCACCGCCCCACCACCCGCGTGGACCTCTACCGCTCCGTGGTGACGGGCGCCACCGACGCCTCCGTGGCCGACCTCGTGAAGGCCGGCACCATCAAGCTCGAAAAGGTCGCCACCATCGACCTGCCGCGCAAGACGGAACTGCAGGGCTGGTGATGTGAACACTCCTCCCCTCTCCCCTTGCGGGAGAGGGGCCGGGGGTGAGGGGTGGTACCGGCCCTCGTCGCCGGGTCAGGCACCGCGAACGGCGCCACCCCCTCACCCGTCTCGCGGCCCCGCCGCGATCCACCCTCTCCCGCAAGGGGAGAGGGGTTAGATCGGAGACCGCCATGGCCGAGGCCGCACTGAAGTTCGAACCCGCCGCCGAGACCGCGCCCCCGCTCCTGTCGGTGGACAACATCGAGGTGGTCTACAACGACGTCATCCTCGTCCTGCGCGGCCTTTCCCTGAAGGTGCCGAAGGGCCAGATCGTCGCTTTGCTCGGCTCCAACGGCGCCGGCAAGTCCACCACGCTGAAGGCGATCTCCGGCCTCCTGAAGACCGAGGACGGCGAGATCACCCGTGGCGACGTAACCTTCATGGGCGAGCGCATCAACGGCATCGAGCCGGACAGGATCGTCCGCCGCGGCATCTTCCAGGTGATGGAAGGCCGCCGCATCATCGCCGACATGACCTGCCTCGAGAACCTTCGCCTCGGCGCCTTCACCCGGCGCGACAACGAGGTGAAGAGCGACATCGAGCGCGTCTACGAATACTTCCCCCGCCTCAAGGAGCGCACCGGCCTCGCCGGCTATCTCTCCGGCGGCGAGCAGCAGATGCTGGCCATCGGCCGCGCCATCATGTCCCGCCCCAAGCTCATCCTCATGGACGAGCCCTCCATGGGCCTGTCGCCGCTTCTGGTGAAGGAGGTGTTCTCCATCATCAAGAAGCTGAACCAGGACCTCGGCGTCACCATCCTGCTGGTGGAGCAGAACGCGCGCGTGGCGCTCTCCGTGGCGGACTACGGCTACATCATGGAGCAGGGCAAGATCGTGCTCGATGGCAGTGCCGAGATGCTGGCGACCAACGAGGACGTGAAGGAATTCTACCTCGGCCAGGGCGGCGGCGACGAGCGCAAGAGCTTCAAGAACCTGAAGAGCTTCAAGCGCCGCAAGAGGTGGCTCTGAGGCAAGCGGGGGCGCCGCGATCTGAACAGCACGGCGTCATGGCCGGGCTTGTCCCGGCCATCCACGTGGAGCGGCTGGGAACACCACCAACCATTTCTCCGGCGGCCCGATGTGGATGGCCGGGACAAGCCCGGCCATGACGGCACCAAAAGGGACAGGGCGCGGGACAGGAAGACACCATGACCGATCCGAACCGCCACTACGACGCCAGCGAGACCCGCGACCCTGAAGCGCGCGAGCAGGCGCTGATGCAGGCGCTCGCCGCGCAGGTCGCCCACGCCAAGGCGAAGGCGCCCTATTTCGCCGCGCTGTTCAAGGATGTGGATCCGGCCGCCATCACCACGCGGGCCGCGCTGGCGCAATTGCCCGTCACCCGCAAGTCGGACCTGCTTGAGATCCAGCCGCGGAGCTATCCCTTTGGCGGGCTCAACGCCACGCCGCCCGGCAGGCTGGCGCGCATCTTCATGTCGCCCGGCCCCATCTATGACGTGGAGGGCCACGGCCCCGATTTCTGGCGCTTCGCCCGCGGCCTGTTCGCGGCCGGCTTCCGCGCCGGGGACATCGTGCACAATTCCTTCTCCTATCACCTGACCCCCGCCGGCTCGATGATCGAGAGCGGCGCCAATGCGCTGGGCTGCGCCGTGGTGCCGGCCGGCGTCGGCCAGACCGACCTGCAATTGCGCGCCATCGCCGACATCCGCCCGCAGGGCTACGGCGGTACACCCTCCTTCCTGAAGATCCTCGTGGACAAGGCGCGGGAGACAGGCACCGACATCTCCTGCCTCACCAAGGCATTGGTGTCGGGCGAGGCCTTCCTGCCGGTCCATCGGGCCGAGCTGAAGGCCGCCGGCATCACCGCCCGCCAGTGCTACGGCACGGCCGACCTCGGCCTCGTCGCCTATGAGAGCGAGGCCGAGGACGGCATGATCGTCGACGAGGGCTGCCTCGTGGAAATCCTGCGCCCCGGCACCGGCGATCCGGTGGAGGCCGTGGGCGAGGTGGGCGAGGTGGTCGTCACCCTGTTCGAGCCTGACTATCCCCTCGTGCGCTTCGCCACCGGCGACCTCTCCGCCGTGATGCCGGGCACCAGCCCCTGCGGGCGCACCAACATCCGCCTGAAAGGCTGGATGGGCCGCGCCGATCAGACCACGAAGATCCGCGGCATGTTCGTGCATCCCGTGCAGGTTCAGGCGGCGGTGAAGAAGCATCCGGCCGTGGCGAAGGCCCGTCTCGTGGTGGATCGCGCGGGCGACCAGGACGACATGGCGCTGGAGATCGAGGTGGCCGACGTCGCCGCGCTCTCGCAGGATGCATTGCTGGAGGACATCCGCTCCGCCACCAAGCTGCGCGGCCGGCTCGTCGTGCTCTCGCCCGGCACCCTGCCCGCCGACGCCAAGACCATCGAGGACCGTCGTCCGGTGTGAGGCGGGAACTCTTCCCTCTCCTGTTTTCTTAAATTCCTCTCAGAAAAGCCCTTTTGTTTCAGATCGTTATGGACACTTCTTCCCGGCGTCGCCACAGTGGCGGCGCATCGGGCGGGGTCGCGGGCGCGGCGCCGGCCGGAGGATTTCGGGAGGAAGGCCATGCTCACGCGCCGCCGCCTGCTGGCGCTCTCGGGCGCCGCGCTGTCCGGCGCTGCCGTCGCGCTTGCCGGCGGGCCGCTCTCTCCCGCGCGTGCCGCGCTGCCGCCCATCCGCCTCGGCATCCTGCAATTCGGCTCGGCCGCCTGGGAAATCGCGGCCATGGGCGCGCTGGGGCTCGATGCGGCCAATGGCGTGACGCTCGATGTCACCCGCTATGCCAACAATGACGCCGGCCGCGTCGCCTTCATGGCGGGGGCGGCTGATGCCATCGTCAGCGACCTGCTCTGGGCGGCGCGGGTAAAGGCGGACGGGCGCGATCTCGTCTACATCCCCTTCTCCTCCTCGGAAGGGGCGGTGATGGTGCCCAAGGGCTCCCCCATCCGCTCCCTCGCGGACCTCGCCGGCAAGAGGCTGGGGGTCGCCGGCGGCCCGCTCGACAAAAGCTGGCTCATGCTCAAGGCGACGGCGCAGGAGAAGGCCGGTCTCGATCTCCAGACCGCCGCACAGCCGGTGTTCGCCGCGCCACCCCTGCTCGCGGCCGAGCTGGAGGCAGGCCATCTCGACGCCGCGCTGATCTACTGGACTTTCGCCGCGCGTCTGGAGCCCAAAGGCTTCCGGCAGATGCTCACCGTGGAGGAGATGGTGAAGGGCTTCGGCCTCGCCCATGAGCCGACGCTGGTGGGCTATGTGTTCGACGGTGCCTTCGCCCGCGCGAACCCCGCCACCGTCGCCGCCTTCGCCGCCGCGTCCCGCGCCACCAAGACGGCGCTGGCCGATCCTGATCCCGCCCGCTCCGGGCCCGGCTGGGCGGCGGCGCGGGCGCAGATGCAGGCGGGCGACGAAGCCACCTTCGAGGCCTTGCGCCGCGGCTTCCTCGCCGGCATCCCCCGGCTGTCGCTTGCCGAGGAGCAGACGCTTGCCGCGCAGCTTTATGCTGTTCTGGTGAAGCTCGGCGGAACGAAGCTGGTGGGCAGCGCCACGCGCCTGCCGGCGGACCTCTATTTCCAGGCGCCGGCGGCGCGATGAAGCTGCTTTCTTCGGGCACCGCGGCGCGGGCGGCCTCGCTCGTCCTGCTGCTGCTGGCATGGGAGATTACGGCGACCCTGGCGCACAGCCGGTCCCTTCCGGCGCCGCATGCGGTGTTCGCCTTCATCGCGCGGGAGGCGACGGGGGGCGATCTTGTCTCCAACATCGCCATCACGCTCGGGCGGGTCGTCGTCTCCTTCGTGGTGGCCATGGCGCTGGGCTGCGCCATCGGCGTCGCGCTCGGCCGCTCGCGCAGGCTCGACACGGCCTTCGACACCTGGGTGATCGTGCTGCTCAACACGCCCGCCCTCGTCATCACCGTGCTCTGCTACATCTGGCTCGGCCTCACCGAGGCGGCGGCGGTGCTCGCCGTGGCGCTCAACAAGATTCCGACCGTGGCGGTGCTGATGCGCGAGGGCACTCGCGCGCTCTCCCCGGAACTCGACGAGATGGCGAGCGCCTTCCGCCTGTCGCCCATGGACCGGCTGCGCCACGTGCTGATCCCGCAGTTGCAGCCGCATCTCGCGGGGGCGGCGCGCTCGGGTCTCGCGCTGGTGTGGAAGATCGTGCTCGTGGTGGAGTTGCTGGGGCGCCCCAACGGCGTCGGCTACGCCATCTCGGTCTGTTTCCAGCTGTTCGACGTGACCGCCGTGCTCGGCTATTCGCTGGCCTTCATGGCGGTCATGCTGGCCATCGAATACGGCGTGCTGCAGCCCTATGAAGCCCATGTCCGACGCTGGCGCCTCTCCGCTCATTGAGGCGGTCATCCGCGCCAAGACCTACCGGCGGCCCGACGGCACCGGGATGGAGGCTGTGCGCGGCATCACGCTCGCTCTGCGCAGGGGCGAATTCGTCTGCCTCATCGGCCCCTCGGGCTGCGGCAAGACGACGACGCTGCGCATCCTCGCCGGGCTCGACCGCGCCTTCGAGGGCGAGGTGAGGCCCGATCCCGCGACCCTGTCCATCGGTGTCGCCTTCCAGGAACCGCGTCTTCTGCCGTGGCGCACGGTGGAGGAGAACATCCGCCTCGTGCTGCCGAAAGCGCGCCGGGCCATGGACCTCGCTCGGCTGATCGCGCGCTTCGGCCTCTCGGCCCATGCGGCGCGCTATCCCGGCGAACTGTCGCTGGGCCTCGCCCGGCGGGTCTCGCTGGCGCGCGCCATGGCGCTGGAGCCGGACCTTCTGGTGCTCGACGAGCCCTTCGTCTCCCTCGATGCCCAGGCCGCCGCAGACCTGCGCCGCTACGTGGCGCTGGCAGCGGACGGCGGGACCAGCGTGCTCATGGTGACGCACAATGTGCGCGAGGCGCTGGAACTGGCCGACCGCGTGGTTATGCTGGCGCCACGGCCCACCCACGTCGTCGAGGAGGTGTGTCTCGCCTTGCCGCGAGCCATGCGCGATGGTCCATGGATCGAGGCTGAGCGGGCGGCGCTGGCTGCGCGCTTTCCTCTGCTGCGGGAGGGGTGAGATGGAGCGTTCCGGAGCCCATGGCTGCAAGCCCCAGACGGTGCCGCGCGTGGCCGCAGGCGCGGCGCTCGCGGCGCTGCTGGTGGGCGCGATTCCAACTGCAGCGCAAGCGCAGCCGGAGCCGTTCGCGGTGAGCGAGATTGCCCCCGGCGTCTTTGTCCATCAGGCGCCCTATGCCCTTGCATTGCCGAAGAATCTCGGCTTCGTCGGCAATGCCGGCTTCGTCGTCGGCAAGGATGCCGTGGCGGTGATCGACACCGGCGGCAGCAAGGCGGCGGGGGAGGCGCTGAAGGCGGCCATCCGGGCTCGGACGGCGCTGCCGATCCGCTATGTCATCAACACCCACATGCACCCCGATCACGTGCTCGGCGATGCTGCGTTCGTGGGGCCGGGCGTGACCTTCATCGGCCATCACAACCTGCCGGAGGCGCTCTCCGCCCGCGCCTCTTCCTACCTTTCCGCCACCGAGCGCCTCATCGGGCCGGAGGCGGCGGAGGGGACGCAGGTGATTCTGCCCGACGAGACCGTGGACAAGGTGCGCAGCATCGATCTCGGGGAGCGTCCGCTGCGTCTCGAGGCGTGGCCGACCGCCCATACCGCCACCGACCTCACGGTATTCGACGAAAAGACGAGCACCTGGTTCCTTGGCGATCTTCTCTTCCTGGGGCATGTCCCCGCCCTCGACGGCAAGGCGCTGGGCTGGATCGCCCTCCTGGAGGAGATGAAGCGCCGGCCTGCGGCCCGCGTGGTGCCGGGCCACGGGCCCGCCTCCGCCCCCTGGCCGGACGCTGCGGCGCCCACCGAGCGCTATCTCAAACGCCTCGTCGCCGGCGTGCGTGCCACGGTCAAGGCCGGCGGCACCATGGCCGAGGCGGCCCGCGCGGCTGGTCGCGAGGAGGCGCCGGACTGGAAGCTGTTCGACGACTTCAACGCCCGCAACGCGACGTCGGCCTATCACGAGCTGGAATGGGAATAGAGCCGCGCAGCCGCTGCCGAACGCGAATATTGCTGCATTGCAAAATTACGTAGGGCAACTTCGCGCTTGCAGTATAAATCGCCTCGTCAACCGGACATTTGGCGTATTGCCTTGGGCGAAAACATTGCTTACGTTCCTCACAGCTTCGGCTTCAACAGCTCCGTGCGGGGAACGCGGGGTTGGTTCGCAGGCCTGCGGGACGCACTTGTCACCGCAAGGCTTCAGGGCATCACGCCGGTCGTGACACGCTGCCGAAGTAGATGGAGTCCCCCAAGGCGAAAACAAACGCTCAGTGCGTTTCCCGCTCCACATGCGCGTGGAGGCGGACCCGCATCCATCGGAGGAAGCCCGGATGAGACGTCTTTTGGTTTTGACCGCCACGGCGGCGGCAACCGTATTTTTCGGCGCGCCCGCCAGCGCGAATGACAGTGTTCTCAAGCTTACCCAGGACCCCAACCAGTGGGTTCTCCAGACCGGCGACTACGCCAACACCCGCCATTCCAAGCTCAAGCAGATCACGACCGACAACGTGAACAAGCTCCAGGTCTCCTGGACCTTCTCCACGGGCGTGCTGCGCGGCCATGAGGGCTCTCCGCTGGTCGTGGGCGACATCATGTATGTCCACACGCCCTTCCCGAACATCGTCTATGCCCTCGACCTCAACAACGAAGGCAAGATCATCTGGAAGTACGAGCCGAAGCAGGATCCCACCGTCATTCCGGTGATGTGCTGCGATACGGTGAACCGCGGTCTCGCCTATGCCGACGGCAAGGTGTTCCTGCATCAGGCCGACACCAAGGTCGTGGCGCTTGACGCCAAGACCGGCAAGGTGGCCTGGTCGGTGGTGAACGGCGATCCCAAGAAGGGTGAGACCAACACTGCCACCGTGATGCCGGTGAAGGACAAGGTCCTCGTGGGCATCTCCGGCGGCGAGTTCGGCGTGCAGTGCCACGTCACCGCCTACGACATCAACACCGGCAAGCAGGCGTGGCGCGCCTATTCCGTCGGCCCGGACAGCCAGATCCTGTTCGACGAGAAGACCACTGCGCTCGGCAAGCCCGTGGGCAAGGATTCGTCCCTCGCCACCTGGCAGGGCGACCAGTGGAAGACCGGCGGCGGCTGCACCTGGGGCTGGTATTCTTACGACCCGCAGCTCAACCTGATCTATTACGGCTCGGGCAACCCCTCGACCTGGAACCCGAAGCAGCGCCCGGGCGACAACAAGTGGTCCATGACCATCTTCGCCCGTGACGCCGACACCGGTGTCGCCAAGTGGGTCTATCAGATGACGCCCCACGACCAGTGGGACTATGACGGCATCAACGAGATGATCCTCGCCGACCAGCAGATCGGCGGACAGACCCGCCCGACGCTGGTGCACTTCGACCGCAACGGCTTCGGCTACACGCTGGATCGCAAGACCGGCGAGCTGCTCGTGGCCGAGAAGTTCGACCCGGCGGTGAACTGGGCTTCGAAGGTGGACATGGACAAGAACAGCCCGACCTATGGTCGTCCGCTGGTCGTGGCCAAGTATTCCACCGAGCAGAACGGCGAAGATGTGAACTCCACCGGCATCTGCCCGGCGGCGCTCGGCACCAAGGACCAGCAGCCTGCGTCCTACTCGCCTGACACCGGCCTGTTCTACGTGCCCACCAACCATGTGTGCATGGACTACGAGCCGTTCCGCGTCAGCTACACCCCCGGCCAGCCCTATGTGGGTGCCACGCTCTCCATGTTCCCGGCTCCCGGCAGCCATGGCGGCATGGGCAACTTCATCGCGTGGGACGCCAAGCAGGGCAAGATCGTGTGGTCCAACCCGGAGCAGTTCTCCGTGTGGTCCGGCGCTCTCTCCACCGCCGGCGGCGTGGTGTTCTACGGCACCCTCGAAGGCTACCTGAAGGCGGTCGACGCCAAGACGGGCAAGGAACTTTACAAGTTCAAGACCCCGTCCGGCATCATCGGCAACGTCATGACCTACACCCACAAGGGCAAGCAGTACGTGGCTGTGCTCTCGGGTGTCGGTGGCTGGGCCGGCATCGGCCTCGCGGCCGGACTGACCGACCCGAACGCCGGCCTCGGCGCGGTGGGTGGCTATGCGGCCCTCAGCAACTACACCGCCCTCGGCGGTCAGCTGACGGTCTTCGCCATCCCGCAATGATCGGGCGGCGTTAAGGCCAGGCGCATCTCGTATGCGCAGTCGGGCCGGCTTGGGGAGACCCCCGCCGGCCCGATCCTTTTCACAGCAGGCAATGCCCCGCCGGCCAGAGCCGGAACGGACACCTGCGCCCGGCGCTCGCGCCCGCCGATGCGGGATTTTCGCGGCCCGGCCCCTTGCGAAACCGGAGACGGATGCGCCCCAGCCCCCGGGGCCCGTCTTCGCCCTTCGTCAGTCGTTTTGGAGAGATCGTGTGGTTTCCTCGCTCACCCTGACCCGCGCCGGCGCATTCTTCCTCGCCGCCTTCTCGCTCGCCCTCGGCAGCACCGCCTCGCGCGCCGAGACCACCAAGCCGGCGGACCCCAAGCCGGTGAAGGAGGAAGGCGGCCGCTATTACGACGTCGACGGCGCGCCCACCTACAACATCAAGCCCGATGGTCAGGTGGACTGGCTGACCTATTCCGGCTACCGCCGCTACCACGCCGAGTGCCACGTCTGCCACGGCCCGGACGGCATGGGCTCCACCTACGCCCCGGCCCTCGCCGACTCGCTGAAGACGATGAACTTCGACCAGTTCAGCGAAGTGGTCGTCGGCGGCCGCCAGAACCTGAGCAACGGCAACGACCGGGTGATGCCGTCGTTTGGCCTGAACAAGAACGTGATGTGCTACCTCGACGACCTCTACGTCTATCTGCGCGCACGCTCCACCGACGCTCTGGGCCGCGTCCGCCCCGCCAAGCGGGACGACAAGTCGAAGGAGATTGCCGATGCCGAGAAGGCCTGCCTCGGCGAGTAGGGAACGGTTCGCGCCCCTGCTGGCGTCGCTCGCGACGGCAGCCCTCGCCGCCATCCTGCTGCTCAGCCCTTCGGGGGCCGGTGGGCAGCAGATTCCAGACCAGGTCTCGGCGGATGCCCTCCGGGTGTGCGCCGATCCCGCCAACATGCCGTTCTCGAATTCCGCCGGTGAGGGATTCGAGAACAAGATCGCGGCCATCGTCGCCGACGAGCTCAAGCTGCCCCTGCGCTATTATCTGATGCCGCAGGGCCCCGGTTTCGTGCGCAATTCGCTCGGCCGTCGCCTGTGCGACGTCATTATCGGCTATGTGGCCGGTGCCGACCTCGTCCTGCACACCAACCCCTATTACGAATCGGTGTTCGTGCTGGTGGTGAAGGCCGGCGGTCCGCTCGACGGCGTGACCCAGTTGTCCGATCCGAAGCTCAAGACGGCGAAGCTCGGCGTCATCGCCGCGACCCCGCCGGCCGACCACCTTCTCGAACTCGGGCTCATCGGCAATGCCCGCACCTATTCGCTCCTCGTGGACCGGCGCTATGCCTCCCCGGCCGAGGAGATGCTCGCGAGCCTCAATGCCGGCGAGATCGACGGCGGCCTGCTCTGGGGGCCCTCGGCCGGCTATTTCGCGGCGCGGTCAGCGACGCCGCTCAAGGTGATCCCGCTGGTGAAGGAGGCGCCGCGCCCGGCGCTGGCCTACCGAATCACCATGGGTGTCCGCCCCACCGACCACATCTGGAAGCAGACGCTGAACACGGTGCTGCGCAAGCGCGCCGACGACATCGAGAAGGTGCTCGTTGCCTATCACGTCCCGCTTCTGGACGAGGACGGCCAGCCCATCGCGCCGCACGCCGGGACGCCGGGCCAGTGAGCCGGACGACGCAGGGAGCGGGCCGGAGCAGCCGCATTGCGATCGCTGTGCTGGGCGGGCTCTGCCTGCTGGCGATGCCGACCCTTGCTCAGCCCGTCGCCGCACCTTCGGCGCCTTCCGCCCCGACCGCGGCTCCACCGGCAGAGCCCGAGGGCTACCGGCTGGACGCCTATCGTGCGCCGGTGCCGGCAACGCTCCACGGCGCCCGCGTGCTCGATGCCTCCGCTGCGGCCGAGCTGTGGCGCAAGGGCGGAGTCGCCTTCGTGGACGTGCTGCCGCGCCCGCCCAAGCCGGCGGGCCTGCCGGCGGGAACGCTGTGGCGGGACCAGCCCCATTCCACCATTCCGGGTGCCATGTGGCTGCCCAATGTGGGCTTCGGCGCGCTCAATGCGGAGACCGAAAGCTATTTCCGCGCCGGCCTTTCCGCCGTCACCAGCGGCGATGTGAATGCGCCGCTGGTGATTTTCTGCCAGCGTGATTGCTGGATGTCGTGGAACGCCGCCAAGCGCGCCCTCGCCTATGGCTACACGGACGTATCCTGGTTTCCCACCGGCGTGGACGGCTGGGGCGAAGCCGGGCTTCCGCTGGAAGCGGCGCAGCCGCGCCCCTAGGGCGGAACCCGACCCGTGCGTCGCCGGCAGACGCGGCGCGGACAATAAGGCCGACACGGCCATGACCGACTCTTGGGAGGCAATGCCATGAAGCGCTTATCCCTGCGCTGTTCCGCCGGCACCACGGGGGCCGTGCTCGCGGCTCTGCTCTCGGCAATGCCGCTGGCCGGGATGCTGGCTAGCCCCGCCGCCGCCGAGGCCGCGCAGGCCGACCCGGACAGACCGGAAGCCACATGGTCGTCCATCCGCGGCGACATCTTCCCTTCGGCCAAGATCGCCGATGCCGGCAATGCGGTGCGGATCGACGCGCCGGGGCGGGCGGAGGATGCCGCCCTCGTGCCCCTCACCCTCGCGCTCGAACTGCCCAAGGACGATCCGCGCACGCTGAAGGCGGTGACGCTCATCATCGACGAGAACCCGTCGCCTGTGGCCGGCCGATTCGCCTTCGGCGACGGCATCCGCACTTTCTCGCTCTCCGTGCGGGTGCGGGTGAATTCCTACAGCTGGGTGCGCGCCGTGGCCGAGACCAGCGACGGCGCCCTCATCATGACAAAGGCCTATGTGAAGGCGGCGGGCGGCTGCTCCGCGCCGGCGACCAAGGACACGGCGGAGAGCATCGCCAAGCTCGGCGAGATCCGATTCCGCTCCTTCGCCGATTCCGGCCGCGCGGAGGCGCAGGTGCAGATCCGCCATCCCAATTTCTCCGGCCTGCAGATGGACGAGGCGACGCGCGGCTACACGCCGGCCTGGTTCGTGCGCGAGGTTCAGGTGAAGCAGGGCGCCAAGCTCATCTTCGCCATGGAGGGCGGCATCTCCATCAGCGAGGACCCCACCTTCCGCTTCAGTTTCACCCCCTCCGCAGCCCCCGTCTCGGTCCGCGCCGAGGACACGGAGGGCAAGATCTTCGCCCGGACCTTCCCGGGCAACGGGAGCTGAGCCCCGACGCTTTAGGGCATCCTTCGCCTCCTCATTCCGTCCCACGCCTTGCCGGCGCCGCATCCCTGCTCTAGCTCCGCCGGAGCGGATGCGGAGGATCAGGTGGCTTACGGTCTCATCGGCGGGGCAGGTGTGGGATTTGCGCTGGGGGGGCCGCTCGGCGCCCTGCTCGGGGCATTAGCGGGCCATGTGATCGACCGCGTGCTGCTCGCTCCCGCGCCCAAGCCTGCCGCCTTTTCCATCGCCCTCATTGCGCTGTCCGCCAAGATGGCTAAGGCCGACGGCGTGGTGGTGCCGGCCGAGGTGGAGGCCTTCCGCGAGGTGTTCGACATCCCGCCCGAGGATCTCGACGCGGTGGCGCGCCTCTACAATCTCGCCAAGCAGGATACCGCCGGCTTCGAGGCCTACGCCCATCAGGTCGCGGACCTGTTCGCCGACGCGCCGGACACGCGGGAAGACCTCATGGACGCGCTGTTCCACGTGGCGAAGGCGGACCATGCCCTGCACGAGAAAGAGCTCGTCTTCCTCGCCGAGGTCGCCCGCATCCTCGGCTTCGAGGGGCTGGCCTATGAGCGCATCGAGGCGCGCCATGTGCGGCGCCCGGGCGATCCCTATGCCGTGCTCGATCTCGACCCCGGCGCCAGCGACGACGAGGTGAAGGCGCACTGGCGCGCGCTGGTCTCGACCCACCATCCCGACCGGCTCGCCGGCCGCGGCCTGCCACCCGCCGCCATCAAGCTCGCCAACGATCGGGTGGCGGCGCTCAATGCCGCCTATTCCACCATTGCCCGACAGAGGGGCCTGTGATGGACGCGCCCGCCCTTTCCGCCCCCGATTCGGCGCTGGTGGATAGGCTTGTTCCCTCCCCGAACTTCGGCGAGCGCCGCTCAAGCATCGACATGCTGGTCCTGCACTACACCGGCATGGGAAGCGCCGACGCTGCCATCGAATTGCTGCGCACGCCAGCGGCCGAGGTCTCCTGCCATTATGTCATCCGGGAGGATGGCAGCATCGTGCAGATGGTGGCGGAAGGCGCGCGGGCGTGGCACGCGGGGCTGTCCTCGTGGGAAGGCATCACTGATACCAATTCCCGCTCCATCGGCATCGAGATCGTCAATGGCGGTCACGATTTCGGCATGCCGCCCTTCCCGGACGTGCAGATCGCGCGGGTGATCGCCCTGTCCCAGGACATCATCGCCCGCCACGCCATCCGCGCCGACCGGGTGCTCGCCCATTCGGACATCGCCCCGGCGCGCAAGCGCGATCCCGGCGAGCGGTTTCCGTGGGGCGTCCTCCACGCGGCGGGCGTCGGCCATCTGGTGCCGGAGGCGCACATCACCGGGGGGCGGTTCTTCATGCCGGGCGATGCGGGGGAGCCAGTGGCGGCGCTGAAAGCCATGCTGGCGTGGTATGGCTACGGCATTGCTCTCGATGACGCGTATGACGCGGCGACGGCCGAGGTGGTGGCCGCCTTCCAGCGCCATTTCCGCCCCTCGCAGGTGGATGGGGTGGCCGATGCCTCGACCCTGCTCACCCTTCGCAACCTGATCGCCACCCGGCCGGACAAGGCGATCCCGGTCGCCTGAGACGATGCGGGGTGCCGTGTCGCTTCGCTCAATCGCCGCGCGGGCTTGAACGGGCGCGTGCCCGTTCGGTCAGGCGATGCCGGTGAGCAGCAGATCGTGGATATGCAGCACGCCCACGGGCGCCCTGTCCTCCACCACCAGCAGCGCGGTGATCTTGCGCGCGTTCAGGATGTTCAGCGCCTCGGAGGCGAGCTGGTCCGGCCGCACTGTGCGCGGGGCGGGGGTCATGATCTCGTCCACCGTGCGGGCGGCGAGGTCGTTGGCCATGTGGCGGCGCAGGTCGCCGTCGGTGACGATGCCGGCGAGCGCCCCGTCCTGAGCCACCACGCCGACGCAGCCGAGACCCTTGGCGCTCATCTCCACCAGCGCCGCGCCCATCTTGGTGCCGCTCTGCACGAGCGGCAGGGCCTCGCCCGCGCGCATCACGTCGCGCACGAACTTCAGGCTGGCGCCCAGCTTGCCGCCGGGATGGAGCTGGCGGAAATCGAGCGCGGTGAAGCCGCGGCTCTGCAACAGCGCCACCGCCAGCGCATCGCCCAGCGCGAGCTGCATCAGGGTGGAGGTGGTGGGGGCGAGCCCGTGCGGGCAAGCCTCCTGCGCCACCGGCAGGTTCAGCACCACGCTGGCCGAGGAGGCGAGGGCGCTGGTGGGATTGGAGGTGAAGGCGATCAGCGGCACGTCGAAGCGGCGCGAATATTCCACGAGGTCGCGCAGTTCCACCGTCTCGCCGGACCACGACAAAGCGACGATCACGTCGTCGGTGGTGATCATGCCGAGGTCGCCGTGGCTTGCCTCGGCGGGATGAACATAGTGGGCCGGCGTGCCGGTGGAGGCGAGCGTCGCGGCGATCTTGCGCGCCACGTGCCCGCTCTTGCCCATGCCGGTGATGATGACCCGGCCATGGGAGTTCTGGATGGTCGCCACCGCCACGTCGAAGGCGGCGCCGAGCGGGCCGGCCATGGCCTTGGCCAGGGCCTCGAGCCCGGCCTTTTCCGCATCGAGGGTCGCCAGCGCCGAGACCACGGACGCGGGATGGATATGGGGGACGGACGGCATGTCGGAACCGCCGGGACCCTCGGGATCGCCGTCGGCGGGAGTCTTGTTCACCGGAGAACGCATCATCGGCGATGATTAGCACCCTTCCGCGCCGAAGGGGAGCGGTGGGGCGGCGGCGGTATCGGGTTGGCCGAAGGCGAGGCCTTCAGCCCTCGTATTTCTCGAGGAAGGCCTCGATGGGGAGGCTGCGGAAGTCCGGCAAGGCCGCGCGGAGCTGCGCGTGGGTCCAGTCCCACCAGCCGAGCGCCTGGAGGCGCGCGGCGATCTCCTCGGGAAACCGCCACTTCACGAGGCGCGCCGGCACGCCGGCGACGATGGCATAAGCGGGCACGTCCTTTGACACCACCGCGCCCGCCGCCACCACGGCCCCGGTGCCGATGCTGCGGCCGGCCAGCACCACCGCGCCGTGGCCGATCCACACGTCATGGCCCATGGTCAGCTGCTGGTCGCGCCGCCACTGGAAGAAATCCGTCTCGTCTTCCTCGCCGGGGAAATAGGCGGAGGCGCGATAGAGGAAATGGGATTGGGAGGCCCGCCACGTCGGGTGGTTGCCGGGATTGAGGCGGGTCATGGCGGCGATGGAGCAGAACTTGCCGATGCGCGCATAGGCGATGTCGGAATCGTTCACCACGTAGGAGTAATCGCCCATCTCCACTTCGAGCAGCTTGGTGCGCGGACCCACCTCGGTGTAGCGGCCGAGGGTGGAGGCGCGGACCTGCGCCGTGGGATCGATGAGCGGCGTCTCGCCGAGCTGCTTCATTGGGTGGCTCCCAGCGGAAACCGCCGCAGGAGCCGGAACTGCGGCGCCCCGGGCTCCTGCACGTAGAGCGCCATGTCCGTGATCGTCGCGGGCACGTCCGCGCCGCTGGCGGCGAAGGCGGCGGTGAGCGCGTTCAGCGCCTGAACCCGCTCCGGCTCCGGCAGCGGACCGGTCAGCGTCATGTGGAAGCGGAACTCGTCGAGCACGTAAGGGTAGCCATAGGTTTCCAGATAGCCGAGCTGGCGAGCCGAGAGCCGGTCGGGCTTGCGCCGCGCGATCTCCGAGGCCGAGAGCGGGGCGCGCAGGCCATCCAGCTCCAGCACCGCCGAGCGCGCGAGGTCTTCGAGCTTGGGCGATGGAACCGCCGGCACCAGCGCCACGAACGGCCCGATGGCGCGGACCTCCAGCGGCGGCATCTCGAAGGCATGATGGCCGGCGGCGCAGCGGGCCATGAGCTGCGCCAGATCGTCCTCGGACGCGCCGTCCGCGAGCCGGAACGGCGCCTTCAGCGTGCCGTGGAAGCCGTAGCGGCGGGGCTCGGCGGTCGCCTGATGCCAGGCCGCCGCGTCGAAGCCGGCGATGTCGGGAGCAGCCAGCGCGGCGCCTGTCTCCGCGTCATAGCCGAGCGCCGCCGAGCCGAAGCGCCAGAGGGCGCCATCGGAGGGCGGGGCGAGGTAGACGGCGTAGCGCCGGGCGGCAGTCACGGGCGGTCTCCTGAAGAGTGGGCGCTGGGATGGTCAGCGCAGGAAGGGATTATGCGCCTTCTCGTCGCCGATGCTCGTGACAGGACCATGACCGGGAAGGCAGACCATGTTGTCGCCGAGGGGCAGCAGCTTTTCCTTGATGCCCTTGATGAGCAGATCGGGATCGCCATAGGGGAAGTCCGTGCGCCCCACCGAGCCCCGGAACAAGGTATCGCCGACGATGGCGAGGCCCACCGGGCGGTGGACAAACACCATGTGCCCCGGCGTATGCCCCGGCACGTGCAGCACCTCCAGCGACACGTCGCCCACGCTCACCGTGTCGCCTTCGTTCAGATAGAGATCCGGCGTCACCGAACGGGCGCCCTCGATGCCGTATTTCTCGGCCATGCGCGGGATGTCATCGATGATGAACTGGTCCGCCGCGCCCGGGCCTTCCACCTTCACGCCGAGGCTTTCCGCCAGTTCAGCAGCGCCGGCGGCGTGATCCACATGTCCGTGGGTGAGCAGGATCTTCTCGATGGTCACGCCGGTCTCGGCGATGGCGGCGCGGATCCGGTCGAGATCGCCACCGGGGTCGATCACCGCGCCCTTCATGGTCTTGGTGCACCACAGGATGGAGCAGTTCTGCTCGAACGGCGTGACGGGTACGACGGCAATCTGGATGGGCTGCATGAAAGGTCCGTTCTGGCGTGTCGTGTGCCGGTCACTGGGAGATGGCGCGGGCCATCTCCACCAGCCGGCGCACCATGTGCGAGGAGGGATCAGCGAGCGTATCCACCACCGTGAAGTGGTTCGCGCCCGGCACGTCGAAGGCCTGCGCGGCCACGCCCTTGGCGCGCCAGCTCGCGGCGAGGTCATGGGCCTGCCGCAGGAATTCCGCGCTCTCCGCGCCGCCGACGAAGGCATCGAAGCTGCGTCCCGCCGGCACCGGCCAGGAGGCGGGGGAGAGGCGCCGGGCCTCCTCCGCATCGAGGCGCAGCGCCTTGTTCATGGAGGTGGGGACGAGCGGCTCAAGCTCATAGACGCCGGAGATGCCGAGACCGGACGGGATCAGATTGTCCGGCGTATCCACATCGATCTCCCGCCAGGAGGTGGCGGCCAGCGCTGCGGCAAGGTGGCCGCCGGCGGAATGGCCGCACACCACCAGCGGACGGCCGACGAGGCGGTAGAGCGTGATCGCCGCCGCCCGCGCCTGCGCGAGGATGGTGCCCACCGGCACCAGCGGCGCGAGGTCATAGCCGGCGAATGCCATGGCGACGCCATGGGCGAGGCACCCGGCCGCGGCAAAGGTGAAATCGCGCGGGTGCAGGGACTGGAAGTAGCCGCCGTGGAGGAACAGCACCACCGGCGCCTGCCGGTCGGTACCCGGCCAGATGATGTCGAGGATCTGCCGCGGGCCGGAGCCGTAGGGTACGCCGAGGTCCGCCGCCACCGCTGCCCCGCGCATGGCGGCCGAGCTGTGCGCCCAGCGCTCGAAGATGGCGGGATGGTCCGGCACGCGGGCACGGTTGTTGTATTCGACCTCGTGGTCCATCAGCCCTCCCCCTAAACTCTTTTGGATCCCCGTCGTTCAATCCCCGTCGCCGTGGGCGCTGCGGATGCGTCGCACCACGGACCACACGCCCAGGAGCGCCAGCGGTACGGCGGCCGCCGTCACCAGCCCCACGTCGATGTGGATGCCGAGCATCCTGGCGTCGACGCCGCTCTCGTGGATGCCCTCGGCGAGGTGGTGCACGAGGCTGACGACATAATAGGAAATCGCCGCGACGGACAGGCCCTCGACCGTCCGCTGAAGGCGCAGCTGCAGGCGGGTGCGGTCGTTCATGGAGGTGAGCAGGTCGCGGTTCTGCTGCTCCAGCTCCACGTCCACGCGGGTGCGCAGCAGGTCGGCGGCGTTGGCGAGCTTCTGGGCGATCTTGTCCTGCCGCTCCTCCAGCGTGAAGCAGGTGCGCATGGCCGGCGCCATGCGGCGGTCGAGGAACTGCTGCCAGGTGGGAAAGCCGGGCACCGACATCTCGCGGATGGTGGCGAGGCGCAGCCGCACGATCTCCATGTAGGCGCGGCTGGCGCCGAACCGGAACAGGGAGGCGGTGGCCCCCGCCTCAAGCTCGGCGGCGAGCGCCACCAGTTCGTCCAGCAGGCGGTTGTTGTCGGACAGGCCCTTGGCCGACATCATTTCGGTGGCCGATCCGGCGAGCCGCTGCTCAATGCGGGCCACCTCGGGCGCGAGGCGCTGCGCCTCCGGGAGGCCGAGAAGGGCGAGGGTGCGGTAGGTCTCGATCTCCAGCACCCGCTGCACCAGCGCGCCACACGCATCGGCGCCGAGGCCGCGGTCGCGCACCAGGATGCGCACGAAGCCGGAGGGGTCGGCCATGAAGTCGGTGGCGATCTCGGCGAAGCCGTCGCTCACGTCCGCGCGGGCGAGGCTGGAGCGGTCGAACACCTTTTCGAGGAAGAAGTCCTCGGCGGTGTCCCGCAGGAGGTGCAGATCCACCGCCACCAGCAGCGGACCGGGCTGCGGCACTTCGCCGAAGGGGCTGGCGAGGGTGGTCGCCGGCGGCTGAAACGGCAGCCCCCCCTCCGCGAGGTCAAGGGAGGGCAGGTCCCAGGTGTAGGTGCAGAATTCCGCGTGGCTTTCCCAGCGCAGCTCGGCGCCGCCGAAGGAGACGTGATGATATTTCGCCCCCGGCGCCGGGGCCGGCAGCCCGCGGGCGTTGCACAGCGCCGCGAGCGCGGCGCGGTCGGACTGGGCGCCCGCCGCATCCAGCAGGAAGGCGGCATGGAGCATGCGGCGCGGTGCCGAGACCGGCACGAAGGGGCGCGCATGCAGTTCCCTCAGGATGGCCGCGCGCAACGGGTGGGCGCCGAGCGCCCGCCCTTCGCCGATGACGAGATCCGCCTCGCCTTTGGTCATGATGGCGCTCCCCTGCCGTTTTTTCCGTGCTTGCACGGCGGCGCCGTCCGATCAAGCGTTCGGCGGCCGCCCTGTGGTCGCACCGGGCCGGAAGAGGTGCACTTGCACCGAAGTGAGGAGCGGGTCTGCCTCAGCGGCAGACGCGCACGGGGCCCCACGGGCCGGGACGCCACCAGCAATAGCGCGGCCCCCAATACGGCCGCCAGTAGTTCGGACGACAGCCACCCCAGGGGCCACGGTGCCAGCCGATGCCGCAGCCGCCGGCGACCGTCTGGACCGTCGCGAGCCGATCGAGCGGCTGGGGCGCCGGGAAGGCGGCGGCGACGCCGGTGCCGAGCCCGAGAAAGCCCGCCGCGGCGGCGGCGATCAGGATCTGTTTGCGCATGATGTCTCTCCTGTTGCCGAGAGCGAAGCGGCGTGCCCGCCGCCGTTTTACGACGCAATAGACAGGGCGGCGGTCCAGCCGCCGCCCTGGGGAAACGCTTCAGCCGCGCTTCAGTTGCAGACGCGGACCGAGCCGTAGGGGCCGGCACGCCACCAGCAGTGACGCGCGGGCACGACCACTGCCGGACCGGGCGCGACGACGACCGGACGGGGCGCCACGACGACCGCGTGCGGGGCCACATACACCGCGCCATTGCCGCGACAGCCGCCCCACGGGCCGCGATGGAAGCCGACGCCGCAGCCGCCAGCCACGGTCTGGACGGTCGCGACCTCAGGTGCCTGCGGCAGCGGGAAGGCGGCCGCCGGAGCGGCGAGCGCGCCGAGCGCCGGGGCGGCGAGGGCGAGAAGGGTCAGCGCGCGCATCACTCCTCCTCCTCAAAGATCCACAGCTCGGAGGTGTTGGGCTGCTGGCCGTTGTCATGCACCCCGAGGAAGGTGGGGATGCGGTTGCGCTGGGCCGGGGTCAGCGAGGCGACGAAGGGCTTGGCCGCCTCGACGAAGTTGGCGAGCGCCTTGCCGCGGGCCTGTTCGGCGGTGGCGACGTTGGCGAGCACGTCCAGCACGGTGGCCGGCGGCGGGGCGGAGAGGCGCTTCTCGCGGCGTTCGATGGCGCCCTTCACCGCGTCGCGGATGGAGGCTTCCACCGGCGGCCAGAGCTTCTCCTGGTCGGGGGTCAGGCGCAGCACGGTCTTGAGTGCGGCGAGGCGGGCGTCGAGCACGGCCGCGGCGTCTTCGGCCGTGTAGGGCGCGGCGTCGGTGGGAGCGGCGGGCGCCGGCTGGGCGGCCGCGATGCCGCCCGCGAAGACCGTGCCGAGGGCCACGGCCGTCGCCGAGGCGAGGGCGAACTGACGGAAAGAGCGCATGTTCTTTTGCTCCCTGTGCGGTCCGGCGGAGTGCCGGCCGGTCTGTCCGGGATCGTGCCGGAAGCGGCGCGCATCCGGGGCCGCGCCGATTCGCGAGGCGTCGGCGCGGTGCAGTTTGGTACCATTCCTCCACGAATGCCGGTAAATATTTCGTGGAGCCGGCGAAGAATAACGTACCGTCAAATACTTGGCTAAAGGTGTCGAAGCACCCGCGCAGGGGGCGCCGAAAGTGCCCGAAGGGTACCCAGCAGCCCGACCACCAGCGTCACCGCCAGCGCCGCCACCACCGCCCCGAAGGCGGGAAGGGGGGCGAAGGTGAAGGGGATGTCCATCACCTGCGTCACCACACCCCAGGCCGCCGCCGTGCCCGCCGCAGCCGCGACGATGGCGGTGGCGAGGCCGAGGCCGGCGTATTCGAGGCCATAGGCGAGGGTCAGCCGGCCACGGGTGGCGCCCAGCGTCTTGAGGATCACCGCATCATAGATGCGCCGCTCGCGCCCGGCGGCGAGCGCTCCGGCGAGCACCAGGACCGATGTGATGAGGGTGACGAGGCTGGCCGCGCGGATGCCGAGGGAGAGGTTGTCCAGCATCCGCTGTGCTTCCTCCAGCGTCTCCTTCACCCGCACCGTGGTGATGGCAGGGAAGCGCGCCGCCATGGCTTTCAGCAGCGCGATCTCCCGCGCCGTGTCGCCGCCATCCGGGAAGGCGAGGGTGGCGAGCACCGTATAAGGCGCGCCGGCGAAGGTCGCGGGCGAGAACACCATGACGAAATTGATGCCGAGCCGCTCCCACTTCACCTGTCGCAGGTTGGCGATGCGGGCGGTGACGCTGCGGCCCAGCACGCTCACCGTCACCGTGTCACCGAGCTTGAGGCCGAGGCCGGCGGCCAGTTCGCTGTCGAAGGAAACGAGGGGTTCGGTCTCGTCTCCCGTCCACCACTTCCCGGCCACCACGGTGGAGCCCTCGGGCACGGTGGCGGAGGAGGAGATGCCGCGGTCGCTCTGCAACACCCAGGCGGCATCGGGGCGGGGCTTCACTTCTTCCGCGGGGATGTCTTTCACATGGGTGATGCGCCCGCGCAGCATGGGCACGGACTTCACCACCGCCCCCGGCGCCTGCTCGGCGAGGAAGGTACGGAATTCGGCCTCCTCGCTGTTCGGCACGTCGACGAAGAAGAAGCTCGGCGCATTCTCCCGCACGGGTCCGTTCAGCTCGCGGTTGAGGCTCGCATCCACCAGCGAGATGCCCACCAGCAGCGACAGGCCCAGCCCCAGCGAGAGCACGACCGAAGGCGTGAGTGCGCCGGGCCGGTGGATGTTGCCGAGGGCGAGGCGCGCTGCCGCGCCGCGTGGCCGGGGCGCCCGCCGGGCGAGGGCCATGAGGCCGGAGGCGACCAGCCGCAGCAGCACGAACACGGCGGCAGCCGCGGCGAGGAAGATCGCGGCGGCCCTTTTGTCGTCGGAGGTGAGAAGGGCGAGCACCACCAGCGCCGTCCCGAGGCCGCCGACGAGCAGCAGATAGGGCAGGGAAATGCGCCGCCGCATCTCGCCGATGCCATCCCGGAACAGCGCCGAAACCCGCGCTTCCTGCGCCCGCGCCAGCGGGATCACCGAAAACACGGCGGCAACCACCAGCCCGTAGAGCGCCGCCCGCGCCAGCGCCGCCCAATCAAGCTGCGGATCGAGGGGAAACGGCACGAGCGCGCCGATGGCAGCGGTGGCGGCGAAGGGCAGCGCCGCACCCAGAATCAGGCCGAGCACGATGCCGAAGGCGGAGATGAGGCCGATCTCCGCGCCATAGGTTAGGAACACGTCGCGGCGGGTCGCGCCCACCGCCTTCAGGGTGGCGATGACCTCCAGCTTGCCGGCGAGATGGCTCGACACCGCATTGGCGACGCCCACCCCGCCCACCAGCAGCGCAGTGAGGGCCACGAGAGTGAGGAACTGGCTGATGCGCCCCACATTGCGCGCCAGCTGGGGCGTCGCGCCGTCGCGGGTGCGCACCTCGAATCCGGCGCGGCCCATGGGCTCGCGCACCTCCCCCATCACCGCCTTCAGGTTTTCCGGGGCGGGATTGTCCAGCAGCAGGCGATAGCTCCAGCGCACCAGACTGCCGGGCTGGATGAGGCCGGTGGCCGGGAGCGCGGCCTGGGAGACGAGGAGACGGGCGCCGAGGCCGACGCCTGAGGAGAGCTTGTCCGGCTCGCTGGTGAGCGTGGCGCGAACCTCGAAGGTGGCATCGCCCAGCCGGATGCGGTCCCCGGTCTTCACGCCGAGCCGGCCGAGCAGCACCGGATCGGCGGCGGCGCCGAACACGCCGTTCTTTTCCTTCAATGCGTCCGCAACGGGCATGGGCGGGTCGAGCCCGACCGTGCCGACGAGGGGATAGGTGCCGTCCACCGCCTTCACTTCGGCGAGGGAGGCATCGCCCGCCTCGGTCCGGGCCATGGCGCGCAGCAAGGCGACGGAGCCGAGGGTGCCGTGGCGGTCGAGGCTGGAGCGTTCTTCCGCCGTCATCTCCCGCTGCACGACGCTGAAGCCGGCGTCGCCGCCGAGGATGGCGCGGCCCTCCCGCTCCAGCCCCTGGGTGAGGGCGCCAGCAAAGGAGCCGATGCCGGCGATGGCGGTCACGCCCAGCACGAGGCAGCCGAGGAAGATGCCGAAGCCCCGCCGCGCGCCGCGCAGTTCACGCAGGGCGAGACGCAGCGGCACGGGGAGCCGCGAAGAAGCAAGGCTCATCGGGCGGCCACCTCAAGGCCGGACCTGGTGTCCTCCTCGATCACCCCCGAGCGCAGGCGCAGCACGCGGCTGCACCGGCGGGCGAGCGCCGCATCGTGGGTGACGAGCACCAGCGTTGT
Source organism: Xanthobacter aminoxidans (assembly GCF_023571765.1). GTDB lineage: Bacteria > Pseudomonadota > Alphaproteobacteria > Rhizobiales > Xanthobacteraceae > Xanthobacter > Xanthobacter aminoxidans. The sequence continues at coordinate 388,370 of NZ_JAMJXC010000002.1, read as the reverse complement.
GCCGCGCGCCCGGTGGACGGAGAAGATGAGGTCCATGACCTGCCGGCCGGTGGCCTCGTCCAGATTGCCGGTGGGCTCGTCGGCGACGAGGATGGGCGGCTCGGGGGCGAGGGCGCGGGCCAGCGCCACGCGCTGCTGCTCGCCGCCGGAGAGCTGGCCCGGATAATGCTGCGCCCGCTCGGCGAGGCCGACATTGGCGAGTTCCTGCCGCGCGCGGTCGAAGGCGTCGGCGCGGCCGGCGAGCTCCAGCGGCACCGCGACGTTTTCCAGCGCGGTCATGGTCGGGATGAGGTGGAAGGACTGGAAGACGATGCCCACATGCCGGCCACGGAAGCGCGCCAGCGGATCCTCGCCGAGGCGCGTGATGTCCGTGCCGGCGACGTTCACCTGCCCCGAATCCACCCGCTCCAGTCCGGCCATCACCATGAGCAGCGTCGACTTGCCGGACCCCGACGGCCCGACGAGGCCCACCGCCTCGCCTGCCCCGATCTCGACAGAGATGTCCTTCAGGACATGAACCCGGGCCGCCCCCGTACCGAGGGAAAGGTCCACATGCTTCAGCGCGATGGTGCGAAGCGGAGAGGAAATATCGTCCATGCCAGGGTTTGCCGTGCGTCCGGTGCTGCGTGGGGTCGGGCAGGGAGGAAAGAGAGACCTGCCGGTTGACCCATGGGACCTGTCATTTAAGGCGGTGACGGGGCTGATCGCCGCTTTCCTCGTCTTCACGTTCGCGTCAGGGGCGGCGGCGGCACCGCTGCGCATCGTCGCCTTCGGCGACAGCCTGACCGCCGGCTACGGCATTCCGCGCACCGCCGCCTTTCCCGCCCGGCTGGAAGCCGCGCTGAGGGCGAAGGGGCTGGACGTGAAGGTGGAGAATGCCGGCGTCTCCGGCGAGACGGCGAGCCAGGGCCTCGCCCGCCTCGACTGGTCGGTGCCCCAGGGCACGGACGCGGTGATCGTGGAACTGGGCGCCAACGACATGCTGCGCGGGCTCGATCCCGCCGTGACGCGCAAGGCGCTCACGGAGATCGTCCAGCGGCTGCGCAAGCGCGGCATCACCGTGCTCCTCGCCGGCATGAAGGCGGCGCCCAACATGGGCCGGCCCTACCGCGAGGCGTTCGACAGGATCTTCCCGGACATCGCCGAAGCCGAGGGCGTGCTGCTCTATCCCTTCTTCCTCGAAGGCATCGCCGGCGACCGGGCGCTGAACCTGCCGGACGGGCTCCATCCCACGCCCGAGGGCGTGGACCGCATCGTCGCCGGCATCCTGCCCACGGCGGAGCAACTGGTGGTGCGTGCCCGGGAAACGGCGGCGCGATAACGGGCACCGATCTTTTGCTTATTATTTCATCAATTTGACCCGGGCCGATCAGGCCTTGACCAATCCATAGTCACGATTCTAGATTTCGCCGTTTTTTGGGGGTTGCCCCGCCAGTACCGTTGCGTCCCAGCGTATTTTTCAATGACAGCAGTGAGAATGAACAATGGTCCGGGAATTTGAGTATCAGGGAGAAACGTTCCGCGTCACCGCCCACGGCATCCACGGCCACGAAGAGATTTTCATCGTCCACATCGAGGACGACGGCGTGGAAGGTGGCGAGATCTCCATCGATCGCATGACCGAGGAGAACGACACCACCGCCCCGCTCGAGGACATCCTGGTGATGCTCTGCGACAAGCTCATTCCCCAGAGCGAGATCAAGGTGCAGACCCCCGGCGCGCCGTTCGCCTGGCGGCAGGGCAACGTGGTGTTCGACGTCCACGACGGCCTTCAGAGCCACGACTGACGCCCCCCGGGGGCGCCGCCCCTCTCCGATTTTCCGGCACAAAAGCGAACGGCCGCCCCGGTTTCCGGAGCGGCCGTTTCACATGAAACAGGGTTAATGGCCGCCCTCGCCGAGGGCGGCCGGCACCTCACTTCTTCTTGGCGGGAGCCGGCGTCGCGGCCGGGGCAGCCTCCACCACCGTCTTGCGCGGGGGCAGCAGCTGGAGCGTCTGCACCGCCTGGCCGGCGAACTGGTTGAGCAGCGCGTTCTGCTCCGCCACCGAGGTCTTCACCCCCGTCACGATCCGGCAATAGGAGGCGATGAGGGCATTGGCGACGTCGGACGGCCGGGCCTTCGGGTTCTGCTGGTAGAGCGTGGTCGCCGCGGAGGCGATGGCCGCGCCCTGCATGGGGGGCTTCACGCCGGTGAGCAGCTTGGCCGCCCCCGCCGAGAGGTCGGTCGGCACCGCCTTGCCGTCATCGGCCGGGCAGGCCAGCTTGTCGGCGAGGCTCGCCGGCTCCTTCAGCACGAGGCCGGGACCCACCGGCAGCGCCCAGGCGATGGGCTGGCTGTCCACCGGACCGGAGATCGTGCGGCGCGACACTTCCATGGCGGCCTGAAGGGTGAAGCGGCGCAGCTCGGCGGTCTTCTGCCAGTCGGGCGCGTTGCTCTTGGCCACAACGGGGCAATAGGCGGCGGTGAGCGCATCCACGATCGTGCCCGAGCCGGACGAGCCGGAGGCGGCCTTGTAGGTGTCCACCATCATGGGAATGGAGCGCTGGCCGCCGGCCATCATGGCCGAGAGCGCGGCCACCGCCTTCGCGTCCGGGCCATCCGAGCCGGGGGCACCGCCCACGTCGGGGCAGGTGAAGGCGGAGGCCGCCTGCGTGCCGTAGTCCGGCGCCGCGGCGGCGCGCCATGCCGCGACCATGGAGGGGGTCACGTTCGGCGCGGCCGCATTGCCCCACGAGGTGCGCACGTAATTGGCGAGGTCCGCCACCTGCTGGTCGTTGAGCCGGCCGGCGAAGGAGGGCATGGCACCGTAGGTGCCGCCCGCCGGCAGGCCGCCCAGCACCGCCATGATGATGTTGTAGGGCTCGGCCGCGATCACGGCCGGGTTGCCGGCGAGCGCGGGGATGGTGTCGGTGCGGCCGGCGCCCTTGTCCATGTGGCAGACGGCGCAATTGTCGATGTAGAGCTTGGACGCCCGCGCATAGACGTCGGCGGAAAGCGGGGACGCCTTCTGCACCGCCGGCTTGTCGGCTGGGGGCGGCGCATCGAACAGGTAGGTGACGAGCGCGGCACGGTCCTGCGCGGTCATCTTGCTCACGGAATCATGGATCACCTCGGCCATGGGGCCGAACACCGAGGTCTTGCCCGGCACGGAGCCGGTGGCGAAGAAAGTGGTCAGCGTCTCCGGCGTCCAGGTCTTCTTGAGCGAGGCGGTGTCGATGTCGGGTGCCCAGAAGCCGTCGATGTCGGCGCCGAGGAAGGCGGCCTTGGCCTTGGTCGCGCCCATCAGGTTGCGCGGGGTGTGGCAATCGCCGCAATGGCCGAGCGCGTTGACGAGGTAGGCGCCGCGGTTCCACTCGGCGCTCTTGCCCGCGGTCGGGTGGAAGCGGCCCTGATCGAAGAACAGCTCGCGCCACGCCAGCATCCCGAGGCGGATGTTGAACGGGAATTCCAGCTGGTTGTCCGGCGGCGTGTTCGGGATCGGCGGGATGGCGCGCGCATAGGCCCACAGGGCCTTCATGTCGTCGTCGGTGATCTCCGTGTACGCGTCGAACGGCATGGCCGGGTAGAGATAGGCCCCGTCCTTGCGGATGCCGTTGCGCACCGCGTTCACGAACTGATCATAGGTCCACAGGCCGATGCCGGTGGTGCGGTCGGAGGTGATGTTGGGTGAGTAGATGGCGCCGAAGGGCGTGTTCAGCGCGAGGCCGCCGGCGAAGGGCTTGGACTTGTCCCCGGTGTGGCAGGGCATGCAGTCCGCCGCCTTGGCGATGTACTCGCCGCGCGCCACGAGGGCCGGATCGGCTGACGGGTCGGGGGCGAACTGCGCCAGAGCCGGCGTTGCGGCGCCGAGAAAAGTGGCGGCGGCAAGCGCCGCAAGCCGGCGCGTGTATCGGGACACCCTGACCATTTCATCCCCCATGAGATTCGCGTCGGCGTACCTTAGACATTTTTCAAGAACGCGACATTGATCGAAAACCAGACGGAGGGGATATAGCTGCTGCCCCCGCCGGCGACGGCGGACGCCTGCCGGGAACCGCCGACGATGACCAAGCCCGCTTTGCCCCTGCGCTCCCTGACCGTGGAGGACCTCTCGCCCTCCGACGCCGCCGCCGAGCACGCGGCCCTCGCCGAGGAGATCAAGGGCCACGACGCGGCCTATTATCGCGAGGACGCGCCGGTCGTCTCCGATGCCGAATACGACGCCCTGCGCCGCCGCTACGAGGCCATAGAGGCGCGCTTTCCCGGCCTCGTGGGCGAGGACAGCCTTTCCGCCAAGGTGGGCGCCGCGCCGTCGGAGAAGTTCGGCAAGGTGGTGCATGGCGTGCCCATGCTCTCGCTGCAGAACGCCTTTTCCGACGATGAGGTCGAGGAGTTCGTGGCGCGGGTGAAGCGCTTCCTCGGGCTCGGGGCGGAGGAGGAGGTGGCCTTCACCTCCGAGCCGAAGATCGACGGCCTCTCCTGCTCGCTGCGCTACGTGGAGGGACGCCTCGAGGTGGCCGCCACCCGCGGCGATGGCGCCGAGGGCGAGGACGTCACCGCCAATGTGCGCACCATCGCCGATATCCCCGACCGGCTCCATGGCCGCGGCGTGCCCGACGTCATCGACGTGCGCGGCGAGATCTACATGGCGAAGGCCGATTTCGAGGCGCTGAACGCCCGGCAGGCGGCGGCGGAAGAGAAGGTGTTCGCGAACCCGCGCAACGCCGCCGCCGGCTCCCTGCGCCAGCTCGACCCCGCCATCACCGCGTCGCGGCCGCTGAAATTCTTCGCCTATGCCTGGGGCGAGGCGACGCCGCTTCCGGCCGAAACCCAGCACGGCATGGTGGAAGCGTTTGCCCGCTGGGGCTTCTCCACCAATCCGCTCATGGTGCGTGTGACCAGCGCGGCGGAGCTGATCGCCCATTACCGTTCCATCGAGGCGCAGCGGGCGAGCCTGCCCTATGACATCGACGGCGTGGTCTACAAGGTGGACCGGCTCGATCTGCAACGGCGCCTCGGCTTCGTCTCCCGCTCGCCGCGCTGGGCCATCGCCCACAAATTCCCGGCCGAGCAGGCGACCACCGTGCTGGAGGCCATCGACATCCAGGTGGGCCGCACCGGTGCCCTCACCCCGGTTGCGAAGCTGCTGCCCGTGACGGTGGGCGGTGTGGTGGTCGCCAACGCCACCCTGCACAACGAGGACGAGATCGCCCGCAAGGACATCCGCGTCGGCGACACGGTGGTGGTGCAGCGCGCCGGCGACGTGATCCCGCAGGTGGTGCGGGTGATCGAGGAGAAGCGGCCGGCGGAGTCGAAGCCTTACGAATTTCCCCATGTTTGCCCCGCCTGCGGCTCCCACGCCGTGCGCGAGGTGGACACGAAGACGGGCAAGATGGACGTGGTGCGCCGCTGCACCGGTGGTCTCATCTGCCCGGCGCAGATGGTGGAGCGGCTCAGGCACTTCGTGTCGCGCAACGCCTTCGACATCGAGGGGCTGGGCGAGAAGCAGGTGCGCGCCTTCTACGACTGGGGGCTGATCGCCTCCCCGGCCGATATCTTCACGCTGGAGGCGCGCAACAAGGAGGGCCTCCAGCGGCTGGAGAACCGGGAGGGCTGGGGCAAGACCTCGGCGGCGAACCTGTTCGCGGCCATCCAGTCGCGGCGGAACGTGGCGGTGGATCGCTTCGTCTTCGCCCTCGGCATCCGCCATGTGGGTGAGACCAACGCCAAGCGCCTCATGCGCCATTACGGCACGGTGGAAGCGCTGGAAGCCGGCGCGCTGGCCGCCGTCATTCCGGGCGAGGAGCACCCCAAGGGCAATGACGCCTGGCAGGAGATGCTGGCCATCGACGGCGTGGGCGACGTGGTGGCGGAAGCCGTCATCGAATTTTTCCACGAGCCGCGCAACCGCGAGGTGGTCGCGGCCCTGCTGGCAGAGGTGACGCCGGCTCCCATGGAGCGCGTCGCCGCCGAAAGCCCGGTGGCCGGTAAAACCGTCGTCTTCACCGGCTCGCTGGAGAAGATGACCCGAGATGAGGCGAAGGCCATGGCCGAGCGGCTGGGCGCCAAGGTCGCCGGCTCCGTTTCGGCCAAGACCGATCTGGTCGTCGCCGGCCCCGGCGCGGGCTCGAAGCTGGAGAAGGCGCAGGCGCTGGGAGTGAAGGTGATTACCGAGGACGCGTGGTTCGAACTCGTGGGGTGAAGGCGTTTCGCCGGCTCACGCCCCTTGACGCCCCCGCCTGAAACCCCCATTCCTCCCCCACCAGCCGGCCGGGCGGCCGCGGCATTTCGGTGTCGAGGAAAGTCCGGGCTCCACGCAGACACGGTGCCGGATAACGTCCGGCGGGGGCGACCCCAGGGAAAGTGCCACAGAAATCAAACCACCCGTGCGTGCACGGGCCAGGGTGAAACGGTGGGGTAAGAGCCCACCGCGCGACCGGCAACGGAAGCGGCACGGCAAACCCCACCGGGAGCAAAGTCGAATAGGGACGGCACGGGCAACCACCCCTGTCTACGGGGCGCCGTCCGGGTTGACTGCTAGAGGCGCCGGGCAACCGGCGTCCCAGAGGAATGGTCGCCACGCGGGCGCAAGCCCGCCGTACAGAACCCGGCTTACAGGCCGGCTGGTGTTTCCCTCGGAAATCGGAAGCGTGACGCGGCGCCCGGCCGCGTCCCCTCACACGTCCACGCTGGCGCGCAGTGCATTCTCCTGGATGAACTCGCGGCGGGGCTCCACCGTGTCGCCCATCAGGCGGCTGAAGAGGTCGTCGGCGGCGTCCACTTCCTTCACGCGCACCTGGAGGAGGGAGCGGGCGTTGATGTCCAGCGTCGTCTCCCACAGCTGCTCGGGGTTCATCTCGCCGAGGCCTTTGTAGCGCTGGAGCGAGAGGCCCTTGCGGCCGGAATCGGTGACGGCGTCGAACAGGTCCACGGCGCCGAACAGCACCTGCTCGTCGCTGCGGCGCTTGAGGGTCGCGGCGGCGGCGAACACGCCGTCGAGGTCGCGGGCGAGGGTGTCGAGCCGGCGTGCCTCGGGGGAGGCGATGAAGGCGTGATCGAGCCGCGCAACTTCGGCGACGCCGCGCACGGTGCGGGAGAAGGCATAGCCGGTCTCATCGCAGATGCCGGCCCAGCCGCGCTCGGTCTCGTCCGCCAGCGCATCGAGGCGGCGGGCCACCTCGGCGGCCGCGGCGGAGCCGGTGGCCTCGTCTTCCAGAGCCGCCGGAGCAAAGGCGCCCGCGAGAGCCGCCTGCTCGGCCACCGCGCGGTTGTAGCGGGGATGAAGGCCGCCGAGCGCGCTGCGCAGCTGGCGCGACACGTCCACCACATGGGCGAGGTCGGCGCCGGTGCGCACCTCGCCCGTGGCGAGATGGAGGGAGGCTTCCTCCAGCCCGGTGGTGATGAGGTAGTCCTCCAGCGCCTTCTCGTCCTTGAGGTAGGTCTCGGACTTGCCGCGCGCGACCTTGTAGAGCGGCGGCTGGGCGATGAAGAGGTGGCCTGCATCCACGATCTCCGGCATCTGCCGGAAGAAGAAGGTGAGCAGTAGGGTGCGGATATGGGCGCCGTCCACGTCGGCGTCCGTCATGATGATGATCTTGTGGTAGCGCAGCTTGGCGATGTCGAAATCGTCCCGGCCGATGCCGGTGCCGAGCGCGGTGATGAGCGTGCCGATCTGCTCGGACGACAGCATCTTGTCGAAGCGGGCGCGCTCCACGTTGAGGATCTTGCCGCGGAGCGGCAGCACGGCCTGGAAGGCACGGTCGCGGCCCTGCTTGGCGGAACCACCGGCCGAGTCACCCTCGACGATGAAGATCTCGGACTTGGCCGGGTCCTTCTCCTGGCAGTCGGCGAGCTTGCCGGGCAGGGAGGCGACATCCAGCGGGCTCTTGCGCCGGGTGAGGTCGCGCGCCTTGCGGGCGGCTTCGCGGGCGGCGGCGGCTTCCACCACCTTGCCGATCACGCTCTTCGCCTCGACCGGGTTCTCCTCGAACCAGTTGCCGAGCGCCTCGCCGACCAGGTTCTCCACCACCGGGCGGACTTCCGAGGACACGAGCTTGTCCTTGGTCTGGGAGGAGAATTTCGGGTCCGGCACCTTCACCGAGAGCACGGCGGTGAGGCCCTCGCGGCAATCCTCGCCGGTGGGGTCCACCTTCTCCTTCTTGGAGATGCCGGACGAGTTGGCATAACCCAGCACCTGCCGGGTCAGCGCGGCGGCAAAGCCGGTGAAGTGGGTGCCGCGGTCGCGCTGGGGGATGTTGTTGGTGAAGCAGAGCACGTTCTCGTGGTAACCGTCGTTCCACGAAAGCGCGGCCTCCACCGTGATGCCGTCCTTCTCGGCGCGGATCACCACGGGCTTGGCGATGAGCGCGGCCTTGTTGCGGTCGAGATACTTCACGAAGGCCTCGACGCCGCCCTCGTAATGCAGCTCCTCGCGCTTCGGCTCGGCGCCGCGCGCGTCGGTGAGCACGATGAGCACGCCGGAGTTGAGGAAGGCCAGCTCGCGCAGGCGATGCTCCAGCGTCGCGTAGTCGAACTCGATGCGGGTGAAGGTCTGGGGCGAAGGCGTGAACGTCACCTTGGTGCCGCGCTTGCCGGCCGGCGCCGCGCCCACCACCTTCAGCGGCGCCTCTGCGTCGCCGTGGCGGAAGCGCATGAAGTGCTCCTTGCCGTCGCGCCAGATGGTGAGGTCGAGCGTCGTGGACAAGGCGTTCACGACCGAGACGCCCACGCCGTGCAGGCCGCCGGAGACCTTGTAGGAATTCTGGTTGAACTTACCGCCCGCGTGCAGCTGGGTCATGATGACCTCGGCGGCGGAAACCCCTTCCTCGGGGTGCAGGTCGGTGGGGATGCCGCGGCCGTCGTCGGTCACTGTCACCGAGCCGTCAGCCTCGAGCGTGACTGTGACTTCCTTGGCCCAGCCGGCCAGCGCCTCGTCGATGGCGTTGTCCACCACCTCGTAGACCATGTGGTGCAGGCCCGAGCCGTCGTCCGTGTCACCGATGTACATGCCGGGACGCTTGCGGACCGCATCGAGGCCCTTGAGCACCTGGATGGACTGGGCGCCGTAGTCGTCGGGGGACTCGGCGGGCACGGGTTCGGCCATGGGGACTTCCGATTCGATTCTGCGACTTAGCGATTTGAGGTGTAGCAAATCTAACGCAACGCGGCGGCTATTTGGTGGCGGCTCGGCTTGTTTTCCTGCGTTTTCCAAGGCTCGGCGGCCATTTAGAGGCCATTCAGCCGGCGCTGTAGCGTGCAAATCCATCCGCACGCAACCTGCAGGCGGGGCATTCGCCGCAGCCATAGCCCCAGGCGTGGCGGTGGCCGCGGTCGCCGAGATAGCAGGTGTGGGTCTCCTCGACGATGAGATCCACCAGCGGACGGCCCCCCAGATGCTCGGCGAGGCGCCAGGTCTCGGCCTTGTCGATCCACATGAGCGGCGTGTGAAGGACGAAGCGCTTCTCCATGCCGAGGTTCAGGGCCACCTGCATGGCCTTGATGGTGTCGTCCCGGCAGTCGGGATAGCCGGAGAAGTCCGTCTCGCACATGCCGCCGACGATGTGGCGGAGCCCCCGGCGATAGGCGAGGGCGGCGGCGAAGGTGAGGAAGACGAGGTTGCGGCCGGGCACGAAGGTGTTCGGCAGGCCGTTAGCCTCCATGTGGACAGCGACGTCGCGGGTCAGGGCCGTGTCGGAGATCTGGCCGAGCACGGGCAGGTCCAGCACGTGGTCAGCATCGAGCCGGGCGGCCCACAGCGGGTTGAGGGCGCGGAAGGCGGCGCGCAGCACCGGGCGGCGCTCCAGCTCCACCGCGTGGCGCTGGCCGTAGTCGAAGCCCAGGGTCTCCACCCGGCCGAAGCGCTCCAGCGCATAGGCGAGGCAGGTGGCGGAATCCTGCCCGCCGGAAAAGAGGACCAGCGCGCCCTCTTCCCGATGCAACGCGGCCTCAGCCATGCGCAGGCGACCCCTTTACCGAAGTCAGGCTCATTCGCCGGGGGCGGTTCATTCACCCGGCGCCTTGGCCTCGATGGCGAGGGCGTGCAGACCGCGCGCGATCTCGCCTTCCAGCAGGCCGTTGACGATGCGGTGCCGCTCCACCCGGCTCTTGCCGGTGAAGCTCGGGGAGACCACCCGCACCCTGAGGTGGGTGATGCCGCCATCGCCGCGATTGGCGCCCTTGTGATCATGCATCACGCCGGCGTGGCCGGCATGCTTGTGGCTCTCGTCCTCAAGCTCGAGGGCGAGGGGGCTGAGGCCGGCTTCGAGCGTCTGGCGGATGTCGGAAAGGGAAGAGTGGGACATGATGAAAAGGCTTCTGTGAAAAGGAATGGACCGAAGAAAGCGGCCGGTTATGGCGCTCCCGCGTGGGCGGCATTATATGGGGCTTGTCGCGGCCTGCCACCCTCGGTCACGATGAGGCCGGCTTAGCCGCTTCCGCTCCCGACGTCACATCCCCCGCTACCCCTGTGGCATGGCGCTTTCTCCACGCGCTGCACCGCAATTCCTTGCCGCGCCGCGGAACGACGCACATAATCGATCGGCCATGAAATTCGACTCCCCCCTTTTCGACCGCATCCGGGTCAAGCCCGCCGACGACCGGCATCGCCCCCGGCTGTCGCTGACGGGCTGCCAGTGGCCGGGCTGCACGGCGGAGGGCACGCACAAGGCGCCCAAGGGACGGCATCAGGAAGGCCAGTACTGGTCCTACTGCCTTGACCATGTGAAGGCGTACAACCAGTCCTACAACTATTTCTCGGGCATGACCGACGACGCGGTGTATGCCTACCAGAAGGACGCGCTGACCGGCCATCGCCCCACCTGGAAGATGGGCATGAAGGGCGCCAGCGGCCGCCGGCCGGGCGCGGACACCGGCGACGGCATGCGCGATCCCTTCGGCTTCACCGCCGAGATGGGCGGCACCTTCCGGGCCGACCGGCCGGAGCCGGACGGCAAGATCGTGCGCACCGCGGAGCGGCGGGCGCTGGAGGTGATGGGCCTCGAAATGTCGGCCAGCGCGGTCGAGATCAAGGCCCGCTACAAGGAACTGGTGAAGCTGCACCACCCCGACGCGAACGGCGGCGACCGTTCCTCGGAGGACCGCCTGCGCAGCGTCATCCAGGCCTACAACAGCCTCAAGCAGGCAGGTTTCTGCTGAGCGGTCCTCAGGATCGCCGGCGACGCGGAGGCGGCTCCTCGGACCGCGCCGTGATGGATACGGACACGAAATGGGGCGCGCGGGGCGCGCCGACGGAGGAGTTATGAGCGGTTTGGAGACCACTGCCCCGATGCCGGACATGAAGGTGTCGGTTCGCCAGACGTTCGGCATCGATATCGACATGGAGGTTCCGGCCTACTCCGAAGCCGACTCCCACGTCCCCGAGCTGGACCCGGATTACCTGTTCGACCGGCCGACCACCCTGGCCATCCTGGCCGGCTTTGCGCGCAACCGTCGCGTGATGGTTACCGGATACCACGGCACCGGCAAGTCCACCCATATCGAGCAGGTGGCGGCGCGGCTGAACTGGCCGTGCGTGCGCATCAACCTCGACAGCCACATCTCGCGCATCGACCTCATCGGCAAGGATGCGATCGTGGTGAAGGACGGCCTGCAGGTCACCGAATTCCGCGACGGCATCCTGCCCTGGGCCTACCAGAACAACGTCGCCCTCGTGTTCGACGAATATGACGCCGGCCGCCCGGACGTGATGTTCGTGATCCAGCGCGTGCTGGAATCCTCCGGCCGCCTGACCCTGCTCGACCAGAGCCGGGTGATCCGCCCCCACCCCGCGTTCCGCCTGTTCGCCACCGCCAACACCATCGGCCTCGGCGACACCACCGGCCTCTATCACGGCACCCAGCAGATCAACCAGGCGCAGATGGACCGCTGGTCCATCGTCACCTCGCTGAACTATCTCGCCCACGACAAGGAAGTGGACATCGTCCTCGCCAAGGCGAAGCACTTCCAGAACGTGGAAGGCCGCGACACGGTGAACCGCATGGTCCGCCTCGCGGACCTCACCCGGCAGGCGTTCATGAACGGCGATCTCTCCACCGTCATGAGCCCGCGCACGGTCATCACCTGGGCCGAGAACGCGGACATCTTCCGCGATATCGCCTTCGCCCTGCGCGTGACCTTCCTCAACAAGTGCGACGAGCTGGAGCGCCCGCTGGTGGCAGAGTTCTACCAGCGCTGCTTCGGCCAGGAGCTGGCCGAGAGCACGGTGAACGTCGCTCTGTCCTGAACCGGTGCGGCTCAGCCGCGCCTTGCATTGAACGGGCTGCGCCACGGCGTGGCCTGTTTCCCCGCAGGAGGCGCCTCTTCGCGAAGCGCTTCTCAAAGACGCAAGAGCCGAAGAAGCACGCGCCATGGCCACCAACCGCACCACCGGCAAGGCCCCCAAGGAAGCGCCGTCCGAGCCGTTCAAGCGCGCCGTCACCGGCTGCTTCAAGGCCATCGCCGGCGTCTCCGAGTTCGAGGTGTCCTTCGCCTCCGAGCGTCCGGCGCTCGGCCCGGACCGGGTGCGCCTGCCCGAGCCGCCGCGCCGCTTCACCCTTCAGGACGCCGCCATCGTGCGCGGCCATGCGGATTCCCTCGCCTTGCGCCGCGCCTGTCATGATCCGGGCGTGCATCGCAAGATGCTGCCCCAGGGCGAAGTCGCCCGCGGCGTGTTCGAGGCGGTGGAGCAGGCGCGGGTGGAGGCCATCGGCGGCAACCGCATGCCGGGCGTGAAGCGCAATCTCGCGGCCATGCTGCAGGACCGCTACCACCGCGCCAATTTCGCCGACATCACCGAGCGCTCCGAGGCCCCCATCGCCGACGCGGTGGCGCTGATGGTGCGCGAGCGCCTGACCGGCGAGCCCCCGCCCCCCGATGCCCGGCGCGTGGTGGACCTCTGGCGCCCCTTCATCGAGGAGCGGGCCGAGGGCGACCTCGCGCGGCTCATCGACAGCATCGAGAACCAGAAGAAGTTCGGCGAGATCGCCCGCGATCTCCTCGCCTCCCTCGACATGGGCGAGGAAAGCGGCCTCGACACCGAGCAGGAGCCCGAGGAGAACGAGAACGAGGGTGGCGCCGACGAGCAGGGCGGCGAAAACGGCGAAAGCCGTGAGGACGACAGCCAGCAGGGCGCCACCGAGATGGAGGCCGAGCTCTCCGAGGAGGAGATGCCCGACTCTGCCGCCCAGAGCGAGGCCGCGCCCCCCGCCGACGTGCCCGACGGCACCGAGATGGGCGACAGCGAGGAGCCGGCCGAGCCGTGGTCGCCGCGTCCGCCGATGACGCACGACAATCGCGGGCCGGAATACCACGCCTTCACCACCAAGTTCGACGAGGAGACCTCGGCCGAGGATCTCTGCGATCCCGAGGAGCTGACGCGCCTCCGCTCCTATCTCGACAAGCAGCTGGCCCATCTCCAGGGCGTGGTGGCGCGTCTTGCCAACCGCCTCCAGCGCAAGCTGCTGGCGCAGCAGAACCGCGCCTGGGAATTCGACCTCGAAGAGGGCGTGCTCGATCCCGCGCGCCTGCCGCGGGTCATCATGGACCCCATGGCGGCGCTGTCCTTCAAGCGCGAGCGAGACACCGACTTCCGCGACACGGTGGTGACGCTGCTCATCGACAATTCCGGCTCCATGCGCGGCCGGCCCATCACGGTGGCCGCCACCTGCGCCGACATCCTCGCCCGCACGCTGGAGCGCTGCGGCGTGAAGGTGGAGGTGCTGGGCTTCACCACGCGCGCCTGGAAGGGCGGCCAGTCCCGCGAGGCCTGGCTCGCCGCCGGCAAGCCCGCCGCCCCCGGCCGCCTCAACGATCTCAGGCACATCATCTACAAATCGGCCGACGCCCCGTGGCGCCGGGCGCGCCGCAACCTCGGCCTGATGATGCGCGAGGGCCTCCTCAAGGAAAACATCGACGGCGAGGCGCTGGACTGGGCGCACAAGCGCCTGCTGGCCCGCACCGAGGCGCGGCGCATCCTGATGATGATTTCCGACGGCGCGCCGGTGGACGATTCCACGCTGTCGGTGAACGCCGGCAATTATCTGGAGCGGCACCTCCGCCACATCATCACCGAGATCGAGACCCGCTCGCCGGTGGAGCTGATCGCCATCGGCATCGGCCATGACGTGACGCGCTACTACCGTCGCGCCGTCACCATCGTGGACGCCGAGGAGCTGGGCGGGGTGATGACCGAGAAGCTCGCCGAGCTGTTCGAGGAAACCCCCGGTGGCGGCGGCAAGGGGGCGTCGCGGGGCGGCCGCCTGCATTGAAGCGGGGCCTGCGCGCTTTAGGCATTGTCGCCGCCGGGGTCCTCGGCGGCGCGCTTCTGTTCAATCTCGCCTTTTCCAAGCCGGGCGCGCTGCCGCCCGAGCCGGTGGCCATCACGGTCACGGCACAGCCGGTCGTTACCTTCAAGCGCGGGGACGAGCTGACCCAGTTCGGCCCGTTGCGGTTCCTCGGCGGGCTGGTGCTGACCTCGCCCTTTCCCGGCTTCGGCGGCATCTCCGGCTTCGCGCTGGAGCAGGACGGGCACTTCCTCGCCATCACCGATGCCGGCCTGTTCCTCTCCGGCCGCCTCGTCACCGAGAATGACCGCCCCACCGGCCTCGCCGACGTCAAGGCCGCGGCGCTGCTCGATGCCGATGGCAAGGTGCAGGCCGAAAACGCGCGCGAGGATGTGGAATCCGTCACCCTCGCGCCCGATGCCGCCTATGTGGCGATGGAGACCATCAACGAGATCTGGCGCTATCCGCGCGATGCCCTCGGCAAGCGCGGCACGCTGGTGCCGGCGCCGGCCATCAAGGGGCTGAGGCGCAACACCGGCCTCGAAAGCCTCGCCTTCATGCCCTCCGGCCCGCTCAAGGGCGCGCTCATCGCCATCGGGGAAGAGGGGGCGAAGAAGGCGGACGACCTGCCCGGCTTCATCATCGGTGGCCCCGCGCCCGGCACCTTCACCGTGACCAAGAGCGGTCCGTTCGATGCCACCGACCTCGCGCTGGGGCCGGACGGCAATTTCTACCTTCTGGAGCGCCACTACACGCCGCTCGAAGGCGTCAACATGCAGCTCCGCCGCTTCCCGGCCAGCGAGGTGAAGCCGGGCGCGCGCATCACCGGCGAGGTGCTGGGCCGCTTCGACATGGGCTACGAGATCGACAATATGGAAGGCCTCGGCGTCACCCGCGGCGGCGCCGGCGGGATCCTGCTGACCCTGATTTCCGACGACAATTTCAGCCCGCTCCAGCGCACCATCCTGCTGCGCTTCGCGGTGTCGGGGGACTGAGGCGCGGCTGATCGCGCCGGCTCAATCCAGCCAGGGCGCCGGCCGGTCGAGGGCGATCAGCGCCGCGGGATCGACCCGTGGGCGCACCACCGCCGCTTGGGGTCCACGCACCAGCACCTCGGGCACCAGGGCGCGGGTGTTGTAGGTGCCGGACTGCACGGCGCCATAGGCGCCCGCCGTCATCACCGCCAGCAGGTCGCCGGGCTTCACCTCCGGCAGCGGCCGGTCGAGGGCGAGGAAATCGCCCGTCTCGCATACCGGGCCGACCACGTCGGCGATCACCAGGGCGGCGCCGGCCGCCGGCTCGGCCACCGGCACGATGTCGTGGTGAGCCTCGTAGAGGGTGGGGCGGATGAGGTCGTTCATGGCGGCGTCTACCACCACGAAGGTCTTGCCCTCGCCCTTCTTCACATAGATCACGCGGGTGACGAGGATGCCGGCATTGGCCACCAGCATCCGTCCCATCTCGAACACCAGCGGCAGCTTCAGGTCGCCGAGCGCCCGCCCGATGACTTCGGCATAAGCGGCGGGGGAGGGCGGTACCGGGTCGGAGGCGGCATAGGGCACGCCGAGCCCGCCGCCGAGGTCCATGTGGTGCAGCCTGTGGCCGGCGGCCATGAGGTCACGCGCCAGCTCGGCGAGCAGCGTCACCGCGTTCTCGAACGGCGCCATGTCGGTGATCTGGCTGCCGATGTGCATGTCCACGCCGGATATGGCGAGGCCGGGCAGGCGCGCGGCGTAATCGTACACGTCCCGCGCGCGGGAGATCGGGATGCCGAACTTGGTGGCCGACTTGCCGGTGGAGATCTTCTTGTGGGTCTTCGCGTCCACGTCCGGATTGACGCGAATGGAGACCGGCGCCGTCACGCCCTTGGAGAGCGCGACCTGCGACAGGGCATCCAGTTCCGGCTCGCTCTCCACATTGAAGCAGAGGATGCCGGCGTCGAGCGCCTCGCCCATTTCCTCCCGCGTCTTGCCGACGCCGGAGAAGACGATGCGCTCGCCCGGCACGCCGGCGGCGCGGGCGCGCATCAGCTCGCCGGAAGAAACGATGTCCGCCCCCGCGCCGAGGCGGGCGAGGGTGGAGATGACCGACTGGTTGGAATTGGCCTTCAGCGCGTAGCATAGCAGCACGTCGCGGCCGGCGAACGCCTCCATGAACACGCGATAGTGCCGCTCCAGCGTGGCGGTGGCGTAGCAATAGAAGGGCGTGCCCACCTCGGCGGCGAGGGACGTGAGGTCCACGTCCTCGGCATGGAGGCGGCCGTTGCGATAGTCGAAATGATGCATCGGGGCGGCTTGTCGGAGGCTCGTTCTGCGCGCCCGGCCGGGGTGGCGCCGTCAGGCGGGCGCCGGGGAGCGAGGAAGGGGTTCTTGTACGGAAGGCCGTTCAGCGCGGCCTTCGGGCCTGCGGATCAGAGCAGGCCGTCGATGAGGAGCGGCTGGTCGGGGCGGTCGATGCCCTTCAGCAGCTTGTCCGAGCTGCTGGAGGAGCCGGAGGTCTTTTTCTTCTCCCAGGAGGCGTGCGGAACCGCGCTCTCGTTGAACTCCGCCGCCGTCTTGGGTGGTGTGTAGGAACTGCTGGAATCCGCCGCAGCCGTGGCCGTGGCGGGCTTCGGCGGGGGGGGCGCCGCATGGGCGCCGGGCGGGGGCTCCAACGGACCCTTCACGCCGCACGCCGCGAGGGCGAGGGTGCCGCAGAGGGCCATCAGGGTCGCAAGGGTTCGCATCTTCGTCCGTGCCATTGGCATCAAGGTCGGCGCCACTATAGCCCGCGCTGCGGCAAAGGCGAGCCCCCGGGCCGGCCGGGGGCTCCATCCGGCCGGCATCAGGTCGCGTCCGGGGCCGCCCCGAGGCGCTTCAGCCAGCGCCGCGCCTGGGCGCGCACGCGCTGCGGCGCGGTGCCGCCATAGCTGGTGCGGCTGCGCACTGAGCGCACCACGGACAGCACGGAGAAGACGTCGCCGGTGATGCGCTTGTCCACCGCCTGCATGTCCTCGAGCGGCACCTTGTGCAGCGCAATGCCGCGGTCGGAGGCCAGCGCCACGATGCGGCCGGTAATGTGGTGCGCCTCGCGGAACGGGATGTTCAGCGCTCGGACCAGCCAGTCGGCGAGGTCGGTGGCGGTGGAATAGCCCTGGCCGGCGGCTGTGGCCATGCGCTTCTCGTCCGGCGACAGGTCGCGGACCATGCCGGCGGTGGCGGCGATCACCAGGGAGAGGGCCGAGAAGGCATCGAACGCGCCTTCCTTGTCCTCCTGCATGTCCTTGGCATAGGCCAAAGGCAGCCCCTTCATCACCACGAGAATGCCGGTGAGCGCGCCGATGATACGCCCGGCCTTGGCGCGCACCAGCTCGGCGGCGTCGGGATTGCGCTTCTGCGGCATGATGGACGAGCCGGTGGTGAAGGCATCCGACAGCTTCACCAGCGCGAAGGACGGCGAGGTCCAGATCACCACCTCTTCGGCGAAGCGCGAGAGGTGGATGGCGCAGATGGACGCGGCCGAGAGCGTCTCCATCACGAAATCGCGGTCGGAGACGGCATCGAGCGAGTTGGCGGTGGGCCGGTCGAAGCCGAGCGCCGCCGCCGTCGCCTCGCGGTCGATGGGGAAGGAGGTGCCGGCCAGCGCCGCCGAGCCCAGCGGGCATTCGTTGAGGCGCGCCCGCGCGTCGGCGAAGCGGCTGCGGTCGCGCGCCATCATTTCCACATAGGCCATCAGATGGTGGCCGAAGGTCACCGGCTGGGCGGTCTGCAGATGGGTGAAGCCGGGCATGACGGTGGCGGCGTGGGCCAGCGCCTTCTCGGCCAGCGCCCGCTGGAGATCGGCGAGCTGGGCGTCGAGGGCGTCCACCGTGTCGCGCACGTAGAGGCGGAAGTCGGTGGCGACCTGATCGTTGCGCGAGCGGGCGGTGTGCAGGCGCCCGGCCGGGGCGCCGATCAGCTCGGCGAGGCGCGATTCCACGTTCATGTGGATGTCCTCCAGCTCGCGCCGGAAGGAGAACTTGCCCGCCTCGATCTCTGACAGGATCGTGTCTAGACCCTTGGTGATCTTCTGGGCATCTTTCGCCGCCACGATGCCCTGGGCGGCCAGCATGGCCGCATGCGCCTTTGAACCGGCGATATCCTGCGCATAAAGACGCTGGTCGAAGCCGATGGAGGCGTTGATCTCCTCCATGATGGCGTCGGGGGCAGTGCTGAAGCGCCCGCCCCACATCTTGTTGCTCATGACGGACCCTCCGGTGATGACCACTGCCGACGACAACCGCGCGACTGACCCTCAGGACACGGCAACCGGCCCCGCGCCGGGCGCGCCGGTGGCGAGGCGCTCTTCCGCGGTGAGGACGATCGGCGTGGTCGCGCTGGCGACGCTGGCGGGCGCCGTGGCCGGCGCGCTCGCCCTATACGGGATGAACCGCCTCCCCGGCAATGCACCGCAGGGCCAGAGCGTGGCGAGTGTGCCGGCCGCAGCCCCCTCCGGGGCGGCCGCAGACCCCGCCTGCGCCGGTACGGTGGAGCGGGTGCGGGCCTTCGCGCCCCTCGCCAAGGGCGAGCTGGCCGCGATCGCGCTGGCGAGCGAGCCGCGCCGCCTGCCGCCGCTCACCTTCACCGACGCCTCCGGCAAGCCGGTGACGCTGGCGGATTTCAAGGGCCGCGTGGTGCTGCTCAATCTCTGGGCCACCTGGTGTGTGCCCTGCCGCAAGGAGATGCCGGCCCTCGACCATCTGGAAAAGCGACTCGGAGGCCCGGATTTCGCGGTGGTGGCGGTCAATCTCGATACGCGCGACCCGGACAAGCCGCGCGCCTTCCTCTCCGAGATCGGCGTGAACAGCCTCGCCTTCTATAGCGATCCGGCGACCAAGACCTTCCAGGCCCTGCGCGGGGTGGGCCGCGGCTTCGGCCTGCCCACCACCCTCCTCGTCGATCGGGACGGCTGCGAGATGGCCTATCTGGCGGGTCCGGCGGAGTGGGGCGGTGCCGATGCGGAAGCGCTGGTGAAGGCCGCCATCGGCGCCGGCCGGGCGGATGCGGCAGGTTCCAGCTCGGCAAGTTCCAACTCGGCAGCTTCCCGCTGAGCTGACGCTCGGCGGAATAAGATACCTGCCACGACTGGGTCGCTGCGTTCCAATCTGCGAAAATATCGTCTCGCTTAAAGCTCTTGCAACCTTCAGGTGGCAGAGTTCTCTGCAACCAGGGGGATGGGGAAGCTAGGCGCTGCCAGGGCGACGGTGCGGCGCTGCCGTTTACCTTTCTTTCACTCCTTTTTCATTTGCGCGAAAAGAGCTGGTATATCTTGCTCTTGACAGCACGCCTGTGCGCGTTAATTCGAAGTCGAATCACCGGTGGCGACCATTGAAAATATTGTCGATTTTCGGAACGCGCCCTGAGGCGATCAAGATGGCGCCGGTGGTCCAGGCGCTGGCGCGGGAGCCGGCCATCCAGTCGCTCGTCTGTGTCACCGGCCAGCACCGGGAGATGCTGGATCAGGTTCTCCGCCTCTTCGACCTGACGCCCGACTTCGATCTTGGTCTGATGTCCCACAATCAGGGGTTGAACCGTCTTGCCGGCGGCGCGCTTTGTGCGATCGACAGCGTGCTTGAGGATGTGAAGCCGGATCGCGTGCTGGTCCATGGCGACACCACCACCGCCATGGCCGCAGCCATTGCCGCCTTCCACCGCCGCATTCCAGTGGGGCATGTGGAGGCGGGCCTGCGCACCTACCACCTCGGCCAGCCCTTTCCCGAGGAGATGAACCGCCGCGTCGCCGATCTGTGCAGCGACCTCCTGTTCGCGCCCACCCCCGGCTCGCGCGACAATCTTCTGTCGGAGCAGCTCGAGGGGCAGGTCTTCGTGACCGGCAACACGGTGATCGACGCGCTCCAGTCGGTCCAGCGTCGCCTCGACGCCGATCCGGACCTGCGTGCCGCCCTCGACGCCGAACTTCCGCAGCTCGATCCGCGCCGGCCCATCCTTCTGGTGACGGGGCACCGGCGCGAGAATTTCGGCGAGGGGTTCCGCAACATTTGCGAGGCGCTGGACCAGATCGCCGACCGCGGCGATGTGGAGATCGTCTATCCGGTTCACCTCAATCCCAACGTCAAGGGTCCGGTGACGGCGGCGCTCGCCGGCCGGCCCAATGTGCATCTCGTGCCGCCGCTCGACTATCTGCCGTTCCAGCGGCTGATGCAGCGCTCGCACATCGTGCTCACCGATTCCGGCGGCGTACAGGAAGAGGCGCCCGCGCTGGGCAAGCCCGTCCTCGTCATGCGCGAGATGACGGAGCGGCCGGAGGCGGTGCATGCCGGCACGGTCCAGCTCGTCGGCACAAGCCGCGCCGCCATCGTCAACGCGGTGTCCCGCCTTCTCGACGATCCGGTGGCCTATGCGGCCTACGCCGGACGCATCAACCCCTACGGCGACGGGCAGGCCTGCCGCCGGATCGTGGACTGCATCTGCGGGCGGCCGATGCAGGAATTTTCCTCCCTCCAATCCCCGCCTGCCGCGTCCGCTCCTCGGCGTCCCGCCGGCCTCGACGCCCTGCTCGTGAGAGACTGACATGCGACACCTTGCCTCTTCCATCGCCCCCGGCCGGGCCGCCCGGGGCTTCACTCCCCGGCGCTTTTCCACACTGGCCGCCGCCCTCGTGCTGCCGGTGAGCCTGCTTTCGGCCTGGCCGGCGGCAGCGCAGTCGCGCAACCCGGCGCCGCCGGTGGTCGCCCAGGCCCCTGTCGCCCAGGCCCCCGTTGCCCAGCAGCCGGCTTATGTGGCGCCGGCCTATGTGCCGCCGGTGGACCCGATCCTCTCGGCCATCCAGGAGCGGGCGGCGGACACCCGCGTCACGCGGTCCTTCACCCTCGGCGATCTCGGCATCGAGGGGCCGGTGGTGCTGCAGGGCATGGATGCGCGCCGCGACATCTATCTGCCGGTGCCGGCCGGCGTGCCGCTGGAGAATGCCAGCATCGCCGTCGACGGCGAGTATCTGCGGGGCGACGGCGGGCGCACCACCATGGTGCTCTCGGTGGACAGCACGCCGGTGTTCTCGCGGCGCCTCGAAGGCGACAACGGCAGCGCCAGTGCCACCATCTCGGTGGATAATCGGCCGCGGGAGACCGGCTTCGTGCGCTTCGGCACCGCCTGGTCGTCGGTGATCGGCGAGGCGCTGTGCGCCGACGAACGCGGCATCGGCAACGTGCTGAAGCTGCGCCCGTCCACCCGCTTCACCTACAGCTATGATGCCGGGCAGGTGCGCAGCCTCGCCACCGCCTGGAGCGGCATGCCCGGTTCCGGCGCGCTGCTGGTGGCCGGCGGCACCCTCTCCAAGGACACCTACGACACCGCCTGGCGGCTCGGCCTTGCGCTCGAGACCGCCGGCAAGCGCCTTGTCGTGAAGACGCTGCCCTCCATCGGCGACGAGGTGGACCTGACCAACGTCGACGTGCCGGCCTCGCTGCGCGCGGTCGCCCCCTTCTCCAGCTTCGTCGGCGTGAAGAGCTACCGCATCCGCGACGCGTCCGAGATCGGCGCGCTTCTGGTGATGCCCGGCTCCCCGCTCGGTGCCGACGTGGCGGTGGCGGATGTCTCCCTTCTGTCCGGCATCCGCGGCGCGCTCGACGCCCTCGGCGCCCGCCTGGGCACCGCCTCCGGTGCCTTCATGGAATGGCGGGCCAAGGCGGCGAGCCTCGGTTCATCCAGCATCGCCCCGGACGAGGTGAGCCTGCAGTTCCTCGCCGGACGTCCGATCATCGCGGTCGGCGGCGCCGCCGGCGGCAAGGCCACCCAGCTGTTCGACAGCTTCTGGCGGACCTCGCTGGCCACCGGCACCGTGACCATCCGCGCGGTGGATGTGGGGCCGGAGAAGCCTTCCTCCGTGCCGCTGTCCAGCCTCGGCCCGACCGACGGCAACCTCGATGTGCTCGCCCGCGGCGACTGGGTGGTGACGTTTGATCTCGCCGCCGCCACCGGTGGCCGCAGCCTGCCGAGCCGGCTGAACCTCGATGTCGCGGCCGCGCCCGGCGCCTCCTCCTCCGAACCGGTGGTGGCGGTGTTCCTCAACGACGTGCTGCTGGCCGCCAAGCGCCTCGACGCCACCGGCCACCCCGAGCATGTGACGGCCGCCGTGCCGCCCTATGCGCTCGCGGCCCGCAACGTGCTGCGCGTGACCTTCCAGCGCCAGCCGGTGAGCGACCGCTGCCGCGAGACGCCCCAGGCCTTCCCGGTCTCGGTTCTGCCCACCAGCCATTTCGAGCTGGGCGGCGCGGCGCCGGGCGGCGACTTCCTGGGCGTGATCTCGGCCATGGCCTCGGGCGGCAAGCTGCTGGTTCCCGACAGCTATCTCGCCACCGCCAAGGCCAGCCTGCCGCGCGTGGTGCGCGCTGCCGCCGCCGCCGGCATGCCGGCCGGCACCAGCACCTTCGACGTGTCCTCCGTGGGCACGCCGTTCCGCGCCACCGGCGGCTTCCTCGCCCTCGACGTGCCGGTGCAGGGCGTCGCGGTGAAGGCCAAGGTGGACGGCGACCGTCTGATCGTCGGCGCCGACGAGAAGGCCCGCATGCTGGACATCACCGGCCTGAAGAACGTGGCCCTGGTGCAGGCGGTGCGCGGCGACGACGCCCGCGGCATCCTGTGGCAAAGCATCGGACCCGTGGCCATGACCCCGGCGAAGGCCGTGCGCCTGTCGAAGGGCGACGTGGCCCTGGTGGGCGTCGACGGCACCCTGACCGAGCTCGCCGCCTCCGGCGCCGCCCCGGGCACGGTGCGTGTCGCCGACACGGACGGCCCGGCTGGCACCCTGCAGCGGCTGTGGCAGAATTCGTCGGACTGGGGCCTGCCGCTCGGCATCGGCGCCGCCGCCCTGTTCTTCCTGCTGCTGATCCGCGCCTCGCAAGTGCGCCGCCGCGGCAACTGATCGGATCGGGACCGCCCCCATGGAACTCTATTGGCCCTATCTCCTGGCCGATTACATCCGCTTCGTCGAATACGTGGCGGCCGGGGTGGCGGTCATCATCCTGATCTCGTCCCTCGACGACCTGTTCGTCGATGCCTGGTACTGGGGGCGGCGGATCTACCGCCGCTTCGTCATCGAGCCGTTCATCCGCCCGCTCACCCCGGCCGCGCTCTACCAGAAGGATGAGCAGCCGCTGGCCATCATGATTCCCGCCTGGCTCGAATCCCCCGTGATCGCGGCCATGATCGAGAACATGGTGAGCGTGCTGGACTACCGGCGCTACGTGATCTTCGTCGGCACCTATCCCAACGACCCCGACACCATTGCCGAGGTCGAGCGCATGCGCCGGCGCTACAAGCAGCTGGTGCGGGTGGAGACGCGCAATCCCGGCCCCACCAACAAGGCGGACTGCCTCAACACGGTGGTGCGCGCCATCTTCCAGCACGAGCAGATGACCGGCGTGGAATTCGCCGGCCTGGTGCTGCACGACGCCGAGGACGTGCTGCATCCGCTCGAGCTGCGCTATTTCAGCTATCTCCTGCCGCGCAAGGATCTGATCCAGGTGCCGGTGCTCTCGCTGGAGCGCCACTGGTCGGAGCTGGTGGCCGGCATCTACATGGACGAGTTCGCCGAATGGCACGCCAAGGACCTCGTGGTCCGCGAGAGCGTCGCCGGTTCGGTGCCGTCCGCGGGCGTGGGCACCTGCTTCTCGCGCAAGGCCATGCTGCACCTTCTGTCGGACGGAACGGGCGAGGTGTTCAACACCTCGAGCCTGACCGAGGACTACGACATCAGCGCCCGGCTCTCCGCGGCGCACATGCAGTCCATCATCGCCCGCCTGCCGGTGGAATACATCGTCAAGCGCGAGAGCCTGTTTGGCTTCGGCCAGGAGAAGGAAATCCTCCTCTCCATGCCGCTGTGCGTGCGCGAGTTCTTCCCCGACACGTTCCGCACCTCCTACCGGCAGAAGGCGCGCTGGTCGCTGGGCATCGCCTTCCAGGGCTGGCGATCCATGGGCTGGCGCGGCAACTGGGCGACCAAGTACTTCCTGTTCCGTGACCGCAAGGGCATCGTGACCTCGCTGGTGGCGGTGCTGGCCTATGTGGTCGCGGCGCACTTCCTCATTTTCATGGGTGCGGAGAAGCTCGGCCTGCTGCCGGCCCGCTACCCCTCCATCTTCGCCACCGAGACCTGGTTGCTGGCCGTCTTGACCGGCAACGCCGTCGCGTTCGGGCTGCGGCTGTTGCAGCGCTATTATTTCGTCGCCAAGGTCTATGGCTGGGAACAGGGGCTGATGTCCGTTCCTCGCGTGGTGATGGCGAATTTCGTCAACTTCGCCGCCACCGTGCGCGCGTGGAAGCTGTTCCTCGGCAACATCTTCCTCGGCCGGAAGATCGTGTGGGACAAGACCACCCACGACTTCCCCGACCAGGCGGAGCTGGGCCAGCAGCGCCAGCGCCTGGGCGAGCTTCTGCTCACCTGGCAGGCGGTGCTGCCGGAGCACGTGGAGGAGGCGCTGTCGCTGCAGGCGGAGCGGCAGCAGCCGCTCGGGCGCATCCTCGTCTCCCGCGGCTGGCTCGACGAGGAGACGCTGGCCGAAGCCATGGCCTTCCAGTCCAACCTGCCCCGCACCGTCGTCACCGAGCAGATGGTGCGGCAGTTCAACGATCTCCTGCCCATCGACCTGATGGTGCGGCGGCGCGTGCTGCCCATCGGGCGCGATCCGGGCGGCCGCCTCATCGTCGCGGTGCCTTCGCCGCTGGGGGACAAGGCGCTGGAGGAACTGCGCCGCGCGGTGGGCGACGAGCCGCTCCAGCGCATCGCCCGCGAGAGCGAGATCAATGACGGCCTGCGCCTGCTGCGTGGCGTGACCGGCAATGCGGACGGTCAGAAGTCGCCGCCGCTGCTCGGCGACCTGCTGCTGGAGAAGGGGCTCATGCGCCGCGAGGCCTTCGAGGCCGCCATGGAGAACTACCGCCCCGACGAGGACGGTCGCATCGGCGAATATCTCGTGCGCTGCGGCGTGGTGACGGAAGAAGCCCTGCGCGCCACCATCCGCGAGCAGGAGCGCCGCGTCGCCGCGTCGCTCGCGCCGGTATGAGCCTCGGCAAGTCCGGCGTGGTCAAGTCCGGCCCGGCCAGTCCCGGCCGGGCAACCCCAGCAACAGCGAGATATTCGTGCCGGCCTTCCCCTCCAGGCACGCCATGGCGCGGCTGAGCCGGCGCGCCGCGCTCGGCCTTGGTGCCGCCGCGGCCGGAACGGGCCTCATCGGCCTCGATCTCGCCCTCGGCGCCCGCTCCCGCCCGCCGGGGGCCCTCATCGACGGCATCGTCTGGCAGGTCCACGGCGGCGCGCTTGATCCCCGCGGCGACTGGGACTTCATCGGCGCGCGCAGCCTGCTGGTGCAATGGCTGGTGGCCGACGGCACCGCCTTCGTGCCGCTGCCGAAGCTCGGCCTCAAGCTCATTCCCGATGCGCCCAACTGGAAGCGCATCACCCGCGAGCCGTGGGCCAGCCAGATCATCGCCGGGCTCGCCGGCGACTTCTCCGAGCCTCGGGCCCGCGCCAACGTGGTGGAGCTGGGCGCCTTGTCGGCCAAGGTGGCGCGGCAGAAGCTGCCGTTCCGTCCGGCCGGTTTCTATTTTCCCGTGGAAGCCGACCCGACCTGGAAGGACGTGGCGCGGATGCGCGAGGCGCTCGCGCCGATCCCGCGCCCGCTCTGGGTGAGCTGCTACGACAATTCAAACGTCGGCCCGGAGGCGCTCGCCGACTGGATCGAACTCTGGCTGCCGCGCGACGTGGGGCTGTTCTTCCAGGACGGCTGCGGCATCTACACCCGCGCGCCGGGAGCGGCCCGCCGCTATGCGGAGGTGATCTCCCAGCGCCTCGGCGCCCACCGCTTCAAGATCATCGCCGAGGCGTTCCGGCCGTCCGGTGACGGCTCGTTCCGCGCGGCCACCGCGGCGGAGCTGCTGCCGCAGCTCAAGGCCTATGAGGGGTTCGAGGTGTTCGTCTTCGACGGCCCGCATTATGTGGACCGCCTCATCGTGCAGCAGCTGATGGCGGGCTGACCGCGCCGCAGGCGAGGGGGCCACCAGAGCCCGCGCGGCGTTTGAGCGTCAGCCCCCCAAAAAGCCCGCGCGGCGCCTGAGCGTTGCCCCGCCAAGCCCGCGCGGCGATTGAGCGTAAACCCCAAAAACTCTCGCGCGGTGATTGAGCGAAAGCCCCGTATCAGTGCCGGAAGTGGCGCACGCCGGTGAAGACCATGGCGAGGCCGGCCTCGTCGGCGGCGGCGATCACCTCGGCGTCGCGCATGGAGCCGCCCGGCTGGATCACCGCCGTGGCGCCCGCCTCCACCGCCGCCAGCAGGCCGTCGGCGAAGGGGAAGAAGGCGTCGGAGGCGACCACCGAGCCCTTGGTGAGCGGCACCGAAAGGCCCGCCGCCTCGGCCGCGTCCAGCGCCTTGCGGGCGGCGATGCGGGCACTGTCCACCCGGCTCATCTGGCCGGCACCGATGCCCACGGTGGCGAGGTCCTTGGCGTAGATAATGGTGTTGGACTTCACATGCTTCGCCACGCGGAACGCGAAGCGCATGTCGGTGAGTTCCTGCTCGGTGGGCGCGCGCTTGGTGACGACCTTCAGGTCGAGGTCATCGGCGCTGGCATTGTCGCGGCCCTGCACCAGCAGGCCGCCGGCGACGGTCTTCACGGTCAGGCCGGGCGCGCGCGGGTCGGGCAGGCCGCCGGTGAGGAGCAGGCGCAGATTCTTCTTGGCGGCCACCACGGCGATGGCTTCCTCGGTGGCGTCGGGGGCGACGATCACCTCGGTGAAGATTTCCACCATGGCGCGGGCGGCCTCGGCATCCAGCGTCCGGTTCACGGCGATGATGCCGCCGAAGGCCGACACGGGATCACAGGCCAGCGCCTTCTTGTAGGCGGCGGCGAGGTCCGCGCCCTCGGCCACGCCGCAGGGATTGGCGTGCTTGACGATCACCACCGCCGCCGTGCGGGCGGGATGGAACTCGGCCACCGCCTCGAAGGCGGCGTCGGTGTCGTTGATGTTGTTGTAGGAGAGCTGCTTGCCCTGCACCTGCCGCGCGGTGGCGACGCCGGGACGGATCTCGTCGGAGGCGTAGAAGGCGGCCGACTGGTGCGGGTTCTCGCCGTAGCGCAGCGCCTCGATGAGCTTGCCGCCGAAGGCGCGGAAGGACGGGGCGTCCTCCTTCAGCTCGCGGGCGAACCAGTTGGAGATGGCCGCGTCATAGGCGGCGGTGCGAGCATAGGCCTTCTGCGCCAGCTTGCGGCGCAAAGCGAGGGTGGTGCCGCCGTGCTCGGCGATCTCTTTCAGGACCGCCTCATAGTCCACGGCCTCGACCACCACCGCCACGTCGTTGTGGTTCTTGGCCGCGCCACGGATCATGGAGGGGCCGCCGATGTCGATGTTCTCGATGGTCTCCTCGAAATCCGCCTTGCGGGCGACGGTCGCCTCGAACGGATAGAGGTTCACCACCACCAGATCGATGGGGGCGATGGCGTGCTCGGCGAGGGACGCCTGATGGCCGGCATCGGCGCGGATGGCGAGGATGCCGCCGTGGACCTTGGGGTGGAGCGTCTTCACCCGCCCGTCCATCATCTCGGGGAAGCCGGTCAGCTCGCTGACATCCTTCACCGGCAGGCAGGCATCGGCGATGGCCTTGGCGGTGCCGCCGGTGGAGACCAGCTCCACGCCATGGGCGACGAGCTTGGTCGCGAACGGCACCAGCCCCGTCTTGTCGGACACCGAGAGGAGGGCGCGGGTCACGGGACGGATGTCGGCGGTCATCGATTGGCTCCGGGAAAAGATTGTCGCTCGCCTAGCACCAATGACCGCACATCGCCAGCTGCGCGGGCCGTCGTGCATGCATGGCCGGTATCGGCGGGGGGCATGAGCGGGGGGAAGGCGTCGCCGGCCCCGCTTTTCCTGTCGATGCGCGGCTCCGGCGCGCTGACAGGCGCGGCCCCGCCCGATACCGTGCGGCCATGCGCCCGACCGCCACCCAGACCGCCGCCGAAGAAACGCCTCCCGAGGAGGCGTCCGCGCCCGCCAAGGCTCCAGCCGCGAAGGCCGACGACACGCGCGTGACGCCCATGATGGCGCAGTACATGGAGATCAAGGCGGCGAACCCGGACAGCCTCCTGTTCTACCGCATGGGCGACTTCTACGAGCTGTTCTTCGCCGACGCGGAGCAGGCCTCGCAGGCGCTGGGCATCGTCCTCACCAAGCGCGGCAAGCACCTCGGCGAGGACATCCCCATGTGCGGGGTGCCCATCGACCGGGCCGAGGAATATCTGCACAAGCTCATCGCCCTCGGCTTCCGCGTCGCCGTCTGCGAGCAATTGGAAGACCCGGCCGAGGCGAAGAAGCGCGGTGGCAAGTCGGTGGTGCGGCGCGACGTCACCCGCCTCGTCACCCCCGGCACGATCACCGAGGACTCGCTGCTCGATGCCCGGCGCGAGAACGTGCTGGCCGCTTTGGCCCGGGTGCGCGCCGGCTCGGGGGCGGAGGATTTCGCCTATGCGATCGCCTTCACCGACATGTCCACCGGCGCCTTCCGGGTGGCCGGCACCACGCGCGCCGCGCTTTCCGGCGATCTGGCGCGGGTGGACCCGGCGGAACTGCTGGTCTCCGACGCGCTCCTGGACGATGCCGAGCTGCGCGCCATGCTGCGCGATCTGCCGGCGGTGACGCCGCTGCCGCGCCAGTCCTTCGACGGGGCGGGGGCGGAGAAGAGGCTCGCGGACTTCTACGGCGTCGCCGCCCTCGACGCCTTCGGTGCCTTCGCCCGCGCCGAGTTGATCGCGGCCGCGGCCGTGGTCGCCTATGTGGACCGCACCCAGCTCGGCGCGAAGCCGCTCCTCACCCGCCCGGTGCGGGAGGCGGAAGGCGGCATCATGGCCATCGATGCCGGCACGCGCGCCAATCTGGAGCTGGTGCGCACCACCTCCGGCGACCGGCGCGGTTCCTTGCTCGCCGCCGTGGACCGCACGGTGACGGCGGCCGGCGCGCGGCTCCTCGCCCGCCGCATCGCCGAGCCTTTGACCGACCTTGCCGCCATCCGCGCCCGGCATGATGCGGTGGGGCATCTTGTCGAGGACGGCGCCCTGCGCCGTGCGCTCAGGGAGGCGCTCGCCCGCGCCCCCGACATGGCCCGCGCCGTCACTCGCCTCGCCTTGCAGCGGGGCGGTCCGCGTGATCTCGCGGCGGTGCGCGACGGCCTCGACGGCGCGCTGGCCATCGCCGGCCTGATCGGCCCGGATGCGCCGGACGATCTGTCCCGCGCCGCCCGCGCCCTGTCCCGCGCGCCCCATGCGGTGGCGCTGGACCTCGCTTCGGCCCTCGCCGAGAACCTGCCCGTCCACCGCCGCGACGGCGGTTTCGTGCGCGAGGGCTGCGACGGCGAACTCGACGCCACCCGCGCCCTGCGCGACGAGAGCCGCCGCGTCGTCGCCGCGCTGGAGCGGCGCTATGTGGAGGAGACGGGCGTCCGCTCCCTGAAGATCCGGCACAATGCGGTGCTCGGCTATTATGTGGAGGTGACGCAGCAGAATGCGGACCGCCTGCGCGAGCCGCCGCACGATGCCGTCTTCGTCCACCGCCAGACCATGGCGGGGGCGATGCGCTTCTCCTCCGTGGAGCTGGGCGATCTCGAAAGCCGCATCTCCAGTGCCGGCGAGCGGGCTCTGGCGCTGGAGCAGGCCATCTTCGAGCGCCTGTCCGCCGCCGTGGTCGCCGAGACCGACGCCATCCGCGCCGCCGCCGATGCGCTGGCCGAGCTGGATGTGGCCTCGGGCCTTGCGGAGCTAGCGGCCACCGAGGCCCATGTGCGCCCGCACATGGAAGAGGGCGTCGCCTTCGCCATCGCGGGCGGGCGCCACCCGGTGGTGGAACAGGCGCTTGCCCGGGATGGCGGGCCGTTCGTGCCCAACGATTGCGACCTCTCCCCGCCGGAGGGGGACAAGGACGGCCGCATCGTCCTTGTCACCGGCCCGAACATGGCCGGTAAATCCACCTTCCTCCGCCAGAACGCCCTCATCGCCGTGTTGGCGCAGGCGGGGGCCTTCGTGCCGGCCCGGTCGGCGCGCATCGGCGTGGTGGACCGGCTGTTCTCCCGCGTCGGCGCGGCGGACGATCTGGCGCGCGGGCGCTCCACCTTCATGGTGGAGATGGTGGAGACGGCGGCCATCCTCAATCAGGCGACGCCGCGCTCCCTCGTCATCCTCGACGAGATCGGCCGTGGCACGGCAACTTTCGACGGCATGTCCATCGCCTGGGCGAGTCTCGAACACCTGCACGAGGTGAACCGCTGCCGCGCGCTGTTCGCGACCCATTTCCATGAGCTGACCGCGCTGTCCCAGCGCTGCCGGCGTCTCTCCAACGCCACCGTGAAGGTGACGGAATGGCATGGCGACGTGATCTTCCTGCACGAGGTGGTGCCGGGCGCGGCGGATCGCTCCTACGGCATCCAGGTGGCGAAGCTGGCCGGCCTGCCGGAGGCGGTGATCGCGCGGGCGAAGGCCGTGCTGGCGGAGCTGGAGGCGGCCGAGCGCGCGTCACCCGCGCAGAAGCTGATCGACGATCTGCCGCTGTTTGCCGTGCGGCCCAAGCCGGCGGAGAAGGCGGCGCAAGCCGATCCCGCCGCCGAGGCGGTGCTCGGCGCGCTCGATGATCTCGATCCGGATGCGCTGAGCCCGCGCGAGGCGCTGGACGCGCTCTATCGGCTCAAGGGGTTGCGGCGCGACGGCTGACGAGGGCCAGGGCCGAAACGGGAGGGCGTTCCCGCCCTGCCGTCAGTTGCTGCCGCCGTCGGACGACGCGGGCGCCGCCTGCGGGCGCTGGAGCAGCTCGCCCCAGGCGGAGAAGGCGTCGTTGAATGCCTGCTCGCCGGCCACACCCTTCTCGAAGGCGAGCACGGCCTTCTTGTTGTTGGTGTAGGTCAGGAGCACGTCGAGCCAGGGATAGGCCTGCAGCAGGGCAACGTTGCGCTGGCGGTCGGCGGTCTTTTCCGAGAGGCCCACCAGGAACAGGGTCGGGTTGACGCGCACGGCGAGGCCGGCAAGCGGCGTGCCCAGCGCCTGCTGGTTCGGCTTCGCCCGCACCGCGTCCACGTTGGCGACGCCGCCGAAGGGGAAGTCTTCCGGCAGCTTGAAGCCGATCTCGATGGTGTGGGATGCCGGCAGCGTCTGGTCGGTGTTGCGCCGGAGCACGAAACTCATCGCGATCTTGCGCTCGGGAATCACGAGGTCGCCGCGCAGGCCGATATCGGGCGGCAGGCCCGGCCCGGCGTTCACGGTTTCCGTGCGCCAGGTGATGGTGCCTTCGAACGTCTGCGGCTGGGCGCTACCGGTGGATTCCTCGATCAGCACGGCACGGGCGCTGCCCGAGGCGTTGCCGGGGCGCTGGGCCGGGGCGCGGCGCGCGGCATCACCGGACGTTTTGGTCATCCGGTCGGCCGACTTCGCCTGGTCGGATGCGCTGGCGCCGGAGGTGGCCGGTGCCGCCGCCTGCTGCTCGCCCTCGCTGCCGCCGAAGAGGCGATCGCGGTTGACCACGGCGAAGGCGATGCCGCCCAGCACCACGAGCGCGAGAATCGCGATCAGGATGAATTTCTTCCAGGAGGCGCCGCCTTCCGACGCACCGCGCCGGCCACCATTGGCGGCCGCGCCGCGGCTCCGCACTTCGCCCCGCCGGTGCGGCGGGCGGCGGTCGCCCTCGGTCTCGTCCTCGCTGCGCTGGCGCGGCGGCAGGCGGCGGTCGGGCCGGGCGGGGGGCTCGGCGGACGCACGGCCTTCGGCTTCGTCCGCGGGAGGCTCGGGCTCCTCGTCCGGGGCAGCCGGGGCGGCCGAGCTCTTCGGCGGTTCGAACCGGGCGGGGGGCGGTGGGGGCGCGGCCTCTTCCGCCTCGTCCTCGAACACCTCGTCTTCGGGCTGGGGCTCGGGCGTGTTGTCCTGCTGGGCGAACTCCGCCTCCACACGGCGGATCGCCTCTTCGAGGCCCATCCGCTCGCGGGTGATCTCGCCTTCCGGCAGCGGCGGGTCCACCCCGCGCAGCTGACGCATCAGGGCGGTGCGGGCACGATCGTAGACGGCGCGCCGGCTCTCCCCGGTCTTCTGGGGCAGACTGGAGATCGCGCGGACCAGGAGGGGATAGTAGTCAGCCATCGGAGCGGTGAGGTTCCCCTTGTGCCGTCAGATCGGAGCCGTCAGATCGGCATTATGCCTGAAACGGGTTGTGAACAAGGATCGTGTCGTCGCGTTCCGGGCTGGTCGACAGCACCGCCACCGGGCAGCCGATCAGCTCTTCCACGCGCCGCACGTATTTCACGGCCTCCGCCGGCAGATCGGCCCACGAGCGGGCGCCGGCGGTGGAATCCTGCCAGCCTTCCATGGTCTCGTAGATGGGCTCGGCCCGGGCCTGCGCGCCGCTTTCCGCCGGCAGATAGTCGATTTCCTTACCGTCAACCTTGTAGCCGACGCAGACTTTCAACTCGTTAAAGCCGTCCAGCACGTCGAGCTTGGTGAGGGCGATGCCGTGGATGCCGCAGGTGCGCACCGTCTGGCGCACCAGCACCGCATCGAACCAGCCGCAGCGGCGGGCGCGGCCGGTGACGACACCGAACTCGTGGCCCTTGGTGCCCAGCGTCTTGCCCACTTCGTCGAGAAGCTCGGTGGGGAAGGGGCCTTCGCCCACGCGGGTGGTGTAGGCCTTGGTGATGCCCAGCACGTAATCCAGCGCGCCCGGCCCGATGCCGGTGCCGCTCGCCGCCGAGCCCGCCACCGTGTTGGACGAGGTGACGTAGGGATAGGTGCCGTGGTCGATGTCGAGCAGCGCGCCCTGCGCGCCCTCGAACAGGATCTTGCGGCCCTCGCGGCGCGCCTTGTCCAAGAGCTCCCACACCCGGTCCATGAAGGGCAGGACCTTGGGGGCGAGCGCCATCAGCTCGGCGACCAGCGCCGCGCCATCCACTTCCGCCATGCCGAGGCCGCGGCGGATGAGATTGTGATGGGTGAGCAGGCGATCCACCTTGGCCGGCAGGGTCGCCGGGTCGGTCAGGTCCACGAGGCGGATGGCGCGGCGGCCCACCTTGTCCTCATAGGCCGGCCCGATGCCGCGCTTGGTGGTGCCGATGCGGGCACCTTCCGCCGTGGCGCTTTCACGCAGGGCGTCCAGCTCGCGGTGCAGCGGCAGGATCAGCGGCACGGTCTCGGCGATGCGGAGCCGGTCGGGACCGATTTCGATGCCCTGCGCGGCAAGGCGCGCCAGCTCGTCCACCAGCGCCTGCGGGTCGAGCACGACGCCGTTGCCGATCACCGACAGCTTGCCGGGACGCACCACGCCGGACGGCAGGAGGGACAGTTTATAGGTGACGCCGCCGACGACCAGCGTATGGCCGGCATTGTGGCCTCCCTGGAAGCGGACGACGACGTCCGCCTGCTCGGAGAGCCAATCGACGATCTTGCCCTTGCCTTCGTCGCCCCACTGAGAGCCGACCACGACCACATTGGCCACGCGGTGGTGCCTCCTGAACCCAGCGCGGGTGGTTCGGACCTCGACCGCGCGCACAAAGGAAAGCCCCGGCTCTGGTCCGGGGCGTTACCAAAGCGTCTTACGGGATCGGGGCTGGCGAGGCAAGGTTTGCGCGGCGGGCCGGCCGGCGGGCGACCTTCCGTCAACGGTAGCGGCGGAAGGTGCCGGAGGTGCCGCCCTTTGGGGGCGTTGGCGACCGGCCCCGGTTCGTGCTCTACCTTCCCCGATGAAGACTCCCCGCAGCGCTCCCGCCTCCTCCCGCCGCCCCGGCGGCAGCCCAAAGCCCGTTGCCGCCACCCCCGGATTGTCCGCCCGCGCCGTCGCCGTCGACGCGCTGGAAGCCGTGCTGCGGCAGGGCGCCGCGCTGGAAGAGGCGCTCGACGGCCCGGAGCTGGAGCCGCGCGACCGGGCGCTCGCCTATCGCATCGTCGCCACCGCTTTGCGGCGGCTCGGGACGCTCCGCGCCGTGCTCGGCAAGCTGATGGAGCGCGGCTTTCCCAAGTCGGCGCCGCGGCTGGAATCGGTGCTGCTCGCCGGGGCGACGCAGATCCTGTTCATGGATGTGCCGAGCCATGCGGCGGTGGGTCTCAGCGTGGACCTCGCCCGCGCCGACCGCTCCACCGTGGGTTTCGCCGGCCTCGTCAACGCCGTGCTGCGCCGTCTGGCGCGGGAGGGCGAGGCGCTGATGGCCGGGGTCGATCCCGATTTCGCCGATACGCCCGACTGGCTGCGCCAGCGCTGGACCAAGGCCTATGGCGCCGACACCGCGCGCGCCATGGCCGCCATGCACCGGGTGGAGCCGCCCCTCGACATCACCGTGAAGGCCGACCCGGCCGGCTGGGCGGAGAAACTTTCGGGCGAGGTGCTGCCCACCGGCACGGTGCGCATCCTCCAGGCCGGTCCGGTGCGCGCGCTGCCCGGTTTCGCGGAAGGGGAATGGTGGGTGCAGGACGCCGCCGCCGCCCTTCCTGCCCGGCTGCTCGGGAAAGTGGACGGGCTGAAGGTGGCGGACCTGTGCGCCGCCCCCGGCGGCAAGACGGCGCAGCTGGTCGCCGCGGGGGCGCAGGTGACGGCGGTGGACCGTTCCGGCGCCCGCCTCACCCGCCTCAGGGACAATCTGGCACGGCTCGGCCTCGCCGCGACCGTGGTGGAGGGCGACGCCGCGACCTTCGCCGGCGGTCCGTTCGACGCGGTTCTGCTCGATGCGCCCTGCTCGGCCACCGGCACCCTGCGCCGGCATCCGGACATCGCGGTGTCCAAGCGGCCGGCGGACATTCCGACCCTCGCCACCTTGCAGGCACGGCTGCTCGACCACGCCATAGACCTCGTGAAGCCCGGCGGCCTCGTCGTCTATTCCACTTGCTCGCTGGAGCCGGAGGAGGGTGAGGCGCAGGTGGAGCGGCTTCTGGCCGCCCGCACCGACGTGGAACGGGCGCCCCTTGGTGTCGGAGAGGTGGAAGGCCTCGATTTGTTCATAACTCCTCAAGGGGATGTGCGCACTCTTCCAAGTCACTGGATGCGGGGGGAGGCGGAGCGGTCGGGACTCGACGGCTTCTTCGCCGCCCGGCTGCGGCGCAAGGGAAGCCCGGCAGGCTGACCCGCGCCTAGCCTCCCGCAAGGGCTAGAGGCTGGTGAAGACAGGCGCATGGGTATCTGGAATGGATCGGCGGGCCCGCTGCAGGCCGTGGCCAGAAATCTGGTCGGCACGCTGGCCGGGAAGGGCCACGCCCACACGCCGGGAGGCGCCGTGAGCCGAGGCGGGCTGCGAGAGCGCACGCAACTGGCGACCCTCCTGCTGGAGCTTTGGTCGCAGACGGTGCTCGCACGCATCGGCGGCCGCGCCGTGCCGCTCGGCTACGTGCCGGTGCCGGTGCCGGAGCGCCTTCTCATCGCCCCGCAGGACCTGAGGACCGGCGACGCCACTGTCGCCAGCGAAATCTATTCCGGCCGATTCGCCTTCGCCGGAAAGGTGATGGCGCTCGACGGCCGCACCGCGTTCGAGCTGGTGCCGCCCTCGGTGGAATGGGCCGAGGCGCTGCACGGCTTCGGCTGGCTGCGGCACCTGAAGGCCGCCAACACCACCATCGCCCGAGCCAATGCCCGCGCCCTCGTCGGCGATTTCATCCGCGATCCCGGCAAGGCCAAGGCGGTGGCGGCGCGCCCCGACGTGGCGGCGCGGCGCATCATCTCCTGGCTCACCCAGGCGACCTTCCTGCTGCAGGACGCCGACCACGATTTCTACCGCCGCTTCATGCGCTCGCTGGCGAAGCAGGTGCGCCAGCTGCGCCGGATGGCGAGCGACGCGCCGGACGGCTATCCCCGCCTCATCGCCATCGTCGCGCTGGTGTTCGCCGGGCTGTGCATGTCCGACCAGCCGCGTCTCCTCAAGGCCGCGCAGAAGCGCCTCGCCGAGGAGCTGGACCGGCAGATCCTGCCGGACGGCGGCCCGCTGACCCGCAATCCCGGCATGCTCATCGAGCTGCTGCTGGACCTTCTGCCGTTGCGCCAGGCCTTCACCGCCCGCAACCAGCAGGCTCCCGCCGCGCTGATGAATGCGGTGGACCGGATGATGCCCATGCTGCGCTTCTTCCGGCACGGCGACGGCGCCTTCGCGCATTTCCACGGCATGGGGCATACGGCGGCGGACCAGCTCGCCACCATCCTCGCCTTCGACGACGCGCGCGGTGCGCCGGTGGCGAATGCGCCCTATTCCGGCTACCAGCGGCTCGACGCCCGCTCGCTGATGCTGATCGCCGACACCGGCCCGCCGCCGCCCACCGTGGCGAGCTGGGAAGCGCATGCGAGCTGCCTCGCCTTCGAATTCTCCTCCGCCCGCCAGCGCATCGTCATCAATTGCGGCGTGCCAGAGGTGCACCGGGAAATGTGGCGGCAGGTGGCCCGCTCCACGGCGGCCCATTCCACCGCGGTGATCGCCGACACCTCTTCCTGCCGCTTCCTGCAGGGCGGCTCCATGACGCGCATCTTCGGCGCGCCCATCGTCGCCGGACCGAAGCATGTGGAGGTGCAGCGCGGCACGCGGAACAATGCACTGCTGCTGCGCGCCAGCCATGACGGCTATGCCGAGGCGTTCAATCTGCTGCACCAACGCTCGTGGCGGCTGGCGCTGGAGGGCAACCGGCTCGACGGCGAGGACATCTTCCGGCCGGTGGAGGAGGGCGGGGCGCTGCCGGCGGAGACCTTCGCCATCCGCTTCCACCTGCACCCCTCGGTGACGGTGGAACGGCTGGACGATCCCCATACGGCCTTGCTCAGCCTGCCCAACGGCGAGGCCTGGGCCTTCGCCGCGCCCCATCTGCCGCTGGTGGTGGAGGAGAGCGTGGACCTCGCCGCGACCGGCGGGCCGCGCCGCACCTCGCAACTGGTGCTCACGGGCGAGGTGGCGCGCACGCCGCGCGTCATCTGGACCTTCGTGCGCACCCGGGAAGCGCAGAGCGTGCCGCCGGTGCGGCCGGGCCGGGGCTGAGGCCCCGACCGATCACCTTCGGCATCACCCCCACGGCCCGCGGCGCGGCTGCGCCGGGGCCGAAGCGGGTGCTGTGAAACCTCCGCCGCCCATCCGCTGCGACAGATCGCGCAAGGCCGCGATGCGGTTCTCCACCGCCGGATGGGTGGAGAAGAGATTGTCCATCCGCGCCCCGGAGAGGGGATTGATGATGAACATGTGGGCAGTCGCGGGGTTCGCTTCTGCCTCATAGTTCGGCACCTGATGGGCCTCGCCGGAGATCTTCGCCAGCGCCGAGGCGAGCGCCATGGGCCGCCCCAGTATCTCCGCACCGCCCCGGTCGGCCTCGTATTCGCGCGAGCGGGAGATGGCCATCTGCACCAGCATGGCGGCCATCGGGGCGAGGACCACCATCAATATGGTGCCGATGAAGCCGAAGGGATTGTTGTTCTCCCGATTGCCCCCACCGAACAGCAGGCCGAAGTTCGCCAGCATGGAGATGGCGCCGGCGATGGTCGCGGTAATGGTCATGGTGAGGGTATCGTAGTGCTTGATGTGCGCCAGCTCGTGCGCCATCACGCCCGCCACCTCTTCGGGCGTCAGCGTCTGCAACAGGCCGGTGGTGGCGGCGACCGCGGCGTTCTGCGGATTGCGGCCGGTGGCGAAGGCGTTGGGCTGGGGGTTGTCCATGATGAACACCCGCGGCATGGGCAGGTCCGCCCGCCGCGCCAGCTCCCGCACCATGCCCACGAACTCGGGCGCGGTACGATCATCCACCTCCCGCGCGCCGTACATGCGCAGGACCATCTTGTCCGCATTCCAGTAGCTGAACAGGTTCATGCCTGCCGCCACCACGAATGCGATCATCATCCCGCCGCGTCCGCCGAGGGCGAAGCCTACGGCCATGAACAAGGCGGTCATGCCGGCGAGCAGGATCGCCGTTTTCAGGTGATTCATCCATCCCTCCCGGTGCCGCGCACAGGACGCGGACCTTGGACTAGAGGATGGGAAGGCACCGCGCCCCGTTCAAGGGCGAGCTTGCCGTTGCGGCAGTGTGGTGCTGTCCGCCGCGCGGTTCAGATGTCGCGCATGAGGCGGTCGGCGGCCACGCACTTCCAGCGGCCGATCTGCCACTGGGGATGACTCTCGCTCCACTGCGCGATGGCCTGCTGGGAGGACATCATGCAGGTCATGGGCGCGCTCGCTTCCATGGAGAAGCTGAGCTTCTCCTCCCGGCAGGTGGCCGGAGCGCTGATGAGGCAGGCGTATAGAACAATGAACATGACCAGGGTTCCTGAGACCGGCGCTGCGTGTGCCACTCCCCTGCTTCCGTCCCTCTGCGACAAACCTTCGCTAGCCATTCAAGCTGTACTGACCGGCAGGCTGCCTTCTCACGGGCAATCTGTGCAAAAATTAAGAAGCAAGCTGAGTGCCAACAGGAATGTTCGGCAAGGCTTCTCGGGAAGATTGGTATTGAACAACCGCAATACTTCCCGTCACGTTCTGCCCATCAATCCCAGCACCTGGCCGGCGCTGCCGCCGCAGGGGCAGGTCGCGGCCCGGTCCTGCGAGCCTCTCGCAAGGCCGTTCGCAAGGTCGCTACCAGGCGTTTTGCCGGCCAATTTTTCACGCTGCGCCGCGGCATGGATTCGCTGTCGCGGCGGCTTGCAGGCGAGCCTCGGCGCGGCTAGGCTCCGCGCGCTATCTGGTGAACCGGTTCGGCATTCCGCGCCGAGCGCTGACAACAAGGGTAGGCGGCATAGGACCGCCGTCCGGAACTGTCTTCGGGGGCGGTCATCCCTAGTCGATCTACGAGGGAGGACAGAAGGTGGCTAAGATCAGCAAGGTTCTGGTTGGTGAGGCGCTCGTCGGTGACGGTAACGAGGTCGCCCACATCGACCTTATCATCGGCCCGCGCGGCAGCGCGGCCGAGACGGCGTTCGTCACCAGCCTGACGAACAACAAGGATGGCTTCACGTCCCTCCTCGCGGTGCTCGCGCCGAACCTGCCCTGCAAGCCCAACACCGTGATGTTCAACAAGGTGACCATCAAGGACGCCCGGCAGGCCGTGCAGATGTTCGGCCCCGCGCAGTACGGCGTCGCCAAGGCGGTGCAGGACTCCGTGGCCGAAGGCGTGATCCCGGTCGAGGAAGCCGACGACCTCTTCATCTGCGTGGGTGTGTTCATCCACTGGGAAGCGGCCGACGACGCCAAGATCCAGCAGTTCAACTACGAGGCGACCAAGCTCTCGATCGCTCGCGCCGTGGCCGGTACCCCCACCGCCAAGGAAGCGACCGACAAGCGCAACGAAGCCAAGCACCCCTTCGCGGCCTAGAGCGGAAACCACCCTGGACAGAGCGGAAACCCTCCGCCAATGCCGAAGGGTCTGCTCCAGCGGTTGGCCGCCATCTTTCTGCGATAGAGGCCAAAAGAACGACGACCGGCGGGTTTCCCGCCGGTCGTTTTCGTTTCGGGGATTTTGCGGCGGCCCCCCGCCGATCAGTTTCGTTTTCAGGTGGGCTTGCTGTCGAACGCGCGTCAGGGCGTCCGGCGCAGGAAGATGCCGAAGGCGCGGGGGCCGTCGCCCACCTCGAGGGTCGAGACCACCTTCAGCGTCTGCGTGTCGATCACGCTCATGGAATTGTCGAACCAGTTCACCACATAGACCGCGCGCCCGTCGTCCGAGGCGGCGATGCCTTCGGGATATTCGCCCACGGAAATGGTGGTGCGGGGCGCAAGGGTCGTGGTGTCGAACACGCTCACCGTCCCCGCATACTGGTTGGTGACGAAGGCGAGCGTGCCAGCGAGCGCCACCGCATAGGGCCTGTTGCCCACCTTTACCGTGCCGACCACCTTGCGCGCGGCGACATCGATGATGCTCACGTCGTTCGAGCCCACATTGGCGGTGTAGGCGGTGCGCCCATCCTCGGACAACGTGATGCCGAAGGGGCGCGTGCCCACCTTGACCACGGCGAGACGCTCCAGCGTCGCGGCATCGATGATGGAGACCTGATCGTCGTCGCGATCGGCGCTGAGCACGAGGGCGCCGTCGGGCGTCACCGCCACGCCGGAGGGGGAGGCGCCGGTGTGGGCGACGCGCTGTGCGTCGGGCGTGTCGGGATCGACCACCAGGAGCCGCGCCGCATACCAGTCCGCCACATAGACCGGCTTGCCGGAGGGCGCGACCGCCACGCCCAGCGGGCCGCCATCCACATGGATGCGCTTCTCGACCGTGCGGGTCGCCGTGTCGATCACCGACAGGGCCTTGCCCTCGGGGCTGGTGACGAAGGCGCGGCTTCCGTCCCGCGACACGGCGATGCCGGCCGGCTCGCCGGGCACGGGAATGCGCCCGACAAGCTTCGGCGGGGCGGCGGCGCCGTCGAGCGCCACCACCGCCACCTCATTGCCGGGCTGGTTGGTGATGAAGGCCTCCGCCGCGACCGAAGGCCGGGGCGCGACGAGGAGCGCGGCCGCCGCGGCGAGGATCGCCGGAGCCGCCGCGCGCCGCACAAGGGCCATCAGGAGCCCTTTTCGACCTTGGCCTTCAGGGCGTCGAGCCCGCCGCGATAGACCGCGGTCACGGCGGCGACTGCGGCCTCGTCGCTCAGTTCCGGCGGCGGGTCGTTGTTGGGGTAGCCGCGATAGAAGGCGCCGCGCCACTCCACCTTGGTGTGGGTGGCGTCGACGGGAATGACCGCGATGGTGGAGGAATAGTTGGTCACCGGCAGCACTTTCACGTCCACCGCGTTGATGCGGTAGGAATAGGTCTTCTGCTCCGGCTCGTACTTC
Source organism: Xanthobacter aminoxidans (assembly GCF_023571765.1). GTDB lineage: Bacteria > Pseudomonadota > Alphaproteobacteria > Rhizobiales > Xanthobacteraceae > Xanthobacter > Xanthobacter aminoxidans. Next base: position 347,358 of record NZ_JAMJXC010000002.1, on the reverse strand, counting down.
ACCAGCACCTCGTCGAGGGTGCCGCCGCCCTTGAGGGTGAGCAGGCGCGTGGCATCCACGGCGTTGCCGCCCTTGCCTTCCTGCTTGTCGACGGCGGGATGCCAGCTCATGTCCTGGAAATTGGAGATCACGGCCCAGACCTTGTCGGCCGGCGCGTTGATCTCGACGCTCTCCGTCACCTTCTTGCGGGTGGGGCCGTGCGCGTCAGCGGCGAGCGGGATCATCGCGACCGCCAGCGCCGCCGCGGCGGCAATCATCTGCCTCATGGAAACGTTCCTCCAACAGTGTTTGGTCGATGGTGAACGGGCCGGACGGCCGCGTCATTGGGAAAGCTCGGGCAGACCCGGGGCGAAAATGCGGTTCTTCATCAAATAGCGCACGCCGCGCATCCAGGAATCGTCGGTGTTGCCACGGATATCGACCTGCCCCGCGCGCACGACCTTCGCGCTGCTTTCGACGCCCTTCAGGTCGACTTCGCGCACCTGCAGCTCGATGGACAGGATGAGATTGGACACCTTGCGCACCACGCCCACCGCCTCGAACCGCGCTCCGGCATCGGCGGCGATCTCGTTCTCGCAGGCATTGCACTTGAAGAAGGGGGAGGCCTCCTCGATGCGCGCGGCGAAGGGCTTGAGATCGACCGGTGTCACCTGCCCAGTTTCGACGAGCAGGCGCACGAGTTCGGCATTGATGAGTTTGAGCCGCGCATCCTGTTCCGCACGGATGCTGTTGCGCTGGTCTGCCGTATCGTCAAATAACTCGAAGCCGAAGATGGCCATAGGGACGGGCGCGGCAAAGCTGCGGCCTGTCACGCTGAAAAATGTTGCGCCTGCGAAAAGAAGGGCAAAGACGAAACGAGCGCCGGACATCATCGGGAACCTTTGGCAGTCGGGAGCGTGTCACAGCCGGCCCGGCGCTGGCAAGGAGAGATCATCTTATTGTTTTCTTATGTCTATTCGGTTGCCGTTTTTGGCTGATGATGGCTACATCTTCCCCTCCCGACGACCCGGATCGACTGAGCCCCGATTGCCCATGAGCCTTCCCATGAGCCTTTCTTGGCGCCTCGACTGGCCGGGTCCTGGCTGGCCCCGCCTGCTCCTCGCCGCGGCCTGCGCCGTGCTGCTGGGCGCCGCGGGCGGTGTCGGGACGGCGCTGGCGCAGCAACCTGGAGGTGGGGCGCCCCAGTCTGCCGAAGCCGTCCAAACGCCCGCTCCCGTGGAGCTGCGGCTCGGCCTTCTCACCCGCGAGGTTCCTCCGCCGCCGCTCTACGATCTTCTCGCCGTGCCGGCGGATGATGCGGTGGCCGGCGCCGAACTCGCCATCAAGGACAACAACACGACCGGCCAGTTCACCGGCCAGAGCTATGCGCTGGAGCCGGTCACTCTGGCCGAGGACGAGGATGCGGGCGAGGCGGCGCGCAAGCTGGCGGACGGTGGCATCAAGCTTCTGGTCGTCAATTTGCCGGCGGCGGACCTTCTCAAGGTGGACGATGCGGTGAAGGGCAAGGGTGTCACCCTGTTCAACATCGGCGCCACCGACGATGCGCTGCGCGCCGAGCAGTGCCGGGCCGATGTCTTCCACGTCGCGCCCAGCCGGGCGATGCTGGCGGACGCGCTGATGCAGTTCCTCGCCATGAAGCGCTGGACCAAGCTGTTCCTCATCGTCGGGCCGAACCCGGCGGATCAGCTCTATGCCGACGCGCTGCGCAAATCGGCGAAGAAGTTCGGGCTCAAGATCGTCGCCGACAAGCCGTGGACCTTCGGCCCGCTGGGGCGCGACCGCTCGGACAGCATCACCCGCTCCGACGCGCTGGTGTTCAGCCGGGGCGTGGATGCGGACGTGCTGGTGGTGGCGGACGAGGCCAACGATTTCGGCAATTACATCCCCTTCCGCACCTTCGAGCCCCGCCTTGTGGTGGGTACGCAGGGCCTGACCGCGGGCACCTGGCATCCGGCGCAGGATGCATGGGGCTCGGCCCAATTGCAGAACCGCTTCCTGCGCGCCACGGGCCGCCCCATGCGCGCGACCGACTATCAGGCGTGGCTCGCCGTGCGCATGGTCGGCGAGGCCGCGACCCGCGCCAAGACGGCGGACCCGGTGGCGCTGGCGAAGTTCATGCGCTCGCCCGACTTCAGCCTCGCCGCCTTCAAGGGCGTGCCGGTGAGCGTGCGGCCGTGGGACCAGCAGGTGCGCCAACCCCTCCTCATCGCCCAGCCCCTCGGCATCGTCTCGGTGGCGCCGGAGGAGGGCTTTCTGCACCAGCGCACCCCGCTCGATACCCTCGGCATGGACGAGCGCGAATCCAAATGCCGGCTGAACTGAAATGCCGGGACAAAGCGCGCGACGCGAATCGCGCCACACACGCCCGAATTCTGGAGGAAACCCGATGACCCCGACCGCCCTGCGCCGGCTCGTTGCCCTTCTCGCCGGAGCCGCCGCGCTGACGGCGGCGGATGCGGCTTCGGCCTATACGGTCTACGTCTCCAACGAGCGCGGCAATTCCATCACCGTCATCGATTCGACCACGCTGGAAGCCAAGCAGACGGTGAAGATCGGCCGCCGGCCGCGCGGCATCACCATGAGCCCGGACGGCAAGGTGCTGTTCCTGTGCGCCAGCGACGACCATGCGGTGCTGGCCATCGATCCCGCCACGCTCAAGGTCATGCGCAAGCTGAAGTCCGGCCCCGACCCGGAACTGTTCGCGCTGCACCCCTCGGGTAATCCGCTCTACATCGCCAACGAGGACGACAACCAGGTCACGGTCCTCGACGTGGAGCAGAACAAGGTGGTGGCGCAGGTGCCGGTGGGCACCGAGCCGGAAGGCATGGCGGTGAGCCCGGACGGGGCGACGCTGGTGGCCACCTCCGAAACCACCAGTATGGCCCACTTCATCGACACCAAGACCAACAAGATTTTCGCCAACGTGCTGGTGGATGCGCGCCCGCGCTTCGCCGAATTCTCCAAGGACGGCAAGCGCCTGTGGGTCTCCGCCGAGGTCGGCGGCACGGTGTCCGTCATCGATCCCGAGACGCGCAAGATCATCCACAAGGTCACGTTCCAGATCCCCGGCGTGTCCAAGGAGGCGATCCAGCCCGTGGGCGTGCGCCTGACGAAGGACGGCAAGACCGCCTTCGTCGCGCTGGGCCCGGCGAACCGGGTGGCGGTGGTGAATGCCGAGACGTTCGAGGTGCAGAAGTATCTCCTCGTCGGCCAGCGGGTCTGGCAGCTCGCCTTCACCCCGGACGAGAAGCTGCTCTTCACCACCAACGGCAATTCCAACGACGTGTCGGTGATCGATGTGCAGGACCTCAAGGTGGTGAAGTCCATCAAGGTCGGCGGCGCGCCGTGGGGCGTGGTGGTCTCGCCGCAATGAGTGATGCTGCGCAAGGTCCGGCGCACGTTCCGGCGCTCGCGATCGAGGCGGTGAGCCACGCCTTCGGCGCGCGCCGCGCGCTGGATGGCGTCTCGCTCACCGTGCCGGCCGGCTGCTTCGTCGCGCTGCTGGGGCCGAACGGCGCGGGCAAGACCACGTTGTTCTCGCTGGCGACGCGGCTCTATGCGACGCGCGAGGGGCGGGTGCGCATCTTCGGCCATGACCTCTCCCGCGCGCCCTCCGCCGCTTTGGCCGAGCTGGGCGTGGTGTTCCAGAGCCGCACGCTCGACCTCGACCTGTCGGTGCGGCAGAACCTCGCCTATCACGGCGCCCTGCACGGCATGGCGGGACGCGAGGTGAAGGCCCGCATCGCCGAATTGCTGGCGCTGGTGGGCCTCGCCGACCGCGTCGACGACAAGGTGCGCACCCTCTCGGGCGGCCAGTCGCGGCGGGTGGAGATCGCCCGCGCGCTCATCCACCGCCCCCGCCTGCTGCTGCTGGACGAGGCGACGGTGGGGCTCGATCTGCCGTCGCGCTCCGCCATCGTCGAGATCGTGCGGCGCCTCGTGGCGGAAGAGGGGCTCGCGGTGCTGTGGGCCACCCACATCTTCGACGAGGTGCGGGCCGACGATCTCATCTATGTGCTCGACAAGGGCCGCATCATCGCCCACGGCACCGCGCGCGAGGTGACCGGCGCGCATCTGCGGCCGGCGGAAGAGCGTGCGCCCGATGGCCCCACGGCGGCTTTGGAGGCCGCGTTTCGGGCCATGACGGCGGCGCGGGCGGAGGACGCGGCATGAGCGAGGGGAATCTTCGCGAGGCCAGCGTCGGCAAGACCCCCGCCGCGCCCGCGCGCCACCTCGGCCCGGCCGGCTATCTGGTGTGCATGTCCGGCATCGTCGGCCGCGAGCTGCTGCGCTTCGTGCAGCAGAAGGAGCGCTTCCTCTCGGCGCTGGTGCGGCCGCTGGTGTGGCTCTTCATCTTCGCCGCCGGCTTCCGCTCGACCCTCGGCGTCTCCATCATCCCGCCTTACGAGACCTACGTGCTCTACGAGGTCTACGTGACGCCGGGCCTCGCGGTGATGATCCAATTGTTCAACGGCATGCAGTCCTCCCTCTCCATGGTCTACGACCGGGAGGTGGGCTCCATGCGGGTGCTGCTGACGAGCCCGTTCCCGCGCTGGTATCTGCTGTTCTCCAAGCTGGTGGCGGGGGTCAGCGTGTCGCTGGCGCAAGTCTATGTCTTCCTCGCCATCGCCCGGCTGTGGGAGGTGGACATCCCGCCCATGGGCTATCTCACCGCGCTGCCCGCCTTCATCCTCACCGGGCTGATGCTGGGGGCCATCGGGCTCGTCATCTCCTCGCTGATCCGGCAGCTGGAGAATTTCGCCAGCGTGATGAACTTCGTGATCTTCCCGATGTTCTTCGCCTCCTCGGCGCTCTACCCGCTGTGGCGCATCCGCGATGCCAGCGAGACGCTGTACATCGTCTGCCTTCTCAACCCCTTCACCCATGCCGTGGAACTGGTGCGCAACGCGCTCTACGGCGCGTTCGAGCCTCAGGCCTTCGCCGTCGTGCTCGGCACCACCATCGTCTTCTTCGCCCTCGCCGTCGTCGCCTACGATCCGGGCCGCGGTATCATGGGGCGGCGGGGCGGGCCAAAAGGAGAAGCCGCGTGATCCGTTCGCTTGCCGCCGCCTCGGCCCAGGTATCGCTCCTTTGGGTCGCCGCTGTCCTGAGCGCGGGGCCGCTGGCCGCCCAGCCGAAGAGCGATCCCGACTGGCCCTGCCCGCAGCGCAGGACGCCGGAGATCGACCTCGCGCAGGTGTGGAGCGGCCCGGACCCGGCCTCCGCCGGCAAATGGACCGACGACCAGGATGCCGCTTCCCTCGCAGTGAAGCTCGCCTCCCGCCGCACGCCGGCGAAGGAGTTCGGCCCGTTGCTCGATGGCTTCGTGAAGGAGGCCGGCGCCGAGGCGGACAAGGGCCTGCTCCGGGTGATGGCGGGGGTCTACGAGATCATCAACGACCAGCGCAGCAAGATCATCCACGGCATCGTGCGCTACGCCCACGGCCAGCAGCGCCTCACCGACCGCATCCGCGAGGAGGCCGACGAGCTGAGCAAGGCGCAGACCTCCATCACCGCGCCCGAGACCGCCGAGAGCCGCAAGCTCGACGAGCAGCTCAACTGGGACACCCGCATCTTCGACGAACGTGCCAAGTCCCTCATCTATGTCTGCGAGACGCCGGTGCTGCTGGAGCAGCGAGCCTTCGACATCGGCCAGCAGATCCAGTCCCGGCTGAAGGCCAAGGGCGGCTGAGACTTATGGGGTGCTGAAGGGGAGGGGGCTGAGGGCTACTCCAGCCCCTCCACATGCCCGATGAAGGGCAGTTGCCGGAAGGCGTGGGCGACGTCCATGCCGTAGCCGACCACGAACACGTCCGGGCAGGTGAAGCCGACGAAATCGGCCTCGATCTGCACCGCCCTCTTGCCCGGCTTCTCCAGAAGCACGCACACCAGCACCCGCCGCGCGCCGCGCGCCATGAGCAGGTCCTTGGCGAAGGCGAGGGTGCGGCCGGATTCCAGGATGTCGTCGATGAGCAGCACGTCGCGGTCGCGCACGTCGCTCTCCACGTCCTTCAGGATCTCCACCTGGCCGGAGGAGATGGTCGCCTCGCGATAGGAGGAGAGGTGCATGAACTCCACCTCCGGCGCGAGGCCGGACGTGTGCATGGCGCGCAGGAGGTCGGCGGCGAAGATGAAGGAGCCCTTCAGCACCGCCACGGCGAGCAGCCGCTCGGGCGCATGCGCGGCGATCTCCACCGCCAGGGCGTGGTTGCGCGCGGCGATGCGGTTCTCGTCATAAAGGACGCTGACGTTCGGCAGGTTCATGGTCCCTCTTCGCCAGAGCGCGAGCGTGGCCGTCGGGGCCGCGGGCGCTCTTCCGAGATAGCCGCCGGACCCGGCGGGCGCAATGCGGGACAACCCTTCCCCACCCTTCGGCACTCGCACGGGGCGGGCCTTCCGCGCCCCCGTGGCGACGCCTTCCGCTTCGTTTATGGTGGGGCGGGGCGCCGTGGCGCGATTCGAGCGAAGGGTTGGGGCGTGGTCCGGTTCGAGAACGTCGGCCTCAGGTACGGCATGGGCCCGGAGGTGCTGAAGGATGTGTCCTTCGGCATCGAGCCCAATTCGTTCCAGTTCCTGACCGGCCCGTCGGGGGCCGGCAAGACGACGCTCATGCGCCTCCTCTTCCTCCAGCTGAAGCCGACGCGCGGGCTCATCACCTTGTTCGGGCGGGATGTCTCTTCCCTTGATCCGGACGAGGTGGCGGTGCTGCGCCGGCGCATCGGCATCGTCTTCCAGGATTTCCGTCTGCTCGACCACCTCACCACCTACGAGAACGTCTCTTTGCCGCTGCGCGTGCTCGGTAAGGAGGAGGCGAGCTATCGCGGCGAGGTGACGGAGCTTCTGAGCTGGGTCGGCCTCGGCGACCGGATGCACGTGCTGCCGCCGGTGCTCTCGGGCGGCGAGAAGCAGCGCGCGGCCATCGCCCGCGCCCTCATCGGGCGGCCGGAATTCCTGCTGGCGGACGAGCCCACGGGCAATGTGGACCCCACCCTCGCCCGCCGCCTGCTTCGCCTGTTCATCGAACTCAACAAGTCCGGCACGTCGGTGCTGCTGGCCACCCATGACATCGCGCTCATGGACCAGTACGACGCCCGCCGCCTCGTGATCGCCGACGGCCGCCTCTATGTCTACGACTGACGCCGCCACCCAACCCCAGAACCCGCAGCCCAAGAAGCCGCCGGCCGAGGGCGAGGCGCCGCGCGCCAAGGCGCGGGCGCTGGCTTCCATCGTGCCGTCCTCCACCATCGCCGGGCGCGCGCTGGTGGCGGTGGTGGCCATCATGACCTTCCTTGCCGGCCTCACCATCGGCACGGCAGTGGCCGTGCGGGCGACCGCCAGCCAGTGGCGCTCCGACGTGACGCAGGAAGTCACCATCCAGATCCGCGCCGGCGAGAAGCAGGCCACCGACGCCCAGGTGCAGGCCGCCGCCGACATCGCCCGCAAGACGCCCGGCATCGCCGACGTGCATGTCCTGACGTCCGAGGAGACCTCCCGGCTGCTGGAGCCGTGGCTCGGCTCGGGGCTGGATCTCGGCGACCTGCCGGTGCCGCGGGTGATCGTGGTGCGGCTCGACGGGGCGAGCCCGCCCGATCTCGCCAAGCTCAAGCGCACGCTGACCGACCGCATCCCCACCGCCACGCTGGACGATCATCGCGGCTGGTCGCGCCGCCTGGTGGCGGTGACGGACGGGGTGATGCTGGTGGCGGTGGTTCTGCTGGTGCTGGTGGGGCTCGCCACCGTGCTCTCGGTGGTGTTCGCCACCCGCGCGGCGGTGGCCACCAACCGCTCGGTGGTGGAGGTGCTGCACTTCGTCGGCGCGCGGGATGGCTTCATCGCCGCCCAGTTCCAGCGCCACTTCCTCAAGATCGGCGCCGAGGGCGGGCTGATCGGCGGGCTCTCGGCGGCGGCCGTGTTCGGGGCGCTGGCCGCGCTCCCGCGCCTCGGCCTCGGCGGCGATCCGGAACTGCCGACCGTGCTCGGCTGGCTCAATCCCGGCTATCTCGGCTTCTTCGGCATCGCCGTGTCGGTGGCGATCGTGGCGCTGGCGACGGCGCTCACCTCCCGTGTCACCGTTTACCGCACGTTGAGGACGATCACATGATTCGCGCCGCGGCGATGGGGGCGGCGGTGGCCGGGGGTGCGTCACCTCGCCTCTGCCGCATTCCGGCGCCATCGTCGGCTCCATGACCATGTCGAGCACCGAGCGCAGGATGAGGGCGCAAATCGGTCCCGGGCAGTCCGATACCGGCACGGCCAGAAGCGGGGCGACCACGAACGCGCGGCCATCGCCGGCACCGCGCCGCAGCCTGTTGCGCCGCCTCGCTGTCGCAGCTGTGACGCTTGGCGCGATCGGGGCCGTCGTCGCCGGCGTCGGCTTCGTTGCCTTCACCACCCAGATCGCCGGACGCGAGCCCGCGGGCGTGAAGCCGGCCGATGCCATCGTCGTGCTCACCGGCGGGCCGTCGCGCATCATCGATGCCGTTTCCCTGCTCAATGAAGGGCTCGGCCAGCGCCTGCTCATCACCGGCGTCAATCCCGCCACCTCGTCCGACGAGATGCGGCGCGCCCTGCCGGACGGCGAGCGGCTGATGGACTGCTGCATCGATCTCGGCCACAAGGCGCTGAACACGCGCGGCAATGCGCTGGAAGCCGCGGAGTGGACGCGGGAGCGGCGGTTCCGCTCGCTGGTGGTGGTGACATCCTCCTGGCACATGCCCCGCGCCATGATGGAATTGTCGCGCGCCCTTCCCGATGTGGAGCTGGTGGCCTATCCCGTCGTCACCAGCCGCACCGAGCCGGAGAACTGGTGGACTGATACCGGGACGCTGAAGCTGCTGGTGAAGGAATATCTGAAGTACATCATGGCCACGGTGAAGATCCGTCCCGCCCAGGCGGTGGCGGGCTCCGGGACCGTTGCCGCGCCGACGGCCGGGGCGGCCGCCGCGTCGCACTGAACACGCGCTCCCGGCCGCCCGGCCGCGGGGCAGGGAGACCGCCTTGACCTTCCTGCGTTCGCTCGTCTTCCAGATCGCCTTCTATCTGGTGACGACCCTCTATCTGCTGGCCTTCCTTCCCGCGCTGCCGTTCCTGTCGCGCCAGGGGCTGTGGCGCACCGGCGTCCTGTGGTGGGTGGCCACCACCATGTTCCTGCTGAGGGTGATCGTCGGCACGCGCGCGGAGTTCCGCGGCATCGAGAACATCCCGGAGGGTCCCCTCCTGATCGCCTCCAAGCATCAGTCGGCCTGGGAGACGCTGGCGCTGCTGCCGCTGTTCTCCGACCCGGCCTTCATCCTGAAGCGCGAGCTGATGTCGATCCCCGTGTTCGGCTGGTTCGCGGCCCGGGCGCGGATGATCCCGGTGGATCGCAAGGGCGGCTCGGCGGCGCTCAAGGCCATGACGCGGCGGGCGCAGGCCGACATGGCCGAGGGCCGGCAGATCCTGATCTTCCCGGAAGGCACCCGCCGCCCGGCCGGGGCGCCGCCGGACTACAAGTTCGGCGTGGCGCACCTCTATTCGAGTCTCGGCGTGCCCTGCCTGCCCATCGCGCTCAATTCGGGCCTTTACTGGCCGCGCCGGAGCATCCTGAAGCGGCCCGGAACCATCCTCGTCGAGATCCTCCCGCCCATCCCGCCGGGGCTGCCGCGGCAGAAGATCATGGCCCGGCTCGAGGCCGACATCGAGGCCGCCAGCGACCGCCTGCTTGCCGAGGGACTGGCGGAACTCGGGCCCCGCGCACCGGCCGACCTCAGGGCGCGAGCGAGCGCCGAGTCGTCCCCGTTGTCCACCCCTGTGGAAAACTCTTGATCGATCACGGGGGATCGTTCTAGTTTCGTTCTCATGAACGCAACTGATTCGCTCCTTGTCCCCCTTGTGGACGCCGGTGGCCTCAACGGCCTCAAGCACGCCGCCCTCGGTGCGCGCTACCGTTTCTGGCGCGACGAAGACGGCCTGCGCCACGTGTTCTCGGTCTATCGGCCCGACGCCGCGCCGGACTATCCGGACGCCCTCGCGGTGGTGTCGCGGCGCACGCCCGCGGGCTCCATCGCCATGTGGGCGGGGCCGGCGAGCCATGCCCGCACGGCTGCGCTCAGGATGCGCGGCGACGAAATCCACATCCATGTGTTCGGCGAGGAGAATGCGCCCGCCCTGCGCCGCCTGATGGATCGCAGCCTCATGGGCCGCAATCCGATGGAGCGCGGCGAGGTCCCGGCGCTGCCCCGCCCGGCAGTCCAGGCGCTCTGCCTGCCAGCCCGCCGCCACGCGGCGTAAGGAGCGCGGTCTCAGGGCGACCCGTCGCCCTCCGCATCGTCCGGCAGCACGGCGGGCAGAGCGTGGCTCGCCGTCAGGTGCTGGGTGATGTAGGCGAGGCCCGGGTCGCGGATGCCGAGGCTCTCCAGCGCCTTCACCGTCGCCACCACATAATCCGTGTTCGGCCCCGACTTGCCGTGGGAGCGGCGCACCAGCGCCAGCTGGTCGTCGAGGGTCAGGCCCGGCGCATATTGGGGATGGGCGCGGTTGACCAAATAGGCCACCGCCGGCGCATCGCGTCCCGATCCGTCCAGCAGGCGCACGCGCCGCATGACCTCGCGATAGACCCCGGAAATCTGCTCGCGCTCGGTGAGATAGGCATGGGTCTGCGGCCACTGCGCCGCCGCCACCCGGTAGGCGATGCCCCGGCAGGAGCCGCCGAGATCCAGGCCGAGCACCAGCCCCGGCTTCTCCGGCGTGCCGCGATGGTGGAAGGAATAGACGCACAGGGTGCGGTGGGCGCCCACGAGCCGCGCCTCGCAGCGCTCGACGAAGGCGAAGCCCGGATTCCACATCAGCGAGCCGTAGGCGAACACCCAGACATCGCCGTGCTGACCTGAAGCCGCAGCGGAAGGCGTGACCGATTGCCCCGCCGCCTCCGGCGCGTTGCCGCCTCCGCTCGCCGACCGCTCGTCCGCCATGGGCCCGACACACCTTCCCGGCGTTGACAGAAACGCCGGACCGTCGCCTAACAGCCGGCAAGGACCATCGCAAGCCACGGGCGACCGTGGCCAGCCGCAAGGATGTCCATGACCGCCCCTGTCCCATCCGCCCCTGTTTCGCCGGCTCCCGTTTCACCACCCCCCGAAGCGTCCGGGCGCCGGCCGAAGCCTTGGCTCGTCATCGTTCCCGTGGCCCTGGTGGTGGTCGCCGCCATCGTCTGGAGCGGCCTGTGGTTCTATGCCGCCGGGCGTGCCGAGCGCGAGATCGACGCCTGGATCGGCCGCGAGGCGAAGCTCGGCCGCATCTGGACCTGCACCGACCGCCACCTCGCCGGCTTCCCCTTCCGCTTCGAGCTGCGCTGCCTGATGCCGAAGCTGGAGACCGTGGGCGGCGACGCCATGCGCTTCACCGCGGCCTCGGTCGAGGCGGTGGCGCAGGTGTGGGCCCCCAACCACCTCGTCGCGGACTTCGTCGGGCCGGCGCGGGTCGATGACCTCACCACCGGGCAGTCCTATGTGGCGGCGTGGTCGCTGCTGCAGATGAGCGGCGTCGGCGATCTCTCCGGCCGGCCGGAGCGCTTCTCGCTGCAGGCGCACGATCTGAAGCTCGAGCAGCCCGCCGCCACGGGCGCGCAGCCGGTTTCCATCCTCTCCGCCCATCTGTTCGAGTTCCACGCCCGCCGCTCGCCGGGGCAGGACGGCAAGCCGGATGGCGTCGACTATGCGTCCGGCTTCACCGGCGGACAAAGCGCGCTCCTCAATACCCTTGGCGCGGAGGGGCCGGTGGAGATGGCGCTTCAGGGCACGGTGACGGCTTCGGCGGACCTGCGGCCCATGTCGGTGGCGCAGCGCATGCGCGCCTGGGCCAATGCAGGCGGCATCGCCAAGCTCGACCGCTTCCACATCACCTCGCCCAAGATCGCCGTGACGGCGACCGGGGCGGTGGCGCTCGACAGCCAGGGCCGGCTCAACGGCAAGCTCGACCTCGGCTTCGCCGGCATCAACGATCTGGTGCAGGGCCTCGACAAGGCCGGCGCCATCCCGCGGGAGATCGCGCCCATCGTCGGCGCCCTCGCCATGGTGGGCAAGCCGGGGCAGGTGGAGGGCCGCAAGGGCGCGATCTTCGCGCTTTCCTTCGATGCCGGAACGCTCAAGCTCGCCGGCTTCCCGGTGGGCATCGTGCCGCCGCTGTTCTGAGGCGCTGTTAGAAAGGGCCGGCGCGTCAGAAGACGCGCTCGCCTTCCGCCAGCACCTGCCGCACCACCGGCGTGCCCTCGACGATGCGGAAGCGCACCACGTCGGCCCGGAGCCCGGCTTCGAGCCGGCCGCGGTCGGCGAGGCCGGCCATCTGCGCGGGGTTGCGGGTGACGAGGGCGATGGCCTGGGGCAGCGCCATGCCGTCCACGGTGTGGAGGCGCGTCGCCGCCTGCAGCAGGCTCGCCGGCACGTAGTCGGACGCGAGGGCGTCCACGAGGCCCTCCTGCGCCAGCGCACCCATGGCGACGCCGCCGGAATGGGAGCCGCCGCGCACCACGTTGGGCGCCCCGCCGATGGTGGCGAGATCGGCCGCGCGGGCTGCCAGCGCCGCCTCGCGGGTGGTGGGGAACTCGCTGATGGTGCAGCCGGCGGCCTGCGCCTCGGCCACATGGGCCTCGGTGGTGTCGTCGTGGCTCGCCCGCACGAGGCCGGTTGAAGCCAGCATCTCCACCAGCGGCGGCATGTTACGCGCCACGTTGGCGCGACCGCGGGCTGTGCGCTCGCCGATCTCGCGCTCGGCCTCGCGGGCGTCCTTGCCGATGCCCAGCAGGAAGTTGCGCAGCGCTTCCACATTGCGCCACTGCCGGGCGCCCGGCGTGTGGTCCATCAGCGAGGCGAAGGCGAGGCTTGGCCGGGCCAGCGTCGGCTCCACCAGATCGAGCACGTTCGGGTCGGTCATCTCGCAGCGCAGGTGCACCTTGTGGTCGGCGCGGAACAGGGGCGTCCCCTGCTCCACCGCATCCAGCATGGTGCCGAACAGCTCGCGCCGCTCTGCCTTCGCCTGGTCGAAGCCGCCGGCGCAGATGGCGTCGAACACGGTGGTGATGCCGCTCGCCACCGTCTGCCCGTCATGGGCGAGGGCGGCGGCCCGCGCATCCGGCCAGAACACCTTGGGACGGGGGACGAAATGGCCCTCCAGCGCGTCCGTGTGCAGGTCGATGAGGCCGGGGGCGATGAAGTCGCCGTCGCAATCGATGGCGGCCGGCGTGGTGGCGCGGCCCGCGTCGATGGCGAGGATGCGCCCGTCCCGGAGGGTGATGGTTCCCTCGACGACGGCATCGTCGAGGACGAGGCGGGCGTTGGTGAGAACGGTGTCCATCGGGGCTCCGGATCGAGGCAGGGCAAAAGGATACGGGCCCGGCTACCGGCCGGGCCCGCGGGAGGTTCTGCGTTGCACCCTATCGTGACACCGCGGTGACGTCGCCTGTGTCAGCCGGCGTCAGGAGCGCGGGGCGGGTGAGGCCGGCAGGGCGGGCAGGGCCGGCGGGCGGGGCACCACCTCATAGAGCTGGAAGCGCTCGCCCTCGGCGATGAGCTTGAGGTGGTCGCTGTCCGGGTTGGGCGCGCCGCGCTCGGTGAACAGGAGGTAGACGTAATCGAACTTCGACGGCCACAGGTCCCAGTAGCGCGGGCCGTCGGGCGTCGGGTCTTCCTCGGTGACGAGCAATTGCTCGATCTGGGGCGGGGTGCCGTCCTCGGTGTCCACCTGCTCGTTGAAGGGCTTGCGGGCGCGCAGGATCTGCTTGCCCTCCACCGTGAAGGCCGTGGTGACGAGGGACGACTTCTCGATCATGGCGAGGCAGGCGGCGTGCATCAGGCCGAGATCGGTCGGATCGTTGCCACCCTGGATGTCGGCATAGGCGACGAGCACGCGCGAGCCGGGGCGGATGCGTGTGACCGATTCGCGGAACGCCACCGTCCATTGCGACAGCCGGTCCCACACCACCTGCACCTCGCCCACGCGGACCGCCAGCATCAGGATGAGCACCACCGCGAACCCGCGCCGGGCGAAGCGGTGGCGCAGGTCCGCCCGCATGGCGGCGAGCACCATGAAGACGATGGCCGCCGGCAGGCGCTGGTCCGCCATGTAGGTGGCGAACACCACCCGCGGCATGGCGAGATAGACGAGCCCCGCCACCAGCAGCAGCGGCAGCATGAAGGAGTGCACATAGAGCAGCCGGTGCCGGGCCGCCCAGACGCCGGCCACGATGAAGATCGCCGCCACGGCGACCGCCACATGGTCGATATAGACGTTGAAGATCAGCTCGATGCCGGCGATCTTGCCCTGCGGCTCCCAGTAGTTCTGCCCGCTGAGGCCCCAGGTGGGGCTCGCCAGCAGCAGCGGCAGGATGGGCAGGAAGGGCAGGCCGCCGCTGACGAACACGCCGATGCGCGGCCAGATCGGCCCGCGGCCGAGGCGCAGGCGGTCCAGCTCGTAGGCGAGGATGCCGATGCCGTAGATGCCCGCGGTGAACAGGTGGCAGAAGAACAGCGCCACCACGAATGCCGCCGACACCAGATAGCGCCAGGGCCACCACTTGTCGCGCAGCGCCACCCAGGCGCTGAGCGCGAACAGCGCCAGCCCGATGCCGAAATAATAGTTCATCACGCCGATGAGGAAGACGCCGCTGTAGAGCAGCGGGAACGCCAGCAGCGGCAGCGCCGACCACACGCCGAACAGCGTGCGGTTGAGCGTCATGGTGCCCCCGGCGATCAGCGCGAAGCACATCAGGGTGTAGATTTCGCCGGCGGTGTAGATGCCCACCACCTTGTCGATGAGCGGGACAATGAGGTCCATCATCAGGTTCGGCAGGATCGACCATTTCAGCGTGTAGAAGCGCGCGAGGTCCTGATCCCCGGGGATCGAGGCGATCACGTGCATCCGCGCGAGATGGTTCACGTAATCCGACAAGGGCGGGATCGGATGGGTGAGGATCGGGATCGACACGAGGCCGAGGCAGGCCACGAACAGCAGCAGGATCTGCCAGGGGCGGAGATCGTGCGGCCGGCGCTCCGGCGGGTGGCCATGATGGGCGTGCGCGGCGGCGCTCGTGGAATGCTTGGCAGGCAGAATCGGAGGCGTCATGAAGGCCGGGTCTCTCTGGCGGCGGCTGGAGCTACGGCGGGGCGAGGGCTGTGGCGGGCGAACCGGTGACGGTAGTTGACGCCGCCATTGTGTCGGCCGGGACTGCTTCTCATCACCTTTTCGCGAGGGAAGGAAGCCCGGCCGACGAGATTTCCGCACCGGCCTGTCCCGGCCGCGCCGCGACCGGACCTTTCACCGCACGAGGGAAACCGCTAGAAGGGCGCCGCCCGGCGGCCCCACCGCCGTGCCCCCGCGAGCATCCATCTGCGAGCCCCCCATGACCGAGCCCCATTCCCAGTCCGTGTCGGAAGCCCAGCACGAGGCCGAAGTGCTGGCGCGGGCGCTGCCGCACATGCAGCGCTATGACGATGCGATCGTCGTGGTGAAATACGGCGGCCACGCCATGGGCAGCGAGGACGTGGCGCGCACCTTCGCCTCCGACATCGTGCTCATGGAGCAGTCGGGCATCAATCCGGTGGTGGTGCACGGCGGCGGGCCGCAGATCGGCGCCATGCTCAGCAAGCTCGGCATCAAGTCGGAATTCGCGGCGGGCCTGCGCATCACCGACAAGGCCACGGTCGAGATCGTCGAGATGGTGCTGGCCGGCTCCATCAACAAGCAGATCGTCGGCTTCATCAACGAGGCGGGCGGCAAGGCCATCGGCCTGTGCGGCAAGGACGGCAACATGGTGCGCGCCCGCAAGGCGAACCGTGTGGTGGTGTCTTCCGGCGGCGATGACGCGCAGGAGGTGGACCTCGGCTTCGTCGGCGAGCCCGACACCGTGGACACCACCGTGCTCGACCAGATCCTCGGCCGCGAGCTGATTCCCGTGCTGGCCCCGGTGGCGGCGGCGGTGGACGGTGGCACCTACAACGTGAACGCCGACACCTTCGCCGGCGCCATCGCGGGTGCGCTCGGGGCCAAGCGCTTCCTGCTGCTCACCGACGTGCCGGGCGTGCTCGACAAGAACAAGCAGCTGATCCCGCGGCTCACCATCGCCGAGGCCCACGCGCTGATCGCCGACGGCACCATCTCGGGGGGTATGATCCCCAAGGTGGAGACCTGCATCTATGCGCTGGAGAAGGGGGTGGAGGGCGTCGTGATTCTCGACGGCAAGGTGCCTCACGCGGTGCTGCTGGAGCTCCTCACCGACCACGGCGCCGGCACGCTCATCACGCGCTGACGTTCATCCCTTGAGGACGTTCACCCCTTGAGGAGGTCCGCGTCCGCCGGAATGGTGGTCGCGCCCTCCCCGAGGGCGCGCTGCATCAGGACCGTATCGATCCACCGGCCGAACTTGAGGCCGGTGGCGGGCAGGGTGCCGATGGAGCCGAAGCCGCAGGCGCGGTGCAGCGCGATGGAGCCGGCATTGCCGCTGTCGCCGATCACCGCCACCATCTGGCGGAAGCCCAGCGCCTCACACTCGGTGATGAGCGCTTCCAGCAGCCGGCGTCCGACCTTTCGGCCCCGGGCCGCCTCGTCCACATAGATGGAATTCTCCACCGTGTAGCGATAGGCGACGCGCGGACGGAAGGCGCTGGCATAGGCATAGCCCAGCACTTTCCCGTCCTCTTCCAGCACGAGATAGGGATAGCCGCCGTCCATGAGGGCGGCCTGGCGGCGGGCCATCTCCTCCGGTCCCGGCGGTTCCAGCTCGAAGGAGGCGGTGCCGTTGCGGACCGCCTCGTCATAGATGGCGGTGATGGCGGGAATATCGGAAGGGGTCGCGGGACGGATCGGCATACCCTCTTTTAAGCCGCCGCAGCGCATCCGCCAAGCTTGTCGTCCGTTCAGGCCCGCGTGATCGCGCCCGGCGCGACGGTGAAGCGCGCCGCCGTCTCCAGCGCCGCGAAGGCGGAGGGGTCGGCCCCGGTCATCCAGACCTGCGCCCCGAGACGGGCCAGCGCCTCGAACAGGCCGGCGCGGCGCTCGGCATCGAGATAGGCCACCACGTCATCCAGCAGCAGCAGCGGGGACAGGCCCTGCATGCTCCCCACCAGCCGGGCGTGGGACAGAGTGAGGCCGATCAGCAGGGATTTCTGCTCGCCGGTGGAGCAGCGTGCGGCGGGCAGGCGCTTCTCGCCATGGCTCACCGACAAATCGGTGAGATGGGGGCCTTCCAGCGTGCGCCCGGCCGCGCGATCCCGCGGGCGATTGTCGCGCAGCAGCGCCCGATAGCGGTCCTCCACCTCCAGCGCCGGATGCTGGGCGATGAGCCGCTCCACGGCGCCGTCGAGGGCGAGTTCGGCGAAGGGGAAGGGCGAGGCCTCGTCGCGATGGGCGGCGATTTCGGCCGAGAGCCGCGCCACCGTCTCCAGCCGTGCGGCGGCCACTGCCACCGCCAGCTCGGCCACCTCGTGCTCCACCGCATCGAGGAAGCGGGCGGAGCCGTTCTCCTCCAGCAGGCGGTTGCGGGAGCGCAGGGCGCGTTCGAGGCCGTTGACCCTCGTGCCGTGGGAGGCGTCCACCGCCAGCACCAGCCGGTCGAGATAGCGGCGGCGGTCGCCGGGCGGGCCGAGGAACAGGCCGTCCATCTCCGGCGTCAGCCAGAGCACCTTGAGATGATCGAGGAAGGCATTGGCGGAGGGCACGGCCTCGCCGTCGATGCGGCAGCGCCGCTGCCCGCCTTCCTGCGCCGGATCGTAGCCGGTGCCGAGGCGCACCTCGCCCAGCGCGCCCTCGATGAAGGCGGAGACCGCCCAGGGCGCACCGTCCGCGTCCGGCGCGTGGCTTCCGGGCGGGCGGTGGCCCACGTCGGCGAGCTGCGCCCGGCGCAGGCCGCGGCCGGGGGAAAGGAAGGAGAGAGCTTCGAGGATGTTGGTCTTGCCGGCGCCGTTCGGCCCGGTGAGCACGATGGCGCGCGCCTCCACCGCCACCTGCGCCGCCGGATAGGAGCGGAAAGCGGTGAGCGACAGCTTCAGGATGGCGGCGTGGAGCATGGTGTCACGATCGCCGCGGCGTCAGGACCGCCGGGCCGGCTGCCGGACAGGCCCTTATGCGCCTCACACCCGCAGTCTCAAACGCGCATGGGCATGAGGACGTAGAGCGCATCCGTCTTGGTGGAATCGCGCACCAGGGTGGGCGAGCCGGGATCGGCGAGCTTCAGCTCGGCCGTGTCGCCTTCGAGCTGGGAGGTGATGTCCAGCAGGTAGCGGGAGTTGAAGCCGATATCGAGGGGCTCGGCGGTGTAGTCCACCTCCAGCTCCTCGGTGGCGCTGCCCGAATCAGGGTTGGTGACGGACAGGGTCAACTTGCCGTCGCCCAGCGACAGCTTCACCGCGCGGCCGCGCTCGCTCGACACGGTGGACACGCGGTCCACGGCGGCGGCGAACTCATCCTTGTCGACGATGAGGGTCTTGTCGTTGCCCTGGGGAATCACCCGGCCATAGTCCGGGAAGGTGCCGTCGATCAGCTTGGAGGTGAGCACGATGGCGCCCACCTGCACGCGGATCTTGGTGGCGGACAGGGAGATGGTGACTTCCGCCTCCTTGTCCTCCAGCAGCTTCTGGATCTCGGCGACGGTCTTGCGCGGCACGATCACACCCGGCAGGCCCTGCGAGCCGGCGGGAGCCTCAAGCTCCGCCTGGGCGAGGCGGTGGCCGTCGGTGGCGACGGCGCGCAGCATCGGCTTGCCGCCCGCGTCGGTCACATGCAGGTAGATGCCGTTGAGATAATAGCGCGTCTCCTCGGTGGAGATGGCGAACTGGGTCTTGTCCACGAGGCGGCGGAACTCCGCGCCCTTGACCTTGAAGGTGTGGGAGAATTCGCCCGCCGCGAGATCCGGGAAATCGGCTTCCGGCAGGGTCTGGAGCGAGAATCGGGCGCGGGAGGCGCGCACCGTGAGGGTGCCACGCTCGCCGCCGGCTTCCAGCTGCACCTGCGCGCCATCGGGCAATTTGCGCACGATGTCGTAGAGCACGTGGGCCGGCACGGTGGTGGCGCCCGCCTGCCCTGTCTCGGCCGGCACGCTCTCGACCACTTCCAGGTCGAGGTCGGTGGCCTTCAGCTCCAGCGTGCCCTTGGCCGCCTTGATGAGCACGTTGGCGAGGATCGGGATGGTGTTGCGCCGCTCGACGACACGGTGCACGTGGCTGAGCGATTTCAGAAGCTCGGCGCGCTCGACGGTGACCTTCATCGTCCTGGCCCGTTCACTCTTCGCTTCCGAGCCGGCCTGCCGCGGGATCCGATGTCCCGCCGGTGGGTCCGCCTCGACATTCTAAGGATGACGCCCGCAGATCCCCTCATCCGTCATGCGGGCGAGGGGCGCGTGCGCCGGTGTGGCGTGGCGCGACGGCGCAAGCCGCCGTCTGGCACCCGATGGAACGGGCGCCGGGCCGCCGACATTGCCGCCCCGGGGGGCGCAAGGCAAGGGTTGGCGGGGAGATTTTCTGAAGCGGGGGTTTTTCGCGGGGCAGACCGGCGGCACCGGTGCGGCGCCGCCCCTTCGTCCTGCCCCTGAGGCAGACTCAGCTTTCGAGGGCGAGCCGCTTCAACACCTCGATCTCGTCGGCCAGCGCGCGGTCGGTGGCGACGAGCCCGTCGATCTTGCGCACCGCATGGAGCACGGTGGTGTGGTCGCGCCCGCCGAAGCGGCGGCCGATCTCGGGCAGGGAGCGCAGGGTGAGCGTCTTGGCGAGATACATGGCGATCTGCCGCGGCTTCACCACCGTCGCGGTGCGGCGCTGGGACAGGAGGTCGGCGCGCGAGACGTTGTAGTGCTTGGCGACCACCCGCAGGATGTCGTCCACCCGCACGCGCTTGGGATCGGTCGGGCGGATGAGGTCCTTGACCGCATTTTCCGCCATGTCGAGCGTCACCGGCTCGCCGGTGAGCTGGTTGAAGGCGAGCAGCTTGTTCAGCGCGCCGTCGAGGTCGCGGCCGGACTGGCCGACGCTGCGGGCGAGGAATTCCAGCACCGGCGCCGGCACGGCGAATCCCTGGTGCTGCTCGGCGAGGGTCTGGTAGCGCGACTTCAGGATCTGCAGGCGCAGGTCCTCCTCCAGCGGCGCAAGATCCACCACGAGACCGCCGGCAAGGCGGGAGCGCACGCGCTCGTCCAGGTGCTCAAGCTCGCCGGGAAGGCAGTCGGCCGCCAGCACCACCTGCCGCCCGCCATCCAGCAAGGCATTGAGAGTGTGACAGAATTCCTGCTGGAGATTGTTGCCCTTCAGGAACTGGAGATCATCGATCACCAGCGTGTCGATGGTCCGCAGCGTATCCTTGAAGGCGATGGCCGAATGGGACTTCAGAGCCGACACGAAGCCGTACATGAAGCGCTCGGCGGTCAGGTACGTGGTGCGCCGGCCATGGGCGGCGCCAGCGCGGGCCACGGCCTGGAGCAGGTGCGTCTTGCCGAGGCCGACGGCCGCGTGGAGATAGAGCGGATTGTAGACGGGCGCGGCGCCGGCGGGGGTCTCGGCCACTTTGCGCGCGGCGGCGAACGCCAGCGAATTGGACTTGCCGACCACGAACGATTCAAACGTCAGGCGCGGGTCGAGCGGCGATCCGGACGCCACGTCGCCGCCCGTCTCCCGGACCTCGCCGCGCGCCTCGGAGGCACGGGGGGCCGGCTTCGTCTCGACGGGACGCTCGGTGCGCTCGCTCACCACCTCGCGCGGGGCCGAGGCCTTCAGCGCCACGGGGCGCGCGAAGGCGTTGCGCACGGCGAGATCCACACGGCGGCGCGCGCCGCTCTCTTCCGCCCAGATGTCGGCGATGCGCGGCAGATAATTCTCCTGAATCCACGACTTCAGGAATCGCGTGGGCACCGACAGGCGCACCACGTCCGACGTCAGCGCGTCGAGGTCCATGCGCGCGAACCAGCTGGTGAACTTCTCTTCGCCGATCTCCTCGCGCAGCCGCTGGAGCACCCGATCCCACGGGGCCGAGGGAGCGCTGGGGTTCGACGCGCAATCCATCTCGACGGCCTCCGCAAGGGCTGACTGAAAAGGAACGGTGCGCGCGGCAACCGGCGCATGAGGCTTGAGCATAAGGATCGCGACCGCGCGAAAGGCGGTTCCCTGGTTGGAGACGCAAAAGCCGTCCGCGCCCTGGGGCGGGCAGCGCGGCCTTTGTCTCGTGGGGAGTTTTGGAAACGGGTGCTAAGGCACCCACGGCATCAGCGCAACGGGTTCAACGCACCGTCATGCGCGGTCCTTGCCGTAGCTGGGCGGCGGGGCGCAACTGGAATGGAGCACAGCGCTCCGGCAGGCTCGAACGCAACGCGTAGCCGAAGAGATCGAGGGACCTGTTCCTGTGTCCGCTGCCGCGCATGTGCCCGAAGTCATAGCCGCCCCATCTCCGACGATGCCAACCATCGACGGGTGTTGGAATGAACCAGTTTTTTGTTTGGTCTCGTAGATGCCTTTAGGCGGATCAGATGCCCGCCCTTAGCATAGCTCCAACGAATGAAGGTAACGCAGATTACGAATACGGCCGAAGACGAGGGGTACGTGAACGAATTCAGACACGATACATCCCCTCCTCATCCACGAAGAGCCGTGAAAACTTCATTCTATCGGTGAACCCCAGGGTCGCTCCCGGAGTGAGGTTGAACATACACAGCCGGTTTGGGGGGTGCAACGCCTTTGACCCCGGCGGGGGGATAGCGGGCAAAAGCCGGTGCGCCCGCGCCACACCCCCGACCTTGCGTTCAGCCGGCAAACCTCTGTCGCGACAATGAGATTCGCGAAGCCGGCGCAGGAAGTGCGGCGCCCCGCCACGTAGGGAAATACGGTTATCCAATACTCCTCCAAAGGGGCCGCTTTGGCGTGTTCCAGCCTTTGGCCTCTAAGCCGTTCTCGCGGATCGGGTTTTTCTGATCGGTCGGGATTGCCCCCGCAGCGGCTGGCGCGGGTGGAAAAAACCGCGCCCTTTGCCGCGTTTCCGGCCGCCGCGCCCTTGACGGGGTCAGAGAATCGGGGGCCGCGCGCAACAGTCTGGCTGAAGATCTCTGCGGCCAGTCCAAAGCAAAAAGGCCCGGCAGAGCCGGGCCTTCAAGATAAGTCAGTCTGCTTGATTGATCTAAATCAAGCGCTGAGCTTCTTCACGCGGGCGGCAAGGCGGGACACCTTGCGGGACGCGGTGTTCTTGTGAATGACGCCCTTGGTCACGGCGCGCATGATTTCCGGCTCGGCCGCCTTGAAGGCAGCGGAAGCGGCCGTGGCGTCGCCGGTGGCGAGCGCGTCTTCGAGCTTGCGCAGATAGGTGCGCACGCGAGACCGGCGAGACCGGTTGACCTCGGTGCGACGCTCGATCTTGCGGACCGCCTTTTTGGCGGAAGGCGTATTGGCCATCGGCCGTCCTTGCTGGTTCGCGCCCGGCGGCACGGCCATCTGGCCACTTCGCGTCGCGCATGAATGAGTGAACAAGCCGGCAGCCCATGCCGCCAGCTAGGTGGCGGGCTTATACGGTCGCGCGGCTCCCGCGTCAACACGTTGGACGGAAAAGTCGTACACGACGTGGCACCTTGGCGGCTTTACGGAACCCGCCGGCATCGCGTATGTGCTGCGCGCACTCTATATATGGCATGCCGGCACGAAGGCATGCCGGCGGCGCGCAAGGCCGAGGCCGGCGCGGCGTATCAAGGCAGGGGTTCGGCATGAGCGATGTGACGGTGACCGATCGTCCGGTGAACGACAGCCTGGTGACGGTCTTCGGCGGCTCCGGCTTTCTCGGCCGGCATGTGGTGCGGGCGCTGGCCATGCGCGGCTATCGCGTGCGCGTCGCCGTGCGCCGGCCGGAACTGGCCGGCTTTCTCCAGCCGCTGGGCTTCGTCGGCCAGATCCAGATTTCCCAGGCCAATGTGCGCTATCCCGAGAGCGTCGCCCGCGCCGTCGACGGCGCCGAGGCGGTGGTGAACCTCGTGGGCGTGCTGGCCGAGGGCGGCCGGCAGAGCTTCGATGCCGTGCACGCCTTCGGTGCCCGCGCCGTTGCCGCCGCGACCGCCGCGCAGGGCGTGCCGCTGGTGCATCTCTCGGCCATCGGCGCCGATGCCAATTCCCCCTCCGGCTACGGCCGCAGCAAGGCGGCCGGCGAGGCCGTCGTGCGCGCCACGGTGCCGGACGCGGTGATCTTCCGCCCCTCGGTGGTGTTCGGGCAGGAGGATGAGTTCTTCAACCGCTTCGCCGCCATGGCCCGTCTCTCTCCGGCACTGCCGCTGATCGGCGGCGGCGTCACCAAGTTCCAGCCGGTGTTCGCCGGCGACGTGGCCGCCGCCGTGCTCGCCGCGGTGGA
Source organism: Xanthobacter aminoxidans (assembly GCF_023571765.1). Taxonomy (GTDB): domain Bacteria; phylum Pseudomonadota; class Alphaproteobacteria; order Rhizobiales; family Xanthobacteraceae; genus Xanthobacter; species Xanthobacter aminoxidans. The sequence goes on along the minus strand of NZ_JAMJXC010000002.1, from coordinate 324,030 downwards.
CGGCAAGGCCAAGGCCGGCACCACCTACGAGCTGGGCGGTCCCGAGGTGCGCACCTTCCGCGAGCTGATGGAGCTGATGCTCGCCGAGATCGGCGCCAAGCGTATCCTGGTGGACCTGCCGTTCGGCCTCGCCTCCTTCATGGCCAAGCTCACCCAGTGGGCCCCCGGCGCGCCGCTCACCGTCGATCAGGTGGACATGCTGCGCTCGGACAATGTGGTGTCTCAGGCTGCGATCGCCGAGGGCCGGACGCTGGCCGGCCTCGATCTCACCCCCACCTCCCTCGCGGTGGTGCTGCCGACCTATCTCTGGCGGTTCCGCAAGGCGGGGCAGTTCACCCGCGTCGAGACCTGACCGGCGCGCCGGTCCCTTCCCGACGCATCGAGAGGGCCGTTGAAATGGCGGCCCTCACCTCTACGGTGTGAAGGTTCACGACCGGCACCCTCAGGTTCACCCCATGGCTCGCGACGACAGGCGCTTCGAGGTCAAGATCTGCGGCATCCGCACGGCGGAGGCCCTCGACGCCGCCCTCGATGCGGGCGCCGATCTCGTCGGCTTCGTCCATTTCCCCAAGAGCCCGCGCCACCTCGCGCTCGCCGATGCGCCGGCCCTGGTCGCCCGCGTCGCCGGCCGCGCCGGCAAGGTGGCGCTGCTGGTGGACCCGGACGACGCGCTCCTTCAGGACGTGATCGCGGCGGTTTCGCCCGACATTCTCCAGCTGCACGGCCACGAGACGCCGGAGCGCGTCGCCGACATCAAGGCGCGCTTCGGCCTGCCGGTGATGAAGGCGCTGCCGGTCGCCCGGCGGGAGGACCTCGCGGTGCTGCCGGCCTATGCGGCGGTGGCCGACCGCATCCTGTTCGACGCCAAGCCCGATCCGGGGGCGCTTCTGCCCGGCGGCAACGGCCGGCCGTTCGACTGGGCGCTGGTCGCCGGCCTTGACGTCAACCGGCCTCTCATGCTTTCCGGAGGCCTTACCGCCGACAACGTGCCGCAGGCCCTCGGATTGGTCCGGATGGACGGCGTGGACGTATCGTCTGGCGTGGAGGACGCGCCCGGCGTGAAAAGTCCCGACAAGATCCGTGCCTTCGTCGCTGCGGCGAGGCGCGCCGCGTCCACCTCATCCTTGCAAGACCCCCTATCGAAGGCCCGCGCGTCGTGACCGTTCTCAATTCCTATCGCACCGGCCCCGATCACCGCGGCCATTTCGGCATCCATGGCGGCCGCTTTGTCGCCGAGACGCTGATGCCGCTCATCCTGGAGCTGGAAAAGGCCTATGAGGCGGCCAAGGTCGATCCCGCCTACCACGCGGAGATGGCCGGCTACCTCACCCATTATGTGGGCCGCCCCTCGCCCCTCTATTTCGCCGAGCGCCTCACCAAGCATCTCGGCGGCGCCAAGGTCTATCTGAAGCGCGAGGAGCTGAACCACACCGGCTCCCATAAGGTGAACAACGTGCTCGGCCAGATCCTGCTCGCCCGCCGCATGGGCAAGGAGCGGGTGATCGCCGAGACCGGCGCCGGCCAGCACGGCGTCGCCACCGCCACCCTGTGCGCCCGCTTCGGCCTGAAGTGCGTGGTCTACATGGGCGCGGTGGACGTGGAGCGTCAGGCCCCCAACGTGTTCCGCATGAAGATGCTGGGCGCCGAGGTGGTGCCGGTGCAGTCCGGCTCGCGCACCCTCAAGGACGCCATGAACGAGGCGCTCCGCGACTGGGTGACCAACGTCCACGACACCTTCTACTGCATCGGCACGGTGGCCGGCCCGCACCCCTATCCGGCCATGGTGCGCGATTTCCAGTCCATCATCGGCCGCGAGACCCGCGAGCAGATGCAGGAGATGGAGGGCCGCCTGCCGGACAGCCTCATCGCCTGCGTCGGCGGCGGCTCCAATGCCATGGGCCTGTTCCACCCCTTCCTCGACGATCCCGAGGTGAAGATCTACGGCGTGGAGGCGGCGGGCCGCGGCATCGACACCCACGAGCATGCGGCCTCCATCGCCGGCGGCCGGCCGGGCGTGCTGCACGGCAACCGCACCTATCTGCTCATGGACGACGACGGCCAGATCATCGAGGCCCATTCCATCTCGGCCGGCCTCGACTATCCCGGCATCGGGCCGGAGCATTCCTGGCTGAACGACGTGGGCCGCGTCACCTATCTCAACTGCACCGACCAGGAGGCGCTGGACGCCTTCCAGCTGCTGACGCGGCTCGAGGGCATCATTCCGGCGCTGGAATCGGCCCATGCCATCGCCAAGGTGATCGAGCTGGCGCCCAGGCTGCCGGCGGACCACCTGATGGTCGTCAACCTTTCCGGCCGCGGGGACAAGGACGTCCCCCAGGTGGCGGAGATACTCGGGACTCGTCTGGGGGCGTGACCATGAAGAGCATCTGCGGGAAAGTCGTGTCGTCCTCGATCGCCACGGCGGCGGTCGTGCTCACCCTTGGCGGTGCGCAGGCGGCCGACCTCGAACTGACGCCGGGCAAGATCTACACCGACGCCGCCGGCGCCTATGTCTCGGTGGCGGTGAAGAACACGGGCACCGCCACGGCGGCCGAGGTGAAGGTGACCTGCGAGTTCTTCGCCGGCAAGCGCGCCCTCGGCAAGTCCTCCACCACGCTGTTCTCCATCGTCGGCGGCGTCACCGGAACCGACCAGGTGCGCTTCCTCGGCGGCACCAGCGCCACCAGCGCCACCTGCACGCTGGCCGGACAGAAATAGTCCGCGTCTCCTCTCATCCAGGCAAGCCCATGACCACCCGCATCTCCGACCGCTTCGCCGCCCTCAAGGAAGAGGGGCGGCCGGGCCTCGTCACCTTCGTCACCGCCGGCGACCCGGACGGCGAGACCTCGCTCGCCATCCTCAGGGCGCTGCCGGGCGCGGGGGCCGACGTGATCGAGCTGGGCGTGCCCTTCACCGATCCCATGGCCGACGGCCCGGCCATCCAGGCGGCGGGGCTGCGCGCGCTCAAGGGTGGGCAGACGCTGGCCAAGACGCTGGAAATGGTCGCCGCCTTCCGCGGCGAGGACCAGACCACGCCGGTGGTGCTGATGGGCTATTTCAACCCCATCTACGTCTTTGGCGTGGAGCGCTTCCTCATCGACGCCAAGGTCGCCGGGGTGGACGGTCTGATCGTGGTGGACCTGCCGCCGGAGGAGGACGACGAACTCTGCATCCCGGCGCTCAATGCCGGGCTGGACTTCATCCGCCTCGCCACCCCCACCACCGACGACAAGCGCCTGCCCACCGTGCTCGCGAACACCGCGGGCTTTGTCTACTACGTCTCCATCACCGGCATCACCGGCGCGGCGACCCCGGATGCGAACGCGGTGGCCACCGCCGTGGCGCGCATCAAGAGCCATACCGCGCTCCCCGTGGCGGTCGGCTTCGGCGTGAAGACCCCGGAACAGGCGGCCGCCATCGCGCAGGGCGCCGATGCGGTGGTCGTCGGCTCGGCGCTGGTGGAAGTGGTGCGCCGCACCCTCGACGAGGAAGGCAAGGCCACGTCCAACACCGTGATCGGCGTGGAAGCCCTCGTCAGCGAGCTGGCCGAGGCGGTGCGCGGCGTGCGGCGCTGAGCCGGCTTCGCCGCAACGGCAGCAAGGTGGTATGATCGATGGCAACAGCGGTGATCGCCGTACTTTCGCCGTGTCAGACTTGCCATTAGGGCGGAGGGGGGACTATGTGCGCCGCAGCGCGGCGCCGCGCCCCTCCGTACCGGAGATGATCCCGTGAACTGGATTTCCAACGTCGTCCGCCCGAAGATCCGCGACTTCCTGGCGCGGCGCGAGGTGCCCGAAAACCTCTGGGTCAAGTGCCCGGAGACCGGGCAGATGGTGTTTCACAAGGATCTGGAGGCGAACCTCTACGTCATCCCGGCGTCCGGCTACCACATGCGCATGGACGCGGTGACGCGGCTGAAGAACACCTTCGACGACGGCGCCTATGAGGAAGTCACCCTTCCCGAGGTGGCGATCGACCCGCTCAAGTTCCGCGACGAGCGTCGCTACGTGGACCGCCTGAAGGACGCCCGCACCAAGACCGGCTACCAGGATGCGGTGAAGGTGGCGACCGGCCTGCTCACCGAGCTGCCCGTCACCATCGCCGTGCAGGATTTCGGCTTCATGGGCGGCTCGCTCGGCATGGCCGCCGGCGAGGCGGTGGTGAAGGGGCTGGAGACGGCCGCCGAGCGCGGCACGCCCTTCATCATGTTCGCGGCCTCCGGCGGTGCGCGCATGCAGGAGGGCATCCTCTCCCTCATGCAGATGCCGCGCACCACGGCGGCCATCCAGGAGCTGCGCGAGGCGAAGAAGCCCTACATCGTCGTGCTCACCAACCCGACCACGGGCGGCGTCACCGCCTCCTACGCCATGCTGGGCGACATCCAGATCGCCGAGCCCGGCGCGCTGATCGGCTTCGCCGGCCCGCGCGTGATCGAGCAGACCATCCGCGAGAAGCTGCCCGACGGCTTCCAGCGCGCCGAATATCTGCGCGAACACGGCATGCTCGACATGGTGGTGCACCGCCACGAGATGCGCGACACGCTGGGCCGCCTGTGCCGGATGCTGACCAAGGCGCCGGCTTTGCCGCCCAAGGGCCGGCTGCCGCGCCCGCAGGCGGCGTGAGGGAGGCCTGATCGCGGGCCCCTCCCGTGGGGGCTCCCGGCTCGACGCACCATGGCACTGCCCCTGCCCGCCCGCGCCACGGACGAGATTCTCTCCCGCCTCGCCGCGCTTCACCCGAAGAAGATCGACCTGTCCCTCTCGCGGATGGAGCGTCTGCTGGAGGCGCTCGGCCATCCCGAGCGGCGCCTGCCGAAGGTGATCCACGTCGCCGGCACCAACGGCAAGGGCTCCACCATCGCCTTCATGCGCGGGATGCTGGAGGCGGCCGGCCAGAGCGTGCACGTCTACACCTCGCCGCATCTGGTGCGCTTCAACGAGCGCATCCGCCTCGGCGCGCCGGGTGGCGGGCGGCTCGTCTCCGACGCGGCGCTGGCCGATGCCCTCGACCGGGCGGAGGTGGCCAATGCCGGCGCCCCCATCACCCTGTTCGAGATCACCACGGCGGCGGGCTTCCTGCTGTTCGCCGAGCATCCGGCGGACGTGCTGCTGCTGGAGGTGGGCCTCGGCGGCCGGCTCGACGCCACCAACGTGGTGGAAAAGCCGCTGGCCAGCGTCATCACGCCGGTTTCCATCGACCATGTGGACTTCCTCGGCTCCTCGGTGGAGGCCATCGCGGGGGAGAAGGCCGGCATCATCAAGCCGCGCTGCCCCGTGGTGACCGGCGCCCAGTCGCCGGAGGCGCTGGCGGTGATCGAGCGGGCGGCGGCGAAGAAGCTCGCGCCTTTGTTCGTGCGCGGCCAGCAGTGGAACGTGCAGGAGGAGGGGGGCCGGCTCGTATATGCGGACGAGGACGGCCTGCTCGACCTGCCGCGCCCGCGCCTCGTCGGGCCGCACCAGATCGACAATGCGGGCCTCGCCGTCGCCGCCCTGCGCGCGGTGAAGCTGCCCGCCGCCCATGATGCGGGAATCCTGCGCGCCGACTGGCCGGCGCGCCTCCAGCGGCTCGCGCCCGGCCCGCTCTCCGCCCGCGCACCGGCCGGCGTGGAATTGTGGCTCGACGGCGGGCACAACGCCGCCGGCGGCGCCGCCCTCGCCCATGCCCTGTGCGAGCTGGAGGAGCGCTATTCGCGCCCCCTCGTGCTCATCCTCGGCATGCTCGGCACCAAGGATGTCACCGGCTTCCTCCAGCCCTTCGCCGGCCTCGTGCGCGAGGCCATCGCGGTGCCGGTGCCCGGCGAGCATGCGGGCCTGAAGCCGGAGGATGTGGCCGCCGCCGCCGTCAGCCTCGGCATGAAGGCGAGCGTCGCGCGGGACGTGGGCAGCGCCCTCGACGGCATCGCCCGCGAGGCGGTGGTGCCGCCGCCGCGCGTGCTGATTGCCGGCTCGCTTTATCTGGCGGGCGCCGTGCTCGCCGCCAATGGCACGGCGCTGGGCTGAGGCCCTGCGCGCCCGTCACACCGCCGCGAAGATCGACGCCCCGTTCTCCGCCTCGCCCACGGCGGCGCGGAAAGGGGCGAACAGCTCGCGCCCGACGCCGGTATGGTTGGCGGACAGATCGGCGGTCGCGCTGGGCCGGGCGGCCCACTCGCCGGGCGGGACCAGCACTTCCAGCCGGCCGGCCACCGCATCGACCCGGATCATGTCGCCGTCGCGGACGCGGGCGATGGCGCCGCCGTCCAGCGCTTCCGGTGTGACATGGATGGCCGCCGGCACCTTGCCGGACGCACCTGAAAGGCGGCCGTCGGTGACGAGCGCCACCCTCTGCCCGCGATCCTGCAGCACGCCCAAGGGCGGCATGAGCTTGTGCAGCTCCGGCATACCGTTGGCCTTCGGCCCCTGGAAGCGCACGACGGCGACGAGATCGCCGGTCAGTTCGCCGGCCTTGAAGGCCGCCTGAAGCTCCTCCTGCGAATGGAAGACCTTGGCCGGCGCCTCGATCACATGGCGCTCCGGCGCCACCGCCGAGGTCTTGATGACCGCCCGGCCGAGGCTGCCATCCAGCACCTTGAGGCCGCCCGTGGCCTGGAACGGTGCCGCGATGCCGCGCAGCACCTTGTCGTCGCCGCTGGTCGCTGCTCCGTCGCGCCAGTCGAGAGAGCCGTCGGCCGTCAGCACCGGCTCGCGGGTATAGGGCTCGAGCCCCCGGCCGAGGATGGTCTCGGCATCCGCATGCAGCAGGCCGGCGGAGAGCAGTTCGCGCACCACGAAGGGCATGCCGCCCGCCGCGTGGAAGTGGTTCACGTCGGCCGAGCCGTTGGGATAGACGCGGGCGAGCAGCGGCGTTACTTCTGCCAGCGCGGAAAAATCGTCCCAGCTCAAAGCGACGCCCGCGGCCGCCGCCATGGCGACGAGGTGGAGCGTGTGGTTGGTGGAGCCGCCGGTGGCGTGGAGGCCGACGATGCCGTTCACGAACGCCTTCTCGTCCAGCATCCGGCCGGCGGGGATGTGATCGTTGCCCAGCGCCGTGATGGCCAGCGCCCGCTGGGCGGCGGCCTTGGTGAGGGCATCGCGCAGCGGGGTGTCCGGGGTCACGAAGGAGGCGCCGGGCAGATGCAGGCCCATGATCTCCATGAGCATCTGGTTGGTGTTGGCGGTGCCGTAGAAGGTGCAGGTGCCGGGGCCGTGGTAGGACTGGCTCTCTGCCTCCAAGAGCGCATCGCGCCCCACCTTGCCCTCGGCATAGAGCTGGCGGATGCGGGACTTCTCGTTGTTCGGCAGCCCGCTGGTCATGGGGCCGGAGGGGATGAAAACCGCCGGCAGATGGCCGAACGAGAGCGCGCCGATGACGAGGCCGGGCACGATCTTGTCGCAGATACCGAGGAAGACCGCGGCATCGAACGTCTGATGGGAGAGGGCCACGGCGGTGGAGAGGGCGATCACCTCGCGGGAGAAGAGGGACAGCTCCATCCCCGCCTCGCCCTGGGTGATGCCGTCGCACATGGCCGGCACGCCGCCCGCCACCAGCGCCGCGCCGCCGGCCTCGCGGGCCGCCGCGCGCAGCAGCTCGGGATAGCGCTCGTAGGGCCGGTGGGCCGAGAGCATGTCGTTATAGGCGGTGACGATGCCCAGCGAAGGGCCTTCCCCCGCCCGCAGCATGGCCTTGTCGGAGGGGCCGCAGGCGGCGAAGCCGTGGGCCTGGTTGGCGCAGCCCAGGGCCTGGCGCTGGGGCCGGCGCTGGGCTGCCGCCTCGATGCGGTCGAGATAGCGGCGCCGCGCGTCGTGGCTGCGCCTGACGATGCGCTCCGTGATCTCGCCGACGCGGGCGTCAAGCATGTGCTGTGCGGCCATGGGGGCTCCTCCTTGCCGCGACTCTTCACCCTGAGCGCCGCCCGGCGCAAGGGTTGGACACCCTCTAAAGGACGAGTTCCCCGTCGTCCTCGCCGTTCCACCAGTGGAGGCGCTGCGCCTCGACCTTGATGAGCACGAGACCCGGCGTGTCGATGCCGGCCGGGAACCAGCGGTCGAGATCGGCGGTCCAGCGCGCCTCGAAGGCGGTCTTGTCGCGGATGATCTGCGCCTTGCCTTCCACGGTGGCGAAGAAGGGGCGCTGGCCGAGGATGCCGCTCGTGCCCTGAAGGGCGAGGCCCACATTGGGATCGCGGGCGATCTCGCTCACCGCGCGGGCATCCTCCTTGGCGAAGAAGAAGCTGCTGCCGTCATAGTCCACGTCGCCGTTGTTGCTCATGGGCCGCCCGGCCAGCGCACCGCCCTCGCTCTTGGTGAAGAGGGTGGTGAAATCGATGTCGCGCATCTTCTCCACCACTTCGTCCAGCGTCATCTCGGCCATGGCGTCGTCGCTCCCGATTGTGTCCTGCATTCAATGCCGGCGGGGCGGTTTGGTTCAGGCGGGCGTGCGCCGGAGGAGTGAAACCGCATTCGGCGATGTTGACAAGTTACGGTCATTATGTAACCGTAAAAATATAAATATAAAGGTTACAGAGCGGCGCCACGCGCACGCCACGAAAGGACACATCATGAAAGCAAGGACGATGGCCGCCGCCCTCCTGTTCGTGGCCACCGGCTGGGCCGTCCCCGCCGCGGCGCAGGTGGGCTACAGCGGATATGCGCTGCCCCTCGGTCTCGCGGTCGAGGCGGCGACGGCGGCGGTGAAGGCGTGCGAGGCCAAGGGCTGGCCGGTGACGGCGACGGTGGTCGATGCGTCGGGTCTCGTGAAGGCCACGCTGAAGGCCGACCACGCCACGGTCCACACGCCGGACACCGCCTTCCGCAAGGCCTACACGGTGGCGACCCTCGGCCCGATCTTCAAGTTCGACCGGTCGAGCGCGTTCGCGGAGATCGTCGCCAAATATCCCGGCGGCGCGGGCTCCTCGCTCACCACCATTCCCAACGTGATCGCGCTGGCGGGCGGTGTGGCGGTCATGCACGGCAACGAGATCGTCGCCGCCATCGGCGTCGGCGGCGCACCGGGCGGCGACAAGGACGAGGCCTGCGCCAGCGCCGGCCTCGCGGCCATCGCGGATCGCGCCCACACGCACTGACGGGATGAAGGGATTGGTGCGGGCGGTCGGACTCGAACCGACATATCCGTGAGGACGGCGGATTTTGAGTCCGCTGCGTCTACCAGTTCCGCCACGCCCGCAGCCGAAGCCTCTTTATAGGCTTGCCGGCCGGGCGCCAACAGGAAAGCGGCGGGGATATCCCCGCCGTTCGCTTACACCTCATGCACCGCGCGGCAGCGCGCTCGATCCCCAGCCCACCGGCAGGCGCACCACGCTGCGCATCGCCGCGCGGGGCAAGGCGATGTCGCGGCGCTCCGGCTGCGGGTCGGGTTCCAGCGCCGCCAGATAGTCCTCGGCCCAGCGGTTGATGTCGTGCTCTTCGAGCACCCGCATCATCCGGCGGTGGCGCTCGCGCCGTTCCGCCAGCGGCATCTCCAGCGCCCGGCGCAGGGTGACGGCGACGCCCTCGGTGTCGTGCGGGTTGACGATCAGCGCCCCGTTCCCGAGTTCGCTCGCGGCCCCGGCGAACTGGGACAGGAGCAGCACGCCGGGATCGGCCGGGTCCTGCGCCGCCACGAATTCCTTGGCGACGAGGTTCATGCCGTCACGCAGCGGCGTCACCAGCGCCACGTCGGCACGGCGGTAGAAGCCGGCGAGGGCGGAGCGCGAATAGGTGCGGTTCACATAGCGCAGCGGCGTCCAGGAGACATCCGAGTAGGCGCCGTTGATCTGCCCCGCCCGGTGGGACACGCTCCGGTCCATGTCCTGATATTCGGGCACGTCGGTGCGGCTCTTGGGCGTGATCTGCACGAAGGTCACGCGGTCGTGCCAGTCCGGCTGGGTGCGCAGGAACTGGTCGTAGGCGTCCAGCCGGTTGGGGATGCCCTTGGAATAGTCCAGCCGGTCCACGCCGATGATGAGCTTGCGGCCGGAGAGGCTCTCGTCGAACGCCTTCACGAAGCGGGTGCGGCTCGCGTGCCGCGCCCGCCGCGCAAAGGCGCCGGTCTCGATGCCCACGGGAAACGTGCCGAGGCGCACGCGCCGGCCGCCGATATCGCAGCCGTTGCCGTCGGGCGTCGTCTGGCCGCCGCGGGTCTCGAGATAGCGGGCGAAATTCTCCCGGTCTCCCTCGGTCTGGAAGCCGACCAGATCGTAATGGGCCAGCGCCCCCACGGTGTCGGCGTGCTGCGGCAGGGCCTGGATGATGTCCGCCGGTGGCATGGGGATGTGCAAGAAGAAGCCGATGCGGTTGTTGTGGCCGCGCTCCCGCAGATATTTGGCCAGTGGCATCATGTGGTAGTCGTGGATCCACAGGATGTCGTCCGGGCGGATGATCTTCTCCAGGTGGTCCGCGAACATCCGGTTGACGCGGATGTAGCCGGAGAGGTCCGAGCGGTAGAATTCCGACAGATCCACCCGGTAATGCAGCACCGGCCACAGCACCCGGTTGGCGAAGCCGTTGTAATATTCCTGGTAGTCCTCGTTGGTGAGGTCCACCACGGCATAGGTGACGCCCGCGTGTTTCGTCGCCTGGGGCGTATCGGAGGGGTCCGGTGCGATGCGCCCGCTCCAGCCGAACCAGATGCCGCCGCGATCCTTGAGGGCGGCGTTGACGGCGACGGCGAGTCCCCCGGCCGGCGCACCGGACTTCTGGGGGAGGGCCACTCGGTTCGATACGACCACGATGCGGGACACTGAGGTCACCTCCTTCGTTGTCGCGGCTCGGCCGCGAGGTGGGTGATGAGGGCACGGACCGCGCGCGGGTCCGGTAAAATGGTGTGAGCACCGTCGCGCGGCGCGCCAACTGCGACGGCAATGCCGCCCGCCCGGTTCACGGCCCGGAAGCCGGCCTCGTCGGTGACGTCGTCGCCGATGAAGACCGGGCGGCGGCCGGCGAAGGCCGGAGCGGCCATGAAGCGCTCGACGGCGGCGCCCTTGTCGATGCCTTCCCGGCGCACTTCGAACACGCAATGGCCGGGCATGATCTCGATGCCGCTGATCTGGCCGACCACCTCGGTCAGGGCGCGCTTCAGCACCGGCGCGACTTCCGGGTGCGCGCGATAGTGGATGGCGACCGCGTATTCCTTGTCCTCGGCGAACACGCCCTCGAACTCGGCTGCCGTCTCGCGCAATGCGTGCCTGAGGTCCTCATGGAGGGCGGGCGCGCGATCGGAAGGTCCACCGGCGGAGAGGCGAATTTCAGCGCCATGGACGCCCGCGGCGGCAAACCTGTCGGCGCCGAACAATGCGTCGAGCGAGGCGAGCGAGCGTCCGCTGACGAGCGCCAGCGCGCCATTGGACCCCTCCGCGAGGGCCATCAGGGTTTCGGGAAGGCCGGGGGGGACCACCACGGCCTCGGGTCGCTCGGCGATGTCGATCAGCGTCCCGTCCACATCGAGGAAGAAGGCGTGAGTCGCAGGATCGAGGACCACGAAGGCCCCCGGAAGTTCTGAATCCACCGCGAAAAACGGTCCCTTGAGCATTCCAAACACGGACGTGGCCTTTTCAAATTCCGGTAACGTAACGCCGCCGGGGCGCCACGGTTCCACCTCCGCTTCGACCCAATACCGCCACAGGGAGCGGCGAACAGCTTGGCTCCGGCTTCGCCTGCGGAACCGGAGCGGTTCGGCAGCGTTCGTCTCGGCGTCACGGGAGACAGCATATGCTCGGCTTGCACAGGACTTCGACCGACGGGTTTTCCCGCCGCCTTTCGGCTTTGCGGGATGAACTCGACCATCTCCAGTCGTCGTTCCACAAGCGGGAGCGCGAGTGGGGCCGGATGGCCTCAGACGTCGCGTCCGATGCCCAGGATTGGGTGGCCGAGCGGGCGGAATCCCTGCCGAGCCTGTCTCTGGACAGCCTTCGCCGGCACCTGCCCGCACTGCCGCATCGCCCCTTCCGCTCCGAAACGTCGGCGGTGCCGGTGATCGTCGCGGCGGTGGCTGTGGGCGTCGGGGTGGGGTGCGTGCTATATGCCGTTACGTCGCGGGGACGTCGGTCCGCCCGCGGTCCGGCCCGCGAGGACGAGCGCAAGGCTCAGCCCGTGGTCGATTAGTGCGGCGGGCCTGACGCCACGGGCGGTCAGGCGTGCTGTTTCGCCCTCGTGCCCCGATGCGGGGCGGGGCGCAGGATGGATGTCCGGCATGCTGCCGGCAGGGCAAGGGAGAACGAGATGAAAGCGGCTCTCATGATTGGCGTGATGGCACTCGCCCTCGGCGGTTGCAGCGAATATTCGCGGCAGGATCGCGCGGTGGGTGGTGCTGCGATCGGCGCCGGCACCGGTGCGCTGATCGGTGCCGCCGCCACGGGCACCGGCACGGGCGCCCTCGTCGGCGGCCTCATCGGCGCGGGCACGGGCGCCATCATCGGTGCCGAGACCACCCCCCGCGCCTGCTGGGCGCGCGACGCCTACGGCAACCGCTATCGCGTGCAGTGCCCCTGAGCGGCACGAAACGGTACTGCTGAACAACCGAAAGGCGCCCAACCGGGCGCCTTTTTGTTTGGGGGTCCGGTGGTCCGGGCGAGGGGCGTTAGCGGTGCCTTTACCTTAGCAAAGTATCACTGGAGCCATCTCCAAGTGACTTCAGGGCGGCCCGGGACCCCTCCGGACCGCCCTGTTCTTTTTGCGCCTCGGCTGGATCAGACCGGGCCTCGACCCCGGCGCATCAGTCCCATCACCGCGGAGATGAGGAACAGGACGATCGCGACGAAGAAGATGATCTTCGCGATTTCGATGGCCGTACCCGCGATGCCGCCGAAGCCCAGGACCGCGGCGATCAGCGCGACGATGAGAAAGGTAATCGCCCAGCTCAGCATGGCCGTGTCTCCTTGCCTTTGTTTGATCGAATGACGTGCGCCGCCCGCTGAAGACACTTTTGATATCGCTCAGCTTTTGGCGTTGAAGTGTGACGCGCATCGTCAACTGCCCAATGGCCCCGCTTGTTCCCGCACGGCGCTGATTCCCGCGCACGTCGAGGGGCGGGATGTTTCCAGTCGCGGGCGTGGAACAAATCCCCACCCCTCGCGTTTTCTCGGCGATCTGGAGACGCAGGAGGAGGCGCGGATGAGCGGATTGCGAAACGAACCCCTGCCGGGCGGCTCTGCCATGCGGAACGCGGGCGCCCAGGGTAACGTACCGGAAGACGACGCGCGGGACGGCGGGGTTTTGCCCCCGGGCCTCGATGCCGCGCCGCACGGCTATGACCCGGTGGAATTCGGCCCCGGCGAGAGCCGACGCGATTTTCCCCCGCGCCGCGCGCGGGTGGTGGACGAGGAGCGGCGCCTGCTCAAGGAAATCCAGGCGGCGTTCGACGGCTCCGACAAGCGGCACGACGTGGATGATGGACCGGACGTGGACGCGGCCGGCCCGCATACCGACCCTGATACCGGACACCTGTCGCGACTCTATCGTGATTGAGGCCCGCGTTCAGAACCTTATTGCAACGCACGTGGACGTGTCCCATCTTGAGGCCGCCCGCGTCTGTCAGAAGACCCTCGCCATGCGATCGGCACGCTTCCAAGGCCCCCTCGACACCCCCATGACGACGCAGCATCAGAAAGAGGCAGGCGGCATGCGAACGCCTCACCGCCGCGACATCTCCGCCCGTCAGGATCTGCTGGGCCGCGAGCTGCGCCAACTGTTCGACGATTACACCCAGGAAGACATGCCGGACGAGCTGCAAAGCCTCGCCGCCCGTCTTCAGGCGGCCTTCGAGGGCCGCGAGCCGGACGGCGCCGCCGATGGCGCCGCACCCCCGGACGCCGACGCCAAGGCCGAGCCCAAGAAGGACTGAGGCAAGGACTGAAGTCGGGGGGAGGTCTCTCCCCTTCAGACCGCGCCAGGTTCAGCCGCGCCAGGTTCAAGGGTCCCGACCGGCCGCTCGGCCGGTCCGCGTCCATTTTCACCCGCTTGCGAACCCCATCCCTCCGCCGCGATATCGCGTAGCGGAAGGGCGTGGGGTTCTGTCTTTTCAAGGGGCTGCGGCTCCTTTTGCGGTATTTGGCGACGGGCTTTAACCCCTTTGCAAGGCGGCCTCCGCAAGGTGGGGCCATGTCGCGCGACACGCCCCGCATCTTCCTCGCCCTCCTCCTTCTGGCCGGCGCCCTCTCGGGCTGTCGCTTCGGCCTGGAGGAGCGCGATTCGTGGCGCTCCCAGGCCGAGGAGCAATGCCTTGCGGCCAAGGGAGTGGTCCCGTCCGTCTTCATGGAGCCGCTTCCCGCCGTCCAGGGCCCCGGCGCCTGCGGCATGGACCACCCGTTCCGCGTGAGCGCGCTGGCGCGAGGGAATGTGGTGCTGGAGCCGGCCGGCAAGCTCGCCTGCCCGGTGATCTACCAGGTGGACATGTGGGTGCAGGACGTGGTGCAGCCGGCGGCGCTGGCGTGGCTCGGCCAGCCCATCGTCGCCATCAGCCAGATGTCGGCCTATTCCTGCCGCGGCATGAACGGCGATCCCAACGCCAAGATTTCCGAGCATGCATTCGGCAACGCCCTCGACATCGGCGGCTTCCGCACGGCGGACGGCCGCTGGATCAGCGTGAAGAACGGCTGGAAGGGCACGCCGGAGGAGCGCGGCTTCCTGCTCCAGGTGCAGGCCGGTGCCTGCGAGCGCTTCACCACGGTGCTCGCGCCGGGCTCCAACATCTTCCATTACGACCACATCCATGTGGACCTGATGCGCCACGCCAAGGGGCGGACCATCTGCAAGCCGGCGCCGCGCCCGATGCCGGCGCCGCCCATGCCGACCAAGGCGCCGCCGATGGTGTCGGCCGCGCCCAGCGCGCCGGTGGTGGAAGCGGCCCCCGTCTATGCCCCGGCCCCGCAGCAGGTCTCGGCCCCGGCGGAGCAGCCCTCCTTCTTCTCCACCTTGTTCGGCGGGCCGAAGGCCGCGCCGCAGCCGGCGCCGGTCGAGGCCGAGCCGCCGCCCCCCCTCCCGCCCGCCTTGCCGCCGGTCGAGGCCGCGCGAGCGCCGATCATCGCCTCGCCGGCGCCGCCCCCGCCCGCCGGATATCCGCCGTCCAGCTATCCGCCCGCGAACTATCCGCCCTCCAATTATCCCCCCGGCGCCGTGGGCGGTGCCCCGGCTCCCGCCGCCGCGCGTGCGCCCGCCCCTCCGCCGTCAGCGCCGCAGAAGGGCGGCCTGCCGCCGGGCTGGCAGGTGGGGCCGCAGGGCATCCCGGTGTCGTCCGCCGCGTCCAGCAATCCCGAGACGGGCTCTATCAAGCGCAAATATTACGCGGCTCCGATCCCCCAGCCTTCCACCATCCCCCTGCCCAAGGCCAAGGCGGGCGAGGACTGAGGGCATGACCCTGCGTCTCGCCGGCATCGACGGCTGCCGCGGCGGCTGGGTGGTCGCCCGGTGGGACGGCGCCGGCCGGCTCGATCTGATCCGGGTGGCGCGGGTGGAAGCGCTGTTCGACGCGCCGGACGCTCCCGCCATCGCCTGCGTGGACATGCCCATAGGGCTGCCCGAAACCAGCGAAGTCGGCGGGCGCGCAGCAGAGCGGGCGGTGCGCCCCCTGCTGGACAAGCGGCAATCCTCTGTCTTCTCCGTCCCGGCCCGGGCGGCTGTCATGGCCGGCCTGGGGCCGGGAGACGAGCGAGAACGCTTCGCTGCCGCCTGTGCCACGGCGCTCGCGCATTCGAGCCCGCCGCGCAAGGTCTCCATCCAGTGCTTCAACCTCTTCCCCAAGATCGCCGAGCTGGACGAACTGCTGCTGCGCCGGGCGGAGCTGCGGGACCGGCTCGTCGAATGCCACCCGGAGGTGTCGTTCCGCATCATGAACGGCGCGCCGCTCGATGTGGCGAAGAAGGTGAAGAGCCGGCCGTACCCGCCCGGTCTCGACCTGCGCATCGGCCTCCTCGCCCGCGCCGGCGTGCCAATCGATCTGCTAAATGCGAAGACCGCGGCTGCGCTGGGCGCAGGGCTCGACGATCTGGTGGATGCCTGCGCCTGCGCGGTCACCGCCAAAAGAGTGTTTGAGGGCAACGCCTTGCGCTTCCCCGATCCGCCGGAGCGCGATGCCCGTGGCCTCATGGTGGCCATCACCGCCTGAGCCGCCTTCCCTTTAAGTCGAATTCCGGTGGCCCTGCGCGCCTCGCTATGCGCAAGGGATTGTCTCCAGGACGGAATTGCCGACATGCCCGAGAACCGCATCCGCCTCTCGTCCTTGCGTGACAGGATCGTCCCGGCCGAGGAGGCCGCGGCGCTCATCGGCGACGGCATGATCGTGGGCATGAGCGGCTTCACCCGCGCCGGCGAGGCGAAGGCCGTGCCCATGGCGCTGGCCGCCCGCGCCAATGCCGCCCATGCGCGCGGCGAGCCGCTGCGCATCACCCTCATCACCGGCGCCTCGCTGGGCAACGACCTCGACAAGCAGATGGCGGAGGCCCACCTGCTCTCCCGCCGCATCCCGTTCCAGTCCGACCCGGCCCTGCGCAAGGCGATCAACGCCGGCGAGGTGATGTTCGTGGACCAGCATCTCTCCGAGACGGTCGAGCATTTGCGCACCAACCAGCTCGGCCCCATCGACGTGGCGGTGATCGAGGCGGTGGGCATCACCGCGTCCGGCGGCATCATTCCCACCACCTCGGTCGGCAATTCGGCCACCTTCGCCATCCTGGCGAAGAAGGTCATCGTCGAGATCAACCTCACCCAGCCGGCGGAGCTGGAGGGGCTGCACGACATCTACATCCCCACCCGCCGCCCGTTTCGCGAGCCGATCCCGGTGGTGACGCCGGAAAGCCGGGTGGGCCTGCCCTTCATTCCCGTCGACCCGGAGAAGATCGCCGCCATCGTGGTGACGCGGAAGCTCGATTCCGCCTCCAACGTGCTGCCGCCGGACCCCGAGACTGCCGCCATCGCCGGCCATCTCATGGAATTCCTGAAGCACGAGGTGAAGCTCGGCCGCATGACGAACCGCCTGCAGCCGCTGCAGGCCGGCATCGGCACCATCGCCAACGCGGTGATGCACGGCTTCATCGAGAGCCCGTTCTCAGACCTCACCATGTATTCCGAGGTGCTCCAGGATTCGACCTTCGACCTGTTCGACGCCGGCAAGCTGAACTTCGCGTCCGGCTCGTCCATCACCCTGTCGAAGCCGAAGTACGACCAGGTGATGCCGCGCATCACCGACTACAAGTCGCGCCTCATCCTGCGGCCGCAGGAGATTTCCAACCATCCGGAGATCATCCGCCGCCTCGGCCTCATCGGCATCAACACGGCGCTGGAATTCGACATCTACGGCAACGTCAATTCCACCCATGTGGGCGGCACCCACATGATGAACGGCATCGGCGGCTCCGGCGATTTCGCCCGCAACGCCTATCTCTCGGTGTTCGTCACCAAGTCCATCGCCAAGGGTGGCGCGCTGTCCTCGGTGGTGCCCATGGTGAGCCATGTGGACCACACCGAGCATGACGTGGACATCCTCGTCACCGAGGTGGGCCTTGCGGACCTGCGCGAGCTGGCCCCCCGCGAGCGGGCGCGCGTCGTCATCGCCAATTGCGTCCATCCGCTCTATCGCGATGCGCTGTCGGACTATTTCGAGCGGGCCACGGCGCGCGGCGGGCACACCCCGCACATCATCGAGGAGGCCCTCGCCTGGCACGTGCGGGCGCGGGAGGAGGGCACCATGCTCCCGGAAATGACACGGAAGATCGCGTGACCGCCACGGCGGCGTCACCGTGCCGCCGCTGCGAGGGGAACTAATCCGAAGCGCAGCCGTTCGTACGGTCACGAATCCGTGCTATCTCGCGACCGCGAAATTTTGCGTGCCTGCGGAGGAATGGTCCCCATGTTCCCGACGCCGAAGCCGGTCCTGACGCCCAATACCTACGCCTACGAGTCCGAGCCCATGGTGAAGCCGACCGGCTTCCGGGAGTATGACGCCCGCTGGTTGTTCCAGAAGGAAATCAACCTGATGGGTGTGCAGGCCCTCGGCATGGGCCTGGGCACGCTGATGCACGAGATGGGCGTGAAGCCCGAGATCGTCACCGGCCACGACTTCCGCTCCTATTCCTCCTCCATCAAGCTGGCGCTGGTCTCCGGCCTCATGGCGGCGGGCATCAAGGTGCACGACATCGGCCTTGCCATGTCGCCCATGGCCTATTTCGCCCAGTTCGCGCTGGACGTTCCCGCCGTGGCGATGGTCACCGCCTCGCACAACGACAATGGCTGGACCGGCGTGAAGATGGGCGTGAACCGCCCGCTCACCTTCGGACCGGATGAGATGAGCCGGCTGAAGGACATCGTTCTGTCGGCTAAGTTCGACCTGAAGGGCGGCGGCGCCTATGTGTTCGTCGAGAACTTCCCCGAGGTCTACATCAAGGACCTCACCAACCGGCCGAAGCTGAAGCACCCCATCAAGGCGGTGGTGGCCTGCGGCAACGGCACGGCCGGCGCCTTCGCCCCGAAGATCCTCGAGGCGCTGGGCGTCGAGGTGGTGCCGCTCGATACCGAGCTGGACCACACCTTCCCCAAGTACAATCCGAACCCCGAGGACATGGAGATGCTCCATGCTATGCGGGACGCGGTGCTGGAGCACAAGGCGGACGTGGCCCTCGGCTTCGACGGCGACGGCGACCGCTGCGGCGTGGTGGACAACACCGGCGAGGAGATCTTCGCCGACAAGGTGGGCGTGCTGCTCGCCCGCGACCTCGCCAAGCTTTATCCCAACTCCACCTTCGTGGTGGATGTGAAGTCCACCGGCCTGTTCGCCACCGACCCCGAGCTCATCAAGCTCGGCGTGAAGGCGGACTACTGGAAGACCGGCCATTCCTACATGAAGCGCCGGGTGAACGAGACCGGCGCGCTGGTGGGCTTCGAGAAGTCCGGCCACTACTTCTTCAACAAGCCCGTGGGCCGCGGCTATGACGACGGCCTCGTCTCCGCCATCGCCGTGCTGGACATGCTGGACCGCAACCCCGGCAAGAAGCTCTCCGAGCTGCGCGAGGCGCTGCCCAAGACCTGGTCCTCGCCCACCATGTCCCCCCATTGCGCGGACGAAGCCAAGTACGGCGTCGTCGCCAAGGTGGTGGAGCATTACGAGAAGCTGGCGGCTGAAGGCGCGACCGTTACCGGCCAGAAGATCCGCGACCTCGTGACGGTGAACGGCGTGCGCGTCACCTGCGAGGACGGCTCCTGGGGCCTGCTGCGCGCCTCCTCCAACAAGCCCGAGCTGGTGGTGGTGGTGGAAAGCCCGGTCTCCGAAGCCCGCATGCGCGAGATGTTCAAGGAGATCGACGGTGTGCTCCGCCAGCACCCCGGCATCGGCGAATACAACCAGACCATCTGAGGCGGCGCGCCGCCTCGGACATTGGGCGGCCAGGGATCAGGCGGCCGGAGCCAACGGCTTCGCCCGCTCGATCCGCGCCCGTTCCTCCGGCGAGTTCAGCGTCTGCCAGAGATCTGTGCGGCGCTGGACGTTCAGCCAGAAATCGGCGCTGTTACCGAACACCCGCGCCAGAATGAGCGCCGTCGCGGCCGTGACCGAGCGGCGCTCATTGCACAGCTCGTTGACGTGCTTCCTCGGAACGCCCATCGCCTCGGCCAGCGCCGCCTGGGTGAGGCCGAGCGGCTCCATGAATTCCTCCACGAGGATTTCGCCGACCCCTGCCGGCTTGCGCTTGGTCATCCGCATGAGTGGCCTCACCGATAGCTGTGGTCATCGAGGTAAAGATCGAAGGCTTCGCCGCTCTCGCCATCCCACCGGAAAATGAGCCTCCACCGGAGATTGACCCGGATCGAGTGCAGTCCATCGAGCGTGCCGCGCAGCTTCTCGAAATGATTGCTCGGCGGCACGCGCAGATCCTGATCGGTGGTCGCGTCGTCGATCATCTGAAGCTTTCGGAACAGCCGATCCTCGGTATCCGCCGGGATGTGGCGGGAGCGCGTGTCATCGACAAAGAACGCTTCCAGCCACGCATCGCGGAAGCTGACGATCATTTTGCCCCCCGATTTAGACCCAATGTACCACTCAATGGTACATTGGACAACTTTTCCCTCAATGCGCCGTCGCGCCCTCCTGCGCGGCGCGGGGGATGATGGCGCCGCGGTGCATGATGACCTCGGCGGCGAGGCGGTGGCCGGCCTGGGCGGCGGCTTCGGGCGTCGCGCCGGCGATGCGGGCGGCGAGATAGCCGGCATTGAAGCTGTCGCCGGCCCCCGTGGTGTCGAGGGGGGAGACGGTGCGCTCCACCGGCACCTCCAAGGTGCGCCCCTCGGCATGAACCAGCGCGCCGCCGGCCCCGTTCTTCACCACCACCTCGCTCACCCCGTAGGTGGTGATGCGCTCGATGGTGGCGGCGGGGGAGGCATCGCCCCACAGGGCGGCCTCGTCCTCGAAGGTGGGCAGCGCCATGGAGGACCGCTTCAGCGCCTCGGCGAACACGGTGCGGGCGCGGGAGAGATCGCCGCCCCAGCCGCGCGGGCGGAAATTGCCGTCGAACACCCGCCAGGCCGGCGGACCTGAGCGGCTGTCGCCGGCGCCGCCCGCCATCTCCAGCGCGGCGAGGAAGCGGCCGAGCCCCTGGTTGGAATAGAGCGACAGGGTGATGCCGGAGAAATAGACCGCGCCCGCCCCCACCAAAGCCGCCGCCACCTCCTGCCAGCCGTCCGCCTCGAACAGGGCGCGGGCGGGGGCGGTGTCGCGCCAGTAATGGAAGCTGCGCTCGCCGGCGTTGTCGGTGGTGATGAGATAGAGGCCGGGAACCTTGCCGCTGACGCGCGGGATCAGGCTCATGTCCACGCCCTCCGCCGCGCCGAGGGCGAGGATGTCGCCGGAGAAGGCGTCGTCGCCGAGCGCCGTGGCATAGGCCACGTCCACGCCGGCCCGGGCGAGATAGACGGCGGTGTTGAAGGTGTCGCCGCCGAAGGCGAGGCCGAAGCGCCCGTCGGAACCGCGGGCGAGTTCCACCATCACCTCGCCCACACAGACCACTTTCGCCACGGGTGCCTCCGTTATCGTGCCCTGCGCCGGGCGCCGGACCCTATCATAGGGAAAGGCTCAATCCACCGGCGGCGGCACCGGGTGGGTCCAGGTGCCGTCGCGCGGCGCCGGGCCAGTGGGGCCGGGCTTGGCGGCGTCGGTGGCGCCCTCGGGCTGGGGCGTGCCGTAGCGGGCGCGCAGATCGGCGGCGCGGCCGCGATTGGCGGCGATGAGGCAGAGGGAGCGCTGCTCGAAATTGCCGATGCCGCGCGGCCCCTCGAACGGCGCGACGCCCTGGCAGTCGAGATTGCGGAACAGCAGGAAGCGCGATTGCGCCTCGTCGAGCTGGGTCTTCCAGCGGGCGCGCTGGGTGCCTTGCAGGTCGGTGCGCGCCTCGATCACGGTGAAGGCGTTGGCCAGCTCCGCCTCCAGCGCCTGCTCGGAGGTGCGGGTCACGTCATAGAGGCAGCGATTGTATTGCCCGCCGGACACCTTCTCGCGCGGGCAGGAGACGACCACCTTCCAGCGCTCCGGCGTCGCCGCATCGCCGTCGGCGTGGGCAGTGGCCTGGCGCGCCTGGGACGGGCCCGGCGGCAGGTCCGCATCGGCGGGAACGGCCGGTTCCGGCTCGGGCTCCGGCAGAGCGGGGGCGACCCTGGGGGCGGGACCCTCCGGCGGCGGGCGCGTCAGCACCAGCAGCACGGGAGAGAAGGCCAGCAGCACGAGGGCGAGGGCGAGAAGCGCCCGCCGGCCCGTCCACCGCCGCGCCGCCCCCACGCCTCAGGCCACCTTGCGGTTGGCGGCGAGGAAATCGCCCATGCGGCCGAGCGCGGCGGTGATGTTCTCCCGCGAGGTGGCGTAGGAGAGGCGCAAATAGCCCTCGCCATGGACGCCGAAATCCGGCCCGCCGATCACCGCCACGCCCGCGTCCTCCAACAGGGCCGAGGCGAGCTTCTTGGCCGAAGTCCAGCCGGTGCCGGTGATGTTGGGAAAGGCGTAGAAGGCGCCCTTGGGCGTCGCGCAGGTGACGCCGGGCAGCGCGTTCAGCCCCTCCACCACCATGCGGCGGCGGGCGTCGAACTCGGCGGTCATGGCGAACACCGCATCCTGTGGACCTTCGAGGGCGGCGATACCGGCATACTGTGTCGCGGCGTTGACGCAGGACCAGCAGTTCACCGCCAGCTTGCGCACCTGGTCGTAGAGGCTCTTCGGCCAGATGGAATAGCCGAGGCGCCAGCCAGTCATGGCATAGGTCTTCGACCAGCCGTTCAGCAGGATCAGCCGGTCGCGGATCTCGGGATAGGCGAGGAGCGTGCGGTGCTCCTCCCCGTCGAACAGGAAGCGGTCGTAGATCTCGTCCGACATGAGCGCGACGTGGGGATGGGCGGCGAGGCCCTTCACCAGCTTGTCGATCTCCGCGGCAGGCGTGACGCCGCCCGTGGGGTTGGCCGGCGAATTGATGATGAGGAGCCGGGTGTTCGGCGTGATGAGGGCGAGGGTCTCCTCGGCCGAGAAGGCGAAGCCGTTCTCCTCGCGGATCGGCACCGGGATGGGCGTCGCGCCGGTGTGCTCGATCATGGAGCGGTAGATGGGAAAGCCGGGATCGGGATAGAGGATTTCCGCGCCGGGCTCGCCGAACAGGCGGATGGCCGCATACATGGTCACCTTGCCGCCGGGCACGATCATCACGAGGTTCGGGTCCACCTCGACGCCGTAGCGGCGGTTGAGATCGCCGGCCACCGCCTCGCGCAGGGGCAGGATGCCGACCGAGGGCGTGTAACCGTGCTGGCCGTCGCGCAGCGCCTTCACCGCCGCCTCGACGATGTGGGCCGGCGTCTGGAAGTCGGGCTGGCCGATGCCGAGATTGAGGATGGAGCGCCCCTCCGCCTGAAGCGCCGTGGCGCGGGCGAGGACAGCGAAGGCGTTCTCCTCGCCGATGCGGTCGAAGGCGGGATTGGTGGTGAGCATGGCCGGCAGATCCTCGGGCGCGCGGCGTCTCGCGCGCCGCGTTCAAAAAGGACGCCTTGGATAGCACCGAAGGTGCGGGGTGGGGAGTGGGGGAAAACCTGCTGCAGCGCGCAAAGCGTGGCCGTGGCCAGCATGTTACGAGGGATCGAGTGCCGAATCGCGAGGAGCCCCCATGCCCGCATCGACCGCCCGCCTGCCGTTCGAGGACACCGAGATCGCGATCGTCGGCGCCGGCATCGTCGGCCTGTCGGTCGCCCACACCCTGACGCGCCTCGGCATCTCCGTGCGCTGCTTCGATGCGGGTGCGGCGGGCGGTGCCCAGTCGGCCGGGGGCTCGCGCATCATGCGCGCGGCCTACAACGATCCCCGCATGCTCTGGCTCGCCCGCAAGGCCAGCACCGGCTGGGCGCGTTGGGAGGAGGAGGCCGGCCGACCCCTCATCGAGCGCACCGGCTCCTTTCTCATCGTCGAGCAGGCCGAGGCGGAGCTGAAGCGCCTCGCCGGGCTCGATCTGAAGGTCCGCTTCGTCTCCCCCGCCGAGCAGGAAGAGCTGCTGCCGGTGCATCGGCCCTGGGCGAAGTCGGTGATCCTGGAGGAGGAGGCCGGCACCATCCGCGCCCGCGACAGCATCGAATGGCTCGCCGCCACGCTGGGCGATGCGCTGCACGAGCAGACGCCGGTGCTGGGCCTCACCCAGCGGTCGGGCCATGTGCTGGTCTCCACCCGCAGCGCCATCTACCGCGCGCGGCGCGTGCTGGTGGCGGCGGGAATGCAGACGCCGGTGCTCTCCGGCGCCATGGGCGTGAAGGTGCCGCAGGTCTACAGCGTCCACCAGCGCCTGCTCTTTCCCATGAACGGCGATCTCGCGGCGCGGCCCATGGTGTCCTTCCGCGACAAGAGCGACCACCGCCACGGCGTGCTCTATACCTACGGCCTGCCGGCGCTGCATGACGGCCTGTTCGCCGTGGGGCTGGAGCCGAGCGACGCCGACCGCAGCGGCGGGGGCCATCCCGACCAGGTGATCGAGCACACGCTGGCGCTGGCGGCGCAGACGCTGCCTGGCCTCGACACGTCGCGCTTCACCATCGAGAGCTGCGTCTCCACCTCGCTGGAGCATCCCGACGACGGCGCGCCGTGGGAATCCGAGCGCCTCGAGGTGGTGCGGCGCGGCGCGGTGGACTTCTTCGCCGGCGGCCACCTCTTCAAGTTCGCCCCGGCTTTGGGCGAGATGCTCGCCGGCATGGTGCTGGGCGAGGAGGTGCCCGCTATGCTGCGACCGGAGTGAGGCTTCGCCCCAATAAAAATCCCCCGAAGGAAACGCCATGCAACTGCCCGAGAACCCGTTCAAGCGAGCGCTCCATGCCGGCACCCAGCAGATCGGCCTGTGGTGCGCCGTGCCCTCCAACTATGTCTCGGAGATCCTCGCCGGCGCCGGCTTCGACTGGCTGGTGCTGGACACCGAGCACGCGCCCAACGAGCTGCCCAACGTCTTCAACCAGCTTCAGTCCATGGTGGGCTACGCCACCCAGCCGGTGGTGCGGGTGCCGTGGAACGATGCGGTGACGCTGAAGCGCTTCCTCGACATCGGCACCCAGAGCTTCCTCATCCCCATGGTCCAGAATGCCGAGGAGGCCCGCGCGGCGGTGGCGGCGACGCGCTATCCGCCGGACGGCATCCGCGGCTATGCGGTGGCCTCCCGCGCCACCCGCTTCGGCCGCATCGGTGATTACTTCACCCGCTATGCCGACGAGATGTGCGTGCTGGTGCAGGTGGAGACCATGGAGGCGCTGGAGAAGGTGGAGGAGATCGCCGCCGTGCCGGGCGTGGACGGCATCTTCATCGGCCCCGGCGACCTCTCCGCCTCTATGGGCCTCTTGCACCAGCCCACCCACCCGAAGGTGGTGGAGGCCATCGAGGACGGGCTGAGGCGCATCCGGGCCGCCGGCAATCGCGGCGGCGTGCTGGTGGTGGGCGACGAGGCGCTGGCCCGCCGCTACATGGCGGCCGGCTCGGTGTTCACCGCCGTGGGGGTGGATGCCGCTTTGTTCGCCCGCAGCGCCGAGGCGCTGGCCAAGCAGTACAAGGCATAGGCGTTAGTCGCGCAGCATCCGGCGGATGACCTTGCCGGTGGTGGTCAGCGGCAGCTCGTCCACGAACTGGATCTCGCGGGGATATTCGTAGGCGGCGAGGCGCGTGCGCACGAAGTCGCGAATCTCCGCCTCCAGCTCCGGCGTGGGCTCCACGCCGGGCATCGGCACGATGACCGCCTTGACGATCTCCGTGCGCAGCGGGTCCTTCTTGCCCACGGCGGCGGCCATGGCGACGGCGGGGTGCTTCAGCAGCACGTCCTCGATCTCCGCCGGGCCGATGCGGTAGCCGGCCGAGGTGATGACGTCGTCGTCGCGGCCGAGGAAGTGGAAATAGCCCTCCTCGTCCCGCGTCGCGAGATCGCCGGTGAGGAGCCAGCCGTCCTTCACCTTGTCGGCGGTGGCCTCGGGGCGGTTCCAGTAGGTGAGGAACATCACCGGGTCCGGCGTGCGCACGGCGATCTGGCCCATCTGGCCGGGCGGCAGAATGCGCCCGTCCTCGCCCAGCACCGCCACCTCGTGGCCGGGCACCGCCTTGCCGGTGGCGCCGGCCTTGGCCACGCCCAGCGCGGCCGAGGAGCCGATGACGTAGTTGCATTCGGTCTGGCCGTAGAATTCGTTCACCGGCACGCCGAGGGCCTCGCGGCCCCACTCGAACGTCTCCGCGCCCAGCGCCTCGCCGGCCGAGCCCACCGTGCGCAGCGCGAAGCCGAACTTTTCGCGCGGGTTCTGCACCTGCCGCATCATGCGCAGCGCGGTGGGCGGGATGAAGACGTTGCGCACCTTGGCGCGCTTCATCAGAGCGAAGGCGGCTTCGGGATCGAACTTGCCGCGCGGCTGCGCCACCACAGGCACGCCCAGCGCCAGCGCCGGCAGCACGGTGTTCAGGAGCCCGCCGGCCCAGGCCCAGTCGGAGGGCGTCCACATGCGGTCGCCCGCCTGCCCGATGCCCTCATGGGTGAAGGTGACGCCGCTCACATGGGCGAACAGCACCCGGTGGCCGTGCAGCGCGCCCTTGGGCTGGCCGGTGGTGCCGGAGGTGTAGATCATCAGCGCCGGATCGTCCGGGCCGGAGGATATGGGAAGCGGGCGGTCGGAGGCCGCCTCCACCAGAGCGGAGAAGCCGACGGCGCCGTCGCGCGCGCCGTCCACATTGACCACGAGATCCAGCGCCTCGGGCCGCGCGAGCAGCTTGGCGAGGCCGGCATCGTCGGTGACGAGGGCGCGGGCGCCGGAATCCAGCAGGCGGTAGGCGATGGCATCCACGCCGAACGCGCCGGCCAGCGGCACCGCGATGGCGCCCATCTTGTAGACGGCGAGATGGGTGACGAGCACTTCCAGCGACTGGGGGAGCAGAATGGCCACCCGGTCGCCGGGCCGGATGCCGGAGGCGACGAGCGCATGGGCCAGCCGGTTGGAGAGTCGCGCCAGCGCGCCGTAGGAGACCGGGGAGAAGCCGTCGCCCGAGGGCAGGAAGAGCGCGGGACGGTCCGGATGCTGCGCCGCGATCGCATCGCAGGCGTGCACCGCCATATTATAGCGCTCCGGCACCATCCAGAGGAAAGCGCGGCGCCGGCGCTCATAGGCGCTGGAACGCTCGTATTCGCTGGAAACTGCGCCTGATCCCGATGCGCCCGTGCTGTGCGCCAGCATCCCGACCCGTGCCTTTCCGCCCCGCCCTTTTGTTGCGGTGCACGCTACAGGCTCGCGCGGCCAAGGTCCACCCGGCCGTTAGCCGGGGCAACTCGCAGCGGATTCGGGGAGGCTTAGGGACCGGCGGCCGGACGGCTCAGCGCCGGACGCCTTCTTCCTGCATGAGGGCTTCGGTGGCCGCGATGGCCCCTTCCAGCTCGGAAATCTTGCGCAGCATGCCATCGGAGGGAAGGGTGGAGCCCTTGGCTGCGGTGAGGACCAGCTCGCGCTGGGCCGCCTTGAGGCGATCGAGAAGGCTTGCGAGGTCAGCCTCGGCCTGTTGCGCCATGGTGGTATTGAACTCCGGCATCGCTCCCAGGCTGCGCCTGCGGAACGGAAACTGCAAAAACGGAAACGGCGCCGCGCTTGCGCCCGGCACCGCTGGTTGCATTGCTCTTCACCGCCGCCCGGACGAACCGGCCGGCGGCAAAGGGATCTGCGAGATCAGTCGGCGAGCTCGATGCCGCGGGCTTCGGGACCCTTGGGGCCCTGACCCACCTGCACCACCACGCGCTGGCCCTCGGCGAGGTCGCTGAGGCCGGAACGGGAGATGACGGTGACGTGCACGAACACGTCCTTGCCGCCGCCCTCAACCGCGATGAAGCCGAAGCCCTTCTCGGGGTTGTACCACTTCACGGTGCCCACGCGCTCTTCGGTGGGGCCGGTCGCAGCACGGGGGCCACCACCCGCGCGGGGGGCGCCGCCGAAGCCGCCACCACCGCCGAAACCACCGCCGCCGGCACGGTCGCCGAAGCTGCGGCGGGCCGGAGCGGCTTCCGCGGTCGAGGTATCGACTTCGAGCACTTCAGTGACCTGACGGCCCTTCTGGCCCTGGCCGACGCGCACCGACAGCTTGGAGCCGGGGGGCACGCTTTCCTGGCCGGCGGCCTCGAGGGCGCGGGCGTGCAGGAACACGTCACCCGAACCGTCGGACAGCTCGACGAAGCCGAAACCCTTCTCAGGGTTGAACCACTTCACCGTGGCGTCGATGGTCGGGCCGGAGGGGGCGGGGGCGCTGAAGCTGCTGCTGGGCGAGGAAAAAGGACGATCCCCTCCGAAGCCGCGGTCACGCGGCGGCGCAAAGTCGTCATCAAAGCCACGGCGGCGCGGCTCTCGGAAGTCTCGGTTACGGCTCATGTGTATTTCCGTTGAGGTCAGTCGCCAATTTTGGCTTAGGGCCATCCACCACTGCCGGACAATGATGCGTTTCTTCGTGCCACACTTTAACTTGCACGCTTCGGGCGTATTAAATTCCGCCTTCGCACAACGCCTGTTCCAGCCACCCGCGTCTCGCCTCGCAGCCTATATGACAGGTCGGAAAACATGCCCACGCACTCGGGCGCACGGCTCCGACCAACATCCAGACTAACACATCTCTCCCGCTTTGGTACATGAATGTTGGGCGATGGCGCGGCGAGATTGTTGCGCAGCATCTCGCGCGGGGGTCCCGGCTGGCCGGACCCGCCCGTTCGGCAGGTGATGGGCGCCCCCGGCGGCGACGCGAAGACTTCTAGTTCGATTGTACCTCGTTCTATTTTGCGGCGGTGCATCTATTCATGGGTACTCAAGTGGGCGCCCCATTGGCCGTTCCCGCGCCTGCCCTTCAGGAGGCCGCCATGGCCGAAGCCGCCGAATCCCGATCCCCCGGCCGTGAGGCCGCACCGGCCCCGCACGGCCATGGCGCGGCGGTGGCCTACCAGACGCCGCTGGCGGATGTGCCGGTCTTCCCCGGGACGCTGGACCTGCTGGAGACACGCCGCTCCCTGCCGTTGCGGGCGCTGCTCGACCCCGGCCCGACGCCGCAGGAGCTGGACCGCATGCTCGCCATCGCCGCGCGGGTGCCGGACCATGGCCGGCTGGTGCCGTGGCGCTTCATCGTCATCGAGGGGGCGGCGCGCGAAGCGGCCGGGGCGCGGCTCGATGCGCTCTATGCCGCGCAGAATCCGGGCCTCGCGCCGGACAAGGCGCGCATGTGGCGGGATTATCTGATGCGGGCGCCGGTGACCGTGGTGGTGGTGAGCCGGGCGGACCCGGCCGCCAAGATCCCCGAGCTGAACCAGATTCTCTCCGCCGGTGCGGCCGCGATGAATCTGGTGGTGGCGGCGACGGCGCTGGGCTTTTCCGCGCTGTGGCTGCTGAAATGGCCGGGGCGTGACCCTGCGGCGGCGGCGCTGCTGGGGGTCGGGGCGGGGGAGAAGGTGGCCGGCTTCATCCATATCGGCCGACCGGCGACGCGTCCGGACGACCGCCCGCGCCCGGCGCTCGCAGACGTGGTGACGCGCTGGCAGCCGTGAGGCGGCTCAGTTCAGCGACATCTCCACCGCATGGGCGCGGCGGAAGTACTTCACCGAGATATAGAGGGCGGCGAGGCTGAACAACGCCATCAGGGCGTATTCGCCGATGTCGCCGAGGTGCATCAGGCCGGCCAGGGCCCAGCCGGCGGCGATGGCGGTGGCAATGGCCTGGGTGGCAACCAGCGTCGTGGCGCTCACCACGGTGAACAGGCTGCCGCCCCCCGTCTTGCCCAAACCCGCCATTCCAGTCTCCCGATACCGTCCGGCGCGATCACGCCAAACCGCGCGGCGGGCGTCGGACACTGGAGTCTTTCGCCGGCCGCTGCTCTATAAGGGGCGGAAACTGCGCTGGGCGCGGCGCCGGGTCAAGTCCGCCGATCCCGTCCGCACGCCTGTCCTCCCTCCCGTCCTGCCCCCGAGGAGCCTCATGCTGGCCGCTGAAGAGTATGAAAGCACCCACGCCGCCCGCGGCATCGTTGCCGCGCCCCATCACCTGGCCGCCGCGGCGGGGCAGGAGGTGCTGGCCGAAGGCGGCAACGCCGTCGAGGCCATGATAGCGGCGGCGGCGGCCATCGCCGTGGTCTATCCGCATATGAACCATGTGGGCGGCGACGGCTTCTGGCTCATCCGCGAGCCCTCCGGGCGGGTGCGCTACATCGAGGCGTGCGGCTTCGCCGGCAGCCTCGCCACCATCGCCCGCTACCACGACCTCGGCTTCGAGACGATCCCCACCCGCGGCCCGAACGCCGCCGTCACCGTGCCCGGCGCGGTGGGGGGCTGGGCGCTGGCGCTGGATGCGGCGCGAGGCCATGGCGGGCGGATGACCCTGCGCCGGCTGCTGGAGCCGGCCATCCGCTTCGCCCGCGAGGGCGTGCCGGTGACGCGCTCCCAGACGCGGCTGACCCGCGAGAAGCGGGCGGAACTGGAGAATGCTCCGGGCTTCGCCGAGGTGTTTCTGCCCGGCGGCGAAGTGCCGGAGGAGGGCACGCTGCAGCGCCAGCCGCGCCTCGCCGATACGCTGGACCACCTCGCCGCCGCCGGCCTCGCCGATTTCTATCGCGGCGACGTGGGCCGCGAGATGGCGTCGGATCTCGAGCGCATCGGCAGCCCCGTCACCCGCGCCGATCTCGAGCGCTACAGCGCCCGCGAGCGCCCGCCGCTGGAGATGAAGATCGGCGGCGCCCGCCTGTTCAACGCCCCGCCGCCGACCCAGGGCCTCGCGTCCCTCCTCATCCTCGGCCTGTTCGACCAGCTCAAGGTGGCGCGGGCGGAGACGTTCGAGCACATCCATGGGCTGGTGGAAGCCACCAAGCGCGCGTTTCTGGTGCGCCAGCAGGTGGTGTGCGATCCCGAGCACCTGCCACACGATCCCGCCGCCTTCCTCGATCCCAAGGCGCTGGCGCAGCGGGCGGCGAAGATTGACATGGGGCGGGCGCTGGCCTGGCCGCACGAGGCGAAGCCCGGCGATACCATCTGGATGGGCACGGCCGACGCCTCGGGGCTGGCGGTGTCCTACATCCAGTCCATCTATTTCGAATTCGGCTCGGGCTGCGTGCTGCCGTCCACCGGCGTGCTGATGCAGAACCGCGGTTGCAGCTTCGTGCTCGACCCGAAGGCGCTCAATCCGCTGCTGCCGGGCCGTCGCCCCTTCCACACCCTCAACCCCGCCCTCGCCGAACTCGCCGACGGGCGCATCCTCGCCTACGGCACCATGGGCGGGGAGGGGCAGCCGCAGACGCAGGCGGCGGTGTTCACCCGCCACGCGCTGTTCGGCGTGCCGCTGGGCGAGGCCATCGCCCGGCCGCGTTGGCTCCTGGGCCGCACCTGGGGTGACCAGGAGACCAACCTGAAGCTCGAATCCCGCTTCGACGGCAATCTCGTGGATCGCCTGCTGTCGGTGGGGCACGAGCTGGTGGTGCTGCCGGAAGCCTACTCCGACACCATGGGCCATGCCGGCGGCGTGGTGATCCACCCCAGCGGACAGCTCGAAGGCGCCCACGATCCGCGCGCGGATGGCGGGGCGGCGGGCGTCTGACGGCTTGAGCTTGACGCCCGGCGCGGCGCGCGCCGACCATGCCGCCAACACCAACACTGGGGGGCGGCGCCAATGACCGGGCAGGGCAGGATCGGGCAGGGCGTGATCGGACGGCGGTCCGTCGTGAAGGGCATGGCCGGGCTCGGCCTGGCGGCGCTGGCCGCCGGCCGTGCCCGTGCGGCGGGCGAGCAGTCATCCACCGGCGAGCCGCCCACCCACGGCCCCATCCAGCTCACCTCCGAGCGGGTGCTGGGGCAGAGCGCCATCCCCGTCTACCGCTACCGGGTGGTGAAGGTGTATCCGCATGACACCTCCTCCTATACGGAGGGTTTCGTGCTGGAGGGCGGCACCATCTATGAGGGCACCGGCCTCTACGGCCGCTCGCGGCTGATCGCGTGGGATCTCAAGAGCGGGCAGGTGCTGCGGGAGCGGGCGCTGGACCCCAACGTCTTCGGCGAAGGCGTGACCGTGATGGGCGAGCGCATCTACCAGCTCACCTATCTGGACAACCACGCCTACGTCTACGACCGCAAGACGTTCGAGCGGATCGGCGCCTTCCGCTACGCTGAGCAGGGGTGGGGGATGACCCATGACGGCACCCACCTCATCACCAGCAACGGCTCGTCCTCCATCGTCTTCCGCGATCCCGCCACCTTCGAGCGGGTGCGCACCCTCTTCGTCTCCGACGCGGTGGCGCCGCTGGGCTTCCTGAACGAGCTGGAATATGCGGACGGCAAGCTCTACGCCAATGTCTGGCAGAGCCATTTCATCGCCATCATCGATCCGGCGGACGGCAGGATGCTCGGCTGGATCGACCTGTCGGGCCTCAATCCCGATCCGGCGAAGCTGGTCTATCCCTATGTGCTGAACGGCATCGCCTTCGATCCCGCCACCGGCCATCTGCTCGTCACCGGCAAGTGCTGGCCCCATGTGTGGGAAATCGCGCTGGAACCGCGCTGAGGCCGGGCCGAGCTGGCCCCGACATCAATCTGGCCCCGACATGAATCCGGCTGCCGTCCGGGGAAGACGACAGCCGGGGAGCTTCGGCCGCGCCGGCGGGAGACCCCGCCGCGCCGCACGGGTCAC
Organism: Xanthobacter aminoxidans; assembly: GCF_023571765.1. Classification (GTDB taxonomy): domain Bacteria; phylum Pseudomonadota; class Alphaproteobacteria; order Rhizobiales; family Xanthobacteraceae; genus Xanthobacter; species Xanthobacter aminoxidans. The sequence continues at coordinate 291,922 of NZ_JAMJXC010000002.1, read as the reverse complement.
AGCCCGACGCAGATCGCGCCGCTGCTGGGTCTTGGCGTCACGTTGACCTCCTTGCTCGGTGCCGCGCGCGCAGCCCGGCCTCCGCGCCCGCAGGTGCAGACGCGCCGGACCCCGGCGGGGCTTTCTTGATCTTGTTTGGGATGTTGCCGATCGCGGACGTGAGGGAGCATGAAACGTCTCCATGCCGGCGCCCCCGCCTGCTCAGCGCTGCCATCATAGCGTGCCGGAAGGCCGCGTACACCCCGGCGGGGCTGCCGCGCGAAAACTTGATCCGGCCGCCGCGGCGCTGCCGCCCGGGCAAAAAAGAACCCGGCTTGAGGCCGGGTGTGTCGTTCCAAAAAAGAACCCGGCTTGAGGCCGGGTGCGTCATTCCAAAAAAGAACCCGGCTTGACGCCGGGTTCCTGTCGCTCGCCGTGTAAAACTGGACCCAGAACGCCAGATGCTGGACGCTCAGGCGGCCTCTTCGGCTTCCATGTCCTGGTCGATGTCGGCTTCCTCGGCCACCTTGGCGGCGCCGCGGCGCGGACCCTTGAGGAGGTTCTGCTCGATGAGCTTCACCGCCTCGGTCTCGGTGATGTTCTGCACGGCCGACAGCTCGCGGGCCATGCGGTCAAGGGCGGCCTCATAGAGCTGGCGCTCGGAATAGGACTGCTCGGGCTGGGCCTCGGAGCGGTAGAGGTCGCGCACCACCTCGGAGATGGCGACGAGGTCGCCGGAATTGATCTTCGCTTCGTATTCCTGCGCGCGGCGGCTCCACATGGTGCGCTTGACGCGGGCGCGGCCCTGCAGGGTCTCGAGCGACTTCTCGACGATGTTGGTCTCGGAAAGCTTGCGCATGCCGACGCTGGCGATCTTGGCGAGGGGCACCCGCAGCGTCATCTTGTCCTTTTCAAACGAGATCACGAAGAGTTCGAGCTTGAAACCGGCGACTTCCTGTTCCTCGATGGCCATGATACGGCCAACACCATGGGACGGGTAAACAATGTGCTCGCCCGTCTTGAAGCCGAGACGGGCCTGCGCGTTCTTCTTTGCCGACATGCTCTTGACACTCCTGATCCGGCCCTGGAAAACCGGGGCCGAACCTGTTGGTGCGCCGGCCGGCCGGTCCGGTCCCGGCAACGGCGCGCACCTTCAGCTGCGGATATGGGTCGCGGCCGGAACGCCCGCCACCCCGCTCTGCCAGACGATACACAGACAGCCTTTGCGCCGCGCCGCAGGAAGACGGCCGGCACCTATTCTCGCCCCTTTGTTCCCGAGAATGCGCCCTGGAATATGCGCGAACACATTGCGGACGCGATGTGGCTGGATGTGGAAGCAATCGACTGTAAAGTCACGTATATCACATTTTTTGTCGGAATCAAAGCGCGTGTGTCGCCAACCTTACCTTGGCCGGCGGCAGGCGGCGACTTGGGGCACGACTGGAGGTCTGCTGGGCGCCGACTTGCGAGGCGTTGTGCGGCGCCGCTTTGCGCAGCGTCGTGACAGGGTCATATAAGCATTTCTTTATATCCTTATTGCCCGTCCGGACCCGCCATGCTAAAGGGCGCGCCATGACCGGCGGCCCGGACCGTGCCGCCCCGAGCCGATCTCAAGCGGAGCGATCCATGAGCAACGATTACGTGGTGAAGGACATCAACCTCGCGGACTGGGGCCGCAAGGAACTGGACATCGCCGAGATCGAGATGCCCGGCCTCATGGCCACCCGCGCCGAATACGGTCCCTCGCAGCCGCTCAAGGGCGCCCGCATCGCCGGCTCGCTGCACATGACCATCCAGACCGGCGTGCTCATCGAGACGCTGAAGGCGCTCGGCGCCGACGTGCGCTGGGCCTCGTGCAACATCTACTCCACCCAGGACCATGCCGCGGCCGCCATCGCCGCCGCCGGCACCCCCGTCTTCGCCATCAAGGGCGAGCCGCTGGAGGAGTACTGGGAGTACACCCACCGCATCTTCGAGTGGGCGGACGGCGGCACCCCCAACATGATCCTCGACGACGGCGGCGACGCGACGCTGCTCGTCCACCTCGGCAAGCGCGCGGAAGAGGGCGACACCGCCTTCCTCGACGGCGCCACCAACGAGGAGGAGGAAGTCCTCTTCGCCGCCATCAAGCGCCGCCTGAAGCACAAGCACGGCTGGTACTCGCAGCTCGCCAAGAACATCCAGGGCGTGACGGAAGAGACCACCACGGGCGTGCATCGCCTCTACGAGATGCAGAAGAAGGGCACGCTGCTGTGGCCCGCCATCAACGTGAACGACAGCGTCACCAAGTCGAAGTTCGACAACCTGTACGGCTGCCGTGAATCGCTGGTGGACGGCATCCGCCGCGGCACCGACGTGATGATGGCCGGCAAGGTGGCCATGGTCGCGGGCTTCGGCGACGTGGGCAAGGGCTCGGCCGCCTCGCTGCGCAATGCCGGCTGCCGCGTGATGGTCTCCGAGGTCGATCCCATCTGCGCCCTGCAGGCCGCCATGGAGGGCTATGAGGTCACCACCATGGAGGATGCCGCCACGCGCGCCGACATCTTCGTGACCGCCACCGGCAATCTGGACGTGATCACCGTGGACCACATGCGGGCCATGAAGGACCGCGCCATCGTCTGCAACATCGGCCACTTCGACAGCGAGATCCAGGTGGCCGGCCTCAAGAACCTGAAGTGGCACAACGTGAAGCCGCAGGTGGACGAGGTCGAGTTCGCCGACGGCAAGCGCATCATCCTCCTGTCCGAGGGGCGCCTCGTGAACCTCGGCAACGCCACCGGCCATCCGAGCTTCGTGATGTCGGCGTCGTTCACCAACCAGACGCTGGCGCAGATCGAGCTGTTCACCAAGCCCGGCCAGTACGACAAGAAGGTCTACACCCTGCCGAAGTCGCTGGACGAGAAGGTGGCGGCGCTGCACCTCGACAAGATCGGCGTGAAGCTCACCAAGCTCACCGATCAGCAGTCGGCCTATATCGGCGTGGCGCAGAAGGGCCCGTTCAAGCCCGAGCACTACCGCTACTGATTGCGCGACGGAGCGCGGCGCGCCGCGTCTGTCCTGATGTTCGAGAACGCCGGCCCTCAGGCCGGCGTTCTGCGTTTGGGGGCCTCGCGCGGGGTCCGTGTGGCACCGCATTGTGTTCACCTGCGAACGGGGATAGGTGTTGGGAACCCGCAACGCGCGGGAAGCCGGTTCCGCGATCGCCATGCGGCGGGGTGTCGGAACGGATCGATCCGGGGCATACCGCGCTCCGGGGCGAAGGCTTCCGGCGCCGAGCGGGGGCGGGTTCGGGCCTCGGGACGACCGGGGCGGAGACCTGCAGCGGGGCATGTGCGGGGGCTGGTTGCGGGGGCTTGGCCTTGGACGGTTACGTGCGACGCTCGCGAGGCGCCTTCCTGCGCGATGCATCCGGTTGCGATGCGCATTCTCCCGCCGGCCGGAGCGCCGGTCGCGGTTCGTCACGCTCACCCCTGACGTTCGCGCCCGGCTGAGAGGCAGCCGCCCTTCATGTCCACGAGCTTTTCCCGCGACCGTTCGCGCACCCTGCCGTTCGCTGCGGAGATCGGCGCCCTCGGCGTCGTCTTCGGCGACATCGGCACCAGCCCCCTCTACGCCCTCAAGCAGGGCGTGCTGGCGGTGGGCGGCACCAATTTCATCGGCGCCGACGTGCTCGGCCTGCTCTCCCTCATCACCTGGAGCATCATCCTCTCCGTCACGGTGAAGTACGTCTTCCTCGTGCTCAGGGCGGACAACGACGGCGAAGGCGGCATCCTCGCCCTCGTGACGCTGCTCGATCTCCATCGCAGCGCCATCGGCCTCAGATGGTATTTGCTTGCAGCCGGCCTCCTCGGTGCCGCCATGCTCATCGGCGACGGCGTGCTCACGCCGGCCATGTCGGTGCTCTCCGCCATCGAGGGCCTGCAGGTCATCGCGCCGGAGCTGGAGCACTGGGTGGTGGCGCTCACCTGCCTCGTGCTCGCGGCCATCTTCTTCTCCCAGCGCCTCGGCACCGAGCGCATCGCCTCCTTCTTCGGCCCGGTGATGCTGCTGTGGTTCGGCTCGCTGGCGGCGCTCGGCATCTACGGCATCCTCCAGGCGCCGCAGGTGATCGCGGGCCTCGATCCGCGCCACGGCATCATGCTGATGGTCCAGCATCCGGGCCTTGCCGGCGTCATCCTCGGCGCCTGCTTCCTGGCGGTGACGGGCGGCGAGGCGCTTTATGCGGACCTCGGGCATTTCGGCCGGCCGGTGATCGCGCGGGCCTGGCTGTTCGTGGCCATGCCGGCGCTGCTGCTCAACTATTTCGGGCAGGGCGCCATCCTGCTGGTGGACCCGAGCGCGGTCCGAAATCCCTTCTACGACCTCTGCCCCGACATGTTCGACATTCCGCTGCTGTTCCTCGCGACGGCGGCGACCGTGATCGCCTCGCAATCCATCATCACCGGCGTGTTCTCGCTGGCGAAGCAGGCCATCGAGCTGGGCTATCTGCCGCCCATGCGCATCCGCTACACCTCGGAGCACAACGAGCAGCACATCTATGTGGGCCGGCTGAACTGGCTGCTGATGATCGCCTGCATCGCCGTGGTGCTGGGCTTCGAGGCGTCGGACCGGCTGGCGTCGGCCTACGGCATCGCGGTGGCGTTCGCCATGGTGACGACCTCCATCCTGTTCATCGCCCAGGTGAAGCGGGCGTGGGGCTGGCCCTCGTTCGCGGTGTGGGCCATGGCGGCGGGCCTGCTGACGGTGGATTTCGCCTTCGCCTCCGCCAACATGACCAAGATCCACGACGGCGGCTGGCTGCCGCTCTCCATCGCGGCGGTCATCATCTTCGTGATGGTCAGCTGGCGCCGCGGCCTCGAGGCGGTGGTGGCCCAGCAGGTGCGCTTTACCGAGCCTTTGGACAATTTCGTCGCCCGCAAGGACCGGGTGAACGATGTGGAGGCACCGCGCACTGCCATCTTTCTGTCTCGTGCAGGTGCGATGACGCCCGTGGCGCTTTCCCGGATGGCAGACCTGCTGAAGGTCCGGTTCGAGAAGGCGGTTATCGTCTCGGTCTGGATCGCCGCCCGCCCCAGGGTGTCGGTGGAAGACCGGGTCAAGGTGACCACCCTCAATGAGGGGTTCGTGCGGGTCGATCTGCGCTTCGGCTACATGCAGCAGATCGACGTGCCGTCTGTGCTGGGTCCGGCGCTGAGCGCGCGGGGCATCGATCCGGACGCGGCGATCTACGTGATCGGCCACGAGCGGATCATCCCGCCTGACGAGGTCATCAAGCTGAGGGACGTGGTCGCCCACGTCTTCGCGTTCCTCGCGCGCAATGCCGAGCGTTCGGTGGACCGGTTCGGCCTGCCGCGTGCCCGGACGGTGGAGATCGGCTATCCGGTGAAGCTCTGAGCATCCGCTCCGGCACCGGCGGCCAGTCCGATCCCAGCCTTAGGCAGGGCTTACAGTGTATCACGAACCGCAAGACGGCCTGGCTTCGAACGATGCTCCGCAAAAAAAGGCTCCCCATAGGGCAGGGGAGCAAACTACAACAGGGGCGTCCGAGGTCGTCGCGGGCGGGGGGAACGGTGACGATATGGGTACGCGCACTCTGGCGGTGAGAGTATCGACGTTCTTCAAGGAGCGGGTGGGTCTGCATGGCCTCGGCTTCATCCTGAGCCTGATCGTGATCGCCTTCGCGGCGACCGTGCTCTACCGGATGCTGCACAACCTCAAGTGGTCGGATGTGCTCGACGCCCTGCGCGAGAAGAACCCGCGCGACGTCGCCATCGCCTTCTTCCTGGTGGCCGGTGCCTATCTGACGCTCACCTTCTATGACTGGTTCGCCCTGCGCACCATCGGCAAGGACCACGTGCCCTATCGCATCGCGGCGCTGTGCGGCTTCTGCTCCTATTCGGTGGGGCACAATGTGGGCTTCACCGTCTTCACCGGCGGCTCGGTGCGCTACCGCATCTATTCGGCCTGGGGGCTCGGCGCCATCGACGTTGCGAAGATCTGCTTCGTGGCCGGCCTCACCTTCTGGCTCGGCAACATCGCCGTGCTCGGCCTCGGCATCACGCTGCACCCCGAGGCGGCCACCGCCGTGGACCAGCTGCCGCCCTTCATCAACCGGCTCATCGGCGTCGCGGCCCTGAGCGCGCTGGTGGCCTACATCACCTGGGTGTCGCTGGCGCCGCGCACCATCGGCCGCTCCACCTGGTTCGTCACGCTGCCGCGCGGCCGCACCACGCTGCTGCAGGTGGGCATCGGCATCCTCGACCTCAGCCTGTGCGCCGCCGCCATGTACATGCTGATGCCGGCCTCGCCCTATATCGACCCCATCAGCCTGTCGGTCATCTTCGTCACCGCCACCCTGCTGGGCTTCGCCAGCCACGCGCCGGGCGGGCTCGGGGTGTTCGATGCGGCGCTCCTCGTCGCCCTGCCGCAGTTCGACAAGGCGGAGCTTCTCGGCGCGCTGCTGGTGTTCCGGCTGTTCTACTACATCGTGCCCTTCGCCTTCGCCTTGACCCTGCTCGGCGCCCGTGAGCTGAGCCTGCGCATTGCCGGCAAGGAGCAGGCGGCGGCCGAGAAGGCCGAGGCCAAGGCCCGCGCGGCGGCGTCAAAAACGCCGGCGGAATAGGCTTCAGCGGAACACGGCTCCGGCGCGACGTCGGCGGAGCGGGAAACGCCGGAGCGCCTGTTGCGGCAGGTCGCCGGGCACGGCAGCATGACGGCTGTTCCCGCCGAATGAGCCCTGGGGCGAAGCCATGACCGACGAGCAGAAGGCCATTGCCCGCGCCTGTCTTGCCGCCGCGGAGGGCGACACCATGATCTTTCCGGAGATCGTGGGCACGCTCATCGCCGCCGGATTCGAGAGCTATGCGGTGGATCTGCGCCGCGCCACCGCCACCTATTATCTGCCCGACGGCGACAGCCTGGAGCTGCCCGCCCACCGTGTCGCGACGGCCATCGCGCCCGCCTTCGACACCGATCGCCTTAAGGCCGCGATCCGCGAGGCGCAGCAGCAGGTGCCGGGCTACACCTATCGCGGCTTCTGCGAGACGGCGGCGGCGGCCGGCTGCGCCGGCTACATCGTCTCCTTCCCCGGCCGCCGCGCCCTCTATTTCGGCCGGACCGCGGAGACACACGTGGAGCTGTTTCCGGGCTCTTGAGGGGCGTCCTCCGGATCGGGTCCGTCTTCCTCCCTTGCACCGCCGCAGCCGTCATGGCACAGGCGAAAGGAGCCCGAGCCCCGAGCCCCAGGACCCAGAGGCATGTTCCGCACCCTCTCCGACTTCATCTCCGACATCACCGGAGGCCACCGCGAGGCCGCCGCCTTCGACGAGACCGACTATCGCCTCGCCGCCGCGGCGCTGCTGGTGCACGTCATGTCCATCGACGGGGCGGTGACGCCGGAAGAGCGGGCGGTGCTCAAGACCATCCTCGCCGGTCGCTTCGCCCTCGACGAGGTCGAGACCGAGCAGCTGGTGGAGCTGGCCATCGCCAAGGACGCCGAGGCGGTGGACCTCTACGCCTTCACCAGCGTGCTCAACCGGGCGCTGGATGAGGAAGGGCGCCTGCGCATCGTCGAGATGATGTTCGAGGTGGCATATGCGGACGGCGGCCTCTCCGAGTTCGAGGACAATCTCGTCTGGCGCGCCGCCGAGCTTCTGAACGTCGGCTCCCGCGACCGCATCCGCATCCGCCGCGAGGTGCGCGAGGAGACCGAAGGCGGCGACACGCCGGCCTGAGGGGGCGCGCCGTGGCCGCACCGGAAGACGACCCGCGCACCCTCTTGGTGGTGCTCCATCAGGAGCGCTCCACGCCCGGCCGCGTGGGCGAGCGCCTGAAGGCGCGGGGGTTCGCGCTGGACGTGCGCCGTCCGGCGCTGGGCGATCCCCTGCCGGACACCTTCGCGCACCACGCCGGCCTCCTCGTCTTCGGCGGCCCCATGAGCGCCAATGACGACAGCGACTTCATCCGCGCCGAGACCCGGCTGATGGAGCGGGCGCTGGCCGCGGACCTCCCCACCCTCGGCATCTGCCTCGGCGCGCAGATCCTCGCCCGGGCGCTGGGCGGGCAGGTGGCCCCCCACGCCGAGGGCATCTGCGAGATGGGCTATTACCCGCTCCGCGCCACGGAGGCCGGCGCCGCGCTGATGCCGTGGCCGGGCCATGTCTATCACTGGCACACCGAGGGCTTCGACGTGCCCGCCGGTGCCGAGCTGCTCGCCACCGGCACCGTCTTCCCCAACCAGGCCTTCCGGGCGGGGGCCGCCTGGGGCGTCCAGTTCCATCCCGAGGTGACGCGGGAGATGATGGTGACCTGGATCGAGCGCGGCGCCCACCGCTTCAGCCGGAAGGGCGCCCAGCCAGGGGAGGCCCATCTCGCCGGATGGGCGCTCCACGACGGCGCGGTGGTGAGCTGGCTCGATGCCTTCCTCGCCACCATCTTCGCCACCGGGGAAGAGGACGGGCGCGCGATCGCGCTCGACGAGAATGGTGGTATCTGAGGGGGTGTTCGGGACTGACAGTGCCTGATGGCACCGATACCCCACCTGAATCGATGCTGAACCCCGCCGATTCTTCTGTACAGTTCGATCAGCCGGCCGGCTGTCACAGGCGTCTCATTTCTCTTCGCTAGCCTGAGGCGAAAAATCCCCGAGGGAGCATCGCCCATGGACGCGCGCACGCCTTTTCCCGCCATCCGGGGCATCGGATATTCCATCCGAACCACGTCGCCGGACTTCGACGACCTGCCCGCCGCCCTCGATGAGGCTGAGCGTCTGGGCGTTGATTTCGTTGAGCTTCCCGTCTTCGCCTGGACGCTGGTGGTGGACGGCCGGGTACTGCAGGACCGCCTCGATCGCCTCGTCGCCGCCACCCGCGACCGCCCCTTCGGCTACACCGTGCACGGGCCGCTCGCCATCAATCTCATGTCCCCGAAGGAGCGCCTCCCCCGTCACGAGGCCTTCCTGGACGCCATGATCGCCATAGCCGGCGCACTTTCCGCCCCCCACCTCGTCCTCCACTCCGGCTGCGTCCGGGGGGACGATGATGTGGCGATGGCCTATGAGCGGCAGCGCAACGCCTTGCTCAAGGCCGGCGACAAGGCCGGCGTGGCAGGCGTAACCCTTTGCGTGGAAAACATCTTCCGCTACGAGGCCATGCGCGAGACGGCGCTGCCCTCGCGCCTCGCCGGAGAGCTGGACGCCATCGACCACCCCCACGTCCGCGCCACCCTGGACGTGAGCCACGCCCTCCTGCGGTCCACCGACGCCCGGGTGGACTTCGCCGCCGAGATCGCCGCTCTGGCCCCCTATGCCCACCACGTCCATGTCCACGAAAGCTTTGGCAGGCCTCAGGAAAGCTGGGCCATCGACGATGCCGAGCGGGCCGGCCTCGGCGAAGGCGATCTGCACCTGCCGCTGGGCTGGGGCGGCATCGACTGGGACCTCGTCGCCCGCCGCTGCGCCTTCCCGGCCGGCACCATCGTCAATCTGGAGCTGAACCGCCGCTACTGGCGCGAGTTGCCTGACCAGATCGTGCGCCTGCGCGCCCTCGCCGACAGCTTCGCCAGCCACGCCGACGCCCTGGCCTGAGACGCGTGCAGTGCGGCGGGCGGTGGATCGCCAATGCCGCACCGCACATTCATGCCTTTGATTCGACGCGTCTTTTTTATCGCGCCGGTGCTCCCCTCCGGCGCCAAATCGACTAGCTTGGCGGCGAAGGAGACTGCCCATGCCCGTCGCCACCAAGCCCGAATACAAGTCCGCCCCCCAGCCCGAAGGCGGTGCGGATGGCCTGTTCATGTCCTCCAGCGCCCGCGGGTTGCTGCGGCGTTGGAGCGTGTTCATCGCCGTGACGGTGATCGCGCTCGTCAGCCTCCTGCTGTCCTTCACTTCCCACCAGGCGTGGCTGATCGTCTTCTGCGTGCTCTTTCCCCTTGTTCTGGTTGGGATTTTCGACGTCACCCAGTCCGAGCACTCGCTGCTGCGCAACTACCCGGTGATCGGCTCGGTGCGCTGGATCTTCGAGGCGATGCGCCCTTATCTCCGGCAGTATCTGATGGAGGACGACCAGTCCGAGCGGCCCTACAACCGCGAGGACCGGTCGATCATCTACGCCCGCGCCAAGAACGAGGAAGACCGCCAGCCCTTCGGCACCGAGCTCGACACCTATGCGGCCGAGTATGAGTGGATGACCCACTCCCTCGCCCCGGCGCCGGTGGCGCACGAGCCGTTCCGGGTGACGGTGGGCGGCAGTGCCTGCGCAAAGCCTTATTCCGCCTCGGTTTTGAACGTCTCCGCCATGAGCTTCGGCTCTCTGGGACGCAACGCCATCGAGGCGCTGAACCTCGGGGCGAAGACCGCCGGCTGCTATCACGACACGGGCGAGGGCGGACTGTCGCCCTATCACCGCATCCACGGCGGAGACATCGTGTGGGAGCTGGGTTCCGGCTATTTCGGCGCCCGCAACCGCGATGGTACCTTCTCGCCCGAGCGCTTCGCCGAGCGCGCGACCGATCCCCAGGTGAAGATGGTGGAGATCAAGCTGTCCCAAGGCGCCAAGCCGGGTCACGGCGGCGTGCTGCCGGCCGCCAAGGTAACGCCGGAGATCGCCGAGATCCGGGGAATCCCGCTGGGCGAGGACTGCATCTCGCCGTCGCGTCACTCCGCCTTTTCGACGCCGGCCCAGATGATGGAATTCGTCGCGCAATTGCGGGAGCTGTCCGGCGGCAAGCCGGTGGGCATCAAGCTGTGCGTCGGCCATCCCAGCGAGGTGTTCGCCCTCGCCAAGGCCATGGTGAAGACCGGCATCCAGCCCGATTTCGTCGTGGTCGACGGGGCGGAGGGCGGCACCGGCGCCGCGCCCCACGAGCTCGCGGACCATCTGGGCATGCCGCTGCGCGAAGGGCTCATCCTGATGCGCAACGCATTGGTGGGCACCGGGCTCCGGCAGAATGTGCGCCTCGCCGCCTCAGGCAAGGTCACGTCCGGTTTCTCCATGGCCGCCAACATGGCCATCGGTGCCGACTGGTGCAACGCGGCCCGCGCCTTCATGTTCTCGCTCGGCTGCGTCATGTCCATGCGCTGCCACACCGGCACCTGCCCGACGGGCGTCACCACCAACGATCCTCACCTGCAACGCGGCCTCGTCGTGGACGAGAAGGCGGAGCGGGTGGCGAGCTTCCACCGGCATACGGTGCACGCGCTGGCGGAACTGATCGCGGCGGCGGGGCTGGAGCATCCCGGCGACCTCTTGCCCCATCACGTCTGGCACCGGGTGAGTCCCATCGAGGTCAAGGCGCTCGACCGCATCTACACCTTCCTTGAGGCGGGTTCCCTTCTGGATGCGCCGGACGAGACACCCTATGCCGCCGAGTGGCATGCGGCCGACGCCGACAGCTTCGCCCCGCGCCAGACCGTGGGCCCGCGCCGCGCCGCCTGAGTCCACCCGCGGCATCGAGCCTTGCGGGGGGATGGGGTGCCCCCCATATGCACCCTTGTCGGGATGCCGAGAGGGTCCCGGCGGGCATGGCCGGATAGGTGCATGCCCGGCAATGCAAAGTCGCTTGACGAGGACTTTGGCTGATGTCGCGGATGTCTTCCCTGTCGTCCCCCTTTCTTCTGGGGTTCGACGAGGTCGAGCGGGCGCTCGACCGGGTGGCCAAGAGCGCGGACGGGTATCCTCCCTACAATGTGGAGAGGATCGAAGCCGCCGGTGAGCCGCTGCGCCTCAGGATCACCCTGGCGGTGGCGGGCTTCACGGCGGAGCAGCTTGAGGTCGTGCTGGAGGAGAAGGAGCTGACCATTCGGGGCCGTCAGGTCGAGGATGGACAGGGCCGGACTTTCCTGCACCGGGGGATCGCCGCCCGGCAGTTCCAGCGCACCTTCGTGCTCGCTGAAGGCATGAATGTGCTGGGTGCCGAATTGAAGCACGGCCTCCTGTCCGTGGATCTGGTTCGCCCCGAGCCGGCCCGCCACGCCAAGCGAATCGACATCGTCTCCCGCTCGTGAAGGGGAGAGGTGCCGGATTTGCCAGGAGTAGAGGAGTAGATTGATGACCCACGATACCGAACACGAAGTCCTGGCGGACATCACCCCGGAGGCTCTGGCTGTCCTGGGCGGCGGCGAAATCGCCTACGTGCGCAGCATCAAGTCGGAGGACGTGCCGTCCCTGTTCCCGCAGGCGCCGGAGATCGCGCCCGGCATGACCTTGTTCACGCTGCACGCAGCCGATGGCACGCCCATCATGCTGACCGACAGCCGCGAGGCCGCGCTGGCCAATGCCATGCAGCACGAGCTGGTGACCGTCAGCGTGCACTGACGGCCGGAAGGCCGGTCAACGGGCTAAGGTTCTGAATTTTCCCGCCGGGTCGGCAACGACCCGGCTTTTTGTTGCCGCTCGTGCTCAGGCAGCGTTTGAGGCCGAGGTGGCGGTCAGCAGAGCGTGCATCGCGCCGGCATCGCGCGTGGCCCGGAGCTTTTCCACAACATCGGGGTCTCGCAGCATTCGGGCAACCCGTGCCAACGCCTTGAGGTGATCCGCGCCGGCGGCTTCAGGAGCCAGAAGCAGGAACACGAGGTCCACCGGCGCGCCGTCCAGCGATTCGAAATCGATGGGCTTCTCCAGCCGCGCGAACAGGCCGAACAGCTTGGTGAGACCGGGGAGCTTGCCGTGCGGAATGGCGATGCCGTTGCCGACCCCGGTCGAGCCCAGGCGCTCGCGCTGCAGCAGCGTATCGAAGATGTCCCGCTGGTCGCGGCCCATCAGCAGGGCTGCATGGTGGGAGAGTTCCTGCAGGGCCTGTTTCTTGCTGCTCGCCCGCAGCATCGGAAACACTGCGTCCGGGGCAAGGAGGTCGGCGAGCGGCATCGATCAGGTCCCTGGGGCGAGCGGCCGAGGCTCGGTAAAGCGGCGGACGCAAGGAACGGATCAAAGGCGGCGGCGCCCCCAAAGCGCCGATGCATTGCTCCGTCCCCATTCAAAACGCGGGAGGGTTGTCCCTCCCGGAGGTCTTCATGCGGCCTCCATCTAGCGTTAACCAGCCTCCGGCTCAAGCCGGGGCGGTATGCGCAGAGATTCGTTGGTGCGGGTCGGCGCTGTTCCGAAGCGTCCCGGCCCGCCCGCTTGGCAAGGCTCCGGCACGGCTTTCAGCATCTGCCCCCCGGCATTGCCATGACCCGAGAGGGCACCGTTCCCGCCCGGGCTCGACTTCCAAGATCTTCCGTGCGCATCGGGGAGCCTGCAAGCAGGCCCCCCGCGCGTGGTTCTAGTGCAATTCCTCGGAGCCCGGGTCGATCCACCCCACATGGCCGTCGGGCCGGCGGTAGACGACGCTGACTCGGCCATGGCCGGCGTGGCGGAAGACCACGACGGGAGCACCGGTGATGTCGAGCTCCACGACGGCATCCGCCACCGAGAGCGTGCGCAGGCGCGTCACCTGCTCCGCCACCACGGTCGGGCTCCAGCCGACGAGTTCTTCTTCGGTCTCGGTTTCGGGCGCGGCGCTCAGGATGTAGCTCTGGGCGGCATGATCGACACCATTGCCGTTGCCATGCCCGTGACGATCCTTGAGGCGCTGCTTGTAGCGGCGGAGGCGCTTCTCGATCTTCTCGACCGCCACGTCGGCGCAGGCATTCGGATCCTGCGCATTGCCGTGCGCCTGAAGGTTCACGCCCGAATCAAGATGAAGCATGCATTCGGAGCGGTAGCCGGAGCCGTCCCTCGTGACGGTCACGTGCCCTGACCATCCACCGTCGAAGTATTTTTCGAGGACTTCCGAGACCCGCTCGGTCAAACGCTGGCGAAGAGCTTCGCCGACGTCGAGATTCTTTCCGGACACGCGTAGGGCCATGCGATTTGATCCCCTATGAACGGTCCCGCGAGGGACCGTCTCATGCATTGCAAACCGGCCGGCTACCTAAAGAGGTAGGAGTGCTTCGCCGGCATGTCAACGGAAACAGCGGCCGGAAACCGAACGGTTTTTTGGGAGCGCCAATCGTTAACGGAACGCGGCGCCGCAGCTCCTCGATCAGCGCGACAGGCCCGGCCACATGCGCGAGAGCACGCCGTCGCGCAGGATGACGCCATGCCAAAGGCCCGCCCCCGCGTGCATGATTACCAGCGCGGTCATGACGAAGCCGAGCCGCGCGTGCCAGTCGCCGAAGAGATCGGCGAGGGCGTCGTTCTTTGCGACGATGTTGGGCAGCGTAAATAGCCCGAAGATACTCACCGCGCTGCCGAAGGCGTTGGAGGCCAGCCACCCGAGCACGGGCATGACGAAGATCAGCACATAGAGGGCGTAATGCACCGAATTGGCGACGATCCAGAGTGCCTTCGGCATGCCCTCGGGCGGGGCTGGAGGCGGATTGAGGATGCGAATCAGCACGCGGATCACCGCGAGGCAGAGGATGGTGAAGCCGATGGAGCGGTGGAGATCGAACAGCCGGTCCTGCGTGGGGCCGGAATCCATGTTCATCATGGCAAACCCCAGCGGGATCACGAGGATCACCAGGGCCGCCATGATCCAGTGGATACGCCTAGCCGGCGGCGCGTAGGGCTCGGGATGAGACGTGCTGTTCATCGGGGGGATTGGCCTCCACTGGCGAAGGCGCGTCCCGCGGACCGGCACCGCGGGCGCTCTCCCGCAGATCGCACCGGAACAGGAATCGGCGAATACATGCACCTGCGCCTTCGGGCGCAGCGCGTGAGCCAGAGTGTCGCATGCCTTGCGGGACAAGCCGATGCGGCCGGCTCCCAGGATGACCGGGGACACGAAAACGTGAAGCTGGTCCACGAGGTCGGCTTCGAGGAAGGCTGAGAGGGTGGTGGGACCTCCCTCCACGAGGATGCGCCTGAATCCGTGTTGCACAAGGGACTGAAGGACTGCGGACGGATCGAAGGCGGGAGCGTCGTCCATGGGCACTACTTCGACGCCGTCCGGCAGCGGAGGGGCAACGACACTCCGCCGCCGAACCACGAGCCGGCGCACGCCATCCTCGGCGAAACAGCGCGCATTTGGATCGACCCGGCCCGAGGGATCGATCACGACCCGCGCTGGACTCACACCGGCGATGCGGCGCACCGTCAGCAGCGGATCGTCCGCACAGACCGTTCCCACCCCCACCACCACAGCGTCAACGGACGCCCGCAACGCGTGCAGGTGGTCGAGGGCATGGGGGCCGTTGATGTATTTCGACTCGCCTGAGGTGGTGGCGATGCGCCCGTCCAGGGATTGGCCGAGCTGGGCGATGACGTGGGGGCGAGGATTTGCCGCCGCTTCCTGGTCCTGCGCCGGATATCCACTCACTCGCTTGTGCGACCGGAGCCGCAGGGTCGTGTCATCCATCGGTCCTCGCCCGGCGTAAGCAGACAGTTCGATCAGGAACGCGTCATCATGCCGTTTGTTACGCTCCTGCCGATACGACAGATCGTTCGCGCCGTCGGCTGGTCGCGTTTCCCGCTGTGAGAGGTCAAAATGGCGTCCATCGTTGAAGGTCTTGGGTTTGCGCCGGACGCGGGGCGGCTTTCCGTGGAGCGCGCCATTGCCGAGGTCCGGTCCGCTCGCGCCGTTGTGATCGCGGCGGGTGACGTCCGTTTGGTGGTCGTGGCGGCGGAGGCGTTTGACGCGACGATGGCCGGAGTGCTCGAGGGCGCTGGCGCCGCTGATGCCAGCCTCGTGCTGGCGGCCCCGCGGCTGAATCGGTTGGGATCGCCTCGTGCCCAGGCGGGCGCGGTCGCCCTTCCGCATCTCGATATCGCCCGAGTGACAAGTCTGGCGCTCAAGCCCGAAACTCGGCTCGACGCGCCGGTCGCCCCGGCGACGCCGGCCCAAGTCGCCGCGCTGGAACTGCTCGCGCTCGCTTTGGTTCTCCCGGCAGCGGTGGTCTGCTCGGTACCGGAGGGGATGGCTGCCGGTCTGGTGACGGTGGAGGCGCACGACATCATGGCCTTCCGGGCCGCAGAGGTTGCGCGGCTCACAATTGTCGGGCGCGCGCCAGTGCCGCTCGAAGGCGCTCCGGAAACCGAGTTCGTCGTCTTTCGCGGCGGCGACGGCCTGCGCGACCAGGTGGCGATCATCGTCGGGCGTCCGGACCTGTCGCGGGCGGTGGCGGTGCGGCTGCATTCCGCGTGCCTGACCGGCGATCTCTTCGGCTCGCTGAAGTGCGATTGCGGAGATCAGCTGCGCGACACGGTGCGACGGATGGCGCAGGGCGAGGGCGGCATCCTGCTCTATCTGGACCAGGAGGGCCGCGGGAACGGCATCTCCAACAAGATGCGCGCCTATGCCCTGCAGGCACAGGGCTTTGACACCTACGATGCGGACGCTGCGCTCGGCTTCGACCTCGATCAGCGCCGGTTCGATTTTGCCGCCGCCATGCTCCGCCAGCTCGGCGTGTCCGCGGTTCGGGTGTTCACCAACAACCCGCAGAAGATCGAGGCGCTGAACGCGGCCGGGCTGGAGGTGGTTGCCGACCAGCGGGTGCTCGGCCGCCCGACGGCGGAAAATGTCCGCTATCTCGCCTCCAAGCGCGACCGCGCGGGCCACTACATCGATTTCGAGGCCCTCGCCGCCCGCGCGCCGGACTGAGATTGGCGCGCCAACCATCCGATCCGCCTTGTCGACAAGCTTCGAAACGATTTAGAACCGCCCGGCAAAAAGGCGGGAGGAAGCAAATGAGCAAGGCAGGACGAAAGGTCGCCATCGTGACCGGAGCCGGCTCGGGTGTCGGTCGGGCGGTGGCCGTGGGATTAGCCGAAGCGGGCTATGCGGTGGCCCTCGCCGGACGCAGGCTGGATGCGCTGGAAGAGACCGTGGCGGCTCTCGGCGATGCGCCGAGCCTTGCCGTCCCGACCGACGTGACCGATCCGGATGCCGTGCGCGCCCTGTTCGCGGCGACCGTCGAGACGTTCGGGCGCCTCGACCTTCTGTTCAACAACGCCGGCACCGGCGCCCCGGCGATCCCGCTGGAGGATCTCACCTTCGCCCAGTGGCAGCAGGTGGTCTCCACGAACCTCACCGGCCCCTTCCTGTGTACCCAGGAGGCGTTCCGGGTGATGAAGGCGCAGGAGCCGCGCGGCGGGCGGATCATCAACAACGGCTCCATCTCGGCGACGGCACCCCGGCCGTTCTCGGCGCCCTACACCTCCACGAAGCACGCCATCACCGGGCTCACCAAGTCCACGTCGCTGGACGGGCGCGCCTATGACATCGCCTGTGGCCAGATCGATATCGGCAATGCCGACACGCCCATGGCGCAGAAGATGAAGGCGGGCGTGCCCCAGGCGGACCTCTCCATCAAGGTGGAGCCGGTGATGGATGTCGCGCATGTGGCGAGCGCGGTAGTCTACATGGCGAGCCTGCCGCTGGACGCCAACGTGCAGTTCATGACGGTGATGGCCACCAAGATGCCCTTCATCGGCCGCGGCTGACCCGTCGTCCGATCTCCGCGCGCAAGAAAAAGGCCCCGGCAATGCCGGGGCCTTCCTGTTTCGGGCGAGCCCCCCGAGGGGGCGTCGCGTCAGTTGTTGCGGTTGCCGAAAAGCTGCAGCAGCATCATGAACATGTTGATGAAGTCCAGGTAGAGCGCGAGCGCGCCCATGATGGCCTTCTTCCCCGCGACGGCGACGTCGTCGCCAGCGAAGTACATTTCCTTGATGCGCTGCGTGTCGTAGGCGGTGAGGCCCGCGAAAACCAGCACGCCGACCACGGACACGATGAACTGAAGCATCGTGGAGCCGAGGAAGATGTTCACCAGCGAGGCGATGATGATGCCGAACAGGCCCATCATCAGGAAGGAGCCCATGCCGGACAGGTCACGCTTCGTGGTGTAGCCGTAGAGGCTCAGCGCACCGAACGAGGCCGCGGTGATGAAGAACACCCGCACGACGCTCTCGTGGGTGTACACGAGGAAGATCGTCGAGAGCGAGATGCCCACCAGCGCCGCATAGACCCAGAAGGTCAGCTGGGCGGCCGATACGCTCATGCGCTCGATGCGGAAGCTCAGGAAGAAGACCGCCGCGAGCGGGGCCAGCATCACCACCCACTTCAGCGGGCTCACGAACAGCGCGTAGCCGAACTGCGTCAGCATGATGCCGCCCGCGATCCGGCCCGCGGCGGACGCGGGATCGGTGGTCACCGACAGCATGTAGATGCCGAGCGCAGCAGCACCCGTGATGGCGAGGCCGAGCGCCATATAGTTGTACACGCTGAGCATGTACGTGCGCAGCCCCTGGTCGATCGCGGCCTGCGAGCGTGCCACCGACGGGTTGAAACGCCCGGCGACGTTGCGATCATAATCGGACATCGTCGTTCCCCTTGAAGAAATCTCAAACGTCCAAGACCGGCCGAGGCCGCGCCTGTACGTTCGCCGTCAATATGGTGGGTTCGCGTTGGGGCGGCAAGACAAGGCTGGATGAAATTTACGCAAGGTCACTTTACGTCAGGCGTGCCCTTACGCGGCGTTAAGGTATAGTTTCAACCCGCATGGGGTCAGGGCATGCGGATGGGGGATTATCTCAAGCACCGGATCAAAGCCGGGCGGGCATGTCTTGCCGCCTGCGGACTGGCGCGCGGAAAAATCCACTTCGGCAAATCGGCTTGCGATTGGTCCGGGTTCTGCCCCGTGCCCGTGCCCGTGCTCATCGCCTCGATCCTCCTCGCCGTTCCCGCGCCGGCGCGCGCTGGCGCCTGGACGCAGGAGGAGGGGCACGGGCAGGTGATCCTGCAAAGCTCGGCGGCCTATTCCGCGACCGAGTTCGGCCCGTCCTACGATCTCTACGCCAGCCGGCCCTACGACAAGGTGGAGGTCACTCTCGTCTTCGAGTATGGCGCGACCGACTGGCTGACGCTGATCGCGGCGCCGCAATTCCTCTATGTCTCGTTCGGCGAGCCGTCGCCCTCGTCCTATACCGGGCCGGGCTATCAGGATGTGGGCGCGCGCATGCGCTTGTGGCGGGATGAGGCGAGCGTGGTCTCGGCGCAGGTCGTCGGACGCTTTCCGGGCACGGGCAATTCTGAGAGCGCCGCAGCGGTGGGCTATGAGGACCCCGAGCTCGATCTCCGTCTGCTCTACGGCTTGTCTTTCACCATGTTCGGAAAGGCGGCCTTCCTCGATGTCCAGCTGGCCCAGCGCATGCGCTTCGGTCCGCCGCCGGACGAACTGCATCTCGATGTCACGCTGGGCTGGCGCGTCGCGGAGCGCTGGCAACTGCTTGCCCAGTCGTTCAACGTGATCTCGGAGGGGGCGGGCACCGGGCCGTACTTCGGCGACTCCTACGAGTATTACAAGTTGCAGTTCGGGGCGGCCTACGATCTCTCGGCGGCCGTCACCGTGCAATTGTCCGTGGTCAGCACCGTTTTCGCCCGCAACGCGCCGCAGGAGAACGGCGTGGTACTCGCCGCCTATTACCGTTTCTGAGCCGATGGCGTTGTCGTCACGAGGCGGATGCCGAGGGCAATCGGCACGATGCCGACGAGGTCGAGCGGCGGCACCGGTTCGCCCAGCAGCAGCCATCCGAACATCAGCCCGAGCGGCGGCATCAGGAAGTGCAGGGCGCTCGCGCGGGTGGCGCTGGTGCGGCCGAGGATGAAGAACCACAGGCTGAACGCTCCGACCGAGCCCGCCAGCGTGAGCCAGGCGAAGGAGAGGCCGAGCGAGAGGGTCGGGTGGATCGACGCCACATCCTCCCGCCACAGCGCCACCGGCAGCAGCGCGAGCCCGCCGGCCAAGGACTGGATGCCGCTGCCGACGAACAGGGACGCGGAGGTGCGCACCTTCTTGAACATGAGCGTTGCCGCCGTGAGCGCCAGCAAAGCGCCGACCACATAAGCGGTGCCCAGCGGGTCCTCGTGGCCGGAGACGATGCGCGAGCGCACCACGATGGCCACTCCAATCATGCCGAGGACGAGCCCGAGCAGCTTGCGCCCCGTCAGCCGCTCCCCCAGCAGCACCGCCGCGCCGAGCGCCGTCAGCAGCGGGTTGGCGGAGACGAGGACGGCCGTGAAGCCCGCCGACACATGGGTCATGCCCACATAGCTCAGGCCCAGATAGACCGCGTTGTTGAGGATGCCCATCGCCGCGAGCGCCGCGATATCGCGCAGGTCCAGGCGGCGGAAATGGGAGGCGGGCAGGAACAGCACGCAGCCGACGAGCACAAGCAGCCCGGCCGCAAGGAAGCGCCCGGACAGGAGCAGCAAAGGCGGGCAGTCCGCCAGCGCCACCTTGGCGACCGCAAAGGCCGAGCTCCAGATGATGCAGAACGCTGCGATGAAGACGGGCAGCAGCGCGTCTGTCCGGCGCGAGGCGACGAGGGGAAGGGGCGTGGCGGTCATGACATCTCCTGAACCGCAGAGAAGCACGCCGAGGCAACATTGAAAAATTGAATGATTTGATGTTGGCTAGTGGAAATTCAAATGTCAGGTGCTGCCATGTTGGACATGGATCTTCTCAAGGCGTTCGTCAGCGTGGTGGATGCCGGCGGCTTCACCCGTGCGGGAGAGCGCGTCCATCGCACCCAATCCACCGTGAGCCAGCAGGTGCGGCGGCTGGAGGATCAACTCGGCCACCAGCTTTTGAACCGCGACGCCCGCGGCGTCAGCCTGACGGCCGAAGGCGAGCGCCTGCTCGGCTATGCCCGGCGGATCCTCGCCCTCGGCGCGGAGGCGCGCGCGGCCCTGTCGGGTGTTGCCCCCGCCCGGGTGGTCCGGCTCGGCATTCCGGACGATTTCGCCCTGGCGGCCCTGACCTCCGTGGTGGCCGAGTTCGCACGCAGCCGGCCCGCGGTGCGTCTCGCGGTGGAGTGCGGGCTGAGCTGCGATCTCGATGCCGGTTTCGCCCGCGGCGAGCTGGACGTGGTGCTGCTGAAGCGCGAGCCGGGGGCCGGCCCTGCCGTGGAGGCCTGGCCGGAGCGGCTGGTGTGGGTCTGCGGAGCGGGCTTCGAGCCGGACGAGGCGGTGGTGAGCCTCGCGGCCTTCCGGCAGGGCTGCCTTTACCGCAACCGGGCCGTCCACGCCCTGGAAAAGGCTGGTCGTTCCTGGCGCGTGGCCTATGAATGCCCGAGCCTGATCGGCATCGAGGCGGCGCTTGCGGGTGGGCTGGGGGTGACGGTCCTGAGCGATCTCGCGCTCAACCCGAAGCTCCGGGAATTGCGCACATCGGACCTTTGGCCAGCCATCCCGCCGACCGAACTCGCGCTACGGGCTGCGAGCGACGCGTGTTCCGCCTCGCGGGAGCTGGCCGGCCTGATCGCCGCCTTCTGCGGCCGGGAGGCCCGCGCCGCAGCCTGAGCGGTTGGGTCAGCACTCCACCAGCAGGCGGCGGCCGATCTCGCCGATGCCCACGAGGCCGGGGGTCGCGTGCATCACCACATGGATGGGGATCTGCGCGAGGCGGTCGTGATAGGGCGGGTGCTCCTCGAACGCGGTGCGGAACGGACTCTCGGCGAAAAGATGCGCCATGGCCCGACCCACGCCGCCGCCCACATAGACGCCGCCCTTGGCATCCACGGCGAGGGCGAGGTCGCCCAGCACCCGGCCGAGCAGGCGCAGGAAGATGTGGCAGCTTTCCTTTTCCTGCCGCTGACCATCCAGCGCCGCCTTGATGATGGCGTGGGAGGACAGGCTTTCGCCGGAGAGGATGCGGTGCAGGCGCACCAGTCCGGGACCGGAGAGCACGTGTTCCACCGACACCGGGCCAAGGTCGCGCACCAGATGGGCGACGATGCGGGCCTCGTCTGTCGTCACCGCGCCGAGACGCATGTGCCCGGCCTCGCTGGCCAGCACCTCGTAGCCGGCCTCGCGCGGCAGGATGAGGGCCGTGCCGAGCCCGGTTCCAGGACCGGACAGCAGCATGGGCGCGCCGGCGACCGCACGGCCGGTGCCCACCTCCAGCAAATCGTCGCGGGTGAGCAGCGGCAGCCCGTGGGCGAACGCCTCGAAATCGTTGAGCACCGAAAGTCGGCGAAAGGAGAGATCGGCCGCGAGCTTCTCCGTCGAGAAGCGCCAGTTGCGGTTGGTCAGCCGCACGTCGTCGCCGTCGATGGGGCCGGCGACCGCCAGTGCCCCGCAGCTCGGGGCCTCCCCGCTCACGGACGCGAGGTAGGTGCCCAGCAGATCCTCGAGCGAGGCATAGGAATCGTTGGCTTCGAGCCGGACATCGAACGGGATGCCGTCGGCTCCGGCCCGGGCGACCCGGGTGGTTGTACCGCCGATATCCGCAAGCAGGACTGTGGGAGCCATTGGAGAGTCCGATGATGGAGAGCTTCTACTGCGCCAAGCGTGGCCGCGACGCAAGCGTGCCGGCTTCGCCTTTGCCGGCAGGACCTCAAGCCCGGCGGAGCCGATGCGGTTCCCCGATGCCTCAGGCCACGGACGCGCGCCGCCGCTTCAGCGCGCCCCAGATGGGCAGGCAGAAGATCAGCAGCGTCAGCACGCCGAGCCCGCCCGCGATGGGCCGCTCGAAGAAGGCGAGGAGGTTGCCGTCCGCCTTGATCATGGAGGTGACGAAGCTCTCCTCCAGCATCTTGCCGAGCACGATGCCCAGCACGCATGGGGCAATGGGGATGTCGTGCTCTTCCATGAGGAAGCCGAGCACGCCGAACACCAGCATCAGCACCACGCCATAGGCCGAGTTGTTCACCGCATAGGCACCGACGATGCAGAACAACAGGATAAGCGGGATCAGAATACGCCGGGGGAAGCGCAGAAGGGCGGTTCCCGCCTTCAGCGCGGCGAGGCCGAGCGGGATCATCGCGAGGTTGGCGATGATGAAGATGATGAAGACCGCGTAGATGGATTCCGGGTTGTTCAGGAACAGGGTCGGACCGGGATTGAGCCCCTTGAGATAGAGCACCCCGATGACGATGGCGGTGATGCTGTCTCCCGGAATGCCGAACACCAGTGCCGGCACCCAGGCGCCGGCGAGGGCCGCATTGTTGGCGGACGTGCTCTCGATGATGCCTTCCACGTGTCCGGTGCCGAATTTCTCCGGTGTCTTCGAGAACTTCCGGCTCATGGCGTAGGACACCCAGGCGGCGATGTCCGCGCCGGCGCCGGGCAGGATGCCGATGGCGGTGCCCGTGATGTTGCCGCGGATCTGCTGCGGCCAGTATTTCACTATGAGGTGGCCCCAGCCTTTCAGCGGATTCCCGAGCGAGGTCTGGCGCACCGACCAGTCTGGCGCGCCGGCCGCCATGGTGCGGATCACCTCCGACATGGCGAACAGGCCGATCATGGCCGGGATGAAGTCCACCCCGCCGAGCAGGTTGGAATTGCCCAAGGTGAAGCGCGGTACGCCGGCCGGATTGTCGATGCCGATCTGCGACACGAACAGCCCGAGGAACAGCGACACCAGCCCCTTCACCGGCGAGCCCGAGCCGATGAAGATGGCGCAGGCCAGCCCCATCAGCGCCAGCCAGAAATATTCGAACGAGGAGAAGCCGAGCGCAATCTCCGCGAGCAGCGGCGCGGAGACGATGAGGATGGCTGTGCCAAACAGCCCGCCCAGCGCCGAGAACAGCACGTTGGCGCCGAGCGCCACTTCCGCCTCGCCCTTGCGGGTCATGGCGTAGCACTCGTCGGAATAGGCGGCCGAGGCCGGCGTGCCGGGCATGCGCATGAGCGTTGCCGGGATGTCGCCGGCGAAGATCGCCATGGCCGAGCAGGAGATCATGGCGCCCACGGCGGGGATGGGGTCCATGAAGAAGGTGATCGGGACGAGGAGGGCGATGGCCATCGTCGCCGTCAGGCCCGGTATGGCGCCGACGACGAGGCCGAAGGCCGACGCGACGAGGATGGTGAGCATCACGTCCCAGCGCAGGACGAGGTCGAGGCCGGCGAGCACGGCATTCATGGCAGGAAGCCTTCCACGAGGCCGCGCGGCAGCGGTACGCGCAGGAACATGTTGAAGGAGAGGTAGGTGAAGAGGGCCGTCGCCAGCGCAATTCCGATCGCCTGCGCCACCGGCACCCGCACCACGAGAAAAAGGCCGGTCAGGACCACGGTCGCCGTGGCGACGAAGCCGATGAGCGGTGTCAGCACGATATAGGCGAGGACAAGGGCGATCGTCGCCGCCGCCCTGAAGCTGGCGCCGGGCGTGCGGACCCATGTGGTCTGCGCGAGCGGGAAGGGGCCGGCGCGAACCGAGCCCACCGTCAGGATGAAGCCGCAGGCGGCAAGGCCTGCGGCCGTCAGAACGGGGAAGACATCCGCGCCGTAAGCCTGCCCCGGAATGGGTGGCAGCCCGGATGCGGCGGAGAACAAGACGGCAGCCCCCGCGAGCAGCAGCAGGCCGAGGATCAGGTCACTGAAGCGCATGATGCGGCTCCGGCGTCGCGGGGAGGAAGCGGCGGCCCGGGCCGCCGCGTTCAGGAGCCCTCGCTATTTGGCGAGGCCGACTTCCTTCATGACGGCGCCGAGGGAGGCATCCGCCTTGGCCATGAACTCGGCGAAGCCGGGGCCGTCCGCATAGCGCCCGCCGAACCCGCGATTGGTGAGGAACTCCTGATATTCCTTGCTGTCGTAGACCTTCTTGAGGGCCGCCTGGAGCTTGTCCGAGGCCGCCTTGTCGAGGCCCTTGGGGGCGGCGAAGCCGCGCCATGCGCCGATGGTCCAGCTGCTGCCGGTGGCTTCCTTCAGGGTGGGAATATCGGGCATCAGCTTGGAGCGTTCGCTCGCCATGATGGCGAGGCTCTTCACGCGCTTGGCGTCGATGAGCGAGCGCGCCTCGGGGATGGAGCAGGTGACGACCTGCACGCCGCCCGCCACGAGGTCCTGCAGGCCGGGCGCCGCGCCGTTGGAGGGCACCCACGGCACGCTCTTCGGATCGAGCTTCAGGGACGAGAGCATGCCGGCAAGGGCGAGGTGCCAGATGCCGCCCTGACCGGTGCCGGAGGCCTTGAACTTGCCGGGGTTGGCCTTGATGTCGGCGATCAGGTCGTCGAGCGTCTTGTAGGAGGCGTCCGTACGCACCTGCACGCCGGCGGGGTCCTCGTTCATGAGGGCGAGGGGGGTGTAGGAGGCGCCGGTAAGTTGGGTCAGGCCCTGCCAGTGCATCATCCCGATCTCGACGGTGATGATGCCGATGGTGTAGCCGTCCGGTGCCGCATCGGCGATGGCCTGATGACCCACCACGCCCTGCCCGCCGGTGCGATTCACCACCGCGATGGGCTGCCCCAGATCCTTCTCAAGAAGCGAGGCGACGATGCGCGCGACCGCATCGGTTCCGCCGCCGGCGTTCCACGGCACGATGAGCGTGATGGGGCGATCGGGGTAGGCCGCCGCGGCGGCGTTCGGTGCAAGGGCGGCAAAAGACGATACGGCGAGGGCGAGCCCCGCCATCAGAAACCGGCGCATGGTGTCTCTCTCCCTGACATTCGGCTTCTTTGGCCGAAATCTAATCGTTTTGAATGACCGTAGGTCAGTGCCTCCCTGAGGTCAAGGCGATGACAGCCTCCGCGATCTGCCGGCGGGAGGTGGCGCATGCGGCCCCGGTGGCTTAAGCTTCCTTGGAAAATGTGAGCTTCTGAGGCGCAGGGGCTGGCGATACGTCAGCTTCGACGTACATAAGCTGATGGGCAGGAAGCGCACGCGGCGGGGCGCGCGCAACCGGTCGAGGCAACCCGGCGGGCCGAAGATCGGCGCGCCCGAGAGGCATGGCGAAGCGCAGTGCTGGACATCTACACGATCATCTTCCTGGCCCTTGCGGTCTTCATCTTCGTCCGGCTGCGCAGCGTTCTGGGGCAGAGGACGGGGCGTGAGCGCCCGCCTTATGATCCCTATTCCCGCGATACCGCTCGTCCGCCGCAGCCGGCCCCCGAGGGCAAGGTGGTGACGCTGCCCGAGCGCAACGGACCGCCGCCCGGCGCCGCAGGCCCGGCCGAGGTCGAGGCGCCGGCCTTCCGATGGGAGGGTGTTGTGGCGGAAGGATCCGCCACCGCCTCCGCGCTCGACGAGATCGCCCGTATCGAGCCGGACTTCGACGCCAAGCACTTCCTGACCGGCGCCCGCGCGGCCTACGAGATGATCGTCACCGCCTTCGCCACGGGCGACCGTCGCCAGCTCAAGGATCTGCTCGCCAAGGACGTCTATGACGGCTTCGTCTCCGCCATCGCCGACCGCGAGAGCCGCAAGGAGACGATGGAATCGCGCTTCGTCTCCATCGAATCGGCGGACCTGCAAGACGTCACCGTGCGCGGGACCAATGCGCAGCTGACCGTGCGTTTCGTGTCGAAGCTTATTTCCGTCACCCGCGGCCCGGACGGCTCGGTGGTGGATGGCAGCCCGGACACGGTGGCCGATGTGACCGACGTGTGGACCTTCGCTCGCGATCTCGGCACGCGGGACCCCAACTGGAAGCTGGTGGCGACGGAAGCCGCCCAGTAGCCCATGGCACAGGCGCGCGCCGTCACAGCCGGCGTGCGGCGCTTCGCTCCTGGCGTTGCCGCACGATGCGCGAGCCTCACCGGGATCGTGGTGGCGCTCTTCGCGGCGACCTCCTCCTGCGTCGCCGCCCCGGCCTCCCGACCCATCCCGGCACCGGCCATGACGCTCCAGCCCATCGTTCCCGCCGTGGCCGGCGCGCGGCTCGAGCCCGTCGCCTTCACGGACCTCGACGGCTGGGCCGCCGACGACCACGCCGCGGCCTTCGCCACCTTCCGCGTCAGCTGCGCGGCTTTGAAGTCACCGCCGAAAGATGTGGGGCCGGCTTCCGCACCGACGCTCCGGCTCGGACTGCGCCACGCCTGCGCTGCGGCCGCGCGGCTTGGTCCGGACGCACCCACTCCCCTTCTCGCCCGCCTGTTCTTCGAGGCCAATTTCCGCGCGTGGCGGGTGATTCCGGACGGCGGCACGGGCGGCTACTACACCGGCTATTACGAGCCGGAGGTAGAGGGTGCGCTCCAGCCCGGCAACGGCTTCGATGTTCCGGTCTATGGACGTCCCGGCGATCTCGTCATGACGGGTCCCGGGGCCACGCCCAATTCCGGCTCCGCCTTCCGGCGGGAGGGCGACGCCCTCGTGCCGTATCATGATCGCGCCGCCATCGAGGATGGCGCCTTGGCGGGGCGCGGGCTGGAGATTGTCTGGCTCAAGGATCCCGTCGATCTGTTCTTCATGCAAATCCAGGGCTCCGCCCGCGTGCGTCTCCCGGATGGCCGGATTCTTCGGCTGGGTTATGACGGCTTCAACGGCCAGCCCTATGTGGCGGTGGGGCGTCTCCTGATCCAGCGGGGGCTGGTGCCGCGGGAAGAGATGTCCATGGCGCGCATCCGCACCTTCATGGAGGCTGATCCCGCGGCGGGCCGCGCCTTGCGGCGGGAGAACCCGACCTTCACCTTCTTCAAGGCCCTGACGCTTGGTGCCGATGCGGGGGCCATGGGCGCGCAGGGCGTTTCGCTCACGGCGGGCCGCTCGCTGGCGGTGGACCGCAAGCTCCACACCTACGGCACGCCCATCTTCGTGGAGGCCGACCTGCCGCTCTCCGCTCCCGGCACGGCCGAGCCGTTCCGTCGGCTGATGATCGCGCAGGACACCGGCTCGGCCATCGTCGGGCCGGCACGGGCGGATCTCTTTTTCGGTGCGGGCGATGCAGCGGGCGCCGTAGCGGGTCGCATCCGGCACTCGGGCAAGTTCACCATGCTGGTGCCGCGCTTCGCCAAGGTGGACTCCGGAGGCGCGCCATGAGCCGCCGGGGCCGCCGCCGGATACTCGATGCGGAAGAGCGCGCGCTGTGGGACCATGTGGTGCGCTCGGTGAAGCGCCTGCGGCCTGAGAAGCCCGTTGTCGCGCCGCCTTTGGTGCCCGCCCCCGAGCCGCCCCCCGTCGTCGCGCCGACGCCCGAGACCAAGTCGAAAGCGAAAGCCAAGTCCGGCACCCCACCGAAGGTCGTCGCCCCCACGTCCCCGCCACCCCCGCCTCTGGCCGCGCTGGAGCCGAAGACCCGCCGCCGCCTCACCCGCGGGGCGGAAGTGGATGCGCGCCTCGACCTGCACGGCCTCACCCAGGCGGCCGCCCATCGCCGCCTGCGCCTGTTCCTCATGGAGGCGCAGGCGAGCGGCCATGCGCTGGTGCTGGTCATCACCGGCAAGGGCGATCCCGAGCGCCTGATGAGTTCGGGGCCGGCCTTCGGCGAGGGCCGGGGCGTGCTCAAGCGGGCGGTGCCCCTGTGGCTTGCCGAGCCGGACCTGCGGGCGGTGGTGGTGGGGTTCGAGTCCGCCGGACGCCGCCATGGCGGGGAGGGTGCGCTCTACGTCCGCATCCGCCGCCGCCGCTGAGCGTCCTTAATTCAGAGACAGGCGGACGCGGGCATTCCGTAGGTGCGTCCTGCGCCGAGCAGGTGGGCGGTGAAGCGCTGCGCCGGGAACAGCCGCGTGATGGCGGGATCGGCGACGCTCAGGCCGCCGGCATAGGCGCCGAACGCCGGCAGGATCATGCGGCTGCCATCGGTGACGAAACACCGCCGCCGCACGCCCCGTCCGCGCATCACCACCCGAGCAGCGGGGTGGAGATGACCGCACACCTCGCCCGGCGCCGGCCCCTCTTCCGGCTCGTGGCGGAAGAGCAGCGGGCCAAGGGCGAGCATGGCCGTACCCTCGCCGCCGAGGTCGTGGGGCAGGGGATCGTGGTTGCCGGCGATCCAGATGAAGGTGCGGCCGGTCTGGATGCGGCGGATCTCGTCGCGGAGCGGGTCGGTCATGCGCTCGCCGGCCCAGCGGTCGTGCAGGCTGTCGCCCAGCGCGATCACCATGCGCGGCTGGTGCAGGGCAACCACGGCCGAGAGGCGCTTCAACGTGTCCAGGGTGTCGTAGGGCGGCAGCATCTGGCCGCGCCGGGCGAAGGCGGAACCCTTCTCCAGGTGCAGGTCCGCCACCACCATCAGCCGCTCGTCCGGCCAGAGCAGGGCACCGGACGGGTCAAGCTCAAGCTCCGCACCGCGGAGGTCGATCCGCGCGAGGGAGAGGTCCGCTGATTCGGCGAGGGCGAGCATGGCGGCGGATTGTGCCCAACGGCGCGCGGCGAGCAAGCGGGACAGTGGCGCCGGCATCGACGCACCATCAGCGCCAGACGCCCGCCTCTGCGAGCATCACGAAAATATCCTCCGGCCACACCTGCTCCGCGAGAGAGGCCAGCGCATCCGGCGTCCACCACGCGTGATGCACGAGCGCCTTACGCTCATCGTCCGACCAGCCGGCGGACGAGACCACGAGGCCCGGTGCGCGCACGAGGAAATAGAACTCCCGCGAACGCACCCGCTGCCCGTCCGGCATCGTGAACGAGACCTCGCGCTGGGCGACGGCCGGGCCGGGATGGGCAATGCGGAGGCCGGTTTCTTCCAGAAGCTCGCGGCAGGCGGCGGCCTCATAGGTCTCGCCCGGCTCCAGCCCGCCGCCGGGCGGTGCCCAGAAGACGTTTCCGGCCAGCGCGCCTTCGGCATAGGCGAAGCGGAACAGCAGCAGCCGGTCCTCCCCATCGAGCACGAGGATCCGGGCGGCGGGGCGGTCGATGGCGTTGCTCACAGGAAGCTCTGCGGGTCCACGTCGATGGCCACCTTGATATTGCCCGTGATCTTCGGTGCCACGGCCCGCCATTCCCTGAGATAGGCCGGCAGGTCGAAGTTGCGCGGCGATCGCACCAGCAGGCGCCAGCGGTGGCGCCCGCGCAGCAGGGCAAGGGGCGCCTCCGCCGGGCCTAGGATGCGCACGTCGGGCAGGATGGGCGCGGAAGCGGCGAGGCGCCGGGCATGGCCTTCGGCCACATGGGCCTCGCTGGCGGAGACGATGAGCGCCGCCATGCGGCCGAAGGGGGGCAGGTGCGCCTCCTCGCGGGCGGCGATCTCCACGTCGTAAAAGGCGTCGCGATCGCCGGTCACGAGCGCGCGCATCACCGGATGCTCGGGCATGTGGGTCTGGATGAAGCCGCGCCCCTCCGCCTTGCCGCGCCCGGCGCGCCCGGCCACCTGATGCACCAGCTGGAACGTCCGCTCGGCGGCGCGCGGGTCGCCATGGCCGAGGCCGACATCCGCATCCACCACGCCGACCAGAGCGAGGCCGGGGAAATTATGGCCCTTGGCGACGAGCTGGGTGCCCACCACCACATCCACGTCGCCCTTCGCCACCGCATCAAGTTCGGCGCGCATCCGCTCCACCCCGCCAAGCAGGTCCGAGGAGAGGACGAGGGCGCGGGCATTTGGAAAAAGGGTCTGCACCTCCTCCTGCAGCCGCTCCACGCCCGGCCCGACCGGAACGAGGCTGTCCGGCGCGTCGCAGGCGGGGCATTTCTCCGGCACCGGCGCCTGATAGCCGCAGTGGTGGCAGGTGAGGCGGCGGCGAAAGCGATGCTCCACCAGCCAGGCGGTGCAGGAGGGGCAGCGCATCCGGTGGCCGCAGGAGCGGCACAACGTGAGCGGCGCGTAGCCCCGGCGGTTGAGGAAGAGCAGCGCCTGCTCGCCCGCCTCCAGCGTCGTGTTGATCTCGGCTTCCAGCCGCGGTGCGATCCAGCGGCCGCGCGGCGGGCCTTCCTTGCGCAGATCGATGGGGGAGAGGCCCGGCACCTTGGCGCCGCCGAAGCGCACGGGGAGGGCGAGCCGCCGATAGCGCCCGCGCCGGGCATTTACCTCGGTCTCGATGGAGGGCGTCGCCGAGGCCAGCACGATGGGGGCGGAGGCGAGGCGTGCCCGCACCACCGCCATGTCGCGCGCGTGGTAGCAGACGCCGTCCTCCTGCTTGTAGGCGGGGTCGTGCTCTTCATCGACGATGATGAGGCCGAGGTCGCGGAACGGCAGGAACAAGGCGGAGCGCGCCCCCGCCACCACCTTCACCTGTCCCGAGGCGACCTCGTTCAGCACCTTCGCGCGCCGCCGGGTGGAGACGCCCGAGTGCCATTCCGCTGGCTTCACGCCGAAGCGCTCGGTGAAGCGGTCGAGGAAGGCCTGGGTGAGGGCGATTTCCGGCAGCAGGATCAGCGCCTGCCGGCCGCTGCGGATGGCCTCGGCCACCGCCTCGAAATAGGTCTCGGTCTTGCCGGAGCCGGTGACGCCGTCGAGCAGGTGCACGGCGAACGTCTTCGCCTTCACCGCCGCGACCATGGCAGCCGCCGCCTCCGACTGCGGCTGCGACAGCTCGGGTACTGCGTGGTCGGGATCGGGCGGGTAGGCGGCGGGCTCGGGCGGCAGCACCACGGCTTCCAGCGTGCCGTCATCCACCAGCCCGTCCACCACGGAGGGCGAGACGCCGGCCTCCCGCGCCGCTTCGGTCTTGCCGCGCACGAAGCCATCCGCGAGCGTATCCAGAAGCCGTGCGCGGGCGGCCGTCATGCGCGTAGGCGCCGTGCCGGTGAGCCGCACGCCGACCCGCTCGCGCGCCGCACCGGGGCTTTCGCCGTGCCGCAAGGCCATGCGCAGCACCATGCCGCGCGGCGCCAGCGTGTAGTCGGCCATCCAGTCGATGAGCCTGATGAGGTCAGGCGGCAGCGGAACGTAATCGAGCTTGGCCTTCACCGCCTTCAGCTTGCCGGTCTCCACCGCCTTGCCACCGGCCTGCGCGCGCGGCCAGACCACGCCGATGACGCTCTTGGTGCCCAGCGGGACATGAACGAGGTCGCCGGGCGACACCTCCATCCCCTCGGGCAGGAGGTAGGAATAGGCGGCGTCGAGGCCGAGGGGGAGCAGGACGTCGACGGTGCGCGGGCTCATGTTCGTCTTTTGGTCCGGCGCGCGGGAAAGGTCAAAGGGCGGGGTGGCTCTGACAGGGGATCGGAGGAGCCCAACCTATTTTCTCTGCAAGCTCGGAGGGGTTGCGAAGCTTGGCTGTAATGGTAGGGTGGAACCTCATTCCGGGGGGAAACAATGCGAATTCTGATGACGGCGGCCGCCATCTGCTGTGTGCTGGTGGGCGGGGCAAGTGCGGGCGAGCTGCGCCCGGGCCATGCGAGCAACCTCTGCCTCGACGTCAAGGGCGGCCTTGACCAGCCCAATGGCACGTCGATTATCGTCTTTCCGTGCAACGGCGGCGACAATCAGTCCTTCACCTTCATGGGTGACGGGACGATCCGGGCCGGCAGGCGTTGTGTCGACATTTCGGGCGGTGCGGCGCGCGCCGGAGACCGGGTCATCATCTATTCGTGCAACGGCGGCGCCAATCAGCAGTGGCGGGTCGGCGCGAACGGCGAAATCATCGGTCAGAACAATATGTGCCTGGATGTGCCCCGTTTCGGCGGGGCCGGAACGGGCGTGGTTGCCTGGCCGTGCAAGAGCGGCGGTGAAGACCGTTCCAACCAGCAGTGGGGCACGCGCTAAGGCAGGGAAAGGCGGACGGCCCGGCCGCATCGGGGCTGCATCCGCGGCCCTGATGGCGGGTTTCGTGCGTCCTCGTGCGTCGGCGGCCTTGCTTTGTGGGCCGTCGGCCTCTACCTCGAACCCATGAAATTCCTCGATCAGGCCAAGGTCTATGTGCGCTCCGGAGACGGCGGGGCAGGGTGCGTCTCGTTCCGGCGCGAGAAGTTCATCGAGTTCGGCGGTCCCGATGGCGGCGACGGCGGACGCGGCGGTGACGTGTGGATCGAGTGCGTCGACGGCCTCAACACGCTGATCGACTACCGCTACCAGCAGCATTTCAAGGCCAAGAAGGGCGACCACGGCAGGGGCGCCAGATGCACCGGCGCGAAGGGCGCCGACGTGGTGCTGAAGGTGCCGGCCGGTACCCAGATCCTCGACGAGGACGAGGAGACCATCCTCGCCGACATGACCGAGGTGGGCCAGCGCATCAAGCTGCTCGAAGGCGGCAATGGCGGCTTCGGCAACGCCCAGTTCAAGACCTCCACCAACCAGGCTCCCCGCCGCGCCAATCCCGGCCTCGAAGGCCAGGAACGGTGGATCTGGCTGCGGCTGAAGCTGATTGCCGACGCCGGTCTCGTCGGCCTGCCCAATGCCGGCAAGTCCACTTTCCTCGCCGCGACCACGGCAGCGAAGCCCAAGATCGCCGATTATCCCTTCACCACGCTGCATCCCGGCCTCGGCGTCGTGCGGGTGGACGGGCGCGAGTTCGTGCTGGCCGACATTCCCGGCCTGATCGAGGGCGCCCACGAGGGCATCGGCATCGGCGACCGCTTCCTCGGCCATGTGGAGCGCTGCCGCGCCCTGCTGCATCTGGTGGACGGCACCTCCGAGCATGCCGGCAAGGCCTACAAGACCGTCCGCGCCGAGCTTGCCGCCTATGGCCACGGTCTCGACGAGAAGCCGGAGATCGTCGCTCTCTCCAAGGTGGATGCCCTCTCGCCCGAACTGCTCAAGCAGCAGAAGGAGCGCCTCCAGCGCGCGGCGAAGAAGAAGCCTCTGCTCCTCTCCGCCACCTCGGGCCAGGGCGTGCCGGAGGCGCTGAGGGCGCTTCTTGAGGTTGTGGAGGAGGCGCGCGGCGTCGAGAAGGAAGAGGCGGCACCGCGGGATGGGTGGCGGCCCTAGGCCAGGTTCTCGTCTCCATTCCGTTTCGCCATTTGCCGGCGGGCTTGAACTTCAGCAGCCCGATGGCCTATGCCGTGGCCAAGGCGCATGAC
Organism: Xanthobacter aminoxidans; assembly: GCF_023571765.1. Lineage (GTDB taxonomy): Bacteria > Pseudomonadota > Alphaproteobacteria > Rhizobiales > Xanthobacteraceae > Xanthobacter > Xanthobacter aminoxidans. Next base: position 258,412 of record NZ_JAMJXC010000002.1, on the reverse strand, counting down.
GTGCCGCTCCTCTTCAAGGGGGATGACTTCTCCCGCACCGACGTGCGCCGCCCGCACGCCTGAAGTGCCTTGCCGGTTCGCATGTCCATGGCTTCTCCCGAGTCTGCATCCTTCGAAGCGTCCTCCGATGCGCAGGCGAAGACGCCCGCCTTCGCCGATTTCCGCCGCATCGTCATCAAGGTGGGCTCGGCCCTTCTGGTGGACCGGGCGCAGGGCCGGGTGCGCCTCGCCTGGCTGACTTCGCTGGTGGAGGACATCGCGGCCCTGCACGCCAGGGGCTGCGAGGTGATGGTGGTATCGTCCGGCGCCATCGCCCTGGGGCGTACCGTGCTCGGCCTGCCGTCGGGGCCGCTGAAGCTGGAAGACAGCCAGGCCGCCGCCGCCGTGGGACAGATCGCCCTCTCCAAGACCTGGGCGGATATCCTCGGCCATTACAACATCACCGCCGGGCAGGTGCTGCTGACGCTGGGTGACACCGAGGAGCGTCGCCGCTATCTCAACGCGCGCTCCACCCTCGGCCGGCTGATGGAGCTGCGCTCCGTGCCGATCATCAACGAGAACGACACCGTCGCCACCACCGAGATCCGCTACGGCGACAACGACCGCCTCGCCGCCCGCGTCGCCACCATGGCCAGCGCCGACCTGCTGGTGCTGCTCTCCGACATCGACGGCCTCTACACCGCCCCGCCGGCGCAGGACCCCAACGCGACGCTGATCCCGGTGGTGCCGCGCATCGGCGCCGAGATCGAGGCCATCGCGGGCGATGCCGGCTCCGAGCTGTCGCGCGGCGGCATGCGTACCAAGATCGAGGCGGGCAAGATCGCCACCTCCGCCGGCACCCACATGGTGATTGCCTCCGGCCACGTGAAGAATCCGCTGAAGCGCATCATGGAGGGCGGACGCTGCACCTGGTTCCTCACGTCAGCCAATCCCGTGCGTGCCCGCAAGAGCTGGATCGCCGGGGCGCTGGAGCCGCGCGGCACGCTGCATCTCGATGACGGCGCGGTGGCCGCGCTGCGCCGCGGGGCGAGCCTGCTGCCGGCCGGCGTGAAGCGCATCGACGGCCAGTTCGACCGCGGCGACGCCGTGGTGCTGCGCGGTCCGGACGGCGCCGAAGTGGGGCGCGGCCTCGTCGCCTACGATTCCACCCACGCCGCCCGCATCATGGGGCACTCCACCTCGGAGATCGAGGCGCTGCTGGGCGTGAAGGGCCGCTCCGAGATGGTGCACCGGGACGATCTGGCGCTCGGGGTGGAGTGAAGGTCATCAGCGCAACGCGGTACCGCTAGGGAAGGCGCTGAAACCCCTCGACAGGTTGTGTGCGGCGGGATAGCGGTTGTGATCGCGGGGGCGAGGGGCGCGCCGTCGTCCGTCGTCCGCGTCGCCTCCCACAGGCGCCTCGTGATGGCCCAGCGCGTGAAGTTTCCCGTCTTCCAGGCGCTCAAATTCACCTATCGGTGGACGCTGACGGTTCTGCGCAAGCACTGGATCGTGGCACTGATCTATGCGGTTGGAACGCTGGTCTGGAACTATGCGGGCCTGATCCTGCTGGGGGATGTTGTCGAGGCCGAACGACCGCCCACTGCGATGGCGTTCGTGAAGATCTACGGGCTGAACGCAATAGAGGGCTTCGCCTTCATCTATCTGGCGTTGCTGACCCACAACGAAATCCTGCGTGGATCAGGCGGCTTCAATGCCGCGACCATGGGTCCGCTCGGCATTCGCGGCCTCACCTACCTGTTCGATTCCCTTGTTTTGCTTCTGGCAACTCTCATTCTGGCGATGCTCTCCGTCGCCGGGATCACTGCCGTCGTCGCCCTGGCGCGAATCGGAAGCTGGTCGACATTCGCTATCTTCGTCGGCGCGCTTGCCGTTTGGCTTGCCGCGATCGGTGTGGTCACCCGGCTGAGCCTCAGGCTGCCGTCCCGGTCGATCGGCCAGCCGATGCCATGGAACGACGTCTGGCGTCTGGGGCGCGGAAATACCCTGCGGCTGGTCGGCGGCACGTTGCTCCTTTCGCTCGCCATGCTGGCGGTCGTTATCGTCGTGGTGCTCCCCGTGCAGTTCCTCTTCGGCTCGTTCTCGGCGACGGACATGCACGTCGTATCGCAGACGAAATCCACGCCCGTCGGGCCGCTTTACCTGGAGATGCGGTCTTTCGAGACGCCCGGCATGCCGTTCATCCCGGCCCTCATCAACGGGTTCCTCTCCAGCATCCTGTCGGTCATTGGCGCGATCGCGCTCGCCGCCTACGTTTCGCTCGCCTTCGCCTATCTCCGCCAGGTCGCCGAGGACGCCCCGTCCGCTCCGCTCATGGATCGGGCCCCCAACGAGCCGCCCGAGGACTTCTAACCCTCCGCGCCCACCTGTCGCACCCGGCGGGCAATGTGCTAGGGAGAACCTGCGCCCCCATATGAGGGCCAACGTCCTGTCCTGCTTCTGAGAGTCATCCCATGTCCACCGCCTCCGCCCTTCGCACCGATGCCGCCGCCACTGCGGGCCGGCCCGTGCCGCCGGCGGAGCTGGAGGGGGTGATGCTGGCCATGGGCAAGCGCGCCCGTGCCGCCGCCCGCAGCCTCGCCCTCGCTGCGCCCGAGGTGAAGACGCAGGCGCTCAAGGCCGCGGCCGCAGCGATCCGCGCGTCAGCTGGTGAAATCCTCGCGGCCAATGCCATCGACGTCGCCAAGGCGAAGGCGGAAGGCATGACCGGCTCCTTCCTCGACCGGCTCACCCTCACCGCCGCGCGGGTGGAGGCCATGGCCGAGGGCGTGGAGCAGGTGGCCGAGCTGGCCGATCCCATCGGCCTCGTCACCGAGCGCTGGACCCGCCCCAACGGCCTCATCATCGAGCGCGTGCGCACGCCGCTGGGCGTCATCGGCGTCATCTACGAGAGCCGGCCGAACGTGACGGCGGACGCTGCTGCCCTGTGCCTGCGCGCCGGCAACGCCGTGATCCTGCGCGGCGGGTCGGACAGCCTGAATTCCTCCGGTGCCATCCATCGCGCCTTCGTCGCCGGGCTCACCACCGCCGGTCTGCCCGAGGATGCGGTGCAGTTCGTCAACGTGCCCGACCGCGCAGCGGTGGGGCACATGCTGGCGGGCCTCGGCAACACCGTGGACGTGATCGTGCCCCGTGGCGGCAAGAGCCTCGTCGCGCGGGTGCAGAGCGATGCGCGGGTGCCGGTGTTCGCCCATCTCGACGGCATCAACCACGTCTATGTGGACAAGGCCGCCGACCTCGACATGGCCAAGACCGTGGTGCTGAACGCCAAGATGCGCCGCACCGGCGTCTGCGGCGCCGCCGAGACGCTGCTGATCGACCGGTCGGTGGCCGGAACGCACCTCAAGCCGCTGGTGGAGATGCTGATCGACGCCGGCTGCGAGATCCGCGGCGACGCCGATGTGCAGGCGGTGGATGCGCGCGTGAAGCCGGCAACGGCCGAGGATTGGGACACCGAATATCTCGACGCCATCATCGCCGCGAAGGTGGTGGATGGGGTGGGCGACGCCATCGCCCATATCGAGGCGCACGGCTCCCACCACACCGATTCCATCGTCACGGAGGATGCGGCGGCGGCCGACCGGTTCCTCGCCGAGGTGGACAGCGCCATCGTGCTGCACAACGCCTCCACCCAGTTCGCCGATGGCGGCGAGTTCGGCTTTGGCGCGGAGATCGGCATCGCCACTGGGCGGATGCATGCGCGCGGGCCGGTGGGGGCCGAGCAGCTCACCTCCTTCAAATACCGCATCCACGGGTCGGGACAGACCCGTCCGTGATGTCGTCCGGCCCCGTCGTGGAGCCTGTGACGCCGCGTGCCGCGCGGCGTCTGCCCTTCGTCACGCAGGGGCTGCGCGTCGGGCTGTTCGGCGGCAGCTTCAACCCCGCCCATGCCGCCCACCGCGCGGCGAGCCTCCTCGCCCTGCGCCGGCTCGGCCTCGACCGGGTGTGGTGGCTGGTGACGCCCGGCAATCCCCTGAAGGACAACCGCGCCCTGCCGCCGCTGGAGGAGCGCATCGCCATCGCCCGCGCGGTGGCGCGCCATCCGCGCATCGACGTCACCGGCTTCGAGGCTGGCATCGGCACCCGCTACACCTACGAGACGCTGGCCTATCTGGTGCGACGGCTGCCGGGCGTGCGCTTCGTCTGGATCATGGGGGCGGACAATCTCGCCCATTTCGACCGCTGGCAGCACTGGCGCGGCATCGCCGACCTCGTGCCCATCGCGGTGGTGGACCGCATGGGGCAAAGCCTTGCCGCGACCGCATCGCCGGCCGCGCAGGCGCTGGCACGCTATCGTCTCGGCGAGCATGAGGCCCGCCTCCTGGCGGACTGCGCGCCACCCGCCTGGGTGTTCCTCCACGGGCTGAAATCTCCCCTCTCCTCAACGGGAATCCGGGCCGCACGCGGGGGGCAGGGAGGGCACGAGATCGAGGCCGCCCGCCATACGTCTTGAAAATTCATTGATTTGCAGGCATTCTGAGGTGGTGCGACGGTTTGGACCGTCGCCTTGAGCGAGAGGATTTGGACCCCTGTCCACGATGGCACTTCAGGCGGCCGCTGAGATGACACCGCCCGCCACGGTTTCAGACGCCAAGGTTTCCGAGGCGCTTCCCGACGCTGCGGAAATTCTCGCCCTCATCCAAGCCCGGCTGGATGACGACAAGTCCGAGGACATCGTCTCCATCGACCTGCGCGGCAAGACCTCCATCGCCGACTACATGGTGATTGCCTCCGGCCGCTCGCAGCGGCACGTGGGCGCCATCGCCGAGCACCTCATCGAGGCGCTCAAGGCGGCGGGGATCAAGCATGTGCGCGTGGAAGGCCAGCCGGCCTGCGACTGGGTGCTCATCGATGCGAACGACGTGATCGTCCACGTCTTCCAGCCCGAGGTCCGCACCTTCTACAATATCGAGAAGATGTGGTCCGGGACGCCCCGCTCCTGATGGCGTTTCCGGTTCCGGCGGGCCTGTAGACGACGTGCGCCTCGTCCTCGCCTGTGTCGGCCGGCTGAAAGCCGGCGCCGAGCGGGAGCTCGTGACCCGCTACGTGGATCGCATCCGCCCCGCCGGCCGGCCCTTGGGCCTCGGCCCGTGCGACATGATCGAGATCGCCGAATCCGCCGCCCGCCGCGCCGAGGACCGCATGGCCGAGGAAGCGGCGGCGCTTCTCGCGGCGCTGCCTGCGGGGGCTGGACTCGTGGTGCTCGATCCGCGCGGGCGCAATTTCTCCAGCGAGGACTTCGCCCGCCGCATCGCTTCCGACCGGGATGGCGGGCTCTCCGCCCTTGCCTTCGTCATCGGTGGTGCGGACGGGCTCGGGGAAGAGGTGCGGGCGCGGGCGTCCCTGATGATCGCCTATGGCACGGCCACGTTTCCCCACCAGCTGGTGCGGGTCATGCTGGCGGAGCAGATCTATCGGGCGGTCACCATCCTCGCCGGGCATCCCTACCATCGCGCGTGAGCGCGGCGCGGGAATCGGCTGCTTGCATTGACATCCGGGTCCCGGCCCCTTATCACGCCGGCTCCGATCCAATTCCCGGTGTCGATAGGCCGCGCGGCAAGCGCGCCGCGGTCGGCTCCGAACTTCGACACGAGCGAGTTTGTCATGAAGATCCGCAATTCCCTGAAGTCGCTGCTCGGCCGCCACCGCGAGAACCGTCTCGTGCGCCGCAAGGGCCGCGTCTACATCATCAACAAGACCCAGAAGCGCTACAAGGCCCGCCAGGGCTGAGCGCTCAGGCTGGACTTCCGGTCCGGTCCTTCGATCTTGAGCAAACGTGATCTGCTGCGCCGGCCCGGGGCTCCCCTGTGGCCGGCGCAGTTGTTGACGGCGCGTGCATCGCGGCGGACACTTCGCCGATGATCTTTAGCGCGATGCCTCTCCGCCTTGCCGACCGCGCCCTGCGTGCGCCGCGTCTCTTTCTTGCCGCCGTGCTGACGGTGATGATCTCCGGCGGTCTCGCGCAGGCGCAGCAATTGCGCGGCGACAAGGCCATGCCGCAGCCCGGTCCCCCGTCCGCCAGCCCATCCGATTCCGCCCCGGCCCGGCCGCGCCTGCCCAGGGACAAGCGGACCCAGGTGGAAGGCCTGTTCGCCGCCCTGAAGGTCGCCCCCGACGATCGCAGCGCCAAGATGATCGCCGATCGGCTTGACCAGATCTTCGGCGATTCCGGCAGTCCCAGCGCCGATCTCCTGATGGCCCGCGCGGCGGCGGCAGCCGAGGCGAAGGAGACGGACCTTGCCGTGCAACTGCTGGACGAGGTGATCGAGATCGAGCCCGATTATATCGGCGCGCTCAGCCGCCGGGCGACGATCTTCTACATGCGCGACGACTATGGCGCGGCCCTTGCGGACATCCGGGAGGTGCTGGCGCGCGAGCCGCGCCATTTCGCCATGCTCTACGGCCTGGCCTTGATCATGCGGGACCTCGGCGACGACAAGCGGGCGCTGCAGGCCGTACGGCAGGCGCTCGCCGTCAATCCGCATCTCGATGGGGCGGGTGAGCTGGAGAGCCAGCTCGCCATCAAGGTCGAAGGCCGGGGAATCTGATCTGCTTCAGGGCTTCGCGCGGGGGGGTGGCAGCGGAGCGGCGGCCGGACTTGGCTTGCTCTGGCTCGATTCCGTGAGCTGCACCGTCCAGGACTTCTGCTCCTGGGTGTCCACCTCGAAGAAGCCGGTGCGGTCGAAGCCGCGGGCGAGGCAGTCCTCGGCGCCCTTGATGGTGAATTCCTTTTCCCGGGTGCACATGTAGGCCTTGCCGGCCCACTCCCCGCCCTGGTCGTAATCCACGGCATAGAGGTAATAGAAGCGCGCCGCGAGGTCGCCGCGCAGCAGCGTCTCGCAGCTGTTGGCCGCGACGTTCCACCAGCCTTCGGTGGCCCAGGCGTCGCCGTCCTTGTAGCCGAGCGCGATGCCGACCCGGCTCTGGGTGCGGTTGCACAGCCGGAATTCGGCGGCCGCGGGCGTGGGGATAAGGCTAATGCCGAGCCCAAGCGCGAAGGCGGCACTGAGCGCGAGCGCAAGGCTCCGTGGCGCGGAGTTCACCCGTCGGGCCGGCGCAAGCGCCGCGCAGGGTTCGGGCATGCCGTCGAAGCGGAGGGGCGTGGCGGCGAAGGGCATGATGGTGTGTTGTGTGCCCCGTGGGGACCGGGGCGTCAATGCCTGCCCTCCCGGTAGCCGGTGGCGGAATGGTCCTTCCCGGCCTCTCCCGTGCGTGCCGGACGTGGGCGCGGACGGGCCACCACGATGCCGGCGAGGATCAGCGCGCCGCCCGCCGCCTGAAGCCCGGTAATGGGCTCATCCAGGAGCATGGCGCCCAGCGCGGCGGCGGACGCCACCTCCAGGAAGAAGACCAGCGCGCCGAACGCCGGTGGCACGGAGGCAAGGCCCACCGCCATCAGCCCCTGTCCGCCCACCTGCGAGACGAGGGCCAGCGCTACCAGCGCCGCAAGACCGCCGGCGCTGGCGGGCCACAGGGTCGGCTCTGCAATGAGGGCGACTGCCAGCAGGATCAGCGCGGTGGTGGCGGTGGAGACGAGGGTGATGGCCGCCGCACCGCGCGAGGCGCGGGCCCGGCTGACGGCGAGAAAATAGCCGGCGAAGAATACCGCTGTCGCCAGCCCTGCGGCGTCCCCCGGCAGATGCTGCGGATCGAACTGCCACGAGCGCCCCACCAGTGCCAGCGCCCCAGCAATGCACAGGCCAAGCCCGATCAGGCCGGCACGGGACACCTTCTGCCGCAGCACCAGCACGGCGAAGGCGGTGATCCACAGGGGCGACGTGGTGGCGAGCACCGTGGCGTTGGCGACGGTCGTGCCGAGGATGGCGAGATGCCAGAAGAAGAGGTCCCCGGCGAAGAAGGCGCCGGCGAGCAGCGACAGCCGGTCGGGCCGGAAGGCGCGTGTCCCCTCGGCGAGAGCCGCCCAGAGCGCCAGCGGTGGCAAGGCGAGCGCCACCCGCCAGAAGGCGCTGGCGAACGGCCCCACATCCGCGAGGCGGACGAACAGCACCGAGGCGCCCATGGCCAGCGCCCCGAGCGTCAGCATCAAGGTACCGAACGCCAGGGTAAGAGAGGGGTTCTTGCTCACGAAAACCTGTCCCGCCGCTTGTCTCGGGCCGGTTGTGGATCACCGGCGGGGTGGAAAGCGGGGACGCATCCTTGACGCGCGGCTTTCCGCCCGCCTCTATCAGCTTTCCCTCCGGAGCCATCAAGGCTCCACCCTTTGACCCGCGCGCCGGCCCGGCATGGCCTCGACGGACGCGCGGCGGAACCCAAGGAGACCGTCCAGGTGGCGGAAGACGCTTCAGATTCCCCCGCGGGCTTTGCCAAGGAACAGCTCAAGTCCTTCATCGAGCGCATCGAGCGCCTCGAGGAGGAGAAGAAGGCCATTGCCGACGACATCAAGGACGTGTTCGCCGAAGCCAAGGCCAACGGCTTCGACGTCAAGGCGCTGCGCACCATCCTGAAAATCCGCAAGGAAGACGTCGACGAGCGCAAGGAGCACGAGGCCATCGTCGATCTCTATATGCAGGCGCTGGGCATCTTCGTCTGAGACGGCAGCGGGCGGAGGGACCGCCCGCGCGGATCACATGCGCTGGCTGTTGTAGGCCACCTGGGGCGCACGGAACACGTAAGTCGGCAGGTCCGCCACGGCGGTGCCGGCGAAGCGGGCCTTCAGGCCGAACGAGCCGTCCCGCGAGAAGGCCGTCGCCACCACTTCACGCGGCGGCGCCATGAAGGTCGCCAGCTGCCGCATCTCCGGCACACGCAGATACAGCTCGTTGGAGAGGCTCGGCGACAGGAACAGCCGCCCGAAGGCGATTTCGGAAAGCTTGGTGCGCGGGCGTGCGCTCGCCGGAGCGCTTGTCGCGGTCACTGGCGCCGTTGCGACGGCCGCCGGATGTCCGTGCGCGCCGGCCATGAAGCCACCCGTCAGCGGCATCCGCTGATCCATCATGGAGCCGGCGGCGGCGTAGCCGAGAACCGGCCCGGTCTCCCCTTCGGTGCCGCGGGTGATGACCGAGGGCAGCGGCACGGGCGCCGAGGTGAGGCTGGCGGTGCGGGTGTTGCGGTCGGCCTCCGCCGGGCGGGGCAGGGGCAGCGGCGCGAGGAAGCCGTTGCGCGTCGCCTGCGCGCTGACCATGGCGCCGGCGACGATTTCGGCTGGCCGGGTCGGGGGAATGGGCATGGTGGCGGACGCGGTCCGCACCGCGCGGGTGGGCGCGGAAGCCGGCGTCTCGCGGCTGGCCGTGTCTTCGGCGGACGCGACCGTGGAGGAGGCGGCGGTCGGGGCCTCGCCGCCCTCGTCGTCGTCCGCATCCTTCTTGCCGAAGAGGCTGGCGAAGAAGTTCTTGCCCTTGCCGGCGCTTGCGACGCCCACACCGGGCTTGGAGCCGCGCGCCTGGATCTCGGCCAGCGCCACGTCGTATTTCGCCAGCGGACGCCCGTCGGTGGGCACATGCACCGTCTTGCCGTCCGGGAAGACGCGGGCGAGCTGGTCGTGGGTCATGCGCGGCCAGTGGCGCACGTTGCCGGTGTCCATGTGGACGAAGGGCGAACCGGAGGTGGGGTAGAAGCCCACGCCGCCGCGCTGGAGCCGCAGGCCGGCGACGCGCAGGTCGGTGAGGTTCACGCCCGGAATGTAGAAGTCCATCGCCTTGCCCAGCATGTGCTGGGAGAATTTCGCCACGCCGCTGGAGCGGGCGCGCAGCATGGAGTTGGTCTCCGGCGAGCGGTAAGACGAGACGATCTGGATGGGGGCGCTGGCGTCCACCTCCCGGTAGACCTCCCAGACGATGTCGAACAGCTGGGGGTCCATCTGGGTCGACTTCTGGTTGCGCCAGTCGCGCAGGAAGTGATTCAGCTGGGCAAGCACCGCCTGGTCGTAGCGGCCGTCCTTCTTGAAGGTGAAGCTGCCGCTCTCGCCGGAATGGGTGTGGTGCAGGGTGATGGTGCGGGTATCGCCGTTGGCCACCGCATTCTGCAGTGAGGTGGTGCCGGCAAGGATGAGACTTCCCGCCATGGCGAGGGCTGGCAGGATCGCCTGAAAGGCGGACCGGCCGCGCTGGCCGCTGGGGCGGCGCGTGTGGCGGACGGTTTCAGGCGTGGTGCGGATGGCCAATGTCTCGAACCCGAGGCTCAGATTTCAAGGACTTCGCGATGTGTTGCCGCGAAGCGATGGAGACGGAGTCTTGTCGGGTTCGGTTAAGGGTGCGTTGACACCCGGCTCCCCCAGCTCACCGAGGGCGGCAGATGGCCTTGCCTCGGGTCACGGTCCCGTGAGTAGCGGCGGAGTATGGCGAAAACGTGCCAGACGTTGCGTCGGGCTGTGGCCTCCATGCATCAGGCAAGGGGCAGTAGTGCTGACTTTCCTGCCAGAATCGCGGCAGGTTGACGCGGTGTAGATGGCGGTAGGCAGCTAAGCTATTGATAAAAAATAAGGCCCGCCGGAGCGGGCCTTCGCGATCGATCAGGGATCAACGGGCGCGGGGCGCCGTCTTGGGCGTCGCGCTGTCGGCGATTCGCTGCTTGCCGTCGAGGCCCAGGTAGGTCTTGGTCGCGGCATTGATGCCGTAAAGATCCTCGCGCATCACAAGACGGCCGGCCCCATCCACGAAGGCGTTGAAATAGACGATGTGGACCGGGAAACGCTGCTTCAGGTTGATGTAGCGCTCCGAGCCGCCAAACATCTTCGAGATGCGCTGCTCGGTCCAGTTGTCGCCCGGCAGGCCGGCGTTGAAGATGACTTCGCCGAACTTCAGCGGCTCGTAGACGCGCACGCAGCCGTGGCTGTAGGCGCGGCGATCGTTCTGGAACAGCGCCTTGGACGGCGTGTCGTGCAGATAGACCGAATGGTCGTTGGGGAACATGAACTTGATGCGGCCGAGGGCATTGCGCTCGCCCGGGTCCTGACGGAATGAGTAGCCGCCCGAGCCGTTGCGCACCACCTGGATGCCGCGGCGGGCGAGGGCGCTGGGGTCGCTGCGCAGCAGCGGCATCATCTCGTTGCGGGCGATGCTCGGCGGGATGTTCCAGGCCGGATTCACCACGATGTACTGCATTTCGCGGGTGAGCAGCGGCGTCGGCGTCTCCGGCTTGCCCACCACCACGCGGGTCTCGTGGATCACCCGGCCGTCCTGGTAGATCCGCACCATGAACTCGGGGATGTTGACCATCACGAACTTTTCGCCGAGGTCGCGCGGCAGCCAGCGCCAGCGCTCCATATTGGCGATGACGTCGTTGCGCAGGCTGCCGCTGGAGCTGGTGGCGCCCACATTGAGCGCGGCGAGCGTCGCCGGGCCGATGATGCCGGTCGGCTTGATCTTCGAAGCTTCCTGGAAGGCCTTTACCGCCTCCACCAGGGCCGGATCGTAGACGAGATCATCGCCCGGCTTGCCGGCGATGCCGAGGCGGGCGCGCAGGGTGGGCATGCGCGGGTCGCTGGCGCCGGGCTTCACCTGCGGGCCGGGCGGAATGGCGGGGATGGTGGGTGCGCTTCCGTTCGCCTTGGCGAGCTGCGCCTTCAGGGCCTTGTAGCCCGGGTGGGGCGGGTTGAAGGCGGCAAGCGCGGCGTTGGCGTCGGGAGCGTAGGCGATCTTGGTCAGGGTGGCGGTCGCGTCCGGGATATCGCGCACCGGGGTGACCAGCGAAGAGATGCGGCCGGGATCGAAGCGGCCGGACTGCGCATGGCGCGCATAGGTCATGGCGGCGACGGCGATCTTCAGCTCGGTGCGCGCGAGATCGGCCGCCGTGGCGCCCTTCTTCGGCAGGGGCACCTGATAGTCGGCGGGATCGAGACCGTCCTCGCCGGCGGCGTCGAGGCGCGCAATCACGGCCTTGCCGCGCGCGTCGAGCCCGGTGTCGGTCACGAAGACCGGCATGGTCTGGCGCGCGCCATAGAAGGTCGCGAGCGCCTCCTGCTCCTTCTTGGAAGGGGTGATGCTCTCAGGCGTGGCGAGGAGCGCGGCGATGGCCTCGCTCACCGGCGCGAGCGGACTGGCGGCGACGACGGGCTGCGGCGCGGGAGCGGGCGTTGCCGCCTGGGCCGGAGCCGGCTGGGCGGGGGCGACCGGAGCAGGATTGGCCTGGGCGGGGGTGGCCGCAGCGGGGTTGAATTGGGCTGCGGCGGGCGTTTGAACCGGGGCGGGGGCCGGGCTGTCGCCAGCCGAATCGACGCCGCCGCGAACGGGGCTCGCAACGGAGGCGGGAGCGGCGGCACGGGGCGCGGGCGCCGGGGCAGTGGCCGCCGGGGGCAGGGGCGTGGTGAGCGGAACGGATGCATTCCCGGCGCCGTCGATACCGCCGGTCGCGCGGGCGCCGGAGGGGGCGGCATCGCTTGGGCCCATATCCCCCGTGCCCATGCCGGCATTGGCTGTGACGGGAATGTCGCCCGTTGCTGCGGCGGCCGGGGCGACGCCGAGGGAGAGACCCACCAGGCCAGCGCTCATAAGCCGGCACAACGTGCCCGCGACGCTAACCTCACGCTGCGCGATACCCATTGTGCTCTCCTCGCCTCCACCCGCTGTGTTGGTGCCGTGCCGGGAGGCTTCAATCAACTCACAAGCTTGGGCGAATGCCGGGTTTGTGGTGTCTTGTCACTCGGCAGCAACAAATTGTGCCGCCGACGGTTCCATCTGATGGTTGGTCTCTACCTCTGTCTCGCCGAGCTCGGCGAGCTTGCGGTAGAGCGTCGAGCGGCCGATGCCGAGACGGCGCGCCACCTCGGCCATCCGCCCGCCATAGAGATGGCAAGCGAAACGGATGGCTTCGGCCTCGATCTGGTCCAGTCTGCGTGTGTGGCCGGAGGCATCGAGCCGGGCAAACGCGGTGCCGATCATCTCTTCCGTCCCACGCTCGGGGCAAGCCTGAGTCGCGGCCGAGGGGAAGGCGATCACATTGTCCTGAGCGACGGGCGTGGGGGCCCGTAGCGGGGCGGGGCGGCTGCCCGAAGCAGCCCGCGCGAGGGCTACGGCATTGCCGAGTGCCACCTCCAGGCGGAGAGCGCCGGCGGGCTTCACCACGAAGTCGCGCGCGCCGGCGCGGATGGCGCCGCCGGCCGCATCGAGGCCGGCCGGGGTCACCTGAACCACGACCGGGGTCTCGTTACCACCTGCCGCGAGGGCGGACAGCACGCCCATGCCATCGAGGCCGGGCAGCACGAGGTCGAGCAGCACCGCGTCGAATCGCTCGGCCGCAAGACGGGCGAGGGCCGCGTCGCCGTCATGGGCCACGGTGCAGCGGTAGCCCATTCGGGTGAGCGCCTGTTCGAGGCGGCGCGCCTCGTCGGAATCGTCTTCGACGATCAGAAGGGAAGAAGACATGGAAGGGCGGGCGACTCGGTCGGGTGAGATTTGTCCCCGACATTGGGCGGCGATGGTTAAGAACCCCTCACCCTGATGCCGTACGCTCTCCCGCGGTCCGACCGCGCCCTTGCCGACCGCGCCTTTGCCGACCCGGCTTGCGGCGCGGGGCCATTGCGGCGATTTTGTCCGCCACGATCGAGTGCAAGAGCGGGTGCGGCCCAAACGGACCGCGCCGCCCGTTTCCGGAGGTTCCATGCCGCACACTCTTCCGCACGCCATTGCCCGCGTTTCGGCGATGCCCGTTCGTTCGCACGATTTCGAAAGCGCCTTTTCCGCCGCCCGTCACGCCGCCCAGACCGCCGTTGCCTCCGCCGCAGCCACCGAGACGCTGCCGGAATGGAACCTCACCGATCTCTATGCCGCCATGGACGCGCCGGAGCTGGCGGCGGACATCGCGAAGGCCGATGCCGAGTGCCACGCGTTCGAGGAGGCCTACAAGGGCAAGCTCGCCGCCATGCTCGCCGCGCCCGGCGCCGGTGCGGCTCTGGCCGAGGCGGTGAAGCGCTACGAGGCGGTGGACGACCTCCTCGGCCGCATCGCCTCCTATGGCAGCCTCATCTATGCCGGCGACACCTCGGACCCGGCCCGCGCCAAGTTCTACGGCGACATCCAGGAGAAGCTGACCGATTCGTCCACGCATCTCCTGTTCTTCACGCTGGAGCTGAACCGCCTCGACGATGCGGCGCTGGAAGCCGCCATGGCCGATCCGGCGCTCGGTTACTACCGGCCGTGGATCGAGGATCTGAGGAAGGACAAGCCCTATCAGCTCGACGACAAGATCGAGCAGCTGTTCCACGAGAAGTCGAGCCCCTCGCGCAGCGCCTGGAGCCGGCTGTTCGACGAGACGATCTCCTCGCTGCGGTTCAACGTGGATGGGCAGGAGCTCGCCATCGAGCCGACGCTGAACCTGATGCAGGACCCCAAGGAGGAGGTGCGCCGCACCGCCGGCCTCGCCCTCGCCGATACCTTCTCGAAGAACCTGCGCCTGTTCACCCTCGTCACCAACACGCTGGCGAAGGACAAGGAGATTTCCGACCGCTGGCGCGGCTTCCCCGATGTCGCCTCCTCCCGCCACCTCGCCAACCGGGTGGAAAAGGAGGTGGTGGATGCCATGGTCTCGTCCATCCGCGAGGCCTATCCGCGCCTCTCGCACCGCTATTACGCGCTGAAGGCCCGCTGGTTCGGCAAGGACAAGCTGGAGTTCTGGGACCGCAACGCGCCTCTGCCCAAGGTGGAGAGCCGCGACATCGGCTGGGGCGAGGCGAAGGACACGGTGCTCACCGCCTACGGCAACTTCTCGCCGAAGATGGCCGACATCGCCCGCACCTTCTTCGACAAGTCCTGGATCGACGCGCCCGTCCGCCCCGGCAAGTCGCCCGGCGCTTTCGCCCATCCCACCGTGCCTTCCGCCCACCCCTATGTGCTGCTCAACTACCAGGGCAAGCCGCGGGACGTGATGACGCTCGCCCATGAGCTGGGCCACGGTGTCCACCAGGTGCTCGCGGCCGGCCAGGGTGCGCTGATGGCGCCCACCCCGCTGACCCTCGCCGAAACCGCCTCGGTGTTCGGCGAGATGCTGACCTTCCGCAAGCTGCTGGATTCGGCGGAGAATCCGCGGATGCGCAAGATCATGCTCGCCCAGAAGGTGGAGGACATGATCAACACGGTGGTCCGCCAGACCGCCTTCTACACCTTCGAGCGCAACGTCCATTCCGAGCGCCGCCAGGGCGAGCTGACCTCGGAGAAGATCGGCGAGATCTGGATGCAGGTGCAGAGCGAGAGCCTCGGCCCGGCGATCCACCTCGGTGCGGGCTACGAGACCTTCTGGACCTACATCCCGCACTTCATCCACTCGCCCTTCTACGTCTACGCCTATGCCTTCGGCGACTGCCTCGTGAACTCGCTCTATGCGGTCTACGAGAAGGCTTCCGACGGCTTCGCGGAGCGGTATCTGGAAATGCTCGCCGCCGGCGGCACCAAGCACCATGCGGAGCTGCTCGCCCCGTTCGGCCTTGATGCCCGCGATCCGGCCTTCTGGCAGACCGGCCTCAACCTCATCGACCGCATGATCTCCGAGCTGGAGAGCATGGAGGGCTGAGCGGACCCGGGCCTTGCGCGCCGCCTGAGAAAGCCGCTTGCGGACGTCTTGGGCTTTACTGATCCTCAACCCTGTTCGTTGAGGATCGGTTCATGAAGCCGCGGTCGGTCCTGATCCTCCTGACGCTGGCCGCGACCCTCCTGGCCGCGGCCCCGTGGCTGCGTGTTCCCCAGGCTCTCGTTTCCCGGGCCCTCATTCCCCAGGCCTTCGCCCAGCCGGGCGCGCCCCCGCCGGCGGTGCCGCTGCCGCCGCCCGTCCCGAACCGCACCGGCATCGACACCGATGCGCTGAAGGCCGACGTGAAGGGCTCCGAGGAGGCCCAGCGCAAGCTCCGCGCCGACCTCGAAGCGGCGAAGGGCGATCGCGGCCGCCTCAACCAGATGCTGCTCGACACGGCCGCCCGCACCCGCGCGGTGGAGCAGCAGCTCATCGATGTGGAAGGCCGCATCGCCCAGCTGGACCGTTCCGCCGCAGACCTCAACACCTCCCTCGGCAAGCGCCGGGGCGTCCTCGCCCAGGTGCTGGCGGCCCTGATGCGCATGGGGCGCGAGCCGCCGCCCGCTATCCTCATGCGCCCGGACGATGCGCTGGACGCGGTGCGCTCGGCCATCCTGCTCGGTGCCCTCCTGCCGGAACTCAGGGTGGAGGCGGAGACATTGGCCTCCGACCTCTCTGAGCTTTCCCGGGTGCGCACGGAGCTGGCCTCCGCCCGTGACAGCCTGACCAGCCTGCGCGCCGACCTCGACGAGGACAGCCGCCGCCTCGCCGTGCTGGTAGGCGAGCGCCAGAAGCGGCAGGCGGAGGAGCACCCTGTCGCTTCCGCCGACAAGGCGCAGGCGGAAAGCGTCGCCAAGGCCACCGGGGACGTGCACGATCTCGTGACGAGGCTGGAGAACGAGGTTGGTCCTTCCGCAAGGGCAGCTGACGCCGCGCAGGCGGTGACGCGCCCGCAGGAACCCGGCCGGCCTGACCTGACCGCGCTCAAAGACCCGGCGCGCCTCACGCCGGCCATTGCTTTCCCGCAGGCCAAAGGCTTGCTGCCGCTTCCGGTGGCCGGCGTGACGCTGCGGAATTTCGGCGCGACGGACGGGGTGGGAGGTACCGAGAAGGGCATCACCATCGCCACCCGCGCCGGTGCCCCGGTGAGCGCGCCGGCCGACGGCTGGGTGGTCTACGCCGGACCCTTCCGCAGCTATGGCCAACTCTTGATTATCAACGCGGGCGGTGGCTACCATATTCTGATGGCAGGCATGGAACGGATCACCGTGGACCTCGGCCAGTTCGTCCTCGCAGGCGAGCCGGTGGGGGTCATGGGGGGCCTGTCCCGTACCGTGGCCAATACGGCGCAGCGCGGTCCGGGGGGCATCGGTCCCGGGGGGAGTGGCGCATCCGCCCAAAACGGCTCACCGTCGCCCGCAACGGCCACGGGACAGCCCCAATTGTATGTCGAGTTCCGAAAAGACGGGCTCTCGATCGACCCCACGCCATGGTGGGCGGCAACGGACAGTCAGAAGGTACGTGGATAATGCGTCGGACGTCTCTCTTTCTATTTGGCGTGGCGGCTGGCGCCCTCGTGGCGGTTGCAGCGGTCCAGCCACGGCTGATCCTCGGGACCGCGGCAGAGGCCGCGTCGTCCGATACCTACAAGCAGCTCAATCTGTTCGGCGACGTCTTCGAGCGCGTGCGCTCCGACTATGTCGAGAAGCCCGATGACGCCAAGCTGATCGAGGCGGCCATCAACGGCATGCTGCAGTCGCTCGATCCGCACTCCTCCTACATGGACGCGAAGAATCACCGCGACATGCAGGTGCAGACCCGCGGCGAGTTCGGCGGCCTCGGCATCGAGGTCATCATGGAAGACGGCCTGGTGAAGGTCGTCACCCCCATGGAGGGTACCCCCGCGGCCAAGGCCGGCGTGCTCTCGGGCGACCTCATCGCCAAGCTCGACGGCGACCAGGTTCAGGGCATGACCCTGAACGAGGCGGTGGACAAGATGCGTGGGCCGGTCAACACGCCCATCACGCTCACCATCCTGCGCAAGGGCGCGGAGAAGCCCATCGAAGTGAAGCTGGTGCGCGACACCATCAAGCTTCAGACGGTGCGCTCGCGCGTCGAGGCGGATGACATCGCCTATATCCGCATCAATTCCTTCACCAACGAGCAGACCTTCGAGACCCTGAAGAAGGCCATCGACGACCTGACCGCGAAGATCGGCCCCGACAAGATCAAGGGCTACATCATCGACCTGCGCAACAACCCCGGCGGCCTGCTCGATCAGGCGGTGGCGGTGTCCGACGCGTTCCTGGAGCGGGGCGAGATCGTCTCCACCCGCGGCCGCAACCCGGAAGAGACGCAGCGCTTCAACGCCCGCGGCGGCGACCTCACCAAGGGCAAGCCGGTGATCGTGATGGTGAACGGCGGCTCCGCCTCGGCCTCCGAGATCGTCGCCGGCGCGCTGCAGGATCACAAGCGGGCGACGATCCTTGGCTCGCGCACCTTCGGCAAGGCCTCGGTGCAGACCATCATCCCGCTCGGCCAGCAGGGCGCCCTGCGGCTCACCACGGCGCGCTACTACACGCCGTCGGGCCGCTCCATCCAGGCCAAGGGCATCGAGCCCGACATCGTCCTGGTGCAGGACCTGCCCGACGAGATGAAGCAGAAGCTCGGCGTTTCCACGGACTCGACCCGCGGCGAAGCCTCGCTGAAGGGCCACCTGAAGAACGGCGACGACGAGCAGACCGGCTCGCCCTCCTACGTGCCGCCGGACCCGAAGGACGACACCCAGCTGAAGCTCGCCGTTGAGCTGATGAAGGGCACCGTGAAGAACGCCGCCTTCCCGGCGACGCCGAACAAGTCCTCGCAGGCCAATTAATGCCCTGACGGAAGCCGAACGGCGCGCCGTTCGGCTTCTGCTTAGACTTTAGGCAAATGCCCCGTCCGAATGCTCGGACGGGGCATTTTTCGTTTTAGGGCACTGGCGGTGACCCACCGCCATCAAGGGTTGGTCCGATCGCGCCGCTCGCGGTGGTATTGTATGCACGCTGGCATACCGCTTGCTCCTCAGGGGTCGATGGCGCGATCGCGCCGCCCACGGAGTTTCGGTCCCGCCATGCAGGCAACCCGCAGATCTTTCCTCTCCCGGACCCTGGCCGGCGCCGCCCTCGGCAGCGCGATGGTCCTCGGCCTTGCCGCGGCCCCCGCGCATGCGGAAGCCCTCGATGACATCCTCAAGGCCGGCGTCATCAAGATCGCCGTGCCGCAGGACTTCCCCCCGTTCGGTTCGGTGGGCACCGACCTCAAGCCCGTGGGCTACGACATCGACGTCGCCAACCTCATCGCCAAGGGCCTCGGGGTGAAGGCGGAGCTGGTGCCGGTGTCGAGCGCCAACCGCATCCCCTACCTCCAGACCAAGAAGGTTGACCTCGTCATCTCCAGCCTCGGCAAGAACCCCGACCGCGAGAAGGTGATCGATTTCTCGGTGGCCTACGCCCCCTTCTTCAACGGCATCTTCGGCCCCGCCGACGTGAAGGTGGAGAAGGTGGAGGACATCGCCGGCATGACCGTCGGCGTCACCCGTGGCTCGGTGGAGGATCTGGAGCTGACCAAGGTCGCCCCGCCCACCGCCGACATCAAGCGCTACGAGGACAACAACTCCACCATCTCGGCCTTCCTCTCCGGCCAGGTGAAGGTGGTGGCGACCGGCAACGTGGTGGCCGCCGCCATCCTCGCCCGCAACCCGCCGAAGAAGCCCACCGTGAAGGTGCTGATCAAGAACTCGCCCTGCTACGTCGGCCTGAACAAGGACGAGCCGAAGCTGCTGGAGAAGGTCAACGCCATCCTCACCGCGGCCAAGGCCGACGGGGCGCTGGAGAAGATCTCGCAGAAGTGGCTCGGCGCCCCGCTGCCGAAGGACCTCTGAGGACGCCGCTCCCTGCCCGGTGACGGGGCAGGGAGCGATCCACGGGCACTGCGCCATCGGGGGACCAGCCGGACATGGCCTACAGTTTCGATTTCTCATCCCTGGCCGATTACGGGCCGGTGCTGGCGAAGGGTGTCGCCATCACCGTGGAGCTGATCGTGGTCGGCGGTGCCCTCGGCGTCGGGCTCGGCATCGCCTGCGCCTGGGCGAAGGCGCTGGGGCCGCGCTGGCTCCGGCCCATCGTCTCGGCCTATGTGGAGCTGATCCGCAACACGCCGTTCCTGATCCAGCTGTTCTTCATCTTCTTCGGCCTGCCGGCGGTTGGCGTGGGGCTCACCGAGATGCAGGCGGCCATCCTCGCCATGGTCATCAATCTCGGCGCCTATGCCTGCGAGATCATCCGCGCCGGCATCGAGGCGACACCGCGCGGCCAGTTCGAGGCCGGTTCCAGCCTCGCCATGAGCCCCATCCAGACCTTCCGCCACGTGGTGCTGGTGCCGGCACTGCAAAAAATCTGGCCGGCGCTGACCTCGCAGATCGTCATCGTCATGTTCGGCTCGGCGGTGTGCTCGCAGATCTCGGTGGAGGAGCTGACCTTCGCCGCCAACTTCATCCAGTCGCGGACGTTCCGCGCCTTCGAGTCCTACATCGTCGCGACGGTGCTCTATCTGCTGCTGGCGGTGCTGCTGCGCCAGGTCATGCGGGGGCTCGGGCTGTTTCTCTTTCCGCGCCGGAGGAAGACGACATGACCCAATTCTCCACCTGGGACATCGTCTCCAACCTGCTGCTTGCCGCGCGCTGGACCGTGCTGCTCTCCATCCTCGCCTTCATCGGCGGCGGCGCGGTGGGGCTCGTGGTGCTCTACTGCCGCATCGCCCGCAAACCGTGGTTGCAGCGGGCCGCCAATCTCTACATCGAGCTGTTTCAGGGCACTCCGTTGCTGATGCAGCTGTTCCTCATCTTCTTCGGCCTGCCGCTGATGGGCCTCGACGTCTCGCCCTGGGCGGCGGCCTTCGTCTCGCTAACCCTGTGGACCTCCGCCTTCCTCGCCGAGATCTGGCGCGGCTGCGTCGAGTCGATCCCGAAGGGGCAGTGGGAGGCCTCCTCGTCGCTGGCCATGAGCTTCTTCGAGCAGTTGCGCTACGTGGTGCTGCCCCAGGCCCTGCGCATCGCCGTGCCGCCCACGGTGGGCTTCTCGGTGCAGGTGGTGAAGGGAACGGCACTGACCTCCATCATCGGCTTCGTGGAACTCTCCAAGGCCGCCACCATCATCACCAACGCCACGTTCGAGCCGTTCACCGTCTACGGCTTCGCCGCCCTCATCTATTTCGTGCTGTGCTGGCCTCTGTCGAAGAGCAGCCAGCTTCTCGAAAGGAAGCTGAATGTCGCTCATCACCATCACTGAGGTCCGCAAGAGCTTCGGCCAGAACGAGGTCCTGAAGGGAATCAACCTCGATGTGGCGGCCGGCGAGGTCATCGCCATCATCGGCAAGTCGGGCTCGGGCAAATCGACCCTTCTGCGCTGCATCAACGGGCTTGAGACCATCAACGACGGTTCCATCACCGTCGCCGGCGCCCAGCTGGCGCCGGACGAGGTGCATCTGCGTGCGCTCCGGCTGAAGGTCGGGATGATCTTCCAGGGCTTCAACCTGTTTCCCCACCTCACCGCCGGGCGCAACGTGATGCTCTCGCCCATGGTGGTGAAGAAGGTGTCGCAGAAGGAGGCCGAGGCCGAGGCGCGGGTGCGGTTGGAGCAGGTGGGCCTCGCCCACAAGTTCGACGCCTATCCCGACGAGCTGTCCGGCGGCCAGCAACAGCGCGTCGCCATCGCCCGCGCCCTGGCCATGAAGCCGCTGGCGCTGCTGTGCGACGAGATCACCTCCGCCCTCGACCCCGAACTCGTCAACGAGGTGCTGGCGGTGGTGAAGAAGCTGGCCGAGGAGGGCATGACCCTCCTCATGGTCACGCACGAGATGCGCTTCGCACGGGAAGTGTGTGACCGGGTGGTGTTCATGCACCAGGGGCGGGTGCATGAGATCGGTCCGCCGGAAGAAGTATTTGCGAATCCTCAAACGGCGGAGCTCAGGCAGTTTCTCGGCCAAAGCTGAGGCCGCTGTGGGCCTTGCGTTACGGTCAAGCCTGTCGCGGTGCGGCAATGCGGCCTATGCGCCATCCTCCCGTCATGTTGCCGCCTTGATCTGCCTGTGTTAGGCACTCCGGGATTTCGAGGGACGGGTTAAGCCCCCTCGCGAGGTCGCACAATTATATTCCCAACAGATCAAGGGCTTGGGGAGAGGTGACGCAAGGTGCGTGACCGGCCCTGGAAGTCCGAGAGAGGTGCGGGGTGGCGGATACGATCGTGTCAGGCATGGCGGGGCGCTATGCGACCGCGCTGTTCGAACTGGCGAGCGAGGCCGGCGCCGTCGATTCCGTTAAGGCGGATCTCGATCGCCTGTCGGCTCTGATTGCTGAAAACGCGGATCTGGCGCGGCTGGTGAAAAGCCCGGTCTTTTCGGCCGAGGAGCAGCTGAAGGCCATCTCCGCGGTTCTTGGTCAGGTGGGCATTTCCGGCCTGGCCGGAAATTTCGTGAAGCTGGTGGCGCAGAACCGCCGCCTGTTCGCGCTGCCCAGGATGATTTCCGACTATGCCGCCCTCGTGGCCGCCCAGCGCGGTGAGACGACGGCGGAAGTGACGGTGGCTGCTCCCCTGAGCGACACCCACTTCGCCGCGCTCAAGGACGCGTTGGCGCAGCAGACGGGTAAGGACGTGAACCTCGACGTCACCGTCGATCCGTCCATCCTCGGTGGTCTCATCGTGAAGCTCGGCTCCCGCATGGTCGACGCCTCGCTCAAGACCAAACTCAATTCTATCCGGCATGCGATGAAAGAGGTCCGCTGATGGACATTCGAGCCGCTGAAATCTCCGCCATCCTCAAGGAGCAGATCCAGGGCTTCGGCCAGGAGGCTGAAGTCTCCGAGGTCGGCCAGGTCCTCTCCGTCGGTGACGGCATCGCCCGCGTCTACGGCCTCGACAACGTCCAGGCCGGCGAGATGGTCGAGTTCGAGAACGGCACGCGCGGCATGGCGCTGAACCTCGAAATCGACAACGTCGGTATCGTGATCTTCGGTTCGGACCGCGAGATCAAGGAAGGCCAGACCGTCAAGCGGACCGGCGCCATCGTGGACGCCCCGGTCGGCAAGGGCCTGCTCGGCCGCGTCGTGGATGCCCTCGGCAACCCGATCGACGGCAAGGGCCCGATCATGTTCACCGAGCGTCGCCGCGTCGACGTGAAGGCGCCGGGCATCATTCCGCGCAAGTCGGTGCATGAGCCCATGCAGACCGGCCTCAAGGCCATCGACGCGCTGATCCCGATCGGCCGCGGCCAGCGCGAGCTGATCATCGGCGATCGCCAGACCGGCAAGACCGCCGTGGCGCTCGACGCCATCCTGAACCAGAAGCCCCTGAACGCCGGCGACGCCCCCGAGAGCCAGAAGCTCTACTGCGTCTACGTCGCGGTGGGCCAGAAGCGCTCCACCGTCGCACAGTTCGTGAAGGTGCTCGAGGAGCAGGGCGCGCTCGAATATTCGGTCGTCGTCGCCGCCACCGCCTCGGACGCCGCGCCGATGCAGTTCCTGGCGCCGTTCACCGGCACCGCCATGGGCGAGTATTTCCGTGACAACGGCATGCACGCGCTCATCATCCACGACGACCTGTCCAAGCAGGCCGTGGCCTACCGCCAGATGTCGCTGCTGCTGCGCCGCCCGCCGGGCCGCGAAGCCTATCCCGGCGACGTGTTCTATCTCCACTCCCGCCTGCTGGAGCGCGCGGCCAAGCTGAACGACGCCCACGGCGCCGGCTCGCTCACCGCCCTCCCGGTCATTGAGACCCAGGCGAACGACGTGTCGGCCTACATCCCGACCAACGTCATCTCGATCACCGACGGCCAGATCTTCCTTGAGTCCGACCTGTTCTACCAGGGCATCCGCCCGGCGGTGAACGTCGGCCTCTCGGTGTCGCGCGTGGGCTCCTCGGCCCAGATCAAGGCGATGAAGCAGGTCGCCGGCAAGATCAAGGGCGAGCTCGCCCAGTATCGTGAGCTCGCGGCCTTCGCCCAGTTCGGCTCGGACCTCGACGCCTCCACCCAGAAGCTGCTCAACCGCGGCGCCCGCCTGACCGAGCTTCTGAAGCAGAGCCAGTTCGCGCCGCTGAAGGTCGAGGAGCAGGTGGCGGTGATCTATGCCGGCACCAACGGCTATCTCGACCCGCTGCCGGTCTCCAAGGTCCGCGAGTTCGAGCAGGGCCTGCTCCTGGCGCTGCGCTCGCAGCATCCGGAGATCCTGGAGGCCATCCGCACGTCCAAGGAACTGTCCAAGGACACGGCCGAGAAGCTGACGAAGGCCCTCGACGCCTTTGCCAAGAGCTTTGCCTGAACGGCGCCTGTTCCTCGAACCTGACGGACGGGCACGATGGCGAGCCTGAAAGACCTACGAAACCGCATCGCCTCGGTGAAGGCGACGCAGAAGATCACCAAGGCGATGCAGATGGTCGCCGCGGCGAAGCTGCGTCGCGCCCAGATGGCGGCGGAAGCGGCCCGTCCCTATGCCGAGCGCATGGAGACGGTGCTGGGCAATCTCGCCGCCGGGATCATCGGCGGCGGGCAGGCGCCCGTCCTCATCGCCGGCACCGGCTCCGACCAGAAGCAGCTGCTCCTGGTCGCGACCGGCGAGCGCGGCCTGTGCGGCGCCTTCAACACCTCCATCGTCCGGCTCGCCCGCGAGCGGGCGCAGCAGCTGCTCGGCGAAGGCAAGGACGTCAAGTTCTTCTGCATCGGCCGCAAGGGCTATGACCAGCTGCGCCGGATCTATCCCGACCGCATCATCGAGCTGGTGGACCTGCGCTCGGTGCGGACGCTCAGCTTCAAGGATGCCGACGCCATTGCGTCGAAGATCCTTTCGCTGCTCGACCAGGGTGCGTTCGACGTGTGCACGCTCTTCTACGCCCAGTTCAAGAGCGTGATCTCGCAGGTGCCGACCGCCCAGCAGATCATCCCCGCCACCTTCGAGGCGCGGGACGCGGATGCGGCCGGTCCGGTCTATGAATACGAGCCGGCCGAGGAAGACATCCTCGCCGACCTCCTGCCCCGCAACATCGCGGTGCAGATCTTCCGCGCCCTCCTGGAAAACCAGGCGTCGTTCTACGGCTCGCAGATGAGCGCCATGGACAACGCGACGCGGAATGCGGGCGACATGATCAAGAAGCAGACGCTGATCTACAACCGGACGCGTCAGGCCATGATCACGAAGGAACTCATCGAAATCATCTCCGGCGCCGAAGCGCTCTGACCACGGCCTGGACGAGGACAAAGGACGACGAACATGGCGAACCCCACCGGACGCATTACCCAAGTCATCGGCGCCGTTGTCGACGTGCAGTTCGACGGCCATCTGCCGGAAATCCTGAACGCGCTCGAGACCACCAACCACGGCAACCGCCTGGTGCTCGAGGTGGCCCAGCATCTCGGCGAGAACACCGTCCGCACCATCGCGATGGATGCCACCGAGGGTCTGGTGCGTGGCCAGGGTGTCACCGACACCGGCGCGCCCATCCAGGTGCCCGTGGGTGATGCCACCCTCGGCCGCATCATGAACGTGATCGGCGAGCCGGTGGACGAGCTCGGCCCGGTGGTCGGCGACGGCCTGCGCGCCATCCACCAGCCCGCTCCCTCCTATGCGGACCAGTCCACCGAGGCGGAAATCCTCGTCACCGGCATCAAGGTGGTGGACCTGCTCGCGCCCTACTCCAAGGGCGGCAAGATCGGCCTGTTCGGCGGCGCCGGCGTGGGCAAGACCGTGCTCATCATGGAGCTCATCAACAACATCGCGAAGGCGCACGGCGGCTACTCCGTGTTCGCCGGCGTCGGTGAGCGCACCCGTGAGGGCAACGATCTCTATCACGAGATGATCGAGTCCAAGGTGAACGTGGACCCGCACGAGCATGGTGGCTCGGCCGCCGGCTCCAAGTGCGCCCTCGTGTACGGCCAGATGAACGAGCCTCCGGGCGCCCGCGCCCGCGTCGCGCTCACCGGCCTCACCGTCGCCGAGCACTTCCGCGACCAGGGCCAGGACGTGCTGTTCTTCGTGGACAACATCTTCCGCTTCACCCAGGCCGGCTCGGAAGTGTCGGCTCTGCTCGGCCGCATTCCCTCGGCGGTGGGCTACCAGCCGACGCTGGCCACCGACATGGGCGCCCTGCAGGAGCGCATCACCACCACCACCAAGGGTTCGATCACCTCGGTGCAGGCCATCTACGTGCCCGCCGACGACCTGACCGACCCGGCGCCTGCCGCCTCCTTCGCCCATCTCGACGCGACGACCGTGCTCTCGCGCTCCATCGCCGAGAAGGGCATCTATCCGGCGGTGGACCCGCTGGACTCCACCTCGCGCATCCTCTCTCCGCTGGTCATCGGCGAGGAGCACTACAACGTGGCGCGTCAGGTGCAGCAGACCCTCCAGCGCTACAAGGCGCTGCAGGACATCATCGCGATCCTGGGCATGGACGAGCTCTCCGAAGAGGACAAGCTCACCGTGGCCCGCGCCCGCAAGATCGAGCGCTTCCTCTCCCAGCCTTTCCACGTCGCGGAAGTGTTCACCGGCTCCCCGGGCAAGCTCGTGGACCTGAAGGACACCATCTCCGGCTTCAAGGGCCTCGTCGAGGGCAAGTACGACTACCTGCCCGAGCAGGCCTTCTACATGGTCGGCTCCATGGAAGAAGCCATCGAGAAGGGCAAGAAGCTGGCCGCCGAGGCGGCCTGATCCCAGCCACGCGGCGGAGCGATCGCGATGAATATCAAGATCGTCTGCCTCGTCCTCGGGCTGCTGGCCGGTGGCATCACCGGCTGGCTCACCCGGCCCCAGGTGGCGGAACTGCGCCTCCCGGGCATCGACATCCGCGTTCAGGGAGAGGGGCCGCGCGGCGGCCTCACCTCCGAGCAGACCCGCCACATCCTGCTTGCGGCCGTGGTGGGCGCGATCATCGGCCTGGGCGTCGGCTTCGTCGCCGAGCGCCGCCGCTGATCGGACCGAAGATTTCACGGAGCCATCCGGCTCCCACCCATGGCGGAGCCGTTCCGCCGGCCTGATCCTCCCGAGGGTAGCCGGCAGGCTCCCGCGGGACCCCCGGCGGGGACGACCCGGAGATTGAACAGATGGCGACCTTACCTTTTGAGCTGGTCTCCCCCGAGCGCCTCGTCTTTTCCGGCGCCGTGACCGAGGTGATCGTGCCGGGCGCGGAAGGCGAGTTCGGCGTGCTGGCCGGCCATGCGCCGTTCATCGGCATGCTCAAGCCCGGCATCCTCACCATCAAGGCCGATGGTGCCGCCCGCCGCTATTTCGTCCGCGGCGGCTTCGCCGAAGTGAACCCAGCCGGCCTCACCATTCTCGCCGAAGAGGCGAAGCCGCTGGAGGAGCTGGATCTTGGCGCTCTCGCCCAGCAGATCCAGGACGCCCGCGAGGACGTGAACGACGCCACCGGCGACGATGCCAAGCAGCGCGCGTCCCGTCACCTCGCCGACCTGCAGCAGGTCTATGAGGCGCTGGAGCGCGACCGGACCGGCGCCACCACGCACTGAGCGTCCACAAGCGCAACATTTCGGGAGGGCCCGGGCCAAAAAGCCCGGGCCTTTTCTTTGCTTGGGCCTCCGCCTCATGTGGTCGCGGGCCCGAGCCCGGTTGCCCTCGTCCATGCCGCGTGCTCAGCTTCCCCGAGGGGGCGACACCATGACCGCTGAAGACGCGATGCGGACCGAGGAAGCTGCTGCCCATGCCCCGAGCCGGCGGAGCGTTCTCGCAAGCCTCGCAGTGGCGGCCAGCAGCGTTCTGTCGCTCTTCCCATCCGAGTCGCGCGCCGAGGCGGTGCTGGGGCCGCCGCGCCCGGAGGATGAAGGGCTGATGCGCGAGGCCATCGCGCTCGCAGCCCAGTCCGACTTCCCTTTCGGCGCGGTGATCGCGCGGGGCGGGGAGGTTCTCTCCCGGGGGCCGAATCTCGGCCGGCAGCTGAACGATCCCACCGCCCATGCCGAGATGGTCGCCATCCGCCGCTTCCTCGCCGCGCGGTCGGCGGACGAACTGAAGGGCGCGACCATCTATGCCTCCGCCGAGCCGTGCCCCATGTGCATGGGGGCGATTCTCTGGTGCGGGCTCAATCGCGTGGTCTTCGGCGCCTCCCTGGAGCAGGTGGCGGCCAGGTATGGCCGGCAGCCGCAAATCGGAATGCCAGCGCTGGATGTGGCCCGGACCATGGCCGAGGCCGCACCTTTCCTGAAGGTGGAGATTACGGGCGGCGTGCTCGCGCCCGAGGCCCTCGCCCTGTTCGACAAAAAATGAATTAATACGATCGATTTAATATTAAAAATGCTGGTATGCTTCTTGCCGCTTGGAAGCCGTCCAAACGGGAGATATCCAGCATGCAGACTGCCCCCCTGCACGCCAAACCAGTGCCCGCAGCCTCACCCCTTCTGGCCGGGTCCAACCCGGCGCAGGCGCTGCTCCTCACCGAAAATGCCGCGCTGACCAACGGGCCGCCGCTGCTGTTCCAGCGCCTCACCGCCAAGGAGCGGGAGGAGGTGCTGAGGGAGGGGCAGAAACGCGTCGTCTATCGCGGGAAGATGCTGTTCTCCCAAGGCACGCCGCACGATGGCATCTTCCTCATCGAGAGCGGTCGCATCCGGGTTTTCTACATCGCGCCGTCGGGCCGGGAGATCACGCTCGCCTACTGGAGCGCGGGCAATTTCGTGGGCGGGCCGGAGCTGTTCGGGCAGGGCCAGCACGTCTGGTCCGGGGTCGCGGCGACCAACAGCGTGGTGGTCCACCTGACCGGAAAGACCCTGCGCCGGCTGATCGCCCAGATACCGGGCTTCGCCATCGGCCTCATCGAGGGGCTCACCTTCAAGGGCAAATGCTATTCGGCCCTTGCCCAGATGCTGGGCACCCGCTCCGTCACCGAGCGTCTCGCGCACCTGCTCATCCATCTCGCCGACACCTATGGCGTGAAGGAAGAGGGCGCCATCGCCATCGGCTCGGCCTTCACCCACGCGGACCTTGCGCACATGGTGGGCGCCACCCGCCAGTGGGTGACGATCAGCCTCAAGCGGTTGCAAGAGCAGGGGGTTCTGAAGGCCGAGAAGGCCAAGATCGTGGTTTACGACCTGGACGCGCTGCACGTGATGCGTGGCGACCGTTGAGGCCGGGAGCCGTCCGGAGACCCGGAGATGTGCGGTTTGATGAAAAATCAGGCGGGTCCGCAAAGGAGGCAACTAATCGACACCTCCGCCGCATCTTCCTTTGAACGGATCGAACCTGACGCCTGAAGATCACCGTCGAGAGCCGTCTTAGCCCCGAGAGGTGGATCTGATGAACCCGTTTCGCCCGAACGTTCTTCGCAGCATTGCCGTCGCCCTCGCAACCTCCTGCGCCGTTGTTCCGGCCGCAGCCGAGACCATCAACATCGGTATCGGGACGCAGGACACCACGACCAACACGGTGACCACCGGCGTCGTCATCAAGGAGCTGAAGCTTCTCGACAAATATCTGCCGAAGGACGGCAAATATGCCGGCGCCACCTACAACATCGAGTGGCAGAACTTCACCTCCGGCCCGCCCGTGACCAACGGCATGATGGCCGACAAGCTCCAGTTCGGGGGCATGGGCGATTATCCGCTGGTGGTGAACGGCTACACCTTTCAGTCCAATCCCCAGTCCAAGTCCCAGCTCATCGCGGTCGGTGCCTACAACATCTACGGCTCCGGCAACGGCGTGGTCGTGAACAAGGAGTCGCCCTATTACGAGCTGAGCGACCTGAAGGGGAAGGTGGTGAGCGTGCCGTTCGGGTCGGCGGCCCACGGCATGATCCTCAAAGCCATGCAGGACAAGAACTGGCCGGCCGACTACTTCCGGCTGGTCAGTCAGTCGCCGGAGGTGGGTTCCACCAACCTGCAGGAAAAGAAGATCGACGCCCACGCCGATTTCGTCCCCTTCGCCGAGCTGCTGCCGTTCCGCGGCTTCGCTCGCAAGATCTTCGACGGCGTGGAGACCAATGCCCCCACCTGGCACGGCGTGGTGGTGCGCACGGACTTCGCCGAGAAGTATCCGGAGGTCGTGGTCGGCTACATCAAGGCGGTGATCGAGGCCAATGACTGGGTGCGCAAGAACCCGAAGGAAGCCGCCGAGAAGATCGCCAAGTGGACCGGCATCGACAAGGAAGTCGTCTACATCTTCCTTGGCCCGGGCGGCATCATGACCATGGACCCGACCATCAAGCCGCAGCTGGTGGAGGACGCCGCGCAGGATGCCGCCGTGCTCCAGAAGCTCGGTCGCATGAAGGAGTTCGACGTCAAGGCCTGGGTGAACGACACCTACGTCCGCCAGGCCTACAAGGAACTCGGGCTTGACTACGAGGCGCAGCTGAAGAGCCTCGCGAACTACGAGATCGCCGGCGACGACAGCTTCTGCAAGGTCAAGATCTCCGAGCCGCGCAAGGCGGGCGAAATCTGGGTGGATGGCGAGGGCATCAAGCCCTATTCCAGCGCCGCCTGCACCCTCGGCGCGCTCGCCGAGCTGAATGCGGCCGGCAAGAAGGTCAACATGACCTATCTGTTCGATACCGCCCGCGGCATCAAGCTGTTCGCGACCGATGCCTTCTATGCCGTCTCCACCAAGGACGGAAAGACCGAGATCCAGCCCTTCATGCTGAAGGTCGATGCCGAGGCGGCGGCGGCCAAGGGCGGCGGCAAGGTGCTGCCCTTCGCCGATGCGCTGAAGGCCGCGTCCGGGGCTCGCGGGTGAACGCCATGAACAGCATTGCCATGACGTCCGCGGCAAAGTCCGCGCCCATCGCCGCCCCGTTCCACCTCGCGGGCGACGGCGGGGCGGTGCATCGGTCGGCCGCGCCCGGTCACATCGTGCTGCGGCCGGAGCGGGATACGGTGGCGGCGACGCCGGTGCCGGACCGGTCCGTCGCGGGGCGCGCGCGGCGCTGGCTGAAGCTCAATGCGCACACCATTCGCGCTACGCTGCTCGGGGCGCTGGCCATCGGCCTGTTCATCCTCGCCTGGCATGTGGTGACTGTGAACCGCATGACCTTCTACGTGCGGTTCCTCAACGTGCCCTCGCCCGAGCAGGTGCTGGAGAGCGCCCGCACGGCCTTCTCCACCGGCGCGTTCCTCAACCACATCTACATTTCCTGCCGGCGCATCTTCATCGGCTTCGCGCTGGCTGCCGTGGTGGCGGTGCCGCTGGGCCTGCTGATGGGGCGCTTCCAGCTGCTGAAGGAGTTCGTGTTTCCCGTCTCGGAGGTGCTGCGGCCCATCCCGGCCATCGCCTGGGTGCCCATGTCCATCATGCTCTGGCCGACCAACGAGGAAAGCATCGTCTTCATCACCTTCCTCGGCTCGTTCTTCCCCATCCTCCTCAACACGCTGCACGGCATGGCGAACGTGGACGAGGTGCTGGTGCGCGCCGCCCGCTGCCTCGGCGCCACCGAGCGGGCGACGTTCCGCGAGGTCTATTTCCCCGCGGTGCTGCCGCAGGTCTTCACCGGTCTCACCGTGGGCATGGGTGTTGCCTGGGTCTCGCTGATCGCGGCGGAGATGATCTCCGGCCAGTTCGGCATCGGCTATTTCACCTGGGAGGCCTATTCCCTGGTGCAGTATCCGGACATCGCGCTGGGCATGATCACCATCGGCGTGCTCGGGCTCGCCTCCTCGTTTCTCATCCGCATCGCGGGCCGGGCCGTGACGCCCTGGTCGCGCGCCAAGTGAGGCCATCATGGCGATCCCCGCGACCGCGCCGACGAGGACCGGCCTCATCGAGGTCTCCGACTTCAACCTCGCCTACGACACCATCGACGGCGCCGTCATCGCGGTGCGCGATGCGGATCTCGTTGTAAATCCCGGCGAGTTCGTTTCCATCATCGGGCCGTCGGGCTGCGGCAAGTCCACGTTCCTCAATGCGGTGGCGGGCTTCCTCAAGCCCACGTCAGGCACGGTCACGGTGGATGGCGAGCCGGTGAAGGGCCCGTCCGCCGACCGGGGCATGGTCTTCCAGCAATATTCGCTCTTCCCGTGGAAGACGGTGCGGGAGAACGTGGAATTCGGCCTGAAGATGCGCGGCATGGGCAAGTCCGAGCGGGCGGTCGCCGCGCGCACGCTGCTCGGTCTCGCCGGCCTGTCCGCCTTCGAGGACCATTATCCCGATCGCCTCTCCGGCGGCATGAAGCAGCGCGTGGGCATCGTCCGCGCGCTCGCCACCGGGCCGAAGGTGCTGCTGCTGGACGAGCCGTTCGGCGCGCTTGATGCGCAGACCCGGGTCATCATGCAGCAGATCCTCACCAACCTCTGGCAGCGGCTGGGCATCTCGGTGCTGTTCGTCACCCACGACATCGACGAGGCGATCTTCCTCTCCGACCGCATCTACGTGATGACCGCCCGCCCCGGCACCATCAAGGCCGAGGTAACGGTGCCCCTGCCGCGCCCGCGCGATGCCGCCCTCCAGCTCTCGCCTGAATTCGTGCAGCTCCGGGCCGATCTCGGCGCGCTCATCCGCGAGGAGAGCCTGAAGGCCATGGGCGGCGAGCTGAACGAGGATGCGCTGAAGGGCCTCGCGGTGAACCTCAATGGCGCGAATCTGGCCGAGGTGGTGTGAGGCGCCGCGCTTCGGTGGGCGAGGTTAGGACTTGCGCGAGGATTTTCGCATTTGTCCCAATCGTCATGGCCGGGCTTGTCCCGGCCATCCACGTGGTCGGGCCGGGAGCATAACTCTCGGAGCCGCTCCGTCGGGTCGACGTGGATGCCCGGGACAAGCCCGGGCATGACGGCAGGTAGATATGATGGAGCAGGATCCTCGATCCGATTACCCTTCCACAAAATCCGCAATTAATTGACCCTCCAAGGCCTTAGTCCTCAAGACCATTGCCCCCTCCGGCTAAAATAATTATCGAACAACAACCGGACCTGCCCCATGGCCTACGTCGTCACCGACAAGTGCATCCGCTGCAAATTCATGGATTGCGTCGCCGTCTGCCCGGTGGATTGCTTCTATGAGGGCGAGAACATGCTCGTCATCAAGCCCGACGAGTGCATCGACTGCGGCGTCTGCGAGCCGGAATGCCCGGCCGCCGCCATCTCCGCCGACAGCGATCCGGCCGCCGCGCCGTGGATCGCGCTCAATGCCGAATATGCGGCCCTGTGGCCGAACATCGCCGAGAAGAAGGAGCCGCCGGCGGATGCCGCGCAGTGGATGAACGTGGACGGCAAGTTCGAGAGCGCCTTCTCCCCGGCGCCGGCTGAGGCGTGAGGCGAACATGAGCAACCTGAACACCGAGACCGTGCTTGAGGTCCGCCACTGGACCGACCGCCTCTTTTCCTTCACCGCCACCCGCGACAGCGCCTTCCGCTTCAAGAGCGGGCAGTTCACCATGATCGGCCTCGACGTGAACGAGAAGCCGCTGCTGCGCGCCTATTCGCTCGCCTGCGCGCCGCATGAGGAGCAGCTGGAATTCTTCTCCATCAAGGTACCGGACGGGCCGCTGACCTCGCGGCTGCAGATGCTCCAACCGGGCGATCCCATCCTCGTCGGACGCCGGCCCACGGGCACGCTGCTGCTGGACAATCTCAAGCCGGGCAAGCGCCTGTATCTTCTGGCAACGGGCACCGGCCTTGCGCCCTTCGTCTCCATCGCCAAGGACCCAGAGGCCTATGAGCGGTTCGAGCACATCATCCTGGTCCACGGCTGCCGCGAGGTGGCGGAACTCGCCTATGGCGAGCAGGTGGTGGCGGATCTGAAGGCGCACGATTTCCTCGGCGAGTACGCGCAGGCGCAGCTGCTGCATTATCCGACCGTGACCCGCGAGCCGTTCCGCAATCGTGGTCGCGTCACCGATCTCATGGAAAGCGGCCAGCTGTTCGCCGACCTCGGCCTGCCGGACCTCGATGCCGAGCACGACCGGGTGATGCTGTGCGGCTCGCCGCAGATGATCGCCGACACCAAGGCGCTGCTGGAAACCCGCGACTTCGTGGAGGGCGCGGGCAACCGGCCGGAGACCTATGTGGTGGAGAAGGCTTTCGCCGAGCGCTGAGCGTTGCACATTGCAAAATCGTGCAACGGGCCGGTAACGATCCGAAGCTAGGCTGTCGCGCCAGATCCCGATGATGGAGATGCTGGTGTCGATACGTGTCGAACTTGGATCGCGCCTGCGCGCAGTGGCCGGAGCGGCCGTCATGCTGGCCGGCGTTCTCGCCGCCGGAGCCGCCGCGGCGGCCCAGCCGGCAGTGGCCGTGACGAATGTGAATCTGCGGGCCGGTCCCAGCACCAGCTTCCCCACCGTGGTCACGGTGCCGGCCGGCGCGGCGCTCGCGACCTACGGCTGCCTTGCGGATTATTCGTGGTGCGATGTCGCGCTGGGCAACGTGCGCGGCTGGATGGCGGCGCAGTACATCAAGGTCGTGCCCTCCGCCGGCGCCTCGCCGGTGGTGATGACCGCTGCGGTCGCGGCGGGCCTCGGCATCGCGGCGGTGGCGTTCAACCAGTCCTACTGGAACACCCATTATGTGGGTCGTCCGTGGTATGGCCAGTGGAACCGCTATTACGGCCCCTACGCGCGCGGCCCCGTCGGGCATGTGGGCGCCACCCGCTGCTACAACGGTGCCTGCCGCCACGTTGGCGCGACGCGCGGCCCGGCCGGCAACACGGTGGTGCGGCGCGGCGTGGTGGTCCGATAATCGGATTCATCGATCAATTGTAGAAAAACAACTCGTTTGATCGATCCATGGCCGGGGGCCATCCTCGTTTCAAGAGGACCCCCTGCCATGACCGACAAGCACCTGACCGATCCCGCTCTCATTCCCCCCGCACCCGCGGTGACCGCGTCCGCCGCTGGCGGCCCGCTCGTGACGGCCTTCGGCGGCATCCTGCCGGGCCTCGCCTATACGGTGGTGATCGCTGCGGCGGCCTATGCCATCCGCCAGGTGCCGGGCATGGGGCTCGTCAGCCCGCTCATCCTCGCCATCGTCATCGGCATGGCGCTGCACAACATCTTCGGCACGGCGGCCATCATCAAGCCCGGCGTGAAGTTCGCGCTCCGGCGCATCCTGCGCTTCGCCATCGTGCTGCTGGGCCTGCAACTCACCTTCGAGCAGGTGCGCTCGGTGGGCGTGGTGGGCTTCTCCATCGTCGCCTTCACCTTGTTCGCCACCTTCTTCGTCACCCGCTGGATCGGCCGCGCCATGGGCGTGGACCGGCAGCTCTCGGAGCTGATCGCCGCCGGCACCGCCATCTGCGGCGCCTCGGCGGTGATCGCCACCAACACGGTGACGCGCGGCTCGGACGAGGACGTGGCCTATGCGGTGGCCTGCGTCACCATCTTCGGCTCGCTCTCTATGCTGCTGATGCCGGCGCTGATGCCTTTCACCGGCTTCGACCCCCATGCCTTCGGCCTGTGGACCGGCGCCTCCATCCATGAGGTGGCGCAGGTGGTGGCGGCGGCCTTCCAGGGCGGTCAGCAGGCCGGCGAGTTCGGCACCGTGGCGAAGCTCTCGCGGGTGATGCTGCTGGCGCCCCTCGTCATCGGCCTCGGCGCGGCGGCGGTGATGCGGGCGCGCGGCGACAAGTCGGCCGGCCATGCCAGCCCGCCCATGCCGTGGTTCGTGTTCGGCTTCATCGCCATGGTGATGGTCGCATCCAGCGGTTACGTGCCGCCCGAGGTGAAGATGCCGGTGGCCACCACCACCACCTTCCTCCTCGCCGTCGCGCTGGGCGCCATGGGGCTGGAGACCGACATGCGCAAGCTGCGGCTGAAGGGCATCAAGCCCCTCCTGCTCGGTGCCGCCGCCTGGCTCTTCATCTCGGCGCTGAGCTTTATCCTCATCAAGACCTTCATGTGATAGCAAAGGCCCGAGAGCTTGCCTCCCGGGCCTTTTTCCAAGCCCGCGCGGCGTTTGAGCGGGGCGAGGTGATCGGGCGGGATGACGCTGGAGCAACTGAAGGTCTTCGTCGCCGTCGCCCGCGCGCTCCACATGACCCGCGCGGCCGAAACGCTGAACATGACCCAGTCGGCGGTCAGCGCTTCCGTCGCCGCCCTCGAGGCCTCCTGCGGGGTCGCCCTGTTCCATCGCGTCGGACGCCGCATCGAGCTGACCGAGGCCGGCCGCGTCTTCGTTCCCGAAGCCGAGGCCGTGCTGGCCCGTGCTGGCGCGGCGGAGACGATCCTGGCCGATCTGTCCGGCCTCAGGCGCGGCCGGCTCTCCATCCATGCCAGCCAGACCATCGCCAATTACTGGCTCGGCCCGCTGCTCAACCGCTTTCACGAGCTCTATCCCGACATCGCGCTGGAAGTGGTGATCGGCAACACCGCGCAGGTCGCCGCCGCCGTGCGGGCGGGCGAGGCGGATGTGGGTTTCGTGGAAGGCGAGGTGGAGGAAGCGCTGCTGGCGCGGGTCGCGGTGCCCGGCGACCGGCTGGTGCTGGTGGTGGCGGCGCACGATCCGCGCGCCGAGCTCAAGGCGCTGACCCCGGCCGATCTCCTCGACATGCCCTTCGTGCTGCGCGAGCCGGGCTCGGGCACGCGGCAGGTGTTCGAGGATGCCCTGCGCGCCTCCGGTGTCGATCCGTCCCAGCTGAAAGTGGTGCTGGAGCTGCCGTCCAACGAGGCGGTGGTGAGCGCGGTCGCCGCGGGGGCGGGGGCGACGGTGATTTCCGATCTCGTCACCGCCTCGGGCCTCGCCATGGGTACGCTGAAGCAATTGCCTCTGACCCTGCCGGCCCGCCGCTTCTACGCCTTGCGCCACGCCGACCGCTACAATTCCCGGGCGGCGCAGGCCCTGCTGGCGCTGGTGCGCGAGCCGGAGGCGGCGCCGGGGATCGCCCCGGCCGCGCCCGTCAGCCGCCCGCGGCCTCGAGCTCGGCGCTGACCTCCAGCCATTCCTCTTCCGCCTGCGCCAGCTTCTCGGCCGCCTCGGCCCGCTCCTTGGCGAAGCGGGCGGCGTCCAGGGGCTTGGCGGCGTGGAAGCCGGCGTCGGAGAGTTTCGTGTCCAGCCCCTCGATCTGCTTCGTCAGCTTTTCCACGGCCCCTTCCAGCTCGCGGATGCGCTTCTTGAGCGGGCCGGTGGCGATGCGGCGCGGGGCAGGGGTGGCTTCCGCCTTGGTCTCGGAGCGGTCCTTGCGCCCCTTGTCGGTCATGCGGTCGCCGTCGGAGCGGGAGAGGACTTCGCTCTTGTACTGGTCGAGATCGCCGTCATAGGCCTTCACCGTGCCACCCGAGACCCGCCACAGCCGTTCGGCGCAGGCCTCCAGCAGATGCCGGTCGTGGGAGACGAGGATGACGGCGCCGGGGAAGTCGTTGATGGCCTCGATGAGGGCCGCGCGCGCCTCGATGTCGAGGTGGTTGGTGGGCTCGTCGAGGATGAGCAGATGCGGCCCGTGGAAGGTGGCGAGCCCCAG
Organism: Xanthobacter aminoxidans; assembly: GCF_023571765.1. Lineage (GTDB taxonomy): Bacteria > Pseudomonadota > Alphaproteobacteria > Rhizobiales > Xanthobacteraceae > Xanthobacter > Xanthobacter aminoxidans. The sequence continues at coordinate 221,547 of NZ_JAMJXC010000002.1, read as the reverse complement.
CAGCAGGCGCGCCTTCTCTCCGCCCGAGAGGGACGACACCTTGGTGTCGGCCGAGCCGCCGGAAAAGCCCATCTCCGCCGCGCGCGCCCGCACCCGCGCCTCGGGCGCGTCGGGCATGAGGCGCCGCACGTGCTGGGCGGGGCTGTCGCCGGGGATCAGTTCGTCGATCTGGTGCTGCGCGAGATAGGCGACTTCCAGCTTGTCGGCCCGCACCACCCGCCCGCTTTCCTCCTTCAGGCGGTCGGCGAGGAGCTTGGCGAAGGTGGACTTGCCGTTGCCGTTGGGGCCGAGGAGGGCGATGCGGTCGTCCTCGTCGATGCGCAGATTGAGATTCTGCAGGATCGGCTGGCCCGGCACATAGCCCACCGCCACCTTCTCGAGCACCACGATGGGCGGGGAGAGCAGCTTTTCCGGATGGCGGATGGAGATGGCCGCCGCCTCCTCGCTCACCTGCGCGGCCAGGGGCTCCATGCGGGCGAGGGCCTTGAGGCGCGACTGGGCCTGCTTCGCCTTGGTGGCCTTGGCGCGGAAACGGGCGACGAAGGATTCCATGTGGGCGCGCTGCATCTCCTGCTTCTTGCGCGCCTTCTGATCCAAAAGCAGCCGCTCGCGCCGCTGCCGGTCGAAGGAGGAGAAGCCGCCCTTGTAGAGGGTCAGCTTCTGCCCGGTGAGATGCAGGATGTGGTCGACGCTCTCGTCCAGCAGGTCGCGATCATGCGAGATCAGGATCACCGTGCGCGGATAGTGCGCGAGGTAGTCCTGGAGCCACAGGGTGCCTTCAAGGTCGAGATAGTTGGTGGGCTCGTCCAGCAGCAGCAGGTCCGGCTCGGTGAAGAGCAAGGCGGCGAGGGCCACGCGCATGCGCCAGCCGCCGGAGAATTCCGAGCAGGGCCGCTGCTGCGCGCTCTCGTCGAAGCCGAGGCCGGCGAGGATGGTGGCCGCCCGCGCCGGCGCCGCATGGGCGCCGATGTCGAGGAGCCGCATCTCGATCTCGCCCATGCGGTTGGGGTCCTGCGTGGTCTCGCGCTCCTGGAGCAGCGCCGCGCGCTCCGTATCGGCGGCCAGCACGCGCTCGATCAGGCTGTCCGGCCCGGCCGGCGCCTCCTGCGCCACGCGGCCGATGCGGGTGCGGTTGGGCAGGCGGACGGCGCCGGATTCCAGCTCCAGCTCGCCAATGAGCGCCTTGAACAGGGTGGTCTTGCCCGAGCCGTTGCGGCCGACCACGCCCACGCGCGCATTCTCGGGGAGGGCGACGGAGGCGTGGTCGATGAGCAGGCGCCCGGCGAGGCGCAGGGAAATATCGTCGAGAACGATCATGCCGGGCTTTTCGCAGGCGGGGCCGGGCAGGGCAAGATGGGGAAGCGTCCCGCCTCAGAGCGTCTCGCCGCGCAGCAGCTTGGGCACCTCGCCGGTGAGGCCGGCGGCATCCTTGATGAACAGGCCCTTGAGGCGGGGCAGGCGGTCCACCAGCCCGAGGCCCACGTCGCGAATGGCACGCAGCGCGTCGGAATGGTTGGAGAACAGGCGGTTGAGACCATCCGTCGCGACGCCCATGGCCAAAGTGTCGAACCGCCGCCAGCGCTGGTAGCGCTCCAGCGTGGTGGGCGAGGCGAAGTCGAGGCCGACGCGCGCGGCGTCCGTCACCACCTCGGCGAGGGCCGCCACGTCGCGCAGGCCCATGTTGAGGCCCTGCCCGGCGATGGGGTGGATGACGTGGGCGGCATCGCCCACCAGCGCGAGGCGGTCGCCGATGAAGGCGCGGGCCATGGCGAAGCCGAGGGGATAGGCGCGGGGCTTCGTCACCGGCTTCACCCAGCCCAGGCGATGGCCGAAGCGCTGCTCCAGCTCCTCCTGGAAGATGGCGGAGGGCAGGGCGAGGAGACGGTCCGCATCGGCGGTGCGCTCGGTCCACACCACCGAGCAGCGGTTGCCCGGCAAGGGCAGGATGGCGAACGGGCCAGCGGGCAGGAAATGCTCCTCGGCGCGGCCTTCATGCGGGCGCTCGTGCTCCACCACGAAGGTGATGCCGCTCTGGCCATAGCCCCAGGACACCGTGGAGATGCCAGCCATCTCCCGAATGCGCGAACGCGCGCCATCGCACGCCACCAGCAGGCCGGCGCGCAGCGGCACGCCCGAGGCGGAGGCCAGCTCGACCCCGCCGCCCTCGCTGCGGAAGGACGTCACCGCCTCTTCGCGCAGGTCGATGCCGGCGGAACGGGCGGCTGCCACCAGCGCCTGCTGCAAATCGAGGTTCGGCACCATGAAGGCGAAGGGTTCGCCCGGCTCCACATCGCCGTCGAAGGTGAGGAAGGTGGGGCGCGCCACGTCCTTGGTGCGGCTGTCTGTCACGACCATGGTGCGCATGGGCTCGGCCCTGGCGGCGATCTCGTGCCACACACCGAGGCTGGTGAGCATGCGCCGCGCGCAGGCGGCGATGGCGGAACAGCGCCCGTCATCGAGACCGGCGCGGGAAAGGGTCGGGTCGTAAAGGGCGATGTCCGCATCCGGGCCGAGGCCCTGGCGCAAGGCGAGGGCGAGGCTCAGGCCCGCGAGGCCCCCGCCGACGATGGCGACATCGGCCCGCTCCGCCTGTGCCCGTTCCGGCGCGCGATCGGCCGCGGCCGGGTTTGCGGACCAGCCGGTCTCCGGAAGCGGTGCGTTCGGGGAGCCCATGACCTTCACTCCTGATGATCGTTCGTCGTTCTACGCTGCCGGGGGGCGAATGGCTCGCCTATAGGGGAGACGGCTGACGTTTTGGGGTTGACGGTCGAGGCGTGGGCGTGGCGTCCTGCCCTCGACTGAACCGTGCGACCCGCATCCCGTTCCACCTTCTTTGATGCTGCCGCCCGCAGGGTGCGCAGCCATCGGCGAGCCCCTGAATGACCGCCCAGAATCCCGACGTGGAGAAGCTCCTCGGCATCCTTGACCTCGAACCGCTCGAGATCAACCTGTTCCGGGGTCGCAGCGTATCGCCCACCGGGGGGCGGGTGTTCGGTGGCCAGGTGATCGCCCAGGCCCTCGTCGCCGCCCGCCGCACGGTGGAGGAGGCGCGCGTCACCCACTCCCTGCACGGCTATTTCCTGCTCGGCGGCGACCCCACCGTTCCGATCATCTACGACGTGGACCGCATCCGCGACGGCCGCTCCTTCACCACCCGCCGGGTGGTGGCGATCCAGCATGGCGAAGCCATCTTCAGCATGTCGGTGTCGTTCCAGAAGCAGGAGGAGGGCTTCACCCATCAGAGCCAGATGCCGGACGTGCCCCAGCCCGAGGATCTGCCCGGCGACGACGTGTGGCGCGAGCGCCTGCTGGCGCGCTTCCCCGGCGCCTCCGGCCGCGACTGGATGGCGCACCGGCCGCTGGAGGTGAAGCCCACCAGCCTGGACATGGCCTATCTCGGGTCGCCGGGGGCGCGGCCGAGCATCTGGATCCGCGCCCGCGGCCCGCTGCCGGACGATCTGCCCATTCATCAGGCGGTGCTCGCCTATGCATCCGACCTGTCGTTGCTGCAGGCGGCGCTTCTGCCCCACGGCAAGTCCGTGTTCGACAAGGACGTGCAGGTGGCGAGCCTCGACCACGCGCTGTGGTTTCACCGCCCGTTCCGCGCCGACGATTGGCTGCTCTACACCCAGGAGAGCCCCGCCGCCTCGGCCGGGCGGGGATTCTGCCGCGGCGAGCTGTTCACCCGTGACGGGATTCTGGTCGCTTCTGCGGCACAGGAAGGCCTCATGCGGCCGGTCACGCCGCGCCCGTAGGCAGGCCCCGGATTGCGCGCTGCAATGCGTCATCACGCAAGTGCGAACGAGATGTGTCGCTCTCGTGGGCGTTGAGATTAAAAAATAGGCACAAAAAGCGGCGAGCAGGCGGCGGAGCCCCTGCAAAGCGCGCCGTGGCGGAAAAATATGCACGGGACTCCCGGCATCCGCCGCAGTCCTCCTCTCTTGGCACGGTACTTGATTCCTCTGTCCGCAGGCTTGCCAGCCGCGGCGCGGATCTCCCCGACCCGCTCGGCGAAGCCGCCGCGAAAAACACCGCTCGGGCTTCATCGGGAAGCGCAGCGGCATCAGGGGACAGGGACCGATCCATGAAGATCGTCATGGCCATCATCAAGCCATTCAAGCTGGAGGAGGTGCGCGACGCCCTCACCGGTATCGGTGTGCACGGTCTCACCGTGACCGAGGTCAAGGGCTACGGGCGTCAGAAGGGCCACACCGAGATCTACCGCGGCGCCGAATATGCCGTGAGCTTCCTGCCGAAGCTGAAGATCGAGGTCGCTGTGTCCGCCGACCAGGTCTCCAAGGTGGTGGAGGCGATCACCGCGTCTGCCAAGACCGGCCAGATCGGCGACGGCAAGATCTTCGTCATCCCGATCGAGCACGCCGTGCGCATCCGCACCGGCGAGACCGACGCCGACGCCCTTTGAGCCTCATCTCTTTCACGGAGCATTCATCCATGACGTCCAAGACGTGGTCCCGCGTGGGGGTTCCCGCGCTTCTTCTGGCGCTGGCGGTAGCCGCGCCGGTACTGGCCCAGACGGCGCCGCCTGCGACTGATGCCGCAACCGCCGTTCCCGCCGCAGTCGCCGCCCCCACCGTGAACAAGGGCGACGTCGCCTGGATGCTCACGTCCGCGCTGCTGGTGCTGATGATGTCGGTGCCCGGCCTGTTCCTGTTCTACGGCGGCCTCGTGCGCGCCAAGAACATGCTCTCCGTGCTGATGCAGGTCGCCTACAGCGTGTGCATCGTCGGCCTCATCTGGGTGCTCTACGGCTACTCGCTCGCCTTCACCGGCGGCTCTCCCTTTGTCGGCGGCTTCTCCAAGGCGTTCCTCTCCGGCGTCACCGGCGAATCCCTCGCCGCCACCTTCTCGGTGGGCGTGGCCATTCCGGAGTGGGTGTACATCGCCTTCCAGATGACCTTCGCCATGATCACCCCGGCCCTCATCTTCGGCGCCTTCGCCGAGCGCATGAAGTTCTCCGCCGTGGTGCTGTTCGTGCCGCTGTGGGTCACCTTCGTGTACTTCCCCATCGCCCACATGGTCTGGTACTGGGCCGGCCCGGATGCGATCGACGCCGCTGCCAAGGCCCTCGCCGCTGCCACTGACGGCACCGCCAAGGCTGCCGCGCAGGCCGCGCTCGATGCCGTGAACGCGGACTCGGGCTACATCTTCCAGCTCGGCGCCATCGACTTCGCGGGCGGCACCGTGGTGCACATCAATGCCGGTATCGCCGGCCTCGTGGCCTGCATCATGGTCGGCAAGCGTCTGGGCTTCGGCAAGGAGGCGCTCTCGCCCCACTCGCTGACGCTCACCATGGTCGGCGCCTCCCTGCTGTGGGTCGGCTGGTTCGGCTTCAACGCCGGCTCCAACCTCGAGGCCAATGCCACCACCGCCCTCGCGATGATGAACACCTTCATCGCCACCTGCGCGGCCGGCATGTCCTGGATGTTCGTGGAATGGCTGGTGAAGGGTAAGCCCTCCATGCTCGGCCTCGCCTCGGGCATCGTCGCCGGCCTCGTCGCCGTGACCCCGCCGTCGGGCTTCGCCGGCATCATGGGCTCGCTGGTCCTCGGCCTCGTCGTGTCGCCGATCTGCTTCATCTTCTGCACCGCCGTGAAGAACGCCCTGGGCTATGACGACGCCCTCGACGTGTTCGGCGTGCACGGGATCGGCGGCATCGTCGGCGCCATCGCCACGGGCATCCTGGTGAGCCCCTCGCTCGGCGGCACGGGCATCTACGACTACACCACCGGTGCGGTCGCGGCCTACGACATGACCGCCCAGGTCATCGCCCAGCTCAAGGCTGTCGGCGTGACCGTGGTGTGGTCGGGCGTCGGCACCGCCGTCATCCTGTTCGTGATCTCGGTCATCGTCGGCCTGCGTCCCTCCACGGACGTGGAGCGCGAGGGTCTCGACATCAACGAGCACGGCGAGCGCGCGTACCACTCCTGATCCTGGCGGGGTGGCCTCGTCGCCGCCCCGTGGTTTTTTAAAAGAGGGGAACCAAGAAGAGCCCCGGCACCGTTGGTGCCGGGGTTTTTCTTTGCCCGCCGCAACCGGAGGGCGCTGGCGCTGCGCCGATCTGCGGGCTTTTCCCGGCCCTCCGCGCCTGATAGAAGCCGCACCATGAGCGGATTTTCTCATTATCGCGGGGTTCTGCCTCGCCGCAGCCGCCCCCTCGTGGCGCGAATTATCGGCCCGGCCCCCCGCCGGCGCGGCTGAGCGCGCGGGGGCTGCCGGGATTTTTCCGCCCCGACCCTGCCTTCATCCCCCGAGCGTTCCATGACCGAGAAGTCCGAGAGCAAGCCGTCCGCCCCCGACTATTCCAAGACCCTGTTCCTGCCGGAAACCGCCTTCCCCATGCGCGGCGGCCTGCCCCAGAAGGAGCCGGAGCTGCTGGCCCGCTGGGCGCGCATCGATCTCTACGGCCGCCTGCGCGAGGCCGGGCGCGGTCGCGACCGCTTCGTGCTGCATGACGGCCCGCCCTATGCCAACGGCAACATCCACATCGGTCACGCGCTCAACAAGATCCTCAAGGACGTGGTGACGCGCTCCCAGCAGATGCTGGGCTATGACTCGAACTACGTGCCCGGCTGGGACTGCCACGGCCTGCCCATCGAGTGGAAGATCGAGGAAGAGAACTACCGCAAGAAGGGCAAGCAGAAGCCCGACTTCTCCGACGCCGCCGCCATGGTCGCCTTCCGCCAGGAATGCCGCGCCTATGCCGAGGAATGGGTGGGCAAGCAGCGCGAGGAGTTCAAGCGCCTCGGCGTCGAGGGCGACTGGGATCATCCCTATACCACCATGGCGTTCATGGCCGAGGCGCAGATCGCCCGCGAGATCATGAAGTTCGCCGAGAACGGCCTGCTCTATCGCGGCTCCAAGCCGGTGATGTGGTCGGTGGTGGAGAAGACCGCGCTGGCCGAGGCGGAGGTGGAGTACCAGGATTTCACGAGCGATACCGTGTGGGTGAAGTTCCCGGTGGTGTCGGAGGGCGACCTCAAGGGCGCGACCGTCGTCATCTGGACCACCACCCCCTGGACCATGCCGGGCAACCGGGCCGTCACCTACGCGCCGAAGATCGCCTATGGCGTCTATGAGGTCACGGACGCCCCGGCCGACAACTGGGCCAAGGCCGGCGATCGCCTGATCCTTGCCGACAAGCTGGCCGACGACGTGTTCAAGGCCGCCCGCGTCACCGCCTTTGAGCGGCGCGGCGATGTTCCCGCCGATGTGGTGGGCAGCCTCATCCTCGCCCATCCACTCGCGGACCTCGGGCTCGGCGGCTACACCTTCAAGGTGCCGCTGCTGGAAGCCGAGCATGTCACCGACGACGCCGGCACGGGCTTCGTCCACACCGCCCCCGGCCATGGCCGCGAGGACTTCGAGGCGTGGGTGAACCATCGCCGCTGGCTGGAGGAGCGCGGCATCAATCCGGCCATCCCCTACACGGTGGACGAGGACAGCTTCTACACGTCCCAGGCCCCCGGGTTCGAGGGCAAGCGCGTCATCACCGAGAAGGGCGAGAAGGGCGACGCCAACGGCGCCGTCATCGATGCGCTCATCAAGGCCGGCAACCTGCTCGCGCGCGGCCGGGTGAAGCATCAGTATCCGCACTCCTGGCGCTCCAAGAAGCCGGTGATCTTCCGCAACACGCCGCAATGGTTCATCGCCATGGACCAGGACATCCGCGCGGCGGACGGCAAGGCGGCGCCGCGCCCGGCGACGCTTGCCGGCAATGAGCCCGACACCCTGCGCGCCCGCGCGCTGGCCGGGATCAAGACGGTGGAATGGGTGCCGGCGGCGGGCGAGAACCGCATCACCGGCATGATTGAGAACCGGCCGGACTGGGTGGTCTCGCGCCAGCGCGCCTGGGGCGTGCCCATCGCCGTGTTCGTGAAGGACAAGGGCGACGGCGAAGTCGAGATCCTCAAGGACGCCGCCGTCAATTCCCGCATCGCCGAAGCCTTCTCCGCCGAGGGCGCCGACGCCTGGTTCAAGGAGGGGGCCAGCGCCCGCTTCCTCGCCGAACGTGCCGCCGAGGGCTGGCAGAAGGTGGATGACGTCCTCGACGTGTGGTTCGATTCCGGCTCCACCCACACCTTCACGCTGGAAGTCCGCCCCGACCTCAAGGCGGAACGTCCGCCCGCGGGGCGCGACAAGGTGATGTATCTGGAGGGCTCGGACCAGCACCGCGGCTGGTTCCATTCCTCGCTGCTGGAGAGCTGCGGCACCCGCGGCCGCCCGCCCTATGACGTGGTGCTGACCCACGGCTTCGTCCTCGACGAGGACGGCCGCAAGATGTCCAAGTCGCTGGGCAACGTCACCTCGCCGCAGGACGTCATCAAGCAGTCCGGCGCCGATATCCTGCGCCTGTGGGTGTGCGCCTCGGACTATGCGGACGACCTGCGCATCGGCCCGGAAATTCTCAAGACCACGGCCGACACCTACCGCAAGCTGCGCAACACCATCCGCTGGCTGCTCGGCTCACTGCACCATTACCGGCCGGAGGAGAAGGTGGCGGTGGCCGACATGCCGTCGCTGGAACGCTTCATCCTTAACCGCCTCGCGGAGCTGGACGGGGAGATCCGCGCCGCCTACCGCGCCTTCGACTACAAGAAGGTGCACGCGGCGCTCACCCAGTTCATGAACATCGAGCTGTCGGCCTTCTATTTCGACATCCGCAAGGATGCGCTCTATTGCGATCCCATCTCCTCGCCGACGCGGCGCGCCTGCCTCACCGTGCTGGACGAGGTGTTCAACCGCCTCATCACCTGGCTCGCGCCCATCCTCGCCTTCACCTGCGAGGAGGCCTACATCGCCCGTACGGGGGATGAGGAGGGCTCGGTGCATCTCCTCGCTTTCCCGGAGACGCCCGCCGCGTGGCGCGACGAGGCGCTGGCGGAGCAGTGGCGCAAGGTGCGCCTCATCCGCCGCGTGGTGCTGGGCGCACTGGAGGTGGAGCGCGCCGCCAAGCGCATGGGCTCCTCGCTGGAGGCTGCGCCCGAGGTCTATGTGACCGACGACGCGCTGGCCGAGGCCCTCTCCGGCCTCGACCTCGCCGAGATCGCCATCACCTCGGACGCGAAGCTGATCCGCGGCGAGGGACCGGCCGATGCCTTCCGGCTGGCGGACGTGCCCGGCGTCGCCGTGGTGCCGGCCCGTGCGGAAGGCACCAAGTGCGCCCGCTCGTGGAAGGTCTCGCCCGCGGTGGGCACCGACCCGGAATTCCCCGACGTCACGCCGCGCGATGCCGCCGCGCTGCGGGAGTTCTACGCCGCCCACGCTGCGGCGGAGTGAACCGAACCCCGCCCGCCCTCGCGTTGCCGGGGCGGGCGGCCTCGTCTATGAACGGCGGATCGCGTCCGGCCATCGGCCAGAGCGGCCGTTCCTGAGAGAGGCCCCTTGCAGCGCCGTCCCATCGTCTTCGGTCTTCTCGTCGCTCTCGCTGTGCTGGTGGCGGATCAGGCCTCCAAGGGCCTCGTGCTCGCCTGGTCGGCGTCCTGGGACGGGCAGATCAAGCCCGTCGCGCCCTTTGTCGACTTCGCCGCGCTGTGGAATTACGGCATCAGCTACGGCCTGTTTCCGCAGGGCGAGACCGGGCGCTGGGTACTGGTGGCCATCAAGGTGGCGGCGGCCATCCTGTTCGCCGTGTGGCTAGCCCGCGCCCGCAGCCGGTTCGAGGCGTTCGCGCTGGGCCTGCTCATCGGCGGCGCCATCGGCAATGCGGTTGACCGGGTGGTCTATGGGGCGGTGTTCGATTTCGTGTCGCTGCACGCCTTCGGATACCGCTGGTACGTGTTCAACCTCGCCGATGTGGCGGTTGTTGTCGGCGTGGGCCTGCTTCTTTACGATGCATTTCTCGGCGGCGCCTCAAAATCGCCGCCCTCGGCCGCGCCAATGGCGCCCCGGTCCGAAGCTGAGCGCGAGCCGTGAGCGCGCACGCTTTGAGAACGCATCAGAGGATGGCATCGAGGACGTGAGACCCATGCGAGAGATTTCCCTTTTCCCGCATAGCGCTGATGCCGCGCCGCGCGCGGCCGGCACCGTTCTGTCCCCCGCACTTCGCCTCATCCCGCTGCGCTTCGGGGGCGGCGCGCTGCTCACCGCCTTTGCCCTGACGCTCGCCGCGCCCGCCCCGGCCGCCGCGCAGAACCTCGACGGCAGCACCAATATCTTCGAAAGCGCCATGCAGATTCTTGGGCTGAAGGAGGAGGACGAGAAGCCGGAAATCGACTACCGCGAGCGCGCCCCCCTCGTGGTGCCGCCGCGCGTGCCCGATGCCCTTCCCCCGCCGCAGAAGAGCGCTGCCGAGGCCAATCCCAACTGGCCCAAGGATTACGACCTCCAGCGCCGCGCCGCCGCGGCGCAGGCGGCGAAGGCGCCGATCGTGCGCGACGATCCGGGCCGGCCGCTCATGCCGTCCGAGCTCAACCGCGGCAAGAAGCGGGCGGTGGGCAACAGCTCCTCGCCGACCGAGCCGGTCGGCGCGGGCTCCCAGCGCGACGTGCTGCTGCCCAGCCAGCTCGGCTCCTCCGGCTTTCCCGGGCTCGGCGGCCTGACCGGCAAGCAGGAGCAGCTCACCTTCAACGGCGAGCCCACCCGCGAGAACCTGATCCAGCCGCCCACCGGCTACCAGACGCCCGCCCCCAATGCTCCCTATGGCGTGGTGGAGGAGAAGAAGGAACCCTGGAAGCTGCCGACCCTGTTCGATCGCCAGTGACGGCGTCTGCGCTCCGGCGCAAGGGCGGACCGAGGGTGGGCACGGACGGAAACCGCAGTCGCCCGTCCTTTTCTGCGGCGGCGGGCACCCTATCTTTCCTTGACGGACGCGTCTTCGGGCGCGTCGAATGCCGAAAGATCGTCACGTGCAGATGAGCCGTCTCGCCATGGTTGCCATTCTCGCCGCTGGAGCGGCCGCATTTTCTCCCCGCCTTGCTGATGCGGCGGGCCCCGAAGTCACCGAATTCAAGCTCGCCAACGGCCTTCAGGTCATGGTCATCCCCGATCACCGGACCCCGGTGGTCACCCACATGGTGTGGTACAAGGTGGGATCGGCCGACGAGCAGCCGGGCAAGTCCGGCATCGCCCATTTCCTCGAGCACCTGATGTTCAAGGGCACCGATGCGCACCCTCAGGGCCAGTTCTCGGCCGAGGTGGCGCGCCTCGGCGGCCAGGAAAATGCCTTCACCTCGCAGGATTACACCGCCTATTTCCAGCGCGTGGCGAAAGAGCACCTGGAAACCGTGATGGGTTTCGAGGCCGACCGCATGCGCGGCCTCAAGCTCTCCGACGAGGTGGTGCTGCCCGAGCGCGACGTGGTGCTGGAAGAGCGCCGCATGCGCACGGACAATGATCCCGGCGCGCGCCTCTCCGAGGTTTTGCAGGCCACGACCTACGTCAACCATCCCTACCAGCACCCGATCATCGGCTGGGAGCACGAGATCAAGGGCCTCAACCGCGAGGATGCCCTGGCCTTCTACCGCCGCTTCTACGCCCCCAACAACGCCCTGCTCGTGGTGGCCGGCGACGTGGACCCGGCTGAGGTGAAGGCGCTGGCGGAAAAGACCTACGGCAAGGTCGCCCAGGCTGACACCCCGCCGCGCAACCGCCCGCAGGAGCCCGAGCCGCGCGCCCACCGGCGGGTGTCGCTGGCCGACCCGCGCGTCGCCCAGCCGAGCCTGCAGCGCTCCTATCTCGTGCCCTCGGCCCGGACCGCTGCGCCGGGCGATGCGGAAGCGCTCGAAGTGCTCTCGCACATCCTCGGCGGTGGCCAGACCAGCCGCATGTACCGCACCCTGGTGGCGGAGAAGGGCCTCGCGGCCGGTGCCGGCTCCTGGTATCAAGGAACCGCCTACGACGCGACCCGCTTCGTCGCTTATGCGTCCCCGCGTCCGGGCGTGAGCCTTGAGACGCTGGAAGCTGCCGTTGATGCGGTGGTGGCCGAGCTGCAGGAGAAGGGCGTGGACGATCTGGAGCTGGCCCGCGCCAAGACCCGGCTCATCGCCGACACCATCTATGCGCAGGACAATCAGGCGACGCTCGCCCGCATCTATGGCGCCTCCTGGGCCACCGGCCTTTCCGCCAAGGACGTGCGCGAATGGCCCGAGCGGCTCAAGGCCGTGACCGCCGATCAGGTGCGCGACGTGGCCCGCCGTTACCTCGTCACCGACCGGGCCGTGACCGGCTACCTCAAGCAGACCGAGCCCAAGGCTGGCGACGCCGGCAAGGCGGACGGCAAGAAGGACAATCGCTCGTGACGGCGACCGTCACGGCTTTCGTGTTCCGATCGCCGGCCCGTTCGGGCCGGCGCGCCTTTTTCTCGGGCGCGGGCCTTCGCCCTGCCGCCCGGCTCTTTCTTGCGATGGTTACGATGGCCCTTTCCCTTCTCGCCGCCGATACGGCGCAGTCCCAGTCGAGCCGCATCACCGAGGTGACGAGCCCCGGCGGCATCAAGGCCTGGCTGGTCCACGACACCACGCTCCCGCTCATTGCCTTCGAGTTCGCCTTCCTCGGCGGCGCGGCTCAGGACGGCCCCGAGCATGCCGGCCTCGCCAACCTTGCGTCCTCCCTGCTGGACGAGGGCGCCGGCGCGATGGATTCCGACGCCTTCCAGCGGGCGCTGGCCGATCATGCGGTGGAGCTGCATTTCGACGCCGGCCGCGACGAGATGCGCGGTTCCCTGCGCACCCTCTCGGAAAACCGTGACAAGGCCTTCGAGCTGCTGCGCCTCGCCGTGAACGAGCCGCGCTTCGACAGCGAGGCGGTGGAGCGCATCCGCGCCTCCCAGCTCGCCATGCTGCGCCGCCGCTCCACCGAGCCCAACGCCATCGCCAACGACCGCTGGTTCGCGCTTGCCTTCCCCGGCCATCCCTATGGCCGGCCGGTGGACGGCACGCTGGACAGCGTCGCCAAGCTGACCCGCGAGGACATCGCCGGCTTCATCGGCAAGACCTTCGCCCGTTCCAACCTGCGTGTCGCCGTGGTGGGCGACATCAGCGCCGAGGAACTGGGCAAGCGGCTCGACGAGGTGTTCGGCAAGCTCCCGGCCCAGGCGACGCTGACCCCCGTCGCCAATGTGACGCCGCAGAAGATCGGCACCGTGGAGGTCATCCCCCTCGACGTCTCGCAGTCGGTGGTGGTTATGGGCACCGGCGGCCTGGAGCGGCGCGATCCGGACTTCATCCCGGCCTATGTGCTCAACCACATCCTCGGCGGCAGCGCCTTTTCCTCGCGCCTGTTCAAGGAAGTGCGCGAGGCGCGGGGGCTGGCCTATTCGGTCTATTCCTATCAGGTGGCGCTCTCCCACGTCGGCCTCTGGTTCGCCGGCACGGCGACCAAGAACGAGCGGGCGGCGGAATCCATCTCCCTCATCACCCATGAGTTCGGCCAGATCCTGAAGGACGGGCCGACCGCCAAGGAGCTGGAGGAGGCAAAGAGCTATCTGATGGGCAGCTATGCCCTGCGCTTCGATACCTCGTCCAAGGTCGCCGGCCAGCTGTTGCAGATCCAGCTCGACGATCTCGGCATCGACTATATCGACCGTCGCAACGCCCTGATCGCCGCCGTCACCCTCGACGATCTCAAGCGTGTCGCCGGCCGTCTCGCCACGGCGAAGGATGCGCTGACGGTGGTGGTGGGCAAGCCCGTGGGCCTCGGAGGCTGATCGGCCTGCGGTAACCTTACTTTCACGGAGCCGGCGCCGGGGACCCGCAGGGGCGGGCGGGGAGTCCTCATGCCGGCTTCCCTTTGCTATAAGCGCGCGATCCAGGGCGCCCATGGAGTTGAAGATATGGCGGGTGCAACACGGACGGTCGCGCAGATCCGGGCCACCGACGGGCCCGCGATGGCAGCTTCACGCGTGTGCGCACCCCTGTCGTCTCCGACGGCGCGCCGCGGTTTCGCGTTGCCCCGGCTTTCCCTCGCGCGGCTTGTGCTGCCGGGCCTGATGGCGGCGGTCCTCGCCGGTTGCGCCGGTGGTGAAGGCCTCGATGGCTCCTTCGGCGCGCAGGATACGGGCGTCGCCGGCGGCACCGCCATTGCAACGCCGGTGGCGGGCGGCACCTCTGCCGGTGTGGTCAACAGTGCCAACTCCGGCTCGCTCGTCGTCGGCGCCGGTCCGGATCAGCTGTCCTATGACTGCCCGATGCTCACCGTGCGCACCGGCGCTGGCAGCTGGCAGGTCACGACCGGCGGCGGGCTGCGCTATCAGGCCACCATCGGCCGCCTCGCCCGCGAATGCACCATCGCCAACGGCATGATGATGGTGAAGGTGGGCATCGAAGGTCGCGTCCTCATGGGCGAAAAGGGCAGCCCCGGTCAGGTGAAAGTGCCCGTTCGCATTGCCGTGGTGAACGAGGGTCCCTCGCCCAAGACCGTCACCACCAAGTTCTTCGCCATTGCCGTCGACGTGCCGGCCGATCCGGGCCACGCGCCCTTCACCGTGGTGGAGGACCAGATCGCGTTCCCGCTGCTGAAGCCGAACGAGATGGAGCGTTACATCATCTATGTGGGCTTCGACCCGCAGGGCACGCCGGAAGTGCGCGAGCGGCCCAAGCCGTCCGCCTCGCGGCCGAAGCCGAAGCCGCCGGCCGCCGCCGCGCAGCCCGCCCCGGCGCCCGCCGCCGCGAGTGCGCCGCCTGCAAGCTCGTCTTCTTCGGGCTCGAAGGACGTGTTCGGGCCACCCCCGTCGAGCGGCAGCAGCAGCGGCGGCTTCGCGCCGCCCCCGTCGAGCGGCGGTTTCGCCCCGCCGCCCTCCACCAGCACCTTCTCGCCGCCGCCCCAGTAGGGACCGAGCCAAGCCGAGCACAAGACGCGCAGGCTCGCTCCGCGAGCGGCTCAGTCCAGCTTGACGGGCAGGAAGGTGAAGGGCTGTGCCGGCACGAACCGCGCGGCGGCGTTGCCGCCATAGACCTTGCCGCCGGTGAGATCGAGCTTCTTCACCGGCGCGCCCACCTTCAGGTCGAGGTCGGCGATGGGCACCCAGAAGGTGTTCGGGCTGGTGGCGGAATCGAAGAAATAGACCTTGTCCTTCTGGTCGCTCACCGTCCGCCACAGGGTGGAGGCGATGTTCGGCTCGCCCGGCGTGGAGAGACCGAGGGGCACGCTCACCGAGCGCATCACGCTGGCGACGCTCGCCACCGCCTGGTTGGCGTAGGTCTGGTCCGGAACGGCGGACAGGATCTCCGGCGCCGCCTTGGCGGGGATGGCCTTGATGAAGAAGCTGGCGCGGGCGAAGCGATCCGCCGCGCGGTTGGTGCCGGGCAGGAACACCGTGCCGCCGATGTCCTGCCAATAGGCGTTGAGCGCCAGCTGCTGGTCGTAGCTGGGTGAGTTGGTCATTACCTGATACTGCCGGCCGTGATGCACCACCAGCTTGCCGCCGAGATACTCGAAGATGGCGCTGTCGCCGGAGGGATCGGAGATGGCGAGGTGGAGCTGGGCACCGGAGCCGTTGGGCAGGTTCGCCGTGACCACCACGAACGGCTCGGCGGAGAGCGCCGTGACCGCCTCGGCGACGGTGGCGAAATTGTCGAGCACGTATTGCGCCCACACGCTGATGGAGAGGGCCGGCTTGCCGTTGGGCTTCGCATATTCGGATTCGGCGAGGTACAGCAGGTTGGCGACGAGGCCCTTCTCGTTCATGCCGTCGGCCGAGCCCACATCATAGCCCGAGGCGATGACGCTGCCGTATTTCGACACCCATTTCGGCGTGTTGGCTCCTGCCGCTCCGTCGCGCGCCATGCCGGCCGGGAAGGCCCACAGGTTGGTGCGCATGTCCTCCATCCAGTCCATGGACCGGCCGGTGATGACGACGCCATCGGAGCCCAGATAGACCGCGCGGGTGCAGGCCTGCGCCACGGGTGCGAGCGCGGAGGCGAGCGCCCCGGCCAGCACTGTGGCGGCGAGGGCGCGGCGGCGGATGCGGGAGATGCGGCTTTCGGGACGGGTCTGGACCATGGCGGCCTCCGATGCGACCGGCCCAAAATGAAAACCGCCGGTAACGAGGTTAGCCTCGTTCCGGCGGAATCATGTGCCGGCCTTCTGAAAAGGTTCGGCTGAAAGAGATACCGGCTCCGCCCACACAGCAAGGCGGAGCCGGTCATCCATGCCCTGTCTGCCCCGAAAAGACATGGACAAGCGTTAGAAACCACACCCCCGGTCCCGATTCTCTGAGATGGATCAAATTTGGCGGCGCTGCGGCGAAATTTTGCTATCAGCTTCGGCGGAACGTTGCGCAGAGCACGCCTCAGGCGTGCGGGGAGAAGGGATGCACGACAAGGAGTCGCAGATGCCGGATGGCATTCCGGTCATCCGGACCATCGCCATGCCGGCCGATACCAATCCGAGCGGGGATATCTTCGGCGGCTGGCTGATGTCGCAGATGGACCTTGCCGCCGGAAACGTGGCGGCGCGCCGCTCGCGGGGCCGCGCGGCGACGGTGGCGGTGGAGGCCATGAGCTTCCTGTCGCCCGTTGCGGTGGGCGACGAGGTGAGCCTGTTCGCCAACATCGCGCGGGTGGGACGCAGCTCGCTGCGCATCGAGGTTGAGGCGTGGCGCCGGGCGCGCGAGAGCGAGCAGTCGACGAAGGTGACGGAGGCCGTCTTCACCTTCGTCGCCATCGACGGCGAGGGCCGGCCGCGGGCCATCCCGGCGGAGTAGCGGGGCGGCCCAAGAAGGGCACACACAGCCCGCGCGGCGCCTGAGCGAAAGCAGAAAGCCCCGGCCCTCACGTCCCGCGCGGTTTTGCCCGCGTGGTCGGCGGGGCGGCAGCGGGGTCTTCCGGCCAGGGGTGCTTGGGGTAGCGGCCGCGCATGTCGGCGCGAACATCCCGCCACGAGCCGCGCCAGAATTGCGGCAGGTCCTTCGTCACCTGGATCGGCCGGTGCGCGGGCGAGAGCAAAGCGAGGGTGAGGGGCACCCGCCCGCTGGCGATGGCCGGATGGGCGGTGAGGCCGAACAATTCCTGCACCCGCACCTCAACCGCCGGCCCGCCCTCCGCGCCGTAGTCGATGGCGAGGCGCGAGCCCGTGGGGGCGGTGAAATGGGTAGGCGCCTCCGCCTCCAGCCGGGCCGTCAGCTCATAGGGCAGCAAGGCGTGAAGGGCGTTGCCCACGTCGGCGCCCGTGATGTCGGCCAGCGACGTGCGGCCGGTGAGAAACGGCGCGAGCCACGTCTCCGCCGATCCCGCGAGCGCCGCATCGGACAGGTCCGGCCACGGCTCGCCCTCGGCCGCGCGCAGGAACGTGACGCGCTCGCGCCATTGCCGGGACGCCGCGGAGAAGGGCAGGCGCCCGATGCCCGCATCCGCAATGCCGCGGGCGAGCGCGCGCGCCGTCTCCGCGTCCGCCGGAACCGGCTGGGGCCGTGCCGCCAGCACCAGCGCCCTGAGCCGCCGTACCTCCCGCGCCCGCACCGCCATGGCGGCGGGGTCGAAGGCGACTTCGAGGCCGGAGGTGATGTCATCGGCAAACAAGGCTTCCACCTCGTCCGCTGATAAAGCGGCCGCGAGGGTGATGCGGGCGCCCTCGGCGCGGCCGGAGGCTTCCGCCACCGCGAGGAAGGGTGCGCGGGCAAGCGGGGATGTCCCCTCCAGAACCGCACCGCGACCGTTGGCCATCAGAAGGCGCACCTGGGTCTCCCCGGCCCGGCCCTCGCGGGCCTTGGCCACCCGGTCGGGAAAGGCGAGCGCCAGCAGGGCGGCGGGGGAGGGAGGCGCACCGTCCGCCGGTTCTTCCGCCGCAGCCTCCCGCGCCGCCATCTCCGCCCATCGCCCGGCAAGGCGACGGGACTCCTCCGCGCGGCGGGAGCGGTCGCGGCGGAAGCCGTCGAGGCGGGCGAGCAGGTCCACGCTGTCGCCACCAAGCCCCCGCTCCACCAGCAGCGCGGCGATCTCCGCGCCCAGACGCCCCACGCCCTGCGCCGCGCCGATGGCGACCATATGGGCGAGGCGCGGCGGCAGAGGCAAGCGCGCCATGAGGCGACCGAGCGGCGTCACTGCCTCATCACCGTCGAGCGCGCCGAGGAGGCGCAGCAGCGCCTTCGCCTCGGTCACGGCCGGCGCGGGGGGCGGATCGAGGAAGGGGAGGGCGGCGGGATCGCGCACGCCCACGCGGGCAAGGTCGAGCACGAGGCCGGTGAGGTCGGCGGCGAGGATTTCGGGCGTGGCGAAGGCCGGAAGGCTCGCCGTCTCACCCTCGCTCCACAGGCGATAGCAGACGCCGGGCTCGGTGCGGCCGGCGCGGCCCCGGCGCTGGTCGGCGGCGGCGCGGGAGACGCGGACGGTCTCAAGCCGCGTCAGTCCCACGTCCGGCTCGAAGCGCGGCACGCGGGCGAGGCCGCTGTCCACCACCACCCGCACGCCCTCGATGGTCAGCGACGTTTCGGCGATGGAGGTCGCCAGCACCACCTTGCGCCGCCCCGCCGGGGCCGGCAGCACGGCGCGGTCCTGCTCGGCGGCGTCCAGCGCGCCGAACAGGGCGACGATATCGACCTTGGGGTCGCGCAGCTGTTCCAGCAGCAGCGCCTCGGTGCGGCGGATCTCGGCGGCGCCGGGCAGGAAGGCGAGGATGGAGCCGTCTTCCCGGTCCAGCGCGCGGCGGATGGCGTCGGCCATCTGGCGGTCGATGGGCGTGCGCGGATCGCGGCCGAGATAGGCCGTCTCCACCGGAAACGCGCGGCCTTCGCTCTCGATCACAGGGGCCGGCGCGCCCACCCCCATCAAAGAGGCGACGCGGGCGCCGTCGAGGGTCGCCGACATGGCGAGGAGCCGGAGGTCGTCCCTGAGTCCGCGCTGGGAATCGAGCGCGAGGGCGAGGCCAAGGTCGGCATCGAGGCTGCGCTCGTGGAACTCGTCGAACAGCACGGCCGTGATGCCGGAGAGTTCGGGGTCGTCCAGCACCATGCGGGTGAAGATGCCTTCCGTGACCACCTCGATGCGGGTGCGGCGCGACACCTCGGACGCGAGCCGGGTGCGGAAGCCCACGGTGCCGCCCACCGCCTCGCCGAGGGTCTGGGCCATGCGCCGGGCGGCGGCGCGGGCGGCGAGGCGGCGCGGCTCCAGCACGAGGATTTTTCCGCCCGTGGCCCACGGCTCGTCCAGCAGGGCCAGGGGCACGCGCGTGGTCTTGCCGGCGCCGGGCGGAGCCACCAGCACGGCGCAGGGGGTGGACGCGAGCGTCGAGCGGATGTCGCCGAGGACGGCGTCGATGGGGAGCTTGGTGTCGAACATGGCGGCGCCGCCCTTATGCGGCCGCGCCGCGCGCAGGCCAAGAGCATTGAAGGGACGGGGCAGAGGAGGGATGCGGCAGAGGGGGTGTTGCCAGCGGCCCGCATCGGTGCCTTAAGGAACGCCCCGTCCATCACCGGGATCAGAGCACCATGGTTTCCGCCCCGTCCAGCCTCACCAGCAAGGTCCGGCCGCTCGCCTTCGAGGCCGGCGTCGTCGCCCTCGCTTTCCTTGAGTCCAAGGCCGCCTTCGTGGGGACGGATGGCACGGCCTCCCTGATCGGGCTGGAGGAGGGCGCAGCGCCGGTTCTGGTTCCGGTTCACGATGGCGGCGTGCTCAGCGCGGCCTCCGACGGCAAGCGGCTGGTCACCGGCGGCGACGACGGGCGGGTGATGGAGACGCTGGCGGACGGCACCACCCGCGAGCTGGCGCAGCAGAAGGGCCGCTGGATCGACCGGGTGGCGCTGGGGCCGGACGGGGCCGTCGCCTATTCGGCCGGCAAGGTCGCCCATGTGTTGCAGCAGAAGGGGGAGCCGAAGTCGCTGGAGGTGCCTTCCACCGTGGGCGGCCTCGCCTTCGCACCCAAGGGCCTGCGCCTCGCGGTGGCCCATTACGGCGGCGTGTCGCTGTGGTTTCCCAACGCGGCTGGCGCCAAGCCGGAGGTCTATGGCTGGAAGGGCTCGCACCTCGGGGTGACGTTCTCGCCGGACGGCCGCTTCCTCGTCAGCACCATGCAGGAGCCGGCGTTGCACGGCTGGCGCGTGGTGGACGGCGCGCACATGCGCATGTCCGGCTATCCCTCTCGGGTGAAATCCTTCGCCTTCACCGCTGACGGCAAGTGGCTTGCCACGTCCGGCTCGGGCGAGGCCATCCTGTGGCCGTTCCAGGCCAAGGACGGCCCCATGGGCAAGGAGCCGGCCATGCTCGCGCCCTCGCCCACCTCGCGGGTGACTGTCGTGGCGCCCCACCCCAAGGACCCGGTGGTCGCCATCGGCTACGAGGACGGCATGGTGATGATGGTGCGCATCTCGGACGGCGCCGAGATCCTGCTGCGCGCGCCCGACAATGACCCGGTGACCGCCATCGCCTGGCACGGCTCCGGCGGGGCCGTTGCGTTCGGGACGGAAAAGGGTCAGGGCGGCCTGCTGGCCTTCTGAACCGCCGCGGTTTCGGTGCCGCGCACCAAGTCCTTAGCCGGGCAGGAAACGCATGCCGCGGGCGGCTTTTCACGGGCGCCCGTCCGCTCTACCTTGGCGGCGTCCATTCGCAGGTGCGAAACGGGACAAGCGCACGAGAGACTGCCGATGAAGATCGCTGACGTTCGCCGCACTGCCTACTCGATGCCGCTCACCAACCCCTCGTTCCCACCGGGGCCCTATCGCTTCATCGACCGCGAATACATGATCATCACCTACCGGACCGATCCGGAGGCGCTCGCGAAGGTGGTGCCCGAGCCGCTCGAGGTCACCGAGCCGGTGGTGAAGTACGAATTCATCCGCATGCCCGATTCCACCGGCTTCGGTGACTACACCGAGACCGGACAGGTCATCCCGGTCCGTTTCAACGGGCAGGACGGCGGCTACGTCCACTCCATGTATCTGGACGACGAATCCCCCATCGCCGGCGGGCGCGAGCTGTGGGGCTTTCCGAAGAAGTACGCCCAGCCGAAGCTCAAGGTGGAGACCGACACGCTGGTCGGCACGCTCCATTACGGCAGCGTGCTCTGCGCTTCCGCGACCATGGGCTACAAGTGGGTGGCCGGCGACAAGGAGAAAATCCTCGCCTCCCTGCTCACCCCGAGCTTCCTGCTCAAGATCATCCCGGACGTGGACGCCACGCCGCGCATCTGCGAGCTGGTGAGCTACTATCTGGAGGACATCACGCTGAAGGAATGCTGGGTCGGGCCCGGCGCCCTCGGCCTGTTTCCCCACGCCTTGTGCAATGTCGCGGCCCTGCCGGTGCTGGAGGTGCTCTCCGCCGTGCACATCAAGGCTGATCTCACCCTCGGCATGGGCAAGGTGGTCTACGACTACATGAAGGAAAACGGCGCCTGACGTCCGGCTTCCGGCGGCGTCCTGCGCGCCGCCGGTCGAGGGAAACAACTTCAAAGAAGGTGAGGGCGATGACCGACGCTGCCAACCAGCGCTCCAGCGAGCTGTGCGATATCATCGACGAGTACAAGCGCGTGGCGCTGGTGTTCCAGGGCGGCGGGGCGCTCGGCGCCTATCAGGCCGGTGTCTACGAGGCGCTGTCGGAGGTCGGGTGCGATCCGAACTGGATCTCCGGCGTGTCCATCGGCGCCATCAACTCGGCCATCATCGCCGGCAACGCGCCGCAGGACCGGGTGACGAAGCTCAGGGACTTCTGGGAGACCATCACCTCCCAGCGCATCCTGCCGATCAACCTGGAAGGCGACATCTTCCGCCAGTGGCGCAACCAGCTCAGCGCCACCCGCACCATCCTGCAGGGACAGCGCGGCTTCTTCACCCCGCGCTTCCCCAATCCCTGGCTGCTGCCCTCGGGCGCCGCCGGCGCCACCTCCTTCTACGACACCGCTCCCCTGCGCGAGACCCTGCTGCGGCTCGTGGACTTCGACCGCATCAATTCCCGCGAGAAGCGCTTCTCGGTGGGCGCGGTGAACGTGCGCACCGGCAATTTCATCTATTTCGACAATCAGGAGCACAAGATCGCGCCGGAGCACATCATGGCCTCGGGCGCGCTGCCGCCCGGCTTCCCGGCGGTGAAGATTGACGGCGAGTTCTACTGGGACGGCGGCGTCGTCTCCAACACCCCGCTCCAGTTCCTGCTCGACCAGCCGGATCACCCCAGCGCGCTGGTGTTCCAGGTGGATCTGTTCAGCGCCCGCGGGCAACTGCCGCGGGACATGTTCGACGTGTCGGAGCGCCAGAAGGACATCAGCTATTCGAGCCGCACCCGCTACACCACCGATGTGTTCCGGCGGGTTCAGGATTTGCGCTCGAAGCTCTACGACGCGCTCCAGCGCATTCCCGAGCAGCTGCGGACGGAAGAGGACATCGCCCTCATCGACGATTATGCCAGCTCCGGCCCGGTCAACATCTGTCACCTGATCTATCAGGAAAAGACATACGAGCGGGAATCCAAGGACTACGAGTTCTCGCAGACCTCCATGCGCGAGCACTGGCAGACCGGCTACGAGGACACGGTGAAGACGCTTCGGCAGAAGGAATGGATGCGGAAGCCGGACGATTCCATCGGCATCGTCGTGCACGACATCCACCGCCTCTCCGAGTGAGCGGCGGGCGGCGTGAGCGGCGGCCGGCTCAGAGGAGGCCGCGCACCAGCATGTAGGTGCCGAGCAGGCCGAGGCCGGAGAAGAAGATGCGCCGGAACATCTGCGGCGAGGCCGCCCGGCGCACCATGGCGCCGAGCTGCATGCCGATGAAGGCCGGCAGCAACGCCGCGGCGGAGGCGAGCGCCGCGGCGGGATCGGCCAGCGCCCCGCCACCGTCGCCGGGATGGAACAGCACCACGGCAAGCGCCGTGGTCGAGACGATGAAGGTGAGCCCGAGGGCCTGCACCAGATCATCCCGCGCCAGCCCCAGAGACTGGAGATAGGGCGCCGAGGGCATGACCGAGACGCCGGTGGTGCCGGTGACGAGGCCGGTGAGGAAGCCCATCAGCGGGGACAGCCATGGCTCGTGCCGCTGTGGCACTTTCAACTGCACCGAGGACAGGCCCAGCGCGCCATAGGCCAGCAGCGTTGCACCGAGCACCGGCTGCGCGGCGGGCGAGGCGAGGCCGCCCAGGAGAAGGCCGCCGACAAGCGTGCCGGCCGCCACCGTCACCATCATCCAGAAGAAGCGCCGGGCGATGCCGAGCACGTTTGGCCCGGTGAAGTATTGCCAGAAATTGGTGACGGTGGAGGGGAGGATCAGCAGCGCGGCCGCCTCGGCCGGGGCAAGGAACACGCTGAGCAGGCCGATGCCGACCGTCGGCAGGCCCATGCCGATGACGCCCTTCACCATGCCCGCCAGCACGAGCACGGCAAAACCGACGGCGATCAGGCCCAGATTCACGGAGGAGACGGCGGCGGCCGCCGTTTCGATCACAGGATTGGACCCGGCCGCATTAGAATTCGGCGTCCAGCTCTTCCAGCTCTTCCGGCTCGGAGATCGCGCCGTCGATCCACTCGCGAACCAGCGGCAGCGCCATGATGCGGGCGCGGTAGGCCTCGCATTCGGGGTCGAGCTTCACGTCGTAGGTGGTGAAGCGCGAGCAGACAGGCGCATACATGGCGTCGGCCAGCGTCGGCGTCGCGCCCATCAGGAACGGACCGCCGTGGGCGGTGAGGCAGCCGCGCCAGATGGCGGCGATGCGCTCGATGTCCGCCTGCGCGCCGGCCCAGACCTTGAAGCCGGGATAGTGCGCCTTGATGTTCATCGGCAGCGCCGAGCGCATGTTGGCGAAGCCCGAATGCATCTCGCCGGAGATGGAGAGGCAGTGGGCGCGCACCGCGCGGTCGGCGGGCAGCAGCCCGGCCTCGGGGAAGACCTCATTGAGGAAGGAGGCGATGGCCAGCGTGTCCCACACCGTCACGTCCTCGTGCACCAGGCGCGGGACGAGGAAGGAGGGCGACAGCAGCAGCAGCTCCGCCTTGGCGTCGGGATCGTCGGTCGGCACCCGCTCCTCATCGAAGGAGAGGCCGGCCATCCTGCACAGCAGCCAGCCGCGCATGGACCAGGAGGAGTAATTCTTGCTGGAGATGGTGAGCGTCGCCATGCCTGTCCCGTGCCTCGGATTTGCGATCCCTGACCTGACCGTTCCCCTCGACCCTTCCGCCTTTGTTTGCTCTTGGCGCATGCTTGTTCTTGGCGCAGCCGGCGGCTTCGACTTTGGTCGGGCATCCGGCGCGGTCGCTCGGCCTTCGGCCCTGCTGCTAAGGATGCGTGTTGCAATGCACCACGCATAGCTCCAATATCAACTTAACAGGTACATCCGTTCAGGCTTGCTGCAAAGCGGAAAGCCGGGCCTGCGACAACTACTTAATGCTTCCGCCGGCCGTCGGGGGCCGGGCGTGGGGGACGCGGAGCAGAAGGACCTTTCGGCATCATGCTGCAGACTTCTTCCAGGTTCACTCCTCTGGCACCGCGGTGCCGGACGGTCCGGCGCACGCTGTCATGATGTACTCCGCCTATCAGGCCCAGGCCGACCTCATGAGCCCGATGAGGTTCTTCGCCAGCCTCGCGCGGCAGACCCTCAACGGCCCTCTCATCAATGGATACGGCCATCTCGGCTTCCGCCAGCTTGCGGCCGCCTACGAGCTCATCGAGCGTGCCGGCCTCTCCCATGGCCGGCCGTCTTTCGGCATCAAAACGGTTGAAGTCGGCAATCGCGAAGTTCAGGTGACGGAGGAAAACACCGCCGTCCTGCCCTTCGGCACCCTGCTGCGCTTCAAGAAGGACGTGGACATCGCCCAGCCGCGCGTCCTCGTGGTCGCGCCCCTGTCGGGTCATTTCGCGACGCTGCTCGTCAACACCGTGAAGACGATGCTGCCGGACCATGACGTCTACATCACGGACTGGCACAATGCCCGCGAGGTGCCGCTCTCGGCCGGCCCCTTCGGCTTCGACGACTATGTCGAGCACGTCATCCGCTTCCTGGAGGTCCTGGGGCCGGGCGCCCATCTCGTGGCGGTGTGCCAGCCGTGCGTGCAGGCCCTCGTCGCCGCGGCGGTGATGGGGCAGGAGAAGAACCCGGCGGTGCCGGCCTCCATGACGCTCATGGCCGGCCCCATCGACTGCCGCATCAACCCCACCAAGGTGAACGAGCTGGCGACCTCCAAGCCCATCTCGTGGTTCGAGAAGAATTTGATCTCGACCGTGCCGAAGGGCTTTGCCGGCTCGGGGCGGCGGGTCTATCCCGGCTTCCTCCAGCTCACCGCCTTCGTGAGCATGAATTACTCGCGCCATGTCAAGGCGCATCTCGACCTCTACAATGCCCTCTCGGAGGGTGACGAAGAGAAGGCCGAGTCCACCAAGGCCTTCTATGACGAATATTTCGCCGTGCTGGACCTTGCCGCAGAATTCTACCTGGAGACCGTGCGCTACGTGTTCCAGGAATACCGCCTGCCCAAGGGCGAACTGACCTATCGCGGCCGGCCCATCGATTTCCGCGCCATCCGCAAGACGGCGCTGCTCACGGTGGAGGGCGAGCGGGACGACATCTGCTCCATCGGCCAGACCATGGCGGCGCAGGACATCTGCTCGGCGCTGCGTCCGCACAAGAAGCGCCACCACATGCAGGCGGGCGTCGGGCACTACGGCGTGTTCTCGGGACGCAAATGGGCCAGTCAGGTCTATCCCATCGTCCAGAACCACATCCTGGCGAGCGATTGACCGGCGGGCGGCTGAACCCAAGCAGCTGAACCGCAAGCATCTGAACGGCAAGCATCTGAACGGTTCGTGAGCGGACGTTGGGGCATGGGTTGCCAACCCCTGCCTGCAACGGTACGCGGGCAGGGTCCAAGGATCGTCCGGCCCACGGACGTGCCACCGCGCGGATCTGCCCCGTGATTTGCCCGTCAACCTGCCTGCCGACATCTCTCCCGCTCCGCCCCCTGCTGCAGCCGTGACCGCGGCCGCATCTTCAGCCGGGATACGGCTGCGGGATCATCCTGCCTTCATCCTGTTCTGGATCAGCCGGGTCTGCTCGGCCCTCGCCTTCCAGATGCTGGGGGTGGTGGTGGGCTGGCTGGTCTACAGTCTCACCGGCAGCGCCGCGGCCCTCGGCCTCGTCGGCCTCGCGCAATTCCTGCCGATCCTGTGCCTGACCCTGCTGGTGGGCCATGTGGCCGATACCTTCGACCGGCGGCGTATCGTGCTGGCCTGCCAGACGCTGTCGGCGCTCACGGTGGGCGCCCTCGCCCTCGCGGAGGGCTCCGGTCATGCCGGCCTCCTGCCGATCTATGCCGCCGTCGTCACCATCGGCGCCAGCCGCGCCTTCGAGGCACCCACCATGGCGGCGCTGCTGCCCCGCCTCGTGCCCGGCGAGGTGCTGCCGCGCGCGCTGGCGGTGGCCTCCTCCGCCATGCAGATGGCGACCATTGCCGGCCCGGCGGTGGGCGGCTTCGCCTACATCTTCGGGCCTGCCGTGCCGCTGACGCTGGCGGCGGTCTGCTATGGGGTGGCGGCGGTTGCCATGGCCTTCATCCGCCATGTGCATGCGCCGGGGCCGCGCAGCGCCATGACGCTCGAGACCCTGCTGTCGGGCCTCGCCTTCATCCGCCGCAGCCCGGTGGTGCTGGGCTCCATCTCCCTCGATCTGTTCGCGGTGCTGCTCGGCGGTGTCACCGCGCTGCTGCCCATCTATGCCGCCGAGATCCTGCATGTGGGAACGCAGGGCCTCGGCGCCCTGCGCGCCGCGCCGGCGGTGGGGGCGGTGCTCATGTCCCTCGTGCTGGTGCGCCGGCCGCCCACGCGCCAGGTGGGACACGTCATGTTCGCCGCCGTGGCGGTGTTCGGGCTGGCGACGGTGGTGTTCTCGCTCTCCTCCAGCTTCCTTTTGTCGCTGGGCGCGTTGTTCGTGCTGGGCGCCGCGGACAATGTGAGCGTGGTCATCCGCTCCTCGCTGGTGCAGCTCTCCACGCCGGACGAGATGCGCGGGCGGGTCAGCGCGGTGAATTCCCTGTTCGTCGGCACCTCCAACCAGCTCGGCGAATTCGAGTCCGGCATGGTTGCCGCGCTCATCGGCGCGGTGGGCGCGGGGGTGGTGGGGGGCGTTGGAACGCTCATGGTCGTGGCGCTCTGGACGCGGCTCTTTCCCGCGCTCTTCCACGTCGACGCCATGCCGGTGAAAGTCGAGACCCGGCGCTGAGCCAAGCCCTGCCGCTGCTTGGTTTGCCGGCTTTGCTCAAGCTCTTCGGTTGACGCCGGGCTGCGCTTTTCCCATGGTGCGCCCGCCCGCGCTTGCGCGCGGCGTCTACACCCACGCCGCGCCCTTGCGCGGCATCGTTTCCACGCCGCGCCGATCCCACGGGTTCCCCCGTTTTCGCGCGTCCTGTGACTTTCGCGGCGCCGTAACGAGCCGGCGCCGCCACCCCGAGGAGTGTTTCACCATGAGCGACTGGCCGGTCCACGCAAAGATCGACGGCCCCATCGTGATGATCGGATTTGGCTCCATCGGCAGGGGCACCCTGCCGCTCATCGAGCGCCATTTCGATTTCGACCGCGAGCGCATGGTGGTGATCGATCCGGTGGCGGACCACCGCAAGCTGCTTGATTCCCGGGGCATCCGCTTCGTCCAGTCGGAAGTGACCGCCGAGAACTACCGCGACCTGCTGACCCCGCTGCTCACCAACGGCGCCGGCCAGGGCTTCTGCGTGAACCTCTCGGTGGACGTGTCCTCCATCGCCGTGATGGAGCTGTGCCGCGAACTTGGCGTCCTCTATGTGGACACCGTCATCGAGCCCTGGAAGGGCTTCTATTTCGACGAGGCCATGCCCACCGCCGCGCGCACCAATTATGCGCTGCGCGAGAGCCTGCTCGCCGCCCGTCGCCGCAATCCGGGCGGCACCACCGCCGTGTCCACCTGCGGCGCCAATCCGGGCATGGTGTCCTGGTTCGTGAAGCAGGCGCTCCTCAACGTCGCCGCCGATACCGGCCTCGACCGGCCCGAGCCGAAGACCCGCGAGGAGTGGGCGCAGTTCGCCCGCAGCCTCGGCATCAAGGGCATCCATATCGCCGAGCGCGACACCCAGCGCGCCCGTGAGCCCAAGGTGATGGGCCAGTTCTGGAACACCTGGTCGGTGGAGGGCTTCGTCTCCGAGGGCCTGCAGCCCGCCGAGCTGGGCTGGGGCACCCACGAGAAGACCCTGCCGCCGGACGGCCGCACCCACGAGGCGGGCTGCGGCGCGGCCATCTATCTGCTCTCCGCCGGCGCCGCCACCCGCGTGCGCTCGTGGACGCCGACCCCGCAGGCCCAGTACGGCTTTCTCGTCACCCACAACGAGGCCATCTCTATCGCCGACTACCTCACAGTGCGCGACGGCGATCAGGTGGTCTATCGCCCGACCTGCCACTACGCCTATCACCCCTGCAACGACGCGGTGCTGTCGCTGCACGAGATGTTCGGCAACGGCGGGCATTTCCAGGACAGCTGGAAGATTCTGGACGAGCACGAGATCGTCGACGGCATCGACGAACTGGGCGTGCTGCTCTACGGCCATGCGAAGAACGCCTACTGGTTCGGCTCCCAGCTCTCCATCGAGGAGACGCGGGAACTCGCCCCCTACCAGAACGCCACCGGCATGCAGGTGACCTCCGCCGTGCTCGCCGGCATGGTGTGGGCGCTGGAGAACCCCGAGGCGGGCATCGTCGAGGCCGACGAGATGGACTTCCGCCGCTGCCTCGAAGTGCAGACGCCCTATCTCGGCCCGATGATCGGCACCTATACGGACTGGACGCCCCTCACCGGACGCCAGAAGCTGTTCCCCGAGGATCTCGACCTCGAGGATCCCTGGCAGTTCAAGAACATCATCGTGCGGTGAGGCCTGCGGAGGCCTCCCGCTGAAAGGGAGGCCTTCCATGGCTGTCGATGTCGCCCGTGTCCGGGAGATGGCCCTCGCTCTGCCCGAGGCGAGCGAGGCGCCGCACGTCGATCGCAAGGCATTCCGCACGCCGCGCAAGATCTTCGCGACGCTGGGGCCGAGCGGGCTCGACCTCAATCTGATGTTCGATCCCGACCTGCGCGATTTCTACTGCGAGCAGGTGCCCGAGGCCTTCGCGCCGGTTCCGGGCGGATGGGGGCGGATGGGCGCCACCCGCTGCGACCTCACCGTGGTGGACGAGGCGACGCTCGCCTCCGCGCTCCAGGCGGCCCACCGCCTTGCCGCTCCAAAACCGAAGCGGCCTCGGAAGGGCTGACGTGATTCCCAGACCCCGAAACAAAAATCCCCGGCTCGACGGATCGAGCCGGGGATTTTCATGTGTCGTCGCGCGATCGGATCAGGCGGACTTCAGCAGTACCGGCGCCAGAAGCTCTTCCAGCGAGGGCAGGGCGATGCGGGCGCCGGTGGGGCTGATGAGGCCGCGGGCGCCGTCCAGCGCGCCGGCCTTCAGCTCCAGCGCCAGCAGGCGGTTGCGGTCGTAGGCGCCGGGCATCCACAGCTCGCCGGTCTTCTCCGCGGAGAAGCCGAAGCGCTCGTAATAGGCCGCATCGCCCACCAGCAGGATGGCGCCGTGGCCCTTGGCCTGCGCCGCCGCGATGGAGGCGCGCATCATGGCGCCGCCGAGCCCGTGGGCGCGGAACCAGGGATGGACCGCGAGCGGGCCGAGCAGCAGCGCCGGACGGGCGGGGCCCGCCGTCACGTTCCACAGCCGCACGGTGCCGGCCAGACGGCCGTCGGGGCCGTGGGCGGAGAAGGCGAGGCCTTCCGCCGGCAGGCGGCCCTCGCGCAGACGCTCGGAGGACTTGGCCTTGCGCCCCTCGCCCATGCACAGGTCGAGCAGGGCCTCGCGGGGGGCCACATCTTCCACGGATTCAAGCACGATCTCGGTCATCGGCAGCTCCTTGCGCCAACGTGAGAGGTGAAGAAGCCCGTCCCGGCTGCAGCGCAGCCAGGCGAAATGCCTTCAGGACGGGTGCGGAAGACGAGGGGACACATCCCCTCCTCATGCCCCGGACGGCGTCATGCCAGTGCCGGGGGACCTTCTGCGGCCGGGTCGCGGAATACGCTCGGGCGCCGCGCGGGCAGTTTTACGCGGCTTCGCTCAAGCGCCGCGCGGGCTTTGATCTTCGGGCGGGAACCGCCCTCAGATCACGTAGGACTTCAGCGGCGGGAAGCCGTTGAACGCCACCGCCGAATAGGTGGTGGTGTAGGCGCCGCACGCCTCGATGATGATCTTGTCGCCGATCGAGAGCGAAAGCGGCAGCTCGACCGGGGTCTTCTCATACATCACGTCGGCGGAATCGCAGGTCGGGCCGGCGAGAACGCAGGGGGCGGTGTCGTCGCCGTCGCGCGGGGTGCGCAGCGGGTAGCGGATCGCCTCGTCCATCGTCTCGGCGAGGCCGCCGAACTTGCCGATGTCGAGATAGACCCAGCGCATGGCGTCCTGCTCGGACTTCTTCGAGATGAGGACGACCTCGGTCTCGATCAGGCCGGCATTGCCCACCATGCCGCGGCCCGGCTCCATGATGGTCTCCGGGATCGCGTTGCCGAAGTGGCGGCGCAGGGAGGCGAAGATCGCCTCGCCATAGGAGATGGCGCCGGGCACGTCCTGCAGGTAGCGGGTGGGGAAGCCGCCGCCCAGGTTGACCATGGACAGCGAGATGCCCCGCTCGGCGCAGGCGCGGAAGATCGCGGCGGCAGAGGCGAGCGCGCCGTCCCAGGCGTGCACGTTCTTCTGCTGCGAGCCCACGTGGAAGGACACGCCATAGGCGGCGAGGCCGAGGCGATGGGCATGCTCCAGCACGTCCGCGGCCATCTCCGGCTCGCAGCCGAACTTGCGGGACAGGGGCCACTCGGCGCCGGCACCGTCGCAGAGGATGCGGCAGAACACCTTGGCGCCGGGGGCGACGCGGGCGATCTTCTCGACTTCCTCGTAGGAATCGACCGCGAACAGGCGAACGCCCACCTTGAACGCGCGCTCGATGTCGCGCTCCTTCTTGATGGTGTTGCCGAAGGAGATGCGGTCGGCGCCCGCGCCGGTGGCGAGCACCATGTCGATCTCGCCGGTGGAGGCGCAGTCGAACGAGGAGCCGAGCTCCTCCAGCGCCTTCAGGATGGCGGCATCGGGGTTCGCCTTCACGGCATAGAACACGCGGGTGTCCGGCAGCGCGCGGGCGAACGAGAGATAGTTGGTGCGGACCACGTCGAGGTCCACCACCACGCAGGGGCCATCCTCTCGCCGGGTACGCAGGAATTCGCGGATGCGATCGGTCATGGATACCTCCCCGTGACCTGAAGCCAGTGAAGCGCAGGGAACTGCGCGACGACAGGACGGACGCTCCTTCTGGGAGAGCCCGGGGCACGCGCTCGCATTCGCCCGGCGATGTGGACACGCCGACCGTCTGCGGGCCGTACCCGCTTCGCCGGGGCTTTACCCGGCCGCATCATCGGACCGAACGGCAGCAGAACCGCCCGCTTGGCCGCAAGGCAAAGCAGGAGCGAGGACGACTGCGCACGATTGGAGAGGGAAGTCCCGCTCCGCACGGCCGGCAAGATGTAGTGCCTCTTTAGTAACGCCGACCTTTGGAGGGCCGACCGAGACCAAAAAAGCCCTTACGTCGTTGCTTCAAGTCACGTCCCCCGCATTGAGGAGCGGGGTGGGCCGGTTCCCTCCGGCTTGTCGATCGTCCTGGCAGCTTTCCGGCCTCTTGTCCGGAGATCCTACCGACCGACACGCGACCACAGGCACGTGCGAATTTGGGCAACGCGGATTTAGGGGATTCGGCCCGCCCATGCAAGGGGCAATTTGATGAAGATCAGTGCAGCGGCGCAGGGCAGGTCTGAGCTGCTCGCAATGCTCTCCGGGCGGGCGGCCCTCGCCGCTCGTTTCCAGGTGCCAACCTCGGGCGAAAGCTTGCCGTCACTCTCTTCCACGCCGCCTGCTGCGCTGCGGCATTTGTGCAGCTCTGGCCGTGGGTTGCGCCGGATCGCCGCGCGTCGCGCTCGGCTCTTGATTGGCATCAATACAAGGAGCAAGGTTGCAGCATAATCTTAGAACAATGAGGATCCACCCGCGATCCCGTCTGCCGCCGCAGGGTTCGGAATGATCTACGATACCTTCTTTGCCGACGCCATCGACGCCCTGCGCAAGGAGCGCCGCTATCGCACCTTCGCCGAGATCGAGCGCGACGCCTCGCACTTCCCGCGGGCGGTGTGGCACTCGCCGGGCGGTCCGCGCGACATCGTGGTGTGGTGCTCCAACGACTATCTCGGCATGGGCAGCCATCCCGACGTGGTCGCCGCCATGTGCGACGCGGCCAAGGCGCGCGGTGCCGGCGCCGGCGGCACCCGCAACATCTCGGGCAACAGCCATGAGATCGTGATGCTGGAGCGCGAGCTGGCCGACCTGCACGGCAAGGAATCCGGCCTCGTCTTCACCTCGGGCTACATTTCCAACGCCACTGGCATCTCCACCATCGTCAAGCTGATCCCCGACTGCGTGGTGATCTCGGACGAGCTGAACCACAATTCCATGATCGAGGGCGTCCGCCACGGCGGCCGGCAGAAGGCCATCTTCCGCCACAACGACCTCGACCATCTCGAAGAGCTGCTGAAGGCGGCGGGCGACCGGCCCAAGCTGGTGGTGTTCGAGAGCGTCTATTCCATGGACGGCGACATCGCCCCCATCGGCGCCATCTGCGACCTCGCCGAGCGCTACGGCGCCATGACCTATCTCGACGAGGTGCACGCGGTCGGCATGTATGGCGAGCGCGGCGGCGGCGTCGCCGAGCGTGACGGCGTCATGCACCGGGTGGACGTGATCGAGGGCACGCTGGGCAAGGCCTTCGGCGTGGTCGGCGGCTACATCACCGGCAAGCGCCTCGTCATCGACGCCGTGCGCTCCTACGCGCCGGGCTTCATCTTCACCACGGCGCTGCCGCCGGCGATCGCCGCAGCGGCCACCGCCTCGGTGCGTCACCTCAAGAATTCGCAGGCCGAGCGCACCGGTCAGCGCACCCAGGTGGCCAAGGTCAAGGCGGCCCTCGCCGCCGCCGGCCTGCCGCAGATGGAGACGCCGACCCACATCGTCCCGGTGATGGTGGGCGACGCCAAGGCCTGCAAGATGGCGTCGGACCTGCTCCTCGCCGAGTACGGCATCTACATCCAGCCCATCAACTACCCCACCGTGCCGCGCGGTGCGGAGCGCCTGCGCATCACCCCCACCCCGTTCCACGACGATGCGCTCATCGCCCATCTGGCGACCGCCTTGTCGGACGTGTGGGAGCGGCTGGAGCTGCCTTACGCGGACCGGGTGGCGCAGCACACCGCCTCGCGCAGCACCGCGGCCGGCCCGGCGCCGATCCCGCTGCCGGTGGCCGGCGGCTGACCCGATCTTTCCCCGATTGAAAAGCCCCGGCTCTGCCGGGGCTTTTTGTTTTGGAGCCTCAGGCGGGCGTGCCGATGGCCTTGCCGTCCGGCCCGAAGAAGGGATGCGGGCCGGAAAAGCTGCCGATGAAGCTACGGTGGGTCACGAGCCGTCCCTCCGCGAACAGGTGCAGCGAAAGGCTGGGCGGCTCCATGTGGAAGGTGGGCGGCGCATCCGGGTCCAGCGCGAGACTGACCGAATGGGCCGGGGCCGGGGCGATGGTGGCGGCGATGCCGGCGAAGGTGGTCGTCACCGCCCGATGCACATGGCCGCAGGTGAAGCCCACGACCTGCGGATGCCGCCGCAGTACAGCCTCCAGCGCCGCGGCGTCGAACAGGTTCTGAACGTCCATGTGGCGGATGCCGGTGAGGAACGGCGGATGGTGGGCGCAGACGAATGCCGGCCGGTCCGGCGCTGCCGCCAGCGTCGCATCGAGGAAGGCGA
The DNA here is from genome assembly GCF_023571765.1 of Xanthobacter aminoxidans. Classification (GTDB taxonomy): domain Bacteria; phylum Pseudomonadota; class Alphaproteobacteria; order Rhizobiales; family Xanthobacteraceae; genus Xanthobacter; species Xanthobacter aminoxidans. Next base: position 187,805 of record NZ_JAMJXC010000002.1, on the reverse strand, counting down.
GGCCCTCTTCGCCCAGCGTGCCATGGGGGCGGCCGTAGACGGTGGAATCGAGCATCACCAACCGCAGCGGGAAATCCTCCACCACATAGTTCACGCGCCCACCCGCGCAGCGCGCGGCGATCTCCGGGAAGGCCTTGAGCAGCCCGCCGGAGCTGTCGTGATTGCCGGGAACGGGAAACAGCGGCAGGCCGAGCGGCGCGACGATGGCGCGGAAGCGGGCAAATTCCTCCGGGTCGTCGAAATCGGTCAGGTCGCCGGTGACGATCACCGCGTCGGGGCGCGGGTCGAGGGCCAGGATGTGGGCCACCGCCGCTTCCAGATAGGTCGCGGTGTCCACCACCCCATAGGCGAGTGTGCCGGGGCGGCGGATGTGGGTGTCGGTGAGCTGGGCGATCAGCATGGGTCAGGCCAGAGTGTAGCGGTTGGCATCGAGGGCAAGGCCGATGGCCGCGCCGGCAGCGAGGTCGAGGTCGGCGGGCGCCTCGGCGATGATACGGGCTCCGTCGCCCGCATTCAGCGTCACCCGCTGGCGCGGGCCCTGGAACTCCACCTGCGCCACCTGGAACACCAGCGTCGCTTCGGCCGGGCTCACGAGGCGCACTGCCTCGGGGCGGAACAGCAGGTGCGCCTTGGCCCGGTCCGGGGCGGCGACGGGCAGGATGCCGGCGGCGGTCTCGAATCGGCCGTTGCGCACGATGCCCTCCAGCCGGTTGGTGATGCCGACGAAGCCGGCGACATAATCGTCCGCCGGCCGGAAGTACACCTCCCGGGGCGTGCCCACCTGGGCGATGGCGCCGTTCTTCATCACCACGATGCGGTCGCCCAGTGCCAGCGCCTCGGCCTGGTCGTGGGTGACGTAGACGGCGGTGATGGCGAGGCGGCGCAGCAGGGCATCGATCTCGCTGCGCAGATGCTCGCGCAGGGCGGCGTCGAGGGCGGTGAGGGGTTCGTCCAGCAGCAGCACGCGCGGCCGCACGGCGAGTGCCCGGGCCAGGGCGACGCGCTGGCGCTGGCCGCCCGAGAGCTGGTCGATGCGCCGCTCGGCCAGAGCCTCGATGCGCATCATGGTGAGCACGGAGGCCGCCTGCGCCCGCCGCGCCGCCGTCGCCACACCGCGCACGCGCAGGCCATAGGCCACGTTGTCGATGACGCTCATGTTCGGGAACAAGGCGTAGGACTGGAACACCATGCCCACGTTGCGCTTCTCGATGGGCAGGGCCGTCACGTCCGCCCCGTCGAAGGCGATTCGCCCGCCGGCGTCGGGCGTCTCCAGCCCGGCGATGAGGCGCAGCAACGTGGTCTTGCCGCAGCCGGAGGGGCCGAGCAGCACCAGCGTCTCGCCGGCCTTCACCTCCAGATCCACCGGCGAGAGCGCCCGCGTGCCGTCCGGATAGGTCTTGCCGCAGCCGGCGATGGAGATGGCGGCGCCGGTGGGTGCGGTCATCGCGCGCTCCCGGTGGTGCGGCCGAACAGCTGGAGGGCGAGGAGCAGGGGCACGATCATGACGAAGAAGACCAGCGTGTAGGCGCTCGCGATTTCGAGGCGCATGGAGGCGTAGCTGTCGGCGAGGCCCACCGGCAGCGTCTTGGTCAGCGGGGTGTGCAGCATCCAGGTGAGGTTGAACTCGCCGATGGAGAGCGTCACCACCATCAGCGCCCCGGCGAGGATGCCACCCTTCGCATTGGGCAGCACCACATGGAAGAAGCGTTGCAGCGGCGAGGCGCCCAGCGAGGCCGCGCCTTCCTCCAGCGAGCGGATGTCCACGGCGGCAAGCACCGCCATCACCGCGCGCAGCATGAAGGGCAGGGTGTAGAGCACGTGGCCGGTGAGGATGAAGGCCGGGCTCATGCGGAACTCGCGGATGGCGCCATAAGCGAGGATGAGCGCCAGCGCCAAGGCAAGGCCGGGCACCGCCACCGGCAGCGTCACCACCTCTTCCACGATGCGGGCAAGGCGCGAGGGGCGTCGCACCAGCGCCCAGGCGGCGGGCACGGCGAGGACCAGCGTCGCCGCAAGGGTGCCGAGCGCGATGCCGATGGAGAGCCAGATGGTGTCGGAATAGAGCGCCAGCACCTGCTTCACCCAATCCAGGGTGAGGCCGGAGGAGACGCCGCGGAAGTAGTTGGCGGTGAAGCCGGCGAGGATGGAGGCGCCGGCCGGCACCATCAGGAAGGCGGCCGCCAGCAGGGTGACGAACAGCTGGAAGGCGAAGGTGAGGCGGTGGGTTTTCATGGATAGCCCTCAGCCCGCCGCCGCCACGCCGCCACCGGCGAGGTTGCGCGAGAGGGCGAGCACCGCCCAGGTGATGAGGCCGAGGGCGATGGAGAGGGCCGCCGCGGTGGCGAAGTTCGCGTTCAGGGTGAACTCCGTATAGATGGTCATCGCCAGCACATCGATGCGCGTCGCCAGCGTGAAGGCAGTGCCGAACGCCCCCATGGCGGTGGCGAAGGCGATGGCGCCGGAGGCCATCAGCGCCGGGGCGATGCCGGGCAGGGTCACGTCGCGCAGCACCTCGAAGCGCCCCGCGCCGAGCGAGCGGGCCGCCTCCTCCAATGCCGGATCGAGCTTCTCGACCGCGGCCATGAGCGTCACCAGCACGCGCGGCAGCGAGAAATAGACATAGCCGGCGAACAGGCCGGCCATGGAATAGGCGAACACCCATCGTCCCATGCCGAGGCCCATGGAAAGGCTGGAAAGCAGCCCCTGCCGGCCGGCCAGCAGGATCACCATGAAGCCCACCACCACGCCGGGAAAGGCCAGCGGCAGGGTGAGGCACGAGACCAGCAGCGGCCGGCCCCAGAAGCGGTTGCGGGCGAGGAACAGGGCGACGACGGTGCCGATGGCGAGGGTCGCCGCCGTCACCGCCGCCGAGAGGGCGAGGGTCGCCACCAGCGTTGCGAAGTGCCTCGGGTTGGTGAGGATGGCGACATATTCCGCCATACCGTTGGGGCCGGACCCCGCGACGCCGACGAGCCGCACCATGGGCAGCAGGAAGAAGGCCGCCACGAACAGGAACAGCGGCAGCAGGAACAGGCGGGCGAGGCGATCGGCGCTGTGCATGGCTTCAGGCGAACGCCCGCCTCACTTCACGTTGTTGAGGTAGGCGTCGGAGAAGGCCTTCTGCGCGGTCTCCATGCGGGCATAGTCCACCGGCTTGGCGCGGGCATAGTCCGAGGCCGGCAGGAAGCGGCTGGCGATCTCCGGCGGCAGCGTGATGTTGCGGGCGGGGCGCAGGTAGGCCTTGGCCCACATGGCCTGTCCCTTGTCGGAGAGCACGTAGTCGAGCACCTTCTTGGCGGCCTCGGGGTGCGGCGCGCCCTTCACCATGGTCATCACATAGGGGACGACGACGGAGCCCTCGCAGGGGATGACGAAGGCGAAATTGCCCTTCTCGTTGTACTTCGCGCGGTAGGCGTTGAAATCGTAGTCGAACAGGATCGGGATCTCGCCGGAGACCACGCGGGCGTAGGACGTCTGCTTGGGCACGATGGGCTGGTTGGCCTGGAGCTTCTTGAAGTATTCGATGCCCGGCTTGAAGTCGTCGAACGAGCCGCCCAGCGCGCCGTTCACCGCCACCGCGCCCACATAGCCCACGAAGGCGGAGGTGGGGTCGAGATAGCCGACGAGGCCCTTGTATTCGGGCTTCAGCAGGTCCGCCCAGCAGGCCGGCACCGGCGCGCCGCCCAGCGCATCCTTGTTCACGAACAGGCCGAGCGTGCCGGAATGGATGGTGAACCAGTTGCCGTCCTTGTCCTTCAGGCCTTCGGGGATATCGGCGAAGCCCTTGGGTTCATAGGGCTGGGTGACGCCGGCATCCTTCGCCTTGATGCCGAAGGTGACGCCGAGATAGGCCACGTCCGCCACCGGGCTCGCCTTCTCGGCCAGGATCTGGGCGAGGGACTGGCCGGAATTCTTGTTGTCCTGCGGCACGTCGATGCCGGTGTCGGCCTTGATGGCCTTCAGCATGGCGCCCCAGTCGGCCCATTCGGGCGGGCAATTGTAGCAGATGGCGTCCGCCGCCGCGGCCGGCCGGGCGGGCGCGATGGCCGCCACGGCGACGAGCGCGAAGGCGGAAAGCGTCGCGGCGGAAAGAGTCTTGAGGGAACGCATGGCGGACCTCACGGGGTGGGGAGGGACGGTGGGGTGGGTTCCGGTCGGCGGGTTCGCTTCGGCGCGGCGGCAAGGGTGCCGCCGGACCGCAGGCTGAAGGGCAGCCGCTCCACGCGGGGGGCGGCGCCGGTCTCGATCATCTCGAACAGCAGCTCCACGGCCCGCTCGCCCATCAGGCGGGTGGGGGTGTCCACGGTGGCGAGGCTCGGGCTCATGGCCCGGCCGAGGGCGATGCCGTCGAAGCCGGCCACCGACACGTCGTCCGGCACGCGGATGCCGAGGTCGCGCAGCGCGCCGATGACGGAGAGGGCGAGCAGATCGTTGGAGCACAGCGCCGCGGTGGGGGCGGAAAGGCCGCCGAACAGCCCGGCGAGCGCGGCGGCGTGGCTCGGCGCGTCGCCCAGATAGTCGAGCTCCAGCGGCGCGGTGGCATCGAGCCCGGCCTTCTCCATGGCCGCCCGATAGCCCTCATAGCGCCGGAGCGAACGGTCGGAGGTGGCGAAGCGGCCGGCGAGATAGGCGATGTTGCGGTGCCCGGCCGCGATCATCGCTTCGGTGAGGGCGCAGGTGGCCGCCGCATTGTCCACGCAGACGGCGGCACGGGCATCGGTGTCCGGCTCGTTGTGGACGAGCACGAAGGGGATGCTCTCCGCCTCCAGCAGGTCGAGGGTGGCGTTGTTCTCGGCGCAGGCGACGGTGAGCACGAGGCCGGCCACGTTCTGCGCCACCAGCGTTTCCACCAGCTCCGCCTCGGCGGCGGGGTCGTAATCGGTGGCGGTGAGGAGCAGGGTGTGGCGGCGCTCGCGGGCGGCCGCCTGCATCCCCGCCACGGAGGCGGCGAACACCGGATTGGTGAGGCTCGGGATCAGGACGCCGAGGGTGCGGGTCTTGAGCGTCTTCAGCGCCCGGCCGATCTCGCTGGGGCGGAAACCCAGCTCGTCGATGGCCGCACGGACCCGGGCCTCAACTTCGGCGCTGGTCGGCGCCGAGCGGTTGATGACGCGGCTGACCGTCGCGATGGAGCAGCCTGCGCGCTCGGCGACGGTCCTGATGGTGACGATGCGCGGCACGTCCGACCCCGGTGGGCTCCAATGGAGCGTGAAACCGTTTTCAGATCAATAGGTGCAACGCGCGACAGGCGTGTGACGGGTTGGGACGGGTCCTGAAATGCGGACAGCGGGCGTGCCGAGGCACGCCCGCTGCGGGGAAGGGAAGATCAAGGGCGGCGAGATTCCCTTCCTTCTCGTGACCTCACGGACGCGCAGGGGGCGGCGGGAGGTGATCGGGGTGGCCACCGAGCGGCCCGCCGGGGGGCGGCGGAGGCGGTGGCAGAAGTGCGAATTCGAGGCGGCCCAGCTTCTCGATCTGGTCGGGCGAGAGGCGCGTCTTCAGGGCGTCCACGGCCTTGAGGAGCCGGGTTCCGGCCTTGCCGGCCTCCTCGCTGCGCGCGCCGAACGCGGTGACGAGGGAGAGCGGCGCGGCACCGGGCTGAGGCGGCGGTGGCGGGGGCGGCAAAGCCTCCTGCAGCGCATCGGTGAAGTCGCGCCAGGCGTCGAGCTGGTTGGCGCGGATACCAAGGGCGGCTTCGGCGGCGGCGAGATTGCGGGCGAGGCCCATGGGGCCGGGGGGAGGACCGCCAGCGGGGCCGCGGGGCGCGGCGGGAGGACCCGGCGGACCGAAGGGCATGGCCGGATTATCCGGCCCGGCCGCGAACTGGTCCTGCGGGGGCATGTGGTCGTCCACCTTGGCGTATCCCGGCGAGGACACGATGAAGCCCGCGACGGCCAGAATGCCGAGGGTCGCCCCGGCGAGGATGAGGGCCCGGAAACTCTGGCGCGGCGTCTTCGGCATCGGCGTGTTGCACGTCATGGCGTGCCTCCTGTCCATCAGGTTGACGCGAGGATGGAGGCGGCTCGTAGCCAAATGAGGTCGGGGAGGTATCGTTAGATGTCCTGCCGGGCGGATTTTGTAACGCAATGTTGCCAGCCGCCCCGTGGCAATGCTGGGAAGCACGGATGCGTGCGGCGGCACGGGAGGCGGGCTAGCATCGGCCCGAACGGAGGAACCGGTGCAACAGGACGGTCCGCATATTCTCGTCGTCGACGACGATCTCGAAATCCGCAAGCTGCTCAGCCGCTATCTCGCCGCGCAGGGCTTCCGCGTGACGGCGGCCGGCGACGGGCGGGAGATGGAAGAGAAGCTCACCACCCAGCGCATCGATTTCGTGGTGCTGGACCTGATGCTGCCCGACGCCTCCGGCCTCGATCTGTGCCGCGCCCTGCGCGCCCGTTCGCGGATCCCGGTGATCCTGCTCACCGCGCTGAAGGAAGACGTGGACCGCATCATCGGCCTCGAGATCGGGGCGGACGACTATCTCGGCAAGCCATTCAATCCGCGGGAGCTGGTGGCCCGCATCCGCGCTGTCCTCCGGCGCACCAGCGTCACCGATCCCGCCTCCTCCGCCGTCCGCGCCTATGGCTTCGCCGGCTTCCGCGCCGAGCCGGACCTGCGCCGTGTCACGGCGGCGGACGGCGCGGAGGTGCCCCTCACCGGGGCCGAGTTCGACCTGCTGATGGCCTTCCTGGAGCGGCCCGGCCGCATTCTCTCGCGCGACCAGCTGCTCGACATCACCCGCGGCCGGGAGGCCGGCCCGTTCGACCGCTCTGTGGATGTGCTGGTCAGCCGGCTCAGGCGCAAGCTCGGCGACCAGGGCGCGTTCCAGATCCTGAAGACGCTGCGCAACGGCGGCTACCAGCTCTCCGTGCGGGTGGACATCGAGGACGCGCTGTGAGGACCCTGCGCGCCCAGGTCTCCGCCATCCTCGTGGTGGCGGTGCTGGTGGTGATCGCGCTGGCCAATGGCGCCTCCTTCTTCGTCGCGCGCCCGCTCTGGCCGCCGTTCGGCGACCACGGCACCCATGCGGCGGACCTTCTCATCATGGCCGATCTGGCCGCGGCCGTTCCGCGCGGCACCGAGGTCCGGTCACAATCCGGCGAGGCGCTGCTGCGCCCGGTGCCGCCCGCGGGTGAGATCGATCCGGAAGAGACCCGTCTCATGAGCGAGGCGCTGGCAAGGCTCGGCTCGACCTTGCCCGTCCGGGTGTTGCGCCGCCCGCCGCCCTCCGGAGCGCCGGATGCGCCCGGTTCCGCGCCCCCCGGCGGGCCGACGGGCGTCACCGCCCTGGCGCTGCCGGACGGGCGCTGGCTGGTGGTGGATGGCCGCCGTCAGCCGCTGCCGCCGCCCGGCCCTCCGGGCGGCACGTTCGGCTTTGCCGCGTGGCTTGCCTTCATGGTCGCCGGGGTCACAGTGGTGGCGGTGTTCGCGGTGCGCCGGCTCACCAAGCCGCTCTCGCTCATCGAGGAGGCGGCGCTCCGCATCGGTCCCGACGGCGAGCCGCCCGTGCTGCCCGAACGGGGGCCGACCGAAGTGCGCGCGGCGGCGGTCGCCATCAACCGGCTCTCGGCGCGGCTGAAGGCCTCCATGGACAGCCGCATGCGCATCGTCGCCGGCGCGGCCCATGACCTGCGCACGCCGCTCACCCGCATGCGCCTGCGCGCGGAATTCATCCCGGACGAGGAGGAGCGCGCCCAGTGGCTCTCCGACCTCGCGGAGCTGGACCGCATCGCCGACAGCGCCATCCGCCTCGTGCGCGAGGAGGTGGAGGGGGGCACGCTGGAGACGGTGCGGATGGACCGTCTTGCCGCCGACGTGGCGATGGAACTGAAGGAGATCGGGCTCGCCGTCGTTCTCCTCGCCGCGTCCCCGGCGTGCGTCGCGGGGCGGCCGCTCTCGCTCAAGCGGGCGGTGCGCAACCTCGCGGTCAATGCCGCGACCCACGGCGGCGGCGCGCGGCTCGCGGTCAGCGCGGATGCGGCGCGGGTGGTGCTGGTGATTGAGGATGATGGCCCCGGCATTCCCGAGGCGCTGATGGGGCGGGTGTTCGAGCCGTTCTTCCGGGTCGATCCGGCGCGGCAGGTGAAGATCCCCGGCGCGGGCCTCGGCCTCGCCATCGCCAACGAGATCATCGTCCGCCATGGCGGACGGCTCATTCTCTCGAACCGGCCCGGGGGCGGTCTTTTGCAGCGGGTGGAACTGCCCGCCGCCGCAGCCGGCGATGACCAGGAGCCCGGCGACGTCGGGCCGGGCTGATCCGCGGGGAGGCCGGGGTGCCCGACCTCTCCGCCGGATGCCTCAGCGGGTGGGGACGGGCTTCTCGCCGCGATAGTCGTAGAAGCCGCGCTGCGTCTTGCGGCCGAGCCAGCCGGCCTCGACATACTTCACCAGCAGTGGGCAGGGCCGATATTTGGAATCGGCGAGCCCCTCGTGCAGCACCTGCATCACCGCGAGGCAGGTATCGAGGCCGATGAAGTCGGCGAGCTGCAGCGGACCCATGGGATGGTTGGCGCCAAGTTTCATGGCGCGATCGATGGAATCCACCGAGCCCACGCCCTCATAGAGGGTGTAGATGGCCTCGTTGATCATCGGCAGGAGGATGCGGTTGACGATGAAGGCCGGGAAGTCCTCGGCCACCGCATAGGTCTTGTGCAGACGGGTGACGAAGGTCTTGGAGGCCTCGAAGGTCTCGTCGTCGGTGGCGATGCCGCGCACCAGCTCGACCAGCTCCATCAGCGGCACCGGATTCATGAAGTGAATGCCGATGAAGCGCTCCGGCCGGTCGGTGGCGGCGGCGAGGCGGGTGATGGAGATGGAGGAGGTATTGGAGGCGAGCAGCGTTTCCGGCTTCACCACCTGGCAGAGCCCGGAGAAGATCTTGCGCTTCACCTCTTCCCGCTCGGTGGCCGATTCGATCACGAGGTCGCAGTCGGCGAGATCCTCGGTCTTGTCCGCGGCGACGATGCGGGCGAGGGCTTCCTGCCGGTCGGTCTCGGACACGGTGCCCTTGGCCACCTGCTTGGCCATGTTGCCATTGATGGTGGCGAGGCCGGAGCGGATGCGGTCGGGGTCCGCGTCGTTCAGCGCCACGTCGTAGCCGGCGAGCGCGCACACGTGCGCGATGCCGTTGCCCATCTGGCCTGCGCCGATGACCCCGACCTTCTTGATCTCGAGCGGCATGATTCTCTCGTTTCGCCTTGTTGCCGGTGACCGGGGCGGGCCTCCCCGAAACTGCGGCCGGTGGTGGTCCGGCCGCAGCCAGAGTGATCCTATCCCTTAACCTTGGCGATTTCCGCCTTGAGTTCAGGGATGACGGTGTTGATATCGCCGACGAGGCCGTAGTCCGCCACCTGGAAGATGGGGGCTTCCTCGTCCTTGTTGACGGCGACGATGACCTTGGAGTCCTTCATGCCGGCGAGATGCTGGATGGCGCCGGAGATGCCGAGGGCGACGTAGAGCTCGGGGGCGACGACCTTGCCGGTCTGGCCCACCTGCCAGTCGTTCGGGGCATAGCCCGCATCCACCGCGGCGCGCGAGGCGCCCACCGCCGCGCCCAGCGCGTCGGCCAGAGGCTCGATCAGCTCGGCGAACTTCTCCCGCGAGCCCACCGCGCGGCCACCCGACACGATGATCTTCGCGGCGGTCAGCTCGGGACGGTCGGAAGCGGCGATGCTCTCTTCCACGAAGGTGGAGAGCGCCGGGTCGGACGCCGCGCCAACGGTCTCGATGGCGGCCGAGCCGCCCTCGGGCGTGGCGGCGAAGGAGGCGGTGCGCACCGTCACCACCTTCTTGGCGTCGTTGGACTTCACCGTCTGGATGGCGTTGCCGGCATAGATGGGCCGCTCGAACGTGTCGGGCGCCACCACCTTGATGATGTCCGACACCTGCATCACGTCCAGCAGCGCGGCGACGCGGGGCAGCACGTTCTTGGCGCTGGCGGTGGAGGGGCCGACGATGGCGTCGTAGCCGGGGGCCAGCGAGACGAGCAGCGCCGCCAGCGGCTCGGCGAGACGGTGCGCATAGAGCGTGTCGTCGGCCAGCAGCACCTTCTCGACGCCCGAGAGCTTCGCGGCGGCCTCGGCCACGGCCTTGGCGTTCTGGCCGGCGACCAGCACATGCACCGGCGAGCCCATGGCGGCGGCGGCGGTGAGGGCCTTGGCGGTGACGCCGTTGAGGGCCGAATTGTCGTGTTCGGCAATGAGCAGAACGGCCATCAGATCACCCCCGCCTCATCCTTGAGCTTCGCCACCAGCTCGGCCACCGAGCCCACCTTCACGCCCGCCTTGCGGCCGGCCGGCTCGGCGGTCTTCAGCACCTCGAGCCGGGGGGCGACGTCGACGCCGTAATCGGCCGGCGTCTTCTCGGCGATGGGCTTCTTCTTCGCCTTCATGATGTTGGGGAGCGAGGCGTAGCGCGGCTCGTTGAGGCGCAGGTCCGTCGTGACGATGGCCGGGCCGTTGAGCTTGAGGGTCTGCAGGCCGCCATCGATCTCGCGGGTGACAAGCGCGCCGCCGTCCTCCACCACGACCTTGGAGGCGAAGGTGGCCTGAGGCCAGCCCAGGAGCGCCGCCAGCATCTGACCGGTCTGGTTGCAGTCGTCGTCGATGGCCTGCTTGCCGAGGATCACGAGGCCGGGGGCTTCCTCGCCCACCACGCCCTTGAGGATCTTGGCGACGGCGAGCGGCTCGACCACGCCATCGGTCTTCACCAGGATGCCGCGGTCGGCGCCCATGGCCAGCGCCGTGCGCAGCGTCTCGGAGGCCTGGGCCGGTCCGATGGACACCGCAATCACTTCGGTCGCCTTGCCGGCTTCCTTGAGGCGCAGCGCCTCTTCCACCGCGATCTCGTCGAACGGGTTCATGGACATCTTGACGTTGGCGAGCTCAACGCCCGACCCGTCAGACTTCACCCGGACCTTAACGTTGTAATCCACCACCCGCTTAACGGGCACCAGGATCTTCATCGACACGCGCTCCCCGTTCCCGAAATCTCGACCGGCGGTCGTAAAATCCGCCGATAAACGTGACTTCCGCTCTTATCCCTGCATTGCAGCATTTCTTGCGGGCGGGCAACGTAGGAGGGGCCAGAAAGTGTGTCAACGCTCGCTCCGGCGCGGCGTTCGGACGCTCGGCACGCCGGAGGGATCGCGATCGAACAGGGCGACGCCCGGCCGGCGCATCAGCGCCACCAGAACGGCTCCGGCGAGGAAGCCGCCCACGTGCGCCCACCACGCCGTCTCCTGGTCCGAGCTCGACAGGATCTGCCACACCTGAAGGCCGAACCAGGCGCCGATGGCCCAGTAGGCCGGGACCCGGAGCGGGATCTTCATCAGCACCAGCGCCCACAGGCGGATGTTCGGGTGCAGCACCAGATAGGCCGCGATCACCCCGGCCACCGCCCCGGACGCCCCGACCAGCGGCGCCTCCGACCCCGGCTCGGCCACCACATGGACCAGCCCGGCGATGACCCCGCATAGCAGGTAGAACAGGAGGAAGCGGGCATGGCCCATGGCGTCCTCCACATTGTCGGCGAACACCATGAGGAAGGCCATGTTGCCGATGAGGTGCAGCCATCCGCCGTGCAGGAACATGTAGCTGACGAGGGTGAGGGCCGGCGGCAGCCGCTCGTACCCCTCGGGCAGGATGGCGACGCCGCTGACCACGGCGGGAATGGCGCCGAAGCCGAGCACGCCGGCCTCGCTCACCGGCCCGAACGCACCATGCTGGAGCGCGACGAAGACGAACACGTTCAGCGCCACCAGCCCCCAGGTGACGTAGGGGCGTCGCACATGCTCCAAGGGATTGGTGTCGGCAAGCGGAACGAACATCAGACGGTCCCGGGGACCCGTCCGCCGCCTGCGGCCGTCCTGTCCCGTGCCGACAAGCTTAGAGCATTTTCGCGCGGGGTGGATACCGCCCCGCGTGAGGAAAATGCGTTGGCTCAATAGCCTAGGGCGCTTTTCCTTTTCGGCGGAACGGGGACGCGCTCTGACGCGGAGGGCCGCGCCTTGGCGACGGAGCCGGCGTCAGGTCCGGCGCCTTCAGCGGTTCCTTCAGCGACTCTTGCCCGGCACCCACAGCACGTCCGCCGCGCCGCGGGCGTTGGCATAGCGGCCGGCGACGAACAGCAGGTCGGAGAGCCGGTTCACATAGTGCAGCGCCGGCGCGCCCACCGCGCCCTCTCCCACCGTGCCTTCGCCCTGGTGCGACAATGCGACCATGATGCGCTCGGCCCGGCGGCACACCGTGCGGGCGAGATGGAGGTGGGCGGATGCTGCGGTGCCGGCCGGCAGCACGAAGGAGGTAAGGGGAGAAAGCTCGGCGTTGAGGAGGTCGATATCCTCTTCCAGCCGCGTCACCTGCGCGGGGACGATGCGCAGGCTCGCGCCCGGCTCCTCGTTGGCGGCGGGGGGCACGCAGAGGTCGGCACCGAGATCGAACAGGTCGTTCTGGACGCGCACCAGAATGCCATCGAGCAACGGCTCGCCGGAGAGATGGAGGCGCGCGATGCCGAGGGCGGCGTTGGTCTCGTCCACCGCGCCATAGGCCTCGACACGCAAATCGTACTTGGGCACGCGCTTGCCGGTGCCGAGGCCGGTGGTGCCGTCGTCGCCGGTGCGGGTGTAGATCTTGTTCAGCTTGACCATGGCCGTCAGCGGCCCATGGCGAAGATGGTGGCCATCACGATGATGATGGCGAGGAACTGGAACAGCACGCGCATCTGCATCAGCTTCTGCGAGCGCTGCGGCGAGCCGCCCGAGGCGAAGTTGAACAGGCCGAGGAAGAGCACCCCGGCCACCAGCATCAGCGCCAGCGGGATGAACAGATAGATCGACCAGTGCACCATCTTCGTTTCCTCCCGGCGCTCAGTTGAGCACGGCGATGCCGGCATTGAGCGTCGAGGCGTAGCACACCCAGACGAGATAGGGCACCAGCAGCCAGCCGGCCGTGCGGTCCAGCGGGAAGGTGGCGCGCAGCGTCAGCGCCAGCAGCACCACGAGGCCGATGATGATGACGAGGCCGGCGTGGATCGCGTGCAGGCCGAAGAACACCGGGGACCAGATGAAATTGAGCGCCAGCTGCGTCAGGAACAGGCCGATGGCCACGGTGCGCGCGGAGGAGGGGGGCACCTTGTCCCACAGCCGCCAGAGGCTCACCGCCATCATCAGATAGAGCAGCGTCCAGACGATGGGGAAGGCGGCGTTGGGCGGCGTCCAACCCGGCTTCACCAGACCTTGATACCAGGCGGGGATGGCCGGAGAGGTCACCGCCCCGCCGACAGCGCCCACCGCCAGCATCAGCACGAGGCAACCGGCGAGCCGCAGCCGGGAGACGGCGCAGGGCGAAAGCGAGCGGGGGGAGGTCACGGACATGTGGAAGCACCTTTTCACCGCCGGCCATGCGGGCGGCGGCTTCTCCTTATCCGAACGCCAACCCCCGGTGGATCGTTTCGCGGGCCCCGGTAAGAGGTGCTCAGGTGGCGATGTGGCCGGCGATCTCGTCCACCGGGAGCTTCACCAGATCCTTGGCGATCTCGCCGTCCACCAGCGGCCTGACGCGGTGAGACAGCGCCTCCCGCAGCACGCCCAGCGCCTTGGGCGGGGCGACGAGCAGGATGCGGGCCGGGGCCTCGCCCGCGGCCACCAGCGCATCGAGCCGCCCGGCGACGCGGGCGATGAAGGCGGCTTCCGCCTGGGCGTGAAAGTCGGTGGTCTCCACCGCGCTGCGGGCGACGGTGGCGGATTCATGCACCCGGCCGGGACGGTCCGTGCCCAGGGCGGCGGTGCCGGGATGGGGTTCGCTGAAGCTCTCCATCACCGACAGGCGCGGCGCCGGGGGGATGCCCGTATCGGCGAGCAGGACGGCCTTGGCGTCGTCGCACACCACCACGAGGCGGTTCATCTTGTCGGCTTTCGTCATGTCCCTGTCTCCCTGATCGCGGGGCGCCTGAAGCGCCGGCTTGAGCGTCCGTTGGGGCCGGTGTCCATGCCTGTGTGTCACATGGGAAGGGACGGCGCCTTGTCCAGGGACAAACCGTTCCGCCGGCCTCTGCGACCTTGTGTCGACGGGCGGGCGCTTGTCGTATCGGAAGCGGCGTGAGACGCTTTTGTGAAAGGGTCTGCGGCTGAATGGCGATCCGCGCGGTGATCGGCGCCGAGGGTTCTGACGTATCGTCAGGGCTGACGCAAAGCCAGAGCGCCCAGCCCCGCACCGAGGATACCGCCATGCCGTTCCTGGTCCGCTTCCTTCTCCGCCACGCCGCCATCGGCATCGCTGTCGCAGCCCTGTTCGTGGCGCTTCTCGTCGCTTTCGACGTGGCGCATCTCGCCAGCCTGTTCGCGCACTCGCCGGATGGGCTTCTGGCCCTCGGGGTGCTCACCATGGCGCTGGGCATCACCTTCGGCAGCGTGCAGATGGGGTTCGCCGTCATGCTGATGGATGACGAGGACGGCCCGCCCTCCGGCCGCCGCGCCCGCCTGACGCGCCTCGTGCCGAAGCTCGCGCGGGTCCACGCCCGGCGCTGACGCATCCGTCTGTGCTTTTGAATGCGGCCGGGCGTTGAGCCCGGCCGTTTTCGTTCGGGACTACTGACCCTTGCGCCGCATGGCATCGGCCAGCGCCGCGCCGAAGGCGCCCTGAGCGCCCCTGTCGCCGCCCCTGTCGCCACCCTTGTCCCCCGGCTTGCCTTGCTGGGGCCGGCGGAAATCGTTGCCTCGCCCGTCATTGCGCGGCTGCTCCGGCCGCCCGCCCGCGGGGCGCGCGCCGGCATCGTCCTTGCGCATGGAGAGGGCGATGCGCTTGCGCTTCACGTCCACCTCCACCACGCGCACCTTCACCACATCGCCCGCCTTCACCACCTCGTGCGGGTCCTTCACGAAGCGGTCGGCGAGTGCCGAAACGTGCACCAGCCCGTCCTGATGGACGCCGATGTCCACGAAGGCGCCGAAGGCGGCGACGTTGGTCACCGTGCCTTCCAGCACCATGCCGGGCTTGAGGTCGCTCATCTCGTGAACGCCCTCGGCGAAGGTGGCGGTCTTGAAGGCCGGGCGGGGATCGCGGCCGGGCTTCTCCAGCTCGGTGAGGATGTCGCGCACGGTGGGCAGGCCGAAGCGCTCGTCCACGAAGGCGCGCGGGTCCAGCGCCTTCAGCGCGGCCGTATCGCCCATGATCTGGCGCACGTCGCGCCCGCAGGCGGCGACGATCTTCTTCGCCACCTCATAGGCTTCCGGATGCACGGCGGAGGCATCCAGCGGCTCGGCGCCCTCGGGGATGCGCAGGAAGCCGGCGGCCAGCTCGAAGGTGCGCGGGCCGAGGCGGGCGACCTTCAAGAGTTCCTTGCGGGTCTTGAAGGCGCCCACGGAGTTGCGATGGGCCACGATGGCCTCCGCCAGCGAGGCGCCGAGGCCGGACACGCGGGCGAGCAGCGAGGCGGAGGCGGTGTTGAGGTCCACGCCCACCGCGTTCACCGCGTCCTCCACCACCGCATCGAGCGCTTTCGCGAGGCGGGCCTGGTCCACGTCGTGCTGGTACTGGCCGACGCCGATGGCCTTGGGCTCGATCTTCACCAGCTCCGCCAGCGGGTCCTGCAGGCGACGGGCGATGGAGACGGCACCGCGGATCGACACGTCGATATCAGGCATCTCGGCGGCGGCGGTGGCCGAGGCGGAATAGACCGAGGCGCCGGCCTCGCTCACCACCACCTTGATGGGCTTCTTCCCCGAAGCGTCCGGCGGCAAGGCGGCGATGAGGTCGGCGGCGAGCTTGTCCGTCTCGCGGCTCGCCGTGCCGTTGCCGATGGCGATCAGCTCCACATTGTGGCGGCGGATGAGATGCGCCAGCTCCGCCATGGCGCCCTGCACGTCGTTGCGCGGCTGGAAGGGATAGACGGTGCTGGTGGCAATCAGCTTGCCGGTGCCGTCCACCACCGCCACCTTCACGCCGGTGCGGATGCCGGGGTCGAGCCCCATGGTGGCGCGCGAACCGGCCGGGGCGGCGAGCAGCAGATCCTTGAGGTTGCGGGCGAAGACGCGGATGGCCTCCTCCTCCGCGCGCTCGCGCATCTCGGCCATCAGCTCCACGGTGAGATGGAGTGAGAGCTTCACCCGCCACGCCCAGCGCGCCACCTCCAGCAGGAAGCCGTCCGCCGGTGCGCCGTTGGCGAGAGGAATGTCGTAGGCCTCGGCCACGATGCGCTCGGCGGGCTTCACCGGGGTGGTGGCATCCTCGTCCACCACGAGGTCGAGGGTCAGCATCTCCTCGTTGCGCCCGCGCAGCATGGCGAGCACGCGGTGGCTGGGGGCGGTTGCCCACTTTTCCGAATGGTCGAAATAATCGCGGAACTTGGCGCCCGCCTCCTCCTTGCCCTCGGCCACCTTGGCCTTGAGCATGGCATTGGCTTTCAGGTGCCCGCGCAGGCGGCCCACCAGCTCGGCATTCTCGGCGAAGGTCTCGACCAGAATGTCGCGGGCGCCATCCAGCGCCGCCTTGATGTCCGCTACCTGCTCATTGAGGAAGGCGGCCGCGCGCGTTGCGGGAGCGACCGAGCGATCCGACAGGATCGCCTCGGCAAGGGGGCCGAGGCCTTTTTCGCGGGCGATTTCCGCCTTGGTGCGGCGCTTGGGCTTGTAGGGGAGGTAGAGGTCTTCCAGCTCCGCCTTGGTGGTGGCTGCCTCGATCTTGCCGCGCAGCTCGTCGGAGAGCTTGCCCTGCCCGTCGATGGAGGAGAGCACGGCGGCGCGGCGGCTTTCCAGCTCGCGCAGATAGGAGAGGCGCTCTTCCAGCGTGCGCAGCTGGGTGTCGTCGAGGCCGCCCGTCACCTCCTTGCGGTAGCGGGCGATGAAGGGAACGGTGGCGCCTTCGTCGATGAGGGAGACGGCGGCCGTCACCTGCGCCGGGCGGGCATTGATCTCGGCGGCGATGAGGCGGGCGATGGCGTCTGCGTTGCCCTGCGGTGCGGCGGCCATGGGGTCTCCTCAACTGTCCTGCGACACGGGGGGACGCCCATAGCCGAGCAATGGGGCGATGTCACGTTGCGGCTGGGGAAAGCGCCGTTCGGGTGCCCTTATCTGTCGCCCTCACATTGTTACGTGTCATCGCCCGGCTCGTCCGGGCGATCCACCCATCCGCCTGCACGCTGTCCTGAAACCCGAACCCGTCCAACCGTGGATCGCCCGGATGAGCCGGGCGATGACGGCGGTGCAAAGGGGGGAGGACGGCGCCTACCTCCGCCGCGTCAGAAAAGTCTCGGCCAGCGCCAGCGTCCCGGCCGTATAGGGCGCGCCCATGGCCTGCGCGGTTGGCGTCTCGGCGTGGGAGGCGACCCAGGCGGTGAGCAGCATGCGCCGCAGCATCACGAACACGTCGAGCTGCGCATCGGCATCCGCCGGCAAAGGGGCGAGGGAGCGGTAGCCCTCCATCCACGCCTCCTTGAGCGCGGGTACCAGCGGCGAATGCTCCATGAAGGAGACGGCGGAGGCGAAGTCGTAAAGGTACCAGGAGAAGCCGCAATCGTCGAAATCGATGAGGGTCAGGCTGTCGCCATCGGCCAGCAAATTGGCGAGGCGCAGGTCGGCATGGATGAGGCCGAAGCTCTCGGGCGTCGTCAGCGGCGCGAGCCGGTCCTTCAGAGCGCGCGCCGTGCGCTCCAGCAGCGCGCGGCCGGCCGCATCCAGCCCCAGCGCGACGCGGAAATCGCCCCAGAGCGGGCGGTCGCCCAGCATGCTCTCGAAATCCCACACCTTGCGGGCGAACCCCTCCGGCCGCTGCCAGCCCTTGGCATGGGCGTGGAGGCGGGCATGGAAGGCGCCGAGGCGGGTGAACCAGTGGGCGAGGTCCGCGCCCTCCTGCGGCTCGATGCCGGGCACGAAGGCGAAGGCGGCCAGCCGGCGCAGGGCGCCGTCCGCGCTCACCTCATTCAGGAGGTGGCCGTCGTGCGTGGGAATGATGGCGGGGGTGGGCACCACGCCGTCGGCGCGCAGGGCCTCGATCCAGGCCAGCTCGGAGCGGATTTCCGCCGCCTCGTGATAGCCCGGCCGGTAGACGCGGATCACCATGTCCTGCGGGCCGGCGGTGGCGCGGAAGGTGGCATTTTCGGAGATGGAGAGGAGCTGGAGCGCCGCGTCCGGCGGCAATCTCCAGTCCGGCAGATGGGTGCGGACGAGTCCTTCGGTCCGCGCCAGATACGCCTCGTCGTACAGCACCCGTCCGGCCCCTCAAGCGTGTCGGACGGGCGCTATAGCATGTTGGAGGGCGCGCACCATCGGTGCCGACCTGCGACCGGCGCCGATTGGTTTCGCTCAGGCGCCGCGCGGGCTTTTCTCGTGGCCTTCGCTCAGGCGCCGCGCGGGCTCAGACGAGCCCGGCGAGGATGCCGACGCCGGCCACAGCCACCGCCGCGCCCGCGCCACGCACGAACTTCTCGCCATGCAGCTCGCCGAAGCGGCCGATGGCCATGCCAAGGCCGAGGCCGGCCATGTGGAGGAGAGCGGTCGCCGACATGAAGCCGAGGCCGTAGGCGAGGCCAGAGGCATCCGCCGGCATTTCCGCGCCGTGGGCGTGGCCGTGGAAGATGGCGAAGAAGCCGACCATGGCCATGGCCGCCGCCAGCGGCGCCTTGACGCCGAAGGCCACCACGCCGCCGAGCACGATCACCGAGAAGGCGATGCCCAGCTCCACGAACGGCACGTCGATGCCGGAGATGCCGAGCGCGCCGCCCACGGCCATCAGGCCGACGAAGGTGGCGGGCACCGCCCACACGGCGCGGCCGCCCAGCTGCCAGGCGAAGATGCCCACCGTGACCATGGCGAGCAGGTGATCGAGGCCGCCGAGGGGATGGGCGAAGCCGTGGCTGAAGCCGTGCACGTCGCCGACGCCGGTATGGGCGAAGGCGAGCTGCGGCAGGAGGGTCAAGGTGGCAGCGGCGGCTGCTGTGCGGATCGTGCGGTGCATGAAAGTCTCCCCGGTGTTTGACGGTTTGAAAAAGGTTCAGCAGATGCGGGGCAGTTGATCGCCGACCAGCATGTCGACGATGCGCTCGCCCCCGAAGCGCGTTCTCATGACGACCCGGCCGGGCCGCTCCGACGTGACCTCGCCGATCACCGCCGCATCCCGGCCCAAAGGATGGGCGCGCAGCGCGGCGAGCGCGGCGTCGCTCTCCCCGGCGGGGACCACGGCGAGGATCTTGCCCTCGTTGGCGAGATAGAGCGGGTCGAGGCCCAGGATCTCGCAGAAGCCCATCACCTCCGGCCGCATGGGCAGGCTCAATTCGTCGAGGCGGATGCCGACCTTGCTCGCCTCGGCCAGCTCGTTCACCACCGCCGCGATGCCGCCGCGCGTGGCGTCGCGCATCATGCGCAGGCCGGGGGCGGCGGAAATGAGCGTGTCGATCAGGCCGTTGAGCGGCGCGCAGTCGCTCTCGATGGCGGTGTCGAGGGCAAGGTCGCCGCGGGCGTTGAGGATGGCGGCGCCGTGGTCGCCGAGCAGGCCGTTGACGATCACCTTGTCGCCGGGCCGTGCCTTGGTCACGCCCACGTCGAGGCCGGCGCGGATGACGCCGATGCCGGTGGTGGTGATGAAGAGCTTGTCGCAGGCGCCCCGCGCCACGACCTTGGTGTCGCCGGTGGCGATGGCGACGCCCGCCGCCTGCGCCGTCTCGGCCATGGAGCGGACGACGCGGCGCAGCGTCTCCACCTCCAGCCCCTCCTCGATGATGATGGCGCAGGAGAGCGCCACCGGCGTCGCCCCGCCCACCGCGAGATCGTTCACCGTGCCGCACACGGCGAGCTTGCCGATGTCGCCGCCGGGAAAGAACAGGGGGTCCACCACGAAGCCGTCGGTGGTGAAGGCGAGCCGGTCGCCCCGCGCCATCAGGGCGGAAAGGTCGAAGCGGGCCTGATCCTCCGGCGCGGCGCGGCCTTCGCCCGAGAAGGCGGAGAGGAACACGTCGTCGATGAGATCGCGCATGGCGCTGCCGCCGCCGCCGTGGGCGAGCGTCACCGTCTTCTGCGTCATGGGCCGCCGGCGGGCGGCGGTCGGGGTGGAGAACGGGATGTTCATGCGGCCTCTCCCCGTATACCGCCATATTGATAGTAAGCCGCGCAAGAACCTTCGGAAGACACCATCAGCGCGCCGAGCGGCGTCTCGGGGGTGCAGCCCTTGCCGAACTCGGGGCAGGCCCAGGGCTTGGCGGCGCCGGTGAGCACTTCGCCGCAGCGGCATTGGGCGGGATCGGCCACCTTGATGTCAGGCACGGCGAAGCGCTTTTCCGCATCGAAGGCGGCATAGGGCGCCGTCAGCCGCACGCCCGAGCCGGCGATGGAGCCGAGGCCGCGCCACTCGAAGGTCTCGCGCGGCTCGTACACCTCCTGAACCGCCCGGAGCGCCGCCGGATTGCCATGCTCCGGCACCACGCGGGCATATTGGTTCTCGATCCGCGCCTCTCCGGCCTCGATCTGCCGCAGCACCATGAGCAGGGATTGCAGGAGGTCGATGGGCTCGAAGCCCGACACCACCAGCGGCCGGCCGAACTCTTCCGCGATGAAGCGATAGGGCGACGTGCCGATGACCATGGACACATGCCCCGGCCCTATGAAGCCGTCGATGCCGAGGTCCGGCTGCTCCAGCAAAGCGCGCAGCGTCGGGATGATGGTGATGTGGTTGCAGAACAGGGAGAAGTTCGTCACGCCCTCGCGCAGGGCGCGCTGCACGGTCAGCGCGGTGGAGGGCATGGTGGTCTCGAAGCCGAGGCCGAAGAACACCACCTCGCGATCCGGATTGCGCTTGGCCAGCGTGAGCGCGTCCAGCGGCGAATAGACCATGCGCACGTCGGCACCGTCCGCCTTGGCCTGGAGCAGGCTCTTCTTCGAGCCCGGCACGCGCATGGCGTCGCCGAAGGTGGTGAAGATGACCTCGGGCCGCTCGGCGATGGCGACGCAATCGTCCACCCGGCCCATGGGCAGCACGCAGACCGGGCAGCCGGGGCCGTGGACGAATTCGACGAGGTCGGGCAGCAGGCCTTCCAGCCCATAGCGGAAGATGGCGTGGGTGTGCCCGCCGCACACCTCCATGATGGCGAAGGGCCGGTCGCGCCCGCGCTCGAGGCGGGCGGCGATGGCGCCGATCTCCTTCACGAGGGCGGCGGCGAGGGCGGGATCGCGGAATTCATCGACGAAGCGCATGTCCGGCTCCTCAGCGCGGGGTGGACAGCAGCTCGACGCTGCCTTGGGTGAGGGCTTCCATCTCGACCGCCGCCTCGCCGATCTCGGAGAGCACCTTGAGGGTGGCGGCGGCCTCCTCCTCGTCGATGCGGCTCATGGCGAAGCCCACATGGACCAGCACCCAGGCGCCGACGAGGTCGTCCAGCGGCGCGCCGGGCTCGGCCACGCACACCACGTCCACCGTGCGGCGGACGCCGGAAACGTCCACGACGCACAGCATGGCCTCCGCGTCCGCGACGGCGACGATCTGTCCGGGAATGCCGAGGCACATGGCGGGGCTCCTATCGAGAACGCGGGGGAGGGGTTACGAACAATCCGTCATGGCCGGGCTTGTCCCGGCCATCCACGTGGATCGGCCGGGCACAAAGGACGAATAGGTGCGCAGTCGGGTCGACGTGGATGCCCGGAACCCGCGTGTTCGCGGGTTCCGTTCTCGGGGGCGGAAGTCGGCAACAGCCGACTTCCGGCACAAGGCCGGGCATGACGGCGGCTTGGGCTTCATCGACGTTTGCGTCCATCCCCAACCCCCTCAATGCTGCCCAAACGCGCCGCCACGGGCGATGCCGTAGCGGTCGAGCTTGGCGCGCAGGCCGACGCGGGAGAGGCCAAGTTCTTCCGCCGCGCGGCTCTTGTTCCAGCGGCAGCGCACCAGCGTCTCGGTGAGGATGGTGGCCTCCATGCGCTCGATGCGGTCCTTCAGCGGACCGCTCTCCGGCAGCGCGATGGAGGAATTGGCCAGCGTCTCCGGCGCCCGCGTCTCGGCCGCGGCGGCGCGCACCACGTGGGGGGAGAGGAGATCGGCGGAGAGGCTGTCGCGCTCGGTGAGCACCAGCATGCGCGTCACCTCGTTCTGCAATTCGCGCACGTTGCCCGGCCAGTCATAGGCGGACATGCAGGCGAGCGTCTCGTCGCTGAAGCCGCGCACGCGCTTGCCGTGCTGGCTGGAGAGCGCATCAAGCACGCTCTGGGCGAGGACCGGAATGTCCGCCCGCCGCTCGCGCAGCGCGGGGAGCGTCAGCACCATGGCCGAGAGGCGATAATAGAGGTCCTCGCGGAAGCGGGCGCGGGCCACCTCGCCTTTCAGGTCGCGATGGGTGGCGGCGAGCACGCGGACATTCACCCGCTTCGCCTCGTTGGAGCCCACGGGGCGGATCTCGCCCTCCTGCAGGAAGCGCAGCAGCTTCACCTGGAAGGCAGGGGAAACATCGCCGATCTCGTCGAGAAAGATGGTGCCGCCGTCCGCCTGGTCGAGCAGGCCGATGCGCGTCACGTGGGCACCGGTGAACGACCCCTTCTTGTGGCCGAACAGCTCGGATTCCAGAAGCTCGTCCGGGATCGCCCCGCAGTTCACCGCGAAGAAAGGCCGGTCCGAGCGCAGGCTGGAATAATGGATGGCGCGGGCCAGCAACTCCTTGCCGGTGCCGGTCTCGCCATGGATCAGCACGGGCACGTCGAAGGTCGCCACCTGCGCGGCGCGGGTGCAGACCTGCGAGAGCGGGCTGCCGGGGGCGCGCACCAGTGTGTCGAAGTGGAAATTCTGCTTCACCCGCGCTTCCAGCGCGCCGAGGCGGGCCTCGGCATTGCCGGCGGTGAGCTTCATTTCCAGATTCAGCCGCTCATGGTCGCGCTGGAGCTGGAACAGATGCGCGGCATTGCGGGCGGCGAGCAGTAACTGGTCCGGATGCCAGGGCTTGGGGATGAACTGGTAGATGCCGGCGTCGTTGATGGCGCCGATCATGTCTTCCGGCTCGGTGTAGCCGGTGACGATGATGCGCAGGATGTCCGGCCAGCGCTCGCGCACCTCGGTGAGCAGTGCGACGCCGGAGGTCTGCGGCATCCGCTGGTCGCAGAAGATCACCTGGATCCACTCGTTTTCGAGGACGCGGCGGGCTTCCTCCGCGTTCAGGGCGGTGAAGACGTCGAACTCCTCGTCCAGCACGCGGGCGATGACCTCCACCGAGCGCGGCTCGTCATCCACCACCAGAATGGCCGGGCGCCGGTTCATCGCGCGCCTCCCGCAGCCGCACGCAAAGCGGAAGCCTCGGCCTCGCGGGCGCTCGCAAGGTCGTTGAGGCGGACGGCGCGGGCGGCTTCCAGCCACGCGATCCAGCGGGCGAGCCCGATCTCGCCGCGAGACGAGGTGGTGAGGATGTCCGCCGTGGGATTGATGCGGCGGATGTTGGCCTCCAGCGTCGCCATGTCCGCGTCCACGTGCGGCGCGAGGTCGGCCTTGGTGATGAGGACGAGGTCGGCGCCCTCGAAGATGTCGGGATATTTGAGCGGCTTGTCCTCGCCCTCCGCCACCGAGATGAGCGTGACGCGCTTCGTCTCGCCGAGGTCGAAGGCGGCGGGGCAGACGAGGTTGCCCACATTCTCGATGAACAGCACCCCACCGGGCGGCAGCGGCAGCTTTTCCAGCGCGTGACCCACCATGTGGGCGTCGAGGTGGCAGCCCTTGCCGGTGTTGATCTGCACCGCCGGGGTGCCCACCGCGCGGATGCGGGCGGCGTCGTTGTCAGTCTGCTGGTCGCCCTCGATGACGGCGCAGGGGAGACGGCCGGACAGCGCCTTCAGCGTTTCCACGAGAAGCGTGGTCTTGCCGGCGCCGGGGCCGGAGAGGAGGTTCAGCGCCAGCACGCCGGCGGCATCGAGCCGGGTGCGGTTGCGGCCGGCGTAATCGTCGTTCTTGGCGAGGATGGAGGTCTCGATCTCCACCATGCGCGCCTGCGTCAGCCCCGGCGCATGGGCGCGGGCGGGGCCGGCGCCGTAGTCCAGCGTGCCGGCATCGGGCGCGGGGTGGTGGTGATCGTCGTGGTGATGGGGGTCATGGCCGTGGTGGGCATGGTCGTGGTCATGCCCGTGGGCGTGATCGTGCCCGTGTCCATGGGCATGGCTGTGGGAGGTGCCGTCCGCATGGGTGTGGGTGTGCGGATGGTCATGACCATGGGCATGAGAGTGGGAAGGACCGTGCGCCTCGGAAATGGTGGCGCCGTCGCCGCTGCAGCCGCAGACCGTGCACATCACATCACCTCCAGGTCTTTGATCTTCATCTCCGTGCCGCCATTGGGCAGGAGCCGTTCCCCGCCGCACTTCGGGCAGGGGGCGAGGCGGTGGGCGAGCGGCACGGTGTCGGAGCAGTCGAAGCACCAGGCGGTGCCCTCCTCCTCCAGAACCACCAGCTCGGCGCCGTCCGCCAGCGATCCCCGCGTCACCACGTCGAAGCCGAAGCGCAGCGCC
This sequence comes from Xanthobacter aminoxidans, assembly GCF_023571765.1. Taxonomy (GTDB): domain Bacteria; phylum Pseudomonadota; class Alphaproteobacteria; order Rhizobiales; family Xanthobacteraceae; genus Xanthobacter; species Xanthobacter aminoxidans. The sequence goes on along the minus strand of NZ_JAMJXC010000002.1, from coordinate 163,351 downwards.
TCCACCTCGATGCCGGCGAAGCGGCCGATGGCGAGGCGCACGCGGGTGACGCGCGAGAAATTCTGCGCCTTCGCCGCTTCTTCCATTGCCGAGAGCAGGCTCTCGCACACGGCCATCTCATGCATAGGCGGGCTCCGTGGCGAAGGAGAGGGTGACGGGCACGCAGGGATTGATGGCGCAAACGAGCAGCGGCGCAAGCCACCGCGTCCGCCAGCCCGGGGAAAGGGCGGCGAAGGCCCGCTCCAAGAGCCCGCCGGGGGCGAGGTTCCAGGCGCTGGGGGAGAGGATGCGATAGGCCTTCACCCGCCCCGCCTCCACCTCCGCCCGATGCCCCAGCAGTCCGCGCGCGGCGGGCGCGATGCCGGCCGGAAGGGGAGGGGCGGGGCGCGGTGCGAGATGGGCAAGGCCGTCCACCAGCCGGGCGAGGAGGCGCACGAACAGGCTCGGTCCCTCGGACGCGAGCAGCGCGGCAAGAAGCGGCGTCCCGGCGACGCGGCCCAGTGCGCCGGTCTCGCGGTGGGAGCCGATGGCGGCGGGGGGCCGCACGAGGGTGGCGGCGAGCACGTCCGCGCTCAGCTCCGGCAGATGCACGCGGCCTTCCGCCGGATCAGCCGCGCGGATGCGGGCGAAGGCGCGGGCTGTGGGCGTCGGCGCGGCGGCGAGCCACGCCTCCAGCTCGGCGGGGGAGAAAGCGGAGAGATCGCTGGTGTCGCCCACCAGAGCGGTATGGAAAGCCGCACCGTCCGGCCGGGCGAGAAGGGCGAGGGCAGCGCGGTCCGGCGCCATGCCCAGCGCCACGGGGACGGTGTGGAGAAGGGCGAGCGCGTGGTCGCGCACCGTCTCGCGCGCCATCGTCTCGGCATCGGCGGCGGCGGGCAGGCCGAGGGCGGAGCGGGCGGCGAAGGCGTGGGCCGCGCCGCACAGGTTGAAGACGAGGGGGGCGAGCCGCGCCGCCTCCTCCGGCGTGCGGCCGATCAGGGTCCCGGCAGGGTCCGGCCCCTCCTCCCGCGCCACGCGCCAGCCGCCCGCGCGCCCGTCGGGCGTGAGGGTGAGGCTGCGGAGCGCGCGGGAGCCGTTCATGCCGCGCCGTCCCTGAGGTCTTCCGCATCGGCGCGCGGGCCGAGGAGGAGCGAGCGGCGGGAGAGTTCCACCGGCGCCTCGCGGCGGGACGCGGACGTTTCGGCTTCGGGGGCGAGCGCAGCCGTCTCAGCCGCGACACGGGCGGCTTCGTCAGCCTCCGCCCGGCGGCGGATTTCGCCGGTGCGGGTGCCGTCTTCCCGGTTGCCGGCATCGAGCAGGCCGGGCATCACCGCCTCGGCCGTCTCCACCGCCTGCAGCATGGAGGAGAAATCGAACATGGGGGAGAACAGCGAGCAGGCCTTGTAGGGGCCGGTCTCGGGCCGGTTGGCGGCGAGGAACTCGTAGGTGCCCGAGGGAAAGTCGATCAGTTCCTTCTCGCCGGTCCGCAGCTGCGACCAGTCGTCGGTGGCGTTGGGCAGGAGCACGATGTTCATGAACCAGGGCGTCACCAGTACGCCCATCACCCGTCCGTCATGGATGCGGAAGCCCACCGCCTTCACCCCGAGCGAGCCGTTGACGAAGGGCACGCCCTTCATCTTGGCCGCATGGATTTCGCGGAACACCGCCTCGAACAGGCCGGGCGCCTCGGCCAATTGTCGCTCCAGCGCCGGATCGACCAGCGCGGGGCGCATCACGGCCGGAAGATCGGGCGTGCCGCCGTCGAGCACCATGAAGGCGTCGCGGGCGCCGTCGCACACCGGGCAGCGCCAGTGATCGGGCAGCGCGTTGAACGGCGTGCCGGGGGGGATCTGCCACGCCTCGCACCCCTCGGCGGGGTCGTAGACGTGCCAGCAGACCTTGCATTCCAGCCGCGCGGTGGGGGCAAGCCGCGCGCGATCGCCGAGATAGGAGCCGTCGAAGAAGCTGTGCTGGGACATGTTGTGCCTCATCTCATGGCCGCCAGCACCTCGGTGAGGCGCTCGGCGGAATCGGCGATGTCCTCGCGGGCGGCGCAGGCGACTTCCGGCACCTCGCTCACCTCGATGGTGTCGAGGATGAGCATGTCCTGCGAATTGTAGAAGCGCACCCGCCAGACGTGCCGCGTGCCCGTCGCGTCGATGCGGCAATTGCCGTAGCCGCGCGAGAGCACGGTGGTCGCGCCGGGGCCGAGGCGCGCGTCCAGCATGGCGAGGTCTTCCGGCGTGTGCGGCAGCAGCGAGAGGTTTATGACGTGGGCGCCATCGCCGGGCTGGCGGTTGCGGGCGCGGTCGTCGATCTCCACCAGCAGGGCCGGGGCGTTGAAGATGCCGGGGGCGGGCACATCGAGGCCGGACAGGTCGATGCCTGCACCGCCACCGAACGCGCGAACCACGGCGCCGCGCGGGAAGGCGCCGATCTCGATGCGGTCGCTGCCCGCCGCGCCGCGCAGGCGCCACACGCCGGCGAAAGTCGCCTCCTGAATTTCCATGGGGCGCACATCGCCCCGGCCTTCCACCTTCACCGCCACCTCACCCTCGCCCATGGCCTCGTCCACCAGAGCGAGGTTGGCGGCGTCGAGATGGGCGAGATCGATGATGCGGCTCTCGCCCGGCTGCCAGCTTTCCAGCGCGGCGATCACCTGTTCCAGCACGGTGAAGGCGGGGGCGTAGCGGTCCTTGTCCTCCACCTCGATGAGGTGCGCCTCGAAGGTGCGCATGCCGGAGGGCATCTGGAGATAGGCGAGGCCCTCGTCCTCGGTGGACTGGCTGCCGGGGCCGAAGCCGACGGGGGGCTGTGTGGCGAAGGGGGACGAAGACATTTGGGGGCAGCCTTCAGTGGGTGGCGGCGGAGGGGGCGGCGAGCAGCACGCGGAGCTTGTCGAGATATTCGTCCCAGTCGCGCATGCGGGCGATGGCGCCCACCGGCTGGCCGGCGCGCAGCACCACGATGGCCGGAAGCGCGAGGCTCATGGTGTCGCGCAGCGCGGTCTCCGCCTTGGGGCCGGCGATGGCGATGCCGATGGCCTCAGACCCGCCCAGCGCTTTCACCAGTTCGGGCAGCACCACGGCGATATCCGGGCTCTCCAGATGCGCCTTGCCGTGGGAGGGCAGGAACAGGAGATGGTCGCGCGCATCGAGATGGGCGGCATCCTCCAGCGTCTCGACGGAGGGCCAGGCGCCGGCCTCGCTGAGGCGGCGGACGAGGGGGTGGAGATCGGGAGCGGCGACCGGGGGCATCAGGCTTCCTTTCGGCCGGCGGCATAGGCCGCGGCGAGATGGGGCGGCAGGACCGGCTCGCGGTCCACGAGATCGGCGAAGGCGCGGTCGATGAGGGCGGTGTCGGCCTCCCCAGCCATGATGGCGGCGACGCCGGAGAGAGCTTCGGTGATGAGGCGGGCCTCCTCCGCATCGAGCCGGCGGCGGGCGGTGCCCTGGAAGACGAGGACGTGATCGCCCACGCCGGCCTCGGGCACGAGGGAGAGATCGACCTGCTCCTCCCGCCCGTCGGCCGCGCAGAGCGCGTAGGGGCCTTCGAGGCGTTCGATGCGCATGGGCAGGCCGAGGCACATGGCTAGGCGTCTCCTCGCACGAGCACGCGGGCATCGCCGATGCGGCAGGCCTCCTCGGCGCTGGGGCGCTCGGTCTCATAGGGATCGCGGGCGACGGCGGCGGTGACGAGAGAGCCTTCTCCGGCGCGGGGCTCCGGCACGATGCCGAACTCGTCCTTGAGGATGGCAAGCACCTTGCGCGCGGCGGGCTCGATCTGCGCGGCGACGGTCTGGGTGAGGCCGCCGCCGTAATCGTCCAGCACCTCCGGCTGCACGCCCACCAGCACGATGCGGCCGGGGGTGTGGCCGCGCAGAGCGAGCAGGCCGAGGATTTCCTGGAAGCCGGTCTGGTGCAGGCTCACCTTGCGGGCGGCGAGCACGGCGGGCACGTCGGCGTCGGCGCGGATGTGGAGGGTGCCCGGCGGAGAGCCGAAATCCACCGCGTCCACGATGACGACGCCTTCGGCTTCTTCGAGATAGGGCAGGAGGTAGAGGCCCTGCGTGCCGCCATCGAGCAGCGTCACGGGCTCCGGGAAGGTGTAGGCGCGGTCCAGGGTTTCCAGAACCCGCACGCCGAAGCCTTCGTCGGCCCACAAGATGTTGCCGATGCCGAGCACCAGAATGCGCGCGCAAATCCGTTCGCCGTCCATGCGACGCCGCCCTCCCTGCGATGGCCTCCCACGACGGTCTGCCGCCGTCTGATTTCGAGTTCGTCTAAATCAAGGACCGTGCCAACCCGGCTGGAAGCCGGCCAACCGGTTGATTCGGATCAACAGTGGGCAGAGAGGGAGGGGCGGGGTTGCCGACCGACATTGAAAGGAGTGTGATCGATCTGGCTCGAAAATGGAATTCTGATTTCCATATTCCGCCATCCGGGATCGGTTTTCGCCGGTCCGGGCGCGTGCCCACCTGCGACGATCGTTAGCAGGTGCAGCGCGAAGTGGAATGCGCCGCACCATGCGCTGCGGCCGTCCTGCGCCGGCCCCCGGCCCACGAAAAAGGGCGCAGCCGAAGCCGCGCCCTCTTCTCGTCCACTCCCGCCCTCTGCCCCCGCAGAGGCTGCCGCTCAGTCCGGATCGTCGTCCCGGAAGGTGCGGTGGCCGTTGGTGATGGCGGAGACCATGGACTGGCGGGACATGATGTCCTCGCGGATCACCGAATAGACGTGGATGATGATGAACACGATGATCACCCACATGCCGAGGTGATGCAGCGTGTGCACCTGCATGGAGCCGCCCAGCAGCGGGATGACCCAGCCGAACAGATTCGCCTGCCACGAGCCGAGCCCCGTACCCTCGGAATAGAGGGCGAAGCCGGTGAGGATCATGAAGGCGAGGCCCAGCACCATCACGAAGAACAGGAACACCTGCGCCAGCGGATTGTGCCCCACGAACTTCAGCGGGCGCGGCTTGAGGAAGGCATACCACTGCACCTCGGTGAAGAAGCCCTTCCAGAAGCTCTTCCGCCAGAAGGGGAAGGTGAACAGCTCCCGCGAGTACTTGTTGCCGAAGAAGGCCCAGATGATCCGCCCCAGGAACCCCACGGCGAGGATGTAGCCCGCCGAGAAGTGCACGAAGCGGATGGTGCCCATCAGGTAATGGGAGCTCGGCTCGCCCGAGAGGGTGGGGAAGGGCGAGCCGATGAGATAGCCGGTGACGCACAGGACCAGGATGGACAGCGCGTTCACCCAGTGCCACAGGCGCACCGGCGCCTCGTAGACATAGACGGTGGTCAGCTTCTTTCCACCGGCGATCGCCTGCGCGACCGGGGTGGTGGGCGCCGCCGGAGGGGCGGCCCCGGAGAGAGAGGTATCCGTCATCGCGGCCTCCCCTCAGCGCACGGTGACGCGCGCCAGCTCAGCCCCGTCGTCGGACATGACGTGGGTGGAGCAGGCGAGGCACGGGTCGAAGGAGTGGAGGGTGCGCAGGATCTCCACCGGCTCCTCGGGGCGCTGCATGGGCGTGTTCATGAGGGAGGCCTCGAACGCGCCGATATTGCCCTTGGGATCGCGCGGCCCGCCGTTCCAGGTGGTGGGCACCACGCACTGGTAGTTCTCGATCCGCCCGTCCTTGATCTTGATCCAGTGGCCGAGACCGCCGCGCGGCGCCGCGACGGTGCCGACGCCCTTGGCCTCCTTGGGCCAGGTGGCGGGGTCCCACTTCTCCATGTTGGCGGTGGAGGTGTCGCCGGCCTTGATGTTGGCGATGAGGTGGTCGAAGTCGTCCAGCATCATCTTGGCGCAGTAATGCGCCTCGAGCGCCCGGGCGAGGGTGCGGCCGATGGTGGTCGGCAGCGCCTGCTTGGCCGTGAGGTTGGTGCCGGCGAGCGTGTTGAACGTGCCGAGCGCCTCGTCCACCTGCCCCTTCACGTAGTCGACGCCCTGGGCATAGGCGAGGATGTAGCGGGCCAGCGGGCCCACCTCCACCGCATTGCCCTTCCAGCGCGGCGCCTTGATCCAGGAATACTTGGCGTTCTCGTCGATTTCCTGGATGTCGGTGCGGGTGCCCTTGGCGGCGGGGCCGAGCTTGTACTGCGGGTCGGTCACGCCGTCCCACGGGTGCAGGCCCTTGTCGTTGTTGCCCTCGCCGTAGGTGTACCAGGAGTGCGCCACGAATTCCTGCACCTGCGCGGGGTCGCGGGGGTCGATGGGGTGCACCTCGTTCCAGTTGCCGTTGAGGATGACGCCGCCGGGCAGGCGGTCGGTCTTCTTCTGGCCCTGGATGGCTTCGTAATCGCCGTAGTCCATGACGTTCTGGCCGGAGAGGCCGCCGCCATAGAGCCAGCCTTTATAGAAGGAGGCGATGGCGATCACGTCAGGCACATAGACGTTCTGCGAGAACTCGAAGGCTTCCTGAAGCTTCAGCTTCACGAAGTTCAGCCGCTCCATGTTGAGCGGGGCGCCGGCGGCCATGTCGCCGTTCATGTTGATGGCGCAGGGCACGCCGCCCACCAGATAGTTCGGATGCGGGTTCTTGCCGCCGAAGATGGTGTGGACCTTCACGATCTCCTTCTGGAAGTCGAGCGCCTCCAGATAGTGCGTCACCGCCAGCAGATCCGCTTCCGGCGGCAGCAGATAGGCCGGGTTGTCCCAATAGCCGTTCTTGAAGATGCCGAGCTGTCCGCTCTCCACGAACTTCTTCAGCCGGTTCTGCACGTCGCGGAAGTATCCCGGCGATGACTTGGAATGCGCGGAGATGGACTGCTGGAGCACCGAAGTCGCCTTCGGGTCCGCCTTGAGCGCATTCACCGGGTTCACCCAGTCCAGCGCGTGCAGGTGGTAGAAGTGGACGACGTGGTCGTGCCACTGCAGCACCTTGGCCATGATCTCGCGGATCAGGAAGGCGTTGTTGGGGATCTTGATCTGGAGCGCATCCTCCACCGCGCGCACGCTGGTGAGCGCGTGGCAGCCGGTGCACACGCCGCAGATGCGTTCCACGAAGGCCCAGGCGTCGCGCGGGTCGCGGCCCTTGAGGATCACTTCCAGCCCACGCCACATGGTGCCGGTGGAGACCGCGTTGCGGATGATGTTGTTGGAATCCACATTCACTTCGCAGCGCATGTGGCCTTCGATGCGGGTGACCGGATCGACAACGATGCGCTTGCCTGAAGTGTCGAGGGAAAAGCCGTTCGGCGTCTGGATGGTCACTTCTCGCCTCCCTCGGTCTTGGTCGCGCCGTCGGTGTTCTTGTGCTGGGCGCGCTTCAGCGCGCTGACCGCCGCATGGACCGCGACGCCCGCGCCCACCGCGCCGGCGGCGACGAGGCCCACCTGATCGGCATTGGCCTCAATGCCGAAGCCGGAGTTCTTGAGGTCCGCGAGGCGCGCGTACCACGAGCCTTTGTCCCAGAAGCCGTCTTCCGAGCAGCCGATGCAGCCGTGTCCGGCCTGGATGGGGAAGGACACGCCATCATTCCAGCGCACGGTGGAGCAGGCGTTGTAGGTGGTGGGGCCCTTGCAGCCCACCTTGTAGAGGCAATAGCCCTTGCGCGCGCCCTCGTCGTCGAAGCTCTCGACGTACTGGCCGGCGTCGAAGTGCGGCCGGCGATAGCATTTGTCGTGGATGCGCTGGGAATAGAACATCAGCGGCCGGCCCTGCCGGTCGAGCGCGGGGAGCTGGTCGAAGGTGAGCATGTAGGTGATGACGCCGGTCATCACCTCGGCGATGGGCGGGCAGCCCGGCACCTTGATGATGGGCTTGTCGAAGATCACCTCGTGCACCGGCGTGGCGCGGGTGGGGTTGGGGCGCGCGGCCTGCACGCAGCCATAAGAGGCGCAGGAGCCCCAGGAGATGATGGCTTTCGCGTCCTTCGCCACCTTCTTCAACTGGTCCACGAAGGGCTTGCCGCCGATGATGCAATACATGCCATCCTCGTTCAGCGGCGGGTTGCCCTCCACCGCGAGGATGTAGTTGCCCTTGTACTTGGTCATCACCTCGTCGAGGATCGCTTCCGCCTGATGGCCGGCGGAGGCCATGAGGGTGTCGTCATAGTCGAGCGAGATCATCGACAGCACCACATCCTTCACCAGAGGATGCGCCGAGCGGATGAAGCTCTCCGAGCAGCAGGTGCATTCCAGCCCATGCAGCCACAGCACCGGGGTGCGCGGCTTGGTTTCCATGGCCTGCGCGATCTGCGGCGCGAACTCCGGCCCGAGGCCGAGGGCCGCCGCCGTGAGCGAGCAGTATTTCAGGAACGAACGGCGGGTGATGCCCTGCCGCCGCATGACCTCATAGAACGTCTCGAGGGCCATAAAGGCGTCCCCCCTTGGCTGACTTGTCCTCCCCGCCGGCGTCGAGGCCGGGGGATTGGAACCGTTTCAGCAAGGCGTGTGCCAGAGGGGGAGTGTGTGGGATTTCAGGGGGTTGGGTGCGGCGGCGCGGCGGAGGGGGTGGATGGGGGGTGAGCGGTTTGAGGGGTGGGGTGGAAAGGGGGTTATCGGGACGTGGTTTATGTTGGTGAGAATCGAAGGCAGCCAACAACCGATCAGCGTTCGATTCCGAAAAATCAATCGACCTTATACTCATGCGAAAAAAGCGCATGCGATCTTTTTATCACCATCAAGAATGTTAGAATGAAATGACTGTAAAAAAATATCGAAATTGCTGCAGTTATACTATTGTTAATATCCAGAGAGTAAAATACTAAGAATGCGGCCAATGCGATGCAGCTTAAAGCTGTCAGATAAGATATATTGGAATTCAGTTCAGTCAGTATGATTCTTTTGCTTTCGCGTTTTTCGCGCATCCGTTCTTCATCTCTATCATTTTCTTCGTGTTTCCATTGGCGTTGATAGATGGAGAATATCGCTACTTGTATATTTAGCAAAAGAGCCAAAAATATTCCATAAAATGTTATCGATAAATTGTAATAATCGGACTTCATTGTGATCGAGAAATAAAAAGAGACTAATGATAATACTGTAGGAATACCATAAAATAGTAAAAAATCAAACAAACTTCTACTGTTTGATCCGTAATTATAAAACGTATTTATGTGGTCTCTAAATATAATGTATATATTTATTTTCATCTCTTGGCTCCATAAAGTGATTTGTATATGGAGTCGAGAATTGATTTTGTTTCATTTTTCATCGAATCAAATGTCGGGTGGCCATTTAGGCCTCTTTTTACCTGTCCAGTTAAATCTATAACGCCCGCATCGCCGTGGGCGCCAAATAATCCAATCTTTCTCAATTTATTTCCGACTCGAATTTCGGCATATGCCTCTGAAAATTCAACGCCATCATAAATAAGCGCACTCTCGTCAGATTTCTTAAAGCGAGAATAGACATCTGATAGGGCGCCAAGGCTGCTTTTTCTTTTTGCTGATATTGAAATCTCAAAATCGACAAGGCTCGTCCCGTCTGTCTCTATGTATGTATCAGTAACATCGTTTCCAGCATTTCTCTTTATAAGCTTTATGTTTTTGACAGGAGCTGCATTATATACAGATCCCTTCGAGTCGCTGGGAAGTAGTTTTTTGAACGTGAGTATATTGTTTGTTTTCCTTTCAAAGTCTTCTTGTATATCAGAAAATAAAATATTTATACAAGAGCGCCCCTGAAAAGATTGGAAGGCTGCAAGCGCGGTTCGATTGTCGCTAGATGTCCAAAATTCAAAATAAAGTGGTATTTCTTCCACATCGGTCACAGATCTTTTATATTTTTTGGCTTTTGTTTTTCCATCAACAAAATTGCTTTCAAAACCAAAGGTTCCATAATGTATATATCCTCGGCAGCATCCAGGCTTAGTTTCCTCCATCTTTTCGAAATACCAGCTTCGTTCGGCTGAGTCTTTCTTGTTTTGTGTTTTGTTCTGATTAACGAAAGAGGCTATGTAAGAGGGGACGTCGATGCCTGACTTTTTATCGACTAGAGGCAATGGAGTAGCGTCCCTGCGGGGATGAGCCCCGATCTTATAAACTCTGAGCCCAATTGCGCTGACCATAATGCCGCCCTGATAAGCAGGTTCGATTCAGGGTTGGAATAATTGCTCGGATGCAACCTGCCTGCAAGGCCTCCCCCTTGCATCCCACCCCTCCCCCTGCCATATAGCGCGTGGGAGGTTGGCGGTGGACGAGCCACTCGCCAACCGGGTCAGGTCCGGAAGGAAGCAGCCCCAACGAGCCCGGTCTCGGGTCTTCGTCCAGCCTCCCACCCCTTGCATCGACAGCATCGACTGGCGCGCGGCCTCCCCGGCCGTCGCGCCCGTGCGCGTTTCTGCTTCCGCAGGCACAAAAAAACCGCCGCCCTCCGGGGGAGAGCGGCGGCGGCTCGGGGCAGAGCGGGCAGGGGGATCAGACGAGGCTGAGCTTCACGTCGATATTGTTGCGGGTGGCGTTGGAATAGGGGCACACCTCGTGCGCCTTGGCGATGAGCGCCTCGCCCTCCGCGCGGTCCACGCCGGGCAGGGCCACCGCCAGCGCGATCTCCAGGCCGAAGCCGCCTTCCGAGCGCGGGCCGATGCCCACGGTGGCGGTGACGGTCGCATCCGCCGGCACCTTGGCGGTGCCGCCCTGCGAGGCCACGAACTTCATGGCGCCGAGGAAGCAGGCCGCATAGCCGGTGGCGAACAGCTGCTCGGGGTTCACACCCTCGCCGCCGGGGCCGCCCAGCTCCTTCGGGGTGACGAGCTTCACTTCGAGATTGCCGTCCAGCGTACCGGAGCGGCCATCGCGGCCACCGGTGGCGCGGGCGGAGGTGGAGTAGAGGACGGTGACGGGCATGGGGCTCTCCTGCGGGTTATTAACTTGTGAGCGATTAAATCGTGTACGATCTAAATAGCCGAGCCGATGGCGGCCGTCAAGCGGTTGCGATTCTATCGTGCGCGATTTATTTGAGGAGGAGGCCCGAGGCCCCGCCATGTCCGAACCAACGCCCGAACTGACACCTGAACTGACACCCCAGCTGACACCTGCTGAACCCGGGCTGATCCCGGTGGAAAACATGGTGTGTTTCGCCTTTTATGCCGCGAACCACGCCTTCAACAGGGTCTACCAGCCCCTGCTGGACGCCCTCGGCCTCACCTATCCGCAATACCTCGCGCTGGTGAGCCTGTGGACCGAGGACGACCGCACCGTCGGCAGCCTCGGCACCGCGCTGGGGCTGGAATCCAGCACCCTCACGCCTTTGCTGAAGCGGCTGGAAGCCCTCGGCCACGTCTCCCGCCGCCGCGACGGAGCCGACGAACGGGTGGTGCGGGTGAAGCTCACCCCCCAGGGCAAGGCGTTGCAGGACAAGGCCCGCCACATCCCCGCCTGCATCCTCGCCGCCACCGGCCTGAACCTCGAGGACGTGGTCCGCCTCCAGCGCGAGGTCACGGCGCTGCGCGAGACGCTGGAGAAGGCCGCAAAGGCCTGAGGCGGCTTCATTTTCGCGCTTGTATACGGTACACCGGATGCGGAAACGCCAGAACATCCGGGAGGCCGCCATGCTCGATCCCCATCTCGCCGGCCACATCACCTTCGCCCCCGCCGCGCCGGACCTGCCGCCCCTCGCCCCCGGCCATCACACCCTCGGCCTTTCAGCGGAGCGCGACGCCCTCCTGGTGGTGCCGGAGGGGCTGGAGCCGGGCGTCCCGGTGCCGCTGATGGTGCTGTTCCACGGCGGCGGCGGCAGCGCGCAGAAGATCCTGCCCATGATGGAGCAGCACGCCCTCACCCACCGCTTCCTGCTGCTGGTGCCGCAATCGGTCTTCCCCACCTGGGACATCGTGATCGCCGGCAACGGCCCGGACCGCGAGCGGCTGGAGACGGCGCTTGCTTTGGTCGCCCGGCATTTCGAGATCGACCGCACCCGAATCTGCTTCGCCGGCCATTCGGACGGCGGCAGCTACACCCTCTCGCTGGGCCTCACCAACGGCCATTTCGTCACCCACCTCATCGTCTCCTCGGCGGGCTTCATGTCCGTCCAGCGCCAGAGCGGGGCGCCGCGCGTGTTCATCTCCCACGGGGTGAATGACGAGCAGATCCCGGTGGAGCGCTCCGGCCGGACCCATGCGGCCCTGCTCAAGGAAGCGGGCTACGACGTGACCTATATGGAATATAGCGGCCCCCATGCCTGGCAGCCGCCGGTGGTGGGCCTCGCCGTCGCCTTCTTCCTCGCACCTGTACCCGCCGGCGCCACCCCGTGAGCCGGCTTTGATCCAGCCGCTGGACAAGCCCCCTACGAAGTGATGAGGTTCCCCAAAACAGATCAAGAACGGGCGGTTTCCGGTTTGGGGAGGCCGGACGGGGGACATGCTTCAGGCTTCGGTCGTCATCTTCGTGGCTCTGGCCTATATCGGCCTGCTGTTCGCCATCGCGAGCTATGGCGACCGGCTGCGCCCCGGCGCGGGCCGCACGCCGCGGCCGATGATCTATTCCCTGTCGCTGGCGGTCTACTGCACTTCCTGGACCTTCTTCGGCTCGGTGGGCCTCGCCACCACCCAGGGCTTCGACTTCCTCACCATCTATCTCGGCCCCATCATCCTGATGACGGTGGGCGCGCCCCTCTTCCTGCGCGTGGTGCGGCTGGCCAAGGCCAACAACATCACCTCCATCGCCGACTTCATCGCCGCCCGCTACGGCAAGAACCAGGGTATCGCGGCGCTGGTGGCCATCGTCGCCATCATCGCCGCCATCCCCTACATCTCGCTGCAGCTGAAGGCGGTCTCCGCCTCGCTGGTGGCGCTGCTGGGGCATTTCGCGGGCGAGCATGGGCGCGGCACGCTGGTGGGCGATCTCGCGCTGTTCGTCGCCTGCGCCATGGCGGCGTTCGCCATCCTGTTCGGCACCCGCCACACCGACGCCACCGAGCACCAGAACGGGCTGATGCTGGCCATCGCCACGGAATCGCTGGTGAAGCTCGCGGCCTTCCTGGGTGTCGGCCTGCTCGTCACCTTCGTCATCTTCGACGGTCCATTCTCCCTGTTCTACGCAGCGCGGGAGGCGAACGCCGTGGCGCCGTTCGAGCGCGGGCTGTCGCTGGAGAACTGGCTCACCATGACCATCCTGTCCGGCGGCGCCTTCATGCTGATGCCGCGGCAGTTCCATGTGGCCGTGGTGGAGAACAAGGGCGAGAGCGAGATCCGCCGCGCCCGCTGGCTGTTCCCGCTCTATCTCGTGCTCATCAACCTGTTCGTGGTGCCGCTGGCGCTGGCGGGGATGACGCTGTTTCCGCTCAATCTGGTGGACAGCGACGTCTATGTGCTCGCCGTGCCGCTCGCCGCCGGCTTCGACAGCCTTGCCCTCCTCGCCTTCGTCGGCGGCCTCTCGGCGGCCACCGCGATGGTCATCGTGGAGTGCGTGGCCATCGCCATCATGGTCTCCAACGACCTGGTGATCCCGCTGTTGCTGCGCCGTCGCGCCGCCAGATCGGCGGACCTGCCAGAGGGCGAGCCCCGCGAGGACATGACCGGCCTGCTGCTGATGGTGCGGCGCATCTCCATCTTCGCCATCGTCCTGCTCGCCTATCTCTATTACCGCACCACCGGCGAGGTGCAGCTGGCGCAGATCGGCTTGCTCTCCTTCGCCGCCATCGCGCAGGTGGGGCCGGCCTTCGCCGCCGGGCTGCTCTGGCAGCGCGCCACCGCCGCCGGGGCCATCGCGGGCATCGTGGTGGGCGGGATCACCTGGGCCTATACGCTGATGCTGCCGAGCCTCGCCGAGGCGGGGCTCATCTCCGCCGGCGTGCTGCAGAACGGCCCGTTCGGCATCTCCCTGCTGCGCCCCACGGCGCTGCTCGGCCTCACCGCCGGACCGCTCGCCCATGGCGTCGCCTGGAGCCTCGGGCTGAACACGCTGGCGCTGGTCATCGTCTCCTTCCTGACCCGGCCCTCGCAGATCGAGCGCACGCAGGCGCGCCTGTTCGCGGGGACGGGCGATCGGCCGCCAGCGCGCCCCGCCTTCCTGCGTTGGCGCTCCTCCGTCTCCCTCGGAGAGCTGATGGCGACGGTGGAACGCTATCTCGGCGCCGAGCGCGCCCGTGCCGCCTTCGACAGCTACGCCCGCCAGCACGGCTTCGCGCTCGACACCCACCGTGAGGCGGACGCGGGCATGGTGCGCCACGCCGAGCATCTGCTCGCCTCGGCGGTGGGCGCGGCTTCCTCCCGTCTCGTGCTGTCGCTGCTGCTGCGCAAGCGGGCGGTCTCCACCAAGGCGGCCCTGAAGCTGCTGGACGACGCCTCCGCCGCCATCCAGTACAATCGCGAGCTGCTGCAGAGCGCCATCGACCATGTGCGGCAGGGCATCGCCGTGTTCGACCGCGACCTGCGCCTCGTGTGCTGGAATCGCCAGTTCGGCCAGATGCTCGACCTGCCCGGCGAGTGCTACGCGGTGGGCGTGCCGCTCACCGACATCCTCGCCGCCGCACCGGCCGACGAGGACAGCGTCGACATCGCCCGCCGCGTCACGCGCTATGTGAGCCCCGACCCGGATTTCTCCGAGCGCCTGCACCAGCGCGGCGCCGTGATCGAGGCCCGCTCCGACCCCATGCCGGACGGCGGCATCGCCGTGACCTTCACCGACATCACCGCGAGCGTGGAGGCCGCGCTCGCCCTGGAGCGCGCCAACGAGACGCTGGAGCGGCGGGTGCGCGAGCGCACCGAGGAACTGGAGCGCCTCAACGGCGCGCTGGAGATCGCCAAGGCCGAGGCGGACGAGGCCAACCTCTCCAAGACGCGTTTCCTCGCCGCCGCCAGCCACGACATCCTCCAGCCGCTCAACGCCGCCCGGCTCTACGCCACCAGCATGGTGGAGCGGGCCAAGGGATCGGAGGAGGAGCGCCTCGCCGGCAATATCGACGCCTCGCTGGAATCGGTGGAGGAGATCCTCGGCGCGCTGCTCGACATCTCCCGCCTCGACAGCGGCGTCATGCGCCCGGAATTCTCCGCCTTCCGCATCGCCGACGTGCTGAAGCCGCTGGAGACGGAATTTGCCCCGCTGGCGCGGGAGAAGAACCTCGAACTCACCTTCCTGCCCTGCACGCTGGCCGTGCGCTCCGACCGTCGGCTGCTGCGCCGCCTGCTGCAGAACCTCGTCTCCAACGCGGTGAAATACACCCAGCGCGGCCGCATCCTCGTCGGCTGCCGGCGGGTGGGGGGCAAGCTGCGGGTGGAGGTCTACGACACCGGCGTCGGCATTCCGCGCGCCAAGCACAAGCTGGTGTTCCAGGAGTTCCAGCGCCTCGATCAGGGGGCGAAGGCCGCGCGCGGCCTCGGCCTCGGCCTGTCCATCGTCGAGCGTATCGCCCGCGTGCTGGAACATCCGGTGGCGATCCGCTCTACCCCCGGCAAGGGCTCGGCCTTCACGGTGGAGCTGCCGGTGGCCGTCTCCATGCCGGAGGAGCGCGAGGCAGCGCCCAGCCCCGCCCGACGCGGCGCGCAGCTCGACGGCCTGACCATCCTCGCCATCGACAACGAGCCGACCATCCTCGAGGGCATGCAGATGCTGCTCAGCGGATGGGGGTGCGACGTCATCACCGCCGCCGACGCGCAGGGGGCCATCGAGGCGGTGCGCCACCGTCGCAAGAAGCCCGACGTGGCCCTCGTGGACTACCATCTCGACGGCGGCCACGGCATCGAGGCGATCATGTCGCTGAGGTGGAAACTGGGGAAAATACCCGCCGTCCTCATCACCGCCGACCGCTCCAAGAAGGTGCGCGACGCGGCCCGCGCGGCGGACATGGAGATCCTCAACAAGCCGCTGAAGCCCGCGGCGCTCCGGGCGATCCTCGCCCACTGGCGCATCGCCCGCGCCGCCGCCGAATAGTCTTTCGCCGGCTTCCAGCGTGCCCTTTGCGCCACGGCGCCCGCGCTTCGCGATTAAGCCCTCGTTCATCCCCATGAACGCCCAATAAACGCCGCCTTCAGCCAGCGTTATGGGGGCGTGCCATAGAAGCACGCCTCCGCGGCATGGAAGTGTTAACAGCTCGTTAAGATTTGTAACACTTCCACGCTTAACTCGACGCGCGAATACTTTTGGAGCGTGGCTATGACGATCACGATCAACGTTCCCGTCTTCCCGCTGCGGAAAGAGATCGACGCCCGCAAGCGCCGTCTCCGCTTCCCCCTGAGCTTCTCCTCGCGCGGCTCGAAGGCCGCGGATGAGACGCCGGCCAATTCCCGCTACACCGAGGCTGGACTCGAATTCGACGTGACCGGCATCGCCCGGCACCCCCGCGGCCCGAAGGGCAACTGACGCTCGCAGCCGACCCCACAGGGCCGGTCCGGCTGCGACGCCGGCTTTATGGCGCCGTGCAGCATCATCCGATAAGGTCGCGCCCGAACGGCAACAGCGCGCGGCCAGAAACAAGATGACGGACTTCAATTCCGCCCCGGCAACAGGCGAAGAGACACGCGGCACGGCGGATACCCATTTTGGCTATCGCACGGTGCCCCTCGCCGAGAAGCAGGCGCTGGTGGACGATGTGTTCCACAAGGTGGCGCGGCGCTACGACATCATGAACGACCTCATGTCCGGTGGTCTGCACCGGGCGTGGAAGGATGCGCTGGTGTCCAAGGTGCGCCCGCCGCAGGGCGCGCGACCCTTCCACCTGCTCGACCTCGCCGGCGGCACCGGCGACGTGTCCTTCCGTGTGGTGGAGGCCGGCGGGCCGGGCACGGACGCTATCGTCGCCGACATCAACACCGACATGCTGGCTGTGGGCCGTGAGCGCGCGCAGAAGCGCGGCCTTGCCGATCGCGTCGCCTTCGAGGAGGCGAATGCCGAGGCGCTGCCCTTCCCGGACATGAGCTTCGATGCCGTGACCATCGCCTTCGGCATCCGCAACGTGCCGCGTATCGACCTTGCCCTCAAGGAGATGCGCCGCGTGCTGAAGCCGGGCGGGCGGGCCTTCGTGCTGGAATTCTCCAAGGTCGACGTGCCGCTGCTGGACAAGGTCTATGACGCCTTCTCCTTCCGCGTGATCCCCGAGATCGGCAAGCGCGTGGCGGGGGATGCGGAGCCCTACCAGTATCTCGTCGAATCCATCCGCCGCTTCCCCACCGCGGAAGCGTTCGCGGGCATGATGCGGGAGGCGGGGTTCGCCCGCGTCACCTTCACCCGCATGACCGGGGGCGTGGTGGCCCTGCACTCGGGCTTCCGCATCTGATGGCGGTGCCCTGCGGCCGGAGGCTTCGGCCATGATCTTCCTTCTCGTCGCCGATGCCTGGCGCCTCGCCCGGGCCGGCTATGTGCTCGCCCGCGAAGGCGTGCTCTCGCTCGTCTCGCCGGCCGCCGCGCCGCCGCTGGCGCGCCCGCTGCTCGATATCGCCAAGCTGATCGCCCGCAAGGATGCCGGCGACCGGCGACAGCGCTTCTCGGCCGCGCTGTCGCGGCTCGGCCCCTCCTACGTGAAGCTCGGCCAGTTCCTCGCCACACGGCCGGACGTGGTGGGCGCCTCGGTGGCGCGCGATCTCGAGGTGCTGCAGGACCGCATGCCGCCGTTCGGGCAGGCCGTGGCGGAGGCGACCGTCGCCGACACGTTCGAGCGGCCGGTGAAGGACGTCTTCGCCGTGTTCGGCCCGGCCGTCGCCGCCGCTTCCATCGCCGAGGTTCACAAGGCGGAAGTGATCGAGCCGGACGGTGCGCGCCGCGAGGTGGCGGTGAAGGTGCTGCGGCCGGGTGTCAGCCGCCGCTTCGCTTCCGACATGGGCACCTTCCGCCGCATCGCCGCCTTCGCCGAGCACAATTTCGCCGAGGCCCGCCGCCTGCGGCTGGAGACGGTGGTGGACACGCTGGCCCGCTCCGTCTCCATGGAGATGGACCTGCGCCTGGAAGCCGCCGCCTATGCGGAGCTGGCCGAGAACACGCAGGACGACCCGGAAGTCCATGTCCCGCGCGTGGACTGGGACCGCTCCGGCCGCGAGGTGCTGACCACCGAGTGGATCGACGGCATCAAGCTCTCCGACAAGGAGGCCATCATCGCCGCCGGGCATGATCCCAAGGAGATCGCCCGCATCGTCATGCAGACCTTCCTGCGGCAGGCCATGCGCGACGGTTTCTTCCATGCCGACATGCATCCGGGAAACCTGTTCGTGGATGCGCAGGGCCGCCTCGTGGTGGTGGATTGCGGCATCATGGGCCGGCTCGGCGTGAAGGAGCGGCGCTTCCTCGCGGAAATCCTCTACGGCTTCATCACCCGCAACTGGCGCCGCACGGCGGAAGTGCATTTCGAGGCCGGCTACGTGCCCTTCCACCATTCGGTGGACGACTTCGCCCTCGCCATCCGCGCCATCGGCGAGCCGATCCACTCGCGCACCGCCGACCAGATTTCCATGGCGCGCCTGCTGGCGCTGCTGCTGGAGGTGACGGCCCTGTTCGACATGCAGACCCGGCCGGAACTGCTGCTTCTCCAGAAGACCATGGTGGTGGTGGAGGGCGTCGCCCGCTCGCTCGATCCGCAGCTCGACATGTGGCGCACCGCAAAGCCGGTGGTGGAAGACTGGATCGCCGGCAATCTCGGCCCCGTCGGCCAGTTGAAGCGCGCCGGCTCCGGCCTCGGCGAGATGGGCCATTTCGCCGCGACCCTACCCGGCCTCCTCACCCGCACCGCCCGCGTGGTGGAGCAACTGGACGAGGCGACGCGCGACGGCATCCGTCTCTCGCCCTCCTCGCTGGAAGGCATCGGCCGCGCCGAGGCGAAGCGCGCCTTCTGGGGCAATCTGGCCCTGTGGGTGATTGCCGCGGCGCTGCTCGGCATCTGGTTCGGCTGACGGGGATACCGACAGCCTGCCTTTGCGGGATGTGAATTCCTGCGTTTCGTGTCGTTCTTTCCGGACGTTCCGGAAACCGCGAATTCTTCCCGGAGACGGGGCAGCTTCTGCGCCGTCTTGAGAACAACTCGCATATTTTTCGCGTATTGCTTTGTCCTTCAAGCAAAACTAAGTCAGGCCCCAAGACGGCTCCGGTCCCGTTCAAGCATGCAGTCCAACGGCTGCTTGCGCAGGGTCAGGAGCCCCGGACCGGCGCACCGCCCCTCGGCGGGCCGACGTCCACGGGTCAGCAAAGAAGGACTTCTCAAATGGCGAACACGACGGCCGAGCTCGACGCGCTGCTGATGCAGCGCTCGCTGACGGACGCGGAGCTTCTGGCGGCGGCAGACGCCTCCGCCGACTTCCGCATCCTCCCCGATGCCACCGTCATCAAGATCGGCGGCCAGAGCGTGATCGATCGTGGCCGCGCCGCGCTCTATCCCCTCGTGGACGAGATCGTCGCCGCCCGCGCCAAGCACAAGCTCTTGATCGGCACCGGCGCCGGCACCCGCGCGCGCCATCTCTATTCCATCGCCGCCGGCCTCAATTTGCCGGCCGGCGTGCTGTCCCAGCTCGGCGCCTCGGTGGCGGACCAGAACGCCGCCATGCTCGGCCAGCTCCTCGCCAAGCACGGCATCTCCATGGTGGACGGCGCCGGCATGTCGGCCGTGCCGCTCTATCTGGAGCAGGTGAACGGCGTGGTGTTCTCGGGCATGCCGCCCTACGGCCTGTGGACCCGCCCGGCCCCGGTCGGCGTCATCCCGCCCTATCGCACGGACGCGGGCTGCTTCCTCCTCGCGGAGCAGTTCGGCTGCAAGGCCATGATCTATGTGAAGGACGAGAACGGCCTCTTCACCGCCAACCCGAAGACGGACAAGTCCGCCACCTTCATCCCGAAGATCTCGGTGGACGAGATGCTCTCGCGCGGCCTTGCCGACTCCATCCTCGAATTCCCCATGCTCGACCTGTTGAAGAAGGCGCGCCATGTGCGCGAGGTCCAGGTGGTCAACGGGCTCGTGCCCGGCAACCTCACCCGCGCCCTCGCCGGCGAGCACGTCGGCACCATCATCACCGCGAGCTGAGAGGCACGATCATGACTGAAGCTTCGACCATCAAGCACGTCGCCTCGCCGCTCGCGAGCCAGACCCTCCTCGACGGCGCGCTGACCCGGCCTGTGGCCGGCGTGCGTCCCATCCGCCTCCTGCCCTGGCTGCAGGTGGTGAAGATCGGCGGCCGGTCCATCATGGACAAGGGCGCCGCGGCGATCCTTCCCATCGTGGAGGAGATCCGCAAGGTGCTGCCCGAGCATCGCCTGCTGATCCTCACCGGCGCCGGGGTGCGCGCCCGCCACCTCTACGGCGTCGGCCTCGACCTCGGCCTGCCGGTGGGCTCGCTCGCCCCGCTCGCCGCCACCGAGGCCGGCCAGAACGGCCACATTCTCGCCTCGCTGCTGGCGCCGGAGGGGGTCTCCTACATCGAGCACCCGACCATCGCGAGCCAGCTCGCCATCCACCTCACGGCCACCCGCGCGGTGGTGGGCAGCGCGTTCCCGCCCTATCACCATCACGAGTTCCCGGGCAGCCGCCTCCCGGTCCACCGGGCCGACACCGGCGCCTTCCTGCTCGCTGATGCGCTGGGCGCGGCCGGCCTCACCATCGTCGAGGACGTGGACGGCGTCTTCACCGCCGATCCCAACGGCGCGGACGGGGCCAAGGCCGAGCTGATCCCCGAGACGAGCTATGCCGAGCTCGCCAAGGCCAACGGCCCGGCGACGCTGCCCTTCGACCGCGCGCTGGTCGAGGTGATGGCCACCGCACGCCACATCGAGCGGGTTCAGGTGGTGAACGGCCTCGTGCCCGGCCGCCTCACCGCCGCCTTGCGCGGCGAGCACGTGGGCACGCTGGTCCACACGGCCGCCCGGCAGGGCTGACCTTCCCGTTCGGCCCCCGGCGGGACGATGGCCCGACACCGACCCTGCGCGGCCCCGGCTGCGTGGGGTTTTTTGCGTCCGCAAACCGAGACGGATGGCCATTTTGACCCTGCCGCCGGACGTCGGGATGGACATTTTGTCCAGATCGGATGCGCCTGCTCCTATCAAGTCATTGAAAACCTGAATGTCTCCCCGTTGGCCCCGCCCTTGCTGAGGGAGCAGGGCCACGCGCGGCTTCGGCTGCGCGAAAAGCGTCAAGTCAATTGGCGCGGAAACACCTGTGGAGGAGACATGAGCGTAACCACCTTTGCGCCGCCGCCATTCCTGAGCCGCGAGCGCACCATCGCCTCCGCCAGCTTCAATCGCTGGCTCGTGCCGCCGGCCGCCCTCGCCATTCATCTGTGCATCGGCATGGCCTACGGCTTCAGCGTGTTCTGGCTGCCGTTGTCGCGCGCCGTGGGCGTCTCTAAGCCCGTGGCCTGCCCGGCCGACATGAGCTTCGTCGCCGGCATTTTCGCCACCTCCTGCGACTGGCAGATCTCCCAGCTGGGCTGGATGTACACCCTGTTCTTCGTGCTGCTCGGCTCCTCCGCCGCCATCTGGGGCGGCTGGCTGGAGACGGCGGGGCCGCGCAAGGCGGGCCTCGTCTCGGCCTTCTGCTGGTGCGGCGGCCTCGTGATCTCGGCGCTGGGCGTCTATCTCCACCAGATCTGGATGCTGTGGATCGGCTCCGGCGTCATCGGCGGCATCGGCCTCGGGCTCGGCTACATCTCGCCGGTCTCCACCCTTATCAAGTGGTTTCCGGACCGGCGCGGCATGGCCACCGGCATGGCCATCATGGGCTTCGGCGGCGGCGCCATGATCGGCGCGCCGCTGGCCAACATGCTGATGCAGCATTTCGCCTCGCCGACCTCGGTGGGCGTGTGGCAGACCTTCCTCGCCATGGCGGCCATCTATTTCGTCTTCATGGTCGGCGGCGCGCTGGGCTACCGGGTGCCGCGCGAAGGCTGGGCGCCCAAGGGCTGGACCCCGCCGGCCGCCTCGGCCAACGCCATGGTCACGCACCGCCATGTCCATCTCGACGTGGCGTGGAAGACCCCCCAGTTCTGGCTGCTGTGGGCGGTGCTCTGCCTGAACGTCTCGGCCGGCATCGGCGTCATCGGCATGGCCTCGCCCATGCTGCAGGAAGTGTTCGGCGGCAGGCTCATCGGCCTCGATCTCACCTTCTCCCAGCTCGACGCGGGCCAGAAGGCGCAGATCGCCGCCATCGCGGCCGGCTTCACCGGGCTTTTGTCCCTGTGCAACATTGGCGGGCGCTTCGCCTGGGCCTCCTTCTCCGACAAGCTCGGGCGGAAGATGACCTATGCGGTGTTCTTCGTGCTGGGCTTCGTTCTCTACGCCTCGATCCCCTCGCTGGCGCACATGGGCTCGGTGGTGCTGTTCGTCGCCGCCTTCTGCATCATCCTGTCCATGTATGGCGGCGGCTTCGCCACCATCCCGGCCTATCTCGCCGACATCTTCGGCACCCACATGGTGGGCGCCATCCACGGGCGGCTGCTCACCGCCTGGGCCACTGCCGGCATCATCGGCCCGGTGCTGGTGAACTATCTGCGCGAATACCAGATCGCCTCGGGCATCCCCCAGCAGGCGGCCTACGACCAGACCATGTACATCCTCTCCGGCCTGCTCGTGGGCGGCCTCGTCGCGAACCTTCTGGTGAAGCCCGTGGCCGAGCACCTCTACATGAAGGACCACGAGCTGAAGAAGAAGGCCGCCGAGGTGGCCCGCGAGGACGCCACCCACGCCGACTTCGAGGACTTCGAGGAAGAGGCCAAGGACGGCCCGCTCGCCGCCTCCGCCCGCTCCTCGACCCCGGTGGCGAGCGGCGCCACGGCGCTGCCCGTGGTGGTGCTCGCCTGGCTGGTGGTGGGCGTGCCTTTGGCCTGGGGCATCTGGATCACCCTGCAGAAGGCGGTGATCCTGTTCCGCTGAGCCCCTCCCGGCTCGATCTGCGTGCCCCGCCCCCGGTCTCCGGGCAGCGGGGCACGCCCTTTTCCGGTTTGCGGAGCCGGCTGATTTGCGCAATGGATGCCGGGAAGAGCAGGCGAGGCGGCCGGGGACCTTGAGGTCACGCCCATCGTCTTTCGCGGACGGCCTTTGTCGCGTGCCGGCGAGGGTCCGAGACGGACGGCCGATTCAAGATGCCCCCTCTGATGCCCCCTTCCATCCCCGACCCCGCCCCACAGGGCGCGCCCGAGGCGTCGGAGGATGTCGCCTTCAGCCCGCACCTCGCCGGCGCCTCCATCCTGGTGGTGGACGACGAGCCGGGGATGCGGAACTTCCTGGTGCGGATGCTCCAGACGCGCTGCCGCCACGTGGCCGAGGCCCCTGATGTCGCGACCGCCTCGCGGCTCCTGGAGGCGGCGCCGTTCGACCTGATCATCCTCGACAACATCATGGCCGGGCGCACCGGCCTGCAATGGCTGGAGGAACTGCGCGGCTCCGGCTTCTATCGCGACGTGATCCTCATCACCGCCTTCGCGGATCTGGAGACCGCCATCACCGCGCTTAGGGCCGGTGCCGCCGATTTCGTGCTGAAGCCGTTCCGTTCCAACCAGATCCTCAACGCCATCGCCCGCTGCCTCGATCGCGGCCGGCTGATGCGCGAGAATTTCGTGCTCCGCCGTGAGCTGAAGGCCATGCCCGGTGCAGCCGCGCCGCTGATGGCCGGCGACAGCGTCTCGACCCGCGCCGTGCGCGCCATGATCGAGCGCGTGGGCCCCATGCCGTCCACCGTGCTCATCACCGGGGAATCCGGCACCGGCAAGGAAGTCACCGCCCGCGCCCTGCACGCCGTCTCGGCCCGCGCGGCCAAGCCGTTCGTGCCGGTGAATTGCGCGGCCATCGCGCCGGAGATCATCGAGAGCGAGCTGTTCGGCCACCTCAAGGGCGCCTTCACCGGCGCCGCCTCCTCCCGCGAGGGGCTGTTCTTCTATGCCCAGGGCGGCACGCTCTTCCTCGACGAGGTGGGCGAGCTGCCGCCCGCCATGCAGTCGAAGCTGCTGCGGGTGATCGAGGATCGCAAGGTCCGCCCGGTGGGGGCGGAGCGGGAAGTCCCGGTGGACGTGCGCCTCGTCGCTGCCACCAACGCCAACCTCACCGCGCAGGTGGCGGCCGGCCGCTTCCGGCAGGATCTCTATTACCGGCTCAATGTGGTGAACATCCACCTCGCGCCCCTGCGCGAGCGGCCGGAGGACGTGGCGCCGCTCGCCCATCTGTTCATAGCCGAACTGAGCGCCCGGCTCGGCGTGCCGCCCCTCGATCTCACCGAGCCGGTGCTCGCCTTCCTCACGCGCTATCCCTGGCCGGGCAATGTGCGTGAGCTGCGCAACGTGATCGAGCGCTCGCTGATCCTTGGCGACTTTCCGCGCGACGTGGTGCCCGAAGGCGTCGACGAGGAGGACGCGCCCGGTTCTGCCCTCGACGCGGTAGAAAAGGCGCACATGCTGAAGGTGCTGGCCGAAGCCGGCGGCAACCGGGCCGAGGCGGCGCGCCGCCTCAAGGTCTCGCGCAAGACGCTGGACCGCAAACTGAAGGCCTGGAATGGCTGAGGCTGTGCGCAAAGCCACCGATGCGCCGCGCGGCGTCCTCGCCCGGTTGCGCTCGGTGCGCATGCGGCTCCTCGCCATCGCTCTTCTGCCGACCCTCATCATCCTGCCGGCGGTGCTGGCGCTGGTGGTCACCTGGTGGACGCGGCAGTTCGACCGGCTTCTCATTTCCAAGGTGAACGGCGACCTCACCATCGCCCGCCAGTATCTCGACCGGCTGCGCGAGCGCTCCGACGAGACGCTGCACGCGCTGGGGGATTCGGTGGCCTTCGCCCGTGTCACCGGGGCCGGCGACAATGCGGCGCTCGCCGCGTTCCTCGATGCGCGGCGCAAGGCGATGGGGCTCGATTTCCTCTATCTCATCGATGCCGATGGCCACAGCCTCGCCGCCGCGCCCGCCGGTGCTGCGCGCGAGGCGAGCGCGATGTGGCCGGTGGAGCGCCGGGCGCTCGCCGGCACCGCCTCTACCGAGATCGACATCTTCGGCCCGCAGGAGCTGGAACGCCTCTCGCCGCAACTGGCGGCGCGCGCGCATATCGCCCTCGTGCCGACCCCCGGCGCCGTTCCGACCAACCGGGAGGCGGAGGACCGGGGCATGGTGGTGCAGTCCGGCACGCCGGTGGAACTGCCGGGCGGCGGTCGGGCGGCGCTGGTGGGCGGCGTGCTGCTCAACCAGAACCTCGACTTCATCGACACCATCAACGATCTCGTCTACCGCCCCGGCAGCCTGCCCGAGGGCTCGGCCGGCACCGCCACCCTGTTCGTGGACGACGTGCGCGTCTCCACCAATGTCCGCCTGTTCGAGGGGCGGCGGGCGCTGGGCACCCGCGTGTCGAAGGAGGTGCGCAACGCGGTGCTGGGCGAGGGGCGGGTGTGGCTCGACCGGGCCTTCGTGGTCAGCGACTGGTACATCTCGGCCTACGAGCCGGTGGTGGACAGCCACGGCAAGCGCATCGGCATGCTCTATGTGGGCTTTCTGGAAGCGCCGTTCCTCGCGCTCAAGCGGGCGAGCCTTGCCGCGGTGGCGGTGGGCTTCCTGCTGGTGGCGATGGTGGCGATCCCCGTGCTGCTGCGCTGGGCGGCGGCCATCTTCCGGCCGCTGGAGGCGATGAACGCCACCATCTCCGCGGTGGAGGGCGGCGCCCTGTCCGCCCGCACCGGCGTCGCCGCGACCTCGGACGAGATCGGCCGCGTCGCCCATCACCTCGACGACATGCTGGACCTGCTGCAGGAGCGCGACGCGGAGCTGCGCCGGTGGACCGAAGAACTGGACCGCCGCGTCGCCGAGCGCACCCGCGAGCTGGAAGACGCCAATGCCGAGCTGGCCGCCACCCAGCGCCAGCTCGTCATGTCCGAGAAGCTCGCCGCCATCGGCGAGATCACGGCGGGCGTCGCCCACGAGATCAACAATCCGGTGGCGGTCATCCAGGGCAATCTGGATGTGGCGCGCGACGTGCTAGGGAGCGCGGCGGGGCCGGTGAAGACCGAGTTCAACCTCATCGACCAGCAGGTCCACCGCATCAACGTGATCGTCTCGAAGCTGTTGCAGTTCGCGCGGCCCGCCGAATTCGCCGGCCATCTCGATCCGGTGGCGCCGGGCGAGGTGGTGGGGGATGCGCTGCTGCTGGTGCAGCACCTGCTCTCGCGCAGCGAGATCCTCGTCGCCCGCACCGACGGCGCCACGCGCCTCGTGATGATGAACCGGGTGGAGTTGCAGCAGGTGCTCATCAATCTGATGGTCAACGCCGTCCACGCCATGCCCCAGGGCGGTACCCTCACCGTCACCACGCGGGACGAGACGCGCGGGCGGCAACCGGGCGTCGGCATCGAGGTGGCGGACACGGGCACGGGCATCCCCGAGGAGCGGATCGGCCGCGTCTTCGACCCCTTCTTCACCACCAAGCCGCAGGGTGGCACCGGGCTCGGCCTCTCCATCAGCTACACGCTCATCGAGCGCGCGGGCGGGACCATGGCGGTGGAAAGCCCGCCGGGATCGGGCGCCGTCTTCTCCATCTGGCTACCGGAGGCCGGGAGCGCGGCGGAAGAGGGTGCGCATTCCGCCTGAATTTCAGGCGAGCCCAACAAATGAGCGTTGTGGAAGCTCCGGGACCCTTGCGCCGCGGGTGGGGCGTTCGTACCGTTCGTATATAACAGCCAGCAGGTGCCCGCCATGAAGTGGGATAAGGGCAACACGCCCATCATGCCGCGCATCGTGCCCGGCACCACGATCCGCCTCCTGCCGCCATGGCAGAAGACCGGCCAGAAGCGCGCCAACCCGCTGCGGCCCGGTGGCCCGGCCCTGCGCGTGATCGAGACGGAGCGGCCGGAGGCCGGGGCGGCCGAAGCCGAGGCCCTCGTGCCGGAGAAGACGCCATGAGCGAGGTCATTGAGCGGGTGACAACCGACTTCGCCGGCTACGCCTTCACCGCTGCCGAGGTCGTGCCGGCCCGTCCCGGCCTCTTCATCCTCACCCGCGCCGTCGTTGGCCGGCCCTTGCCGCTCTATGTGGGCGAGGGGGAGGACATGGCCGCGGCGCTCACGGCCTTCCAGGCGGCGAACCCGAAGGAGGCGGGCGTGGCGGACGGCCTGTTCGTGCTCGACCGCCCCATGGCGCGGGTGCGCCAGCACACCCTGCGCGACATCGTTTCCCGCTTCGATCCGCCGCTGAACGTCGCGCACCGCAAGGCCCCGGCCGCGCCGGAGCTGGCGGCGTTGGTGGAAGATCGCGGCGCGGCGCTGGGCGGGCTGAACGAGCAACCGGGCGCAGCGCTCTCCGTCACCGAGGATGATCTGAAGCGGCTTGTGGAGAGCTTCTATGGCCGCGCTGCCGCAGACCCGCTGCTCGGCCCGGTCTTCGCCCGTGCCATTCCCGACTGGGCGGGTCACTACCAGATCGTGCAGAACTTCTGGTCGCGCACCCTGCTCGGCACGGCGCGCTATTCGGGGATGCCGTTCGCCGCGCACATCCCGCTCCAGCTGAAGCCGGAGCACTTCACCCGCTGGGTGGCGCTGTTCAAGGAGACGGCGGTGGAGGTGCTGGACGATGTGGCGGCGGCGCGGGCCATCGCCAAGGTGGAGCACATGAGCACCTGCTTCCAGGCCGGGCTGTTCCCGCCCGACCTCGGCCCCTCTCATGCGCCGGGATCGCACCCGCACGGGGCGCACCCGCAGGCCGGGTAAGGCTCAGCCCTGCGCGAAGCGGCGGAACTGCTTCACCACCTCCACATAGACATCGCGCTTGAAGGGGATGATGAGGTCGACCACCGCGTCGATCTCCTCCCACCGCCAGTCCATGAATTCCGGCTTGTGCTTGCCGCCGCCGGGACGAAGGATGTTGATCTCGGCATCGGCTCCGGTGAAGCGCAGGGCGTACCATTTCTGCGTCTGGCCCCGGTAGCGGCCCTTCCAGGCCTCGCCGGCGATGCGGCCGGGGAGGTCGTAGGAGAGCCACTCTTCCACTTCGCCAAGCCTGGTCACCGAGCGGATCGAGGTTTCCTCGTAAAGCTCGCGCAAGGCGGCGGCATAGGGCTCCTCGCCCTTGTCGATGCCGCCCTGGGGCATCTGCCAGGAATGGGTGGCGTCCACATGCTCCGGCCCGCCGAGGCGCCGGCCCACGAACACCTTGCCGGCGGCGTTGAACACGGCGAGGCCCACGCAGGGGCGATAGGGCATGTCCTCGTGCTTGTCGTGCTTATCGTGCTTCTTCGACATGGCGGCGGCCTTGATGGAATGACATGCCCCCTGATACGCGCCCCGCCGCACCGCGCAAGATGCGGCGGGCGCAAGTTCAGGCAGGCGGTACTCCGGACGCAGCGTCAGTGCGCGGCGCGGTGCCGGGGAAGGGCGGTGGAGCCCCAGGCGCGGATGGAGGCCCAGGTGCGCCGCTCCAGCTGGAACTGGTCCACCGGCACGGAGGCGCGCAGCGCCTTCACGCGGCACAGGCCGACGCCGGACCACTGGAAGCCGCACTTCTCCAGCACCCGGCGCGACGCCGGATTGACCACGCGGGCGGAGCCGAGGAGGAGCGAGACATCGGTCTCGGAGAAGGCATAGTCGATGACGGCGCGCACGGCCTCGGTGGCGATGCCGCGGCCCCAGAAGGCTTCGCCGACCCAGTAGCCGAGTTCCGGCGCGGGCTCAGGCGGGCGGCGGCCATAGCTGACCATGCCGGCGAAGGCCATGCGGCCCTCGCCCTTGAGGAAGACGCCGAAGGTGGCGGCATCGGGCACGGCGGCGAGCGTCTCGACGAAGGCGTGGGCGTCGGAGGGCTTGTAGGGGAACGGCAGGTTCGCGGTCATCTCCGCGATCCGGCGGTTGTTGGCGAGCTCCGCGACGGCAGCAACGTCCTCGATATGCGGCGCGCGGAGCACGAGCCGCTCGGTTTCGAGGACGGGGATACAGCTCTCCGCGAGCGGCACTCCGGACTGGGATTCGCACAAAGTCATGGCGGGCTCCTCAAGGGCACAAACGAAAACCGGGGAGAGGGTTGTCCCGTCTCCCCGGTTCGTGTCTGAGCGTTGAGAGGCCTGCTCAGGCGCCCACCGGATCAACGAGACCGGCGGGATCCTGCATTTATCAGGTCTCGCCGTTTATTCGGCCGCCTCGGCGGCGGCAGGAACGACCGATACGTAGGTGCGGTCGTTGGCTTTGGTGCGGAAGGCCACTTTGCCTTCGATAAGCGCGAAGAGGGTATGGTCCTTGCCCATGCCCACGTTCGTGCCGGGATGCCATTTGGTGCCGCGCTGGCGCACGATGATGTTGCCCGGAATGACGTCCTGGCCGCCGAAGCGCTTCACGCCAAGACGACGACCGTCGGAATCGCGACCGTTACGGGACGAGCCGCCTGCCTTTTTATGAGCCATTGTTGCTCTCCTCGTTCTCGATCAGGCGCCGACGCCGGCGGCGTCGGCCTTGACGGTCTCGCCCAGGCCGGAAATCTCGGTGATGCGCACGACGGTGAGGTCGGCGCGGAAGCCACGCTTGCGGCGGGAATTCTGCCGGCGGCGCTTCTTGAAGGCGATCACCTTGTCGCCGCGGGTGTGCTCGACGATCTCGCCGGTCACGGTGGCGCCGTCCACATGGGGCGCGCCGATGGCGACGGAGGCGCCGCTCAGCATCAGCACCGGGAAGGTGAAGACGGAGCCGACCTCGGCGTCGAGGTGGTCGATGGTGATCTTGTCGGCGGCGGCAACGCGATACTGCTTGCCGTTTGCCTTGATGACCGCGAACATTCTTGTCTCGCTTTCGTGTTCAGCCGCGCCTCAAGGACGGGCTTCTTCGGTCGGTTTTTCGGGATGCAGGCCCATTGGCCCACGCGAAGGTGGTCCGATATACGCCACGCCCGGAAAAGTCAACGCCACTGGCCTTTGCGAGACGGGGCGAAGCCGCGTGACGCCGCCGCCATCTCCCCCCTGCTCCTTGGCGGCGGCTACCGCGCCGCAGCGCCTGCGGTCCGTGCGGTTCCAGCCCTCACACGATCGCCGCGGCGGCCCGTTTCAGCGCGTCGGCGTCCATGGGCAGCAGGACGGCTTCCGCCCGCTTCAGCACGTCGGCGAGGCGCGTGCGGGCGGCGGCGGCAAGGTCGGGGTCATCGATCTGCGCCAGCGACCCCAGGGCGGCCACGAGCCTGAGCCCCACCTCCACCTGCCCGGCCCCGTCGCGGGCAATCGGCCGGAAGGCGTCTTCCAGCATGTCGTCCATCGACAGCGCGGGAATGGTGACGTTGGTCACGGCATCCTCGACGGGCAGGTTGCGGGCCGCGCGCCAGCCCCAGAGAAGCCGAGTGAGAGTCCCGCTCACGTCGATGGCGGTGCCGGGGTCGTTGACGCCCGGCGACAGGGCCTTTGACGCGATCTCCGCGAGCACCACCATGCCAAACCGTGGGTCCTGCTCGAAGCTGCGGACGTCGCCGATGGTGATGGCGCACCGCAGCGCATCCGCCAGCGCGTCATCGGGGGGCGCATCGAAAACGGCCAGGGGACGGACCGGATCGACGAAGGCGCCCGGCCGCACGGCCACATGGCACGTCACACCCTCCGGCACAGCCGCCGAAAGCTGCCCCACATCCATATGCTGCACGTAGCCGGTGGCCGTCGCGAAGACCGGATAGCCGGCCGGCGGCGGGGCGGTGCGGACGGTTGCGCCGAGGCCGGGCCGGCGCGCGAAATCCTTCAGCGCCGCCGCGGTCGCCTGCTCGGTCCGGTCGATGATCTCGCCCATGCGCCCGAGTCGCGACACCCGGTCGATCCAGCGGAGCAGCGTTCCGACGACGATGGCAATGAGCACCACCGTCGCGGCGAAGAGCAGCAGCCGGCCGGCATCGCAATAGACGCCGCCCACGCCCCCCACCAGCGCCACGATGGAGAACAGGAACGCGCCCACGAAGACGCTCAGCGTGCGCTGGAGGGCCGCGTCCTCGATGAGGAGGGAGGTCGCGCGCGGGGTCGCCGCCTGTGCCGCGGCCGAGAGGACCGAGACGATGGCGGACAGGCTGAACGTGACCACCGCCAGCATGCTGGAGGCCAGCACGGTGAGCACTGGCTCAAGGCTGTTCGAGGCGAAGGTGAGGTAGCCCGGCAGCGCGTATCCCGATGGCAGGGTCGCCGCGACGAGCACCACGGCCACGGCTGTGAGGCTGTAGGCGGTGGGCCAGAACCACAGCCGGTGGGCGAGGCGCTTGAGCTGGAAGCGCACACGCTCGCTCAGGATCGGGGGGATCATGCAGGCTCCGGGCTGTTACCGCCACGCGGGCTGGTCGCGCCGACGGCACGCCCCGCTTCTCGTCAGGAAGGGAAGCTTGGCTGGAGGCGTCCGGTTGCATGAGGTCGATCACGAGGCCGTGATCGGGCGGGGCGCGCTCAGCTTGCCTCGCTGCGCAGCGCCATCTTCTCGCGGCGACGCTGGACGGAGGAGGGGATGTTCATGCCCTCCCGGTACTTGGCGACGGTGCGGCGGGCGATGTCGATGCCGTCGTCCTTCAGCTTCTGCACCAGAGTGTCGTCGGAGAGCACGTCCTCCGGCGCCTCGGCTTCGATCAGCGTCTTGATGCGGTGGCGCACCGATTCCGCCGAATGGGCCTCGCCGCCGCCCGAGGCGGAGATGGCGGAGGAGAAGAAGAACTTCATCTCCACCACGCCGCGCGGGGTCGAGATGTATTTGTTCGAGGTCACGCGCGAGACGGTGGATTCGTGCATGCCGATGGCGTCCGCCACCGTGCGCAGGTTGAGCGGGCGCAGGAAGCGCACGCCGTGCAGCAGGAAGGCGTCCTGCTGGCGCACGATCTCGCTCGCCACCTTCAGGATGGTGCGGGCGCGCTGGTCCAGCGAGCGGGTGAGCCAGCTCGCGCTCTGCAGGCAGTCGGCGAGGAAGCTCTTCTCCTCCTGCGACTTGGCGTGTTTCACCACGGTGGCGTGGTAGCTCTGGTTCACCAGAACCCGCGGCAGCGTCTCGGAATTCAGCTCGACGATCCAGGTGCCGTCGGCGCCGGGGCGCACATAGACGTCCGGCACCAGCGGATGGACGACGCCGGAGCCGAAGGCGAGGCCCGGCTTGGGATCGAGCCGGCGGATCTCGCCGATCATGTCCGCGAGGTCCTCGTTGTCCACGCCGCAGATGCGCTTCAGCGCGTTGCGGTCATGGCGGGCGAGGAGTTCGAGGTTGGCCACCAGCGCCTGCATGGCGGGGTCGAAGCGGTCGCGCTCGCGCAGCTGGATGGCGAGGCATTCGGCGAGGTTGCGGGCGCCGACGCCGGAGGGCTCGAAGGTCTGGATGAGCTTCAGGACGGCTTCCACCTCGTCGCGCGGCACGCCGAACTGCCCGGCGAGGAGGTCGAGGTCGCCGGTGAAATAGCCGGTCTCGTCGATGAGGCCGATGACATTGATGCCGATTAGCCGCCGGGCGGGATCGCTCACCGCCACGGAGAGCTGGGCTTCCAGATGGTCGGCCAGCGTGGTCTCGGCGGTCAGGAAGGCTTCGGGATTGTAGTCGTCGCCCCGCTCGCCGCCGCCGCTCCATTCGCCCATGGAGGGGCTGGAGGCGGTGGAGCCGCCGCCGGGGGTGCCGCGATCGGCGGGGGCGTCGTCGGGAAAGACGTTGCCGAGGTCGGTGTCGAGGCGGGTCTCCATGGCGGCCCGGCTCTGCTCGTTGTCCTGGCCGGTCCAGTCGCTGGCCGGGGGCGGCTCGCCGTCGAGGCCGCCGCGGGCCATCTCCTCGCCGCGGGTCTCGCGGACCTCCGGCTGCGGCTCGGGTCCGCTCGCCTCGCCCTCGGTGATGCGCTCCAGCAGCGGATTGCGTTCCAGCTCGGCCTCGACATAGGCCACCAGCTCCATGTTGGAGAGCTGGAGCAGCTTGATGGCCTGCATCAGCTGCGGCGTCATCACCAGCGACTGGCTCTGCCGGAACTCCAGCTTGGGGCTCATCGCCATGATGCTGGCCCCCCGATGTCCATGGCGCGGCGGGTGCTCACAGGCGGAACTCCTCGCCCAGATAGAGCCGCCGCACGTCGGGGCTGGAGACGATGGCTTCCGGATCGCCCTCCATCAGCACCGCGCCGGAATGGATGATGTAGGCGCGGTCGATGAGGCCCAGCGTCTCGCGCACATTGTGGTCGGTGATGAGCACGCCGATGCCGCGTGAGGTGAGGTGGCGCACCAGCGCCTGGATGTCGCCCACCGCGATGGGGTCGATGCCGGCGAACGGCTCGTCCAGCAGCATGAAGGCCGGCTTGGTGGCAAGCGCGCGGGCGATCTCGAGGCGCCGCCGCTCGCCGCCCGACAGGGCGATGGAGGGCGACTTGCGCACATGGGTGATCTTGAATTCTTCGAGCAGCGCCTCGGTCTCCTCGCGGCGGCGGGCCCGGTTGGGCTCCGACACCTGGAGGACGCCCATGATGTTATCCTCCACCGAGAGGCCCCGGAAGATGGAGGCTTCCTGCGGCAGATAGCCGACGCCGAGGCGGGCGCGGCGATACATGGGCAGGGGCGTGATGTCGTGGCCGTCCAGCTCGATGCGGCCGGCATCGGCCTTCACCAGGCCCGTCACCATGTAGAAGCAGGTGGTCTTGCCGGCGCCGTTGGGGCCGAGCAGGCCCACCGCCTCGCCGCGGCGGACGTTCATGCTCACGTCCTTCACCACCTTGCGGCCGCCATAGGACTTGGCGAGGCCGAAGGCGGCCAGCGCCCCGGTGGAATTGAAGGGCAGCGGGTCCCGCCCGTCGCCGGGATAGGACGAGGGATAGTCGTCGCCCGCATTGGCGGCGTCGCCATAGGCGGCATCCGGCGGCATGTAGGCACGGTGGCGGGGGTCCGGCGCGGCGCGGGCGGGCGTCTCGTAGCCCGCATCATATCCCGCATCGCTGCGCGGATCGTCCTCTTCCCACTCGCGGGAATCCTGATCGCCCGCAGGGAGCGGAATGCCATCCGTCTGGCGGGGATCGTGTTCGCGGGGGTCGTACTGGCGCGCATCCTGCTCGCCACGGGCGCTGCCCGAGACGGACTTTCCCCCCGACTTCGAGTCTCCCGACTTCGACTTGCCGAACATGGACAGGACGTTCAACGCGACCTCCGGAAAACCCGGCCCCCAGATTGGAAGGTTTAGAACGTCCCAGCCGGGGATGCAACGCCTCCATGCAAGAGGCGGGCCGATTTCAGGGGCGAGAGTTCGCAGGTCTCGCGGAAATGGGAATAGTCAATTGAAACAAAAGAGAAATAATTTAACTTGACAGACGCATGAAGGCTGCAAAAGGCGGCCGCAGGGCCGCCTCGGCCGGTCAGCGCTTGGGGGGCTGTTGGCCGCCCTGTTCGGTCTTGGGCTTGTCCGCCTCCTTCAGGCTGCCCGGGACGATGAGGCTCTCCACCCGGCCGCCCTCGAACTTGGACACGCCGCTGACGAGATCCACCACCAGCTTCTGGCCGCGGATGACGTTGGGGCCCTGGGTCAGCACCACCGGCTTGCCCACCATGGTGACGGTGTTGGTCTTCATGTCGAAGACGCCGCTGTCGCCGGTGGCGGTCTGCTCCTTGGTCTTCACCACCACGCCGCCGGTGGCCTCCAGCTTCTTGATCTGGCCCTTCTGCGCCGGATCAGTGCCCGTCTGCGGGGTGCCGCCGGCCTGCTCGTTCATCGAGCCCTCGTAATAGACGAGGAGGTCCTTGGAGCGGAGCGTGGTGTCGCCCTGCGTCACCAGCACGTTGCCGGAGAAGACGGCGACCTTGTCCTTGTCGCGCACCTCCAGCCCGTCGGCATTGATGCGCACGGGCTGGTCGCGGTTGCGGGCGAAGCCCTGCAGCGCGTTGGGCACGCTGGTGCTGGGCGCCTGCGCGGCCGCAGGACCGGCGACGAGAAAGGCCGCCAGCGCGAGAATGCAGGCGGGTGCGAGGCTCGAAACCGGGAGGCGGACCTTGAGGGCCGTCGCATGACACATCATTGAGCAGGGACCGGGCGTCGCGGGGGAAGGGGCGCCGGCACCAGCGCCGGGGCCGCGGGAGAGGGCGCAGGCGGAACGGTGACGGTTCCGGTGGTGGCAGGCGCTGCCGGCGCTGCATGGACAGCGGAAGCGGGCGTCGCATCGGCGGCGTGGGTGGGGGCAGCCGGATTGGCGCCCGCCGCGTTGTTTCCCGCCGCGTTGGCGCCGTCCGGCTTCTGGCCGGGCAGGTTGCTCATGCGGAAGTCGAGCTGCACATGGCCCTGGAACAGGGCGCGGGCGCCGCGGTCGGTCACGTCCAGCCGGTCGGCCACCAGCTTGCCGTCGAGATAGGTGAAGACCACGGGATGGGAGGTGGCGATGGTGCCGGCCTTGATGTCCACGTCGGCGTCTTCCAGCTTGCCGCCGTAGCCGCCGTTCATGGCGAGGTCCACGCCGTCGCCCAGCGTGATGAACTGCTTCTTGGTGTCGAAGCTGCCGGTCTTGGCATTGACGCTGGCCCAGCCCTTGTCGGCCAGCTCCAGGCGCGCCTCGATGTCGGAAAGCTCGATCACGTCCGGCCGGGTAAGATCCTGCACCGCCGTTTTGGCGGTAATCCGGTAGCCGCGATTGTCGTCGGTGAAGCCGGAGAGCTTGGGCAGTTCCATGGTCAGGCGCGAGCCCGACAGGGTCAGGTGGCCGATGTCGAACGGCAGGTCGATGGAGAGCTTCAGCCGGGACAGGATGGACACCGCGCCGATGCCGAGGACCGCGACGACGATGGTGACGGGCACCAGCCGCTTGATCCAGCGCACGCGTGCGCTGTGCCGCCGCGCCTTGGTGAAGTCCGGCGGGGGCGGCGGGGTGAAGGCTTCGGCCTCCCGCGCATCGAAATCGTGTGGCGGCACGTGTCGGTTCATGGCCCTGTTCCGGCGGCGGGCCTGCCCCGCTGGCGCCTGTTCTCGGCTGCACGCCCCCTCACGCGGGCGTCCGGCGCGTCGCCCCACGCGCGGGGCCCAAGGTGTCCGAAATGGCGCCCTGAAGCAAGGGCCGTGCCCAAGCCTCTCATGCGCAACGCTTTTTCGCGTCGGGCCGGATCACGAATGGGCGAAGATGTCCTCTTCCGCCCAGCCGGAGAGGTCGAGGGCGGCACGGGCCGGCAGGAAGGCGAAGCAGGCGGCGGCGAGCCCGGTGCGGCCCTCGCGCGCCAGCATGTCCTCCAGCTTGGCCTTCACCGCGTGCAGATACAGAACGTCCGAGGCGGCGTAGGACAGCTGGGCGTCGGAGAGGTCGGCGGCGCCCCAGTCCGAGCTTTGCTGCTGCTTGGAGATGTCCACGTTGAGGAGTTCCCGCAGCAGCTCCTTCAGGCCGTGCCGGTCGGTGTAGGTGCGCACCAGCCGCGAGGCGATCTTGGTGCACCACACCGGCTGCGGCATCACCTTGAAGGTGTGCTGGAGCAC
Organism: Xanthobacter aminoxidans; assembly: GCF_023571765.1. Taxonomy (GTDB): domain Bacteria; phylum Pseudomonadota; class Alphaproteobacteria; order Rhizobiales; family Xanthobacteraceae; genus Xanthobacter; species Xanthobacter aminoxidans. Next base: position 127,178 of record NZ_JAMJXC010000002.1, on the reverse strand, counting down.
GGCGATGTCGAAGCGGCCGAAGTGGAACAGCTTGGTCACGTTCGGGTCGGTCAGCAGCCGCACGAGGTTCGGCGCGCTGCCGGGGCCGGCGCCCTGCGGGATCTGCACCAGGTCGGCGCTGCCGTCACCGTTGGAGAGCTGCACGAGGCACAGCCGGTCGCGGAACGGGTCGAGACCCATGGTCTCGGTGTCGATGGCCACGACGGAAGCGGCCACGAAGTCCGCGGGCAGATCGCCGCGATGGAGGCGGATGGTCATGAGTGTATCGTTTATCCACGTTCAGGACTGGGCTTCTAGCGAAGGCGCGCAGGCCTGTCGATGGGGCCGCTCGCTATGCCCTTGCCCCGCCTGCCTTTGCCCGGCCGTGCAGGGAAGACACGCCCGGACAGATACCGCACGCGGCCGGCCCCGCCCGCCCCTTCCGAGCGCTTGGCCCATTGTGTGCGGTGCGGTATGGTTGCAGGCGATAGAGGAAGGGCTGGAACATGGCGGAAACGGCTGCGTCTCGCTATGAGGCGCTGGACGGCCTTCGTGGCATTGCGGCATTGATGGTCGCGATCCACCACATGCAGTTCAACAGCATCTTTCTCCATGTGGATGCCATCGTCTACGGCGAGTTGTTCGTCGATCTGTTCTTTGCGTTGTCCGGATTTGTCATTGCCTCCGCCTATCTCGAGAAGATCGACGACACCCGGGACATGAAGCGGTTTCTGACGCTGCGCTTTTTCAGAATCTACCCGTTGCACATTTTCATTCTGGCGCTGTTCCTGCTCAAGGAGCTGGCGCGGCTGGTGGCCGGCCTTTCCGGTGCCACGCTGAGCGGCACCGCCTTCACCGGGCGCACCAGCGTCGAGCTGCTGATGGCGACGATATTCCTGGTGCAGGCCTGGGGGCCGTTCGGCAAGAACGAGTGGAATGCCCCGAGCTGGAGCATCAGCTGCGAAGCGCTGGCCTATATCGTCTTTGCCCTTGTCGTGCCGCTCAAGCCCTTCCGCTGGAAATGGACGCCCTGGTTCATCGTCGCCTTCTCGATTCTCGCTTACACCTATGTGGCCTTCACTCCCGGTGGCATTGCCGACGCCACCTACGGCTTGCCCTCGCTGCTGAGGGGGCTCGCGGGCTTCTCGACCGGGGTGCTGTGCTATCAGGTGATGACGCGCAGGTCGGTGGCGGCCTACATGCAGAAGATGTCCGATCGCACTTTGACCGCGATCCAGTTCTGCGCCGTGCTGGCCTTCCTCGTTGTGCTGCACTATTTGCGCGGGCCGGCCATCGTGATTGCCGTGGTGCCGCTGGTTTTCCTGATCCTGTCCCTGCATCTGGATCGGGGCATGGGCTGCACCATCCTGAACACGCGGGTGTTCCAGTATCTGGGGAAGACCTCCTACTCCATTTACATGATCCACATGTTCATTCTGCTTATGACCGATTCCGTCCTCAAGCGCGTGCTGGGTTCGCTCACGGCCCATGTGGACGGCGCGACCTCGCTGGCGATCGGCACGGGCATCGCCCTTGTCTTGGCTGCCGTAGTCGTTGCCCTTGCCGATGTCACCTATCGCTTCATCGAGCATCCCTGGCGTGAATATGGACGGGGCGTGGCCCGCCGGCTCGGGCGCGTGCTCAAGCCGAGCGCCGCTGCCGAGTGACGGCGCGACCGGCCTGAGGCGCTCCTCCTGGGTCCGCGCACGGACCGCGAGGCGTCATCGGCCGCTTTTTACCTTGTCAGGCCACGGGTTGGGCCCTTGTCGATGCTGCGGCGTGCCCGGTGCGCGCCGCGGTCCGCCGTGCTAGAAGCGGCGCCGTTTCGACGTTACGAAAGCCTGGGGGGAAGAAGATGCGTTCGTTTCTGGCGACAGGCCTGCGCCTTGCGGGCCTCATTCTGGCGCTTGGCCTGATGGCCGGCACGGCGGCCGAGGCGCGGTCGGTGCCGCCCGGCAGCTACCTGCGCTCCTGCCGTGACGCGCAGGTGCGCGACGGCGCCGACCTCGCCGCCTTCTGCGCCACCCGCAACGGCCAATGGGTGGTGACGCGGCTCAACGATTTCCCGTCCTGCCGGGGCGACATCTCCAACCAGGACGGCCAGCTCTGGTGCCAGCGCCGCCCGGTGCCCCCGCCGCCGGCGGTGGGTCCGCGCGGCTCCTATCGCCAGACCTGCACCCGCGTGGAATTCCGCAACGGCGTGCTGAGCGCCTTCTGCCTCACCCGCGGCGGCAACTACCAGCCCTCCGTGCTGAACACGCTGACCTGCCAGCCCGGCTCGGACATCTCGAACCAGAACGGCCAGCTGTTCTGCCCCTCGCGCCAGCGGCTCCAGCCGCCTCCGGGCTCCTACATGCGCACCTGCCGCAACATCTCCATGGGCCTCGGCGGCGTGTTGCGCGCCCAGTGCCAGCGGGTGAACGGCTCGTGGAACCCGACCGCGCTCAACATGAACAATTGCGGCAATTACCGCGACATCTCCAACCAGAACGGCAACCTCGCCTGCTTCTGACGTTCGTGTACCGCTAGGTGAGCCAACCCTGCGTCACTGGTATCATCGCCCCGATCGATTCGGTCGGGGAGTGATGCCATGGCGGGGGCGCGTGACAGGCTGCTGAGCGGGGCGCTGGCGGTGCTGGGATGGATGCTGGCGGCGGGCCTCTCGCCCGCCGCGGCGCAGTCGGTGCCTCCGGGCAGCTATCTCAGCAGCTGCCGGCAGGTTCAGGTGCGGTTCGGGCACGACCTCGCGGCCTTCTGCCCGAACCGAGCCGGCCGGGATGTGGTGACCCGCCTCGACAATTTCCCCGCCTGCCGCGGCGATATCGCCAATGTGGACGGGCGGCTGACCTGCGCGGCCGGCGGCGGCGGGGGCATCCTCGGCCCCGGCGGCATCGCCCCCTCGCCCACGCCGTCGTTCCAGCAAGTGCCCGCAGGCCCCTATAAGGCCTCCTGCCGCAACATCCGCATGGATGGCCCGTGGCTGCGCGCCTCCTGCCGGGACGACTGGGGCGGCTGGCGGGATGCGAGCCTGATGCCGGCCGGCTGCATTCCCGGCAAGGGCATCGTCTATGAGGACGGACGGCTCTCCTGCGGCGGCTCCGGCTTCAGCGGCGATCGGCCCCCGGCGGGCTCCTACCGCGCGTCCTGCCGCGACATCAGCTATTCCGCCGGGCTCATCCGGGCCACCTGCCGCAACAGCTTCGGCAGCTGGGTGCCCACCACGCTCGCCACATCCTGGTGCGGCCACGGTCGCGACATCCGCAATGAGGGCGGCAGCCTCACCTGCCGGCCGGAAGGCTCGCCCGTGCCGGATGACCACAAATGGGGCGGCGGAAGCTGGGGTGGAAACGGCGGCAGCGGTGGCGGCAGTGGTGGTGGCAGTGCCTTGCCCTCCGGCTCCTACCGCGCCACCTGCCGCAATATCAGCATGTCCGCCGGTTGGCTGAAGGCCTCGTGCAAGAGTACATCGGGCACGTGGAAAGACAGCAGCACCTTCGCCAGCTGGTGCTCGGGCGGCTCCCACGACATTGCCAATGTGGACGGGCGCCTGACATGCCGTTAGGTTCGATGCGGTAATTCGGTGCCGCCCACGGGGCCGCGCCTCATCCTCAATCCTCGTGCGAAGGATGCCGCATGATGAACTTCCGGGTTTGGGCGGCAGCGCTGCTGTGCCTGTCCGCCACGCCGGCCGCGGCGGCGGGCGACATTCCGGTCGGCAGCTATCTCGAGAGCTGCCGGCAGGTGCAGGTGCGCTGGGGGCGCGATCTCGCCGCCTTCTGCGCCACCCGCGCGGGGGAATGGGTGGTGGCGCGCCTCGACGACTTCCCCTCCTGCGATGGCGACATCGCCAACCGCAACGGCCAGCTCATCTGCAAGGACACGCCCGCGCCGGGATCGCTCTACGGCACGCTGGCCCCGGCGCCGCCGCCCCGGCCCCAGCCGCCGGCCCCGCCGCCCGTGGTCCAGCGCCCGCCGGCCGGCACCTACACCTCTTCTTGCCGCGACCTGCGGCTCGAAGGCAGCTGGCTCTCCGCCACCTGCCGCGATGGCTGGGGCAACTGGCGCGAGGCCGGCCTCTCCCTCACCGGCTGCCCGCTGGGCGCCGATATCGCCAATGTGGAAGGCCGGCTCGCCTGCCGCTCCTTCACCTCCCAGCATGCGGGCGACTATCCCCCGCCGGGCTCCTATCAGGAGACCTGCCGGGACATCTCGCTCGATTCCGGCACCCTGCGCGGCAATTGCCTCAGCCGCCGTGGCGCGTGGCTCTCGTCCTCGCTTTATCTCTCCTGGTGCAGCAATCGCGAGGTGGTGAATGACGACGGCATCCTGCGCTGCGCCTCCTCCGCGTCCTCCGCGTCGTCCGGATCGGGCTGGAACACCACGCCCGCGCCCTACGGCTCCTATCGCTCCACCTGCCGGGACGTGACGGTGAGCGGCGGCTTCCTGCGCGCCATGTGCCAGGACCGTGGCGGCACGTGGCGCACCTCGGTGCCGCTCCAGCTCTCGCAATGCCTGCAGGGGGCAGACATCTACAACGACAACAGCGACCTGCGCTGCTCGCGCGGCGGCTCGTCCGGCTTCAGCGACCGTCCCCCGCCGGGCTCATACATGGCCAGCTGCCGCGAGATCCGCGTGGTGGCCGGATGGCTGAAGGCCTCCTGCCAGGACCGCAACGGCCGCTGGTCCGAAGCCACCACCGCCGTTTCCTGGTGCAGCCCCGGCCGCGACATCGCCAACGACAATGGCCGGCTGACCTGTCGGTAGCAGGACAGGTCGCCGGCGGGTCTCATGGACCGGATTGCATGGCGCGCGCAGTCTGCCGCAAGGAGCGCGCTTCAGGCCCGTCGGCCCTCCTGGTGGTCGTCGACGATCCCTTCGCGGTGGTGAACGACCTCCGGGGCCATCCCGGCCGCGACCATTGTCGTCGCGGCGCGGCCGGCGGACCGGATCGGGAGCCTAAAAGGCTCAGTCGACCGCCACCTCGGCCCCAAGGTTCTCGAACACCGCGTCGATCTTGCCCTTCAGCGTCTGGGCGTTGAATGGCTTGACGATGTAGTTGCTGACGCCGGCCTTCTTGGCGGCGATCACGTTCTCGGATTTGGCTTCCGCGGTCACCATGATGAACGGGATCTGGCCGAGGGCGCCGTCGGCGCGCACCTGCTTCAGAAGCTCGTAGCCGGTCATAGGCTCCATGTTCCAGTCCGATATGACGAGGCCGTAGCTGCGTTCCTTCAGCTTGGCCAGCGCCTCGGTGCCATCGGAGGCCTCGTCCACATCCTCGAAGCCGATCTGCTTCAGAAGGTTTCGGATGATGCGCACCATGGTCTTGTAGTCGTCCACCACAAGGACGGGCATCCCAAGATCAACCCCCATGACACACTCCAGAAACGGGGACGATGAACACGCTCCATCCATGTTTGGCGAGCGCAACGACGAATGATGTTCTGATGTCCCGGGCTTGTGTGAGGCTTGCACCAAGAATTGGGGTCATCTTCCTCAATCATCTGGGACGATTTATAGGAGAGTGGAAAGCATAGCGTGTTTCAGGAGGCCCTAATGTCGGCTGCCCGGCGACCCTTCAGGATTGAGACCCCGAGTTCCGCCGGCGCCGCCGTCGACCTCTTCGCGATGGATGGCCTCGACGACCATCTGCGTCGCATTTTCGGCGAGCTCGCCGAGGTGCGCGAGGAGATCGCGCGCTTCAAGACGCGCGATCCCGCTGTCGATCGCGAGCGCGACCGCAACGTGCTGTGGGCCGGCATCGAGACCATCCAGGACGCCATCCAGCACACCAAGCACGAGATCGCGAGCCTGCACGCCGAAGGCGCGCGGGGCGAGAAGCTGCTGCGCGCCACCAGCGAGCTGGAGGCGGTCGTCACCGACACGGAGGAGGCGACCGAAGCCATCCTCACCTCCGCCGAGCGGGTCGATGCCTTGATGATCCAGATGCACGCCCTGCTCACCGGCGATGCGGCGGACCTCGCCACCGAAATGCAGAACGAGACGACCAAGATCTTCGAGGCCTGCAATTTCCAGGACATCACCGGCCAGCGCATCCGCAAGGTGGTGAAGCTCCTGCTGTTCATCGAGGAACGGGTGGCGCGCATGACCGACATCTGGGGCGGGGCCGATCTCGTGGCCCAGGGCGCCCGCATCATCCCCCGTGAGGGCGACGAGGCCCTCCTCAACGGGCCGGCGCTGGCTCACGACGTGGGTGTGGTCTCTCAGGACGACATCGACAGCCTGTTCGCCTGAGGGGCGTGGAGCAGTCGGGGTGCGGTCCGCATCCCGCCTGCTCCCGGCCAGACCTCACTCCGCGCGCGCAGCCTCCGGCGGCACGGGCGGCGCGGCGCAGAAGGCCTCGGAGGTGGCGGTCCATTCCCCCACCCCGGCGGCCACGAGATTCTTCATCACCTTGCAGGCATAACGATGCTGCCCTGCGGTGTTCTTCGGCCCGGCATTGTAGCGGGCGACCGCCATGGTCCAGCTGCCGTGCCGCTGGCGCAGCTCCTTCAGGAAGCGCGCGCCCTGTTCCACGTTGAGACGCGGATCGAAAATCTCCTCCAGCGTCCGGAACTCCTCCCGGTGCCAGTACCAGTTCACCTGCATGCAGCCGATGTCGATGAGCTTCACGCCGCGATCGTTGGCGGCACGGAACATGGCGAGGGCCTCGGGCAGCGAAGCGGGCAGATGGTCCTTGCCCTCGATGTGCAGCATCAGCGGCTGGAGGCCGCTGCCGGTGCCGCTCTCGGTGAGCGCGACGGCGTAAAGGATCTGCAACGGAATCTGATACTTCGCCGCCGCCCGCGCCAGCTCGCGCTCGCAGATGCCGTGTGGGACAGGCTTTCGGCCGGCGTCCTTCTTCGGGGGTGAAGCCACCGCCTGGCCGGAGACGGGCGTCGCCGGCTCCACCTTCTGGGGCACGGTTTGCCGCGGCTCAGACGGGCGTCGCTCCCCCCAGATGGGCCGTGTGGGGGCAGGGGGAGCGGAAATCGGAAGCTGAGGTTCGGCCGCCACATCCTCCGTCTCGCCGGCGACGGGGGGGCCGAACGCGGCGGATGCGTCGCCGCAGCGCGCCTCAACCGGCGCCAGCGCGAGGCTCGTCAGCAAAAGAAGGCGCAGCGTCGTCATCGGGAAATGTCCTGTCCTGCCGGCCGTTGCGACCCTGCCGGCCGGGGTCGGTGCTGCCGCGCCCGCCGCCTTGCCCCTCGTCCGCGCTCTCCTGCGGAGGCAGGTTCTCCATCGCGGCAAGGCTGCGCACCGGCGCATCGAGTTGCGACAGGACGGGGCCGCCGACGTCCAGCTCCACGTCGGTGAGCCCGGCCGAGCCGAGGAGGGCGGAGAGATGGTCCTTGTCGGCCGCGAGCAGTTCGGCGGTGGCCGGGTTGTCCGCCTTGAGGCGCACGGTGAGGCCGTGCGGGGTGAGGCGCATGTGCACCACCACCCGCCCCAGCGTTTCCGGTGAAAGCGCGATGTCGAGCACGCGCACCGGGCCGGTCGGGGCACCGCTCTCCGGGACCTCGATCGCGCCCCCGGCCGGGGCGCCCGCCGCGGCGGGATCGATCTGCGCCACCTCCGCCGCGATGGCGCGGCCGACCTGCGCAAGGCTGGCGAAGGGCAGCGCGGGGGATGCCTCCGGCTTGAGGGCGGGCTGGAGCTTCGGCGGTTCCGCCACGGGCACGGTGGGCCGGGCGGGCGCCTGGCTCGGGTCCGGGGCGAGGCGACGGAGTTGGGGCGGGTCGCCCTGGGTCTCGTCGGGCGCGGCGCGCGGGGGGAGCGGCCGGACCGGCATCCGGTTTTCCTGTGGGTCGAGGTCCGGGGAAGGGGCGTCCGCTGCCGGCGCGCCTGTCGCTTCGCGCGTGGACGCTGCGCGTTGCGTGTCGGCCCGCGCCACGGGCAGGGGCGCCGCTGCGGGCTGGGTGAAGGTGCGCACCGGCGCGAAATGCGTTTCCTGCCGCAGCACCACGAGTTGCATCGGCGGCGGAGCGTCCGCCGACCCCGCCGGCGCCGCCAGTGGAACGGGCGCCGGCATCGTCTGAGCGCGGGGCGCGACGTCCGCCGCCGGCGTGTGCCTCGCGTCCATGACTGGCGCGGGCGATATCGCGACGAGCGGCATGGCGGCCGGCTGGAGAGGTGTGTCGGGCGCGGGCGTGTCGGTGGGCGGCTCGGCCTCGGTCTCGGCGGCGTCGATGGGGCGTGTGTCCTGCGGCGGCAGGACCAGCGCGGCGCGCGGAGCGGGGGCGGTGTCGATCCCGCCGCGCTCCGGGGCGGGGCGTTCGCAGCGCGCTAGCAGCCGGTCGAGGCTCGCCGCCGGGAGGCGGGGCAGGGGCTCGGCGGGGAGCGGCTCCGTTGCATCGTCGCGGAGCGCCTCCCCCTCGCGGCGGGGCGCCGGGCGGGCATCCTCCATCAGGCTAAGCAGGTCGCCGAAGGGCGGGCCGTCCTGCGGCAGGGGCTCGCGGCCGGCGGCGGTATCGGGGTTCAGGGCGAAGGCCGCCAAGGCGAGGTCGGCGGTCCTCATCGCGGCGCATCCTTCAGCAGGGTATCGATCTCCCCGAGCTTCACCTGCGCCTTCGCCAGTGCGGCCGAGGGCTTCTCGTTTCCCGCCGTCCGCACCGGCTGGGCGCTGGCGACGACCTCCGGAGCGGACGGGGCTGCCGCGGAGGAGGGGGCAGGAGCCGGGGAAGGCGCCGGAGAAGGCGCCTCATCGGCGCGGCGGATCAGCTCGGCGGTGCGGCTCGCGGCCTCCAGCAGCGCCTGGTCGGAGGGGTCGAGGCGGGCGCGGTCGATGGCCTTCAGCGCCGCCTCTGCCGCCTGGTAGCGATCCGGCGTCGCCGCCTGCGCGGCGCTCAGATAGACGCGGGCGCGCTCGGCATCGCGGCTCGCCGCCGGTGCCAGCAGCATGGCGCGCTCGGCGGCGGTGGTGGCGAGCGCGGTCTTGCCCTCCACGATGGCCGAGCGCGACACCAGCAGGAACACCTCGCGCCGGGCTTCCTCGTCGAGGGGCGCGAGCAGGGCGTCGAGGCGCGCGAGGCCGTCCGGCGTCGCCAGCACGTTCATGCGGCTCAAGGCGGCGGCGAAGCGCTGGCGGAAGTTGCCGGCATAGGCGGAATGGCGAAAGCGGCTGAAATACTGCCCCGACAGACGCTCGAACTGGTCGAGGTCGCCGGCCTGCGCCGCCACCAGCACGGCCCGGCGCAGGGCCGCCTCGTCCACCAGCGTGCCGGGCATGAGGAGGCGCGCCACCTCCAGCAGCCGCGAAGCCTTGGCCGGGTCGCTACGCACGGTGAGCGCCGCCTGGGCGAGGGCGATCTGCCCGCCGATGCCGTTGGGCAACTTGCGGGCGTCGATCTCGCCGAGCTGGCGCAGGGCCGGTTCCTCCCGGCCCTCCAGATAGAGCAGGCTGCCGGTGAGCAGCTTCTCGTCGATGTTCGGCTTCGGCTCACGCTGGATGATGCCGCGCAGCACCGCCGGATTGCCGCCGCCGAGGAAATACATCACCAGCGCGCGGGCATTGGCCGGGTCCTGCCAGACGGAGGCATCGGCATCGCCGAAGGCTGCGTCCATCTCGGTGATCATCGCCCGCTGCTGGGCGATGCCGGCGGTGGAGCCGGAGGCGATGAGATCCTGCAACCGCTGGAGACGGCGCACCAGCGTGACGGGATAGATATCGGTGCGGCCGGCGGGCGGGGCGGCCTCGGCGGACGTGGCGTGGGGCGCGGATGCGTCCGCGTGGGTAGCCGGCTGATCCGGCGCGGGCGCGGGATGGGCGTCATCGGCCAATTCCGCTGCGGCTTGGGCGGCGGGAGCGGCGGTCGGGACGGGCTCGGGAATGGGCGCCATGGGCTCGGAAGCCGGGGGCGTGCCGGCCCCGGTCGTCTCGGCGAGGGGGAGAGCCGTCGTCCCGGCCGGGATTCCGCCCGCCTCCGCCGCGACTGGGGGCGGCGCTAGAGCCGGCGCAGCGGCCGGAGCCCGCGCAGGTGCCATCGGCACCGCTGGCTCGGACGGCAGGGGACGGCGGGGCGGCAGCGGCATAGGGAAAGGCCCAAGGGGGGCATAGGCGGAGACCGCCGATGCGGACACGGACGGCGCCACGGCGGGACGTGGGGCCGGTCCGGGCGCCGTGTCGGGCGTCCGTCTGGGCGCGGGCTGAGGTGGCGTCGCGGGCGGTGTCACGGGAAGCGTCGCGGGTTTGGTTGCCGCGACGGGATTCGATGGGACTGAAGGTTTTGTCGCCGCCGGTTGGGTTGCTGCTGTGGGCTTGGGTGCCGCAGCCGGGACGGATGTTCCCGACGCAACCGGGGGCGCTGGGGACGTTGCGCCCGGTAGACGCGCGGCCGGTGCCGGGGATGCCACGGGCTTGGGCGCCGGCGGCGGCGCAGCGGGTTTCGGGGCGGCGGCGTTCATTGCTTCGGCTGCGGGGGGCCTCGGCACGGTGCCGGAGGGGGCTGCCGCGTTCTGCGTCGCGTTGGGCTTGGGCGGGGCGGCAGCTGCGGCAGGCGGCGCTGGCGCGGGGGCGGCCGCCGTCGGTGCCGGCTTCGGTGCGACCGTGTTGGGCGCGACAGGCTTTGGCGCCGGCTTGTCGGCGTTGGCCGCCGCAGCTGCTGGCGTGCCCGGGGTCGCGGTCCCGGAGGTCGTCGTCGCGGGCTTCGGTGTGGCCGGCTTGGGTGCGGCCGGCTTCGTCGGCGCCGGTCTGGCCGTGGCGGGGCGTGCGGGGGCGGCGGTCTCGCCACGCAGGCCGTCCCATGGGTCCGCGTCGTCCTCGGCGCGGGCGGCGCCGGGCAGCAGCAGGGCGCCGGCGAAGAGGAGGAGAAGGCCGGGCCGGGTCATGAGGGCGCCTTCAGCAGGATTTCGATGCGCCGGTTCTGCGGCGCGTTGGGATCGGCAGTGTTCTTCAGATTGCGGTCGGCGAGGCCCTCGATGGCGGTCACGCGCTTCTCGTCGAGGCCGCCGCGCACCAGCATGTAGAGCGCCATGTGCGCCCGCGCGCTGGAGAGCCGCCAGTTGTCGTAGGTGTCGGAGCGGAACGGCCGCGCATCGGTGTGGCCGCGAATGACGATCTCGCCCGGCCGCGCGCCGAGCTTCTTGGCGATCTCACCCATGGCCCGTACGAAGCGGGCGTCCGGCACCGCCGAGCCCACCGGGAACATGGTGAAGTCGAGATCGTCGGTGAGATCGACGATGAGACCTTCCTTCGTCGCCCGCACGTCCACGCGCGGTGCTGCGCCGGGCGTGCCCACGGTGGCGGCGACCACCTGCTTCAGCTCGCTTTCCAGATCGCGTGCCGCCTTGCCGGCTGCCGCGGCCTGCGCCGCGGCCGCTTGCGCCTTCTCGGCCTGAGCCTTCTCCGCCTCCCCCGGCTTCGCGGCGCCGGTGGTGGCGTCCGGGCGGCCGGAGGGCTGGTCCACCTTGGAGGGCTTGGCCTGCGGGTTGCGCGCTTGTCGGCCGCTGGACATCTGCCAATAGGTGGGATCGAACGGATCGCGGTTCACGTCGCCGGCGCCCGTGCCGGGCGAGCCGGTATCGCCGACGGCGGCGTCGGGCGTGCCGCCCGCCCGCGCGTCGGCATCGCCGGCCAGCTTGTTCAGCACCGCATAGGGATCGCGGAACGCGGCGCGCTCCTTGTCGCCCTGCTGGCGGTCGTCGCCGGCGCCGGTCTCGCGCCCCGTGGTGTTCTTGAGGCTGGATTGTTTGTCGCCGTCGGAAGACGTGCCTTTGGCCTTGGTGTCCTCGGGATCGTTCAGCCCGCGCACGTCGGTGATGCTGGAGGCGAGGTCCACCGGGTTGAAGTAGTTGGCGATGGCCTTGCGTGTATCCTTGTCGGTGACGTTGATGAGCCACATGATGAGGAAGAAGGCCATCATCGCCGTCATGAAGTCGGCGTGCGCGACCTTCCAGGCGCTCGAATGGTGCTCGTGCTCCTCGTCATCGTGGCGCTTGACGATGATGATCTCGCCGTGGGGCTCCTTGCCGGACATGGCGCGCTCCCGTCAGTTGCCGCGGGCGGCAGCGGCCGCCCAGCCGGAGAGCTGGGTTTCCAGCACGCTGTCGTCGCAGGTGATGCGAAGGTCGCTCGCCGGTCCTTCCGCGAGAACGATGCCCTGCACGTCCGAGAGCCGCGCGGATAGTGCCGCAGCGAGGTCGCCCGAGCCTGTGATGGTGATGGACGGGCCAGCCGCCCCGCCGCGCAGAAGCTCGCGCACCCGCCGGGCCAGTTCGTCGAGCGCGCGGGCGCGGGCGGCGCCGCCCACGAAGGGGCGCAGCACGGCTGCGATCGCTTCGGAGAGGCGCGCCTCCACTGTGTCGAGGCCGGTGCCGATGAGGTAGGCCAGCCGCGCGCTTTCCTCGGCGCACCAGCGGGCGCGGGCCTCGCCGATCTCCTCTTCGAGGCGCGCGGCGAAGGCGGCCTCGGCATCGGCGAGCTGCTGCTCGCAGGCGGCGAGGGCGATGGCCGCCTCCTCCAGCGCCACACGGCGGGCCTCCTCGGCCGCCGCGCGGAGGGCCTCGGCGCCAGGTTGCTCGTGCGGCCGCAAGGCGGGCGTGGGCGTGATCGCGGGAACGGGCGGCACGGCGCTCACCGGGGCGGAGCCTTTGGCTTGTCCGCGCGGCGCGACGCCGAAATGGGGCAGGTGGTTGAGAAGCGCGGTGGTGCTCATACGCGGGCATCCTGATGCAGCCACTGGCGCAGGATCGCGGCGACCTGCTCCTCATCGAACTCGACGATCTGCTCCAGCCGCTTCTGCGGCGAGCGGTTGAGCCGGCTGGTGAGATCCTCGATCAGGCTCAGCGCGCCCGGCGCCGGCTCTCCGGCGGCGGGGTCGCCCGGCACCATGGACGGGCCGGCGACGGCAGCGAGCGGGGCGCCGCCCGCCAGCATGGCGGCCTCGATGGCCTCGGCATCCTCCACCTCGTCGCGCTCGGGGCGGGCGAGGATGGCGCGCACGGCGGGCCTGAGGCCGAACCAGATCACCAGGCCGGCGACGATGAGGATGGTGGCGGCATTGATCATGGTGCCGGCCTGCCGCAGCAGCAGCTCGGACCACGGCAGCGGCGGCACCGGCTCCAGCGCCGCCCCGCCATTGGCGAAGGAGACCGCCGCGACCTTCAGCTTGTCGCCGCGTTCCTTCTCGAAGCCGGAGGCGGAGGCGACGAGCTGCTCCACCTCGTAGAGCTGCTGCTCCACGGGGATGGCATCGGCGCCGCCGGCCGCGCCCACGAGGCGCTCCTTGTTCACCAGCACGGCGATGGAGAGGCCGCGCACCACGAAGGCCTCGCGCACGGTCTGCACGGTGCGGGTGGAGACCTCGAAATTGGTCAGCTCCTCGCGGCGGGAGGAGTTCTCGTTGGAATCGGTACCGCCGTCGCCCTGCTGCTGCTGGCCGGGGATGTTCTGCTGAACCGACGTATTGGGCTGCTTGGTCTTGTTCTGGCTCTGGCCCAGCTCCTTCACCACCCGCACGGAGCGCTCTACCTTGGATGCGGGATCGAACGTGGTCTCGGAGGTGGTGACGCGATCGGTGTCGAGGCGGGCCGACACCTGCACCTCGAAATTGCCGAGACCGAGATAGGGGGCGAGCGTGCGGCGGACCTTTTCCTCGGTCTCGCGGCTCACCTGCTGCTGGAGCATGGCCTTCTTGCCGGCGGCGGCGCTGGCACCGTCCTCGCTGGAGGAGAGCACCGCGCCCTCGGTGCTGAGCACCGTCACCTGGTCCATCTTCAGGCCGGGAATGGCGGCGGCGACGAGGTGGCGGATGGCCTGCGCGGTGGAGGCGTCCTCCGCCGTCTCGGTGCGGATGACGACGGAGGCGGAGGCGCTCTGCTGGTCGCGGCGGAACGAGCCACGTTCGGGCAGGACGATGTGGACGCGCGCCGCCTTGATGCCCTTCATGGTCTGGATGGTGCGGGCGAGCTCGCCCTCCAGCGCGCGCACCCGCGTCACCTCCTGCATGAAGGAGGTGAGGCCGAAGGCGCGGACGTCGTTGAACAATTCGTAGCCGGTGTTGCCGCTCTGCGGCAGGCCCTTCACCGCCAGCAGCATGCGGGCGCGGGCGGTGTCGGAATGGGAGACGAGGACGGTGGTGCCGTCCGCATTCACGTCGAACGGGATGCCCGCGTCCTTCAGCGCGCCGCCGATGCGGTTCACGTCCTCGCGGGTGAGGTTGGCATAGAGCGGCTCGCGCTCGGGCTGGCCGAGATACCAGGCGCCAAGCGCGACGGCCGCCACCGCGGTGAGGGCGATCAGCGCCAGTGCGATCAGGCGGCGCGCGCCGAGATCGCGCAGATTGCGCCAGAGTTGCTCCAACTGCTCTTTGCCGATCATCGGCGGATCTCGTCTGATTGCGGCCGGCGCGCGCGGGGCGCGGCCGGGAACAGGGACCGGGCACGCGCCAACCGGAAGATCCGGTCGCGCTCATGTGCCTCGGGCGGCAATCTCGACGGTCAAACTTGCATGGGCGTTGCGGGGGCTCTGCGTCTCCCCTCTCCCCTTGCGGGAGAGGGGCCGGGGGTGAGGGGTGAGGCCGGGCGCCATCCGGGCGTTCGCTCGTGCTGCGCCAGCCCCCTCACCCGTCTCGCGGCTTTGCCGCGATCCACCCTCTCCCGCGAGGGGAGAGGGGAAAAGACAAAAAAATGGCCACGCTCCGGGGGCGGAGGTGGCCGAGGGGGGCGTCGGGGGGACGCAGAAACTCAGGGCGCGCCGGAGAGCCGCGGGAGGGAGCGGCGCCGGCGCGCGGACCGCCGCGCCCGGAGGCGCGGCGGCGGACGCGATCAGCGGAACAGGGTCATCACGTTCTGCGAAGAGCTGTTCGCGATGGACAGGGACTGCACCGCGAGCTGCTGCTGCGTCTGCAGGGCCTTCAGCTTGGTCGATTCCTCTTCCATGTTGGCATCCACGAGGGTGCCGATGGACGAGGTGTTGAGGTCGATCAGGCTCTGGGCGAAGGTCTGCTGCGAGTCGAGCCGGGTCGAGGTGGTGCCGAGCGTGGTGGCGCCGTTCTGCAGCTGCTGCATGGTGGCGTCCACGACCTTCACATAGGCCTGGATCTTCGCGAGATCGGCGTCGGTGTTGCCGAGGCTGGACACGTCGAAGTCCGTGATGGACTCCGTGCCGGCCGTGGCGGTGCCGCCGATGACGTACTTGGTGTCCATGAAGCCCTTGAGGCTGCCCGCGGTCGTGTCCACGGTCACGGTGGCGCCGCCGGTGACGTTCGCCGCCGTCGCCACGGCCGTGACGGCCTTGTCGAGGGTGGTGGACGTGCCGGTGGAGGTGCCGGCGGTGGAGGCGTCATAGACGGTGAACGTGCCGGTATCGATGGCGGTGGAGCCCACCGTCACGGTCGAGCCGGTCCGCGAGAAGGACGACAGCAGGTTCTTGGTGCCGTTGAAGCCCGAGGCGCTGGTATCCACCGACAGCCAGTTGCTGCCGTTCATCACGGTGTTGTCGGCGGTGGTCTTGATCTCGCTGACGTAGGACGAGATTTCCGTCTGCAGCTTGGCCCGGTCGACGTTCGGCGAGAGGGCGGCCGTCAGGTTGTTCTTGATCTTCGCCAGCGAGGCGACCACCGCGTTGACGCCGCTGGAGGCCGCATCCACCGAGTTCTTGTCGAGGCTCATGGCATCCTTCACCGCGCCCAGCGCCCCGTTGTCGGAGGTCAGGGTGGTGGCGATGGACCAGTAGGCCGCGCCGTCGTTGGCGGAGTTGATCCGCTTGCCGGTGGAGACGTGGGCGTTGGTGGTGTCGAGGTTGGAATTGATCGTCCGCAGGGTCTGCAGGGCGACCATGGCGGAGTTGTTGGTGATCAGGCTGGTCATGGGAATGTCCCTCTGTGACTTGGAATGAAGGGGGACATGCCGGGCTCGCACCGGCATGGCAGGGCGGCATCATGCCTTTGGTGGCCGGCCCGCAGAGCACGCGCCGATCTGATTGCACCGCAATCAGATCGGATGACGCGTTCTCTTCGCTCTAGGGGTCCAGCACCCGGCCCTTGCGGAGCCGGTCAACCTGCCATGGGAGAAACGTTAAACGCGCAAGCTTGCGCGAGGCTTGCGCTGGCTGATGCCCTCAGAAAAACGAGCGGATCAGCCCGCCGACCAGCAGGTTCCAGCCGTCGATGAGGATGAAGAACAGGATCTTGAACGGCAGGGAGATGACCGCCGGCGGCATCATCATCATACCCATGGACATGACGAGCGTCGCGACGATCATGTCGATGATGAGGAACGGCAGGACGATGAGAAAGCCGATCTCGAACCCGCGCCGCAGCTCCGAGATCATGAAGGCGGGGATGAGCACCCGCATGGGCACTTTCTCTTCGCTTGCCTTCTCCGGCGCTGCCGGGGCATTCGCGGCCTCCTCCGCAGGCTTGTCGCGGGAGGCGATGTCGGCGAACAGCTTCAGGTCCTTGCCGCGCACATGGGTGAGCATGAAGTCCCGGAACGGGTCGGCGATGCGTTGCAGCGCCTCTTCCTCGCCCATGCGGTTCTCGGTGAGGGGCTTCACCCCGTCCTGCCAGGCGCGGTCGAAGGTCGGCCCCATCACGTAGAAGGTCATGAACAGGGAGAGCGAGACCAGCACGAGGTTGGCCGGCGTGGAGGGCAGGCCGAGGCCCGAGCGCAGGAAGGAGAAGGCGATCACGAAGCGGGTGAAGCTCGTGACCATGATGAGCAGCCCCGGCGCCACGGACAGCACCGTGAGCAGAGCCACCATCTGGATGAGCCGCCCCGCCGTGCTGCCGCCGCTCTCGGGCAGAAGCTGCTCCAGCGACGGCAACTGCGCGGCGCCCTGCGCAAGGGCCGGCGCGGCGGACAGGAGCAGGCCGGCGACGAGCGCGCACATCAGCGCCGACAGGCGCGCGGGCGCCCTCACTGCACCACCAGCGTGGAGAGGATCAGTTCGTCCACCTTGCCGTCGGAGCGGGCGCGGGCGCGCTCGTTGAGGTCCTCGCGCAGGTGCTGGAGCGCGCTCGGGCCTTCGAGCTGGCTGAGCGCCAGGGTGCGCATGTAGGCCATGATGTCCTCGCGCAGCTCGGCGGCGGTCACGTCCGGGTTCACCAGCGCGCCGTTCTTGAACACGATGGCCGTCTCGATCCGGATGAAGGTGGAGGAGGGTGCGGACAGGTTCACCACCACCGGTTTGAGATCCTTCAGCACCAGATCGCCGGAATGGCGCAGCGGCGGCGCCGGCTTCTTCTCCGGCTCGGCGGCGACCTTCTTCGTCACCGCCTGCTCCACCGTGCCGGCGAGCTGGAGCCCGAGCCCCGCCCCGGCGGCGAGCGCCAGCAGCGTGACGATGAGGAGGGGCACGAGGAGGCCGGGCTTCTTCTCCGGCGCTCCGTTCGGGCCGAGGGCTTTGGCGGGGGCTGCGGTGGCCATCACGTCACCAGGGCGTCACGACATCATAGATGCGCTGGCCCCAGGCGGGCTGCTGCACATCCGTGAGCCGGCCGCGTCCGCCATAGGAGATGCGGGCCTCGGCGATCTTGTCGTAGGGAATGATGTTGGTCGACGACACGTCCAGCGGGTTGACGATGCCGGCGATGGTCAGTTCGCGCACCTCGTAATTGACGAGGATCTCCTGCGAGCCGCGGATGACGAAATTGCCGTCGGGCAGGATCTCCGTCACCACCACCGCCACGGAGAGGCGCAGCTTCTCGGAGCGGTCGATGTTGCCCTTGCCCTTGGTCTTGGTGTCGCCGTTGATGTCGAGATTGCCGGAGCCCGCCCCCGCGTTGGCGCCCTTGCCGAAGCCGGAGAGGGTCAGCGCCGCGTCGAAGCCGAGATTGCTTTTCGATTCCCGCGAGCGGTCGGTGGCGTTGTCGAACTGCGCCTTGTCGTCGATGGCGATGGCCACGCGGATCACGTCGCCCACCTTGGCCGCGCGCAGGTCGCGATACATGCTCTGGGAGCGGTTGAGGTCCCAGGTGGAGCGGAAGGTGGTCTTCTGCGGCTGCTGGAAGGTCATCGGCAGCGGGTCGCGCTTGGCGGTGTCGAGGCCGTAGCCCACGGGCGTCAGCGTCGGCCCGGTGGCGAGGTTGTCATAGGTGCTCTTGCAGCCGGCGAGAGCGAGGCAGGCGAGCGCCGCGAGGGCGATCTGCGGGGAATGGAACATGGCGCGCATCAGCCCGGCCGCCCGGCGGTGCGGGGGGCATCCGGCCGCGCGTCCTGCGCGCGGCGGGCCATGCCCACCATGGTGGAGGTGAGGCGCGCCGCGCGGGCCGGCTCGCTCTCGTTGAGGATGGCGCTGGCGACGCGGGGCGAGAGCCGCGCCAGCACGGCGGCCGCCATGTCCTCGTTCATGGCCGCGAGCTGGGCGGCGGCGGCGTCCGGGCGCATCTGGGAGACGACCGCGATGAGGCTGTCGTCGGCCTTCTTCAGGAACGCCTCGCGGCGCGCCAGCCACTCCTGGTATTCGGCACGCTTGGCCTCGAGCTGGGCGAGGCGGGCCTCGATCTCCTTCTCCATGGCGGTGAGCGCGGCCTGCTGGCGGGTGAAGCGGGCGTCGGCGGCGGCATCGGCGATGTTGCGGCAGTAGAGCGCCGCATTCTCGCCGGCGGCGGCATCGGGCGCGGGGGCGGGTTCGGCGCGGCCCTCAGCCGGGAGCATCAGGACGGTGCCGCAGAGCGCGGCGAGCGCCAGCGCGGTGCTGCTCCTGGCCCGGGCGGCCCTGCGGCGGCGGGCTGAGACGACGAGGATGCGAAGTCGCGTGCAGGTCACGCGCCGGAGCGCGGCAACGCCCACGAGCAGCGAGCACGAGACCGAGACGATCGCATAGATGATGGCGGCGTCGATGAGGACCGTCGAGACGGACATGGAACCTCCTCCTCTTCCCCGAGGGGCGGCGCCGGGCGGGGGCACGGGCGCCTTGGATGGTCGAGGTCTAGGGGGAGAGACTTGCGCGACGCTTGCGGGAGATGGCGGCCAGCGCCGCTGGTCACTGGAACACCAGCTCGGCCTGCAGCGCGCCGGAGGTCTTCACCGCCTGGAGGATGGAGATGATGTCCGAGGGCTTCAGCCCGAAGCGGTTGAGGCCGTTCACCAATTGCTGGAGATTGGTGCCGCGGACGATGCCGATGGGGCCGCCACTCTCGTCCGCCTGAATGTTGGTGCGCGGCACCACCACCGTTTCACCGAAGGTGTAGGGCTCGGGCTGCGACACCTCGGGCGTCTCCGTCACCTGCACGGTGAGATTGCCCTGAGTGACGGCGAAGGTGGAGACCTGCACGTTGCGGCCGATGACCACCGTGCCCGTGCGCTGGTCCACCACCACCTTGGCCGGCGTGTCAGGCGTGATGCGCAGCTCGCCGATCTCGGCGATGAAGCGGGCGGTGCCGGAATGGGGCGGGCGCTGCACCACCACCGTGCGCAGATCGCGCTCGCGGGCGAGGCGCTTGCCGTAGCGGGCGTGGGTATAGGCGTTGATCACGTCGGCCATCAAAGCGGCGGTGCGGAAATCGGGATTGGTGAGGTCGATGAGGATTTCCGGAAGCTCGGACAGCTGGCCGGGGATCTGCCGCTCCACCAGCGCGCCATTGGCGATGCGCCCGGCGGTGGGCACGCCCTGGCTCAGCGTTTCCGCCTGCCCGGTGATCTGGATGCCGGACACGATCTGGCCCTGTGCCACCGCATAGGTCACGCCGTCCGCGCCGTTGAGCGGGGTGACGAGCAGCGTGCCGCCGCGCAGGGACGTCGCATCACCGAGCGAAGCGATGGTCACGTCGATCCGCGTGCCGAGGCCGGCGAAGGCGGGCAGGTTCGCGGTGACGGCCACGGCCGCCACGTTCTTGGCGCGCAGCGACAGGCCCTGCACGTTGATGCCCATGCGGTCGAGCATGGATTGCATGGCCTGCTCGGTGAAGGGCGAGTTGCGCAGCGTGTCGCCGGTGCCCTGAAGGCCGATGATGAGGCCGTAGCCGACAAGCTGGTTGTCGCGCACGCCCTGAATGGAGGAGATGTCCTTGATCCGCGTCGTCGCCTGCGCGGCGGCGGGGCCGGCGAACGCCAGGAGGGCGGCAAGGAGCGCGGCGAGCGCCGCGAGCGCGAGGCGGATCATCGCGTCCTCACCCAGACCGTGCCGTCGCCGGCAACCTCGCCGACGATGATCTGGCCGGAATCCATGTTCTTGAGCCGGATGGTGGCGCCGGCCGCCCCGGAATCGAGCGGCATGCCGTATCCGGAGATGGCGAGCCCGCCGTCCTTCAGCTGGATGCGGGTGGCGACGCCCTTGGTGACGAGGGTCACATCCACCAGCGCATTGAGCGGCACCGGCTGGCCGGCGGCGATGACCCGCCGGGCCGACTTGCCCACCACGGCGGAGGACTGGAGCGCGATGCCGCCGCGGTCGAGCACGGCGTCGGACACCTCGCGCTGGGCGAGCATGCCGGCGGAGATGACATCGCCGGGATAGAGGGTGACGGCGGCGACCGGAATGCGCGCCATCGGTACGGCCTCAGCCGGCGGGCGTACGGGCGCGGCGCGCGGCGGCTCGACCTCCTCGCGGCCGGCGGCGGCCTGCTGGGCGAGGGAGGAAATGCTCTGCGCCGTCGCAGGGGCGGCCACGGCGCAGAGCATGGTCGAAATGCCGGCAGCGATGCCGGCCCGCAACCACGCCCTCCTACGGGCGGCCCGCCGCTGCGGATGAGTCATCTCCGCAACCCCGTTCACCGGATGCCCTTGGAAACCACGCCGGCCATGTCGTCGGCGGCCTGGATCACCTTGGAGTTCATCTCATAGGCCCGCTGCGCCTGGATGAGCTGGGTGATCTCCTTGATGGGGTCCACGTTGGAGCCTTCCAGATATCCCTGCACCACGGCGCCGAAGCCGGTGGTGCCGGCCACGCCCGTCACCGGCTGGCCGGAGGCGGAGGTCTCGCGATAGAGATTGTCGCCCAGCGGCTCGAGGCCGGAATCGTTGGCGAAGGTGGCAAGGGTGAGCTGGCCCACCAGCGTTGGGGACGTCTGGTTGGCGATCTGCGCATAGACCTGTCCGCTCTCGTTGATGACGATGCTGCTGGCATCCTGCGGCAGGGTCAGCGCGGGGTTCAGCGCATAGCCGTCGGCGGTCACGAGCTGGCCGGTCGGGCCCTTGTTGAACGAGCCGGCGCGGGTATAGAGCGTGTCGCCCGAGGGGCTGGTGATCTGGAACCAGCCGCGCCCGTTGAGCGCGAGGTCGAGCGGGTTCCCGGTCTGCGCCAGCGGGCCTTGCAGATGCAGGTTGCGGATGCCGATGGTGCGCACGCCGAGGCCGACGAGGGCGCCCTCCGGCACCGGCTCGGCGCCGTCCTGATTGGGCACGCCCTGGGCGCGCTCGGCCTGATAGAGCAGGTCCGTGAACTCAGCGCGGGCGCGCTTGAAGCCGGTGGTGTTGATGTTCGCGATGTTGTTCGCGATCACCTCCACATTGGTCTGCTGGGCCGACATGCCGGTCGCGGCGATGGCCAAGGCTCTCATGTCACTCTCCTCAGATGGCCATACGGCTGATTTCCTGATAGGCGGCGACCACCTTGTCGCGCACCGCAATGGCGGTCTGGAGCGTCTGCTCGGCCGACATCACCGCCTCCACCACCTGCTGCACGGAGACCTTTCCGTGGATGCCGGAGATGGCGCTCACCTCCGCCGTCTTCACCTGATCCACTGCGTCCGACGACATGCGGGCGAGCATGGTGGAGAAGTCGGAGATGCTGCCCGCGCTCTGGGTCGCGCTCGCCGCCTCGGTGGCGCGGGCGGAGGTGGTGGCGCTCGTGGCGGTGGTGCGGCTCAGCACATTGAGGGAAACGGCATCGATCATCACGGCGTCCTCAACAGATCGATGGTCATGGCGACCATGGAGCGCGCCTGCTTGATCATCTGGAGGTTGGCCTGGTAGCTGCGGCCGGCCTCCCTCAGATCCGCCATTTCGGCGAGCGGATTGACGTTCGGCACCTTCACCCGCCCTTCGGCGTCGGCGGCGGGGTTGCCGGGGTCGAACTCCACGGAAAAGGCGCTGCGGTCCACGCTCGTCGCCTTCACTTTCACCCGCGATGCGCCGAGGGCGCGGTCCGGCTCCTGGATGAACTCCACCGTCTTGCGGCGATAGGGATCGGCGCCCGGCGTCGTGCCGGTGGAGCGCGCGTTGGCAATGTTCTCGGCGACGATGCGCATGCGCTGGGTCTGCGCCGCGAGGCCGCTCGAGGCGATGCCGGTGATGGTCTTGAAGGGATCGCCGATCATGACTTCACGCTCGCGAGGATCATGCGGTGGAAGGAGCGGACGATGGAGGTGTTGAGCGAATAGGCGCGGTTCACCTCGTCGGCCTTCAGCATCTCCTGCTCAAGGCTCACGCTGTTGCCGGAATGGGACGTATCCCAGCCGTCGCGCGGTGCGACCTTGGCGGCGCCGATGCCGCCCGCCGCCACGTCCATGTGGCTGCCCGAGGTGCGGGCGACGGCGAGGCGCGTGCGGTCGAGGATGGCGGCGAAGGGCTCGGCGTCCACCGCCTTGTAGCCGGGGGTGTTGGCGTTCGCGATGTTCCCCGCGATGGCCGTCTGCCGCACCGTGGCCCACTGGGCGTGCCGCGAGGCGAGATTGAACAGGAACAGGGGCTCCATGGCACATTCCCCGGATGGTTCGCGCGCCTTCGGAAGGGGCGAGGGATGACCGTTTCCTAGCGCGCGAACCTTGCCCGAGGCTGGCCGCCCTCTCACGCACTCAGCCGCACGCCCTCCAGCGTCGCCGTGAGGTGTTCGAGGAGGGCATCGGGCGCGGGCTCATCGCCGTGGTAGAGGATGCTGTCCATCTCCACGCCCACGGTGCCCGCATCGAAGATGATGCGGAAGTAGAGCGAGCAGTCGGCACAGCCGAGCTCCATGTCCATGGCGACGGTGGGGGCGACGCCCCAGTCGGCCTGGATCATGGCCTGCCCGCCATAGCGCAGCGCGCCCGGCTTCAGGGAGCGCTCGGCGCAGGAGGCGACGATGTCGTCGATGATGTTGGTCTGTCCGGCATGGATATAGGCCATGAGCAGGCCGGCATTGGTGAAGAACAATTCGGTCATCACCTCGCGCAGCGCGCCGGCCAGAACGCGCTCGCAGGCGAGCCGCTCCATCTTCGGCCGGGCGGCGAGACGCTGCAGGCGGAGGAACTCATTTCGCGCCATGGCCCGGCCTCGCATAGATGTAGTGCAGGATCTTCGCCACCGGCCGGTAGAAGTCCTGCGGAATCCACTGGTCCACCTCCACCGCCGCGAACAGGGCGCGGGCGAGCGGACGGTCCTCGATCACCGGCACGCCGTGGCGCTCCGCGATCTCGCGGATCTTGAGGGCGATGAGGTCCACCCCCTTGGCCACCACCAGCGGTGCGCCGCCGGTCTGCCGGTCGTATTGCAGGGCGACGGCGTAGTGGGTCGGGTTGGCGATGACGACGGTGGCCTTGGGCACGGCGTTCATCATGCGCTGGCGGGCGCGCTCGCGGGCGACGGCGCGGATGCGCGCCTTCACCATGGGATCGCCCTCGGCCTGCTTGAACTCGTCCTTCACCTCCTGCTTCGTCATGCGCAGGTTGGTCTTCCAGCTCACCCGCGACCACACGATGTCGGCGGCCACCAGCCCGATGGTGACGACGCACACGGTGGCGACGAGCCGCATGGCAAGGGCGAGGAGCACGGCCGGCAGGCGCAGCGGATCGGTGAACATGGCATTCACCACCTCATGTTCCTGCGCATAGAGCACGAGGGCCGCGACGACGCCGATGGCGAAGAGCTTGAACAGCGCCTTCCCGAACTCGATGTGACCCTGCGCCCCGAAGATGCGCTTGAAGCCGGCTGACGGAGACACCCGCGACCATTGCGGACGGATGCGCTCGGTCACCAGAGACGGCACGTTCTGGAAGCCCGAGGCGACGAGGCCGGCGAGCATCAGCACGATCACCATGGGCATCAGGAAGCGCCCGGCCCCCGCCAGCGCCCCCCACAGGATGGACACCGCATCGTTGCCGGTGGCGATGGGAAAGCCAGCGGGATCGTCGATGAGGCGGGAGAGGTCGGCGGTCAGCAGCCGCACCGGGGACGCGACGAAGAAGGCGAGGATGGCGAGGATGCCGAGGAGCGAGGCGAACAGCGTCGCCTCCCGCGAGAACGGCACGTTGCCCTTCTCCACGGCGTCGGAAATCTTCTTCTCGCTCGCCTCTTCTGTCTTGCTCTCCTTGTCCTGTTCCTCAGACATGGCGCCCCCGCAGCGGCGGGGTCAGAAGGGCATGGCGCTCAGCGCACATAGGCATCTTCCTCCGTGCCGGAGGAAATCTCGATCTCGCCGCGCCCCGCCATGTCGAGGGCGAGGTCGGTGACGGTGCGGCGGGCCTCCATCACGTCCTTGGCCGGGGCCGGCTCGCTGCCGGCCATCTCCTGCTCCACCATGCGGCGCACGCGGGCGCCAAGGGACTGGAGGATGATCTCGCGGAATTCGGGATCGGTGCCCTTCAGCGCCAGCACCAGTTTGTCGGTGGGCACCTGGTCGAACAGCGCGGTGCGGGCGCGCGGCGTCAGCTTCACGATGTCGTCGAAGGTGAAGAGCAGGCCCTTCAGGATTTCCGCCGATTTCGGGCGCGTCGAGGCGAGGCTCGCGAGCACCGTCTCCATGGCGTCGCGGTCCATCTTGTTGATGATGTCGGCCATGCGCGCGTGCGGGTCGGCACCGGCATTGCGCGAGAAGTTCATCATGAAGTCCTCGTGCACCGTGCGCTCGATGACCTGCATGGTGGCGTCCACGATGGGCTTGAAGGTGAGCATCCGCCGCATGATGCCGTTGCGCTTGTCCTCCGGGATGAAGCTCAGCACCTTGGCGGCGCAGGCGGGCTTCACCTTGGAGAGCATCAGCGCCGCGGTCTGCGGGTGCTCCTTGGCGACGTAGGTGGCGAGCACGTTCTCGTTGACCGTGGAGATGCGGTCCCAGATGGACTGGTTCGCCGCACCCATGATGTCGTTCATGATGTCGGCGATCTGCTCGGGCGGCAGAACGCCCTGCAGCAGCCGCTCCACGTCGGCGACGGTGCCGACGAGGTTCGCCCCGCCGGCGAAATTGCTGGCGAAGTCCTCGACGAGGCTTTCGATCTGGGCCGTGCTGACCGGCTTCAGCGACGCGATGGAGCGGGTGATGAGGCGGATTTCGTCCGCCTCGAAATGCTTCATCACGCGGTTGGCCGCGGGCGTGCCCATGGCCATCAGCAGGGCCGCCACGCGGTCTATGCCCTGGAGGGGACGCGGCTTCGCCGCGCTCGCAGCCGCCATGGCCGCCTCAGCCGGCGTCGGCGTCGTTGGGGCCGACGATCTCGGTCAGGGAGACGCCGAAGCGGGAATTGTCGTCCTCCACCACCATCACCTCGCCGCGGGCGATGACGCGGCCGTTCACCACCACGTCCACCGGCTCGCCTACCCGGTGGTCGAGGGGCACGACGGTGCCGCGATTGAGCTTCAGGAGGCTCGACACCGGCATGGAGGCCGAGCCGAGCACCACCTGCAGCAGCACGGGGATGCGCTTCACGGTCTCGAGCCCCGCGCCGGAGCCGAGCGTCTCGCCGGCCTTGGCGAGCAGCGCTTCGTCCAGCGCGCTGGAGGGGGTCATGGTTTCGATGTCGGGAGCGGGCATGGCTTTGATCCGGATTCCAGAGGGCGGTCAGCGGTCGCTGAGTTCAGGGGCCAGGGACGCAGGGGATTTCCGCGCGTCGATCTCGGCGATCAGCTCGTGGGCGGTGTCGATGCGGCCGGCGAGCAGCACCAGCACCTCGCGCCCGTCGCGGCCGAAGGTGTCGAGGGCGTCGCGGGCGCAGACGAGGGCGGCGGAGGCCTCCGCCAGCGCCTTGCCGTAGTCGGCGTTCAGCCGGTCCACCGCCTTGAGCCGGCGGTTGAGCAGGGCGACGGAAGCGGTGGTCACGACCAGCGCCGCGAGCAGGATGAGATCAGCGGGGAAGGATGTCATCGATGAAGTCCTGATGCTGGTTGATCTGCTCATCGAGGCGCACCACGTAGCCGCCGTCCGACTGGCCGAGATGACACCAGAAGAGCGGCTGGGCGGCGCTCTCCAGCTTCACCCGGCTGGCGGGGGTGGCGTCGAGCTTGAGGATCTGGCCCACCTTGAGGGCGGCGATGTCGCCGAGCGTCACCTCGTGCTCGTCCAGCACGGCACGCAACTCGACCTCGGTGCGGTTCACCTCGTCGCGGATCTTCTGCGCCCATTTCGGGTCCCGCCCGCCGGTCTCCGCCTGGCTGGTGCTGGCGAGCGCGCGGCGCAGCGGCGTGAGGGCCGATTGCGGGATGGTGACGAACATCTCGCCGCCCCGGTTCAGCGCCTGGAGCAGGAATTTCGCTGTGACCGCCAGATTGTTGCGCCGGCCGATCACGGCGAAGTCCATGCGGGTTTCCTGCCGCTCGAACTGGAAGCTGGTGTCGCTGACGAGGGCGAAGGCGGATTTCAGCGCCTTCGTCATCTGCTCGAACAGCAACTGCGCCACGCGGCCCTCGATGTTGGAGAAGGAGCGCTCGTCCTCCACCGGCGGCTCGGACCCGTCGGCGCCGAACAGCACCTCGATCATGGTGAAGATGAAATCGCGGTCGAAGCCGACGATGAGCTGGCTGTCCCACGAGGGGGCATTGAAGATGCCGGCAATAGCCATGCCCTCATAGGCTTCCAGCACGTCGCCGATGCGCCCGCTCTCCACGCTGGAGAGCGAGTAATAGGCCTGCGAGGCCGCCACCTGCCGGAGCCCGTCGGCGCAGAAGGTGGCCATGCGGTCGAACAGCACGTGCAGCATGGGCAGCCGGTCCAGCGAGAGGCCGGCGGCATCCAAAAGCATGTCGCGGATGTCGTGGTGCTTGGAGGCGGATTTGGCGGCGGATTTGGCGTTCATGGCTCAGGCCGCCTGCTGCACGGTGCCGTTGGCAGACGGCGCGGCCTGGATGGCCTCGCTCTCCACCTCGTCGATGGTGGGGCGTTCGCCGGCGGAAATGGTCTTGCGGCCGTGCTCCAGCGCGATGGGCGGCAGCGCGCCGTTCATGAAGGCGATGAGCGCCTGCTTGGTGATGATGAAGGGCTGGCATTGCTTCTCGCGCGTGCTCTTCACCTTGGCGGCGAGGGGCGAGATGATGGCGTAGGACGAGTAGATGCCGACGAAGGTGCCGATGAGCGCCGAGCCGATATAGTGGCCGAGGATTTCCGGCGACTGGTCGATGGCGCCCATGGCCTTCACGATGCCGAGCACCGCGGCGCAGATGCCGAGCGCGGGCAGCGCTTCCGCCACCGTGCTGAGGGCGCCGGCGGCCTTGGTCTTGTGCTTCTTGATGGTGGAGATCTCCTGCTCCATCAGCGCCTCGATCTCGTGCGACTTGGCGTTGCCGATGAGGATGAGGCGGGCGTAGTCGCAGATGTACTGGGTCAGTTCCTTGTCCTTGAGCAGGCTTGGGAAATGGCCGAACAGCGCGGAGCTTGCCGGGTCGTCGATATGCGCTTCGATCTCGTTGCGCGGCTTCTGGCGCATGTCGCGCATCAGCGCGTAGAGGAGGCTGAGGAGGGCGAGGAAATCCTTGCGCTTCGGCCCGGTCCCCATGGCCGCCTGCATGATGCCGGAGCCCGTGTCCTTTATGACCGAGAAGGGGTTGGCGATGATGAAGGTGGAAAAGGCGATGCCGCCGATGATGAGGAACTCGAACGGCTGCCACACCACCTCTGGGTGTCCGCCCATGGCCATGAAGCCACCAAAGGTAGCGGCCAACCCCAAAATGATTCCGATGATGACGGCCACGGCTTCCCCCGTTCTGTCCAGTGTCCGGTGGTAGGGGGCGAGGATTGTGCGAGGCTGTGCTCTGTCGATCCTTGCAATGACCCGCGTTCACTCCATAATCACCGCCAAAATGGAATGGATTGTTCTGCCCTCTTTGGGTTGTGCATGCTACACAACTCGCGTCTTGGCTCGCCGGCCTTTCTGGTTGCATGTTCGGCCGTTGCGAAGCCTTCGATATCCCGTGCCTAGCCCTGACCGGCACGGGGTGGCCGGACCGGGGGGTGTCAGAGATGACGTCTTCCGGTCCGCGCTGGGCTGATCCCGAAAATCCTCACATATTGAGCGCCTTAAGCCCGCAAGGCTCACGCAAGGCAGGGCATGCGGAATAGGCCGGCCGCCGGCCTCCCGCCGCGCGCGCCCTGTTCCCCGCGGATGCTCCCATGGAAAGCACGCTCCTCACCTACCGCCTGCTGGCGCGCGACATGACGCGCTCCTTGTCGACCAAGGCGGCCGAGAAGCCGGTGGCGCTCGAATCGGGCTACTACCTCAAGCACATCGGCAAGGTGACGAGCATCGACGGCTTTCTGAAGGATACCCGGCTCTTCACCTATGCCATGAAGGCGTTCGGCCTCGAGGACATGGCCTATGCCAAGGGCTACATGCGCAAGGTGCTGAAGGAGGGCGTGACCGATCCCAAGAGCTTCGCCAACAAGCTCAACGACGATCGCTTCAAGGCCTTCGCCAAGGTGTTCGATTTCAAGGGCCTCGGCGCCGCCGCCACCCAATCGCCCGAGGCGGGGCAGAAGGTGGTGGACCGCTACGTGCGCCAGGCGCTGGAGGCGGACCAGGGCGCCAGCAACGAGGGCGTGCAGCTCGCGCTCTATTTCCAGCGCCAGGCCCCCGCCGTGAAATCCGTCTACGGCCTGCTGGCCGATCCCGCGCTCTGGAAGGTGGTGAAGACCATCTACGACTTTCCCGACGCCATGGCGGCCGCCCCCATCGAGAAGCAGGCCAAGGCGGTGAAGGCGCAGCTCAACATCGCGGACCTGAAGGAGCCGGCGAAGCTCGATGCGCTGCTGCGCCGCTTCAGCGCCAAGTGGGACGTGGCGCAGGGCGTGGATGCCGCCCCGGTGCTCGATCTTTTCTCTGTCCGCACGTCGAGCGCGGCCTCCTTTTCTATCCTCAACCTGAAATACGGAGGCTGAGATGGGCTCAGGTCTCTACGTCTCGCTCTCGGCGCAGCTGGCCGCCGACAAGCGCCTGACCACCATCGCCAACAACGTGGCCAATCTCAACACCGCCGGCTACCGGGCGGAAGAGGTGCGGTTCGAGGAGATGGTCTCCAGGGCCGGGGGGCAGGGCGTGTCCTTCACCTCCACCGGCGAGACCTACACCTCGCGCAAGTCGGGGCCGATCAACCCCACCGGCAATCCGCTGGACATCGCGGTGGAGGGCAAGGGCTGGTTCGCGGTGCGCGACGGCGCGACCACCGCCTATACCCGCGATGGGCGGATGAGCATGAGCCCGGAGGGCGAATTGCGCACGCTCTCCGGCCGGCCCATCCTCGATGCCTCCGGCGCGCCGGTGGTCATCGATCCCACCGGCGGCACCGTGCGCATCGGCACCGACGGCTCCATTTCCCAGAACCGCCGCCCCATCGGCCGTGTCGGCCTGTTCCTGATCCCGGAGGACGCGAAGCTTGCGCGCCGCGACGGTGCGCTGGTGGTGCCGGACAAGTCCGCCGCGCTGGTGCAGGACTACACCCGCAACGTGGTGCGGCAGGGCTTCGTGGAAGGCGCGAACGTGGATGCCGTCACCGAGATGACGCGCCTCATCGCCCTCCAGCGCGCCTTCGAGATGGCCGCCTCCGCCGTGTCGCAGACCGAAGATTCCACCTCGCAGACCATTCGCGAGCTTGGTCCGGGATGAGCGCGCCCCCGGTCAACGCGCTCCAGCGCCTGCGCCACGCCGTAGAAAGTGGCCTCGAGGAAAATCCCATCGTCCGCGTCGGCGGCATCGTGCGGGAGGTGGCGCCGACCCATGTGCGGGTCTCCGGCCTCTCCAGCTTCGTCACGCTCGGCGAGCGCGTGGGCTTCGAGCAGGCGTCAGGCACCAGCATCGGCGAGGTGGTGCGCATCGATCCGGCGGGCGCGGTGGTGAAGCCGTTCGACGAGCGGGTGTCGGTGGGCATCGGCACGCCGGCCTTCCGCATCGGCCCCCTCGCGCTCCGTCCGGATCGTTCCTGGAAGGGGCGCGTCATCGATGCGCTGGGTCGCCCGCTGGACCGGTCCGAGCCGCTGGCCCATGGCCCGTGCCGGATGCCGCTTGATGCCGAGCCGCCGCCCGCCATGGCGCGCGGGCGTGTGCATCGGCCGCTCGTCACCGGGGTGCGCGCGGTGGATATCTTCACCCCCATATGCGAGGGCCAGCGCATCGGCATCTTCGCCGGCTCGGGCGTGGGCAAGTCCACGCTGCTCTCCATGTTCGCGCGCTCGGCCGGTTTCGATACCGTGGTGGTGGCGCTGGTGGGGGAGCGCGGGCGCGAGGTACGGGAGTTTCTGGAAGGCCCGCTCGCCGCCAGCCGTGACCGGGCGGTGGTCATCGTCTCCACGTCCGATCAGAGCCCCATGATGCGCCGGCTCGCGCCGCAGGCGGCGCTGGCGGTGGCGGAATATTTCCGCGATGCCGGGGAGAGCGTGCTGCTCATCGTCGATTCCGTCACCCGCTACGCCCATGCCGCGCGCGACGTGGCGCTGGCGGCGGGGGAGCCGGCGGTGGCGCGGGGCTATGCGCCCAGCGTCTTCTCGACGCTGCCGAAGCTGCTGGAGCGGGCCGGGCCGGGGATGGAGGGGGAGGGGGCCATCACCGGCATCTTCTCCGTGCTGGTGGATGGCGACGACCACAACGATCCCGTGGCGGATGCCATCCGCGGCACGCTGGACGGCCACATCGTGCTCGACCGCGCCATCGCGGACCAGGGGCGCTTTCCCGCCATCAATCTGCTCGGCTCGATCTCGCGGCTGGCCGGCGAGGTGTGGAGCGAGCCGGAGCGCGATCTGGTGCGGCGGCTGAAGGCCATGATCGCCCGCTTCGAGGACACGCGCGACCTGCGCCTGATGGGCGGCTACCAGCCCGGCGCCGACGGCGAGCTGGATCAGGCCGTGGCCATCGTGCCGCGCATCTACGACGCCCTGCGGCAGGACCCCGGCGATCCGCCGAGCCTTGCCGCCTTTTCCGATCTCGCGGCCGCGCTGAAGAGCTGAGTCCAGCCCCGCGCAAGCCATCCGCCCTCAGATGCGGCGATGACACTGGCGCAGGCTCCTCCTTCCGGCGGGCGCGCCCTTTCAGACCGCGACGAGGACCGAGCCATGAGCCTTTACGGAATGCTGCGCACCAGCGTGTCGGGGATGACCGCGCAATCCAACCTGCTCGGCACGGTCTCCGACAACATCGCCAATGCCGGTACCGCGGGCTACAAGCGCGCCGACACCCAATTCTCCTCGCTGCTGCTGGAGACCGGCGGCACGGAATATCAGTCCGGCTCGGTCAATACGGACGTGCGCTACGCCATCAGCCAGCAGGGCGCGCTGAACTACACCTCGTCCTCCACCGATCTCGCGGTGCAGGGCTCGGGCTTCTTCCTCGTCAACGACCCGTCCGGCCAGACCCAGCTGACCCGCGCGGGCTCGTTCCAGGTGGATGCCAGCACCGGCAACCTCGTGAACAGCGCCGGCCTCACCCTGATGGGCTACGATGTCTCCGCGGGTGATCCCAACGTGGTGCTGAACGGCACGGCCGGCCTCGTGCCCATCAACCTCCAGAACACCAAGCTGGCGGCGACGCCCTCCACCGAGGGCACGTTCGCGGCGAACCTGCCGTCCAATGCGGCGGTCGCCACCGCCCCCACCGCCGGCGCCAACGTTGCGGGCGCGAGCTTCACCGACAAGTCCTCGCTGGTCGCCTACGACAACCTCGGCAATGCGGTGACGCTCGATCTCTACATGACCAAGACCGCCGAGAATCCGGGCGTGTGGGAGCTTGCGGTCTACGACCAGGCCGCCGCCCCCGCCAACGGCACCTTCCCCTATGCGTCCGGCCCGCTTTCCACCCAGACGCTGACCTTCGACGCCAGCGGCAAGCTCACCTCCGGCGGCAGCATCTCGCTTGCCGTGCCGAACGGGGCGACGCTGACGCTCGATCTCGCCGGCATGTCCCAGCTCGCGGCGCCCTACACGCCCTTCACCGCCAGCGTGAACGGCAATGCGCCGAGCCCCATCTCCGACTTCTCCATCGCCAAGGACGGCACCGTCTACGCCACCGATGCCAACGGCCGGAAATCCGCCATCTACCGCATTCCGCTGGGCACCGTGCAGAGCCCGGATCGGCTGGAGCCTTTGACGGGCAACGCCTACAGCACCACGCTGGATTCCGGCGCCATCCAGATCGGCTTTCCCAACGAGGGCGGCGTCGGTTCGCTGCTCTCCGGCGCCACCGAGCAGTCCAACGTGGACATGGCCTCCGAACTCACCCGCATGATCGTGGCGCAGCGCGACTACACCGCCAATTCCAAGGTGTTCCAGACCGGCACCGAGCTGCTCGACGTGCTGATGAACCTGAAGCGCTGACCTGACGCCGCCGCGCCGCGCACGGGTGCATCATGAGCCTCTCCCTCGCCTTCAACACGGCGCAGTCCTCGCTCGCCGCCAATTCGGCGAAGATCGCCTTGTCCAGCCGCAACGTGGCGGGGGCGGGCGAGGCTTCCGCCTCGCGCAAGATCGCCGTCACCACCACGGCGGCGGACGGCTCGGTGCGGGTGGTCTCCATCACCCGCGCCACGGGCAGCGCCCTGTTCGAGCGGATGCTGGGCGCGACCTCGGACAGCGCCGCGCAGCAGGCCCTCGCCGATGGCCTCGGCCGCCTCGCCCAGACCGTAGGCGACCCGCAGGACCCGACCTCCCCCGTCGCCCGCCTCGGCACGCTGAAGGATGCGCTCGCGCGCGCCGCCGACACGCCGGACGACATGACCCTCGCCCAGGCGGCCGTGACCGCCGCGCAGGACCTCGCCTCCTCCCTCAACACCGCCACGGACACGGTGCAGCAGGTGCGCACGGATGCGGATGCGGCGATTGCCACGTCGGTCGGGACCGTCAACGACCTGCTCCACCAGTTCGAGGCGGAGAACAGCGCCATCGTGAAGGGCAGCGCCGCCGGCGCCGACATGACCGATGCGCTGGACCGCCGCGATTCCATCCTCGCCAGACTTTCCGAGGAGATCGGCATCTCCACGGTGACGCGGGCCAATAACGACATCGTCATCTACACCGAGGGCGGCGCGACCCTGTTCGAGACCACCGCCCGCACGGTGGGCTTCACCCCCGCCCACACGCTCGATGCGAACACGCAGGGCGGCAGCGTGTTCGTGGACGGCGTGTCGGTGACGGGGCGCGACGCCACCATGCCGGTGCGCACCGGCCGCATCGCCGGTCTCACCCAGTTGCGCGACGACGCCGCGAGCACCTACCAGACCCAGCTGGACGAACTGGCGCGCGGCCTCACCGACGCGTTCAAGGAGACCGACGGCGCGGGCAACACGCGCGCCGGCCTGTTCGTGCCCGCCGCGGGCAGCGCCACGGTGCCCGGCGGTCTTTCGCCCGGCCTCGCCGGAACGCTCGCGGTGAACGCGGCCGTGGACGTAGGGCAGGGCGGCGACATCCGCCTGCTGCGCGACGGCGGCATGAACGGCGCGCCCTTCGCCGCCAACACCTCAGGCGCGGCGAGCTTCGCCGGCCGGCTGAAGGCGCTGTCCGCCGCGCTCGACGCGCCCCGCTCCTATGACGGTGCGGCGCAACTCTCCGACAACCAGAGCCTCGTCTCCTTCGGCACTGCCTCGGTGAGTTGGCTGGAAGGCGCCCGCAAGGCGGCGGACACCCGGCTCGATTCCCAGAAGACGGTGCTGGCGCAGGCCTCCAACGCGCTTTCCGCCGCCACCGGCGTGAACCTCGACGACGAATATGCCAGCCAGCTCGAACTGGAGCGCGGCTATCAGGCCACGTCCAAGCTGATGGGCGTGGTGAACCAGCTCTACGACAGCCTCTTCCAGATGATCGGCTAAGCCATGCGCAGCACCTACATCTCCACCCTCGCCTGGACCTCCCCGTCCCGCGCGGCGCTGCCGAAGCTGCAATCGGACATCTCGAAGGCCACCACCGAAATCGCCACCGGCCGGCAGGCGGACGTGGGCCTGACGCTGGGCATCGCGACGGGGGAGAGCGTGGCGCTGCATCTGGCGCGCGGCGCGATCCTGTCGCAGAAGCAGGGCAATGCGCTGGCTTCGAGCCTGCTCGGCCACAGCCAGGTGGCGCTCTCGCAGATCTCGGACGACGCCAACCAGTTCCTGAAGGACATCCTCGCCGGGCAGGCGGGCAACGCCTCCGGCGCCATCCTCGCGGATCAGGCGAAATCGGCGCTCGATGCCTTCACCGCGCATTTGAACGCCACGGACGGGCAGCGCTACCTGTTCGCCGGCATCAACAGCGCCGAAAAGCCCATGGCCGATTACGCGACCGGCCCCAAGGCGGTGGTGAATGCGGCGTTCGCCGGCGCGTTCGGGCTTGATCCCGCGAACCCGCAGGCGGACCCGCAGGTGGCGGATATCTCCGCCGCCGACATGTCGTCCTTCCTCGACGGCGCCTTCAAGGACCTGTTCGCCGATCCCGCGTGGGGCGCGAACTGGTCCGGCGCGTCCGACGAGGCGCTGACCAGCCAGATCTCCGACACCGCGCGCGTTCCCGTCACCACCACCGCCAACACGACAGCCATGCGCAACCTTGCCATGGCATTCACCATGGTGTCGGAGCTTGGCACAGCCTCCCTCTCGGAAGCGACCCGCAAGGTGGTACTGGACAAGGCCGTCACTGTTGCCGGCGCGGGCGTGAGCGGCGTCGTTGCGCTGTCCGCGCAGCTCGGGGTGTCCAAGTCCCGGGTGGACGCGGCGGACGAGGCGCTGGCCAAGGTGTCCGATCTCGTCGACCGGAGGATCAACGTCCTCGAAGGGGTCGACCCCGCCGAGGCGAAGACCCGCCTCGACACCCTGACGACGCAGTTGCAGATGTCCTACGCGACCACGTCAAAGGTGATGCAGCTGAGCATCCTGAACTACATCTGACATGAGGGTGCGTGATGTACCGATTCTCCTACGCGGAAATACTTGACGAGTCCGCGACGCTCAACCGCGAGCGTGAGCGCCTCGCCCTCGACCAAGCGGTGAATCTGCTCACCCTCGCGGCCAAGGCGGAGCCCGGCTCGCGCGAGGTGCTGGCGGCGGTCGCCTATCTGCAGAAGCTCTGGGGCTTCTTCATCAGCGATCTTGCCGATGCCAACAACGAGCTGCCGCGCGAGCTGCGCGGGACGCTCGCCTCCCTCGGCCTGTGGGTGATCCAGGAGTGCGACCGCCTGATCTCCGGCACGGGCGGCGACATTCCCATGCTCATCGACGTCAATCGCGCGATCCGGGATGGCCTGAAATGATGAAGTCCATGCACATCTCCCTCAAGGCCGGCGAAAAGCTGTTTCTCAACGGCGCCGTCTTCCAGGTGGACCGCAAGGTGACGCTGGAACTGCTCAACGACGCGACCTTCCTGCTGGAGAGCCACGTGATGCAGCCGGAAGACACCACCACGCCGCTGCGCCAGCTCTATTTCGTGGCGCAGTCGCTGCTGGTGGACCCGGCGAATGCCGATGCCGCACGCGGGCTGTTCTTCCGTCAGCTGGCGTCGCTGATGACCACCTTCACCAAGCCCGCGATCCTGATGAACCTCGACGACGCGGGCCGCCTCGTCGGCGAGGGGCGCACGTTCGAGGCGCTGAAGGCGCTCAGGGGCATGTTCCCGCTGGAGGAGGCGATCCTGAACTGCGCCGTGCCGCCGAAAGTCGCCTGACGCGTTCCGCGCGGTTGCCGGCAAGGCCGCCCGCAAGGTCGGCCTCGCGCAATCCTCGCGGGCGAGAAGGGTGCGAGAAGGAGATCGCAGCATGACCCAGGTCCAGAGCGTCGCGTCCGCAGCCGGCGGCGCCGCAACGAGCAAGACGGCCTCGGCCGGCAAGGCGAACAGCATCGATTACAACGCCTTCCTCCAGCTCCTGGTGGCGCAGTTGCAGAACCAGGACCCGACCCAGCCCATGGATTCCACCGCCTACATGTCCCAGCTCGCCTCCTTCTCCCAGGTGGAGCAGCAGGTGGCGAGCAATGCGAAGCTGGAATCCCTTTTGGCTGCCAGCGCCTTGCAGTCGGCCAACCTCGCGCTGGGCCACACCGTGACCTCCGCAGACGGCAGCATCAGCGGCAAGGTCTCCTCGGTGGAAATCACCAGCGACGGGCCTCTGGCGCAGCTCTCCAACGGCAAGAGCCTGCTCATCGGCCCCGGCGTGACGGTGAGCTGACGATGAACGAGGCGGATGCGCTCGGCATCGTCCATTCAGCCATCTGGACCATCCTCGTCGCCGCCGGCCCGGCGGTCGCCGCGGCCATGCTCATCGGCATTCTCGTCGCGCTGTTCCAGGCGCTGACGCAGATCCAGGAAGTCACCCTCACCTTCGTGCCGAAGATCGTCGCGGTGCTGGTGGTGGCGGCGGTGACGGGCTCCTTCATGGGCGCCCAGATCATGGCCTTCACCGAGGAAATCTACGGCCGCATATCGAGCGGCTTCTGAGCCAACGTCTGCGGGGGAGCCTGATCCATGTCCGACATCACGGTGCGCGATCCGGCGCAGGGCTCGCGCCGCGACATCGGCTTCGCCATGGGCATGGTGGCGATCCTCGCCATCCTCTTCCTGCCCATTCCGCCGGCGCTCATCGATATCGGCCTCGCGCTCTCCATCGCGCTGTCGGTGCTGATCCTGATGGTGGCGCTGTGGATCGACAAGCCGCTCGAATTCTCCGCCTTTCCCACTGTCCTCCTCATCGCGACGCTGCTGCGCCTCGGCCTCGGGGTGGCGACGACGCGCCTCATCCTCGCCCACGGCTCGGACGGCGTGAACGCCGCGGGCCACATCATCCACGGCTTTTCGCAGCTCGTCATGAGCGGCGATTTCGTCATCGGCATCGTGGTGTTCCTGATCCTGGTGACGGTGAATTTCCTCGTCATCACCAAGGGCGCCACCCGCATCGCCGAGGTCGGCGCGCGTTTCACGCTGGACGCCATCCCCGGCAAGCAGATGGCCATCGACGCGGACCTGAACGCCGGCCTCATCGATGACAAGCAGGCCCAGCGCCGCCGCGCCGAGCTGGAGGAGGAAAGCGCCTTCTTCGGTTCCATGGACGGCGCCTCCAAGTTCGTGCGCGGCGAGGCGGTGGCGAGCCTCATCACCATCGCGGTGAACATCTTCGGCGGCATCATCATCGGCGTCACCCGGCACAAGATGCCCATCGGCGACGCGGCGGACATCTTCACCCGCCTGTCCGTGGGCGACGGCCTCGTCTCGCAGATCCCCGCGCTCATCGTCTCCCTCTCCGCCGGCCTCCTCGTCTCCAAGGGCGGCACAAGGGGGCGGGCGGAAAAGGCGGTGCTGGGCCAGCTCGGCGCCTATCCCCGCGCGCTGTTCGTGGCCGCCGGGCTGCTCTTCGCCCTGGCGCTTGTGCCCGGCCTACCGTTCCTGCCCTTCGCGCTCATCGGTGGCATGATGGCCTTCGTCGGCTGGTCGGTGCCGCGTCAGCTCGCGAAACAGAAGGCGGACGCCGCCGCGCGCGACGCCGAGGCGAAGCAGCAGGCGGACCGCGAGGCGCGCGAGTCCGTGAAGGAGCAACTGAAGACCGCCGAGATCGAGGTGTGCGTGGGCAAGCAGCTGGCGACGCAGGTGCTGCGCACGCCCTCGGAACTCGGCAATCGGCTCGGCAAGATGCGGCGCAAGTTCGCCCTCCGCTATGGTTTCGTGGTGCCGGACATCCGCATGACGGAGAGCCTCGCCGCGCCGCCCAAGGGCTACCAGATCAAGATGCACGGCACGGTGCTGGCGGCGCAGGAGATGCGCATCGGCGAACTGCTGGTCGTGGTGGGCGACGGGCCGCCGCCGGACGTGCCCGGCGACGAGGCGCGCGAGCCGGCCTTCGGCATGAAGGCCATGTGGATTCCCGAGGCCTACGCCACCGAGGTGAAGCGCGAGGGCTTCGCGCCGGTGGACAACCTCACCGTCATCCTCACCCACCTCTCCGAGGCCATCGCCAATAATTTGCCGCAGCTTCTCTCCTACAAGAGCATGCGGTCGCTGATCGACCGGCTCGATCCCGAATACAAGCGCCTCGTGGAGGACATCTGCCCGGCGCAGATTTCCTATTCGGGCCTGCAGGCGGTGCTGAAGCTCCTGCTGGCGGAGCGCGTCTCCATCCGCAACCTGCATCTCATCCTCGAGGCCGTGGCCGAGATCGTGCCCCATGCCCGCCGCTCCGAGCAGGTGGCGGAGCATGTGCGCATGCGCATGGCGCAGCAGATCTGCGGTGATCTCGCCGAGGGCGGCGTGCTGAACGTGCTGCGCCTCGGCAGCCGCTGGGACCTCGCCTTCCACCAGAGCCTCAAGCGCGACGCCAAGGGCGAGGTGATCGAGTTCGACATCGACCCGCGCCTCGTGGAGCAGTTCGGCACCGAGGCGGCCACCGCGGTGCGCGAGCGCATGAAGGCGGGCGCGCCCTTCGTGCTCGTCACCGCGCCGGATGCGCGGCCCTATGTGCGCATGATCGTGGAGCGCATGTTCCCCTCGCTGCCCGTGCTCTCCCATGTGGAGATCGCCCGCGGGGTGGAGATCAAGGCGCTGGGCGCGATCTCGTGACCTCCGGCGCCGTGAGCCTCCTCGCCCGTGAGGCGGTGCTCGCCGCCTTCCTCGTCTTCTGCCGGGTGGGCGGCGCGCTGATGCTGATGCCGGGCATCGGCGGCCGGCACATTCCCATGCGCGTCAGGGTGTTCCTGGCCCTCGCCCTGTCCTTCGCCTTCCTGCCGCTGGTGCTGGATCAGGTGGCGCCGAAGGTGCGGACGGCGGGCTCCGGCGATTTCGTGTTCATGATCGCCGGGGAGCTTCTCACCGGCCTCCTCATCGGCCTCTTGGCCCGGCTCTATGTGACGGCGCTGCAGTTCGCCACCAGCTTCATCGCCCAGGCGGTGGGCGTCTCTCCCATGCCCGGCGCGTCGGTGGAGGAGGACGAGCAACTGCCCATCCTCGCCACGCTCATCGTCTTCTCCGCCACGGCCCTCATCTTCGTCGCCGACCTGCATCTGGAGCTGGTGAAGGGGCTAGTGGACAGCTTCGCCCGCGTGCCGCCGGGCAGCCTTCTCGCCGTGCGGCCGGCGCTGGTGGACCTCGTGGACCAGATGTCGGCGGTGTTTCTGGTGGCCGTGCGGCTCTGCGGGCCGTTCATCCTCTATTCGGTGATGGTGAATTTCGCCGTGGGGCTCATCAACAAGTTCACGCCGCAGATCCCGGTCTATTTCGTGGCGACGCCCTTCGTAACCGCCGGCGGGCTGCTGCTGCTCTATGTGAGCGTGGAGCCGCTGCTCTCGGCCTTCCTCGTCGCCTTCTCCCAATGGCTGAAGGCGGGCTGAGCATGGAGAAGGAGC
This sequence comes from Xanthobacter aminoxidans, assembly GCF_023571765.1. Lineage (GTDB taxonomy): Bacteria > Pseudomonadota > Alphaproteobacteria > Rhizobiales > Xanthobacteraceae > Xanthobacter > Xanthobacter aminoxidans. The sequence goes on along the minus strand of NZ_JAMJXC010000002.1, from coordinate 87,869 downwards.
GCCACAGGAAGGCCGAGCGCCTCGTTGCCGTCCAGCGCCAGTTGAAGCGCGCCGCCGAGACCCGCCATGGGGAGGCGGTGCGCGAGAGGGTGAGGCTCGATGGCGAGACGGCGGACCTCATGGCCGCCCTCGACGATGGCCGCTTCGCCCCGCTGATGCTGGAGAACGTGGCGCGCCGGCTGGAGCGCGTCGCGCTCGCCCGCCAGCAGGCCCATGCCGCCGAGGCAACGGCCGCCGATCAGGTGAAGGCCGAGAGCTTCACCCTGAAGCGCGCCGAGCGCCATGCCGATCGGACCGGCCGCCTCGCCCGCGCAGAGGATGAGCGCGCGGCCACCGACGCCATCGCCGAGGCGAGCCTCATCTCCAGCGGGCGTGCAAGCCTCGCATAAGCATGGCGGGGCAGGGTGGCGTCCGAACCGTTCTCGATGGAAGCCGCACCATGGGCATCTCACCGCCGACCGACCTCGTCTTCGACGTGATGCAGGCCGCCGATGCCGCCCGCGCGCGGCAGGTGATGGGCAAGCTTCAGGCGCTGACCCCCGCGCCCGACGGCGCGTTCCGCACCGAGCTGGACACGGTGGCCGAGGCGAAAGCGGTTGCGCGGACTGAAAAACTGGCGGCCCGAGGCGACAAGGATGCGGCCGCCGCCGCTGCGGCGCTGATCCCACCCGGCGTCGCCTTCTCCGGCGCCAGCCTCACGGGGCTGAAGAACGCCCATGCCCTTGGCCCCCACCACGCGGGCGGCGCCACCGGGGCCGCGCCGCTGGCTGGAACGCCGGATGCCGCATCGCTCCAGAAGTTCGAGGCCATGGTGCTCTCCCAGTTCCTCGACACCATGATGCCCACCAAGGGCGCCTCCTCGAAATCCTCCATGTTCGGCGCCGGCACGGCCGGAGATACCTGGAAATCGCTGCTCACCCAGAAGGTGGGCGAGGAGGCCGCCCGCGCCGGCGGCATCGGCCTCGCCGCGCGCCTCGGCCAATCCTCCGCCGTCTTCGCCAGGGCGAAGGGAGGGGCCGCATGAGCTTCGACAGCGAGCTGAATTTCGCCCGCCCGCCGGCGGTCGTCGCCCTCATCAGCGCCCTCGACCGGCTGGAAGAGACAATCGACATGGAGAATGCGGCGTTCGAGGAGCGCGGCACCCTCGATCTCGTTGAGATCAACCGGCGCAAGAGCCGCGCCTTGCTGGAACTGAGCCGGGTCGCCCGTGGTCTTCCGGACCAATTGGACGCCGCCACAGCCGGGCGGCTCGCGCGGCTGAAGGCGAAGCTCGACCGCAATCAGTATGTCATCGCCCTGCGCATCGCCGCCGCGCGCGAGGTGGGCGCCATCCTCGACCGGGCGCTGGCCGAGGCGGAGTCGGACGGCACCTATTCGGCGCAGTCCGCGCAGTCCGCGCGAGCGGGGGCGGGGGCATGATCCGCTTCGTCATCATCGGCGTGTGGGCCTGCCTTGTGGGGCTCGGCTCCAGCTATGCCGCCGCTTGGTATGCGGCCGGCGCGCCGCGCAAGAGCGAGGAGCCCTATCTCGCCGGCCTCGAATATCGCCGCCTGCCCGCGATCACCGTGCCCATGATCGTGGACGGCAAGCTGCAGGGCTACGTGCTGGCGAAGTTCGTCATCACCGCCGACGCGGCCGAGCTGCGCAAGCTGCCCATGGAGCCCACCGTGTTCGCGGTGAACGCCGCCTTCAGCGAGATCTATGTCAACGGCCGCATCGAGAGCGGCAAGATCACCAAGTACAATCTTCCCGAGATGCTCGGCCGCATCAAGACGAGCACGAATACGTATCTCAACGGCGAGGTCGTCCGCGAGGTGCTCGTGGATTCCCTCAACTATATCGACAAGACCGATATGCGCACCGGCGTCGGCGTCAATGTCGCGAGCTCCTCGGGCGAGAAGCCAGCCGGCAAGTCCGGCGGCCACGGCGAGGGCGACGCCAAGCCGAAGGGCGGGCACTGATCATGCGTGCCTTCCCCCTCGCCCTTTCCCACCTCAGCCGCGGCCCCGCCGCATCGCCCCGGAGCCAGGATCATGGATGATCTCTTGCGCGAGTTCCTGACCGAGACCAGCGAGAGCCTCGACGTCGCCGACGTGGAGCTCGTGAAGTTCGAGCAGGACCCGAACAACGCGCAGATTCTCAACAACATCTTCCGCCTGGTGCACACCATCAAGGGCACCTGCGGCTTCATCGGCCTGCCGCGCCTCGCTTCCCTCGCGCACGCCGCCGAGACGCTGATGGACCGCTTCCGCGAGGGCCGGCCCGTGACCACCGATGCGGTGGGGCTGGTACTGTCCACCATCGATCGCATCAAGCTCCTGCTCCAGCACGTGGAGGAGACCGAGGGCTCCGAGCCCGAGGGCGAGGACCGCGACCTCATCTCGCTCCTCGAAGCCATGGCGGTGGCCGTGGACGCCCCCGCAACTCCGCCACCGGCGCCACCGCCCCAGCCGGCGCCGACGCTGGAACGCCCGCTGCTGCCCGGCGAACTGCCGCTGGACGAGCTGGATCGCATCTTCCGCGAGACCAAGGTGGACCCCATCACGCCCCCGCCCGCCGCCCCGCCTGCCGCCAAGGCCGCCCCGCCCAAGCCGGCGCCGGCCATGCCCAAGGCCGACGTGGAGGCCGCCCACGGCGCGGCTCAGGCGGGCGAGGCCCATGGCGTCGCCGCCCAGTCCATCCGCGTCCACGTGGGGGTGCTGGAACAGCTGATGACCATGGTCTCCGAGCTGGTGCTGACCCGCAACCAGCTGATGGAGATCGCCCGTCGCCACGACGAGCCGGAATACAAGGTCTCCCTGCAGCGCCTGTCCAACGTCACGGGCGAGCTGCAGGAGGCGGTGATGCGCACGCGCATGCAGCCCATCGGCAACGCCTGGCAGAAGCTGCCGCGCATCGTGCGTGACCTCGCGCAGGAGCTGGGCAAGCAGATCGAGCTGGAGCAGGTGGGGGCCGACACCGAGCTGGACCGGCAGGTGCTGGACCAGATCAAGGACCCCCTCACCCACATGGTCCGCAACTCCGCTGACCACGGCCTGGAGATGCCCGAACAGCGCCGCGCCGCGGGCAAGTCCGAGCGCGGCCTCATCCGCCTCTCCGCCTATCACGAGGGCGGCCATGTCATCGTCGAGATTTCCGACGATGGCCGCGGCCTCGACGTCGCGCGCATCAAGCAGAAGGCGCTGGAGAATGGCCTCGCCACCGAGGCCGAGCTGGCGAAGATGCCGGACTCCCAGGTGTTCCGCTTCATTTTCCACGCCGGTCTTTCCACTGCGCAGAAGGTGACAAACGTCTCCGGCCGGGGCGTCGGCATGGATGTGGTGCGCTCCAACCTCGAATCCATCGGCGGCACCGTCGATGTGCGCTCGCGGCAGGGCGAGGGCTCCACCTTCGTCATCAAGATCCCGCTGACGCTCGCCATCGTCCCCGCCCTCATCGTGCGTGCCGCTGGCGAGCGCTTCGCCCTGCCGCAGAGCGCGGTGGAGGAACTGGTGCGGGTGCAGGCGGGGTCGGACCACGAGATAACCTGGCTGAACAACTCGCCGGTGCTCGGCCTGCGCGATCGCCTCCTGCCCATCGTCAGCCTCGGCGCCCTGCTCGGCCTGTCGCCGGAGCGCGACGGGCGCGACGAGGCGCTGTGGGAACGGGCGCTCATCGTGGTGATGAAGGTGGGCCACCAGACGTTCGGCGTGGTGGTGGAGGCGGTGTCCCACACCGAGGAAATCGTGGTGAAGCCCATGGCCTCGGCCCTGCGCCAGCTGCCCATGGTCTCCGGCAGCACCATCCTCGGCGACGGGCGGGTCATCATGATCCTCGATCCCGCGGGCCTCGCCCAGCACGCGGCGGCGCGCGGCGGCGCCGCGGAGGAGACCAGCCATCACGGCGCCGGCCGGCAGGCGCGCGCCAGCCAGAAGCGCTCGTCCCTGCTGCTGTTCCGCGCCGGCTCGCGCGATCTCAAGGCGGTGCCGCTCGGCCTCGTCACCCGCATCGAGGAACTGGAGGTGGCGCGCATCGAGCGCGTCAACGGCTACCCGGTGCTGCAGTATCGCGGCGCGCTGATCCCGGTGCTCTACGCCAACGAGGAGGTCCAGCGCGTGGCCGCCGGCACCCAGCCCATGCTGGTGTTCGCCGATGGCGGGCGCGTCATGGGCCTCGTGGTGGACGAGATCGTCGACATCGTGGAGGCCGAGCTCGACCTGGAGCTGTCGCCCTCCAACATGCCGGAGGTGCTCGGCGCGGCGGTGTTGTCGGGCCAGGCCACCGAGATCCTCGACGTCGCCTTCTACGTGCAGGTGGCCTTCGGCGAGCGCTTCCGCCACCTGGTCCGTTCGTCCGAGCGGCCGCGCCTGCTCCTGGTGGACGAGAGCCCGTTCCACCGCGACCTCTTGGCGCCCATGCTCAATGGCAACGGCTACGAGGTCACGGCCTGTGCCTCCGGTGGTGAGGCGCTGGCGCGGCTCGGCACGGAGGACGGCTTCGACGCCATCGTCAGCGACGTGGACCTGCCGGACATGGACGGCTTCGCCCTCGCCGCCGCGGTGCGTGGCGACCCGCGCATCCGCGAGGTGCCGATCATCGCGCTCGCCACCGCGCAGGACCGCGATGCGCTGGAGCGGGGCCGCGCTGTCGGCTTCACCGACTGCGTCGCCAAGTTCGACCGCTCCGGCCTCATCGCCGCGCTGAAGGAATTCACCGGCCGACAGGGAATTGCCGCATGAACGCCCACACGCCACTCACGAAGGATACGGCCGAAGCCGCCGCGCACGATGTGGTCCAGTACGTGACGGTGCGCATCGGGCCGCAGCTGTTCGGCCTGCCCATCGCGCTCGTGCACGAGGTGTTCGTGCCGGAATCCATCACCCGCGTGCCGCTCGCCCCCGGCGAAATCGCCGGCGTGCTGAACCTGCGGGGACGCATTGTCACCATGGTGGCCATGCGGCGCCTGCTGTCGCTGCCGGACGCGGAGGGCGCGCCCATGGCGGTGGGCATCGAGCACCACGGCGAGGCCTTCGGCCTCATCATCGACGAGGTGGGCGAGGTGCTTTCCCTCGATGCGGCCCGCCGCGAAGCCAACCCGGCCAACCTCGACCCGCGCTGGGCGCAGGTGGCCGCCGGCGTCCATCGCCTCTCAGGCGACCTGATGCTGATCCTCAACGTGGACCTGGTGCTCGATCGGGCCGGCTCGGCCGTCGCCCGCCAGGATGCCGGCAAACGCGCGGAGCTTTGAATGAAGACCTGTCTCGTGGTGGACGACTCCAGCGTCGTCCGCAAGGTTGCCCGCGGCATCCTGGAAGATCTCGGCTTCTGCGTGGAGGAGGCGGCAGACGGCGCCCCGGCGCTGGAGATGTGCGCCCGCGCCATGCCGGACGCCATCCTGCTCGACTGGTCCATGCCGGTGACGGACGGCCTCGCCGTGCTCGAACAGCTCAGGTCGAGCGAGGCCGGGCGCACGCCGAAGGTCATCTTCTGCACCGCCAAGAACGACATGGAGCATATCGCCCGCGCTGTCTCACTGGGGGCCGACGAATACATCATGAAGCCCTTCGATTCCGAAATCCTGCGCGAGAAGCTCGAGGCCGTCGGTCTCCTGGACAGGGTGGACTGATGCCCCAATCCTCAGCCCCCGCCGCGTCCGCGCCGGGCGCGGATGCCCGAATCCGCGTGATGGTGGTGGACGACAGCGTGTTCGTGCGCGGCATCGTCTCGCGCTGGCTGTCGGAAGACCCCGCCTTCGAGCTTGTCGGCACCTTCTCCAACGGGAAGGCGGCGCTGGCCGATCTCGACCGGGTGCAGCCCGACGTGGTCATCCTCGACCTTGAGATGCCGGAGATGGACGGGCTCACCGCCCTGCCGTTGATCCTGCGGCAAAGGCGAAACACCACCGTCATCGTGGCCTCGGCGCTCTCCCGCCGTGGCGCCGAGGTCAGCCTCAAGGCGCTCACGCTGGGCGCCGCGGACTATCTGCCGAAGCCCGACGCCACCAAGGGCACGTTTGCCACCGACGACTTCAAGCGCGAGCTGATGGAGAAGGTGCGCAGCCTCGGCCTGAAGGTGCTGCGGGAGGCCGGCCGTGCGCCCGCCCTCCCGCCGCCCTCCACGCAGCCGCAGGCGGCGGCATTGCCCAGCCAGCCGAGGGGGCCAATCCGCTTGCGACCCTATTCCGTGTCCGACGTCTCGCTCATCGCCGTGGGCAGCTCCACCGGGGGGCCGCAGGCGCTGACCCGCCTGTTCGCAGTGCTCGGGCCCTATATCGACCGCATCCCGGTGGTCATCACCCAGCACATGCCGCCGACCTTCACCGCGCTCCTCGCCGAGCACGTCACCCGCGCCGCGGGGCGGCAGGCGGCGGAGGGGCAGGATGGCGAGGCGCTGTGCGCCGGACGCATCTATATCGCCCCCGGCGGCAAGCACATGCTGCTGGAGCGCGACGGGGCGCGCACCGTCATCCGCCTGTCCGACGGGCCGGCGGTGAATTTCTGCAAGCCGGCGGTGGACCCCATGTTCGACACCGTGGCGCAGATCTACCGCCGCAACGCGTTGGCCCTCGTGCTCACCGGCATGGGCAGCGACGGGGCGCGCGGGGCCGGCATCATCGCCGATGCGGGTGGCAGCGTCATCGTGCAGGACGAGGAGACAAGCGTGGTGTGGGGCATGCCCGGCGCCACCGCCAGCGCAGGCAACGCCAGCGAGGTGCTCCCCCTCCAGGCCATCGGTCCCAAGGTCATCGCCATGCTTGCCAGGAGGCGCGGATGATCCGCCCCGCGGACTACGACTTCTTCGCCCGGTTCCTGAAAGAGAGATCGGGGCTCATCCTCACCGACGACAAGCATTATCTCCTGGAAAGCCGCCTCATTCCCCTGCTCAACCGCTTCGCGATTCCCGATTTCGCGCGGCTGGCGGAGATCCTGAAGAGCAACGAGGCCCCCATCATCGCGGAAGCGGTGGTGGAGGCGATGACCACGAACGAGTCCTTGTTCTTCCGCGACAAGGTGCCGTTCGAGGACATGGCCCGCTCGCTCCTGCCGGCGCTGTGCGCGGCGCGGCTGAAGACGCACACGCTGCGCATCTGGTGCGCCGCCGCCTCGACGGGGCAGGAACCCTATTCCATCGCCATGATGCTGGCCGAGAAGCCGGAACTCACAGGCGGGCGGCGGGTGCAGATCATCGGCACGGACATCTCGAGCGAGGTTCTGGAGCGGGCGCGGGCCGGGCGCTACAACCAGTTCGAGGTGCAGCGCGGGCTCTCGGTGCAGCAATTGCTCAAGTATTTCGTGAAGTCGGGGGACTGGTGGGAGGTCGTTCCGCAGCTGAAAGCCATGATCGAGTATCGCAAGTTCAACCTGCTCGATCCCTTCGGCGGGCTCGGCACGTTCGATCTCATCATGTGCCGGAACGTGCTGATCTATTTCGACGTGCCCACCAAGGCCGACATCCTCGCGCGCATGTCGCGCCAGCTCGCGCCCGACGGCTTCCTCCAGCTCGGCGGGGCGGAGACGGCCATCGGCATCTGCGATGCCTTCCGCCCGCTGCCGGACCATCGCGGCACCTACGTCCACACCCGCGCGCCGGCGACCATCGTCGCCGCCCGGCGGTAGCAGGGGCCAGCCCCCGCGGCCCGGAGCTTGCGCCGGGCGGCTGAGGGATCATTCCGGATCGGAGGCAATCCGGAGCAAGAGGGGTCGATCAATCCGAAGCCGGCGCCGCGGATCCAGCATCCGCCGCCGGCTTCGGCGTTTCCGGGGCCGGTGATCCCGCGGCCACTCCGATTTGGCAATGAATTCGCTCCCAAACCCGTTTCTCTTCAGATTGCTCGCTCCACCGCCGCGTCATAGGGGTTTTGTGTCGTTCGGATCGTCAATAAGTCAGTAAGACATCGACGCCGATCGCGCGGAAATGCTGTGACATGATGGAGGGTATCATGTACGTGGTCGTTGATGAGCGTGCGTCTGTTGCGGAAAGTTATGTGTCGGCGTTCTCTCGCGAAGGTTTTTCTTCGCAGAGCTTCTCGGGTAACGAGTTCCGGGACTGGATCGAGACCACCTCGGACCAGGATCTCGGCGCGGTCGAAAGCTTCCTGATCGGGGAGTCCGAGGCGCGGATCACCTATCCCGACCTCATCCGCTCGCACAGCAAGGCGCCCATCATCGCGCTGGAGGATGTGAAGTCCCTCACCCAGACGCTGGAACTCTTCACCGCCGGCATCGACGACGTGGTGCGCAAGCCCGTCCATGTGCGCGAGATCGTGGCCCGCGCGGATGCGGTGTGGCGGCGGGTGCGCTCGGGCGACATCCAGATGCCGCTCGACGAGCGCCTGCGCGTGTTCTTCGATGGCCGCGACCCGGAAGTGGACGGAGAGCCCCTGGCCCTGCCGCGCCGCGAGCGGCACATCCTCGAATATCTCGTGAAGAATTCGAAGCGCCGGGTCACCAAGACCCAGATCTTCAACACCATCTACGGCATCTTCAACGAAGACGTGGACGAGAGCGTGGTCGAGGGCCACATGAGCAAGCTGCGCAAGAAGCTGCGCCTGAAGCTCGGCCGCGACGTCATCGATGCCCGCCGCTATCTCGGCTACCAGTACGTCGGCTGAGCGGGCGAAAGAGTCCCGCAGAATTGCAAGCTACAACCCAGCTTGATTGGCTAGGACGGGACGGATCTTTGTCTTTCAAATCCGAGACAAGTTCGAGACAACCCGAAAATGGGGAGACAAAAATGCGTCTGACCGTCAAGAGTACATTGATCGGCCTCTATCTTGTCCTGGTCGCTCTGGCGGCCGGACAGGGGGTTCTGGCCCTCACCAAGCTCAGCCACCTCAACGACAATACGACGGAAATCACCACCAACTGGCTCCCGAGCGTGCGCGCCGTGGGCGAGGTCAAGTATACGATGACCCGGGTTCGCGTCGCGGCCATGCGCATCCTCCTTGTGACGGACCCCAAGGAAAGCGCGGCCCTTCAGTCGCGCATGACACGTCTCCTCGCCGAGAACGGCAAGGCGATGTCGGACTATGAGAAGCTCATTTCCAGCCAGGAAGAGCGCAATCTCTGGAACTCGGTGATGGTGCACTGGGCTGACTACACGCAGGCCCAGGCGGAATTCCTCGGCAAGCACCAGTCCGGCATGGTGGAAGAGGCTGTCGAACTGGCGAGCAAGACCCTTGTCTTGTTCGATTCGGTCGTCACCGGCCTCGACAAGAACGTTGAACTCAACGACCGGTCCGCCGAGGCGGCCGCTGCCTCTTCTGTTGCGGATTACAACGAGGCGCGCTTCGTCCTGCTTGTGTCCATCGGCGTCCAGATCGTGCTCGGCCTTGCCGCCGTCGCCTTCATCGTCATCGGCATCACCCGCCCGCTCAACCGCGTCACCGACGCCATGGGCAAGATCGCCGGCGGCGCCCTCGAGACCGATGTGCCGAACCGCGAGACCAAGAACGAGATCGGCGACATCGCCCGCACCCTCGAGGTGTTCCGCGACGGCCTCGTCGAGACCGAGAACCTGCGCGCCGAGCAGAAGCGCAAGGAAGAGGAGATGGCGCAGCAGCTCGTCGCCGAGCGTGTCTCCATCGCCAATTCCTTCCAGAGCCGCATGGGTGCCCTCGCCGAGCGCTTCTCCGGCTCGTCCGGCGAGGTGGCGGACGCCGCCCGCAATCTCTCGGCCACGGCGGAGGAAACGTCCCGCCAGGCGCAGTCGGTGACGATCGCCGCCGAGGGGGCATCCGACAACGTGCAGACGGTCGCCGCCTCCGCCGAGGAGCTGTCCGCCTCCATCCGCGAGATGAGCGACCAGGTTTCGAACTCGGCGGTCATCGCCCGCTCGGCGGCCGAGGAGGCCGAGCGCACCAACGACAACATCCGCCAGCTCTCCGAGGCGGCCCAGTCCATCGGGCAGGTGCTGAACCTCATCAAGGAGATCGCCGAGCAGACCAACCTCCTCGCCCTCAACGCCACCATCGAGGCGGCGCGGGCGGGCGATGCGGGCCGCGGCTTCGCGGTGGTCGCCTCCGAGGTGAAGGAGCTCGCCGCCCAGACGGCGAAGGCCACCGACGAAATCTCCATGAAGATCGGCGAGATCCAGCACGCGACCTCGGCCACGGTGACCTCGATCCAGAGCATCGTGACCACCATCAACAACGTGCGTGATCTGACCGCCATCATCGCCGGCGCGGTGGAGGAGCAGCGGGCCGCCACCAGCGAGATCGCCGCCAACACCCACCGGGCAGCCCAGGGTGCCACCCAGGTGACGAACAACATGTCCGGCGTCGGCCAGGCCGCCGGCATGACCGGCTCCGCCGCGACCCAGCTCATGAGCCTGTCCTCGGCCCTCTCCGAGCAGTCGCAGGATCTCCAGCGCGAGGTGACGAGCTTCGTCTCCACCCTGCGCGCCGCCTGATCCGCGCCGCACAAGAACAAGGGCCGGTGTCGGGAGACACCGGCCCTTTTCATTTGCGGAATTTGGTTCAGTCGAGCTTGATGCCGAAGCGGTCGGCCTGGCGCCGCACGAAGGCCTCCATGCGGCCGCGGCCCTGCTCTGTCAGCACCACCAGGATGCGCCGCCGGTCGCGGGCGTCCGGCACGCGCTTCACCAGCTCCGCCGTCTCCAGATCGTCGATGCGGCGCAGCGCCGTGGTGGTGGGCGCGCCGGAGGCGATGCACAGGCTGGTGACGGAGATGGGGCGGGCGCTGGCCTCCGCCACCGCGAGGTCGAGCATCATCTCCCACGCGGGATCGGAGAACAGGCCGGCCTGAAAGATGGCGTCGCGGTCGGCGCGGGCGGCGACGAGCGCCTTCATGTAGTTCGGCCGGGCGATGGTGGCGGGTGGATCGTCCTCGCCGTTCGCCGTCAGCGCCTCGTCCTCGACGATGGCCAGCGCGCGCTGGATGGCATGGGCCACCTCCTCGGCGGCGAGGGGCTTCTGGAGGAAGTCCACCGCCTGGAGGCGCAGCGCGCCCACGGCGCGGTCGAGGGAGGCATGGCCGGTGATGACGATGGCGGCCATGGGATGCTTGCGGCGCCGCACCGAGAGCTTCTGCAGCAGCTCGATGCCGTCGATGCGCGGCATCTGCAGGTCGGTGACGATCACCTTCAGGGGATCGTTGCGCTGCACGAGGTCCAGCGCTTCCACGGCTGTGGTCGCGGTGAGCGAGGGAATGCCGAGCATCGAGAGGCCGTCGTGCAGTTCTTCCAGCACGTCGGGATCGTCATCGACCAGAAGCACCTGCGGCTCGGCCATTTCGCCTGGGCCATGCTTGGGGCTGTCATTGCGCATTATCTGGCTTGGCGTCCTCGCGTTTGGCTTCCTCGACCTTGACGTCCCCGGTTGTGGCGTCCGGTTTGTTCCATTCCTTGAACATCGCAATCAGTTCGGCAAGGGCAAGTTTGCGCGATATCAGAAAACCTTGGACCAGATCGGCCCCCATCGCCTTGACCCGTGACAAATCCTCTTCGGTCTCAATGCCTTCGGCTACCACCTTGAGGCCGAGGCGATGGCCGAGCTGGATCAGCGCCTCAAGGATGCTGCGCGACTTCTCGGTGCCGCGGGACTGCACGATCAGCGCGCGGTCGACCTTCAGCTCGGTGATGGGCAGGCGGGCCAGCTGGAGCAGGCCGCTCTGCCGCTGCCCCACGTCGTCCAGGGCGATGCCAAATCCCGCCATGCGCATCTGGGCGAGTGCCATCAGCGCATCGCTGGAGGAGCCGTAAAGCGCGTCTTCCGTCAGTTCCAGGATGACGTCCGCGGGGGTGAGGCCGGCATTGCGGACCGTGGTGGCGAGCAGATTGGACGCTTGGCGCTCGGTGAGTACGTCGAGCGGCATGTTGATGCTGACGGGGCCGCGAAGGCCGGCCGCCTGCCACGCCGCGGCCCCCCGCGCGGCGGTCTCGACCACGCGAAGCGTGAGCCGCCGCATCAGATCGGGATTGACTGATGCGGCCGCGATCACGGCAGACGGCGAGATCCGGCCGAGGCCGGGCCACGCGTCGCCGAGCAGCGCCTCGGCTCCCGCGAAGGTGCGGTGGTCCGGGTGGCACTTGGGCTGGAACTTCACAGGCACGGTGTCGGCGGCGAGAGAAGCTTCCACCGAGGCAATCACCTGCGCCTCGGACGGCGCGCCGCCGGGGGCGCCGCGATCGAACTCCTGGGCCGCATCGCCACCGATGAGAGCCAGCAGGTCTTCGGGATCGAACGGCTTGTGCAGCGTGCCAAGGACGCGGATGTTGCTCATGCGCCCGGCCTCCGCGGCGGCCGCAATCACATCTACGTCACTTCCGCTGATGAGGACCACTTGAGGGCTCAGCACGCAGCGACAGAGATTGCGCAGCACGTCCACGCCGTCGATTCCCGGCATGTTCAAGTCGAGCAGGAGAATGTCGGTCTGGCACATGCGGGCCGGGGTCAAAGTCTCCGGTTGGGAGGTATGATCCACTTGGTGTCCGGCGAACGTGAGGTATTCTGCTAAGTCTTCCCGGAAAGCGTCGTCATCGTCGAGGATGAGGATCCGCCGAAGATTTGCGCGTCCGGCACGATGATTGACCGGATCGCGTTCCGCCGACATGGAGCACCTCTTTTCACGGCGCCCGAATCTTTTAGATTGCCCAAGGCGTTCCGCTCTTGTCTTTTATATTTCACTCCGGTTGTCACATTGCAAGGCGGCAACTGATCCGGATTTCGCTCCAAAACGGAATGAGTTGGCCTTGACGAAAAGTCAGGCCAAGCGTGGAGTGCGGCGCAGCACCGATAGCCGCCAATTGATACCGTCCGAATAGGTCCGACGGCAGATGAATCACGTTCTCATTGTCGATGACGAACCGGAATATCTCGACGAACTGGTCGAGGCTCTTGGCTTTCGCGGCCTGTCGACCTGCTCCGTGGGGCGCGGCGTGGATGCTCTCGACGTGCTCGCCCGCGATCCCGATATCCGCGTGGTGCTCACCGACATGCGGATGCCGGACATGGACGGCGTCGCCCTGGTGGAAACGATGCTCGGGCGATTCCCCACCCGTGATCTGCACTTTCTGATGATGACGGGCCATGCCGCCGAGGCCGACATGGCGCGGGCCCGGGAGGTCGGCGTGCTGCGCTGCTTCCCGAAGCCGCTGGCCTTTGATGCCCTGTGCGAGGCCCTGGTCGAGCTTGGAGGTGTCGCCGATGCCCGCACCTGACGCCCCCTCGCGCCCGGACGGCCGGGGCTTCAACCGCGTCACGCTGATGCTGGGAGGGCTCGTCTTCCTCGTCGGCGTCATTCCGCTCGTCGCGGCGCTGGTGCTGTTCCAGCTGCACAGCCAGGCCGAGATGGAGAAGGCGGAGATCTCGGCGCACCGCATGGCGACACTGCTGATGCGCAGCTTCGAGCAGGCGGTGGAGCCCATCGACGCCCTGCTGCAGAACTTCGCCAGCGGCCACGACAGTAGCGCCTCACCCTACCAGATCTACGAGCAGCTGAAGGATTTCAACGTCCCGGCCTCGCTGGTCCAGCTCGCCGTCACGGATAAGAACGGGATTATGGTCGCGACCAGCCTTGCGCCGCCCGGGCCGGAGAAGGTGGATCTCTCCGATCGCGAGCATATCCGCGTGCACATGGGCAAGGACCCGGCGAAGGGGCAGCTCTTCATCAGCAAGCCGGTGCTCGGCCGCGTCTCCAAGAAATGGACCATCCAGCTCACCCGGCCGCTGAGCGACGCCCAAGGTGAGTTCGCCGGCGTGGTGGTCGCCTCCTATGCCATCAGCGACTTCATCGACTTCTACAAGCAGCTGCGCACCGAGGAGGGCGAGCTGATTGCCCTGATGGGCACCGACGGCATCGCCCGCGCCCGTGCCACCAGCAAGACCAGCTTCGGCGACGACATCTCCAAATCCGCAGCCTTCATCGCCGCCATGCAGAATGGTGGCGGAACCTATCACCAGGCGAGCACCATCGACGGCGTGGAGCGGGTTGGCTACACCGTGCGATCCGGCAAATATCCGATCCTCGTCTCCGTCGCCTATTCAACCGATTTTGTCCGCGGCCAGACCGCGGACTTCAAGGCGGCGATCTGGAGCACGGCGGCCGGCCTGTCCATTGCCCTCCTGGTGATGGTCGCGGTGGGCGGCAGCTACCTCAACCTGCAGAAGCGGCTGGAGGCGCAGGAGGTGCAGGCGCTCGCCCGCCTGCGCGAAGCCAACGTGCTCGATGCCATCAGCCGGGTGCCCGGTGTCTCGGTGATGCATGTCACGCCGGACGGCGCCACCGAGATCGGCTCGCCGCCCGACGGCGCGCTCGGATGCCTCATGCACAACTATCTGGGCAGCCGACGCTTCCGCAACCTCGTCGACGACATCAAGGAACCCCGCCACATCACCGAGCACCTCTCCGATGGCGGGACCGACCTGGAGGCGGAGATCGTCGTCGCACCCCTGCAGGGCATGGACAGGGGCGGTTCCGGTGGCCAGGAGGTGGTGGTCGTCGCGGTCGACCAGACCCAGCGGCGGATGGAGGAGAACAAGCTCTACCAGATGTCCAAGCTCGCCTCGCTGGGCGAGGTGGCGACCGGGCTTGCCCACGAGATCAACCAGCCCCTCGGCGTCATCCGCCTTGCCGCGTCCAACGCGCTTACCGGCATGAAGATGGGGCTGCCGCCCGAGCACCTCGTCTCCAAGCTCGACCGCATCGTGCAGCAGACGACGCGGATGAGCCGGATCATCGACCACATGCGCATCTTCGGCCGCAAGAGCGACGAGCACCTCCAGCCCTCCGGGCCGCTCGATGCGGTGGAGGGCGCGCTGCAGGTGGTGGGGGCGCATCTGCGCCTCGACAATGTCGAGGTCCGGACCGCGCAGGGGTCGGACATCCCGCAGGTGCTGTGCCGGCAGGACCAGCTGGAACAGGTCATCATCAACCTGATCCAGAATGCCCGCGACGCCATCGTCGAGCGTCGCACCCGCACCGGCGAGGACTTCCCCGGCCTCATCCAGCTCAGCGTCGGTTCCGAGCCCGGCAAGACGGGCCGCGTGCTGCGCATCCGCGTGGAAGACAATGGCGGCGGCATCCCCGACGAGGTGCGGGAGCGCATCTTCCAGCCCTTCTTCACCACCAAGCCGCCCGGCAAGGGCACGGGGCTCGGCCTGTCCGTGAGCTTCGGCATCATCCGCGACCATGGCGGCGCGCTCTCCGTCGAGAACGGGGAGGGCGGCGCGGTCTTCACCATCGAGCTTCCCGCGCTCGAGGAGAAGCCGGCGGCGCAGGCCGTCTGAGGCCCTGCGCGCGGCCGCCGCGGCCATCGGGGGCATTCCGCAACGCCGCACTGCCGCTCATTCCATCCGCCCCCGCGAAGGTGCTGCGCGCAGATCCGGCCGTCCCGGCGCGGCTTTGCTGCGCGCTGCGCTGCACCATCGAAATGGGCGGAATTAATCAGTATCACCTCATTTATGGATTTCCTTCGACCACCAAAGTGGCAGCAATCTGCGCGATTTCCCGGCAATAAGCTCACATCAGCGCCATTTTGCAGGAATTCTGACGTGGCGCATTGACGGCCGAAATAATCAGTGTACTCCTATTAATGGAGTCCGCCGCAGGCGGGCGCCACAGGAGCAAGCGCCGTCAGGTCGTGTTGCGATCGGGTGCGTCGTCTCCAGGGAACGATAGGGAGACAGGAATGGCTCAGGAGCCGCTCGCCACCAAGGGCAACTACCTCCACATCTACGACTTCACCATCAATCCCGGCGTGGAGGAGGAGTTCATCCGCGAGTTCGAGGACTTCGACTATTCGGATGGAAATCCCATGCACAAGTCGTGGGCGCAGGTGAAGGACGGCGTTCTGCTTCGCGATGAAGAAAATCCACTGCGCTTCTATCTGATCGCCGAGTGGAAGGACATCGAGGAGCACGCCAAGATCCGCAAGATCCTGGCCGAGGAGATCAAGCCCTCCTTCATCCGCCATATCGTCGGCGGCAAGTTCGTGCCGCGCTACGCCAAGGTCGTGTCTTCGACGCCCGACGAGATCCTCGCCAAGGCTGCCGGCTGACAGCTTCTGGCGGCTGACGTTTCCGGGCGGCTCTGCGCCGCCCATCTCCGGCGATGGCTTCGCGCCGTCGCCGTTCCTTGCGTGTGAAGAAAAAACAAAACTTCCAGAGTGCGCAAATGGAACTCTACGGTTTCTTCCGGTCGTCCGCCTCCTACAGGGTGCGCATCGCGCTGGCCTTCAAGGGGCTCTCCGCGACGCCGCGTGCCATCAGCCTGCCGAAGATGGAGCACAAGGCTGATGCCTTCGTGCGCCTCAATCCGCAAGGCCTTGTCCCCGCCCTCGTGGATGGCGCGCTGGTGCTCACCCAGTCGCTCGCCATCATGGAATATCTGGAGGAGACGCGGCCCGAGCCGGCGCTTTTGCCGAAGGACCCCATCGAGCGGGCCTATGTGCGTGCCTTCAGCCAGGCCATCTGCTGCGACATCCACCCGCTGAACAATGTGCGGGTGCTCAAGCATCTCGATCGCCTCGGCCATGACGAGGCCGCGCGCAATGCCTGGTATGCCCACTGGATCGCCGAAGGCTTTCAGAGCCTCGAGGCGACGCTTGCGACGCGGGGCCTCGGCGGCAGGTTCGTGCTGGGGGATGCGCCCGGCATGGCGGACATCTGCCTGGTGCCGCAGGTGTTCAACGCCCAGCGCTTCAATTGCGACGTGACGCCCTATCCGCTGGTGATGGGCATTTACGAGAACTGCATGGCCCTCGATTGCTTCGAGTCCACGCACCCCAAATATCAGGCGGATGCCGCCTAGTTTAGAATAGTTCTTTTTCGAGTTCTAAAGTTACGCGCCACTCACGTCCCCCTGCCCCGGGAGTAGAGGCATGAAAGCTCTATTGTCGATCTCGCGTTCCATCGACGCGCTCAATGTTTTCGTTGGCCGCGTGGCCTGCTGGGCCATCTTCGTCGCCATCCTCGTTTCGGCCGCCAATGCGGTGGTCCGCAAGATGTTCGGCGTGTCGTCCAACGCCTGGCTGGAACTGCAATGGTACCTGTTCGGCGCGGTCTTCATGCTCTGCGCGCCGTGGACGCTCCAGCTCAACGAGCACATCCGCATCGACATCGTGGCCTCCCGGCTGAGCCGGCGCGTGACCAACATCATCGAGATCGCCTGCATCGTCCTGTTCCTGATGGTGTTTTCGACGCTGATGGTGTGGCTCTCGGTGCCGTTCGTGTTCGACTCGCTGAAGTCCGGCGAGACCTCCACCAATGCGGGCGGGCTCATCCTGTGGCCGGCCAAGGCGCTCATCCTCGTGGGCTTCGCGCTGCTGCTGCTGCAAGGGGTGAGCGAGCTCATCAAGCGCATCGCCATCATGCGCGGCGACCTTGCCGAGGCCGCCGGGGCAGACCTGCATGAGGCCGAGGCGGAGCGCATCCTCCATGAACTCGCCAAGGTGGACCCGCGGATCTCGGAAGGGGGCATGCGGCCATGAGGGCGCCTCTTTGCTCGTCGCCCCGCACTGACGCCCGCTTCGCTGAAGGTCTCGCCCGATGATCGAGTTCATCGCCCACAACCTCGCCCCCATCATGTTCGCGACCCTCGTCGTGTTCATGCTGCTGGGCTATCCCGTCGCCTTCGCGCTGGCCGCCAACGGGTTGCTGTTCTTTTTCATCGCCGTGGAGCTTTCGCCCTACGCGCCGGACGCGATTACTTTGTCCTGGCCGCTTCTTCAGGCGCTGCCGGAGCGGGTGTTCGGCACCATGGCCAACGAGGTGCTGCTGGCCATCCCCTTCTTCACCTTCATGGGGCTGGTGCTGGAACGCTCCGGCATGGCGGAAGACCTGCTGGAGACCATCGGCCAATTGTTCGGCACGGTGCGCGGGGGCCTTGCCTATGCGGTGATCTTCGTCGGCGCGCTGCTCGCCGCGACCACCGGCGTGGTGGCCGCCTCGGTCATCTCCATGGGCCTCATCTCCTTGCCCATCATGCTGCGCTACGGCTACGACCGGCGCCTTGCCGCCGGCGTCATCGCCGCCTCCGGCACGCTGGCGCAGATCATCCCGCCTTCGCTGGTCCTGATCGTGATGGCCGACCAGCTCGGCCGCTCCGTGGGCGACATGTACGAAGGCGCCTTCCTGCCCGGCCTCATCCTCTCCGGCCTCTACGCGTTGTTCGTCTTCGTGGTGACGATCGTGTCGCCGAAATCAGCGCCCGGCCTGCCGCGGGAGGCGCTCACCTGCTGCGAGCCGTCCGGCGCGCGCGGGGTGTGGCAGCTCGGCGTGCTGGTCGCCTATTCCGCCGCCGTCGCCACGGTGGTGATGCGCGACACCGGCATCAAGGCGGGGGCGGACTACGCGATCCTCGCCATCTGCACGGCGGTGGTGGTGGCCCTCGTCTCCGCGCTGCTTAACCGCTTCCTCGGCGCGCGGCGGCTCGTGCTCTCCGCCGTCCTCACGGCGGCCTTCGCCGGAGCCTATGTGCTGCTGCGCGAGAGCGGGCATCCCACGGTCGGCCTCATGGCGGACATCATCGCCGCCGGCGCGCTCTATGCCTTCATCGCCGGCGGCGTGGAGCGCTTCACGGGCATGCCTTTGGTCTCGCGCATGGCGGAGCGCGTCACCTTCGTGATGGTGCCGCCGCTGCTGCTCATCTTCCTGGTGCTCGGCACCATCTTCCTCGGCGTCGCGACGCCCACGGAGGGCGGCGCCATGGGCGCGGTGGGCGCCATGGTGCTCGCGGCGCTGAAGCGCCGGCTGGAGAAGAACCCGGCGCGCTTCTCCCTCTCCATCCTGACCCAGGCGACGCAGACGACGGCCAAGCTCTCCGCCTTCGCCATCTTCATCGTGGTGGGCGCGCGGGTGTTCTCGCTGACCTTCTACGGCATCAACGGGCATGTGTGGGTGGAGCATCTGCTCACCGGCCTGCCGGGCGGGCAGATCGGCTTCCTGCTGTTCATCAACCTGCTGATCTTCCTGCTCGCCTTCTTTCTCGATTTCTTCGAGCTGGCGTTCATCGTGGTGCCGCTCCTGGCGCCGGCGGCGGACAAGCTCGGCATCGACCTCATCTGGCTGGGCGTGATGCTGGGGGTGAACATGCAGACCTCCTTCATGCACCCGCCCTTCGGCTTCGCCCTCTTCTATCTGCGCTCGGTGGCGCCGAAGACGGCCTATCTCGACCGTCTCACCGGCAAGCGCATGGAGCCTGTGACGTCCGCGCAGATCTATTGGGGCGCCATTCCCTTCGTGGTGATCCAGATGGTGATGGTGGCCCTCATCGCCGCCTTCCCCGGAATGGTGATGCACTACAAGTCCTCGGCGCCCGCCTCCGACCCCGCCGCCGCCCAGCGCCAGCTCGACAGCCTCGATGCCCCCGCGAGCGGCCTCGGTCTGCCCGCCATGCCCGGCCTCGACGATTTGCCGAAGCCCGGCGCCGGGCTCTGACCCCCGTTTGCCGACAGACGCCGACCAGTCAAAAATAAGGGGAATGACAATGAAAAGACGGACTTTCCTGACGAACATCGCCGCCGGCTCCGCCGCCACCCTGGTGGCCGCGCCGGCCATCGCCCAGAGCCAGCCCACGGTGAAGTGGCGCATGGCGACCAGCTGGCCGAAGAGCCTCGACACCATCTACGGCTCGGCGGTGGCCATGTGCCAGCGCATCGGCGAGCTGACCGAGGGCAAGTTCGAGGTGATGCCGTTTGCCGGCGGCGAGATCGTCGGCGCGACGCAGGTGTTCGACGCCACCAAGAACAAGACGGTGGAGTGCTCCCACACCCTCACCTCCTTCTTCACCGGCAAGAATCCGGCCTATGCCTTCGACGGCGGCATCGCCTTCGGCACCAATGCCCGCCAGCAGAATGCCTGGTATTACTACGGCGGCGGCAAGGCGCTGATCCAGGAGCTGTTCGGCAAGGAGAACATGGTCTCCTTCCCCTGTGGCAATACCGGCGTGCAGATGGGCGGCTGGTATCGCAAGGAGATCAAAACCGTCGAGGATCTTCAGGGCCTGAAGATGCGCATCGCCGGCCTCGGCGGCCGCATCCTGAGCAAGCTCGGCGCGGTGCCGCAGCAGATCGCGCCGGGCGACATCTATCCCTCGCTGGAGCGCGGCACCATCGACGCCGCCGAGTGGATCGGCCCTTATGACGACGAGAAGCTCGGCTTCAACAAGGTGGCGAAGTATTACTACACGCCCGGCTGGTGGGAGGGCAGCGCCCAGATCACCACGCTGACCAACAAGGACGCCTGGGACGCGCTGCCGCCCGGCTTCAAGGCCGCCTTCGAGACCGCCGCCACCGAGCAGAACCTGATGATGCTCGCGAACTACGACACCAAGAACCCGGAGGCGCTGCGTCGCCTGCTGGCCGCCGGCGTCGAGCTGCGCGCCTTCCCGCAGCCGGTGATGGAGGCCGTCTACAAGGCGACGCTGGAGACCTTCGCGGAACTCGCCGCGTCGAACCCCGATTTCAAGAAGATCTACGAGCCGTGGAAGACCTTCCTGAACGAGTCCAATTCCTGGATGCGCGTGGCAGACTTCCGCCTCGACACCTTCCGCTTCTCCGCGCCCAAGTGGCCGTGAGCGGAAGCCTCGCGATTTGAACGATGCGGGGCGGCGGCCTCTGCCGCCCCGCCAGCCCAAGATTGAGGGGATGCCATGTCGATCGACCAACAGACTCGGGATCACGAAGCCCATCCCGCCGTCAGCGGCGAAGGCATCGGCGCCCGTGTCCGCCGCAAGGAGGATGCGCGCCACCTGATGGGCCGCGGCCGCTTCGCCGGCGACATCCGCATGCCCGGCATGAGCGACGTGGCCTTCCTGCGCAGTCCGGTGGCCCATGCGCGCATCCTCGCAGTCACCAAGCCGCAGGGGCATGAGGGGGAGGTGTTCACCTCGGCGGATTGCGCTGATGTCGCCGACATCATCACCCGCTCCACCATCCCCGGCTACAAGCTCTCCGCCCACCCGCCGCTGGCGCGGGACAAGGTGCGCTTTGTCGGCGACATCGTCGCCATGGCCTATGCGCCCACCCGCGCGGAGGCGGAGGACCTCTGCGAGGCCACGCTCTTCGACTATGAGGAGCTGCCTGCCATCGTCGATTGCGACAGCGGCCGCGCACCCGGCGCCGCTCTGCTGCACGAGGCGTGGGGCGACAACCTCTTCCTCGAAACCAGCTTCGATTCCGGCGGCATCGAGGAGGTCGCCCGCACCGCCGCTGTGAAGGTGGAGAAGCGCTTCCGCACCGGCCGCCAGTGCATGCACCCCATGGAGGGCAAGGGGCTGGTGGCGTGGTGGGATTTCCAGAACGACACGCTGGTGGTGAACACCTCCACCCAGGTGCCGCACATGATCCGCGCCGGCCTCGCCGAGACGCTCGGCCTGCCGGAGGCGCAGATCCGCATCGCCCCGCCGGATGTGGGCGGCGGCTTCGGCTACAAGTGCCTGCTCCAGCCCGAGGAAGTGCTGGTGGCGTGGCTGGCGATGACGCTGAAGCGTCCCTTCCGCTGGATCGAGGACCGGCGCGAGCATCTCACCGCCGGCGCCAATGCCCGCGAGCATGAATATGTCATCACCGCCTATGCGGACGCGCGCGGCAAGCTGCTTGCCCTCGACGCGGAAGTGGCGGTGAATGTGGGCGCCTATTCGGTCTGGCCCTTCACCGCGTGCCTTGAGGCGGCGCAGGCCGGCGGCAATCTGCCGGGGCCGTACATCTGGCCCCACTATCGCTGCAAGACCTATTCGGTGGCCACCAACAAGCCGCCCTTCGCGCCCTATCGCGGCGTGGCGCGGCCGGGCGTGTGCTTCGCCATGGAGCTGACCATCGATGCGGTCGCTGCCGCCGTAGGCCGTGAGGCGGTGGACGTGCGGGCGGAAAATCTCGTGCCCGCCGCGGCCATGCCGTACCTCAACATCACCAAGAAATTCTACGACAGCGGCGACTATCCCGCTTCGCTCGCCACTGCCCGCGAGATGATCGGCTTCGACGCCATCCGCGCCCGGCAGAAGATGGGCGAGATGGACGGCCGGCGCATCGGCGTCGGCTTCTCCACCTATACGGAGCAGTCCGCCCACGGCACCAAGGTGTTTGCCTCCTGGGGCACGCCTCTGGTGCCCGGCTACGAGCAGGCCACCATCCGCCTCAACCCGGACGGCAGCGCCGACGTGAAGGCCGGCATCCACACCATCGGCCAGGGGCTGGAGACGACGCTGGCGCAGGTGGCGAGCGAAATCCTCACGCTGCCCATCGCGCAGATCCGCGTCACGCTGGGCGACACCGCCACCACGCCGTTCTCGACCGGTGCCTATGCCTCGCGCGGCATGGTGATGGCCGGCGGGGCCGTGTCCAAGGCGGCGCAGAAGCTGGCGGAAAAGGTGAAGGCGCTGGCCGCCCATCTCATGCAATGCGCGGCCGATCAGGTGCGGTTCGAGGGCGGCGCCATCCACGGTCCGACCGGCTCCATCTCCTTCGCCGAGATCGCCCGCGCCTGGTATCGGACCCCCGAGGTGCTGCCCGACGGCGTGGACACGGGCGGCCTCGAAGTGACCGAAGGCTACAAGCCGGACGTGGACACGGGCCTCTTCTCCTACGCCACCCACGCCGCCCTCGTGGCGGTGGACGTGAAGACCGGCGCGACGGAAATCCTCGACTATGTGGTGGTGGAGGATTGCGGGCGCATGGTGAACCCCATGATCGTCGAGGGGCAGGCCTATGGCGGCGTTGCCCAGGGCGTCGGCACCGCGCTGTTCGAGGAAAGCACCTACGATTCCGAGGGCCAGCCGCTCGCCTCCACCCTCGTGGATTATCTGCTGCCCGGCCCCACCGAGCTGCCCAAGGTGCGCATCGCCCACACGGAAAC
The DNA here is from genome assembly GCF_023571765.1 of Xanthobacter aminoxidans. Lineage (GTDB taxonomy): Bacteria > Pseudomonadota > Alphaproteobacteria > Rhizobiales > Xanthobacteraceae > Xanthobacter > Xanthobacter aminoxidans. The sequence continues at coordinate 65,080 of NZ_JAMJXC010000002.1, read as the reverse complement.
GCTCTCGCCCTTTTCCGCCCACGGCATCAAGGGAGTAGGAGAGGGCGGCGCCATCGCCCCGGCGGGGGCCATCGTGAACGCCATCAATGATGCGCTGAAGGATATTGGCGCCACCCTGTGCGAGATTCCCGCGACACCGGAGCGTGTGCTCGCGGCCCTCTCCGAGGCGCGTCGCGCCAATAACGGACGGAGCGCCGCATGAAGCCCGCAGCCTTCGACCTGACCCTCGCGACCTCCCTCGATCAGGTGCTTTCCGTGCTGGCGGGGGAGGGCGCAAAGCCCGTATCCGGCGGCTGCTCGCTGGGGCCGATGCTGAACCTGCGCCTTGCCCGCCCCGCCGCTCTGGTAGACCTGCGGCGCGTCGGCGAGTTGCGCACGCTGGAAGGCAGCGCGGCCCATCTCGACATCGGCGCCGGCTGGACCCATGCGGAGATCGAGGACGGCGTGGTGCCGGATGTCACCGGCGGTCTCATGCGCCGCGTCGCCCACGGCATCGCCTATCGCGCCGTGCGCAATCGCGGCACCATCGGCGGAAGCATCGCCCATGCGGACCCGGCGGCGGACTGGATCAGCACCATGACCGTGCTGGACGCGACGCTGCTCATTCGTGGCCGCTCCGGCACCCGGGCCTGCGCCATGGCCGACTTCATGCTGGCGGCCTACACGACCACGCTGGGGGCGGACGAGATCATCACCGCCGTGCGCGTGCCGGTGCTCTCCGCCGGGGCGAAGACGGGCTACCACAAGGTGTGCCGCAAGACCGGCGAATTCGCCCAGGCCATCGGCGCCGTGGTGGTGGATGCCGGACGCGGTCTTGCCCGCGTGGTGGCGGGCGCCGTGGAGGCCCCGCCGCTGGTTCTGGCCGGGGCTGGGGAGCGGCTGAAGGCCGGGGACATGGCGGGGGCACGCGCCGCCGCTCACGAAGAAATCGAGGCCGCGCTGGCGGGCCATCCGGAGGCGTTCCGCGCGCTCCATCAGGTGGCCGTGGACCGCGCCTTCAGCGATGCGGGGCTCGCATGAACGCCATCACCCTCACCGTCAACGGCCAGCGCCTCTCCCGACAGGTAGAGCCGCGCACCCATCTCGCCGATTTCCTGCGCGAGGAACTGAACCTCACCGGCACGCATCTCGGCTGCGAGCAGGGGGTGTGCGGCGCCTGCACCGTGCTCATCGACGGCAAGCCGCAGCGCTCCTGCATCGCCTCCGCCGCCGCCTGCGACGGGGCGGACATCCGCACCATCGAGGGCTTCGATGGCGATGCGCTGATGGGCGAGCTGCGCGAGGCCTTCTCCGTCCATCATGCGCTCCAGTGCGGCTTCTGCACGCCGGGCATGCTCATCTCCTCCCGCGACATCGTGAGCCGCCTGGGGGAGAGTTCCGAGCGCACGGTGCGTGAGGAACTGAGCGGCAACCTCTGCCGCTGCACCGGCTATGTGGGCATCGTGAACGCCGTCTGCGCCGTCTCGGCCGGAAAGGCGCCGTGCGCACAGGCGGAGGCGGCCGGCATCGCGGCTGCTGCCGCGCCCGCGCCGGTGGCTGCTGCGGCTTCCGCTGTGAAGGCCGCGTCGGCGCCGGCGGTGGTGGGCGCGGGCGGCAGCGAGATCCGCCAGAGCCTCACGGTGGATGCCGCGCCGGAGGTCGTCTGGCCGGCGCTGAAGGACATCCACCTCATCGCCCGCTGCCTGCCCGGTGCCGAGGTCACGGCCTTCGACGGGGAGCGGCTGGAGGGCCGCATGGTCGTCACCTTCGGCCCCATCAAGGCGGCCTTCGGCGGCGACGCCACCGTGACCTTCGACGACGCCGCCCGGACCGGCCTCGTCAACGGCTCCGGCCGGGACGGTGGCTCCGGCTCAAGAGCCCATGGCGAGATCACCTTCGCCCTGAAGCCGGCCGGCACGGGCAGCGCCATCGACCTCGCGCTGCGCTACCGCATCTCCGGCCCCCTCGCCCAGTTTTCACGGGGGGCGCTCGTGCAAAATCTCGTCTCACACCTGACGGGGGTGTTTGCGGCCAATCTCGCCGCCGCCCTGAAGGGGGAGGCGCCGACCGCTGCGACGGGACTCTCGGCAACCGGCATTTTCAAAGTGGTACTGGCAACGTGGTGTGAACGGGTGAAAACCTGGGTGGAACGCCACCTGAACTGATGTGGAATGTGCGAATGCCGGGTGTCTTGTCGCCCGAAAATGCAAAGTATACTGATTAAAATCGCCGGAAACGGTGGGAGGACGCGATGGGTTTCAGAAAGGTGGCGGAACTCGACGCGCTGCGCGACGGCGGCGTCACCGGCGTCGAGGTGGATGGTGTCCCTATCGCCTTGTTTCGTATGGGAAATGAGGTTCACGCCACCCATGGTATCTGCACCCACGCGCTGGCCTTCCTGAAGGACGGCTATGTGGAGGACGGCACCATCGAATGCCCCCTCCACCAGGGCGTCTTCGACATCCGCACCGGCCGCGCCCTGTGCGCCCCTCTCACCCAGGACCTCGCCACCTATGCCGCCAAGGTGGAGGGCGGCGCGGTGTTCGTGGACCTCGATAGCGCCAGCGAGAGCCCTTCTGATGCCGGACCGCTGGAAGAGGTTCAAGTAGCTGAAAACACGGGCGGAAGCTCCCTGCCCCTGGTCATCGCCGGGGCCGGACAGGCCGCCGCCGCCGCCATCCGCGCAGCACGGGCGGCCGGTTTTTCGGCTCCCATCCACCTCGTCGGCGCCGAGCCGCATCTGCCCTATGAGCGGCCTCCGCTCTCCAAGGAAGCGCTTGGCGACGCCTTCGATCGCGCGTCCGCCTGTCGCCTGCCGCCCGCCGACGTGGCGGCGCTGGGCGTGACCTTCCATCCGGGCGTACGCGTCACAGCTGTCGATGCGGAGGCGCGGGTCGCAACCCTCTCGGATAACGCGCAAATTCCCTATGGCGCCCTACTCATCGCCACTGGCGGAACGGCCCGGCGCCTCGGTATTCCCGGCGATGATCTGCCGGGTGTTCACCACCTGCGCACCCTTGAGGATGCGGAGGCCATCGCGGCGTCCCTGGCGTCCGCGCGCACGGTCGCGGTGGTGGGCGGCGGCTTCATCGGATTGGAACTCGCCTCTGCCGCCCGGGCGCGCGGCCTCAAGGTCGTGCTGCTGGAGCGCGAGGGCGAGCTGATGTCGCGCCTCCTGCCGCCCGCCCTCGGCGCGGCCTTCCGTCGGCTTGCCGAAGCCCATGGCGTCGAGGTCCGACGCGATGTTGCGGTGGAAGCCATCACTGCGCGGGACGGGGCTCTGGCGCTCGCGACGACAACTGGCGAGATCTTTGCCGACACCGTGCTGGTGGGTGTGGGCCTCGTGCCGGAGACCGCGCTTGCGGCCCTTGCCGGCTGCGAGGTCGCGGGCGGGATCGTGGTGGATGCGTTCGGGCGCACCAGCGTCGACGGCATCTGGGCGGCGGGCGATTGCGCGCTCCACCATGTGCCCCTCGACGGCCGGCGCGGCCGGCTGGAGAGCTGGCGGAATGCCGAGGAGCAAGGCGCCGCCGCCGGCCGCAGCATCGCCGGCGACACCGCCGCGCGCACTGAGAAGGCGCCGTGGTTCTGGACCGACCAGTTCGGCCTCAACATCCAGATGCTGGGCGTGCCCGGAACTGGAAATGAAGTGGCCTTGACTGGCACCGATGGTGCGGCCGGCGCCGTCTACCGCACCCTCGCCGACGGCCGCGTCACGGCCGTGATCGCCTTCTCCGATGCCGCCGCCATCCGCGCCGCCCGCGCGGAACTGGTATCCGACACCCCCTTCGACCTTGCCGCCCACGGCGCGCGTCTTCTTGCACCCCAAGAAACCAATCCCACGCCAATCGATCCCGAGGAGGACGACATGAGCGCGAGCCCCGACGTCCAGTTCGCCAAGAAATATGTGTGGCCGCAGGAAGGCCTGTCCATCATCCCCGACTGGGTCTACACCGACGAAACCGTGTACCAGCGCGAGGTTGAGCGCATCTTCCACGGCCGCACCTGGAATTTCGTCGCGCTGGAATGCGAGATCGAGAATCCCGGCGACTTCATCCGCTCCAATGTCGGCCCGACCCCCGTGGTGGTGGCCCGCGCGGAAGACGGCACGATCCACGTCTTCGAGAACCGCTGCGCCCATCGCGCGGCCGAGTTCTGCCGGGATTTGTCGGGCAATGCCAAGGAGTTCGTCTGCCCCTATCACCAGTGGTCCTACGATTTGAAGGGCAACCTCGTGGGCGTGCCCTTCCGCCGTGGGGTGGACGGCAAGGGCGGCATGCCGAAGGACTTCAAGCCGGCCGACCATGGCCTGAAGCAACTCAACGTCACCACGCATCGCGGCGTCGTCTTCGCCTCCTATGCCGACGGCATGGAGAGCTTCCCCGAGTATCTCGGACCTGAGGTGCTGCGGGAGTTCGAGGCCACCTTTGACGGCCGCAAGCCCAAGCTGCTCGGCCATTATCGCCATAGCCTGCCGGGCAACTGGAAGCTCTATCACGAGAACCTCAAGGACCCCTATCACGCAACCCTGCTGCACACCTTCCTGGTCACGTTCGGCCTGCTGGTCGCGGGCAACAAGTCGCTGATGTTGGCGGACCCTTCGGGCCGGCACGGGGTGATGGCTTCCGCCAAATCGGACACCACCCACATCGACGCCGACAAGAAGAAGGAAATGCGCGCCTACAAGGAGGGCATGACCCTTGAGGAGCCGCGCTTCATGGACTTCATCGACGAGTTCGACAGCCCCTGGTCCGTCACCATGGCGACCATCTGGCCGAACCTCATCGTGCAGCGGGAGATGAACACGCTAGGCATCCGTCACATCGTGCCGACCGGTCCGAACGAATTCATCATGAAATGGACCATGTTCGGCTTCGAGGGTGACGACGAGGAGATGACCCGCCATCGCCTGCGCCAGGGCAACCTCATGGGGCCGGCCGGCTTCCTGGGGCTGGAGGACAACGAGGCCATCAAGTTCGTGCAGGACGGCATGCTGGGCGTGCCGGGTGGCGAGCATCTGGTGAAGCTCGATCCCGGCACCGAGGCGGGTACCGCCGATACGCTCATTTCGGAAGCGGCCATCCGTGCCATGTACCGCCACTGGCGCGACGCCATGGGCATCGCCTGAGGAGGCGCGAACATGCTGAATCCTTCAAGCGCCAACGCGCCTTCCCGTGACGATCTCATCGATGCGCTGCTGCTGAAGGCAGAGGTGGAGGCCTTCAACGAGGCCTATGCCTCCGCCCTCGACGAGCAGCGCCTCGCGGACTGGGCCGAGATGTTCACCGTCAACGGCTTCTACAACATCATCTCCCGCGAGAACTACGACCGGAAGCTCCCCGTAGGCCTCATCTATTGCGAGAACCGCGGCATGATTCGCGACCGCGCCTTCGCGCTGGAGAAGACCGCCATGTTCGCGCCGCGCTATCTGCGGCACATGGTGGGCAATCTGAAGGTCGCCGAGGCGGTGGATGGCAGCATCGACGCAACCGCGAACTATGTGGTGTTCCAGGTGCTGTTCGACCGGCCGGACGCCACCATCCATCAGGTGGGTCGCTATATCGACCGCTTCGTGCGGGAGGAGGGGGGACTCAAGCTCGCCTCGCGCATCTGCATCTATGACAGCCTGCTCATCGACAACGCCTTGTGCATCCCGGTGTGAGCATGGAACGTCACATGGGAGAGAGCGCGGTCGCGCGCCTTGCTGCCGCCCATTCTGCCGGTACGCAGCGGGTGATGGAAACGGTTGAAGGGGCGCTGGCACGTGCGGAGGCGGCACAGGCCGGCTTCAACTGCTTCGCCACCCTCGATGGCGCGGGGGCCCGCCCTGCGGCGGCAGACATTGACGCCGGCATCGCCGCCGGAAAGACGCCGGGGCCGCTCACCGGTGTGCCCGTCACGGTCAAGGACATCCTGGACTGTGCCGGCCTGCCGACACGCTGGGGGTCGCTTCTGTTCGCCGAGGCTCAGCCAGCGGCTTCGGATATCGCTGCCGTGGCGCGGCTCAGGGCGGCGGGCGCCATCATCATCGGCAAGACGACGACGACGGAATTCGCCCATTCGCCGCTCGGGTCGTCGCCCCCTACGGGCCTGACGCTCAATCCCTTCGCGCCGGACCTCACCTGCGGCGGGTCCTCCTCCGGTGCCGGAGCGAGCGTCGCGCTGGGAGTGACACCGGTGTCGCTCGCCACCGACGCCGGCTGTTCTAGCCGCCTGCCTGCCGCCGCGACGGGGACCTATGGCTTCAAGCCCACCCTCGGCCTCGTGCCGCACGAGCGGGTGCCCGATGCCTTCGGCAGCTTCATCCATCTCGGGCTGATCGCCCGCAGCGTGGCAGATATCGCGGCGACGCTGCCCGTGATCGCCGGCCCGTTACCAGCCGACCCCTGGAGCCTGCGGGCACCCTCGCTCGCGCCGGCTGCGGCAGGTCTGGAGGGTGCCCGCGTGCTCCTGTGGATGCGCACGGGCAACGCCCGCGTCTCACGCGAGGTCGAGGCGGCGACCCGGGCGGCTGCGCGCGCACTGGAGCGGCTCGGCGCAGTGGTGGTCGAGGAGGACTACGCCCTCGTCGCGCCCGATCCGATCTGGAGCACCCTGCAGCAGACCAACTGGGCGCTGCGTTTCGCCTCGACCTCCGCAGAGGATTTCGCGCGGCTGTCGCCGGCGCTGCGGGCTGGAATCGAGGCCGCGCGGGGCTTCAGTGCGCTCGACCTGATGCGGGCGCAGGTGGCCCGCGCCCAGTTGTTCCGGGGCGTTCAGGCGAAGTTCGCGCAGTACGACTTCATCCTCACCCCCTGCCTCTCCGCACCGCTGGTCGCTGCGGACTTCGACCTCTCCGAGCCGCTGGTGATCGACGGCGAGGCGGTCGGTCCGCTGCGGGCGGAATGGACTTCGGCCCTGTCCCTGTTCGACCTTTCCGGCCACCCCGCGCTCGCCGTTCCGATCGGGCTTGCGGAAAATGGCGGTCCGCTCGCCGTGCAACTGGTGGGACGGTGGAACGCCGACATGGCGCTGCTTTCGGCCGCTGCGGGCCTTGCGGCCGAGATGCCCCCGCCCGCCTGTCCTGCAGCGGGGCTTTCCATCTGAGGTTTCCCGCAGCCGGGCGACCGGCCGCGGGAGATGCGTCCTATTTCCCGGATGCGATACGGCTGGACAGGGAAGTATCGATCAGGTCGTTGGTGAAATAGCTCGGAGCAGCCTGACCTGCAGGCACCAGCCCGCCTTCCGCCAGCACGTCCAACGCCTTCGTCCAATCGGCCTCGGCCATGATGCCCATGGGCTTGTCCTGGGTGGCCGGGGTGGAGACGAAGCCCTTCAGCACGTCGATCTGCTGGCGCAGGATGGCCGGATTGAGCTTGGCGTTCGGTCGCGCTTCCATGATCGCCGCGACGGCCTCGTCCTCGTGCCCGTTCATGATGTAGGTCCACATGCCGGCAACGATGCTGGAGAAGCGGCGCAGCGCGTCGGTCTTGGCCGCGATGCTCTTCTCCGTTGCGAACAGGCCGAAGCTGGGGAAGGTCAGACCGTAGGTCGTGAAGTTGATTGTGTTGGATGGGCGCTGGGCGTTCACCACCGGTAGGATGAACGGCACGGTGGAGAAGACCCCGTCCGAGCGCCCGGCCATGTAGGTGCCGCCCTTTGCGGATGCGTCCACCGCAATCAGCTCGACGTCCGAGCGCTTCAGGCCGCCCGCCGCCAGGAAGCGATCGATGAAGGGTGCCTCCAGCGAGCCCGCGGTGAAGGCGAGCTTCTTGCCCTTCAGGTCGGCCGGACCGTTGATGCCGCTGTCTTTCGGAACGAGCAGGCCGATGTCGTTCTGACGCACGAAGCCGGCAATGGCCTTCACCGGCAATCCCTTGGCGCGTGCAATGGCCATGGGCGCGAGCGAGGCATGGCCCACGTCGTACTCGCCATTACCGACGATCTGCACGGTGGACACGGAGCCGTTGCCATCCACCAGCTCCACGTCGAGCCCATTGGCGGCGAACAGGCCCTTCTTCGCGGCAAGGTGGAAGGGGGCATGGTTGCCCCAAGGCGTCCAGTCCAGCCGGACACGGATCACATCCGCTGCATGCGCCGGTAATACAGTCAGCATACAGCCTATAATTGATGCAAGGAGGGTCGGGGCAGACAGTCCAAACATTGGGTTGATCCTTTTTTGATGCTGTTTTTCTGTGTTCCTGCCTCACGGGAAAAGCCCGTATCGAGCGTGGTGCAGTGTGGTACACTGCACGAAACGTGCCCTTGGTAGGAAGCCTCTTCCCGAGCGGGAGTCGACAAAAGGTGCTGGCGCTTGCCGGCGCGCCGGTGGTTGTGCTCCCATCTCTTCCGGCCAGGGCGTCATGCAGCGCAATGCAGTCTCGCGCCGCGGATCGAGGAAGATGGAAGGTGAGGCCTTGAAGGGGAAGGACATGACGGCTTCCGGCGCCCTGGACGCAAAGTCCGCCCCCGGTCGAGACGCGGCGCGTCGGCGGAGTTTGGAGCGGAAGATCCAGGAGACCAAGCCGTCCCCGGAGCAGCGGCTGGCAGATGCGCCGAAGCAGGCCGTCTCCTCGGTCGGGATGGATGCAAAGGTGCAGGAGATGCCTCCCCTGCGCGATGCTTCCTCCCCGACCATGCCGCTTTGGGAACGTCCGGGCTATCTCGTCCGCCGGCTGCATCAGATCCACTCCGCGATCTTCCTGGAGGAGTGCAAGGCCTTCAACATCACGCCTGTGCAGTACGGCCTCATGACCACGTTGCTTCAGCATTCCGGCAGCGACCAGCGCACGATCGGCGTCGAGGTGGGTATCGACCGCACCAATGTCGCGGATGTGCTGGAGCGGCTTTCCGAGCGCGGCCTCGTGCGTCGTGAGCGTTCAGAGACGGACCGGCGCGCCATGAATGCCTTCCTCACCGAGCAGGGACGGGCGTTGGTGGGCGAGATGTACGGCGCCATGGTTCGCGCCCAGCAGCGCCTGCTGGAGCCGCTCGATCCGGAATATCGCTCCGCCTTCCTCGCCATGCTGACCCAGCTGGTGGAGGGCAACAATCATTACAGCCGCGCCGAGCTGAAGGTCGATTTCAAGGTCCGCCGCCGTCGGGGTCAGGAAGAGGAGTGAGCGAGGGCTGGGCCGCTGGCGGCTGCCACTCGGTCCCGGTTTCGAGCGCCTCCATTTGACACGTCGCGGAGCGGACGTAACTATATGGTTAGATAACTCGCGGCGGGTTGCCCCGCTGATGAGATCTGCCCCCGCCCTGATGCGCGCCAACGCGTTGGGGCGGAAGCGAATCGACAAGGCCCGCACATCATACGGGCTGGGTGGAGCGGGAGGATAAGATGGCGCTCAAGGCGAAATTTGGCGCGTGGCTGGGTGGGGCGGCGGTGCTGTTGTGCACCACCCTTTCGGCCGCGGCGGCGGACAAGGTGACGCTGCTGCTGAACTGGTACAATTACGGCGAGCATGCGCCCTTCTACCTCGGCATCGAGAAGGGATACTTCCCCGCCGAGGGCATTGAGCTTTCCGTGGAGGAGGGCCGTGGCTCCGGCGCGACCGTGCAGGCGGTGGCGGCAGGCTCCGCGACGTTCGGCTATGCGGACTTCGGCACCATGGTGAAGGCGGCAGTCAAAGGCGCGCCCATCAAGGCCGTCGGCATCATGCTGCAGAAAAGCCCCATGGCCGTGCAGGGTTTCGCGGACAAGAACATCCGCACCCCCAAGGACATGATCGGAAAGACTGTCGTCTATACACCGGGTGACAGTTTTTCCCAGCTGTGGCCGGCACTTCTGAAGGTCAACGGCATCCAGGACAGCCAGGTGAAGGTCATCACCGGTGATGCCGCCACCAAGCGCAACGCGGTGATTTCCGGCCAGGCGGACTTCCTCCTCGGCAACATCAACGACCAGAAGCCGCTGATCGAGGAAGCCACCGGAAAGCCTGTCTACGCCATGCTTTTCGCCGATTTCGGCGTCAACACGGTGAACGGCTCGGTCATCGTGCGGCCGGATCTTCTGGAGAAGAATCCCGACCTCGCCAAGCGTTTCCTGCGCGCGCTGCAGAAATCCATCGCCGAGGCCAAGGCTAACCCGCAGGCGGCGGTAGACGCCATGCTGAAGGTGAACCCAAAAGCCGGTAAACGCGAGACGCTTCTTGCGAGCTGGACTGTCACCCTGCCGCTGCTCCACACCGCGCTCACCGAGCAGAAGCCGCCGCTGTGGACGGACCCCAAGGATATTTCCGGCACGCTGGAAATACTCACGAAATACTCGGGCGTGGACCTCGACCCCGCCCAGGGTGCAAAGTTCTACACCAACGACTTCCTGCCGAACTGACAGCGATATCGGTGCTGTCAGGCCCCCTTTCACCAGGGGTATCGGTGCCGTTCGGGAGCGAGTCAGTCGAATGATGCCAGGGTCCCCGCCGCGCGCGGGGGCCGAGCCGTCGCCAGCCCGGCCCAACCCGCACGCAAAAAACCACCTAACCAGATAGTTACCACGAGGAGCCCCCATGGTCGCCGGCACCGCCCGCCTCTATGCCATCATCGGCGATCCCGTCGGCCATGTGCGCACGCCGCTCGTGTTCAATGCCTGGTTCGCCGAGCACGGCATCGATGCCGTCTGCGTGCCCATCCACATCCGCCCGGACGAACTTGAAACCGCGATGGCCGGCCTGAAGGCCATCGCCAATCTGGATGGCTTCATCGTCACGGCGCCGCACAAGGCGCGGGTGGCGGCCATTGTAGACCGGCTGGTGGGGGACGGGGATAAGGTGGGCGCGGTGAACACCGTGCGGCGGGAGGCGGATGGCAGCTTCACCGGCACCATGCTGGACGGCCACGGCTTCGTCGCCGGCCTCGCCAAGGCGGGCTGGGGGCCGCAGGGCAGATCCGTCTACATCGCCGGCGCCGGCGGGGCGGCGAGTGCCATTGCCTTCGCGCTGGCGGGGGCGGGCATGGCGCGGCTCACGATTTTCGATCGCACGCCGGACATCGGCCAGGCGCTGCTCGCGCGGGTGAAGGCGGCCTACCCGCACATCGAGACGGCGTTCGGCACGCGCGACCCCTCCGGCCATGATCTGGCGGTGAATGCAACGCCGCTGGGCCTTGAGCCGGATGATCCCTTCTCCTTCGATGTGGAGAAGGCGGACCCTTCCACCCTCGTCGCCGAGGTGCTGATGAAGCCGGAGACGACGGCCCTCCTTCACGCCGCAGCCGCGCGCGGCTGCGCCATCCACCAGGGCAGGCACATGCTGGATGGCCAGCGCGATCTGATGATGGCCTATTTCGGCATCACACCGCAGGCGAAGCCGTGAACCCGGAAGACGCCGCCCGCCTCGCCGGCCTGCTCCACGCCGCGCGGCAGGAGGCGCGGCTCGCGGACCTGCCGGCCGACGCCCGCCTGCCCGCGACGCCGGAGGAGGCCTATCAGGTGCAGGCCGAGATCGTCCGCCTCTCCGGGGAAGCCATCCTTGGCTGGCAAAAAATACTTGGCTGGAAGGTGACGGCGCTGAAGGAAGAGGACCGCGCGGCCTATGGCGGCACGCGGCCCGTGGCCGGCCCGCTGCTCTCCGGCTGGGTGTTTCCGTCGACCGCTGAGGTGCCGCTTTCCCGCTTCATCGCGCCGCTGCTGGAATGCGAATTCGCCTTCCTGCTGGGGCGAGACCTGCCCCCGCGCGAGACGCCCTACACGCTGGAGGAGATCGCGGAAGCGGTGGCCGCGCTCATCCCCGCCTTCGAGATCGCCGATGGCCGCGTGCCGCCGGAGGCCCCCGGCGCCCTGCGCCTTGCCGACAGCATGGGCAACGGCGCCTTCATCCCCGGCACGCCCGTGACCGACTGGCGCGCCCTCGACCGCGCCGGCCCCGTCACGCTCCGCATCGATGGCATCGAGATCGAGACCGGCAGCGGCGCCCGCATCCTCGGCGACCCCCTCAAGGCCGTCCAGCACCTCGCCAACGCCCAGCCCCTGAGCGCGCCGCTGCTGGCCGGACAGATCGTGACGACCGGCACGGCGACGACGCCGGTGCGGCTGGAAGGGGTGGGCCGGGTGGAGGCGGACTTTGGGGTGGTGGGAAGGGTGGCAATTCGATCCAAATCGCGCCTTTGAGGCGAACCCGTTGTTCACGGGTTGTAGAGAGCGATTATTCAAACACAGCCTGGTAGGGCAGATTGTCCGATGGGAAGCACACGTAGATAGGGATGGTGAGCTTTTCATTCATAAAGCTACAGAGAGCCTTTCAAGTACGTCGTTGAAATTATCTTGTAAGCGCGCTAAGCTAAGATGGCGCTTGGGACATCGGATCTGCGAGCGCAGCCTGAAAGCAGTTCCCGTTCGAACGCCGTGTTCGATCGGGCAGCGCAGTTGGTGGCGATTTAGGCCACTACGCGAAGCTTGCCGCTTGGCTAAAGGCCGCGCGGCAAAGCAAGCTTGGCAAGTCTCCATCCCCTAGAGGGATGGAGATGGCCACTCAGGTTGTTGATGCGCGGATAATGAGTTCTGCAGCAAGTTTGGCGCTGATCGATTCTGCGACTTTCAAGGCCCACGCGCCTGATCGCTTCAGCCAAGCCAAGGCGGCAGATTCATCTCCGCTCGAAAGCTTTTCAGCGGCCTTTTTGACGGCCTCGGCGGCTACCTCTTCATCCGGGTTTGATGCCTGTTCCTTGAGAATTTTGGCAAGCGCCTCAAGTTGAACTATGGCCTCATTTGATGCTCCGCCAAGGGTTGTTTGAGAGGCTGTGACGGACGAGTGGGATACCTCGCCTATGACGCCGATCGTGCCTGAATTGGTTATGTGGTTCTGCGTCATTACATAGTCTCCTAGCACAAATACCGTCGCTCGATCGTCTTGAGATCGTCGCTCGGAAATATAATCCTCGATAGCAGTTTGTACAGATGAGCGAGGATTGACAGCGGAAATTGCTGTCAATAAGCTATCATAATAACCAGGTAGTGCATGATCTCGATGCCAGAGCGCCGCCTCATAAAATGGTAGGCCGGTTTTCGAGTCGAGCCTCTTTCCGACCTGCCGATGATGGCGAAATGCATTTAGAAGAAATCGTTGCAGGCGGTCCGACTGAGGGGATCGCGGCGAAGGAGCAATTGCGCCCATTGAGACGGCTCGGAACGTCTTGGCGATGGCTTCGGTCTCTGCATGAAAGCGGCAGAGATAAAGTCTAATTTCTCGAGTCGGTCCGAGACGAGCACCCCTCGGTCGAGGCAAAAACCATACAGGGACATCGGCTGCAAATAGACGCTGGTGCCAAAATATCGCAGTCGGCGCATCTGGTCCCTCGGCTTCCATCACTCTGGCTACGTTAGGTACGCACAAAGTTCGACCATTGTGTTCAATCACAACGGCTGGCCGCCCAGCCAACACGAATCTCGAAGCAGCATCGGGGTTTGCCACGTGAGAGGTAGTGGCTCTGGCATAGGCCTGAGCCAGAGGGCCGCCCGCGGCTCCTAGACTTCGTGCGATGGTTCCTTCTGAGCTGAGCGGCAGTTTCAATAGACCGGCCACAACCTCGTCTACTCGAAGTAGATTGCCCGTGCTTCGGACAGGGCGGACATCAAAGCCGATTTCGAATTTTCCCGTTGCGACGCCGTCGGAAAAGAACCGACGATATGCGACTCGCAGCTTCCAATCGCCACTCTTAGTCACGAGCGAGCGCTGTAAGGATCCCGCAAATCGCAATCCGCGGCCGGCCTCACAGACTGCGGCTTCGCCCAACCACCCATTTAGTCCACCCGAAGGGCGCCGCCTGATGGCGCCAAAAGCCCTTAAAAAATCTTTGTCGGGCTCCGGTGCTGGCCAGCCCGGCACCGGTAGCCGGTTGGATTCTGCAGTGAAACCTCGAAGGTCAACAATCGGAATCTGAACGACGACGAGCATTCGGGCGCCTAGCTACGTGAACGTTTTAACGTGTAGCTTCAGGTTAGCACAACTTCAGTCCATTCTTGTCTAGGCGACAGCCGGCACTCGGGACCTTAAATTCCGATTTGGAGTTGGGAGGAAAGGCAAATGAATCCCGTGTTAGGCACTCGGTGCAAAGGTGCTCATCTCCGGCGATAAGGCAGGGAATTGGACACCCCCCTCAAAACCGCCCCTCCCGCCCCTCCTGAAACGCCTTGACCCCCTCCTGCCGTCCCTGATCGCTCATGCAGATCACGTGCAGTTCGTTCTCGTGGCGGATGCCGGCGTCCAGCGGCATGGAGAGGGCGGCGCGGGTGGCGGCTTTCACGGCCTGGGTGGCGAGGGGGCTGAAGGTGGCGATGCGCTGGGCCAGCGCCGTGGCATAAGCGTCGAGGGCGTCGTCTTCCACCACCTCCTCCACGAGGCCGATGGCGAGGGCGCGCGCCGCATCGATGGTGTCGCCGGAGAGCAGCAGGCGCATGGCCTGCCCATAGCCCACGAGGCGCGGCAGCATCTGGGAGGCGCCGCCGCCGCCCACCCAGCCGCGCGTCACCTCCGGCGCGCCGAATTTCGCGGACGTGCCGGCGATGCGGATGTCCGCCCCCAGCGCGATCTCCAGCCCCCCGCCCAGCACCCAGCCCCGCAGCAGCGCGATGACGGGCTTCCTCATGTCGCGCACCACGGCGGCATATTCGATGCGGTTGCGGAAGGCCCAGAGGTCGGTGATCTCGCCGAGGGCATTCATGTCCGAGCCGGCGGAAAACGCCTTCTCCCCGCCGCCGGTGAGCAGCACCACGCGCACTTGATCGTCCGTATCCAGCGCCGCGCAGGCCGCCGCGAGGTCGCGGGCCATGGCGGGGGTGATGGCATTGTGCTTGCGCGGCCGGTCGATGACGAGGCGCGCCACTGCCCCCTCGCGAACCACGCGGATGGCGCCGTCTGTGTCGCTCATGCTCCCTCTCCCGTGTGTGCGCGGGCGGAGCGGCGCTCCACCTCCTCGAAGATGGCGGAGACATCGCGGTCCGTGCCGCCATGGGCCATCATGTCTGTGAACAGGCCGGTGAGCGTGTCGAGCAAAGTGAGGCTCAGCCCCATCTCCCCCGCCAGCGCCTGCGCCGTCTTCAGGTCCTTCAGCTGATATTGCGCCGGGGAGCCGGGCACGAAATCCCGCGCCGCCATGCGCGCGCCGTGGAGGTTCAGCACCTTGGAATCGCCGAAGCCGCCCGTCAGCGCCGTGCGCAGGTTTTTAAGGTCCGCCCCGCCCCTGGCGGCGAAGGCGAACGCCTCAGCGACGCCGGCCATGGCCGCGCCGACGATGATCTGGTTGGCGAGCTTGGCGAGCTGCCCCGTCCCCACCGGCCCGATGCGCGTCGCCCGGCCCATGGGCGCGAAGAGGGGGGCGAGGTCGGCGATGGTGGCCGCATCCCCGCCCGCGAGGATGGCGAGGGTGCCCTCCCGCGCCCCCACCTCGCCGCCGGAGACGGGCGCATCCACGTAAGAGATGCCCCGCGCGGCGGCTTGGGCGGCCTGCGTCCGGCAGGTCTCGACGGGGATGGAACTCATCACCACCAGCGCCGCGCCGGGCTTGAGCGCATCGAGCGCCGCGCCGGAGAACAGCACCTCGTCGATCACCGCGCCGGTGGAGAGCATCACCACCGCCGCCTCCGCGCCCGCCAGCGCCTCTTCCGGCGTGTCGGCGAGGGTGGCGCCATATGCGAGAAGCGGCTCCGCCTTCGCCCGGCTGCGGTTCCAGGCGGCGACACGGAAGCCGGCCTGCGCGAGCCGCCGCGCCATGTGGCCGCCCATGATGCCGGTGCCGAGGAAGGCGATCCGCGCCCCCGGTGCGATCTCCGCCATGGTGTCCTCCCGAGGGTTTTTAAGCGGTCTTCGCTCAGGCGCCGCGCGGGCTTGAGCGCTTTAATCGGTCTTCGCCGCCTTCTTCACTGCCGCGAGCTGCTTGAATTCTTCGGACTTCTTGTAGAACGCATCCAGCGGATAGCAGCCGGAGACGATGCCGTTGCGCGGCGCGGACGTGCAGTCGGAGAAGGTGCGGCACACCTTCTTCTTCTGGAAGGGGCGCCCGTGCAGCACGTCCAGCGGCAGGTCGGGATAAGAGAGCACCATGCGGCCGAGACCGACGACATCCGTCCAGCCCTGCCGCACCTCCGCCTGCGCCACGTTGGGCAGGAATTCCTGCAGGTAGGTGTAGCCGGAGCCGATGAGGGTGAAATCCGGGAAGCGTTCCTTCAGCGCCCGCACCACCTCCAGATGGCGCATCACGCCCAAGAGCGGATCTTCCGGCGGCTGGTAGCCATCGGACGGCGGATAGCTCGCGGGGCGGGTGAGGTGCGGGTTGTAATAGGGGCTGCCAAGGGTGACGTTGACGAGGTGGATGTCGAGCGCGCGGAGCACCTCGAACACCTCGAAGGTCTCGTTGAGGTCATAGGCCGTGGGGTCGCCCGCGTCGGTGCCGAAGCCGTAGACATAGGGCAGGGCGCCGGCCGCGTTCTCCGGCACGCCGGGGCCGAGGATGCCGGGCACGCTCGCCGCAGGGTCCGGCCGGTAGGCGATGAGGTCGATGGCCGAGAGGCGCACGCCGAATTTCAGCCCCGGGCAGGCGGCGCGGATGCCGCTCGCGAGTTCCCGCAGGAAGCGGGTGCGGTTCTCCAAGGGTCCGCCGAAGGCGCCGGGGCGGGAGCGGGCGGAAAGGAATTCGTGGCCGAGATAGCCGTGGCAGTGCTTCAGATCCACGAAATCGAAGCCGCACGCCTGCGCGCGCCTGGCGGCGGTGATGTAATCGTCGATCAGCCGCCAGATGTCGTCGTCCGACATCACCGGATACTCTTCCGGGATGCCGAACTTCCGGTCGAGCACCGGGTGGCGGTAGAGGATCATCTGCTCGAACTTGCGATTGTCGTTCGGCTTGCAGAAGCGCCCCGAGTGGGTGAGCTGGAGGC
Organism: Xanthobacter aminoxidans; assembly: GCF_023571765.1. Lineage (GTDB taxonomy): Bacteria > Pseudomonadota > Alphaproteobacteria > Rhizobiales > Xanthobacteraceae > Xanthobacter > Xanthobacter aminoxidans. The sequence continues at coordinate 48,255 of NZ_JAMJXC010000002.1, read as the reverse complement.
CGATGACGAGATCGTCGTCGTTGCCGGTGGCCTCCCGGTGCGCCGCGATCACCGTCTCGCGCAGGCCGGCCATGGCGGATTGGGTCGCCTCGGTCATCACCAGCTGGAGCGGGTTGGCGCGGCCGTCATGGCGCACCGCCACCGCCTCGCCGCCATAGATGAGCTTCGCCCCGCTCTCGCCGAACCGCCGCCAGCGGCGGATGGTGTTCTCCGTGGGCGCGCCCTCCCGCGTGCCGTCCCAGCCCTCCATGGGGTGGATGGCGAAACGGTTACCGATGGTCATCCCGTCCACGGTCAGCGGCGCGGCCAACGGCTGGTCGGGGCCGTGGGCCACGATGTCGTCGCAGGGCATGTCCACGCCCAGCTCGGCGAGATGCGCGCGGAAGCCGGCGACGCCGTTGAACGAGGTGATCTTCGGGAAATCCCCATACTTCATGGAGGGCCTCCTTGGGGCGCGGTCCAGGCGTTTCTGGTGCGGGCCTTGCGGCGAGTGTTGTTGCTTATGTAACTGGTTAGTTAATATGGGTGGGGCGGGGCTGTCAATGCGGATGGGGCGCCGCGGGAGAGGATCGGCGCTTCGGCTATGCCGTTGCTTGAGCGAGGTATCCGTAGCCGTCGTCCTCCGACTTGATCGGAGGACCCATGGCGCCGTTTGCCACGTTCTTCGGCCACATGCTCCGGCGGAGGGATGGGCCCTCCGATCAAGTCGGAGGGCGACGGCGTTTGCCACCCTCGCGAGCCGGATCAGCACTCCACCTTCGGTGGGGCTGTCCGGGGACCAGACACGCTCGCCGCCCGCGCGGCTCACACCCTCTCGATATACCGCGTCACCACATCCACCACATGCCGGCGCCGCGTGGCGCGCTCGTCGGCTGTCGCGAGGTCGCGGCCGAAGGCGGTGGAGAGGGTGGGGTTGTTGGAGAAGTAGAAATAGCTGATGGCCGAGATGGTGAGATAGAGGTGCAGCGGGTCGATGCCGGGCCGCAGCGTGCCGTCGGCCGCGCCGCGTGCCAGGATGGCTTCCAGCCGGGCGATGAGGGAAATCTGCATCTCGCGCAGGCGCAGGGAGCGGCGCAGATATTCGCCCCCCAGCATGTTCTCGCTGTTGAGCAGCGGGATCAGATGGGGGTGCTGGGCGGGATAGTCGAACTTGAATTCGGTGAGGCAGGTGATGGCCGCGAGCGGGGCCATGGCCTCCAGCGCCAGCTCGGCCTCGGCGACGCGCATGTCGGTGTAGACGCGCTCCAGCACCGCCAGATACAGGTCTTCCTTGCTGCCGAAATAATAATAGATCATGCGCTTGTTGGCGCCGGCCTCCTCGGCCACCACGTCCACGCGCGCCCCGGCGAGGCCCTTGGCGGCGAATTCCGCCTCGGCGGCTTCGAGAATGTTCAGCCGCGTCTTGTCCGCATCCCGCGTCGCCGCCTCGCGCTGCGGGGCGGCGGTGGAAGCGCGGGCCGCCTTGCGGGCGGGAGGGGATGCGGGCATCGCAGGTTCCGGAACAGGCGGCGTGACAGGAACGGGCCCGCTCAAGCGCTGAGTCTTGCGCCGGGCCCGCGCGGCGAACGTTGCGACACGGCGAGCCGCTGTTCAAGTCCGATCGATTGCGGAAGGAACAGCGCGGCATCCATGGGTCGCAAATCCCCGGCGATGTCCGGGCGGAAATCCATGTGCGCGAGCACGTCGCGCTCCATGTCGATGCCGGGGGCGATCTCGATCAGCTCCAGCCGGCCGGAGGCGCCACGCCGGAACACGGCCCGCTCGGTGACGTAAAGCGCCTCCTGCCCGATGCCGGCGGCATAGGCACCGCTATAGGTGAGCTGCTGGAGGCGATCGACGAACTTGCGGTCGCGTCCCTCCTTGCGGATCACCGTCTTGCCGTCCGGCCAGGCCATGTCGAGCCCGCCGGAGGTGAAGGTGCCGGAGAAGACCACCTTCTTGGCGTTCTGCGAGATGTTGATGAAGCCGCCGGGGCCGATGATGCGGTCGGAGAAGCGCGAGACGTTCACCGAGCCCTGCGCGTCCACTTCCGCGAAGGAGAGGAAGGCGATGTCGAGCCCGCCGCCGTCGTAGAAATCGAACTGGTAGGGCTGGTCGATCATGGCGTGGAAGTTGCGGCTGGCGCCCACCTCGTTGCCGCTCGCCGGCGCGCCGCCGATGAGGCCCTGCTCGTTGGTCAGCGTAATGGCATCGAGGCACCCTTCCTCCGCCGCCACGGTGGCGATGCCGGTGGAGATGCCGGAGCCGAGGTTGCACACCGCGCCTTCATACAGCTCCAGCGCCGCGCGCCGGGCGATGACCTTCCGCGGATCGAACGGCAAGGGCGCGATGGCGGAGAGGGGGATCTTCAGCTCGCCCGCATAGGCGGGGTTGTAGTCCGAGACATAGGTCTGCATCTGGTCGGGATCGACCACCACCACATCCACCAGGATGCCGGGGATCTTCACCATCTTCGGGTTCAGGGTGCCGCGCCGGGCGATGCGCTTCACCTGTACGATCACGGTGCCGCCGGCGCGCTTGGTCGCCTGCGCCATGGAGATCATCTCGCCGAAGATGGCCTCCTGCTCCATGGAGATGTTGCCGTCCTCGTCCGCGGTGGTGCCACGCAGGAAGGCGATGTTGGGCACGAACGGCTTGTAGAAGAGCCATTCCCGGCCGGCGAGTTCCACCACCTCCACGAGATCTTCCGTGGCCGAAGGGCTCTGCCGGCCGCCGCCGAGGCGGGGGTCGATGAAGGTGTTGAGGCCCACATGGGTCACAAGGCCGGGACGGCCGGAGGCCATCTCGCGGGTGAGCTGGGAGAGGGCGCCCTGGGGCAGGGTGTAGGCCTCGACGCGGTCCTCCAGCGCCATCTTCTCCACCGGCGGGGAATCCACCAGCGTGCCGCAGACGACGCGCTTCAAGAGGTCGTCATGGGCGAGGTGGCCGACGCCGCGGGTCTTGCGGTCGCCGAGGCCCACGGGATGCACGGTGGTGAGGCCGCGCGGCGCGCCCTCTTTGAGGAAGCGATCGGCTACGGCGGCGATGAGGGTGTCCGGCACCGCATGGCCGCCGCCCGAGCCGCCGATGAGGATGGTGTCGCCACTCTCCACCAGCCGCGCGGCTTCCTCCGCGCTCAGAACGCGCATCGCCATGCCGATCCTCCCCTGCCATTCCGCCCATGCCGCGGGGCCGCCGGGCCTTCAGGCGCGGGGCTCCGTCTTGCTTAACTCACTAGTTAGTTATATGTCTCGATCCGTCCATCGTCAATTCGCCCCGTGCCGCGCGGGCGCGCCCTTGTGCGCGCCTCCAGGGCGGACGCGCGGCCCAACGCCACCGGATCGACCATGAGCAATTTCGAGACGCAGGACGTGCTCAGCGTCCATCACTGGACCGACACCCTGTTCAGCTTCCGCACCACCCGCAGCCCGGCGCTGCGCTTCATCAATGGCCAGTTCACCATGATCGGGCTGGAGGTGGATGGCCGGCCGCTGGTGCGCGCCTATTCCATCGTCTCGCCCAACTATGACGAGGAGCTGGAATTCTTCTCCATCAAGGTCCAGAACGGCCCGCTCACCTCGCGCCTCCAGCACCTGAAGGTGGGCGACCGCATTCTCGTCGGGAAGAAGCCCACGGGCACCCTCATCCATGACAATCTCCTGCCCGGCCGCACGCTCTATCTGCTCGGCACCGGCACGGGCCTCGCGCCCTTCCTCAGCATCATCCGCGACCCGGACACCTATGCGCGCTTCGACAAGGTGGTGCTGGCCCACGGCTGCCGCACGGTGGCGGAGCTGGCCTATTCCGACTACCTGACGAAGGAACTGCCCAACGATCCCTTCCTCGGCGAGGAGGTGCGGGCGCGGCTCATCTATTATCCCACCGTGACCCGCGAGCCGTTCCGCAACCAGGGCCGCCTCACCGACCTCATGACATCAGGCAAATTCTTCACTGACATCGGCCTGCCGCCCCTCGATAAAGAGCACGACCGGGTGATGCTGTGCGGCAGCCCCGCCATGATCGCCGACATCCGTGGCCTGCTCGATGGGCAGGGCTTCGTCGAGGGCAGCATGTCCGAGCCGGGGCATTATGTGATCGAGAAGGCGTTCGTGGAGAAGTAGGCGGCGCCCCGGGGGGATGAGCCGAAGCGCGCGAGGGCCTATCGCGGCGTCTGCGGTTCCACGTCCCTGAACAGGCGCTCCGCCATGTAATCGATGAAGACGCGCAAGCGCGGCGACACCAGACGGTTGGACGGCCACAGAATGCTGAATTGCCCAGGATCGGCGAGATGCTCGCCGAGAACGGTGTGCAGCAGGCCGTCCGCCACCGCATCCCGCGCCAGAAATTCCGGCATGTAGGCGATCCCCAGACCCGCAATCGCCGCCCCGCGCAGGGCCTCCATGTTGTTGCAGGTCAGGGGCGACGGACGACGGAAGGGATCGACCCCATCCGCGTCCCTGAGGGGCCATGTCTGCAGCTTGCCCGAGGTCGGGAAGCGGAAGCGAAGGCAATCGTGCCGTTCCAGATCCGGGGGAGCGTGCGGGATGCCGGTCCGCTTGAGATAGGCGGGAGAGGCGCACAGCACGAAGCGGAACGGGCCGAGCCGGCGCGACATCAGGCTGGAATCGGTCAGCGGACCGCTGCGGATCACCGCATCCAGTCCCTCCTCGACCACATCGACGAGGCGATCATTGAAGTCGATGTCCAGCTCGATGTCGGGATAGCGCCGCCGGAATTCCGGGATGACCGGCAGGAGGAAGCGGTAGCCGATGGTCGGCACGCCGACACGGAGCCGACCGCGGGGCGCGCGCGTCGCAGCCGACAGCATCGCCTCGGCGTCGCGCAGATCGTCCAGAATGCGCCGGCAGCGCTCGTGGAAGGCCGCGCCTTCCTCGGTGAGCGAAATGCGCCGTGTGGTGCGATGGAACAGCCGCGCGCCAACGCTGTCTTCCAGCTTGGCGATGCTCTTGCCGACGGCGGAAGCGGATATGCCGAGCGCACGGGCCGCCGCCACGAAGCTCTGATGCTCCGCCGCCTGCACGAACGCCGCGATGCCGCTCAAACTTTCCATGCCGGCATATTGGGGAATTTTTCTCCGTAATCAATGGACATCAGAGTCATTTATCGCGCTTTCACTCCGCGATAGTTCCGGCCCGGCGGCTTGATGCGTCCGCATCGCCCGCGTCCAAGCAGAGACGGAAAGCCCCGCATGTCCGCCACGTTCGCTGCCCCCGCCACGGGCAAGACATCGATCCTGATGGCGGTCTGCCTTGCTGCGCTCGTTCTGCCCCTCAGCTTTTCCGGCGGGGCGGTGGCCACCCCGGCCATCGGCGGCGACCTCGGCGGGAGCCCGACGGCGCTCAACTGGATCACCAACGCCTTCATGCTGACGTTCGGCAGCTCCCTCATGGCGGCGGGCGCCCTCGCCGACCAGTTCGGCCGCCGGCGCCTGTTCATGACCGGCATCATCGCCTTCGCGGTGCTCTCCCTCGGTTTGAGCCTGGCGCCGTCCATCCTCATCCTCGACCTGCTTCGCGGCGGACAGGGCTTTGCCGCAGCCGCCGCGCTCGCCGGCGGAACGGCGGCGCTGGCGCAGGAGTTCGAGGGGCACGCGCGGACGCGGGCGTTCAGCTTTCTCGGTACGACATTCGGTGTCGGGCTGGCCTTCGGACCGCTTCTGGCGGGCTTTCTCATCGGGATGTCCGGCTGGCGGGCCATCTTCCTCTCGGGGACGCTGATCGGCGCGCTCTCCGTGCTTCTGACGGCCCGGACGATGCGGGAAAGCCGGGACCCCGACGCCCTTGGCCTCGACTGGCCGGGGGCAGTGACCTTCACGGCAACACTGACGCTGTTCACCTATGGCGTCATCGAAGCGCCGGAGATGGGCTGGGGCCACCCGATCGTCCTCGCAGCGCTGCTCGGGGCGGCGGTCATGCTCGCCGCGTTCATTCGTGTGGAGACGAGAGCGGCGCGGCCGATGCTGGATCTCTCCCTTTTTCGATATCCCCGCTTTGTCGGCGTGCAGGTTCTGCCCATCGCCACCTGCTATTGCTACGTGGTCCTTCTGGTTCTGCTGCCCCTGCGCTTCATCGGCGTTGGCGGACATTCCGCGTTCGATGCGGGCGTGCTGCTCATCGCCCTGTCCGTACCGATGCTGATCGTGCCGCTGGTGGCCTCCTATCTCGTGCGATGGGTGTCGGCGGGCGTCCTGTCCGGCGCGGGTCTGCTGCTGGCCGCGCTCGGACTGTTCTGGCTCGGCCGCATCGATCCCGCCGCCAAGGGCATGGCCGTAATGCTCCCCATGCTGCTCATCGGCATTGGAACCGGCTTCCCCTGGGGGCTTATGGATGGGCTTTCCGTCAGCGTGGTCCCCCGGGAGCGCGCCGGCATGGCGACCGGCATCTTCAGCACCACACGGGTGGCGGGAGAGGGCATCGCATTGGCCATCGTCAACGCCATTCTGGCGGGTCTCGTCAAAGCCCGGCTGGCCGCCTTGGTCTCGGCGGGCGATGGGAGCGCAGGCGCGGCCGCGCAGCGGCTGGCGATGGGCGATGTTCGCGGCGCATCCGAGCTTCTGCCGGGTCTGACGGCGTCGCAGCTCCGCGAGAGCTATGCCGTCGCCTTTCAGCATCTGAGCCTCGTGCTCATCGCTGTCACGGCGGTTTCTGCGCTCGTCATTCTCGCGCTGCTCCGCCAGCCGGCGCCGGAGACGGGCGAAGCGGGCGAGGAGGCTTTCGTGGAGAAGTAGGGGGCGGGATCTGCGCTCCGGCGCGCCCCTCCCACCGCGGGCGATGACGGCCTCGAAAGGGGGCAGCAAAACAAAACGGGCGAAAACGACGCTCCCGCCCTGTCACGCTTCTTGCTTGGCCTCCGCCATGGCCATGAAATTCTACATGACGCCCGGGTCCTGCTCCACGGGCATCCACATCCTGCTCGAGACGCTGGAACTGCCGTTCGAGGCGTGGATCATCAACATCCCCGCCGGCGACCATTTGCGTCCCGACTATCTCAAGATCAACCCGCGTGGCACCATCCCGACGCTGGTGCCGGATGGCGGCGAACCCTTGTGCGACTTCAGGTCCATCGCCCTCTGGCTCGCCCGCACCTATCCGCGCGGCAAGCTTTTGCCGGAGGACCCGGCGCTGGCCGCTCAGGCCGAAGAGCTGATGAATTTCGCCATCGGCCAGCTGCACGGCGAGGGCTTCACCCGCGTGTTCGTGGCCGAGCGCTATGTCGCGCCGGAAGACACAGGACGTCTGAAAGACGACGTGACATCCCACGGCCGGGAGATCGTGACACAGGGGTTCGATGTGGTGGAGCGCCGCCTGCCGGCCGAGGGCTTCGCCGTGGGGGATCGCTTCTCCATCGCCGATGCGGCGCTGTTCTACAACGAGTTCTGGGCCGACCGTATCGGCATCCCCCTGCCGCCCAAGGTGAAGGCCCATTACCAGCGCCTGCGCGCCCGCCCCGTGGTGCGGCAGGTGCTGGCCGAGGAGGGCTACCGGACCTGAGCCGGGCCATCGTCGTCCCACTGTCAGACAACCGTCGTATCTGACCCCCGCCGAAAGTCCCACACAGCCTTTCGACACCCGGCGCTGGCCCTCGTGGCCGGCGCACGGGCGGGCTGTGCGTTGCGAGGGAGGCGGAGGCATGGAGAAGACCCTGATCGTCGAGGCGCTCGGCGAGGGCGGGTTGCTGCTCCCCGCCCGGCTGGAGCGCGCGCTCGCCGCCAATGATCGCGCCAAGCTGCGCATGACCGCCCTGCAGGACGCCGCCGCCCGTGCCCGTGCGCCCGCCACGCCTCTTCGCCCGCTGGACGCCGAGGCCCGCGCCGCCGGCCTCACCGGCGACGGGCTCGACGCGGCCATCGCCAGCGCCCGGCTGCTCGACGGCGGCGGCTATCAGGTCAGCGGCGCCGGCCGGCTGACGCAGGCGATCCTCGACGACATCGCCGCCATGGCCGATCCGCTGGCGGCGGCGGGCGAGGCGGGCGCGGAAACCTTCGCCGCGCGTCTCGCCGCCCTGCGCACGGCGTTCGGCGGGGGCACGGACGACATCCTCTCCGAGGCTGATCTGGTGCGCCTCACCAGCGCCCGACGCGGCCGGGCGGACAGCGCGCATCTCCTCGTCATGGACCTGCACAAGGCGCTGAACCGCCTCTCCGCTTCCCTCTCCGTCGAGACGGTGGCGGGCGCGCGCACCCTCGGCATCGCGGAAGGGGACAAGCCGCGCATCGCCGCCTTCATGGCGGGGCTCGGCGAGACGCGGGGGCTGATCTTCGGCCATCCCGGCCTCGACACCACGGCGAGCCGCAGCGGCGCGCGCCTCGTGATCCAGAACGACATCGGCACCACCGATGCCCATGTCATCATCATCGCCGTGGAAGGGCTCACGGCCACCGTCACCTACACGGACGTGCACCGCTCCCGCGCGAAATTCTTCATCTCTTTGTTCTCGGATGCGGGGGCCGAGTGGACGCCGCTGGCCGAGCGCACGGCGGCGGGCATCGCGGGCGGGGCGGCCTTCCACCTCGTCACCGGCCGCTTCGCCGCGACCGACGCGGAGGCGCTGGACGGCTTTCTGGCGGCGGTGGGCCGCAACATCGTCTTCCTCATCGACTGGAACAAGGCGCGCAAGGCGCTCCAGACCTTCGTGGACAAGGCGACCGCCATCGCCCTGCTGCGCACCGCCGCGCGCGGGGCCATCGGCCATCGCGGCTTTCTGGAGATGGGCGGGCCGGAACTGGTGTTCGACGCCGTGCGCCGCAGCGCCGAGGGGCGGGTGCCCTATGGCGCGCGGCTCGACCGGGTGCTGGGGCGCGAGGGCGCGGCGCGCTTCCTCGCCGAGGTGCTGCGCCTCGCCAGCGAGGGGCTGGCCGCCGGCCGTTCCGCCCGGCTCATCCGCGACGAGGTGCGCGCCGAACTCGCGCGCAGCTTCGGCTCGGTGGAGGAGGAGATGCTGGCCGTGGTGCTGCGCCAGCTCGGCATCGCCCGCATGCTCGCCGGCGAGGTGGCCGGCGTGCTCGATGCGCCCTCGGGCCTCTCCGATGTGGCCCGCGATGCGCTCCGCCGCCACGCCAAGCGCCTGGAGGAGAAAGCCGACCGGCAGATCATCGGCGCCCGCGAGCGGGCGAGCGGCCCCTTCGGGCAGGGTGGGCGCTTCCTGCCCGTGGCGGATGCCGCCGAGCAGGCGGTGGATGCGTTCGAGGAGGCCGCCTTCCTCGCCAGCGCCGCGCGGCTGAAGCCCGGGGACGCCGTGCCGCCCTTGCGCGATCTCGCCGCCGGCGCGGTGGTCTGCTGCTCCGACCTCGTGCGGGCAGTGGCCGCCGCCAGCGAAGGCTCGGCCGGCCGGCGGGAGGACGTGACCGACACGCTGGAAGCCATCGACGCCGTGACCGAGGGCGAGCGCCGGGCGGACGCCGCCCATCGCCGGGTGCAGGAAGCGGCCCTGACGCCGGGAGGAAGCGATCCCGCCGATGCCGGGGCGCTGGTCGCGACCCTGGAACTCGCCCGCGCCATCGAGGGCGCCACCGACGAACTGGCCCGCGCCGCCCTCGCGCTGCGCGCCTCGGTGCTGGAGGAGATGGCCCCGTGAAGCACGAAACCCCGCACGCGCACCCCATCGCCTTCATTGGCCCCGGCGGCACCAAAGCGCCCCTCACCCCGCACGACTTCGGCTCCAAGGCCGCCCAGCTCTGGCGCATGAATGCGCTGGGGCTCGATGTGCCGCCCGCCTTCGTGCTCTCCACCGCGCTCTGCGGTGAACGGCGTGCGGGCGAGGTGCGGCGCCTGCTGGAGGAGGGCCTGAGCTTCGTTGAGGCGGCCACCGGCCGGCGCTTCGGCGACCGCCGCCGCCCGCTCCTCGTCTCGGTGCGCTCCGGCGCGGAAAAGTCCATGCCGGGGATGCTGGAGACGGTGCTGGACGTGGGCATGACCGCGGAGACCGCGCGCGGCCTCATGCGCCTTCACGGCAACCCGCGCCTCGCCTTCGACTGCCATCGCCGCTTCATTGAGGGCTGGTGCGAGGTGGTGGCCGGCCTGCCCCGCGCGCCGTTCGAGCAGGTGCAGCGCGACCTCATCGCCGCCGAGCAGGCCGGTAGCGAGCAGGGGCTGGACCCGGAGGCGCTGGAGCGCCTCGCCGCGCGCTATCTGGACCTTGCCCGCGACAGCTACGGCGCGATCGTGCCCGAAGATCCCCGCGACCAGCTCGCCGAGGCGGTGGAGGCGGTGTTCCGCTCCTGGGCCGCCCCGAAAGCCGTCGAATATCGCCGGCTGAACCATCTGGAGCATCTGGTCGGCACGGCGGTGACGGTGCAGGCCATGGTGTTTGGCAATGCCGGCGTGCGCTCCGGCTCGGGCGTCGCCTTCTCGCGCAATCCGGCGAGCGGGGCGCCCGGCCTCTATGCCGACCTGCTGTTCGATGCGCAGGGGGAGGATGTGGTCTCCGGCCGCCGCCAGCCGGTGGGGCTCGACCGCCTCGGCGCGGTGCTCCCGGATGTCGCGTCGGCGCTGGCCGAGGGCGTCGCGGCGCTGGAGCGGCATTATCGCGATGTGCAGGACGTGGAATTCACCTTCGAGGAAGGCCGCCTCTATTTCCTCCAGACCCGCGCCGCCAAGCGCACGCCGCGCGCCGCGCTGAAGATCGCGGTGGACATGGTGGCGGAAGGCGCCATTACCCCGGCCGAGGGGCTGGCGCTGCTGGAGGGCGTGGACCTCTCCGCCGTCGCCGCCACCCGTTTTTCCGGCGCTGCGGAGCCGATGGCGCACGGCGTCGCCGCCTCGCCCGGCACGGTGAGCGGCCGGGTGGCGTTCGACGAAGAGGGCGCCCGCCGCCTTGCCGGGGCGGGCGACCCCGTGATCCTGCTGCGCCCGGATGTGGCCACCGACGACATCGCCGCGCTGGCGCTCGCCGCCGGCATCCTCACCAGCGTCGGCGGGCGCACCGCCCATGCCGCCGTGGTGGCGCGCCAGCTCGGCCGGGCCTGCGTGGTCGGCTGCGCCGCGTTGGTCATCGATCCCGCCGCCCGCCGCGCCCGGCTCGGGGCCGAGACGCTGGCGGAGGGGGACTGGCTCTCCCTCGACGGCGAGGCCGGCAGCGTCTTCATGGGCCGGCGCGCGGTGGTGTCGGAAGAGCCGGAGGCGGAGCTTGCGGCGGTGAACGGCTGGCGCGTGGCTGCGCCGTCCCCGGCGTGAGGCCTCGGCGCCGATCCATCAGCGGGCCTCCATTCATCAGGGGACCTCATGGGTTGCAGCTCAAACTCTCATTAGGCTGAATGGATCGCGCGGGGTAGCTTGGGCCCGAATCCGGTCAGGCAGGCACGCGGCGAGCATGAGTACGCACACGGCTTCTTCACAGACGACGGGCCCGCAGGCGGTCGCAACCATCCCCACAGCGCGCTATGTGGCGGGGGCGCTGTTCGGGCTGGCGAGCGTCACCATCTGGGCGGGGTGGATGTCCATCACCCGGCTCGGCGTCACCTCGTCCCTCGGCGTCTACGACGTGACCATGCTGCGCTACGCCACCGCCGGCCTCGTGCTGCTGCCGGTGCTGCTGCGGCACGGGCTGGGACTCGACAAGGCGAAGCCTTGGCAGCTTCTGGTGATGATCGCGGGGGCCGGCGCGCCCTATGCGGTGGTGGCGGGCTTCGGCCTGCGCACCACGCCGGCGGGGGAGGCGGGGGTGCTCATTCCCGGCGTCATGCCCCTGTTCGTGGCGCTGATCTCGGCCGTGGCCCTGCGCGAGCGGTTCAGCGTGCAGCGGAAGGTGGGCTATGCGCTGATTCTGGCGAGCGTGGCGCTGATCGCCGGGGTGGGGGCGGTGGCCACCGGGCTGGGCTCGGGCATCGGCCACCTCCTGTGCATGGCCGGCGCCTTCATGTGGGCCTGCTATGCGGTGGCGCTGCGCAAGAGCGGGCTCGGCGCGCTCCATGCGGTGGCGGTGGTCTCGGTGGGCTCGGCGCTGCTCTATCTGCCCCTCTACGGCATGCTGCACGGCTTCACGGCGTTCGATGCGCCGCTGCGCGATGTCGTCTTCCAGGCGGTCTATCAGGGCGTCTTCGCCACCGTGATCTCGCTGTTCCTGTTCGCCCGCTCCGTCGCGCTCTTGGGCGCCTCCGCGGGCGCGGCCTTCGGCGCCTGCGTGCCGGTGATGGCCGCGCTCATGGCCATCCCCATCCTCGGCGAGTACCCGTCCGGCACGGACTGGCTGGGCATCTTTGCCGCCACCATCGGGGTGTATCTCGCGAGCGGGGGGCCGCTCCCCCGGCGCGGATAGGCGGCGGGGAAGCGCGTCGCGCGGTCTACTTCGCCGCCTGCTGGCGCACCAGCGGGCAGCCGCCTTCGACCAGCGGGCGGAACGCCTCGTCGCCGGGAATGGTGCGGATGAGCTTGAGATAGTCCCACGGATACTTCTGCTCGGCCGGCGTCTTCACCTGCAAGAGATAGAGGTCGTGCACCATGCGGCCGTCCTCGCGGATGCGCCCGCCGTGGGAGAAGAAGTCATCCACCGGCGTCGCCTTCATCTGCGCCGCCACGGTGGCGGTGTCGGTGGTGCCGGCGGCCTTCACCGCCTTCAGGTAATGCAGGATGGCCGAATAGGTGCCGGCCTGGCCCATGGTCGGCATGGCCTTGTGCTTCTCGTAGAAGCGCCTGGACCAGGCGCGGGTCTCGTCGTTCAGGTCCCAGTAGAAGCCCTGGGTGAGGATGAGCCCCTGCGCCGTCTGAAGGCCGATGGCGTGGATGTCGGTGATGTGCAGGTAGAGCCCGGCTAGCTTGATGCCCGACTGGGGAATGCCGAACTCGTTGGCCTGCTTGATGGCGTTCACCGTGTCGCTGCCGGCATTGGCGAAGGCGATCAGTTTGGCGCCCGAGCCCTGCCCCTGCAGCAGGAAGGAGGAGAAGTCCGACGTGCCCTGCGGGTGCTTCACGCTGCCCACCACCTTGCCGCCGCCCTTTTCCACCGCCTTCGCCGTGTCGCGCTCCAGCGCCGTGCCGAAGGCATAGTCGGCGGTGACGAAGAACCACGGCCCGTCCTTGGCCAGCGAGGCCCCGGTGCCGGCGGCCAGCGCATAGGTGTCGTAGGTCCAGTGGATGCCGGTGGGCGCGCAGGCCTTGCCGGTGAAGTCGGACGAGCCGCCGGTTGAGGCCAGCACCAGTCTGTTCTTGGTGCGGCCGATCTCCTGCACCGCCAGCAGCACGGAGGAGGTGGGGATGTCGGCGATCACGTCCACCCCGTCCTCGTCGATCCAGCGGGTGACGATGGCGGAGCCCACGTCCGGCTTGTTCTGGTGGTCGCCGGCGATGATCTCGATGGGCCGGCCCAGCACGCTGCCGCCGAAATCCTCCACCGCCATCTTCGCCGCAATGACCGAGCCGGGGCCGGCCATGTCGGCATAAATGCCGGACTGGTCGTTCAGCACGCCGATGCGCAGGGGCGTGGGGTCCGCCGCAAGGGCGGGGAGCGAGAGGAGGGTCGCCGCGAGGGCGGCCAGAGGCAGGGACAGGCGCATGAAACGGGACTCCGCGCGATGGGGCAATTCGGGCGCGGAGTATCACCACAAAATCGAGGGGTTCAATCAATTATCGAAAAATGGGGGTGTGTTCTTTAGTTGCACATTCATATGATGTTAATATGGGCCCGATGGGGTTCTCACGAGCCGTCATGGCCGGGCTTGTCCCGGCCATCCACGTGGTGAGGCCGGGCACCCCCTCCGGCCATTCTGCGATCGGCCCGGCGTGGGATGCCCGGGACAAGCCCGGGCATGACGGCGGTCTCAGTCGATCCGTCCGACGAACCTCATTCAGAGCCCTCAGGGCTTGAACGCCGCGCAGGCGATGCGGGCGCCGGCGCCGCCGATGGGCTGGGTGATGAAGTCGTCGGGGCTGGCGTGGATCACCAGCGCGAAGCCGCCCGGCTGGCCGAGGCCATCCTTGTCGGTGAGGCCGGTGGTGCTGGACACCTCGGCGTTCACCGAGCCGTCGGCATTGGCATAGATGTTGGGCAGGTCGCCCTGGTCCGGGCCGTTGGGATTGAGCAGGCCGTGGGCCTTGTCGTGATGGTTCACGTGGCCCTTGGAATCCAGGAACTTGGCGGTGTCGGTGCAGTTGGCGACCTGATGGAAGTGGATGCCGTGCCAGCCGGGCGGCAGCGCGCCGGCGGAGAGCGCGAGGCGCACGATGGTGGCGCGCTCCGTGCCGGTGGCGGTGGCGGAGCCGATGGTCTTGCCTTCGTTGTTGATGATGTCGGCCTTCACCACCTTCGCGGCGGGCACGACCGCGGGCGCAGCCGCCGGGGCTTGAGCCAGGGCCGGCGCGATGAGCAGCGGGCCGGTGAGGAGCGCGGCGAGAAGGGGAAGGGAGCGCGTTGCCCGAACGGAGTGGGCAGACTTGGTGAACGGACGCATGGACGTTCCTCCTCGGGCCGGACGGCGCGCCGGCCTCCGCGACGAGCCTACATCAACGCTGCGGCGAACTCGACCGGGCCGCAGCCGGCCCCTCTGCTTCTATCGCCACCCCGCCGCGAACGTTCCGAATGGTAATTGGAATTTTTCCAGCAAAGCTCCCGTTTCGGAAGCTGGTGTCACCGAATGGCAAAGCTGGCACCGCCCGCCGTTTGATGTGATGATGCGGCATCTACCGATTTCGTGGCGCCGCATGTGCAGCGATGACTTTCCCGCTTTGATGGAGAGGCTTCCGCAGCGTCTTGCAGGATGCGGCATATCCACCTAGACAGGTTAGGAACCCCTGTGACGCGCAAGATCATCTGTTTTGATCGAGAATAGTTCAAATATTGAGGCTGCCATGACCACCGCCGAACTCGACCGCTCCCCCGCCCGCGCCGAAAGCCGTGCCTTGGCGCTGAAGGCCCTCACCCATGCCGCCCATGAGCGGCTGGACAGCGCCATCATGGCCGGGCGGCCGTTCGAGAGCCGGGAGCGCTATGGCCGCTTCCTCACGGTGCAGTACCTGTTTCATCGCGACATCGCCGCGCTCTATGACAGCCCGGCCCTCGGCGCGCTGTTGCCCGATCTGCCCGGCCGCCGCCGGCTCGCCGACATCGCCGCCGATCTCGCCGATCTCGGCCTTCCCGTGCCCGCGCCGGGCGCTGCCCCCGCGCTCGGCCCGGATGCGCCTCTGCCGGAGGCGCTCGGCTGGCTCTATGTGGCTGAGGGATCGAACCTCGGCGCTGCCTTCCTGCTGAAGGCCGCCGCCGCCCTCGGCCTCGACGAGCGCTTCGGCGCCCGGCATCTGGCCGCCGCGCCCGAGGGGCGGGGCCTCCACTGGAAGACCTTCGTCGCTGCGCTGGATGCTGTGCCGCTCTCGGCCGGGGAGGAGGCGCGCGCCGCCAAGGGGGCGGAAGCCGCCTTCACGCGGGTCGCCTTCTATGTGGGCACCGCTTTCGGCTGATCCGACTACCGCCAAGCTCTGGACGCCGCCGCCCCGGCCCGCATAGTCTCGCGCCGCTCGCAAGCGGGAGGGGGCCATGGGGGACGGGGTGCTGTCGCGTCGCGCATTCGTTGCGGGGCTCTCGGCGGGGCTTTCGGCTGGAGTGACGGGCGCCACGCAGGCGTCGGCCGCACCGGGCGGGATCGATCCGAAGCGGGTGGCGCGCATCGCCATCCATCCCGCCATCGGCGTGGCCCGGGTCGGCAACAGCAAGGATGCCTTTTATTTCGGTCCCGAGGTGCCCGGCGGCGTGCCCGTTGGTCCCTTCAAGGACGAGGCCGGCGCCATGGCCAAGCAGGCCGCGCGCTTCCGGCTCTTCGCCTATGACGCGCAGGGCCGCGTGCTGGGCGAGGTGACGGCGCGCGAGGCGGAGGTGTCCTGGACGCTCACCGTCGCCAATACCAAGGCGCTCTGGTACGGCATCGACATTCCCTTCGACCTGCCCGGCGCGCCCGCCGCCGGCCGCCGCAACGCCAAGGTGGCGGACCGCGCCAGCCTCGCCATCGTTCCCGGGCCGCGCACCGTGACCGGGCCGGGGGCCAAGCCCCAGCGGCTCGATGGCGGCGCCTTTCAGGGCCAGTCGGTCAATCTCGGCGAGGTGATGACCGATGCCGACGGCCGCCTCGTGGTGATGCCCGCCTCCGGCCGCTGCCATCCCGCCCCCGATGCCCCGCCCATGAGCGGCTATGCCGACAATGACGGCTGGGCCGACGACACCGGCGACGGCCCGGTGGACGCAGTGGTGCGCATGGGCGGCAGGGAATTCCGCGCCGATCCGGCGTGGCTCATCAGCGTCGGCCCCAATTACGCGCCGGCCATCGCGACCAGCCTCGTGACGCTGCACGACGTGGTAGAGGCGACTTTGGTCGCCGCCGGCAAGCGCAAGGCGCCCGCCACCGTGTTCGAGGAGCACGTCTGGCCCATCTTCGCCCGCCTGTCCGATCTGCAATGGGTGAACGCCGGCTTCCTCGCCAAGTTCGGCTACGGATCGGCGAAGGATTTCGCCCGCCCCGCCATCCGCGCCCGCCTCGCGGATGCATCGCCGGCCAATGCGGCTTTCCGCGCGGAGATCCTCGCTTTGTTCCGCGACCCCGCCGCGCCAGACGTGCGGCCGGATCTGGAGCCGCAGCTCTATGGCGACCATCTGGTGCTGCCGCCCGATGTCATCGAGCCGCGCCAGTGGATGACGCTGACGCCGCTGCAATACGCTCATCTGCGCAACTGGGCCGCCGGCCGCTTCACCCCCGGACGCCCGGCCCGCGCAGGACGGCTGGAGGGGATCGCCCTCGGCGGCCAGCCGGCGGCGCTGGACCGGGCGGCGCTGGAGGCGTGCGTGGGCGGGCCGTTCCATCCGGGGCAGGAATTCCCGTGGATCGCCCGCGTGCCGTGGATCTGGACGGCGGACATGCGCCTTGCCTCCACCGCGCGCTCGGTGGACCTCACCGACTACGGCCCGGACATGACCTCGCCGGAGGCACTGTCGAAATCCGGTCCGCTCTCCCGTCTCGGCCCCGGCGGCATCACCCAGTGGCTCGGCCTGCCGTGGCAGGCGGATTGGGCGAGCTGCCGCTCGGGCTACCAATCCTCCATCTCCCCCGTGCTGCCCGCCTTCTGGCCGGCGCGGGTGCCCAATACGGTGTTGTCGGAGGCGGACTACAAGGTGGTGATGGACACCGCCCGCGCCATCGATGAGAGGCGCGTCGCCTTCGCCCGCCGCCGCGACTGGGAGCGCTTCATCAGCGCGCCGACCCGCCCGCCGGTGCTCGCCGCCATGGCGCAGGACTGGTTCCGCCTCGGTGTCGTCGCCGACCGTCCCGGCCCGCGCGACGGCGCCTTCCCGGCGCGCATGAAGGTGGAGACGCTGGTGGGCTTCGCCCGCGAGCCGGATGTGAGCTACGGCGCCAACACGCTTTATCCGCAGGCGGCGACCTTTCCCCTCGTCGTGGCCAATTCCGACGACAACAGCCTGCGCCTCGTGGATGCCGAGGGCGGTGTGACGGTGATGGCCCTGTCCGCCCCGCTGGAGCGGCCGGAGGGCATGACGCGCAACCTCGACGGCAACCTCTACGTCTCCTGCATGAATGCCGGCTACGTGCGGCGGGTGACGCCCAAGGGCGAGGTCTCCCTGTTCGCGGAGGGCTTCTCCCAGCCCATGGGCATCGCCGCCGACCGGCAGGGCAATCTCTATGTGGCCAACTGGGTGGAGAAGGGCTTCGTCTCCCTCATCACGCCGGACGGGAAAAGCCGCGTGCTGGTGCCGCCGGAGGCGGGGCTCGTCTCGCCCATCGGCATCATCATCGCGCCGGATGGCGCATTGCTGGTGAGCTGGGGCGGCACATCGGTGGCGCGCATCAATGCGACCACCGGCGAGATCATCAACCTCAACTGGCTCACCGGCTTCCGCAATCCCCGCCAGATGGCCTACGACACCTCCTACCGCCTCTATGTGGCGGACCAGCTGGACAATGGCGTGAAGCGCTTCGACCCCCTCGGCGCACCCATCCCGCTCATCCTGCGCGGGGCGGAGCTGACCATGCCGTTCGGGCTGGCGTTCAATCTCAAGGGCGATCTCTTCACCTCGCAGACGCGGGGGCGGCTCATCAAGAAGGTGGAGCTGAAGGGCGAGGTGGGCATCGTCTCCGACTTTGCCGACGGCCTGCCCAATCCGGGCGGCCTCGTCTTCATCGGATGACACCCCTGCCCGGGATGAGCTGCGATCTCCTCGTGGCGGGCGCCGGCCCGGCCGGTTCCGCCGCCGCCATCGCCGCGGCGGGCCGGGGGCTGCGGGTGGTGCTGCTCCACGATGCGCGCTCCCAAGTGTGGCCGGGGGAGAGCCTGCCGCCGGGCATGGCGGGGCTGGTGGACGCCGCCTTCGGGCCGGGTCTGCTCGACGAGGACCGCCACCTTGTCGCTTACGGCACCCGCTCCTGCTGGGGCAGTGACGACCTCATCGAGACCGACTTTCTCGCCAATCCCCTCGGTGGCGGCTGGCTGCTCGACCGTGCCCGCTTCGACGCCGATGCGCGCGCGCGTGCCGAGGCGGCCGGCGCGACACTGGTGGCGGGGCGGTTGGAGACCATCGCCGCCGTTTCCGATGGCTGGGACATCACGCTCCGGGACGGCCGGCGCCTCGCCGCGCGCTTCGCGCTGGACGCCACCGGGCGGGCCGCCGTCGTCGCGCGGCACATGGGCTCGGGGCGGGAGGCCTTCGACCGTCAGGTGGCGCTGGTGGCGACGCTTGATGATGCCGACCCCTATCGCGGCACGAGCGTGGAGGCGGTGGCGGACGGCTGGTGGTACACGACACCCCTTCCGGGCGGACGGCGCGTCCTCGCCTTCCTCACCGATGCCGACCTTCTGGGCGATGGCGTCGCCGGCTGGGCGCGGCGGCTGTCGGAAACGCTTCACATGCGGCGCCTCGCGGCGGGGGGCGGCGCGGCCGTGCCCCGGACCTACCCGGCGGAAACCGCAGCCTTGCGCATCCTCCACGGCCCGCGCTGGTGCGCGGCGGGGGATGCGGCCATGACCTTCGATCCCTTGTCCTCGCAGGGCATTTCCGCCGCCATACTCATGGGCGCGCGGGCCGGCGGGCTGGTGGCGGATGAACTGGCCGGGGATGGCTCGGCCTTCGCCGGCTGGGACGAGGACTACCGCACGCTGCAAGGCGAGACCGCCGACCTCGGCCGCCATTACGCCCTGATGGAAACCCGCTGGCGCGACGCCCCCTTCTGGTCCCGGCGCCGCCAGCTCCCGCCGGCCTGAGCCCCAGACCCGCCCCCCTTTGCGTTTCAGCTTGGCCGTGCTCCATTGCCGAAAAAGGGGAGAACGCTGTGGTTCCTGACGTGACCGTCCTGGTGGTGGGGGCCGGCCCTACCGGGCTGCTGCTCGGTGCCGAGCTGAAGCGGCGGGGCGTGGACAGCCTCATCATCGACGCCCACGACGCGCCGCTGGCCTGGGACCGCGCCACCGTGGTGCATCCGCGCTCCATCGAAGTGTTCGACCACCTCGGCCTCGCCGACGCCCTGCTCGATGCCGGGGTGAAGCAGCGCGTCGCCCGCATCCATGCGGACGGGGCGGTGCTGGGCGAGATCGATCTCGGCCTCGCCGGCAGCCGCTACGGCTTCAATCTCGGCATCTCCGAGGAGGTGACGGAGCAGATCCTCACCGATTACCTCGTCCGCCTCGGCGGCGGGGTGACGCGCGGCACCAAGCTCGTGGACCTGGAGGCGCACGGCGATGGCGTCGTCGCCATGCTGGAGAGCGGCGGCGAAACCAAGGTGATCCGCGCCCGCTGGGTGGTGGGCTGCGACGGCCACCGCAGCGCCGTGCGCACCCTCGCCGGCATCGGGCAGGACGGCCACCCCATCGAGGAGCCGTGGGCGGTGTTCGACGCCACCCTCACCGACTTCCCCCACGCCTTCGAGGCGAACTACGCCTTTCTGGACGAGATCCCGCTCATCCTCACCGCCTTGCCGGGCGAGCGCTGGCGCGCCTATGTGCGGCCGAGCGGGCCGGACAGCGATCTCGTGGCGGACGCGTCGGCCACCCTCGCGCGCTACCTGCCGGCCTCGCGCTTCGTGGATGTCGCCAATCCCGTCCGCTTCCAGTGCTACACGCGGGTGGCGCAGCACTACCGGTCCGGCCGCCTGCTGCTGGCCGGCGATGCCGCCCACACCTGCAGCCCCATCCAGGGGCATGGCATGAACAGCGGCATCCAGGACGCCTTCAACCTCGCCTGGAAGCTGGCTCTGGTGGCGCAGGGCCATTGCGCCGACACCCTGCTCGACAGCTACGAGGCCGAGCGATGGCCGGTGGCCCAGCGCATCACCGCCTCCGGCGACGAGGCGGACAGCGCCCAGATGCTGAAGGACGCCGCCGACCGGCAGGCGCGCAATGCCATCATCCGCGAGGTGCTCGCCGATCCGCAGACCCGCCACCACGAGGCGGTGGCCGAGGCCGAGCTGGACGTGGACTATGCCGCCTCGCCCATCGTGGTGGGGGACGCGGGTCCGGGACTGGCCCCCGGCCAGCGCCTGCCCGACCGCATCGCGGTGGGCATGGCGGACGGCGCGGCGCTGATGCTGGACGATCTCGTCAACCGCACGGGCCACACGCTCCTGCTGCTGGGCGGCGAGCGCGCCAGCGGCGAAACGCTCGCCGGCCTCTACCATGCGCTGGCCGAGCGCTGCGCCGCCCCCCTCTACGGCGCCAGCTTCGCGGCGGCGGTGACGGGCGGCGGGCCGGGGGTCGCCAGCTTCTCGGCAGATGATGCGGCGCGGCTCGGCATCTCCGGCATCACCCTGCTGGTGGTGCGGCCGGATGGCCATGTGGGCCTGAGGGCCGATTCGGGCCACGAGACGGCGCTCACCGCCTATGGGCTGAAGCTGGGCCTGCGGCGGTAATCGCGGTTCCGCCCAGATTCCGCCGGCCACGTTCCCCTGCATCGACAGGCGCTGCGACCGCTTGGCCGGCACCGCATCGCGCGCCACCGCCACGCGGAAGCCGGAGACGACGGCATCGGACACGCGCCGGCGCGGCTCGGGCCATGCCCTGTGCATCCCTTCGGCGGCCAGCGGGCGTGCGGGTTCCGGCCCCCGACGCGGCGGCAGGTGGACAGCCCCGGTGCTGCTGTGCATTTTAGCCCCTCCCGGAGGGGGTGACGGCGGCACCGCCGCCGTGGACCGGGTACGGAGAAGTTGCGTGGCGGAATTCAGCGGACGCAGGGCCGAAATCCTCGCGGTCATCGCGGAAGAGGCATCCATCGATCCGACCATCATCGACGCCGAAACCAGCGTCGCGGACCTCGGGATCGGGTCGCTCGATATGGTGGAGCTGATCTTCAAGATCGAGGAACGCTTTGGTATCGAGGTGCCGTCCCAAGGCGTGCTGGAAAGCAATGACGTGAAGGTCTTCGCCTTGCTCGAAGCCGTCGAGCAGCTCATCGACGCGCGGAGCGGCAAGGTTTCCACAGCGCAGCCGGCCCGATGAGCCGCAGGGTCGCCATTACCGGCATCGGTGCCGTTTCCGCCCTCGGCCTCGGCATTCCCGCCCATCTCGCGGCCTTGCAGGAGGGGCGCGGCGGTATCGGGCCGCTCACGCTGGTGCCGCAGGATCAGGTGAAGACGCGGGTGGTCGGGGAGGTGCCCGGCTATTCCGCTGAAGCGCACTTCAATCCGCGGCAGATTTCCACGGTCGACCGGTCCGGCCAGTTCGCCTTGCTGGCGGCGGCGGAAGCGATGACCGAGGCGGCCGGCGCCACCGAGGGCGTATCGCCGCAGAAGGCCGGCGTTATCTTCGGCGCGGCGGTGGGCTGCCAGACGCTGGAAGAGGGCTATGTGCGCATCCTGCGCGACGGCACGCGCCCGCTGCCCTTCACGGTGCCGCGCGTCATGCCCTCGTCCGCGGCCAGCCAGATTTCCATGGCCTACCACATCACCGGGCCGAGCTTCAGCACCGCCTCGGCCTGCTCCTCCGCCTCCCACGCCATTGGCCTCGCCTTCCAGATGATCCGCGGCGGGATGCTGGACATGGCCGTGACCGGCGGCTGCGAGGCCCCGCTGACTCTGGGCATGGTGAAAAGCTGGGAAGCGCTGCGTGTGCTGGCGGCGGACACCTGCCGCCCCTTCTCCAAGGATCGCAGCGGGCTGGTGCTGGGTGAAGGCGCGGCCGTGCTGGTGCTGGAGGAGATGGAGCGGGCGCGCGCCCGTGGCGCCACCATCCTCGGTGAGGTGCTCGGCTTCGGCATGACCGCCGATGGCGCGGACCTCACGGCGCCCGATGCCTCGAGCACCGCCCGCGCCATTGCCACGGCGCTGGACGACGCGGGGCTGGATGCCGGCGCGGTGGATTATGTCGCGGCCCACGGCACCGGAACGGTGCTGAACGACAAGACCGAGACGACCTCGCTGCGCACGGTGCTGGGCGACCGGCTGGCCAAGGTGCCGGTGTCGTCGCTGAAATCCATGACCGGCCACTGCTTCGGCGCCTCGGGGGCGCTGGGCGTGACGGCGGCGCTGCTGGGCATGCGCAACGGCTTCCTGCCGCCCACGCTGAATTTCCGCGAGCCCGATCCCGAGTGCGACGTGGATTGCGTGCCCAACGCCCCACGGGTGGCCTCGGCGGAAATCGCTCTGGTGAATGCCTTCGCCTTCGGCGGCCTGAACGCGGTGCTCGCGATCAGGGCTGCCTGAAGCCGACCGGGCGGGTCGCTCAGGCGCCGCGCCGGCCGGCCGAGGCCCGTGATGCATTCACGGGCCTGTTCACCGACCTTGCCGATCAGTCCACCGTCAGGCGGATCTCGCCGACGCCCTCGACGCCACCTTCCAGCACGTCACCCTTGTGCACGGGGCCGACGCCCGCCGGGGTGCCGGCGAAGATGAGGTCGCCGGGGGCGAGGCGGAACAGGGTGGAGAGGGTCGCGATCATCTCCGGCACCTTCCAGATCATCTGGTTGAGGTTGCCTTCCTGCTTCATCCGGTCGTTGATCTTCAGGAAGATGCGGCCGGCGCCGGGGTGCCCGGCGGTGGCCACCGGAAGGATGGCCGAGCAGGGGGCGGATTCCTCGAAGGCCTTGCCGGTTTCCCACGGGCGGCCGAGCTTCTTCGCCTCGCCCTGCAGGTCGCGCCGCGTCAGATCGAGGCCGACGCCGTAGCCGAACACATGGTCGAGCGCCCGCTCCACCGGGATGTCCTCGCCGCCTTCCTTCAGCGCCACCACCAGCTCCACCTCGTGGTGCAGGTCCTTGGTGAGCTTGGGATAGGAGATGGTCGAGCCCGAGCGCACCAGCGTGTCCGGATTCTTCTGGAAGAAGAAGGGCGGCTCCTTGTTGGGGTCGTGGCCCATCTCCACGGCGTGGTCGGCGAAGTTGCGGCCGACGCAATAGATGCGATGCACCGGGAAGACCGCGTCGCTGCCGACGATGGGCAGATGCGGATGGGGCTGGGGCTGGAAGACGTAGCTGGCCATGGGGCGCTCCGGAGTTTCGGCGTCCTGAATAGGGCGCCGCCGCCGGGGAGAAAAGGGCGAAACGTCGCAGCGCGGGTCGGCGGGGCCGGAGCATGGCGCCAAAGCTATATTCCAATTAATATAGCGTCATTTCATGCGGGGTGCCGGCCGCAGGTCGGCGCCCGCTCATTCCGCTCCGGGGATTGCCATGCGACTGGGCCTCTTCTGCACCTATGAAAACCCGCGCCAGGACTATGCCTCCGCCTATGCCGAGCAGACGGCGCTGGTTGAGCGGGTGGAGGCTCTCGGCTTCGAGGAAGCGTGGATCGCCGAGCATCATTTCAATCCGCAGGCGGCGAGCCCCTCCTGCCTCGCCATCCTCGCTTATCTCGCCGGCCGCACCACGCGCATCCGGCTCGGCGCCGCGGCGGTGCTGCTGCCGCTGCACCATCCCGTGGGCGTGGCCGAGGACGCGGCCACCGTGGACATCCTGTCCGGTGGCCGGCTCGAACTCGGGGTCGCCCGCGGCGGGCCGTTTCCCCTGCACGAGGCGCATTTCGGCGTGGCCGGGGCGGAGAGCCGCGGCCGGATGCTCGAGGCGCTCGATCTCGTCGCCGCGCTGCTGGATGGCGGCGCCGTGACCCGCGACGGGGCCTTCTTCAAGGTCAATGGCCTTGAGCTGGTGCCGCGTCCGCTTCAGGCGCCCGTGCCCATCCACATCGCCTCGGCGACGGCCGAGACGGTGGCCCTCGCCGCCCGGCGCGGCTACGGCATCATGGCGGCGCCGCCCTTTCCCCTCGCCGGTATCATGGAGAGCATCCGGCAGTATCGTGCTGCCGCCCCCGATGCGGGACGGTGCCTCACCCTGCTGCGCTTCCTCCACCTCGCCGACAGCCGGGCGCAGGCGCAGGAGGAGGCGCGTGCTTTCCTCGCCCCGTTTGTCGAGCGCATGAAGGCGACCACGGAAAAGGTGCGCCCGGACTGGGCGCCATGGTTCGATCTCGACCGGATGATCGCGGATTCGCTGATCGGCACCGAGGCGGACGTGGTGGAACAGGTGGCGGCGCTGGAGCGCGGGCTGGCGCCGCGTGCGCTGGTCCTGAAGCCGCTGGCGCCCGCTTTTGACAAGCGCATGGCGGACCTGGAGGCGTTCGCCCTCCGCATCCGCCCGCAGGTTCCGGTCGCCTAGCCCCGGCGCGCCTCGACGATGGCGAGCGCCGCCGCGAAGGCGGCCTCGATGCCGAGGTCGGAGGTGTCGAGCAGCACGGCGTCGTCCGCCTTGAGGAGGGGCGCGCTGGAGCGGCCGGAATCGCGCTCGTCGCGCTTCAGGATGTCCGCCAGCACCGCGTCATAGGAGATCGTCTCCCCCCGCCCGACCAGCTCGCGGAAGCGCCGGTCGGCCCTCACCTCCGGCCGCGCGGTGACGAACAGCTTGGCGGGTGCGTCCGGGCAGATGACGGTGCCGATGTCGCGCCCGTCCAGCACCGCGCCGCCCGTTTGGCCGGCGAAGCGGCGCTGGAGATCGAGGAGCGCCGCGCGCACGCCCGGCCGGGCGGCCACGACGGATGCCGCCTCGCCCAGCTCCGCCGTGCGCAGCGCGTCCGGGTCCAGCACTGAGACGTCGAGGCTCTGCGCGGCTTTAACCGAAGCCGCCTCATCGCCGAGGCGACCGGCGGCGAGGCAGCGCGCCCCGACCGCCCGGTAGAGCAGGCCGGTGTCCAGATGCGGCAGGCCGTAATGCGCGGCGAGCCGCCGGGCCAGCGTGCCCTTGCCGGACGCGGCCGGCCCGTCGATGGCGATGACCATGGCTGCCCCGTCAGTCGATGACGGCGCCGAGGCCGCGCATCATGGGCATGAAGGTGGGGAAGGAGGTGGCGATGAAGGCCACGTCGTCCACGCTCACGCCGTCCGTGCTGGCAAGCCCCAGCACCAGGAAGGACATGGCGATGCGGTGGTCCATGTGGGTCTCCACCGGCCCGCCGCCCTTGACCGTGGCGGCGCCGGTGACGAGCAGGTCGTCGCCCTTGACCTCGTGGGCGATGCCGCAGGCGGCAAGGCCGGCCGCGACGGCGGCGAGGCGGTCGCTCTCCTTCACCCGCAGCTCGGACAGGCCGCGCATGGCCGTCGTGCCCTCGGCGAAGGCCGCGGCGACAGCGAGGACGGGATATTCGTCGATCATGGCCGGTGCCCGCTCGGGCGGCACCTCCACGCCCTTGAGGCGGGAATGGCGCACGCGCAGGTCCGCCACGCGCTCGCCGCCCTCGGTGCGCTCGGCGACGATTGTGATGTCCGCGCCCATCTCGAGGAGGGTGGTGATGAGGCCGGTGCGCAGCGGGTTCATCATCACGTCGGTGAGGATGACGTCGGAGCCGGGCACGATCAGCGCCGCCACCAGGGGGAAGGCGGCGGAAGAGGGATCGGCCGGCACGTCCACCGGCGCGGCGACGAGGTGCGGACGGCCCTTCAGCGTGATGCGGCGGCCATGGGCGCCGTGGGGCTCGACGGAAATCTTCGCGCCGAAATGCTCCAGCATCCGCTCGGTATGGTCGCGGGTGGCCTCGCGCTCGATCACCACCGTCTCGCCTTCGGCGCCGAGGCCGGCGAGCAGCACGGCGGACTTCACCTGCGCGGAGGGCACCGGGGTCTCGTAGGTGATGGCTTTCGTCGCGCTGCTGCCCTTCAGGGTGAGCGGCAGGCGACCGCCCTCGGCCGACGCCACCACCTCGACGCCCATCTGGGCGAGGGGATCGAGCACGCGCTTCATGGGCCGGCGGCGCAGGCTCGCATCGCCATCGAAGCCGGCGATGACATGCTGGCCCGCCACCGCGCCCATCATCAGCCGCACGCCGGTGCCGGAATTGCCGAAATCCAGCGGGGCGGCGGGGGAGGCAAGGCCCCGGCCGCCGGTGCCCGTCACCTCCCAGGCGCCCTCGCCGGTGCGGGTGACGCAGGCGCCCAGCGCGGCGCAGGCCTTGGCGGTATTCAGCACATCCTCGCCTTCGAGCAGGCCGGTGATGTGGGTGGTGCCTTCCGCGAACAGCCCGAAGATGAGCGCGCGATGGGAGACCGACTTGTCGCCCGGCACCCGGACCCGGCCCGACAAAGCGGGGGAGCGGCGCCCGGTGGCGGGGCGGGCCTCGCCCGTGCCGTGGCCGTGAGCCTCGGCAGCGCCTGCGGTTGCGGGTTCGGGATGGGCCATTCCTGCCTCGCTCGGGCGGTCTGCCGCAGGCCTTGGCCGGGGCGATCGCCGCATGTTCGTTGCGGGCCGTCGTCTAGCACGCCCCCGCCCGCGGCGTCACGCTGTTGCGACGCCATGACGATCTGCGCTTGACAGGGCGCGGGCGAAACGCCAATGGAGCACGCTCCTTATACAGCTCCCGAGGAACTTTGCCGTGGCGAAGCCCGAACTCGGCACCAAGCGCATCTGTCCTGTCACGGGGCGCAAGTTTTACGACCTCAACAAGGACCCCATCGTGTCTCCGTTCACGGGGGAATCCTATCCGAGGTCATATTTTGAACCCGCAGCCCGCGGCGCCAGCCGCGCCGAGCCGCGTGCAGCCGTCGCCGAAGAGGCGGACGGCGAGGAGGCCGAGGCCGAGGTCATCAGCCTCGAGGAAGCCGACGAGGAAGCTGCGGCCCCCACCAAGGTGGTGGTCGGTGACGATGTGGACGTGGACGACGACATCGAGGCCGGTGACGACGACACGTTCCTCGAAGAAGACGAAGATGATGGGGACGACGTCTCCGATCTGATCGGTGAGGGCCTCGAAGACGACGAAGAGGCTTGATACCCGACGCGGCCTGTGCTTTAAGGCCGCTCTCGCTCGGCGGACATGAGTCGCCGGGCACCCCGCCGCGGGACTTCCCGGCGCGCTAACTGGCTCTCCTGCCGAGGTTTTTCGACCTTGGTGTTCGAGCGGAAAGTGCGCAGCCCGCGGCCCGGTGGGGCCATAGCTCAGTTGGGAGAGCGCTTGAATGGCATTCAAGAGGTCGGCGGTTCGATTCCGCCTGGCTCCACCAAATTTCTACCCGGCCTGAAGCACCAAGCAGGCTTTTCCGGGTTTTTCTCCCTCCCGTGACATCCCCTCCATCGGTCCTGCAGGGTCGTCCCCGCGATCAGGTGCGTTGCGCGCGATTCGATGTGTCTGCGTAAGGCGCCATCGCCGCGCCCGCGAATCATCGTCCGATTCGCATGCCTCCCCTCCGCGAATCATCCGTCCCGCGCCGGCCGTCTCCAGTCCTGAAAGGGCGGCACGCTTCCAGGTTGTGCGGACGCCTGTGCGCCTCCCGCCCGCCCGTTGCGCCGGCGGGGGGCACCTGCGAGCCTCGGCACGAGTTATCCCCACCTTCGCCGCCGACCGGTCCGCCCGCACCAGCGTCATCGATCGAGGTCCAGCCCGTGTGGACACCCCCCGCCGCCCCCGCCAACGAGGCCGACCGCCTCGCCGTCCTTGCGACATGCGGCCTCATGGATAGCCCGCCGGACGAGCGATTCGACCGCCTGACCCGGCTGGCGCGCCGGCTCTACGGGGCGGACGTCGCCTTCCTCAGCCTCATCGACGCGACCCACCAGTGGCAGAAATCGCGCACGTCGGATCTCGTGCCGGCGAGCGTCCCCCGCCGCGACAGCCTCTGCAACGTGATGGTGGAAAGCGGCGCGCCGCTGGTGATCGGCGACATGACGAGCGATCCGCGCCTCGCCGGCCATCCCGCCGTGGCGCACCTGCCGCTGCGCTTCTATGCCGGCGCGCCGCTCATGGTGGCGCCCGAGCTGGTCATCGGCTCGCTGTGCGTGATGGGGCGGGAGGCGCGGGACCAGGAGGCGTTCGACTTCGGCCCGCTGCTGGACCTCGCGGCGGTGGCGGCCGACGAGGTGGAGCTGCTGCGCCTCAATCTCGATCTTGCGCGCAAATCGCAGGTGGATGACCTCACCGGCCTGCCCAACCGGCGCAGCTTCGACGCGGCGCTGGAGCGCGCGGTGCGCCGCGCCCAGCGCCTCGCCGGCCCGCTGTCGCTGCTGGTGATCGACGTCGACCACTTCAAGGTGGTGAACGATCTGTGGGGCCACCAGGCGGGGGATGCGGTGCTGGCCGCCATCGGCGGCATGCTGGCGCGGCAGCCGGCCCGGGCGCAGGACACGGTGGCGCGCTATGGCGGCGAGGAATTCGCGGTGATCCTGCCCGATACCGACGAGGCCGGCTGCGATGCGGTGGGGGCCGCGCTGCTGGCGGCGCTGAGGGCGGAGAACATTCCCCATCCCTCCGGCGGCCGGGTGACGGCGAGCATCGGCGGGGCCACCGCGCGGGGCGAGAATCTTGCCGACCTGTTCGCGGCGGCGGATGCCGCGCTCTACGCGGCAAAGGACGGCGGCCGCGATCTCTATCGCCGCAGCACCTTGGGCTGACCGGCCCGGCGGCGGTGGCGGCGGGAGGAGGCCCGCCGCCGTTTGCGTTCAGCGGCGGATGTTGTTCACGTCGCGCACCGCGCCGCGGGCGGCGGAGGTGGTCAGGGCCGCATAGGCCTGGAGGGCCTGGGAGACGACGCGCTTGCGGTTCTCCGGCTTCCAGGCGGCGGCGCCCTTGGCTTCCATCTTGGCGCGGCGCTCGGCCAGCACCTCGTCGGACACCGCCACGCGGATGACGCGGTTCGGGATATCGATCTCGATGGTGTCGCCCTCTTCCACGAGGCCGATATTGCCGCCTTCCGCCGCTTCCGGCGAGCAATGGCCGATGGAGAGGCCCGAGGAGCCGCCCGAGAAGCGCCCGTCCGTGACCAGCGCGCACGCCTTCCCGAGGCCCTTCGACTTCAGATAGGAGGTCGGATAGAGCATTTCCTGCATGCCCGGCCCGCCGCGCGGCCCCTCATAGCGGATCAGCACCACGTCGCCGGGCTGGATGCGCCCGGTGGAGAGGATGGCCTCCACCGCCGCGTCCTGGCTCTCGAAGATGCGGGCCTTGCCGGTGAACTTCAGGATGGAGGCGTCCACGCCCGCCGTCTTCACGATGCAGCCGTCCAGCGCGATGTTGCCGTAGAGCACGGCGAGGCCGCCATCCTTGGAATAAGCGTGCTCGACATCGCGGATGACGCCCGCCTCGCGGTCGAGGTCGAGGTCGTCCCAGCGGCGGGACTGGCTGAACGCCACCTGGGTGGGCACCCCGCCGGGCGCGGCGCGGAAAAAGGTGCCGACGCTCTCGCTCTTGGTGCGCTTGACGTCCCAGCGGTCCAGCGCGTCGGCCATGGTCGGCGCGTGCACGGTGGGCAGATTGGTGTGGATCAGGCCGCCGCGATCCAGCTCGCCGAGGATGGCCATGATGCCGCCGGCGCGGTGCACGTCCTCCATGTGGATGTTGGCGACGGCAGGCGCGACCTTGCAGAGCACCGGGACGCGCCGGGAGAGGCGATCGATGTCGGCCATGGTGAAGGGCACTTCGCCCTCGTTGGCGGCGGCGAGCAGGTGCAGCACCGTGTTGGTGGAGCCGCCCATGGAGATGTCCAGCGTCATGGCGTTCTCGAACGCCTTGAACGAGGCGATGGCGCGCGGCAGCACGCTGGCGTCGTCCTGCTCGTAATAGCGGCGGGCGAGATCGACGATGAGGTGGCCGGCCTCCACGAACAGCCGCTCGCGATCGGCATGGGTGGCGAGCACCGAGCCGTTGCCCGGCAGCGCGAGGCCCAGCGCCTCGGTGAGGCAGTTCATGGAATTGGCAGTGAACATGCCGGAGCAGGAGCCGCAGGTGGGGCAGGCGGAGCGCTCCATCACCGTCACGTCGGCGTCCGACACCTTGTCGTCGGCGGCCGAGATCATGGCGTCGATGAGGTCCACCTTCCGCTCGCCGGTGGAGAGCAGCACCTTGCCGGCCTCCATGGGGCCGCCGGAGACGAACACGGCCGGGATGTTGAGGCGCATGGCGGCCATCAGCATGCCGGGGGTGATCTTGTCGCAGTTGGAAATGCAGACCATGGCGTCGGCGCAGTGCGCGTTGACCATGTACTCCACGCTGTCGGCGATGATCTCGCGCGACGGCAGCGAATAGAGCATGCCGTCATGGCCCATGGCGATGCCGTCATCCACCGCGATGGTGTTGAATTCCTTGGCGACGCCGCCGGCCTTCTCGATCTCGCGGGCCACCAGCTGGCCGAGGTCCTTCAGATGGACGTGGCCGGGCACGAACTGGGTGAAGGAGTTCACCACCGCGATGATCGGCTTGCCGAAATCGCCGTCCTTCATGCCGGTGGCGCGCCACAGGCCGCGGGCGCCGGCCATGTTGCGGCCGTGGGTGGACGTGCGGGAGCGGTACTGGGGCATATCCTCGCGGGCCTCGTTCTTGCGTCGCGCCTTCGCGTCGCGTCTTGCGTCTCTTGGGCGCGTCTTGTGGTCAGGTCGTCTCTTGCGGTCTTCTGGGCTCCGCGTCGGCGGGCGGCAGCCGCCTGCGTCCGGAGCTTTCGCGCCGTCTTAGTGCGCCGGAGCCTCCGGGGAAAGCCCTTTCCCTTGAGACACTAGCACGGAGAAGGGGCCGCGGCGGACACGAAGGCGGGAGGGTCGGGCGGGAGGGTGGGCAGCAGGGTGGGCGGGAGGACACCTGCCCCGCTCAAGCCGGCTGCGGCGGACCCGCGCGTTTGCCGCGCCGGTGAAGTCGGCTATGTCCGGCCCTCTGCGCGTGACGAGGACGGGACGGGACATGGTCGGGGAGATGGACGGGGACACCTTCCGCCATTGGGCGCACGAGGCGGCGACCTTCGCGGCGGACTATCGCGAGACGCTGCGGGACCAGCCCGTCCGCGCCCGCACCAGGCCCGGCGAGATCGCGGCCCAGCTTCCGGAAAG
The DNA here is from genome assembly GCF_023571765.1 of Xanthobacter aminoxidans. Classification (GTDB taxonomy): domain Bacteria; phylum Pseudomonadota; class Alphaproteobacteria; order Rhizobiales; family Xanthobacteraceae; genus Xanthobacter; species Xanthobacter aminoxidans. The sequence continues at coordinate 17,064 of NZ_JAMJXC010000002.1, read as the reverse complement.
CCCGCCGGAAGACGCGGAGCCCATGGATGCGCTGTTCGCCGATTTCCGCCGCATCATCGTGCCGGGCATGACCCATTGGCAGCACCCGCGCTTCTTCGCCTACTTCCCTGCGAACGCCAGCCCCGCCAGCGTGATCGCGGAGATGCTGTCCTCCGCCATGGGCGCGCAATGCCTGCTGTGGCAGACCTCGCCGGCCGCAACCGAGCTGGAAGGCGTGGCGCTGGACTGGCTGCGGCAGGCGGTGGGCCTGCCGGCGGATTTCACCGGCGTGATCCAGGATTCCGCCTCCTCCGCGACGCTGTGCGCCTTCCTCACCATGCGGGAGCGGGCGCTGGGCTTCACCGGCAACGCCACCGGACTGTCGGGGCGGGAGCGACTGCGGGTCTATGCCTCGGCGGAAGTTCATACCTCCATCGACCGGGCGGCGTGGGTGTCGGGCATCGGCCATGACAACCTCATCCGGATACCAACGAAAGGTCCGCTGCGGGGGATGGACCCGGCCGCGCTGGAAGCCGCCATCGTCGCCGACCGCGCTGCCGGACACTGGCCGGCTGGACTCGTACTGTGCATCGGTGGAACCGGCACTGGCGCGATGGATTCGGCACCTGAACTCATCCGAATCGCGCACCGGCATGGCCTGTTCGTCCATGTGGATGCCGCCTGGGCCGGGACTGCGATGATCTGCCCGGAGTTCCGGGATCTGTGGGCGGGGGTGGAAGCGGCGGACAGCATCGTGCTCAATCCGCACAAATGGCTGGGGGTGCAGTTCGATTGCTCCGCCCATTACCTCAGGAGCGTGGACGACCACCTGCGCACGCTCTCCATCCAGCCGGAATATCTGAAGACCCACGGCCACGACGACATCACCAATTACAGCGAATGGACGGTCCAGCTCGGCCGCCGTTTCCGCGCGCTGAAGCTGTGGTTTGTCTTGCGCGCCCATGGACTTAACGGTCTCAGGGAGATGATGCGCAACCATGTGCGCTGGTCGCAGGCGCTCGCAGTTCGGCTCGCGCAGGAGCCGGGCTTCTCGCTGGCGAGCACGCCGGTGCTCTCCCTCTTCACCTTCCGCCACGACCCCGGCGACGGGCGCGACCTCGACGCCCACATGCTGGCGATGCTCACCGCCATCAATGACGGCGGCGATCTCTATCTCACCCCCACCCGCATCGACGGCCACCTCGCCATCCGTTTCCAGGCGGGGGCCATGGAGACGACGGAAGGCGACGTGGACGCCGCCTTCCAGATCATCCGCGATACGGCCAGGGCCTTGTCCTGACTTAGCTTTCGGCCGCGGCGGCCTCCGGGGCCTGCCAGGCGCGGGTCGGCGCCCGGTCGCGCCCGGTGGTGGAGGCGGAGATCCCGTAATGGGCGGCGAGGCGGTCGAGGGCGAGGCACAGGACCACCTTGGCGGTACGCGCCGGCCATCGGCGTTCCCGCTCCACCGTCTCCAACCCCTTGAGAAAGCAGCAGACGTCCAGCAATACGCCGGACAGCTCCGGCCCCACCGCCGTGAGCGCGCGGGACACCCGGAGCTTGGCCGCCAGCACCATATCGGTGAAGGCTTCCGGCGTGCCGGCCCCCGACACTTCGCTCCAGCGGCTGGTGACTCGGGGGGTGAGATTGGCGCGGGTGAAATCGGCCCGGAGCCGTTCTCCCGCCTGCAACTGGGCCGCATCCACCAGGGTCCGGCCGTCCTTGCCCTGCCGCCGCGCCAGCCATGCGAGCGGGCTTTCCGCCGGGTTGAAGCCGGGCGTGTCCGCCGCCGGCTTCGCCGCTGCCCGGCGTCGTCCCCGCCCGGAGGGGCGGGCGGAAAGTGCTGATTTCACGTCGCTTTCGCTTGCAGATCCCGTCGCCATGGTCACGCCTCCGCCGCCCAGCGCAGGCAGGCTTCGAGCCGGCTCACTTTCTGGTCGAACGCCGCGGCGTCCCGCAATTCCTCAATGCGCCGGCAGGCATGGGCGACGGTGGAGCGATCCCGCCCGAACGCCGCCGCCACCGCCGCCTGGGGCAGGCCGAGCCCTACATGGGCGAGATACATGGCGAGCTGACGCGCCAGCGCCACCGGCGCCGTGGAGCGGCTGTGGGAGAGCAGCGCCTCCACGGTCATTCCGGCGTCCGCCGCAGCCACCGCGACGGCCAGATGGCAGCAGGGTTTCGGGCCGGGCGGGCGGCACCGCCGCGAGGCGCGGACGGGGCCGGCGGACGGACGGGCGACCGAGGGGGCGGCGGGCAAGGGGCTCATCGGGGACGCTCACTGTAGGTAAAAATTCCTACATCAATCATCTGCTCTTGCAAGAGGAGGCGGATAGAGAATGCAACCTGTGTTTGTGGTCCAGAGAAATAAATGTCATACGAAACAGCCATATAGCTGAATTGTGGTGCGTCTTTGCCGTGTTCGCGAAATAGGAATTTATCCTCCTGTCCCCAGCGTCGTTCCACCATCGCCCGATATCAGGGAGGAGCGGCATGGCCGGTGCGGATGGGAAGGGCAGACGGGCGCATGCCTTCGCGGCCGAGGCGGCCGATGTGCAGGTGGGGCGGCTGATGCGGGGGCTGGATGTGTTCTGCGAGGGGCCGGCGGGCATCGCACGGGCGCTGCGCGCGGCGCGAAAGGCGGCGCGGGCCGGTGGCGCCGGCTATGATCCGGCCCGCCATGCGGCGCTGCTGCGGCTCCAGCGGCTTGGGCAGAAAGCAGAGTGCGCCCGCGCCCCGGCCGGTGCCGGGGCGCGGGCAAAGGCTCAGAGGCCTTCGAACAGCGCGGTCGAGAGATAGCGCTCGGCGAAGGAGGGGACGATGGCGACGATGGTCTTGCCGGCCATGTCGTCCCGCACCGCCAGCTCCAAAGCGGCCGCCACGGCGGCGCCGGAGGAGATGCCGCCGGGAATGCCTTCATAGCGGGCGAGGGCGCGGGCGGTGTCGAAGGCGGTCTGGTTGCCCACCGTCACCACCTCGTCGATGATCGAGCGGTCGAGCACCTCCGGCACGAAGCCGGCGCCGATGCCCTGGATCTTGTGCGGGCCGGGAGGGCCGCCGGAGAGCACCGGGGAATCCTCCGGCTCCACCGCGATCATCTTGAGCGAGGCCTTGCGGGGCTTCAGCACCTGGCCGATGCCGGTGATGGTGCCGCCGGTGCCGACGCCGGCCACCACGGCGTCCACCTTGCCGTTGGTGTCGTTCCAGATTTCCTCGGCGGTGGTGCGACGGTGCACCTCGGGGTTCGCCTTGTTCTTGAACTGCTGGGGCATCACCGCCTTGGGCATCTCGGCGATGATCTGCTCGGCCCGCGACACGGCGCCCTTCATGCCGAGATTGGCGGGGGTCAGCACCAGCTCGGCGCCGAGCAGGGTCAGCATCTTGCGGCGCTCGATGGACATGCTCTCGGGCATGACCAGGATGAGCCGGTAGCCGCGGGCCGCCGCCACGAACGCGAGGGCGATGCCCGTGTTGCCGGAGGTCGGCTCCACCAGCACGGTGTCCGCATCAAGCGCGCCGGCCTCTTCCATCGCGTCGATCATGGCGACGCCGATGCGGTCCTTCACGCTGTTGATGGGATTGAAGAATTCGAGCTTGGCGAGAATGTCCGCCTTGGCCCCGCGCAGCTCGGGCAGCCGCTTGAGCCGCACCAGCGGCGTGTTGCCGATGGTCTCGGTGATGGAATCATAGACCCTGCCCCGGCCCACGAGGGGGGCGGAGGACACGATCTTGGCGGCAGGTTGTGCCATGGGCGATCTCCTTCTTGTCTTGTCTCGTCTGCTCCGGGCGGGCCTCCCGGCGCGCCGCGCAGCGTCCGGCACAAAGGGCGGGGGCCTGTCCTCGCGGGTGGGGAACGCTCTACCTCGGGGGAACTCTGGCTCGCGGACTAGACCCCTTTTCTGCACCCGGGTCGATTCCCGCGCGTCCGGCCGGGCCTCAGATGGCGAAGTCGATCCTCTCGTGCTCGGAGCCGTGGCCCTTGTCGTCGGCGGCGCGGCACAGGTCTTCGAGGGTCACGCCGTCGAGGGCGGTGTCGAACGTGTCCTCGGCCGCCGCCACGGCGGGCTGGACCACTTCCGTCACCAGCGGCGGCAGGATGATTTCCTTCTCCTCCTCGGCGCCTTCAACCACCCGGACGATCTCGGCCACGGAGACCCGGCGGCGTTCCCGCGCCAGCTCGTAGCCGCCGCGCGGGCCGCGCACGCCCTTGAGGACACCGGCATGGACGAGGGCCTGCAGCACCGGCTCCAGCCGGCGGGGGGGAAGTCCGTGGCGGGCGGCCAGCGCCTTGGCGGCAACCGGTGCGCCACGGGCATGGACGGCCACATCCACCACGGCGGCGATGGCGAGGAGGCTCTTGTCGGAAAGGCGCGGCATCGGAGGGACGGCTTCCTTTAAGGGCGGGCGTCTCGAAAGATGAAACTGCTCCCAGCCGTCCACCGACGGCTAAATCACGAGGAACCGAGGCCTGTAGATCCAAAACCACCGGAACCGCGTGCAGTTTCGCTCAATTCTCCGATTTCTTCCAGCATTATTTGAACGACAGGCGCCACGACAAGCTGCGCGATCCGCATGCCGCGGCTGATTTCCAGGGTCTCGCGGCCGTGGTTGACGAGCAGCACGGCAATCTCCCCCCGGTAGTCGCAATCCACGGTGCCCGGCGCATTCAACACGGTGACGCCGTGGTTCTTAGCGAGGCCCGAGCGCGGCCGCACCTGCGCCTCGTAGCCGTCCGGCAGGGCGATGGCGAAGCCGGTGGGAATGGCGGCGCGCGCGCCGGGCGCCAGCAGGAGCGGCGCATCAGCCGGCAGGGCGCAGGCGAGGTCCATGCCGGCGGCGCCGGGGGTCGCATAGGCGGGTAGGGGGAGGCCGGCGGCGTGGGGCAGGCGCTGGATCTTCACGGAAGGCGATGTCACGGATGGGTTCCCGAGAGTTCGGCGGCGATGCGGGCGACGAGGTGGCGGGCGACCTCGGCCTTGGTGGCGGAGGGCCAGTCCTCCACGCCGGCGGCGGTGACGAGGTGCACGGTGTTGCTGTCGCCCCCCATGATGCCGGTGGCAGGGGACACGTCATTGGCGACGATCCAGTCGCAGCCTTTGCGCAGGCGCTTGTCGCGCGCATGGGCCACCACCTGCTCGGTCTCCGCCGCGAAGCCGACCACCAGGCGCGGGCGCAGGGTGTGGTGGCGCGAGACCGAGGCGAGGATGTCGGGATTCTCCACCAGCGTCAGGGTGGGGGCGCCGCCGCCGTCCTTCTTGATCTTCTGTTCCGACGCGTCCGCCACCCGCCAGTCGGCGACCGCCGCGGCGAAGACGGCGGCGTCCACCGGCAGGTTCTCTTCCACGGCGGCCAGCATGTCGCGGGCGCTCTCCACGTGGATCACGCGCACGCCCGCAGGGTCCGCTGCCTCGGCCGGGCCGGAGACCAGCACCACCTCGGCGCCGGCGGCGCGCGCGGCGGCGGCGATGGCATGGCCCTGCTTGCCGGAGGAGCGATTGGCGATGTAGCGCACCGGGTCGATGGGCTCGTGGGTCGGACCGGAGGTGACGAGGACGCGTCTTCCCGCGAGCAGCCGCGACGCGCCGTCGTCGAAATGGGCCTCGATGGCGGCGAGGATCTCCATGGGTTCCGCCATGCGGCCCTCGCCGAACTCACCACGTTCGGCCATGGCGCCCGAATTGGGACCGACCACCGAAACCCCGTCCGCCTTGAGTTGGGCGACGTTGCGGCGGGTGGCGGGATGCGCCCACATGCGCGGGTTCATGGCAGGGGCGACGAGTACCGGCTTGTCGGTGGCGAGCAGGCAGGTGGTGGCAAGGTCGTCGCCGAGGCCGTGCGCCATGCGGGCCAGAAGATCGGCGGTGGCCGGCGCCACAACAAGGAGGTCCGCCTCCCGCGACAGCCGGATATGGCCGATGTCGTGCTCCGCCGTGAGATCGAACAGGTCGGTGAACACCCGCTCGCCGGTGATCGCGCCCACCGACAGCGGCGTCACGAATCGCCCGGCCGCCTCGGTCATGATGGCGCGGACCGTGGCGCCGCGCTCCTTCAGGCGGCGCGCCAGCTCGAGGCACTTGTACGCGGCAATGCCACCCCCGATGAGGAGGAGGATGCGCTTGTCCTTCAGCATCGGCGGCTCCCTTGGCGTCGCTCCCGGCGTCGTCCTGCCGCAGTACAGCACGCAATGGTCGCCATGCAACGCGCCCTGCTCCCGAACGGGAGCCCGCGGAGGCATCCAGGTGCGAATTCTGATCCGTACAGCCCAGAGTAGTTGCGGGGTGTATCGCTACTCGAAATTACATTCCTGGCGTCTCCGACCTGTCGAGCCGTGGGAATGTAAAGAAACGCGCGAAGAAAATCGTGACCGGCGGTACGATTACCCGCCGCCCGCGCGCCTCGCGTGCTGGCGCAGGGCGGAATTGACCATTAGAATCTGTCACATGAGAGGTATCACGGGGCAGGTCGGGAACTTGGACGGGGCTGGAGGCGTTGGGGACGCTCGTCTCAGCGCGTTTGGCGGCGAGTTCGTCGATCCGGCCACGGAGCAGCAGTTCCGTGCCGCCTGCCTGGAAGAGGCCCGGCGCCACGGGCGTTTCCTGTTCGCCGCCTCTGTGATTCTCAACGCTTTGTTCCTGCTGAGCGACTGGCGATTCGCCGGGACCGGGCATTTCGTGGTGGCGGTGAGTGCGCGCTTCGTGGTCGTCGCGCTGTCGCTGCTCTGCCTGGTGGCGGTTCAGGTCGCGACCACGCCGGGACGGATGACCGCCATCTACCTCGTCTGGCTCTGGGGCATATCGGCGGCCATCGCGGTGCTGGTGAGTTCGCACAGCGACCTCGCCCTGTTCGTGGTGATGCTGCTGCCGACGGTCTTCTATCTGGCCGTTCCCCTGCCGTTCGGCTGGCTCGTCTCCAGCGGCTTCGGGGCGAGCGCCCTGTTGCTGTTCGGCTATCTCGACCGTTCGACAGGCTGGCAGATGGCGGTGGGCCTCGCCCTTGCCGTCGCCGTGCTCAACACCATGCTGGCGCTCGTCGCCGGCCGTGCCAACCGCACGGAGCGGCGCTTCTGGTCGGTGGTCCGGGCGGAGCGGGAGGCGAACGAGAAGCTGCGCGCCAGCGAGGACATCCTGGAGAACACCTTCGAGGCCGTGCCCATTCCCCTGGTGGTGGCGCGGCTGGAGGACGGGCGGTACATCAAGTCCAACGAGGCCGCGCGGCGCTTCTACGGCGGGACCTTCGACCTGCCCGATGCCGGCGGCCTGTGGGACGCGGCGCTCGGCGGCAAGGATGCCCAGTCGCTTCGCGACCGCCTGCGCCGCGACGGCATCGCCACCGAGTTCGAAACCACGGTGACGCTCGCCGATGGCGAGGAACGGCAGGTGGTGCTGGCGGCCGCGGTGACGCCCTCCGGCCCCTCGCCCAATCTCGTCGCGGCCCTGGTGGACGTCACCGACCGCCGCGCCGCCGAGCGGCAGGCGCGCTATGCGGCGAGCCACGACGCCCTCACCGGCCTGCCCAACCGGGCCGCCTTCCACGAGGGGCTCGAGGCCGCGCTCGCCCGGCGCAAGCCGGGGCAGGGCATCTGCGTGCTGCTGATGGATCTCGACGGGCTCAAGGACGTCAACGACACCCTGGGCCACGATGCCGGCGACGCCGTGCTGATGGAGACGGCGCACCGGCTCGACGCCCTCGTCGACCAGCCGGCCCTGATCGCCCGGCTCGGCGGCGACGAATTCGTCTGCGCCATCGAGGGGCCGGACCCGGTGGGGCTCGGTCGTCGCCTCGCCCAGAGTCTCCTCTCCGAGCTGCGCCGGCCGCTGCTGCATGCGGGCCGGCACTTCACGACGCGCGCGAGCGTCGGCATCGCGGCCTGCCCCGAGCACGATTGCACCTATGGCGAGCTGATGAAGGACGCCGACCTCGCCCTCTATGCCGCCAAGCAGCAGGGCCGCAACCGCGTGGTCGTCTACGCGCCGGCCATGCGACAGGCGGTTCTGGAGCGCGTGGCGCTGAACCGGGCCATGATCGGCGCCCTCGCCGATGACGAGATCGTGCCCTACTACCAGCCCAAGGTGTCGCTCATCACGGGCCGCCTCGCCGGGGTGGAGGCGCTGGTGCGCTGGCGGCGCTCGCCGCACAGCATCCTCTCGCCCTCCGCCTTCGAGGCCGCGCTCTCCGATCCCGAGCTCGCGGTGCTGATCGGCGAGCGCATGGTGCGCCGGGTGGCGAGCGATGTGCGCAGCTGGATCGAGCTCGGCTACGATTGCGGCCGCGTCGCCATCAACCTTGCGCCCGCCCAGTTCACCAACCGCGGCCTCGCGCCCACCCTGCTGCGCCAATTCCACGCCGCGGGCGTGGAGCCGTCGCATTTCGACGTGGAGATCACCGAGACCGTCTTCCTCGGGCGCAGCTCCGACCATGTGGCGCCGATCCTCGACGAGCTGAACCGCGCGGGTGTGCGGGTGGCCCTCGACGATTTCGGCACCGGCTACGCCGGCCTCATCCACCTCAAGCAATTGCCCATCGACACCATCAAGATCGACCAGAGCTTCGTGAAGGACATCGAACGCGATGCCTTCGACACCGCCATCGTCTGCGCGGTGATCGAGCTTGGCCGCAAGCTCGGGATGCGGGTGGTGGCCGAGGGGCTGGAGACGGCGGGACAGGCCCGGTTCCTGCGCGACAACGGGTGCGAGCTGGCGCAGGGCTTCCTGTTCTTCCGCCCGCTCGCCGCGCCCGAGATGACCGCTCTCCTGCGGGCCGAGCGTCCGGACACGGCCGCCGCCCGCCTCGCCTTGTTCGAGGCGCGCTGAGCGCCGGGTGATCGAAGGGAAGCCGGACCCCTGTCCTTTACGCTGCACTGCGAAAGGCACTGTGAGGAAAGTTGCGGCAAGTAGAGGGCCGGTGATTTCGCAGCGCGAAATCTTTTTGCCGGCGAGACGGCCAATTCGTCCCTTCTCTGACAAGCAGGCGCCCGATGGCCGCCGCAAATGGCCAAGTTGTCGCAGCAAACGCGACAATTGACGTGGCCGTGCTCAAACAAGCATCAAATCTTGCCCTCACCTTGGGCACGACATGCGAATGAAACTAAATCAAAGTGTCGCTAATCAGACAAAAATGGGTGGGGACGGTGCCTGGGGTGATGGAGAGAGCACCATGGTTCAGCAGGAAGCGTTGCAAATCGAGCGCGAGCAGCCTCGACATCATGTGCCCCTCGTTTCACTGAGCGACGTGGCTCTGACCGGGATCTACGAGATCTCGAAGATTCTGACGGCCCCGAATCGCCTCGAAACCACGCTGTCGAGCGTGGTTAATCTTCTTTCGTCCTTCATGCAGATGCGTCATGGCGTCATTTCGCTGCTGGAAGATGACGGCATTCCCGACATCACCGTCGGCGGCGGCTGGAACGAAGGCACCGATGCGCGCTACCGCGCGCGCCTGCCGGAGAAGGCCATCGGACAGGTGATCGCCACCGCCGTGCCGCTGATCGCCGAGAACGTCGCCTCCCACCCCGCCTTCAGCGAGGCCGATGCGCAGGCGCTCGGCGCCAGCGAGGACACGCGCGTGTCCTTCATCGGCGTGCCGATCCGCGTCGCGTCCCGGGTCATCGGCACGCTGACCATCGACCGCGTGTGGGACGGCCGCTCCGTGTTCCGGCTCGATTCGGATGTGCGCTTCCTCACCATGGTGGCGAACCTCATCGGCCAGACGGTCCAGCTCCATCGCGTCGTCTCGCGCGATCGCGAGCGGCTGATGGCGGAAAGCGGCCGCCTGCAGAAGGAATTGTTGGAGCTGAAGCCGTCCACCGTCGGCCGCGAGCGCAAGCGCGTCTATGTGGACGGCATCATCGGCGACAGCCGCGAGATCCGCGGGTTGCTCGACAAGATCATGATCGTCGCCAAGTCCCATTCGCCCGTGCTGCTGCGCGGTGAATCGGGCACCGGCAAGGAACTGATCGCGAAAGCCATTCACGAGCTCTCGCCCCGCGCCAAGGGGCCGTTCATCAAGCTCAACTGCGCCGCGCTGCCCGAATCCGTTCTGGAATCCGAGCTGTTCGGCCATGAGAAGGGGGCCTTCACCGGAGCCGTCGGCGCGCGCAAGGGCCGCTTCGAGCTTGCCGACAAGGGCACGCTCTTCCTCGACGAGATCGGCGAGATTTCCCCCGCCTTCCAGGCCAAGCTGCTGCGCGTGCTGCAGGAGCAGGAGTTCGAGCGGGTCGGCGGCAGCCACACCCTCAAGGTGAACGTGCGCGTCGTCGCCGCCACCAACCGGAACCTTGAGGAGGCGGTGGCCAAGAACGAGTTCCGCGCCGACCTCTATTACCGCATCAGCGTCATCCCGGTGATCGTGCCCTCCCTGCGCGACCGGCGCGGCGACATCCCGCTCCTGGCCAACGAATTCCTCGACCGCTTCAACCGCGAGAACGGCCGCGACCTGCATTTCAATCAGGACGCCATGGACGTGCTGATGGGCTGCGGCTTCCCCGGCAATGTGCGCGAGCTGGAGAATTGCGTGCAGCGGACCGCCACCCTGGCGCAGGGCGGCAACATTGTCGGCGACGACTTCGCCTGTCGTCACAACGAATGCCTGTCGGCGCTCCTGTGGCGCAGCCCGGCAGACGCGCCGCAGACGCGCCGCCCCATGGAAATCCCCCTCCCGGTGATGCCGCCGCTCTCCGCCATCAGCAGCGAGGCGGCCAATTCCAACACGGTGCCGCGCCTGCCGCCGCTGACCGTGCCGGTTCCGGTGTCCGCCCCGGCCATGCCGGTGCGTGCTGCCGACGCGGACGAGGAATTGTCCGAGCGCGAACGGCTGGTGGATGCAATGGAACGGGCCGGCTGGGTTCAGGCCAAGGCCGCGCGCCTGCTCGGCCTCACGCCCCGCCAGATCGGCTACGCCCTCAAGAAGCACGACATCGAGATCAAGCGCTTCTGATTGGCCCCAGCCGCGGGTCTCGGCCCCGGCAGCACCTGCACCGACAAAGCCCTCTCCGCCCGGCGGGGAGGGCTTTTTCGTGCCGGCTGGACGTGGCCGGCGATCAGGCCCGGCACCCCGGACACAGGACGCGCGCGCTGTCGCACTTGCGACACCTTGTCGGGTGAACGACAGCGCTCCGAGACTCCGGCCCAGAAGAATAACAATTAAAAATCAAAGCATTGCCCGATGGCACGTTGCTTGAAAGAGGGGTTGCGCCTGCCAATCTGCACAGTGCGGAGCTAGCCCATGGCCTACAAGATCGTCGCGTCCCAGTGCACCGTCTGCGGTGCCTGTGAGTTCGAGTGCCCGAATGCTGCCATCAGCCTCAAGCGGGACATGTATGTGATCGACCCCAAGAAGTGCACGGAGTGCGAGGGGCATTTCGACAAGCCCCAGTGCGCCGTGGTCTGCCCGGTGGAGAATACCTGCGTCCCGGCATGATCCCCGGCGCTGCGGCGGGGATGCCGGCCCGATCGGTTCCGCACGGACCCATCCCTGCTGGTCCCGGCGGGCATTCCCTCCACCGAATACGAGATCGGAGCCGTCCGGGCTCCGCTCCTCACCCCCTGCGCGCGGCGCCCGGCGCCGCAGCCTGACAGTTGAACGGAGGACCAGATGGCGGCCGTACAGGACACAGTCGAACAGGTTCGCTCCATCGACGTCGACCAGTACAAATACGGATTCGAGACCAACATCGAATCCGAGAAGGCGCCGAAGGGCCTTTCCGAAGAGGTGATCCGCTTCATCTCGACCAAGAAGGAAGAGCCGGAGTGGATGCTGCAGTGGCGCCTCGACGCCTACGCCCGCTGGCTCACCATGCAGGAGCCGGAGTGGGCGCGCGTCAGCTACCCGCAGATCGATTTCCAAGACCTCTACTATTATTCGCAGCCGAAGAAGTTCAAGGCGCCGAAGTCCCTCGACGAGGTCGACCCGGAAATCCTGAAGACTTATGAAAAGCTCGGAATTCCGCTGCGCGAGCAGGTGATTCTCGCCGGCGTCGAAATCCCCGAAGGCGAGCGGCCGAAGATCGCCGTGGACGCGGTGTTCGACAGCGTCTCGGTGGCCACCACCTTCAAGGAGGAGCTGAAGGCCGCGGGCGTGATCTTCATGCCCATCTCCGAGGCCCTGCGCGAGCATCCCGATCTGGTGAAGCAGTATCTGGGCAGCGTGGTGCCGGCGACCGACAATTACTATGCGACGCTGAACCAGGCGGTGTTCTCGGACGGCTCGTTCGTCTACATCCCGCCGGGCGTGCGCTGCCCGATGGAGCTCAGCACCTACTTCCGTATCAACGAGAAGAATACGGGCCAGTTCGAGCGCACCCTCATCATCGCCGACAAGGGCTCCTACGTCTCCTATCTCGAAGGCTGCACCGCGCCCATGCGCGACGAGAACCAGCTGCACGCCGCCGTGGTGGAGCTGGTCGCCCTCGATGATGCCGAGATCAAGTATTCCACCGTCCAGAACTGGTACCCCGGCGATGCCGAGGGCAAGGGCGGCATCTACAATTTCGTGACCAAGCGCGGCGACTGCCGCGGCAGGAATTCCAAGATTTCCTGGACGCAGGTGGAAACCGGCTCGGCGATCACCTGGAAGTATCCGAGCTGCGTGCTGCGCGGTGAGGGCTCTTCCGGCGAGTTCTATTCCATCGCCATTTCCAACGGCCGTCAGCAGGTGGATTCCGGCACCAAGATGATCCATCTCGGCAAGAACACCACAAGCCGGATCATCTCCAAGGGCATTTCGGCCGGCAAGTCCAACAACACCTATCGCGGCCTCGTCTCGGCCCATCGCAAGGCGGCCGGGGCCCGCAACTTCACCAATTGCGACTCGCTCCTCATCGGCGACCTCTGCGGCGCGCACACCGTGCCGTATATCGAGGCGAAAAACCCCACGGCGCAGTTCGAGCACGAGGCGACCACCTCGAAGATCTCGGAAGACATGCTGTTCTACTGCATGCAGCGCGGCCTCTCGCAGGAGGATGCCGTCGCGCTCGTGGTGAACGGCTTCGTCCGGGATGTGCTCCAGCAGCTTCCCATGGAGTTCGCCGTCGAGGCGCAGAAGCTCATTTCCATCAGCCTGGAAGGCAGCGTCGGCTGACGCGCCTTCCGTCCCATCGTTCAGGTCGCGTCGCCGGGCAACAATAACCAGAGGATCTTCACCATGGCTCCCCTTCTCGAAATCAAGGACCTCCATGCCGAGATCGCTGGGGGGCGCAAGATCATCAACGGGATGAACCTCACCATCAATCCCGGTGAGGTGCACGCCATCATGGGGCCGAACGGCGCCGGCAAGTCCACCCTCTCCTATGTCCTCTCCGGCAAGCCGGGCTACGAGATCACCGGCGGCGAGGTCATCTTCCGGGGCGTGAACCTGCTCGATCTGTCGCCCGACGAGCGCGCCGCGCACGGCTTGTTCCTCTGCTTCCAGTATCCGCTGGAAATCCCCGGCGTCTCCAACATGGCGTTTCTGCACACAGCGGTGAACAGCCAGCGCAAGAAGCGCGGCGAGGTGGAGCTGACCTCACCCGAGCTGGTGCGCAAGGTGCGCGAGCTGGGCAAGACGCTCGGCATCGACGCCGACATGCTCAAGCGCCCGGTGAATGTGGGCTTCTCCGGCGGTGAGAAGAAGCGCAACGAAACCCTCCAGATGATGCTGCTGGAGCCCTATTTCTGCGTGCTGGACGAGGCGGATTCCGGCCTCGACATCGACGCGCTCAAGGTGGTCTCCAACGGCGTCAATGCGCTGCGCTCGCCCGAGCGCTCCATGCTGGTGATCACCCACTACCAGCGCCTGCTCGATTACATCGTGCCGGACGTGGTGCATGTGTTCAACGCCGGCCGCATCGTGCACACCGGCGGCAAGGAGCTGGCCCTGGAACTCGAAGCCACCGGCTACGCCCAGTACCAGAGCGAGGCTGCGTGATGGCCGCGCCAGCTCCGGCACTCGTCCGCCCCATGAAGACCGGCGCCGAACTGGCGCTGGCCGAGACCTTCGCCGCCGTCCGCGCCAGCCTGCCCGGTGGCCCCGACGTGGCGGCCCAGCGCACCGCGGCCTTCGACACCTTCGCCGATGCGGGCCTGCCGCACCGTCGGGTGGAAAGCTGGAAATACACCGACCTGCGCGCCCTGATGCGCGACGCCAAGCCCCTCGCGCCGCTGCCGGATGCGGATGCCAAGGCGAAGGCAGTGGCCGCCGGCAGCCTGTTCTCGACGCTCGGCTTCCGCCGCCTCGTGGTGGTGAACGGCACCTTCGTGCCGGAGCTGTCCGACCTTGCGGATCTGGAGCCCGGCCTCACCATCGCCTCCATGGCGGATGCGCTGGCTGATCCGACAGGCCTTCCGGCGAGCTACCTCGGCCGCACCGTTGCCTCTTCGGATGCCGTGCTCGCCCTCAACACGGCGCTCATGGGCGACGGCGTGGTGGTGCATGTGGCCGCAGGCGCAGCTGTCACGCGGCCGGTGGAACTGGTGTTCGTGACCACGGCCGAGACCCCGGTCGCCGCCTTCACCCGCTCGCTGGTGGTGGTGGAAGATGGCGCCCGCCTTTCCCTCGTCGAGAGCCACGAAGGGCCTGCGGGCATCGCCTATCAGGTCAATACCGCGCTGGAGCTGGTGGTGGGCGCGGGCGCGACCTTCGAGCGCGTCAAGGTGACGACCGAAGGCAGCGACGCCGTGCATCTCGCCACCATGCTGGCGAAGGTGGCGGCCGATGCCAGCTTCTCCAACACCTTCTTCACCACCGGCGGCGCCGTGGTGCGAAACCAGCTTCTGCTGCATCTCGCGGGTGAGAGCGTGAAGGCCCACATGGGCGGCGTGAGCCTGCTCGCGGGCAAGCAGCACGCCGACACCATGCTCTCCGTCGATCACGCGGCGCCGGCCGGCGAGAGCCGCGAGTCCTTCCGCGCGGTGCTGGACGGCGCCTCGCAGGACATCTTCCAGGGCAAGATTGCCGTGCGCCAGGCGGCGCAGAAGACCGACGCCCGGATGCTCAGCCGCGCGCTGCTGCTGACCGAGACGGCGGAATCCTGCAACAAGCCGGAGCTGGAGATCTTCGCCGACGACGTGCAGTGCGGCCACGGCTGCACCACCGGCACGCTCGACCAGCAGATCAAGTTCTACCTCATGGCCCGCGGCATCCCCGCCAAGGAGGCCGAGGCGCTCCTGATCCAGGCCTTCGTCGGCGAGGTGATCGACGCCATCGGCGAGGAGGGCATTCGCACCGCCCTCGCCGAGGCGACGCGCGCCTGGTTGTTGGGTCGGGAGTGAACCAATGACCGTCCCCCAGTCGACCGCCCTTCACCCCGCGGTCTCGAACGGTTCCTACGATGTGATGCGCGTGCGCGAGGATTTTCCGATCCTCGACCTCAAGGTCAACGGCAAGCCGCTGGTCTATCTCGACAACGGCGCCTCGGCCCAGAAGCCGAAGGCGGTGCTCGACCGCATCCAGCAGGTCTACACCTCCGAATATGCCAACGTGCATCGCGGCCTGCACTATCTCGCCAATGCGGCGACCGAGGCCTATGAGGGCGGCCGCCACGCGGTGCAGCGCTTCCTCAATGCGGCGCGGCCGGAAGAGATCATCTTCACCCGCAGCGCCACGGAGGCGATCAACCTCGTCGCCGCCACCTTCGGCAAGACGCGCATCAAGGCGGGCGACGAGATCGTCCTCTCCATCATGGAGCACCACGCCAACATCGTGCCGTGGCACTTCCTGCGCGAGAACCAGGGCGCGGTGCTGAAGTGGGCGCCGGTGGACGACGAGGGCAACTTCCTCCTCGACGAGTTCGAGAAGCTGCTCACGGACCGTACCAAGCTGGTGGCCATCACCCAGATGTCCAACGTGCTGGGCACCACCGTCCCGGTGAAGGAGGTGGTGAAGATCGCCCATGCGCGCGGCATCCCCGTGCTGGTGGACGGCTCCCAGGGCGCGGTCCATCTCGATGTGGACGTGCAGGACATCGACTGCGATTTCTACATCATCACCGGCCACAAGCTCTATGGCCCCACGGGCATCGGCGCGCTCTACGGCAAGTATGAGCATCTCGAGGCCATGCCGCCTTTCAACGGCGGCGGCGAGATGATCCGGGTGGTGCGGCAGGATTCTGTCACCTATGGCGATCCGCCCCACCGGTTCGAGGCGGGCACGCCGGCTATCGTGCAGGCCGCGGGGCTCGGTGCCGCGCTCGACTACATCCAGTCCATCGGCAAGGCACGTATCCGTGCCCACGAGAACGAGCTGTGCCGCTATGCGCAGGAGCGGCTGGGCGAGCTGAATTCCGTCCGCATCATCGGCACCGCCAAGGAGAAGGGCGCCATCATCTCGTTCGAGATCGCCGGCGCCCATGCCCACGACTTCGCGACGCTCATCGACAATGACGGCATCGCGGTGCGCGCGGGCACCCATTGCGCCATGCCGCTGCTGGAGCGTTTCGGCGTCGCGGCCACCTGCCGCGCCTCGTTCGGCCTCTACAACACCCGCGAGGAAGTGGACCGCTTCGTCGCGGCCCTGAGCAAGGCGCAGGAGCTGATCGGCTGACGCCGGCGCCGACGGGTGCGGGGTCTCTGTTTTGTGAACTGCAACGGGTCGGCTTTGCCGGCCCGTTTTGCGTTGGGGTGCTCCTGTCGCGGTGCAGGGTCGAAAATCCGACACGCGGCCCGGAACGGTGATTGTCGGCTTTCGACAGGGGTATGGGCGGGGCCGGCAGTGTCCTGTTTCAAACAGCCCTAAACTGGCATGTCGGCCGCCAAAACGGGTGTGTCGGGTTCTGAACATGCCCGTCGGAACGCCTCAACATATTGATTCTATGCGATAAAAAATCCGAAAAATCGCTGGCACACTCGTTGCTACTCCTCTGTCAGGCGCCAGGCTGCTGGCTGGTGGGCTCCGGAAGGGCCCCGTCCGCATCCGCGCCGGAGTGCAACGTCCCCGGGTCCGTCTGCGTGCCCCGCAGCGGTCCGGAGACCACCGAATCCTCGTTTGAAGGTTTCGAAGGAGAGCAAGATGGCTTCGCTGCGACAGATCGCGTTTTACGGCAAGGGTGGCATCGGCAAGTCCACCACGTCCCAGAACACGCTTGCGGCCCTGACCGAGCTTGGTCAGCGCATCCTCATC
>NZ_JAMJXC010000029.1 GCF_023571765.1 Xanthobacter aminoxidans | reverse complement strand
CCGTGACCCGTTCAACCGCCTCCCGCTTGAACGCCTCTGGAAACACCCGACGCCGTGCGCCCATCGAACACTCCTGTGAAGCTCGCCAAAGCTAGCATGGGTGTCCACCAAAACGGGGGACGATCACAGTGAACGCTCCGCTCGCAAGTGCGCGACCGGTCGATAGCGTGCGGTCGGCGGCGACTCGCAGGGCCGCTATCGGCCTTCCGAAGTCCCGCCACCGGCAACGGCGGTCCAGAAGGCCTCGGCGGTGCTCGAAAGACGCGTGCGCGGTCGGAAGAGCTGGATCTCTATGGTGATGTCCCATGTGGTGTCGCCGGCGCGGACCAGCGTGCCCTGCGCCAGTTCCTCGCCGATGAGGCTCTTCGGGAGAAAAGCGAGCCCTCGCCCCTCCACCGCCATGGTTACCAGCAGCTTGGCCACATGAGACTCGAAACAGGGCCGGAGGAAAGCCTTTTCCGGCGCACCATCGTGCACCGCTGCGATGATGCGACCCATGCCGGATTCCGGCCGGTAGGAGAGATAGGGCAAGGCGTGCTCCTGTGAGCCCGGCAATGCGAAGGATGGGTCGCTGCCTTCTCCGGTCGGGGCCGAGACGGGGATGAGCACATCGACGCCCACGGGATGGGACAGGAACTGGCGCGGCGTCAGCAGCGTATCGGCGGCGGGGTGGTGGTGGGCGAGCAGGAACTGCGCCTGCCCCTGCAGCATCAGGCGCTCGCAGGCCACCATGTGATTGGCCACGAGATGGATGTTGGCGACGAATGGCAGCCGGTGCTCGACGGTGCGCAGCCAGCCGGGAAAGAAGGTCAGCGCCAGCGCATTGGTGGCGGCGAATTGCAACTGCTCGATGCTCCCGCTCGCCTGCTCACGGGCGATGGAGCGGCCGACCGCGAGGCGCCGCAAGACATCTTCCGCCGACTGCCGGAAGCTGTCCCCGGCCGGCGTCAGTTCCACCTTGTGGGTGGTGCGGAAGAACAGCGGCGTACCCACCCATTCTTCCAGCGCGCGGATCCGCCGGCTCAGCGCCGGCTGGGTGATGTGCCGCTCCTCCGCGGCGCGGGAGAAGCTGCCGGACCCCGACACGGCGAGGAAGTCCTCCAGCCACGAGATCTCCATGGGGGCTACCTCCGGTTCCTGCTATCATCGCGGCGTTACCGCCGTCATATCCCTGATCGTGATGCACGGGGCGCATAACGATATAGCCAGCCGGCATTGGATGTGACCCTGCCTCCTTCGCCATGCTTCCCGCCGCAACCGTCACGAAGGGAGCGAGCATGGCAGGGCCCCGCACGCTGTATGACAAGATCGTGGACGCCCACACTGTGCGGGCGCTCGACGACAAGGGGCGGGTGCTGCTCTATGTGGATCGCACCATCCTCAACGAATACACCAGCCCCCAGGCATTCACCGGCTTGCGCGAGGCGGGCCGAACGGTATGGAACCCCGCCGCCGCGCTGATGGTGGTGGACCACGTCAACCCCACGACCCCGCGCCGCACGGCGGACATGCCCGATGCCGGAGCGGCGCGGCAGGCGGCCTATTTTGCGCAGAATGCTCGCGACTTCGGCATCGAGCTGATCGACGTGCTGGACCCTCGCCAGGGCATCGAGCACGTGGTGGCACCCGAGCAGGGGCTGGTGCTGCCGGGCATGGTGGTGGCGGCCGGCGACAGCCACACCACCTCCTATGCCGCGCTGGGCGCGCTCGGCTTCGGCATCGGCACCTCGGACATCGAGCACTATCTGGCGACGCAGACCCTGGTCTACCGCCGCCTGAAGACCATGCGCATCACCCTTCATGGCGCGGCAGGTCTCGGCGTCACCGCCAAGGACATGGTGATGGAGTTGATCCGCCGCATCGGCGCCGACGGAGCGGTGGGCCATGCGGTGGAATTCGACGGACCGGCGCTTGTCGCGCTCTCGGTGGAGGAGCGCATGACGCTCGCCAACATGATCGTTGAGGCCGGCGCGCGGGGCGCGGTCATGGCGCCCGACGACAAGGTGTTCCGCTACATGGATGGGCGCCCCCGCGCGCCCCGCGGGGCGCTGTGGCAGCGGGCGCTGGCCGCGTGGGCCGGCCTTGCCTCCGACCCCGGCGCGCGCTTCGACAGGAGCTTCACCCTCGATGTGGCGGAGGTCGCGCCCATGGTCACCTGGGGCACGAGCCCGGACCAGGCGGCGCCGGTGGCCGGGCGTGTCCCGGCGCCCGAGGCCGAGGCCGAGGGCGATCCCGCGCGGCGACGGGCGGCCGAGCGGGCGCTGGCCTACATGGACCTTCGGCCGGGTACGCCGCTCGATGCCATTCCCATCAGCCACGCCTTCATCGGCTCGTGCACCAATGCCCGCATCGAGGACCTGCGCGACGCCGCGCGGGTGCTCACCGGCCGCACGGTGGCGCCGGGCGTGCGCGCTATCGTCGTGCCGGGCTCCACCGCCGTGCGGGTGCAGGCGGAGGCGGAGGGCGTGGCCGAAATCTTCCGGCAGGCGGGCTTCGAATGGCGGCAGTCCGGCTGCTCCATGTGCCTCGCCATGAACGACGACGTTCTGGCCCCCGGTGACCGCTGCGCCTCCTCCACCAACCGCAATTTCGAAGGTCGCCAGGGCGCGGGCGCGCGCACCCATCTCATGAGCCCCGCCATGGTGGCGGCGGCCGCAGTCACCGGCCGCATCACCGACGTCCGCCGCCTCGCGGCACCCGCCAGAAAGCCCGAGCCATGCTCCCTTTCGTGACCGTGGAAGGCGCCGCCGCGCCCTTCCTTCTGCCCAATGTGGACACGGACGTCATCATGCCGAAGACGTTCCTGAAGGGGATCGACCGCGCCGGGCTCGACCGGGGCGTGTTCAACCTGCTGCGCTTCAGGGCGGACGGCGCGCCGGAACCCGAGTTCATCCTCAACCGGCCGGGTTACGAGGGGGCGCGCTTTCTTGTGGTCGGCCCCAATTTCGGCTGCGGCTCCAGCCGTGAACATGCGGTCTGGGGCCTTGCGCAGCTCGGCATCCGCGCGCTCATCGGCACCTCGTTTGCCGGTATCTTCGATGACAATTGCCGCAACAACGGCCTGCTCACCATCAGCCTCGATCCGGCCGTGGTGGCGCGCATTGCCGTGGTGGTGGCGCGGCCGGAGACCAGCCGCCTGCGCATCGATCTGCCCGCCGAACGCGTGACCATCGTGGCAACCGGCGAGGAGATCCTGTTCGAGATCGAGCCGCTGCGCAAGGAGCCGCTTCTGCGCGGCCTCGATGCGGTGGGAACGACGCTGGCGGAGGCCGACTCCATACGCGCGTTCGAGGCCCGCCATCGCGCCGAGAACCCCTGGCTCGCCTGAGCCGTCCCATCCGTCGCCGACCGCCCAACGGGCCACCCGCGTGGCCCGAACGAGAAAACACGCCCATCCCAGGAGGGAACCATGTCCGACGCCATCGCCGCCGCCGAAATCCGCCCCCCCGAGGAGGCGCCCCCCATGCGGCGCGGCCTTTCCATCGGCCCACTACCTTGGCCGGTCTATGTGGGCGCCGCCGTCGTGACAGCATGCGCGGTGTGGAGCGGGCGCCTGCCCAATGACGTCATCGGTGGCCTTTCCGTCCTAATGCTGCTCGGCTTCCTGCTCGGCAAACTCGGCCAGACGATCCCGGTGCTGAAGCAGATCGGCGGAACCGCCATCCTGTGCCTGTTTGTGCCCTCGGCCATCGTCGGCTACGGGCTGATGCCCGAGGCGGCAATGAAGGCCATTGCCACCACCTTCAAAACCGCAAATTTCCAGTATTTCTTCATCGCCTGCCTGGTCGCCGGCTCCATCCTCGGCATGCCCCACAAGGTGCTGGTGCAAGGCTTCATACGCATGTTCGTGCCGCTTACGGTGGGCACACTTGCCGCGATCGCGACGGGCATCCTCGTCGGCCTCGCCTTCGGCCACAGCCCGAGGGAGACCTTCTTCTTCATCATCGTCCCCATCGTCGGCGGTGGTCTGGCCGAAGGGGTGCTGCCGCTCTCCATCGGCTATTCGGAAATGCTCGGCCGTGCCCAGGGCGAACTCGTCGCGCAGATGGTGCCGGCGGCGCTCATGGGCAATGTGGTGGCCATCGTCGGCGCCGGCCTTCTGGCGCGGCTGGGTGAGGCGCGGCCCGGGCTTAGCGGCAACGGCATTCTGGTGCGCACGGGAGACGATGACCTCTTGCAGCAGGAGGGGCCCGCCGGCGCCATCGAGCTGCCGCTGCTCGGCTGCGGGATCGTCCTGTCCTGCGCGCTCTTCATCCTCGGCACGGTGCTTGCGCCGCACACCGGCATTCCCGGGCCGATCCTGATGATCCTCGCGGCCACCGCGCTCAAGCTGTCGCGGCTGCTTCCGGTGGAGATGGAGCGCGGCGCCTACCAGATCAACCGCTTCATGTCGACGAACCTCACCTTCGCCATTCTCGTCGCCATGGGCGCCATGCTGGTCTCCTGGCAGCAGCTGGTGGCCTCATTCACCCCCGGATACATCCTCATCTGCGCTGCCTCGGTGGTGGCGATGATCACCTCCGGCTTCGTCGTGGGCCGCTGGCTCAACATGTTCCCGGTGGAGGCGGCCATCGTCACGGCCTGCCACTCGGGCCTCGGCGGCACCGGCGACGTGGCCATTCTCGGCGCCTCCAACCGCATGGGACTGATGGCCTTCGCCCAGATCGCCACGCGGGTGGGCGGGGCCATCATGATCGTCGTCGCGACGCTGCTGATGAAGGTCTTCTACTGACCGCCGGCCCACAAAAATCAGGGAGCAAATGCCCATGACCCAACGCACCAACTTGCCTGAACGGCGGCCGGATGGCCCGTCGCGCCGAAATCTCCTCTCCACCGGCGCCTCGATTGCCGGCATGGTGGGCGCCGGCCTCCTGCCGCGGACAGCCTTCTCCACGGAGACCAGACCCATGGACGACACCGGCATTGCCAGGCTCCTTCCCGGCTTCCGCCAGCAGCGCATCAAGACCTCGGGCGCCGAGATCAACACCGTGGTCGGCGGCAGCGGACCGCCGCTCCTGCTGCTGCACGGCCACCCGCAGACGATGGTCTGCTGGCACAAGGTGGCGCCGGCACTCGCGGGGAATTTCACCGTCGTCGTCACCGACCTGCGCGGCTACGGCGACAGCTCCAAGCCCGACGGAGGACCGGATCACATCGCCTATTCCAAGCGCGAGATGGCGAAGGACCAGGTGGAGGTGATGCAACAGCTCGGCTTTGCCCGCTTCGCCGCAGTGGGCCACGACCGCGGAGGGCGCGTGCTGCACCGCCTGCTGCTCGACCATCCCGATGCGGTGACGAAGGCGGCGGTGCTCGACATCGCCCCGACGGCCACCATGTACGCCAAGGTGACGAAGGATTTCGCCACCCGCTATATGTGGTGGTTCTTCCTCATCCAGCCGGCGCCACTGCCGGAGACGCTGATCGGCAACAATCTCGATTTCTATGTCGAGACCCACATCGCCAAGCAAAACAAGACGTCCGGCGCCATCGATCCCGCCGCCTTTGCCGAGTATCGGCGGTGCTACACGCGCGAGACGCTGCACGCCGTCTGCGAGGACTATCGCGCATCGGCCGGCATCGACCTTGTGCACGATGCGGCGGACGCCGACGCCAGGATTGCCGTTCCCCTCCTCGCGCTGTGGGGCGCCAAGGGTGTGGTGGGTTCCACCTACGACGTGCTTGCCACTTGGCGCGAGAAAGCTCGGAACGTGCGCGGCGGCAGCCTGCCCTGCGGCCATTACCTTCCGGAGGAAGCGCCGGCCGAACTGCTCGGCCAGCTTAGGGGTTTCCTGGGCTGACACCCCTCTCGGCGCACGTATAGGCTATGGAAGGTGGGGCCTCCATAACGGACCCGCTGGATGTCCGCCTCGGGTCACCTTTGACCCTTGCAAACAGCGCTACCCTCTTCGGCCCGATCACTAGGGCTCGACAAATCCTGAAGCGCAGTCCCGTCAAAAGCGGCAGCAGGGACGGCGGTTGCTGTGACCCATAATTCAGATCGGCAGGATGGCACCCTCTCTCGCACGACGTATCCGTCACGGAGAGTGCTCAGATCGGCGACCAAGCAGCGAGAAGTGAGGGCTGGGCCGCATGATGACAAACGGAGGCTACCCTATTGCTTTTAAAAGAAGACCCGATCGCCGCGGAGAGATGACATCGGCGTCTACCGACCTCATGACAAACCAGAGGCCCTGGCAGCACGGATTGCCAAGCCGAGCATCTCATAGACCATTGAATTTTGGAGCAGACGGGATTCGGATGCAGGTACGATCCGCGCCACGCCCCTGCCAAAGCGTGCCAATCAGCTTCCAGCACGGGGACAAAAACGGACGCCTGCCACGGAAATATCAAAGCAACTATTAGTTGCAATGGCGCGCCAGTCAGGATGAAGCTGCGAACACATATGTAATTGATATTATTATATAAATATGCCCGTCTCGCTCAGACACGATGCACGAACGCATGGCCGCGGACATCCTCGGGGCCTCCTTGCCTCAAATTTTGGGAAGAAGGCGCCCAGGAATCAAGGGGGCGGTTCAAAGAGCGGTCTACCCCCCCCCCCGTCCACTTTTTCGAGGGGCGATCAGCCGACGAATCGCTCGGTTTGCACCTGATGGGCCGAGAGCAAAGTTCAACGATCCTCCTGGGGGGAGCGGATGCCGGCGGGGTCTCTGCCGTCCGCGGTCAATATTACTCAATTGACATTAGACGCTTGGTCTGAAAGCAGCCATGCGACGACGTTTGGTGCTGCGCCGCATGCGCGCCATCTCAGACGCCATGTCCGTCACGGACAAACGCGAGCTTCGGGGTCGCCATCAATGTGGCGGACCCCACCGCGCCGCCGCGAGGTCCGCCGTGAGCAAGGCGTCCTCGATCGATAACAATTGCCTCGCCAGCAGGCCGTTACGGATTGAACTGATGGGGTGGATGCCCCCTCCGGACGGCATCGTATGATGTCTGCGCAGCTCCTTGGGGCGCTTTCAGGGGAGGAGCACATGCCAGATGTTCATGTCCTCGCGATCGACCTGGCCAAGCGGAGCTTCCAGGTGTGCGGCACGGATCGGGGCGGGGCGGTTCTGTTCAACCGGACGGTGTCCCGGTCGAAGCTGATCCAGTTGTTGAATGCGCAACCGCCCTGCATCGTGGCGATGGAGGCCTGCGCCACGAGCCACTATTGGGGCCGGGTTGCACAAGGCCTTGGACATGACGTGCGGCTGGTCCCGCCGATCTACGTGAAGCCGTTTGTGAAGCGACAGAAGAATGATGCCGCTGACGCAGCCGCGATCGCCGAAGCGGCGCTGCGTCCGAACATGCATTGCGTGGCGGTCAAGAGCGCCGAGCATCAGGCACGTGCTGTGGCCTTCAGGACCCACCAGTGCTTCGTCCGCCAGCGCACCCAACTGATCAATGCCCTGCGGGGCCATCTGGCGGAGTTCGGGCTGGTCGTCGCCCAAGGACCCGCTCACCTCAAGCAGATCATCGAACTGCTCGCTGAAGCAAGGGCGGAGGTGCCGGACACCGTCAGGGAGATCGTCCAGCTCTACCTCGACCAGATCGATGTTCTCACGCGCAAGATCGATGAGCTGTATGGTCGGCTCAGGGACGCGACCCGGGAGAATGCCGAGATGCGCCGTCTCTGCACGGTCCCCGGTGTCGGTCCTGTCACGGCGGGCGCCGTCCTCGCCTTCGCCCCCGATCTGCGTGCCTTCTCGAGCGGCAGGACCTTCGCGGCCTGGCTGGGGCTTGTGCCGAAGCAGCGATCGACGGGCGGCAAGACGCGGCTCGGCGGGGTCAGTAAGATGGGACAGACCGACATCCGCAAACTTCTGATCGTCGGCGCCATGAGCCGGATCCGATGGATCGTCCGCAAGGGCATCCCTCCGGACAGCTGGCTCGGGCGCCTTGTTGGGCGCAAGCCGCGCATGGTCGCCGCCGTCGCCCTGGCCAACAAGATGGCCCGCAACATCTGGGCAATGATGACCCGCGAACAGAACTACAGGATGGCGTGAGCGGAGGCCTTCCAGCGAAGGCAAATCAGCAAGCGCCTCGGGGCTGTGAGGTCCCGGCAAGGAGATCGACTGACGACCTATGCGGCAAGGACTTCAATGTTCAGGACGGGGAAAACCAGTCCCGGGGCTCGAGCGCAAAGCTCTCTGAACCGATGTGGACCCTGTTCTTCGAACTGCATACCGGCCCCGTGGCACAGGCCACGACCAGAGGCCTGACACACGACCGATAGAAGCTCCAAGCTGCCCAAGTCCGTCAGAAAATCCCCTTGCAAAACCGGGGGCATCCACACACGCCCAGCCCCGATCCGTGCCGCATACCTGGAAGCTCCGCTTGGCCAGGTCGATCGCGAGGACATGAACATCTGGCATGTGCTCCTCCCCTGAAAGCGCCCCAAGGCGCTGCGCAGACATCATACGATGCTGGTCGGAGGGGGTATCCACCCCATCAGTTCAGAGGCCTACGCGCCGTCCTACTGCACGAGATCGGGCAAGCCAGAAGCGGGGAGACAGACGTCACCATCGGCTTTGAGCAGGAGCTGACCGACCTTCTTGGGAAAGTCGCCGCGGAAGCCCTGCGCAAAGCCCCAACGCCCTCGCAGGAGCGGCCGCAAGAGCCGGCCAAGGATCGAAGCCCCGATCTCCCGGCCGCATGGCACCAGCCGCAAGCGGCGAGCCGCCAACCTGGCCCCGCGAAGGAGCCCGGCTTCTGGGGTCGGGTGTTCGGCAAGAGTTAGCCGCTGCGCCACCTTCGACGGCGATGCCCCGCCCCTTGCCTATTGCACAGCGCAACGGCGTGTTGTCAGTATGACAGTGTCATATCGTGTGCTATAAGGGAGGAAAGAAAGGGTGCGAACATGAGAACGAGTAAACCGGTGACGGTCACGCTGGGCGACATGGCGGAGCGGGTCGATGCTCTGCGGGTGTCCGGGCGCTATGCGTCCACGAGCGAGGTTCTGCGCGCCGGGGTGCGGGCTCTGGAGCGGGAACAGGCGGCGCTGGATGCATATATGCGGGAGGAAGTCCGCAAAGCCCTCGATGATTCGCGGCCAAGCGTCCCGTCGGAGGATGTGTTTGCGCGGCTGAAGCGGCGCCACCAGGAGGAAGCGAAAGCGGCCGAGCGTGGCGTTTAAGGTCGTATTCCGCCCCCGGGCGGCCGAGGCGCTTGATCAGCTTTACACCTATATCAGCGAGCGCGGCGGCGCGGACGTGGCCCTTGGATATGTTCTGAAGATCGAGGAGCAATGCGCGCGCCTGGCGGAGATGCCGGAGCGGGCACCCCTCCGGCCGGAGGTTGGACCTGGTGTGCGCGTGCTCTCATTCCGGCGTCGGATATCGATTGCCTACCGGATCACGGGGAAGGTGGTGGAGATCCTGGGCGTGTTCTACGGCGGCCGCTTCATGGAAGGTGCGCTCAGCGACGATCTGTAAAGCGCCAGGCGGGGCTTGAAGTCTCGCCGCCACTTCCTACGTGGAGCGGGTTCCGAAATAGCCGCAGTGTGTTTGAGAGGTCACCCCCCTAGGCTCAGGCCTCATTGATCAGAGCCAGAAGATGACGGTGGCTGCGATGCAGATGGCAGAGAAGAAGGTGTGAGCGCATCGTTCGTAGCGTGTGGCGATGCGGCGCCAGTCCTTGAGCTTGGCGAACAGGTTCTCGACCTTGTGGCGCTGCCGGTAGAGGGTTTTGTCGTAGGGATAGGGCCGCTTGCGGCTCCGCGATGAAGGAATGCAGGGATCGATGCACTTGGCGGCCAGTGCCTCGCGGAACCAGGCACTGTCGTAGCCCCGGTCGGCGATCAGGCATCTCGCCGGCGGCAAGGCATCGAGGACGAGGCGGGCGCCCTTGTGGTCGCTCATCTGGCCCTCGGACAGCACCATGATGATCGGCCGGCCCTCGCCGTCGCAGACGGTGTGGAGCTTGGAGTTCAGGCCGCCTTTGGTGCGCCCGATACGACGGGGAACATCCCCTTTTTAAGCAGGCTTGCCGCCGTGCGGTGGGCCTTCAGGTGGGTGGCATCGATCATGATGCGCTCGGGTCTCGGCCCTTCGCCGGCGAGGTTGGCGAAGATCCGGTCGAAGACCCCGAGCCGGCTCCAGCGGATGAAGCGGTTATACAGCGTCTTGTGCGGGCCGTAGTCCTTCGGCGCATCCTTCCATTGCAGGCCGTTGCGGATCACATAGACGATGCCGCTCACCACCCGGCGGTCATCGACTCGCGGCACCCCATGGGCCAACGGGAAAAACGGCGAGATCCGAGCCATCTGACGCGCGCTCAACAGGAACAAATCACCCATGACGGCCTCCTCAATGGAGACTGTGAATCACATCCAGAACGCAATTAATAGGTCCTGAGCCTAGGCCATCTGGCCATGGAAAATTCTAGGTCCGCTGCGGCCGTGCTGGCGCAGGTTGTTGACGCTCAAAAACCTATGAGGCCACGCGGGTTTTGGGAAGTGGCCGGCTTCACTGCTGTCGTCCGGCCGCTCATCCAGGGCGGATAGATGAAACGTTCAGTATTGTAGGGCTCCGGCGCGATCATAGACAACGATTTCCGGTAGTCCTGGATCTGGTAGAAAATGTGGGGCATTCCGAGAGAGGGATCGTGCGTCACCACGGGGTAGGGAACCACCGCCTGCCAGTCGGGATGGTAGCGGATCGTGCCGTGGACGCTACGGTAGATCATGCCTTTGAGAGCGAAGGCAACCTTGCGGTTCTGCTCGAAATCGCCGGGCGGGCCGGAACCGCCCGCCATAGCGGCTGCTACCGCATAGTGGTGCATGTTGCTGTAGGACTGGCAGCCGATCGTCGCGGTCGAGCCCTCGCCAAAGCGCGCATTGTAGCGGGTCTCGAAGCGCTTGCCCATTTCATCGCGCAGAAGGCCGATCACCGAGGAGACGATAATCCCGTCGCAGGCCTCTTGGGCGATGTCGTTGAAGGTGCGGTGCATTGCACCGTATTGCAGATAGACTATGCAATCCATGGGGTTGGCCCGAAACTGCCGTTGGAAATGCGCGAGGTCGACCGCATAGAAATGCGTGTTCGCGAGCACGGCGGGATTAGTGCAACGCACTTCCTCCAGCACATCCCGCCAGTGGTGGGTCGGAGTCTGCACGATCTTCGGCCCGAAGGCCACCTGCCAGCCGAAATCGGCCGCCGCCTTCGCCATCGCATTGGCGATGACGATACTATAGGGCTTCGAGCCGGAGATGATGGCGATGCGATTGGAGTGCGGCGTCCATTGCCCGGAATCGCGCAACCACGATATGAACTTGATAAACCCGGGCCCGTACCAGTAGTCCGCCGGATCCGCCATAAAGCAGCCGAAATAGCGATCAGGGTCGCTCATGACAGTGTCGTGGTGCTGCAACAGCGTATTTGCGTGGACATAGATGATTCCCGCATCCGCAATCGGCTCGTATTCCGAGTTCTGCGGGCCAATATTGTAGCCGTTAACGATGGCGTGGACCTTGTGCTTCTCGATCAGCCACCGAGCCGCACCGACGACTTCTTCCGCCGTCTGGCGGCAGGTATCGGCGAAGATCGGCTTTATCGGCCGACCGAGCAGCCCGCCGCGGGCATTGAGCTCCTCCACAGCGAGGATCATCCCCTTGCGGAACTCGGCGCCGTCTGCCGCCGAAGGGCCGGTAAGCGGCACCATACTGCCAATGGGAACGGGTTCAGAGAGCGTGTTCACGGCATGTGTCTCCGAGGCGGAGCCGATGTCGGCTCACCGACCGTCACCAGCGAAGGCTCGAACAGCAGATTGTGCATCAGCACGCGCAGCCGCGGCGGGCTGACCGGCTTCACCAGCACTGGCAACCCAGCGCTGCGGATGCTCTCGATGACGCGGGGCTCGGCATCGGCCGTGACGATCATCGCCGACACGTCGGCGCCGACGGCCCGGCGCAGCCGCTCCACCACGTCCACACCCATGCGGGCCTTGAGGTTGTAATCGGCCACGATCAATCGCGGTGACACCCCGCTTTCGATCAGCCGGATGGCCTCGGCCTCGTCCGCCGCCGCATGCACGTCGATGCCCCAACGCCGTAGCAGCTGGGTCATGGTCTCGCGCAGGATATCGTCGTCCTCGACCAGTATGACTGACGTGCCGACGAACTCGCCGGCGACGGTTTCGCTAATCTCCACCTCGTTCGCGACGCTGTGCCAGATGTTTCCCAGCGGGACCGTGACCGAGAAGATCGACCCGCGGCCAACTTCCGAACGAAGGCGGACGGGAAGCTCAAGCAAGTCGGCCAGACGCTTGACGATATTGAGGCCGAGGCCGAGGCCGCTCTTCTGCCCGCGCTGTTCTTCCGAGCGGAAGAACTCGTCGAATACGCGTTCGCGGTCCTCCGGGCGGATGCCGCGTCCCGTATCCACCACCTCGATGCGTAGGCCGTTCGCCTCGCGCCGGCAGCCGACGACGATGCCGCCGACCTCGGTGAAACGAACGGCATTGGCGACGAAATTGCTCAGGATGCGTTCGAGCAGGGCGCGGTCGGTTGCAATCGTGCCGTGCGGCGGCACAAAGACCAGGCGAAGCCCCTTCTCGCGCGCCTGATGGCGGAACTGGACGTCGAGCCGCTCGAACAACTGTGACAGCTGGAACGAGGTGATGCGAGGCTCGACGCGGCCGGCATCGAGCTGGCCTATCTGAAGAAGCGCGCCCAGCAGGTCCTCCATGATGGAGGTGGCGATCTCCATGGCATGCAGCATGTCGGAACGATGCTCGGGATCCTCCTCGCGAATGCAATTGTAGATAAGGATCTTCAGGGAGGCGAGCGGCTGGCGCAGGTCATGGTTTGCGGCCCGCAGAAACCGCGACTTGGCCTCGTCGGTCGCCTCCGCGGTCTCCTTCGCTAGCTGGAGCGCCCGCTCGTTGCTCTTCACCGCGGTCACGTCCGAAAACGACATCGTCATGCCGCCAGACGCGGTCGGCGCCTGAGTCACATTCAGCACCGTGCCGGCGGCGAACAGGTAATCCGCGCTGCTTTCCGCGCCGAAGGCCGCGATCTGCTCGCGCTCCCATGTGTCGGCATCCGTCGGCAGCACGCATTCACGCGAATGCGCCATGGTGGCAATGAACGCCTCGAATGTGATGCCGATTCGCACCGGAAGATCCCAGCTACGCCGGAAGCGATCATTCGCATAGACCAGCTGCCGTTCACGGGACCAGATCAGCACGCCGAACGGGAGTATATCCAGTCCGGCGAAGATCTCACTGAGGTGGACCGACCCGGCAGGGACAGGCGGATCGCTCACGTCAGACGTGCTCCCCCGCGCCGAAGCGGCCGATGGCGTAGTGCACCGCTGCGGCCCTATCGCGGATGTTGAGCTTACGCATCGCATTTCCCAGATGCACCCGGACCGTCTGGCTGCTGAGCTCGAACTCCTCGGCAATGCGCTTCACGGAATAGCCGCGGCCAAGCAGGCCGAGGACGTCGCGCTCACGCGGCGTGAGCAGGTCCAGTTCGTCGCGCGGCTCGGCGGTCGTGGTGGCTGGGGATGCACCGGGGGGAAAAGCCGGCGCCGACGCCGCGACGGTCGCAGGGGCCGGATCGGCGGCGGGCTTCGCCGTGTTCGCCCCCGCCGAGCGTTCGATGATCCTCCGTGGAAAGCTCACCTCTCCACCAAGCACCCGCTCGAGAGCGCGCTCTATCTCGGGGCCGCCAGCGGATTTCGGGACGTAGCCGATGACGCCGTGCTCGACGGAGCGCAGTACGTGGTCGACATCCTCGTGAACCGAGATTACCACCACGGGCACGTCGGGAAAATTCGTTCGCAGCTTGTGCAGGCCGTCAAAGGCATTGAAGCCGGGCATGACCAGATCGATGAGCACCAGGTCGATGTCCGGATGCTCGACGAGCAGGACTGCTGCCTCATCGAAGGTCTCTGCCTCGAAGATTTCGAGCTTCTGACGCAGGCGCCGCATGACCTGCTTTAGCGATTGACGGACCACCCAATGGTCATCTGCGATGAGGATCTTCATATGGTCAGCGATCGCTGCTTCCGACGGCCGTTGACGCCCCCGACGCGATATCGCGTCAACCGAGCCTGCGCACCCACGAGGTTATCTAGGATCCTTCTGTCACGATTGTGACTTTATTTAAAGGGGGCTGACGAATTTGCGCTAGCGAAAGAACGCGGAGCAGCCATTCGTTTGGCCATGACCAAACGAAACGTCTAGCTTCGACGTGCCGACCCCAGGCGGTGTCGCATCCACTTTCTGGGGCAGGTGGGGCGTAGCTAGCAAGAGAGCGCGCAACCTGCGGGAGAGACGAACCGTATGGCGGACTACCTGACCGCAGGATCGTACAGGAATTCGCTTAAGAGAGAGGCAGTTGCCCAGATTGCAACCACCGTCTTGGCACCAGTTCATGCAGAATCTGATCGTCAGAAGAAACTTCGATAACTCCAGCGAAAAGGCATTGACGCCATCGCGAGCCAAACCTATCGTCTAGATATATGGTCTAGCGGCGATTAGGCGCCCGGACAGATAGATGAAATGCCCATTCAGCGCGGGATGTCCGAGGGGTCACAGATATGAAGATCACACGCCGTAACATACTTAAGTCGACCGCCGCCGCTGCCGCAGCTGTTAGTCTGCCCCAACTCTGGATTCCCGAGTCCAGCGAGGCCTGGGGAGCGACCCTGAAGAAGGGCGAGCCGATCAAGGTCGGCCTGTTGTTCTCTCTCACCGGTTCGCTCGCCGTTCCTGAGGAGGACTCCGCGCTCGTCATGCAGTACGCTATCGACGAGATCAACAAGGCGGGCGGCGTGGCCGGCCTGCCGATCGAGCCGGTGATCGTCGACGCGAAATCGGACTTCGCCGTCTATTCGGAAAAGGCCAAGGAACTCATCCTGCGCGACAAGGTCATCGCGCTGTTCGGCTGCTACACCTCGGCGAGCCGAAAGGCGATCTTGCCGACGGTGATGCAGCGCGATCATCTTCTGTACTATCCAACCTGCTATGAAGGGGCCGAGTGCACGCAGAACACGATCTGCACCGGGCCGCTCGCGAATCAGCATTCGCAGGACCTCATCCCCTTCATGGTGCAGCAGTTCGGCAAGCGCGTGTTCTTCGTCGGCTCGAACTATGTGTGGCCGAAGGAATCGAACAAGAACGCTAAGGTGTGGCTCGAGAAGGCTGGCGGCGAGTTGCTCGGCGAGGAATACATCCCGCTCAGCAGCTCCGAGTTCGGGCCGCTCCTCAACAAGATCCGCGACGCCAACCCCGACTTCATCTTCTCGACGGTCGTCGGCGCGTCCGACATCGCCTTCCACAAGCAGTTCAAGCAGGAGGGCTTCAAGGTCGACAAGATGCCGATCGCCTCCCTGACCACCGGCGAGATCGAGACGCGGGCCATGGGAGCGGAATTCGGCGCCGGCCATTTCCTGTCCGCGCCGTATTTCCAGTCGCTCGACACCCCGACCAACCAGAAGTTCGTCGAGAGCTTCCTAAAGAGCAAGTACGGCAAAAACGGCACCACCCACTACAACATGGAGGAGACATACACGTCGGCCTACGTGTTCAAGGCCGGCTTCGAGAAGGCCGCCGCCGCCGTGGGCTTCGAGAACGTCACCCCGCGCATCATTCGTGACCATTCCGGTGGCATCCGAGTCGAGGACGACGTCTCGCCAGAAGGCCTGATCTGGATCGACGAAAACAACTTCAACACCTGGCTAAAGCCGAAGATCGGCCAGTGCCAGGCCGATGGTACCTTCAAGATCGTGAAGGCCGCCGAGAAGCACGTCGCTCCTGATCCGTACTCAATCTACCCGGACGTCGGCTTGTGCACCAAGGACGGCCTGAAGGCGCCGGACGGCAAGATCCGCAAGAGCGTCATCTGAAATGAACAGGCCCTGCAGCGTCGCGCGCCGTGGCGCCCCTGCCGGCGTTTCATGACTGGGTGCGCCACCTCTGCGGCGCGGATGGCCCGCAAGGGCGCAACGGATACGGTTCAATGGATCTCGGTTCGCTTCTGAACGCACTCATTCTCGGCGTGAGCATCGCCAGCATCTGGTTGATCGCCGCGCTCGGCCTGACGATCATTTACGGTACGGCCGGTGTCATAAACATGGCGCATGGCGAACTGATCATGCTTGGTGCCTACAGTTCCTACATGCTGCAGTTCTACCTGGGACTGCCCTACCTGCTGTGCCTGCCAGCCTCTTTTGTCGTCGTCGCCCTGGTGGGGCTGGCGCTGGAGCGTGGCCTGATCCGCTATCTCTACAGTCGCCCGCTGGACACGCTGCTGGCGACCTATGGCGTCTCGCTGGTGCTGATGCAGGGCGTTCGGCTGATCTTCGGCAGTGACCCGAAATATCTCGCGGTGCCGGAAATTTTCCAGAGCAACGTGATGCTGGGCTCGGTGTCGGTTTCCGCGTTCCGCATCGTCGTCCTGCTGGTCACTGTGCTGCTGGTCCTCGCGCTGTGGCTGCTGTTCTACAAGACGCGCTTCGGCGTGCAGGTGCGCGCGGTCATGCAGAACAAGGAAATGGCTGCGGCGTTCGGCATCAATTCCGGCCGCATCTACATGCTGACCTTCGCCCTGGGCGCCGGGCTGGCCGGCGTTGCCGGGGCCCTCTTCGGAGTGCTGGCGATCGTGCTGCCGACGATGGGCGCAAGCTACGTCGTGCAGGCCTTCCTCATGGTGGTCGTGGGCGGCGGCTCGCTGGCGGGAAGCGTGGTGGCGAGCGGCGTGACCGGCGAAATGCAGTCGGTCTTCGCCTTCTTCACCAACGACACCCTCGCCCGCTTCATCATTTTCGTGCTGATCGTCGCCTTCCTGCGCTTCCGTCCACAGGGCCTGTTTGCGCAGTCGGGGGCTCGGCGATGACCGCCACCGTCGTCCGCAACACCGCGCCAGCACGGGTCTGAGATCATGGGCAACCTCTATCACAACAAGATCGCGCAGTGGGTCGTGTATGTCGCGTTCTTCGCGGCGCTCGCGATCATCCCGAACATGGTGGGCGACAGCTTCCTGCTGAACCAGTTCGCCACCTACTGCGTCTACGGCATGCTGGCCCTCTCGATCAGCCTCTGCTGGGGCTTCGGGGGCATCCTCAACCTCGGCCAGGGCATCGCCTTCGGCCTCGGCGCCTACGGCATGGCAATGACCATGCAGATGCAGAGTCAGACCGAATCCAATCCGATTCCGCCGTTCATGCTCAACAACAGCCTCGATTACCTGCCGCTGCTCTGGCAACCCTTCCAAAGCACGCTGCTCGGGCTCATCCTGGCGGTGACCGTGCCGACACTGTTCTGCGCCGCATTTGGCGGCATCATGTTCCGCGCGCGCGTGTCCGGACCGTTCTTCGCCATCATGACGCTCGCCATGCTTTCGGCGTTCTACACCATCATTCTCGACCGGCAGGCCTATACCGGTGGCGTCAATGGCCTGACGCCGCCCTCCGCCTTCCAGTTTGCCGGCGTGGAGGTCGACCCTTACAGCCCCACCGCCTACTGGGTCGTGTTGTTCTTTCTGACAGGGGCGACGTTCCTGGCCAAGCTCATCACCCAGAGTTCGTTCGGCCTCGTCACGCAGGCGATCCGCGACGACAGCGAGCGCGTGCGCTTCCTCGGCTATAGCGTCGCCGGCTACGAGACGGTGATCTACACGATCTCCGGCCTCATCGCCGCGGTCGCGGGCTGTTGCTGGGTGATGCTGGTGCAGTATGTCTCGCCGGCCCAGATGGATGTCGGCTTCAGCCTCTCGATCGTCATCTGGGCAGCCATCGGCGGCCGCCACTCGCTGCTCGGCTCGATCCTCGGTGCCTTAATCATCCAGGGGGCCCAGAGCTATCTCGGTGACACCTTCCTCGCGACCTGGCTACTGATCCTGGGTGGCTTCTTCATCGTCGTGGTCCGGTTCCTGCCGAACGGCCTCGCCAGCCTTCTTGAGGTGGCACTCGGCCTACTTGCGCGCCCGGATCCGACCTCCTCGCCTGCGCCGGACGGCGGCAGGCCACTGCCAGCCGAGTGAACGACGCCATGTCTGGTCTTCTCGAAATCCAACGCCTCTCGAAGAGTTTCGACACGACCAAAGTCATCAACGACTTCAGCATGGAAGTCGTCGAGGGCACGGTGTGCTGCCTAGTCGGCCCGAACGGTGCCGGAAAAACGACGACGATGGATCTCATCACGGGCCGGATCAAGCCGACTTCCGGAAAGATAATATTTGCGAATGAAGATATTACCGCCAAACACGAACACCTGATCGCGCGGGCCGGCATCGGCCGCAAGTTTCAGGTGCCGGCCGTGCTCCGCGACATGAGCGTGCGACAGAACCTCGAGGTCGCCTACAGCCGCCAGACCAATCCGTTCCGCAATCTGTTGAAGTTTCACAAGCCGGGGCTGACCGCCAAGCTCGACGAGGTCGCAACCCTTGCTGGCCTGACGGGTCGGCTGAAGGAGCGCGCCGGCATCCTCTCCCATGGTGAGACACAGTGGCTCGAGATCGGCATGGTCCTCATGCAGGAGCCTCGGCTGCTGCTGATGGACGAGCCGATCGCCGGCATGACCGAGAGTGAGATCGAGAAGACGGCGCGAATCTTCAAGGATTTGCGCAAGTCAGCAACGTTGCTGGTGGTCGAGCATGACATGGGCTTCGTCCGCGAGATCGCCGACGTCGTTGTCGTGATGCACATGGGATCGCTGCTCGCCCAGGGTTCGATCCAGGAGATCGAGGCGGACCTGCGGGTGCGGGACGTCTATCTCGGCGAGCAGGAGGTGGCATGAGCGCATTGCTAAGCTTCAACAACGTTACGTCCTATTACGGTGCGACCCGCATCCTGAAAGACTTCTCCTTCAGGATCGAGAAGGGCCGGTGTCTGTGTGTGCTCGGGCGCAACGGCGTGGGCAAGACCACACTCATGCGCACCATCATGGGGCTGACGGATCGCTCGGTAGGCGCAATCCGCATCAACGATACAGAACTGCGCGGCAAGCCGACGCATGTGCGGGCCACTTACGGCCTTGGCTACGTGCCTCAGGGGCGCGGCATCCTGTCGAACTTCACGGTTCGCGAGAACATTCTGCTCGGGACCTTTGCGCGCCCCGACAAGTCTGGCGACATCCCGGAAATCTGCCTGCGGATATTCCCCTATCTCAAGGACAACCTCGATCGTCGCGCCGGGCTACTGTCCGGCGGGCAGAAGCAGCAACTCGCCATTGCCCGCGCGCTGGCGGTGGATCCGCAGATCCTACTGCTCGACGAGCCGACCGAAGGCATCCAGCCGAACATCGTCCACGAGATCGGCGAGATCCTGAAGATGCTGAACCGCGAGCTCGGCATTAGCCTGATCGTGACCGAGCAGCACATCAAGGTGGCCCGCAAGCTCGGCGACGCGTTCCTCATGGTTGACAATGGACGCGTCGTCGCCGAGGGGCCGATGACAGAGATGACCGACACCTTGGTCGAGCGGCACATGACTATCTAGATTTAACAACTAAATATCTAGGCGTCGCTTCAAATGTTATTGACGAAACATCTAGATTGAGTCAAATTCTAAACTAAGGGCTTGTCGACCTAACGCGTCGAATTCAAGGGTCCTGCGTCAGCCGTCATGACGATCTGTGATGTTCGGCGGCGTTTCTTCGATCAAGACGGAGAAATTGGCGATGATTCCGATTCCGAAGAAGGGTACGCCCGCGCGGGAGGCCATGATTAAGCAGCACAGGGAGTGCGTCGACTCCATGAAGGGAGTGGCAGGCTTCTCGGTGCTGAAATGCGAGACTCCTGGCGACACCACGGTCGTCACGGGTGGTGTGCACGAAAACCCGGACCTTCGCCGCGTGCTGCTGCGCATGCGCGGAGAATCGCCGAAGGGCAAGCTTGTCGTCATCTGCACCAAGGTTGATGCCGAATGGCGTATCGGCCGCCTTTCTGGCATTCGCGGCGTTCCGCCGAAGTTCGTCGACGACCAAGTTTACGCGGACGAGCAAGAGATTCAGCACGCCATCTTCCTGATGCGGCTGGACGAACTTCCCGAGACAGCAGGAATGCCCGAGAATTTCCACGAAGGGTGGAAACATAGGGATGATAACTGGCCGGTGACTTAACACACTGATCTCGCGCAAACCGGCATCAGACCTCTCAACTCGGCTTCAATATTGGTTCTGTACGCATGGCCATCGGCCATGAACGGTGGCGGCATGCCCAAATGCCCGCCTCATCCTTGGAGACTTCACCATGTGTGCCATGCGGCTGACCGGTTACGCCGACAAGTTCGGCGTCCATCCGGGCGACACGATCAAGTTCTATGTTAATTGCGACGGCCCCGCGGAGTTCAAAGCCGAAATCGTCCAGATGATCAATGGCGACACCAACCCGCGTGGCCCAGGCTTCATCGAGAAGCCGGTCGCCGCGGACGCCAACGGTACTTACAAGGGACGCAAGCAGATCATCCATGGCGGCTCCTACGGCTATGTCGAGGACGCACCGCAGTTTCACGTAGACAGCTTCACGCTGCAGTGCCACATCTGGCCGACCACGCCGAAGACCCATCCACGCTACTGGAAGCACGGTGCGCAGGGGCTTGTCACCAAGTGGATGGACGGCAAGGGCTATGGCCTGTTCATCAATGAGGACGGTTTCCTCGAATTCCGTATCAACGAGCACAAGATCACCACGGGCGTGCCGGTCCGTGATCACGCCTGGCACTTCGTTGCCGCCAGCTTCGACGCGGCGACCGGCGAAGCTGTCCTCTATCACGAGCCGCTGATCGTCTATGCGCTCGATCCGGTCATCGAGCCGGTGAAGGCGACCATCGACACGAAGGTCGTCCATACCGCGGCTCCGGTCGCTCTGGCGGCCTATGTCGAGACCATCAACGACGACCCGCTGGGCAAGTCCTCCCTCCCCGCCGGCGTCTGGTTCACCGGTAAGTACAACGGCAAGATCGACAGCCCGCGTATCGTCAAGAAGGCGCTGACCCGCTTCGAGATCGAGCAGATGAAGGGCGGCGCGCAGCCGGGTCTCACCGAGCGCCGCAACTCCGGCCCGACGGGTGAACTCTCTGCCCTCATCGTTGCCGCGTGGGATTTCTGGGATGGCATCAGCACCATCGTCGCCAAGGACAACGGCCCATACCGTTTCGACGCGACGTTGGTTAATTGCCCGACGCGCGCGCTGACCGGTTACAACTGGGTAGGCGAGAATTTTGACTGGAAATACGCCAAGAAGGAATATGGCGCGATCCATTTCCACGACGACGACGTCGATAATGCCCGTTGGGAGGCGGATGTTGAGTGGAGCGTGCCGGAACAGATCAAGAGTCGCTTCTACGCAATGAAGTTGACGACTCGGGACGGCGATGAGGACTATATCCCGTTCTGGATCGTCCCGAAAATCGGCAAGGAGCAGTCGAAGATCGCCGTCATGGTGCCGACGATCAGCTACATGGCCTACGCCAACGAGCACGTTGCCTGCAACGCTGGCGGCGCGGAGCTGTTCGTGTACCGCGTGCCCATCATGCAGCACCAGAACATGTTCCTGGCGGAACACCGCGAATATGGCGGCTCGATCTACGACACCCACACCGACGGCTCGGGCATCTGCCTGTCGTCGCGGCTCCGCCCGATCCTGTCGATTCGGCCGAAGTACGATCACTTCCTTGCTCAGGCGCCGTGGCAGTATCCCGCCGATCTTCACCTGATCTACTGGCTGGAGACCATGGGCTATGAGTATGACGTGATCACCGACGAAGACGTTACCTATGACGGTCTCGCGAGGCTCGAGAACTACAACGTCATCATCACGGGCTCGCATCCCGAGCACAATTCGGGCACCCAGCTCGACGCCCTGCACAACTACACGCAGCGTGGCGGCCGCCTGATGTATATGGGCGCCGACGCTTGGTATTGGGTGCATTCGTACCATCCGGCCTACGACGATCTCGGGCGCGGCGTCGTCACCGAGATGCGGCGCTGCGAATCCGGCATCCGCACCTGGCGCGCCGAACCGGGCGAGTACTACCACCAAGGCACGGGCGAACTGGGCGGCATGTGGCGCTTCCGCGGCAGGTCGCTCTACTCGGTCGCCGGTGTCGGCATGACCAATGAAGGCTTCGACATCTCGACTTATTACAGCCGGACTCCGGACAGTCTCGACCCGCGTGTGGCCTGGGCCTTCGAGGGTATCTCCTATGACGAGCCGATCGGCAATTTCGGCCTCGTCGGCGGGGGCTGTGCCGGCCTCGAACTCGACATTGTCGACGTCACGCTCGGTTCTCCGCCCCACACGCTGGCAGTAGCAACATCGGCCGGCCGTCACACCGAAGCCTACCTTCTGGTCATGGAGGATTTCGGCTTCAACCAGCAGGGCCTCGACGGCACTGTTCATCCTCGCGTGCGCGGTGACATCGCCTTCCACGAGACGCCGAATGGCGGTGCGTGCTTCGCCTTCTCGTCGATCGCCTTCTGCGGCTCGCTGCCGTGGAACGAGTGCAGGAACAACGTGTCCACTCTGGTGAAGAACGTGCTCGACCGGTTCTCGGCGGATGGCCCGCTGCCGCCGGTTCCGGTGGAGGCCATCAAGCATCGTGGCCGCGCGGATTACGAGTCGCCCGCGCTTGGCGTCACCACCTGAGTCTGTCGAACGGAACAACCGGCATCCGCGCGCCGCGCGGATGCCGGTCCTTCCCGCCAGGAGCCGGACATGACCCACAGACGCGATCTCGGTTACTGGGATGAGGGCAGCAACCTCGTGGACGCCTCGTTTTATGCTGACGCGCTCGGCCAGGCTCCGCGCGTGCTTCCGCCCCTCGCTTTTCGCTCGCGGCGGTTCAGCCAACTTGAGGATGAGGCGATCTGGACGCGCGACTGGGTCTGCATCGGCTCCCATGAGGCCATTCCCAAAAAGGGCGACCTTCTTCCTTTCACGGTTGGCACGCACGGCATCCATGTCCAGCGCGCGGATGGCGGCATCGTCGCGCGTTTCAACAAGGCACAGCACGGCGGTTGCCGAACGGTACCGCTCCAGTGCCAGACCGGCGCGAAGACCAAATGCTCCTTCACCTCCTGCGGCTACAGTCGTGACCGCGGAGCCATCCCCGCCGGCGAACTCGGCGACGGCACGCCGCAGATGCACCAATATCTGGGCCTGCGTCCGGAACGTCTGCTGACTGCCAATGTCCGCAGCTGGGGCCCGCTGATCTTTGTAAATTTGGATCTCGCCCCCGCATGGCCCGACGGGGAACTCGCAGCCCTGAACCAGACGGGCCGGTTCTTCGGCGCTCACAAGCCCCGCCGCTCTGACGAGATCTGGCTCGAATACGCAGCGAACTGGAAGCTCATGGGCCAGTCGCTGACCGCCGGCGTGCCGGTGAACACCGAACGCGATCTGTGGATGTCCGCCACGACCAACTTGTCCGACGGTACGGTCGCGCGCACCGCTTGGTTGTTCCCGAACCTCGTGCTGATCGGCACGCAAGACAGCACTGTCGTCCTGATCTTGCAGCCAACCTCAATGGGCCAGACCCAGTGCCGGTTGTCGACCTATGGCGCCGACCCATGCGGTGCGCTGCCGTTCTGGCGCGAGGAAATCCGGCGGCGTGCCGAGCGCGCGGAAGCGGTGCATGCGGACCTCGCACGCTGGGGAACCCAGCACCGCCCGGCGACGATCGGCGTCGCACTGCCGACGCAGAGCGATGGGCCGGGCGCCTGGATGCAGGTGGCCCTCGCCGCCCACCTCGCTCGCATGCCTCGCGATGCCTTCCCGCAACCACTTTACCAGAACCCGAGGAGCTGAGCCCATGCTGTCTGCGGATCTCACCACCAAGCACGACGCGGAGCTGGGGGGCGCCATCGCCGCCTACATGTGCGGCGACTACGACGAGGCGTTCCGTCTGTTTTCACTCCGGGCCGGCGAAGGCGATCTGGAGGCAACGACGTGGCTGGGCGCGATGTACGCCAATGGCCAAGGCGTTGAAGCCTCACTGATGCGCGCCTTCGCGCTCTATCTCGAAGGCGCGCAGGCTGACATCCTGCTCGCGCAGACCAATGTCGGAGCCATGCTCGCAATGGGACACGGCACGCCCCGCGACATTCCCGCCGGCGTCGCCTGGCTGGAAAAGGCGGCACAGCGCGGTGACGTCTTCGCTCAATACAATCTGGCGACGCTGCTCTCGAAGGGCGAGGGAGGGCGCTCCGACCATGAAGCCGCCGCGCGCTGGTATCGCTCCGCGGCCGAGCGCGGGCACTATCCGTCGCAGGCGCGGCTGGGCTTCATGTATGTGAACGGCCTCGGCGTGCCAAAGGATCGCGTAGAGGCATTCACCTGGCTGTCGCTTGCCGCCCAGCACGGCATCGGGGCCGCGCTGACCGCGCTTGAAGCGATCGTGGCGCAAATGTCGTCGGACGAGAAGCAGGCGGGAAGCACCTCGGTCGCGCGTTGGCGGGGGCGCACCGCCGAAGTTTCCCGCCATGCGCGTCTCAACCCGCTTCCCGGGTGACGCAGATGGTGTTCAGTCCGCAACAAGTCAAATTCGAGTTCCTGAGCTACATCAAGGAATTCGGTGGGCGGCCCGCCGATTGGTGCGTCGGGTGCGCCGACGATCCCGCGCGCGCCTTGTTCGTGCGGCACGCGGTCGATACCGAGCGGGACATCTGGCTGTGGAAGCCGACGCTGTCGCCGGCCGCGGCACGCATCGTGTTTCGTTACCTGACGGAGCAACTCCACGTACCTGCGGTGGCGGAGGAGACCGGTCGCTGCATTTTCCTGTTCCGGCGCGGCCCGGTTGAGAGGCCAATCCGCACGCCGGCGAGGACCGGCAAGGAGGTCGATCATGCTGCAGATTGATCGCATTGTCGGGAGCCGGCTGGACGAAGGGTACTCTGAGCGGCTGCATGATTTGGAGCATCATGGGGCGGTGGAGTGGCTGATGCTTGCGGCGGCCGAGCTGGCGCGGCGGCGGTTTCGAGCGGTGACCAGCGGCGGCACCGAGATCGCGGTGGCGCTGCCGCGGGACGAAACGCTGTTCGACGGCGCCGTGCTGCTGTTCGAACAGCATCGGGCGATCGTGGTGCGGGTCGATGCGGAGCGGTGGTTGCGGCTCGGGGTGCGGGACATGGCAGTCGCGCTGGAGCTCGGCTATCACGTCGGCAATCTGCACTGGCGGGTACGGTTCGAGGCAACGGCGATCTGCGTCGCGCTGGAAGGCCCCGCTGAAGCCTATCTCGCACGGCTGGCGGCGCTTGGCCTCGATGACCGGATCGAGGTGGCTGCGCCCGAAGCCGGGAGCGCGCCATGCTAACGCTACTAGCAACGCTCTGGCAGTCGGATTCGGCCTTCCCGAACGGCGCGTTCGCTTTCTCGAACGGCATTGAGGGGCTGGCGGAGCTGGGCGAGCGCCTCGACCGCGACCGTTTGGCGGCTGTGCTGGCCACGACCCTGACCCATCGCTGGGCCCGCATGGATGCCATTGCCGTTCTCCTTGCCTTCGCCGCCGTCGACGACCTCGCCGGGCTGGTCGGAATCGACAGCCGGCTGGAGGCGGCGACACTGCCCGCGCCGCAGCGCAGCGGCTCCCGTCGCAACGGACTGGCCTTTCTCACTTCGCATGCGCGGATCGGCACCACGGGTGCCAGCGCGCTGAAGGTGGAGGTCGACGCACGGCGGCTGCACGGACACCTGCCGGTGATGCAGGGCGCACTGTGGCACCGTTGCGGGCTGGACGAGACCTCGGCGCTTGCCGCCTCCGCCTATGGTGCCGC
The DNA here is from genome assembly GCF_023571765.1 of Xanthobacter aminoxidans. Taxonomy (GTDB): domain Bacteria; phylum Pseudomonadota; class Alphaproteobacteria; order Rhizobiales; family Xanthobacteraceae; genus Xanthobacter; species Xanthobacter aminoxidans. Next base: position 14,117 of record NZ_JAMJXC010000029.1, on the reverse strand, counting down.
GTCTACCATGGTGAGCGCGGCGGTGCGACTCGGCCTCGTCGGCGCGGTGGACGCGCAGCGGGCGCTTGCCGCGACGCTGCCGGTAATCGCCGGACTGATCGAGGAGATCGGCGCAAGGTCACCCGTCTCTGCAGACGATTTCGCCAGCATGAGCCCGCTTCTCGACATTGCCACCATGCGCCACGCCACGTCCGAGGTTCGCCTGTTCTCGAACTGACGAAGCTCCCACCCGCAGGAAAGAAGCCATGCTGCTCACGCCGACGGAACTCGAACGGCTGACCATCTTCACCGCCGCCGAGCTGGCACGCAAGCGCCGGGCGCGCGGGCTGAAACTCAACTATCCAGAGGCGGTGGCGCTGATCACCGACGAGATACTGGAGGGTGCGCGCGACGGGCGTACGGTGGCGCAGATGATGGGGGCGGGCTCCTTGATCCTTACGACCGACGACGTCATGCCCGGAGTCGCCGCGCTGCTGGATGTCCTTCAGGTCGAGGGCGTGTTTCCCGACGGCACCAAGCTGGTGACGATCCATGAGCCGATCCGACCGCGCGAAGGTGCCGCGCCCGACAGGCTGGAGCCGGGCGAGTTGCTGCCGCTGGAGGGCGAAATTGAACTAAATACCGGCCGCGCGCGGTTGGAGATCACCGCAGTCAACACCGGCGACCGGGCCATCCAGATCGGCTCGCATTACCATTTCTTCGAGGTCAACAAGGCGCTCGACTTCGACCGTGCCAAAGCGTTCGGCATGCGGCTCGACATCCCCGCCGGCACTGCCGTGCGCTTCGAGCCGGGGCAGGGCAAGACGCTGACGTTGGTGGCAGTAGGCGGTACCCGCGAGATTGACGGCTTCAACAGTCTGAGCGGGGGACCGACGGACGGCGAGGAGGCACGCGCGCAGGCGCTGCAGCGCGCCCGCGCCGCCGGTTTCAAGGGAGCCTGACTATGGTGATGATGCAGCGCCGCGACTATGCCCGCATGTACGGTCCGACCGCAGGCGACGGTGTGCGTCTGGCCGACACCTCGCTTATCGCCGTGATCGAAAAGGACTACACGGTCTATGGCGACGAGTGCCTGCATGGCGGCGGCAAGACGCTGCGCGACGGCGCCGGTCTTGCCGCCGGCGTCACTTCCACGCAGGGTGCACTCGACATGCTGTTGTGCAACGTCGTGGTAATCGATGCCATGCTGGGCATCGTCAAGGGCGACCTCGGCATCAAGGACGGCAGGATCGTCGGGATCGGTAAGGCCGGCAACCAGGCTGTGATGGACGGTGTCGATCCACGTCTCGTCGTCTCGCAGGCGACCACGGTGCGCGACTGCGAGGGGCTGATCGCCACCGCCGGCGCGATCGACGTGCATGTGCATTTCGACAGCGCCGGCCTCGTCGAGCACGCCATTGCCAGCGGCATCACTACCATGATCGGCGGTTCGCTGGGCCCCATTACCGTCGGCATCGATTCCGGCGGCCCGTTCAACGCCGGCAAAATGCTTCAGGCGTCCGAGCAATGGCCAATGAACTTCGGCTTCCTTGGGCGCGGCAACAGCCACAAACCGGCCTCGCTGGTCGAGCAGATGGAGACCGGCTGCCTCGGCCTGAAACTACACGAGGATTGGGGCTCGGTGCCCGCCGCTATCGACACTTGCCTTGGGGTCGCCGACGAGCTCGACTTCCAGGTGCAGATCCACACCGATACATTGAACGAGAGCGGGTTCCTGGAGGACACACTGGCCGCGGTCGGTGGACGCACCATCCACATGTACCACACCGAGGGCGCCGGCGGCGGCCACGCGCCGGACATTATCCGCGTCACCGGCCTTGAGAACTGCCTGCCCTCCTCGACCAACCCGACCAACCCCTACACGGTCAACACTTTCGACGAACATCTCGACATGACGATGGTGTGCCACCACCTCAACCCGGCCATCCCAGAGGACGTAGCTTTCGCCGAGAGCCGCATCCGACCGCAGACCATCGCCGCCGAAGACGTGCTGCATGACCTCGGCGCCATCTCGATGCTCGGCTCGGACAGCCAGGGTATGGGGCGCATCCATGAAGTGATCTGCCGCACGTGGCAGCTGGCCTCCAAGATGAAGGAGCAACGCGGGCCGCTCCCGGAGGATGTCGACGGCATGGGCGACAATGCTCGCATCAAGCGCTACATAGCCAAATACACCATCAACGCCGCGCTCACCTTCGGCATCGCCGGGCACATCGGCTCGCTAGAGGACGGCAAGATGGCAGACATCGTCATCTGGCGGCCCGGCTTTTTCGGCATCAAGCCGGAGTTGGTAGTCAAGGGCGGCTTCATCGCCTGGGGGGCGATGGGCGACAGCGCCGCCTCGCTGATGACCTGTCAGCCCCTGCTGGTGCGCCCGCAATGGGGGGCGTTCGGCCGCGCCGCCTCGCAGCTCTCCGCCTGCTTTGTGCATCCGCTCGCCATCAAGCGGGGACTGGGCGGCGAGCTCGGCCTGTCGAAGCCGCTGCTTCCCGCGGTCGGTACACGCACGCTGCGCAAGAAGGACCTGCGGCTGAACACGGCCTGTCCCGATATCCGCGTCGATCCCCAGACCTTCGACGTCTTCGTCGATGGCGTGCTGGCGACCTGCGAGCCCTCGGCGACGCTGCCTCTGGCGCAGCGTTATGTGTTGCGATGAACGGGCCGATGGCGATGCCCCTCGACGAGACATTTCCCCGCAGCATCGCCGCCCGCGTGGGCATTGGCGGGCCGGTCGGCTCTGGTAAGACCGCGCTGATCGAGGCGCTGATTCCCGTGCTTCAAGCGCGCGGCGTCGACTTGGCCGTGGTAACAAACGACCTCGTCACCCGCGAGGATGCCGAGCGGCTGCGCCGTTCAGGCCTGATCGACCCTCTGCGCGTTTTGGCGGTGGAGGCAGGCGCCTGCCCGCACACTGTGATCCGCGAGGACCCGACGCTCAACATGGCGGCCGGCGACGATCTGGAACTGCGCTTCCCCGGCCTCGAGCTCATATTGTTCGAATCCGGCGGCGACAATCTCGCCTCCACCTTCTCGCTGGACCTGGTCGACTGGTGGATCTTTGTCATCGACGTCGCGGGCGGCGACGACATTCCGCGCAAGAAGGGACCGGGCGTGCTGCGCTGCGACCTGCTGGTGATCAACAAGCAGGATCTTGCCCCGCATGTCGGGGTGAACCTCGTGCAGATGGAAGCCGACGCGCTGAAGGTGCGGTCGAACCGTCCGGTTGTAATCACCGATTCGCGTCGAAGCGCCGGCATCGACGCCGTCGCCGATCGGATCGTCAGGGCGGTTCTGTTTCGATGAACGTCGCGCCGAGGGACCCCACCTTCCGCGTGGCCGTGCCGGACCGGCTTTCGCCCACATCAGGCCGCCAAGTGACAGCGGGCCTCGCTTTCGTGCGCGGAGGCGGACGAACTGTGTTGGCTCGTCAACACGTGCCTTATCCCTTCCACATCACACGGTCCTTCGCACTCGACCCGCGGCTGCCGGAACTCGCCACATTGTATCTCCAGTCCGCCTCCGGCGGGCTCTACCGAGGTGACCGCTTGCGGCTCGACATAGAGGCCGGCCGTGGCGCCCACGTCCATCTTACCAGCCAGGCCGCAACCGTTGTCCATCGCACCCCCGATGCTCCCGCGCTCCTCACCACCACGGTCACCGTCCGCGAACACGCCTTCCTCGCCCTCACCAACGACCCCTTCATTCTTTTTCCTGAGGCGAGCTTCGTTTCGTCAATGGACGTGACGGTGGCCGTCGGCGCTCGCGTCATCGTTTCCGACGGCTTCGCCACACACGACCCAGAAGCACGTGGCTGCCCGTTCGACCGGCTTGAGACATGTGTGCGCATTCTTGACGCTGATGGACGCCTGATAGCGACGGAGCGAAGCAACTTGAGCGGCCGTGGGTTCGCAGGGGTCAGTTCGCCTCTGGGGACCTATCGCGCCATGGGCAGTATATTAGTGCTCGGCCCACGCCTCGGCGAGATCGACCCGCATGCTCTTACGGCCGAGGTGGAGCCACTCGGTTGCTGCGCCGGCATGAGCGAATTGCCGAATGGCGGCGGATTGATAATCCGCTGCCTCACCATGACCGGCGGTAATTTGGCCCGGGCCATGGATCACCTCTTCGCCGCCGCCTTCATCGCCCTGATGGGCGAAAGACCGGCGAGGAGACCAAAGTAAGCGTTATCATTGACCTGCCCGGATTGAGTGGTCCAGCTTGACCCTAATGCATTGTCGGCCTTTGTGCCGGGTTTGATGTTGGCGGTGGCGACACGATGGCGGCCGGCGCCGGTGGTTTGTAGCCGAGCGAGGAATGAGGCCGCTCAGTATTGTAATGCTGCCGCCAACTCTCGATGACGATCCTGGCCTCGGCAAGGCTGTAGAAGATCTCGCCATCGAGGAGTTCGTCGCGGAGCTTGGAATTGAAGCTCTCGCAATAGCCATTCTCCCACGGCGAGCCCGGCTCGATGAAGGCCGTCCTGGCCCCGACAGCGGCGATCCAGTCCCGGACGGCGGTGGCGATGAACTCCGGGCCATTGTCTGAACGAACATGCCCGGGCACGCCCCGCAGCACGAACAGGTCCGTCAGGACGTCGATGACGGCGGTCGAGTTGAGCTTCCGGTCGATGCGGATGGCCAAGCACTCCCGGGTATATTCGTCGATGACGTTCAACATGCGGAACTTTCGGCCATTGTGAGTGCGATCCTCGACGAAGTCGTAGGACCAGACGTGGTTGGGATATTCCGGCCGCAGCCGCACGCAGGACCCGTCATTGAGCCAGAGCCGGCCTTTCTTCGGCTGCTTGTGCGGCACCTTGAGCCCCTCCCGCCGCCAGATCCGCTCCACCCGCTTGACGTTCACCGCCCACCCGGCAGCGTGCAGCAAGGCCGTGATCCGGCGATAGCCATAGCGTCCGTACCGGGTGGCGAGTTCGACGATGTCCGCGGTCAGGGCCGCCTCGTCGGCACGGCCAACCGGCATCTTGCGTTGGGTTGATCGATGTTGCCCCAGAACCCGGCACGCCAGCCGTTCCGACACGCCGAGCTTGCTCACGACGTGTTCGACGCAGCGACGGCGCCGGGCGGGGCTCGGAAGTTTCCCGCCGCAGCTTCCTTCAGGATCAGCTTCTCAAGCGTCAGATCCGAGACCGCCTTGCGCAGCCGCTCGTTCTCCTTTTCGAGTTCCTTCAGCCGCTTGACCTGGTCACTCTTCAGCCCGCCAAACTCCTTGCGCCAGCGGTAATACGTGAACGCCGTCACCCCGATCGCCCGGATCGCTTCGGCAACGGGGCGCCCCTGCGACACCAGAACGTCGACCTGCCGAAGCTTCCCGACGATCTCTTCCGGCTTGTGCTTCTTCTGCGCCATTGCGCCATCCTCCAAAGGCCCGAAAGCCTACTTCACGGAGGACCACTTTTCAGGCGGCAGGCCAGTGCGAGCGGCGCAAGCCTTCCTCTTCGCTTCTGGGTCAGAGCTTCCCTCACCGGAACCGCGACGGCGCGCTTCGGCCACGACAGTCCCTATCCATGGTCGGAGCCCAGGGCTTAATGCATTCCGCACTCAACGAGATTGACAAAAATACTGATTGGTATCAAAAAGTCCTGGTCGGTTTTTTGGACCAGCCAGGACACGCCAAACACGCTGGCCGGCCACCGGCAGGGGTAAATCCGCAAGAAAAAAGAGGGGCTCCGCGCCGACGTCCAGGTACCGCATGGGCGATGCGATGCGCAGCCAATGCGGTACGCACGAAAACAAAAATACAAGGGGGGAACGTAGTGCCGATCAATCAGCTGAATGCTGCGCCGTCACAGCCATACTCAAAATTAAGCGGGGATCCGCTTTACAAGAAAATTACGTGGCGATTCGTGCCATTGCTTTTTTTGTGTTACGCGGTCGCCTATCTGGATCGCGTGAACATCGGCTTTGCTAAGCTGCAGATGCTCACGGACCTGGGATTTTCGGATGCCGTCTACGCCTTTGGTGCGAGCATCTTTTTCGTGGGCTATGTGGCCTTCGAGATCCCCAGCAACATCGTGCTGCACAAGATCGGAGCCCGGATCTGGATCTCCCGGATCATGATCACCTGGGGCATCGTCTCCGCCGCCATCGCTTTCGTCGACCCCATCGCCGCCTGGACCGGGCTCGGCAAGGAACTGACCTTCTACATCCTGCGCTTCCTGCTGGGCGTGAGCGAGGCGGGCTTCTTTGCCGGCATCGTCCTCTATATCAGCTATTGGTTCCCGGCGGAGCGCCAGGCCAAGGTGATGGCCGGCTTCATCGTCGCCATCCCCATCAGCCTGATCGTGGGCGGCCCCATCTCGGGCGCGCTGATGGACCACTTCCACGATGTGCACGGCCTTGCCGGCTGGCAGTGGATGCTGGTGCTGGAAGGCCTTCCGGCGGTGATCCTGGGCATCGTTGTCTTCATGTATCTGGACAGTTCCGTTGCCGACGCAAAGTGGCTTACGGACGGTGAAAAGAAGACGATTGCCAACAATCTGCAGATCGACGACCGTCACAAGCGCCATAATTTCTCGGCAGTCATCGGTGACTACCGGGTCTGGGTGATGGCCGGCATCATGATCTGCTACAGCACTGGCATCTATGGCCTGTCCTTCTGGCTCCCCACCATCATCAAGAATGCCGGAGTGAAGAGTGCGTTCGACATCGGGCTGCTCTCCGCCATTCCGTGGCTGGTCTCCGCCGTCGCCATGATCCTGAACGCGGCCCATTCTCGGAAGATGAACGAGCGGCGCTGGCACGCGGCCATTCCCTCTTTCATCGCGGGCATCAGCTTCATCCTGGCGGCGCTCACCGCCAACAACTTGCCGGTGGCCCTGTTCTTCCTGTCGGTGTCGGCGGGCGGCGTCATGGCTCATGCTCCGGTCTTCTGGACCTTCCCGGCCTCCGTGCTCTCCGGCACAGCCGCCGCCGCCGGCATCGCCCTGATTACATCCATCGGCTCCACGTCCGGCTTTGTGGGCTCCTATGCCGCGAGTCTCGCCAAGGATCTCACCGGGGACATCAATAACGGCACCTATGTGCTGGCTGCCCTGATGCTGCTCGGCGGCGTGCTGGTGCTGGTGATCCCCAAGCAGACCCTGTCTTCCCGCCTTGAGAAGTGACGCCATGCCTTACAAGACCATAGAACTGAGCGTGGCGGGTCCCGTCACCACCTTGCGGATGAACCGGCCCGACGTCATGAACGCCATGGACGCCGCGCTGCTGGAAGACATGCTGCAGGCGACCGAGGCTACCGTCGCGGCCCCGGACTGCCGCATCATCGTGGTGACCGGCGCGGGCCGGGCCTTCTGCTCCGGTGGGGACATCTCCACCGGCCTGGAGACGGTGAACGGGGAGGGCACTTTGGACCAGCAGGCCGCGCGCCTGCGGCGCTTCATGCGCATCAGCGAGTTGCTCCACACGACGGACAAGGTCACGGTTGCGGCCATCAATGGAGCGTGCGCCGGCGCCGGCCTCTCGGTGGCCTGTGCTTGCGATTTCCGGCTGGCGGCGGACAACGCCAAGTTCGCCACCGCCTTTCAGAATGTGGGCGTCTCTGGGGATTTCGGCATTTCCTGGCTGCTGCCCCGCATCGTGGGTCCCGCCCGGGCGCGCCAGCTTATGCTCGATCCGAAGACACTTAACGCTGAGCAGGCGCGGGCGATCGGCCTAGTGGGGGAGGTACATCCAGCAAGCGAACTTGCCGACGCGGTCGAGGCGCTGGTGGGACGCCTTCTGTCCCGCACGACGCTTTCCCTCGGCTATGGCAAGCTCAATCTCGCGGAGACGTTCGACCTGAGCTTTGCCGACCATATGGACAGGGAGGCCCGCCGCCACGCCGAATGTTGCCGAAGCACGGAAGCCAAGTGCGCCGCGAGCGCCTTTTTCGAGCGCCGGGCGCCCAAACCCGCCGGCGCTTGAGAACTACCCGCCCCAAAAGGACGAACGTGCCATGGCCGATGACAGCAACCCGGTCGCAGGGCAGGCCCAGCGATCCCTCAAGGACGAAATAGAGGAACTGAAGCGCGCCCGCGTGCTGGAGGCGGCGACCAAGCTCTTCTTGTCGCACGGCTATGTGGGCACCTCGCTCGACGCCGTCGCGCAGCTGGCTGGCGTACACAAGCCCGTCATCTACAACCATTTCGGCAACAAGGCGGACCTCCTTGCCACCGTTGCCCGAAGGGGCCTGTGCGGCGCCTTCGAATGTGCCACCGCCCTGAAGGCCAGGAGCGGTACGCCCACGCAGCGCATGCAAGCCTTTCTCCGGGACTTTGCCCGCTCGGTGATCCAGAACCGCGCGTCGCTGGCCATCTATTTTCGGGAGGAGATGCAATTGCCCGAGGACTCGGTGGAGTCCCAGTCCCTCCTGCGCGCCGAGTTCGATGCCATCGTGACCGAAGTGATCCAGGAAGGCGTGCGCACCGGCGAATTCTCGGTCAAGGACACGAGCCTTGCCACGCTGGGCATCGGCGGTCTGATGACCTGGATGTTCCTCTGGTACAAGCCCACCGGCCGCCTGTCGGAGGACGAGGTGGTGGACTGCATGGCGGATCTTGGACTCCAGATGATCCTGAGGACGCGCGCCGATGCCGCTCAGTGACTTCGAGACCTTGCAGCTGAAGCGCGCGGGCTCCATCGCCCAGGTGCAGCTGAACCGCCCCGAGCGCTACAACGCGCTCAATCGCCAGATGCTGCGCGATCTAGACGCGGTCTGCGCCATTCTGGAGCGCGCGCAGGACGTGCGGGCCGTGGTCATCTCCGGCAACGGCAAGTCCTTCGCCGCGGGGGCGGACATCACCGAATTGCAAAAGATGACGGTGGATGAAATCGACCGGCAATGGGCTGGCGGCTGCGCCGTCTATGAGCGCATCCAGGCGCTTCCCCAGGCGGTGATCGCCGCTATCCATGGCTATGCCTTGGGGGGCGGGCTGCTGATCGCACTGTCGGCCGACGTGCTGATCGCCGCGCGCGACGCGAAGCTGGGCTTCCCGGAAATCAAGCTGGGCTTCTTTCCGGGCAATGCCGGAACGGTGCTTATCGAGCATCTGGCCGGGCCCGTGGTGGCTCGGGCCATGTGCATCACCGGCGACCCGATGGATGCGGAGCGCTGCCTGACGCTCGGCCTCCTTCATGCGCTCTACGCGCCCGAGGCCTTGCAGGACGAAGCCTATGCCTTGGCGGTGCGCCTGGCGTCCTATCGCCCGGCGGCCATCACCCTCACCAAGCAAGTGCTGAGCGGATGCGTCCGCGAGAATTACGACGCATCCAAGAGGCACGAGCGAGACCTCTATCGCATGCTGTTCGAGAGCCCCGACGGCAAGGCGGGCATCGATGCCTTTCTCGCCCGGCGCACGGCCAAAACCCAATAAGAATCGGACGTCCCATGAACATGGTCATGGACTGGATCGCCCACCATGCGATCAACCGGCCCGACAGGCTGGCGGCGGTGGATTGCTTCTCCCAGCGCCGCTATACCTATGCTGACTTCCACCGGCGCGTGGATCGGGCAGCCTCCCTCCTGCACGCCCATGGGGCGCGGCCGGGCGACCGGGTGGCGACCCTCTGCTATAATTCCACGGACCTTTTCGAGCTTCAGTTTGCTTGCCAGCGCATCGGTGCCATCTATGTGCCGCTGAACTGGCGGCTGACTCCCGTGGAACTGCAGCGGCTAGTGGCCGATTGCGCGCCGGCCGTGATCCTCGCGCATGTGGAGTTCGAGAAGAACCTCGCCGCCGTAGACCAAGCGGGCGCCCCACTCCTCACCCTGAGCGATGGCGGCGCGAGCGCCTATGAGGACTGGCGCGCGGAGGGGCCGCCTGCCGAACGCGCGCTGCTCGACAGCGACGATACCTGGGCGATCGTCTATACGTCAGGCTCCTCCGGCGTGCCCAAGGGAGCACGCATCACGTATGGCATGACCTTGCACAATTGTGTGCACGCGGGCATGCACTTCGATTTCGACAGCACCTCGAACACCCTCACCTTCCTCCCGATGTTCCACATTAGCGGCCTGAATGCCTATGGGAACGTGGCATTCCACTGGGGCGGCACGGTCCATGTCATGCGCACTTTCGATGCGCGGCAGGCGCTGGCGCTCCTACGCGATCCCCAACTGGGCATCTCCCACGTCCTCGGCGTGCCCACCAACTACCTTATGATGTCGGAGCAGCCGGGCTTCGAGGATATAAAATTGCCCCATGTGAAAGTGTGTGCCGTGGGCGGGGCGCCCTGCTCACAGACGCTGCTGGAGACTTACGAACGCAGGGGCATTGTGCTTCGGAATGTCTGGGGCATGACCGAGACCACCACTGCGGCGACTGCCCTCTCCAAGACGGGGAGCCTGTCGCGGCTGGGCTCATGCGGGCGGCCGCTGCTCCATGTGGAGCTGCGCCTCACCAACGCCGGCAGGGTCGTGACCGAGGCGGGCGTCCATGGCGAGATCGAGGTGCGCGGGCCAACCATCACGCCCGGCTATTGGGGTGCGATGCCGCGCGGGGCTTGCCAGTGGTTCGGCACTGGCGACGTCGCTCATTACGATTCCGATGGCTATCTTTATTTGGTGGGGCGCGCGAAGGACTTTTACATCTCGGGTGGAGAGAACGTCTATTGCGCCGAGGTCGAGCAGGCCCTTTGCAGCCACGATGCCATCTCCCAGGCTGCGGTGGTCGCGGTGCCGCACCCTAAGTGGGGCGAGGTGGGTCGAGCCTATGTGGTGTTCAAGAATGGCCGATCGCTGACCCCGCAGGAGGTGATGGAGCACTGCCGCTCGCGCCTTGCTAGGTACAAGCTGCCGCAGGAGGTCTCCGCTCTTCCGGAAATGCCGCTGCTTGCGAGCGGCAAGATCGACAAAGTGCGTCTCAAGGGCGCTTCGAGCCTGACGTGATCCGTCGGCGCCTCCCCGAACGTAAGCGTCGTCCTTGGGGCACCTTCATAGGTCTGGTGTGAGAGCGCAGTCTGACGATCCCGATTGGAAGATCGTCTTGTGTCTGGGCTTGACCATAGACTTGAGCCGGAGGGTGAGGTCCGGCGCTTCGAGGTGATCAACGGCGCGATGGGGCGCCGGCGTTGGACGGCGGACGACCGGGCTCGGATCCTGGAAGAGACGCTCGCTCCCGGCGCCGTGGTGTCCGCGGTTGCCCGCCGCCACGGACTGACGCCGCAGCAGTTGTTCACGTGGCGCCGTGAGGCACGCAAGGCAAGCGAGACGATCCCAGCGTTTGTGCCAGCTGTGGTCACGCAGGAGATTGCTCCGGCATCGGAGCCTTCGCCCACACGCTCGCGGCCATTGGCTTGCGGGCCGGCGGAGGTGGTGCTTTCGATATTGGGCTGAGGCCGCGCCCTATTGGCACGACGGCGTCGTCCGCAGGAGAGGTCACGGCCGTCCTGCCGAGCTTCCCAATCGAGTGCGGAAGGAGAAGCGAGAATCTGTTTGCGCCTGCACGCCCAGTGTCATCCAGGAGAAGCCGACAGCCCGCGAGCGCGCACGCTGGTTCTAGTGATGACCCGACATCACGAAGATGCTTCCCCGCGACTGGACGGACGGCCGATTATCGTGCGTTTTCTTGGATTTAGGTGGCGCGCCGGACAGAATGAAACTGCGAACGCTTTTGTAATTGATATTATTATATAAATATGCGCGTCTTGCTCAGACACGACGTATGAACGCCTTCCTCCCCCTGCGCGCGGCGTGAACAAACGCATGGCCGCGGACATCATCGGAGCCTCCTTGCCTCAGATTTAGGGAAGAAGGCGTCCAATCTTCGCGCGACACATGCGCTCGTCGGACGCGGCCGCAATATCGGCAAGGTAGTCCTGCCGGATTTCTGTCAATCGGCACGGAAACCTGGGTCTGACTCACTTTTGATGGAGTTTGGGATTCGGCTGGCGTTGATTTTCTGATTGGAAACAACGCCATGCAGCCCTCTCTCCGACCTTCGACCCTGGTGCCGCTCGGATTCGTCGTGGACGATGTCAGCAGCGACAGCGCGGGCACGCTGATTATGGTTCGCGCGGTTGGCAAGGCGAGTTCGTGCCCGGGATGCGGGAGAACCTCGGAGCGGATCCACAGTCGCTATCATCGGCATCTGGCGGATCTGCCGATGGCGGGCAAACCGGTTCGGCTCGTCGTCCGGGCGCGGCGTTTCCACTGCGACACGGTGCTCTGCGGCCGGCGCATCTTTGCGGAGCGCTTCGACGCCAAGGTTTTGGCGCATGGGCACGGCGGACTGCCCGGCTCGACCACATCGTCCACCACCTGGGGCTGGCGCTCGGCGGACGGCCAGCGGGGAGCTTTGCCCGCAGGCTGATGCTGCCGGTCAGCAACGACACCCTGCTGCGGGTGGTGCGGCGACGCGGCCACCGGCCTTTCGTCCCGCCAACGTTCATTGGGATCGACGACTGGGCGTGGCGGCGCAACCAACGCTATGGCACGATCATCTGTGACCTTGAGCGCCGCAGGACCATCGCTCTGTTGCCCGACCGGGAGCCCGCGACAGCGCAGGCGTGGCTGACCTGCCAGCCCCAAATCACCACCGTCGCTCGTGATCGCGGCGGCGGATATGCCACGGCTACGGCCAAGGCGCTGCCGACGGCCACGCAGGTGGCTGACCGCTGGCACCTGATGGAGAACGCCAGCCGTGCCTTTCTCGACGCGGTGCGCAAATCCATGCGTCAGGTCCGGGCCGCGATCGGCGCCGCGACCATCAACCCTGATCTGCTTACGGCCGCCGAGCGGCTGCAATACGAGGGATATCTTCGTCGGGAAGACGCAAACGGGACCATCCTCCGCTTGGCGAAGGACGGGATCGCGATCAAGGAGATCGTGCGCCGCACCGGGCATAGTCGTGGCCTTGTCCGCAGGACCCTGCGCGGCGAACGCACGGACGTGTTCCGCTCCCGGGAAAGTTCGCTGGAACTGTACCTTCCGTGGCTCGAGGACAGGTGGGCCGCCGGCGAACGCAACGGCGCGGAGCTGTGGCGGCGCCTCAAGCGCCAGGGCTTCCGGGGTTGTCTTCGGGTCGTCACCGAGTGGGTGTCACGCCGTCGGCGCGCCGAACGGATGGACAGTGATGCACTCACTCGAACCCCTTCGGCGCGCACCATCGCGCGCCTCATGACCATTGGCCGGGACCGCGTGTCCAAATTCGAGAGCGTCACGATCGCTGCGATCGAAGCCGGCGTGCCGCTCCTCGTCGAGGCGCGAGAGATCATCGCCGCGTTCCAGGCCATGATCCGCAAGAAAATTGTCGCAGAGCTCGAGCCATGGCTTGAGCGGGCCAGATCCAGCCCTATCGCGTCATTTGCCAATGGCGTCGTCAAAGATCGGGCCGCGGTGGTTGCCGCCATCTCCTCGCACTTGTCCAACGGCCAAACCGAGGGGCAAATCACAAAGCTCAAACTCATCAAGTTCCAGATTTCTGGAAGAGGAAAGCTCGATCTCCTTCAGGCCCGTCTCGTCGGCGCGCCTTAGATTTTCGTCACCAAAACTGCGTCAGACCCAGGCTTCCACGCCGATTGACACATCGAGCCGGTGGTGAACAATGACGATCTCTTGCGACCTCTACTATTACTGGCTGCCCAGCGCTGTGGAATGCCGGATGTATACAGAGACGATTTAGGCATATGGCACCATTCAAACAGTCTGCACGACGCAAAACGGCAATACTGGATAGTAATTATAGATCTGCATACGCTCACGCCATTCGAACGCTTGCGGATGCGGGGTTGGTGACGATCACATCGGACGACGGCATGAGATCAGTAGAGGCCAAGGTAACTGAGGTAGGCCTTTCGATTGAAAAAAGCTGGCTTCGAGCTCGCGTTGAGTAGGCCAGGCCCCCGGATTAGGATCATGCGCGCCCCTGCCGACAGTCTCCTTGCGTCCAGGCACATCGCGCTCGCGCTGAGTGGGATTTTATCCTACCATGAGGGTGATATGAGGTTCGACCATGCCCAATGCCGAGAAAGTCAGCGTCACCATGACGCCCGACATGATGCGCGCACTCCGCGAAAGCGTGGAATCTGGTGAATTCGCGACTACCAGCGAGGCCATGCGGGATGCTGTTCGCGTGTGGCAGCGGCAACGCCTCGAATTCGCCGAGCGCCTCGAGGCCC
>NZ_JAMJXC010000028.1 GCF_023571765.1 Xanthobacter aminoxidans | reverse complement strand
AGGCGCGGCTCATTTCCAGCCGGTTAAGGTCACCAGCCGCATCCACATCGGCCAGCAGCAAGGACAGCCGCTCGACCGCGTATTGCAGGGAGACAATCTCGACCACAGTCTTCGTCACCACAAGGTCACGGGTGGCGGCCGTCATCTGCGCCGGCGTGATGGAGTTGGGCACCACGCCGGCGGCCAGCTGCTCGCCGGTGCTGACGGTGCTCCAGTCGGTCCATTCGGTGGCCCGTACCGGGACGGTGACGATGGTCGCGCGCAACTCATAGGAGGTGTTCGGCACCAGGCCGGCGCTGATGAGATATTCCCCGTTGCCGACCGAGGACGTGCTGATGGAAAGCGCATCCGTGGTGCCGGCGATGCGGTACTCGATGAGAACCGCAGTGATGGTGGGATCGGAAATCGGGCTCCAGAACACGCGAATGGCCGGCGTCTTGGCCCCGCCCGCGCCGGTGAGCGTGAGGGCGGAGAGGGAAAAGCCGGTCACACCCGTGGCAAGGCCGGAGGTGTCGCCCTCAATGCCGGGGTCACCGGCCGGCAGTTCATCGCCCGCCGTCCAGTCGTAGGCCGAGGCGGCGATCTCGCGCAGGTTCACGGTGACCGTCTGGTCGGTGTTCTGCGTCAGCGACAGGATGATGTAGGTGCGGTCGCCATAGCGGGCCGAGTTCCAGCGCACCCAGTCGCCGGGCTCGAGCACGATGGCACGGAAGCCGAGGGTGATGGTGGCGGTCGCCTGCAGGCGCGCCAGCTTCAGGCGGATCTGCGCCAGCCGCTGCGCCATGCCGGGCGATGTGATGGTGGGCTCATCCTGCTGGATGCGCCGAATCTCGGTGTCCTCCGCCTCGGCGCCGGAATCGGTGCGGGCCGGATAGGACACCATCTGGTACTGGTCGTCCGGCGAGACATAGGAGCCGAAGACCCCGTTGATGAGGTCGGCCCGGCTCAGTTTCGCGGTGAACTTGACCGGCCGCCCCACCACCAGGTCGCCGTCGGTGATGGTGGGATAGACGACGCTCTGCGGCGCGCCGGCGATGGGGCCATAGGCGCCGACGCGTTCGTAGAGGGAGCCGGCGCAGCTGTCGAGGAGGCGCTGGATGACCGAGCCGTATTCCTCGTTCGCGGAAACGATCGTGCTGCAGGCGAAGGCCGGCCCCATGACGCCGTCCGGGTCCGCCACCAGCGTGTCGCAGACGTTGGCCGCCGCCGTGTACATGTCGAGCCTGAGGTCGATGGGCGGCACGCCCATGCCGACGATCAGCTCGCCGCCGAGAGTGAGCCCGCGCTGGAAATTATAGAGCTGCACGATGGGGTTGGCGGAGTATTCCCAAGTGTGGGCATCGCTCCAGCGATGCGCACCCGAGCCGCCATTGGTGGAGTCCTTGCGCCAGTCGTAGAGGCGCCGGCCCTTAACCCCAAAGAGGAAGGTGGGGATGCTACCCGTGTCGAAAGCGGTGTCAATGTAGAAGGCGCGCACCTTTGCATAGCAGACGCCGGCCAGGCGGTCGGCGCTGGTCCAGCGTTCTGGTGGCTTCGCCCAGCTTACAAGATCGGCGTCGTAAGGTTGGTCCTCATAACCGAAGTAAAAATCCACATAGAGCACGGGCACGCCGCTTTCGGTGGCGAAGCCGGACACCCGATAGGTCTTGGACCACGCGGTCGAGGCTGTGAGCGTGAGCGTGCGCTCCTTGCCGTTAACCCAGATGCGGGTCAGGTCTTCGTGCGGACCCTCTCCGAGGATGAAGATCGCCTGCAAATAATTGAGGTTTTCGTTGGCAGTGTTCCAATAGCCGAACTGCCCTGCTGTGCCGGTCTCGCCGAAGATGCAGCCGCGCGGCTGGTTCCCGCCGAGCGTGATATCGGTCTTGATGCCGGTTTCGGCAGTGGCCGTGGCGCCAAGCATCGAGCGGGACAGATAGGACAGGCCGGCCGCGACGCCGAGATTGATGAGCGCACTGGTGGCGGTTGCGACGAATCCGCTGAGGCCGATAGCCCCGACGATGGCGGCTCCGATGAAGGGCATGGGTCAGCCCACCGCGAAGGCACGCACGAGGCGCGCGCGGGGCAGGATGGTGAGGCCACCATCGGGAGCCATGCCGGCAATCTCGGCGCCGAGCACCACCACGCCCGCCTGTGCGCCCGCTTCCAGCACCATGCCCAAGTCGCCGCGCCGCGCGTGGGCGGGCGGCACTTCCGGCAGAACGGCGGCGAGCGCGTCGCCAACACCGGAGAAGCCATGGCGGGCCAGCCGGATGGCGGCGCCGCGCGCGGTGCGGTAGGGCCGAACATCGGGCCAGATGGCGAGGCCAGCCACGGCGCGGGCCACGTCCTGCGGCAGGCGGAAGCAGTCGCGCACCCCCCAAATGAAACCGCCGCCCTGATAGGCGGCGATGAGGTCGGCGAGGCGCTGTTCCCAGCCCGGCAGTCGCATGGTGTCGCGGCTCATTTCTTCACCGTCCCCGGGTATTTGCCCCAATAGATGACCTGTTTGCCAGCGATCGTGGCGTGGCGCATGCCGCCGTCGGAGGCGTCGATGCGTTTCTGGTCGGCATCCGAGCGCGTGCGCCAGCCCTTTCGGGTGTTGTCGCGGGCACGGCTCTCCACAGCGCAGGTGAGCACCGAGCCCCCGCCGATGGTGTATTCGTGGCTGACCTGGTCCACGTAGCCACGGAAGACCCGCTCCACCGAGATGAGGGCGCGGGTGTCGGGGTCGATATAAGCCCGGCTCAGGGTGACGGGGCGCTGGTGGTAGACCTCCGCCTCGAGGGTTGCCAGCACGTCCGGATCGAGCCCCGCGTCGGGGATGGCGGAGAGCGTGAGGGTGATGGACGAGGCCGAGAGGTCGCCCACCAGGCCGATGGCATCGGCCGAGATCAGCCGGCCGGCACCGACATAATCGACGCCCGAATAGGTCAGCGTGCCCACTCCGTCCCAGAAGCCGTAGAGGCCCGAGGGGAAATCGAACAGCAGCAGGCCACGCGTGACGATGGCGCCGGCATCGAGCTTGGCCAGGGTGGTGGCGTTGAAGGACCGCATCAGACGTAATCCGCGGTGCTGGCGCCGGTGATGTCCTGCACCGCCTCGAAAGTGACGGACTGCGGCTGGAAGCCGGCCGGCGCCGAGAACGTGCCGGGCTTGAGCTTCATGACGCAAACCGGCTGTACGAGCCGCACGGTCGAGGAGATGCTCGGCGACGGGCTGAGACGCACGGGCGGCGCCACGGTGAGGGTAACCCCGCCGTCGCCGCTCGCCGTCGCATCCTCCACCACCATGTGCAAGGCGGTGCCGCCGTTCCACGGGAACGACAGCATATCGCCGGCCATGGCCTTGTAGGCGGCGGGCAGGCCGGTCAGCTGGACGGTCTTGGCGGTGACGGCGGCGAGGGTGGCCGTGCCGTCATAGGCGCCGCCGCCGGCCCGGGTGAGGTTGAGGACCGACGCGCCATAGGCCGCCGGATAGACCTTCTCCGGGTCGTAGGCATAGAAGGGCTTTCCGAGGCGCAGGGTGAGCGCCCAGGCCTGCCAGCGCTGGCGGTCGGCCATGGTCATCTCGAACGTGGTGAAGGTGGAGGACCAGAGCGCCTCGCCCATTTCCATCACCTGGATGGCGCCGTTTTCCAGCGTGTTCTGGACGGAGAGGTCGCCCAGTTTGAAGTCGACGGTGATGAAGCCCGCGCCGGCGGGGAAGGACCGGGGATAGCTGATGGTCATGTCAGACCCCCGGCACGCGGCGCGAACGGGCGTCGCGCAGGATGTTCACGACGTCGGCGCGCTGGCCCTTCCACCACAATTCAAGCGTCTGCATCAGCTCCTGCGGCGAGACACCACCACCACCTTGCCCTGACCCGCCGGCGTTGATGACCGGGGCGAAAACCGGGGCGATGGTGTCGCCGCCGCCGATGCGCGCGCCAAGCGCCCGCATCTGGGCCGGGGTGAAGATGCCTTCGTCCTTCTTGATAATGGCCCGCTCCTCACCGGCGAGGAGGCGGAACGGGTCGCGGCCAGTGTGGTAGCGCGGCGCACCGGCATAGAGGCCCGGATGATCGGCGCGCACGAAGGTCGCCTCCCCTGCCCCAAGCACACCGCCGCTGTGCGCGCCAGCCACATAGACAGCCCCCGTGGTGGTGCCGACGGTGCCGAGCGAACCGCTCCCACCAAGGCCACTGAAGCCGAACAGCCCCGACATCAGGCTCGAAATGGCCTGGTTGCTCGCCATCTCGATGAGCTTGTCGAGCAGCTTGTTCATGGCGTTGGTGAGCGCGTCGGTCAGCGACTTGCCATTGCGCAGGTCCTGGATGAAGCCGGACAGGGCCGAGTCCGCCGTGGTCGACATGTCCGACAGCGTCGCGTTGAGCCGCAGCGCCGCCGCGTCGGCGGAATTGAGGTCCACGGCGACGCCGGACGAGCGCAACGTAGAGGCAATGGCCTGGTCCTGCGAGGAGCGGCCGAGCTGTGCGCGCTGGAAGGCGATCTCGTCCTGCAGCTTGAGTTCGGCGGTGAGCTGGGTGCTGCGGGCCAGCTCCTCGTTTTTCTTCTTCAGGCGGTCATATTCCGCCTGGTCAAAGCCGGTACCGGCCTGGGCGGCTTCCCTGCGCAAATCCCAATAGGTCTGGTAGTTGGCGCGCAGCAGGGCCGTCTCGCCGGCGGTCTTGCCGATGAGCTGCGCTTCCAGTCCCTGCTGTGAAATGGCCTCATCCGCCGCCTCCAGCCGCTGGCGCGCGGACTGGGAGAGCTGCGCATAGACCTCGGCGAGGGCCTTGATCTTGGTATTCTCGGCCTCCGCCGCCGCCACGGCACTGGTGGCACCAGCCGCCTTGGCCCGGTAGGCATCAAGCGCGGCCTGCGCCTCAGCCTTGGCCGTCGGCGTCTGGGCGCGGATGACGGCGAGTTCCAGCTCGCGCTCGCGGCGCAGCTTTTCCTGCACCGAGATCAGCGTGGTGCCGTTAGCGGACAGCGCGGCGATTTCGTTCTTGACGCCTTCCAGTGCGTCGCGCTGCTCCTGCGTGCCCTTGGTGCCGTTGTCGGTCGCCTTGTTCAGGAGGGCCTGCTGCTCGCGCAGCTGCCGGAGCTGCTCGAAGCGCGGGTCACGCCCTTCTGCCACCTGCTGCGCGGCCATGGAGGCAGAGCGCGCATCGGCGTCGGCGACCTCCTTGGCGTGCTGGGCGCGCTCCGCATAGAGCTTGTTGAGGGCGGCTTCGTCGCGGATGAGGTTTGCCGCCGCGACGCCCTGCGTCCGCCCTTTCGGCCCAGCCGCCGCCGCCCGCTCCGCCGCCACCTGCTTTTCCAGCGCGGCGATCTGCTGGTCGAGGCTCGGGCCTTTCAGCGCGGAGGACACCGCCTTGCCCATGGCGTCATAGGCGCCGAGGGCGAAGTTGGCGACGCTGCGCCAGGCCCAGCCAAGCTTGGTGACGTTCTCGGTCGCGAGGGGCAGGTTCTTGTTGAGCGCCGACTGCAACGCCTGCTGCGCTGCCGTCTTCTGCCCGGAATACTCAAGATCCTGAATGTACTTCAGCGTCGCGACGTCGAGGAAATTGAGCTTCTGGTTGAGATCAACCGCGCCCTTTGACGGGGCAGCGAAGGCCTGCGCCATCTCCTTGCCGGCGTCGGCGAGCTCGGCGCTGGTGAGCGTGGCATAGCGACTGGTGACATCGATGAGGCCGGTGAAGACCTCCTTGCCGATCTTACCCGTGCCAGCGAAGGACGCCGTGAGGGTGCGGGCAGACGACACAGAGATATTGCTGGCGTCCGCCGCCGCCGCGGAGATCGTCTCCAGCTGCGCGACAGTCGCTTCGGTGGACTTGCCGAGACCCTGAAGCGAGTTGGTCAGCTCGCGCTCGCCTGCCGAATAGGACGAATAGGCAAGGGTCGCCGCGACGGCGATGCCGGCCACGCCGGCTGTGACGAGGCGGGCGGGCGTGAGGAGGCCGAGAAGGCCCGTGCCAATCTGCCTGACGCTGCCGGCGACACCGCCCTGCGAGCCGGCCAGCACCTGATAGACTTGGCCACCCTGCTGGGCCATGACCATGAAGGGCGAAGCGCCGGAAGCCAGCGAGGTGGCGACGTCGTTCAGCTGGTAGCTGAGGTTCGTCATCTCGTAGGCGGTGAGCTTTGCGCCCCTCGCCGCAGCGGAGAACGGGTCGGAACGCACCTGACGAGCAAAAGCGTCCTTGGTGCGCTGGATGGCAGCGGCGCGCTCGGTCTCAGTGAGCACGCCAAGCCGAGCAGCCTCGTTGATTTCCAGCAGTTCGGCCTTGTACTGCCGCTGCAGGGCATAGAGCGGCACGTATTTGCCGCGCAGGCGGTCGATCTCCTGGCCGACGGCCGCGATGTCCGCCGCGCGCTGCTGGCTGCCGAAGTCGTCGCGCACGCCCAAAGATGCATTGATGCTCTGCTGCGCCGTCTGGGCGCGGGCGCGGGCCAGCGCTTCCTCGGCCTGCCGGGCCTCGAGCAATTTGGCGACATACTGATCATAGGCGCGGGCGTAGGCCTCGATGTCGGCCGCGCGGGCCGCGGAACCGAAATCATCCTTGACGCCAAGCCGCTCGTTGATGGCGGACTGGGCCGCCTGCGCGCGGGCCGCGGCCAGGGCCAATTCCGCATTGCGGGCGTCGAGAAGGCCCCGGGTGTACTTCTCGTATTCCCGGGCAAAGGCCTCGATGTCGGCAGCGCGCTTGGTGGTGTCAAAATCGTCGCGGACACCGAGAACCGTATTGAAGCTTTGTTGCGCCGCCCGCGCCTGCGCCTCTGCCAGCTTGCGCACGGAGGCCTCGGCCCTGTCCATGGCTGCGCGGGCCTTTCCGAGACCCGCCTCGTACTGCGCCAGCGAGATCGCGCCGGCGGTGTAAAGGTCCTCAGCCTCCAACACTGCCGCATTGAACCGCTTCTGAGCGGAATAGAGCGGATCGACGGCAGAGAGATAGGCCGCTGCGCGCGCTTCGAGAGCCGCCTGCGCCGCGCCGAGACGCTCGGATTCCGCCGCGAGGGTGGCCGCTTCTCCGGCCGCGAGGCCGTATTTCGCCGCCACCAAGGCGACGACGGCCGCAGCATCCTCCGCCGAGGTGACACCCTGCTCAACGGCCCGAGATGCGTCCCGCTGCGCCTTCTCGACCGCCTGAAGGGCGCGGTACTGCTCATCCACCGAACGCCGCATGCGGTCCCAGGCCGATGCGGCCGAGATCTGCTTCTTGCTGGCCATGTCCGTGACGGTCGCCATGGTCTGGCCCGTCGCGGATACCTTCTCCTGTGCCGCCGCCACCTTGTTCAGGTCGGACTCCGCGCGGGCGAGGCTTTCGGTCTTTGCCTCGATGCGGAGTTCGTTGATTTCGGTGGTCATGCGGACCTCATGAAAAAGGCCGCCCGGTGCAGGCGGCCTTTGGCGGCGGAAGCTCAAAAAGTGGTCACATCGCCGCGACAGTGCTATCGGAAGGAAGGAGCCAAATTGGGGGGCATTTCGTGGGACAAAACCATGACCCGATCGGCGGGTTTATCTTGCTCTTTGTCGTGTTCGCACTCGGAGCAATTATATATTTTATACCATCACTTGTGGCCAGAAACAGAAATCATGCTCAGAAATCAGCAATATTCTGGCTTAATTTCTTTACTGGATGGTCTTTTATTGGGTGGGTTGCTGCTCTTATTTGGGCGCTTACAAACCCAACTGTTGTATCAACCGAGCCCACTGGCACACGAGAAAAATATATCTCAGACACGCCCCGATCACGAATTTCGCAGAATGAAAAAATATGCCCGCGTTGCGCTGAAAGCGTCAAAGCCGCAGCATTAGTATGTAGATATTGCGGTCATGAGTTTGCAGCAGAAACACCAAAGTTGAAATCTATACTAGAAACAAACGTATATCGGGGAGTTCCATATACGCAATATGATGACTATTCGGTTACAGCAATAGTCAATTCAGAAATTCGAGCGTGGGGTAATGCCCTCGAGTTCCGCGCAGCCATCGACGCGATGATTGAGCGCGGCCAGATTGATCGGTCCTGACATCACCCCGTCTGCTTTCCCGCCCATTCCACAAACGCCACGTCCATCGCGCGGATCAGGAACATGAACCGCTCGAAGTCGTCGCGGGCGTCGATGCCAAAGCGGGCGGCGTAGCGGTCTATGGCGGTGAAGGGGATGCGGCCGACCGCCATCCCAACCGGGCGGTCGCCGGACAGGTCGTGGAAGGCCCGCCATGTAAAAGCAAGGTCGGGCCTGGGCTCGACCTTGTTTTGCATGAACGGCAGGGTGGAGATGTCCCGCCCTGCCGCCCGGTGCGCGGCGCAGATGGCTTCGGCCCTGCCGCCCCAGTCCAGCCGCCAGACCAGGGCGGCGGTCAGTTTCCCGCGGCGGCCTCAAGCTCGGCGAGGCCCTTTTCCGCCACCTGGTCGGAGGCCCAGCTCACAGCCTCGCGCAGCAGGATGCCAAGATCGGGATCGGCGAGGAACTCCGCCACCTTCTCCGGCGTGCAGGGCACGCGCGCGCCGGCATCGGTGATGTTCCAGTCCTGCAGGATGGTCTCGGTGATGAGCCGGTCGTTGATGGCGGTGAGCTTTTCCGGCGGGAGAGGTCCCGCAACTTCGGTGACTGCGGCGGCCACCAGCGTCTCACGCAGCTTGCGCAGGTCGGGATTGCTGGTGCCGCGCACGCGCAGGGCAACACCGCGAAAGCCGGCGACGGGGATGTCCTTCACCCAGGCGCCGGTGCGGATGCGGGCGCCGGCTTCCTTGATCTTGGCGAGGTCCATGGTCTGTCCTTGTGGGGCTGGGAGGAGTGCGCGCCGGAGGCCCGGCGCGATGATGTGGCAAGGGGCGAGAAATCGGGGCCGGGCGATCAGCTCGGCAGGTACCAAAACCGGCCGATGCTGATGGTGTAGCCGAGCGTCGGGTGGCGGGAGGCCTGGAAGGTCGCCTTGATGGACACGTCCTGGTTCTTGCCGCCGACCTCGGGCGAGCCGCCGGAGAGCTTGATGCGCGGCAGATCGAAGACGTAGGTGGAGCGGTTGCCGTCCGCCCGGCCGACACGGAAATCGACGCTGGTGGCGGTGTTGCTGATGACGGCCTGATAGATGGAGGGGTCACCGAAATAGGTGTCCAGCGTGCCGGTGACCGAGAATTCGCCATTGCCGGTGCCCACGGCACCGATGGAGCCGATGGCGTTCTGGCGCCGCAGGTTGTTGTTGATGTCGATCTCGGCCGACACGATGTAGTTCGGCCCGGTGACCTCGACACCATTGAAGCCGATGCGGCCGACGTTGGACGAGGTGTTCAGGACGTCCGTGGCGGGCGCGGCGATATCGCTGGCGCCGGAGACGCGCGAGCTCTGCACCTGCCCCGTCTTGCCCACATACGTCATGGAGAAGGTGGCGATGGCCTGGGTGGCCAGCGACAGCTTCATCTGGTCGGCGGTCTGTCCGGTCAGATACTCGTAGGTGACGGGGGAATGGTCGAGATACTGGCGCTCGAAGGTGTTGGAGCGCTTGGTGGAGCCGTTGACCAGGAAGTCCCCGGTGTAGACCTCCACCGTCTTGCCGGCGCCGGTGTCCGTGGTCCAGCCGGTCGGCACCACGTCGAAGGTGAGCGCGTGGGCGGCGACGGCGGAGATGCGGCACCAGCCGTTGCAGGCCGCCGTCGCGAACTGGCTGCCGGCGGAGGCGCCGCCGAGGCGCACCCACTCGCCCACGGACAGGCCGAGGGTGGTGAAATCCAGCGCGGTCGAGGTGAGGCCGGACGAGGCGGCGACCAGATCGCCGGAGGCGCCGGCGAAACCCACCACCCGCACGCTGGCGCCGACGGGAATCGGCCCGCTTTCGGCGGTGAAGGTGGAGGCGGGGAAGACGATGGTAGTGCTGGTGGAGGACGCCACCCGGGCCACCTTGTTGTTGCCGGAGGTGGGGAAGCCCGACAGCAGCCCGAGCATGCCCGCCACGAAGGCCGCGCCGCCGGCGGAGACGGTGAGCGTGGTGGTGGTGAGGTCGCTGATCTCGGTGTCCGACGTCACGACGGTGATGGCCGGGTTGCTGGACCATGTGCCCTGCACCACCTCCTCGAAGTCGTCGTCGGGCACGTTGAAGGCCAGTTCACCGCCGATGTCGCCGCCGGCCTCCTGCGACACGAGGATGAGGTCGCGCACCTGACGGTCGCTGCGGATCTCGTTGGAGACCACGGTTTTCGGGTTGGCGGCGAGCGAAGAGGAGGTCTGGCGCCGGGTGGTGAAGGCCGGAGAGGTGGGAATCACGCCGAAGGTGGTCTCGCGCACCTTGGACAGCGTGACGCGGTTCGTCGTCTGGAGTTCAGCCATGGGAGGGCTCCGGGAAAGGCCATCAGGGGCGCATGAAGGGGAAGGCGCGGCGCGCGGGGGTGCCGGTCAGCCGAACAGGTCGAACTTGTAGGGAACGGCGCAAGACAGGGCCCAATAGCTGCCGTCATCGTTGCGGTCGTCGAGGGTGGCGGGCGAGGCGGCATAGGTGGTGACGCCGCCGAATTGCTTGCCGCGGAAGGCGGCGCGGAGCTCATCGAGCCAGCCGGAATATTCCTCGGTGCCGGCGCCGCGCGGGATCTGGAGCACGAAGCGGATCACGCCCTCTTCGCGAAACACGTTGTCGCCCGGCGCGCCGACGGTGATCTGCTCCTCATCGGCGATTGGGTACTGGAGCGCGAGGAACGGCTCCTTGTCGGCCGGCACCTGCAGGCCGTCGTCCGGATCCGCCTCATTGGGATAACGCACGGGTGTGCGCGACCAGAGGGCATCGACGCGGGCACGAACGGCGGCCATGACTGCGGTGGAGGCCATCAGACCCACCTTTTCCCGCGCCGAGGTGGCCGATTCCAAAGCAAATCGCTGGCAGGCTTTGAACGGAGCCGAGCAGCAGCCCCATAGGGCCTGCGTCGCAACCTGAGATAAATGTCCATCTGATAAGGGCCAGGCAGCTGCTTTTTGTGCGGTCCGACCCTCCGCATCGCCGGGAGGAACCGCCGAAACGCCATCGTCCTGATCATTTGGCTTACCTCGTGACGACGATGGCGGGCTGGCGGTTCAGCCAGGCGCGGCGCTGGGCGCCGGGGCGGTTGCGGGAGGCCTGCGGCGACTTCATGCCGGTGCGTGAGGCCCAGGCGTCGATGTCGCCGAACAAGGGCGAGCGGAAGCCGAAGCGGATGCGGGCGACGTTGCCAAAGCGGCGCGAGGCCAGCGCCGCGACAGCCTCATAGACGCCGTCCGGCGCCTGCCGGGACAGGCCGCGCTCGATCTTGCGGGCGTAGGGCTGGGTGTTCACGAACACATATTCCGACGCATCGGGGATGGGCCCTTCCGGGTCCACTGCGGTGCCGTCGGCGATGAGCACGTGCGAGCGCTGGTAACGTCCGCTGCGCACCGGCGAGTGGGCCTGAAGCGTATTGTCGATCCAGGCGAGCAGGTCGGTGACGAGCTCGAAGCGGAAGACGATGACGCCATTGTCCGGGTTGACGCTCTCCAGCGGCGCGCCCTCGCGGCCGTCGACGAAAGTGGTGTGGCCGGGCACGCCGCCCGACGCCTGCCGGTTCGCCTCCTGCGCCTCGGCCAGAGCATCCCGCGCATAGGCGGCAACGCGGCGGGAGCGCTCTTTCGGGTCGAGCGTCGGGCACAGGCGCAGCATCACATCCCGATTGATGGGCGTGATCCGGGAGCGGATGGCCATCAGCCGCGAACCACCATTTCGATGCGCACGACCACGCCGTTCAGCACCTGCGGCGGCGCCGAGATGATGTCGCGCTCGCGGCCGGCGATGACGATGGCGTCGCCATTGCGGGGCCAGCCTTGCGGGCCGGGCCAGCCGGCGGCGACGATCTGCGTGGGCGAAAGGACGACGCGGGTGTCGCCCTGCTCGATGCCGCCCACGAGTTCTTCCACCCGATAATCCTGCGCGCGGACGCGCACCGCCACGTCGACGGGCGTGCGAGCGGAGCCGCTGCCGGTCCAGCGGCGCAACACCGCATCCTGCCCGCCGGCGGCGAGATGACGATCGAGGGCGGAGATGGCCTGTTCCGGCGTCATGCGCAGGCAACCGGGACACGGTAATTGTCGAGCAGGTCGGAGACATCAGGCGTGATGGCGCCGTCCGCGCCCGTGGAGACCCAGTAGGTGGCGGAATAGACGCCGGGCGTCTCTTCCTGCCGCAGCAGCGGGTCGCGCTGGCGCAGGAACCAGCGGGCCTTCACCATGCGGATCACGGCGTCCTGCAGGTCGTCCGGGATCGGGGAATAGCCGGCGGTGTATTGCACGACGATGGGAAGGGCCGGCCACTTGCGCGGCCAGCTGTTGCCATCGAGGCGGATCAGGTGGCCAGTGCCGGGCTGGCGCCGGTAATCAGCCGGGTCGGACAGTACGACGCCGTTCTCGAGGACGGAGTCGACCGCCGTGACCGGCCAGCGGGTGAGCTGCAGGGGCGCGACGCCGCCGGGCAGCACCCAGGGATAGCCGTCGCGGCCCGCCCAGAACTCGTCTTTCACCACCTCCTGCACCAGCGTGCGGTTGCAGTATTGCGCCGCCGCCGCGCTGGCGCGCGAGATGACCTTGTTGAGCCATGCGTCGGCTGCGGTGCCGGTGATCTCAAGCTCGGTCTTCACATCGTCGAGGGTGACGAGGTCCGCCGTGGACGCCGGCATGACGATGGTGGTGATGATGTCGAGCGCCACGGCTCAGACCTTGCTCACGAGCGTGAAGGCGCGGTCGGCACCCTGGTTCACCGGAAGGGCGGCGGTGCCCGAGCGCAGCTTCATGGAGATGATGCCGATGAAGATGGCGGGGTCGAGCGCCGCATATTGGCCGGCACCGACGGTCACAGACACTTCGCCGGACATGTCCTGCAGCGGATAGAAGGTGGTGCCGTCGACGCTCACGAGAAAGGTGAGCGCGGCCGTGGTCCAGAGGGCGGGCAGGATGATGCCGACGGGCACCAGCGGCGCCACGTTGATGACGTCGCTCTGGCTTGCGCCATTGGCGATCACCGCAGCGGCGGTCTGAAGATTGATGGCGCGGGCCACGGCAGCCTCCTTGAGGGGAAGCGCCCGCCGGGGTGCCGGCGGGCGTCAGGATCAGCGGTTCTGCCAGGCCCGCACGTAGTCGGTGACGATGCTGCCGACGCCGGTGCCGGAGGGCTTGTAAACGCCGTTGTAGGGCTGGAGCACCGCGAGGGTGCCGGTGGCGGCGAAATTGACGGCATTCTCGGCCGAGACCTGCTTGCCGTTCACATAGAACCGCACGTTGGTGACGTCCGAGGCATCGATGCGCAGGATGGCCCAGTCGGCCGTGGTGAGGGTCACACCCGTGGAGACGGACGTGGGGGTGCTGCCGTCGAAGGCGCGGAAATAGAGCAGGCCCGAGCCGTTGGCCTGGAACTGCGCATAGCAGGTGTTGTTGTCCGGGCTGTCGATCCAGTCGGAGCAGAGGCCGGCGACGGCCTGGACGCCGGCGACGCTGGGCAGCACCGACAGGCGGATGCGCGTCTCGAAGACGAGCCCCTTGGTGATGTCGAGGGCCTTCTGGTCGCCCCAATAGAGCACCGCGTCCTGCTTCTCGGACGTGGCGGTGAGCGCGCAGGCCACCTGGCCGCCGACCGCCGAGGCCACGCCCGCGACGGTGGGCGGGGCGGCGCCGACGATCTTCTTGACCCAGTCCATGCCGCTTTCGGCGGAGCCGGCGGCCGGCACCACGAGGCGGCCGGCACCGACGAAATCGTCGTTGTAGACGAGGGGCGCGACGCGGCCCGTGGTCTCGAAGGTGACGTCGTCGAAATAGGTCAGGACGCGGCCGGGGCCGTATTTGCTCTTGGTGCCCATGGGGCTCTCCTTGCCGGCCGGTCACCCGGCCGTCTTTCAGACGGTTCGGAGAAGGAAGGGGGCCGGCCGAAACCGGCCCGCGGGGCTCAGTCGATGACGGCGGAGGGCGGGGTGGCCTGCTGGTAGCGGCCGGGCACCACGATGATCTGCGCCGAGGTGATGTTGGCAGCGTTCGATGCACCGGTGACCACGGCGAGGCAGTCGAAGCCGTTGGCAACGTCCAGCACCGCCTCGGGCGTGATCTCGAAGATGACGATCTTGTTCTTCACGCCGGCATCGGTGGTGTAGGAGGCCGCCGCGGTGCGGGCGACGAGCGCATCGCCGGCCGCCACGTCCAGATTGGACCAGATGGGCATGACGTTGCTGACGGGCTTGGCGTTGGCGCCGCCGACGCTGGTCGCCTGCGACAGGGACAGCGCGATGGTGGCGGCGTTGCCCTGGGTGATGTGGGCGACGACGTAGGCCTTGTGGGCGGTCTTGAGCGAAACGTAGCCGCCGGTGCGGCCGGCGGCATCGGTAGCGGGGGCGAGGGCCGAGACCGGCTTCGCCTGGGCGACGAGCGAGAACTGACGAGCCATGGTGAGTGGCCTTTTCTATGAGGGATGGGCCACACCAGCGGCCCGAAGGGCGGACGCGACGACGAGCGCCGCGCCCGGGTGTCTCGCTCAGCGCGAGGCGAGGGTGATGAAGGGCGACTGGGTCTTGGTGCCCTTGAAGGGAATGAGCGGGGCGTGCCAGATCGGCTCGCCATCGACGCGATAGCTGATGCGGAACACCATTTCGTCGGTGAGGAAGGCGACGTGCATGGAGGAGGCCGCTTGCACGCCGCCCTTGTCCGCCAGCACATACTGAGACATGTCGACCAGGGAGATGTCGCCCTCGGTGCCGAGGGTCTCGGCATATTCCACCGGGATCACGGGGCGGCCGAAGAGCATGCCGTAGGGATTGCCGGAGATACCATTCGGCGGCAGGTAGACCGGGACGCCGGCGGTGCCGATGACCTGCGACAGGCTATAGAGCTGCGGCTCCACGTCCTGGTTGATGTACCAGACCGCGTTCGACCGCGAGCGGCCCCACATGCGCGACCACATGTTGAGGATATTGTCGTAGACGATGGTTTTCGCCGCCTGGCCGGTCTCCTTGTCCACCGTCACCTTCGCCGGCGCATTCAGGAAGCCGAGCGGCATGCCGGAGCCGGAGCCGCGATAGACGGAGTCTTCCGTCATGAAGGTGATTTCCTCGGAGAAGGCCTGCATGGCGACGGTAGAAAGCACCGACGCGTCGCGCAGCATCTCGTCAGTGACGTACATGGTCGACATGAGCTTCTTGAGGTCCAGCTCAATGAGCCGGTACTTGGGCTTGGTGGGGGTAACGGTGGTGCCCTCACCAACCCAGTAGGACTGCACGCCACCCCAGCGCGAGCCGGTGGCGCGGCTGGTCTCGTCGATGCCGGGAATCTTGATACCGTTGGCATCGTTGGAGATGGTGAGCTTCTGGGTCTGCTTCAGAATCTCGCCGACGCTGTAGGCGCGGGCGAAGATGGCCGTCGAGAAGTCCGTCTGCACCAGGAAGCCGCCCGAGGTCGGGTCGGACACGGCGGCACCAGAGGGCGCGCGGATGGACGTGTTCGGGGCGAGCTTCAGGCGCGGATCGGTGACGCGCTGCGTGGGATTGTAGTGCTGGTAGACCGCGAGGAGCTGATCGCCGAAGCTGCGGAAGTGCTGCTCGCCGTCGAACTGGAAACCGAGAACTGAGCGGGCCTCGCGCACATAGTCCCGGTCGGTCCAGGAATGCTGGGCGCGCGCCGCGACAGCGACCGCCCCGACGTCGGAGAGAGCCCCGTCTTCCACGGCGGGGAGCGTGGAACCGCCGGTGATGGCGGGGTTCACCGGGCGGGCGAGGTTGGCGGAGGCCTTGCGGGCGCGCTCGAGGCGGTCGATCTGGCCGAGCAGGTCGGTGATTTCGGCTTCCTTGGCCTTGTAGAGGGTCTCGTCGCCGATGATGGAATCGGTGTTCAGGTCGTCGATCGCCTTGCCGAGGGCCTGGCGGAGCTCAAGAAGCTTGTCCATCTGTCTACCTTTCATGGACATGAAAAAAGCCGCCTCGGATGCCGGGGCGGCTCGGGGGCCCTCGCCAGGGTGGGAGGGGGTTCGTTCGCCCTCAGCGGGCGGCGATTCTCAGGTGGGCGGGCTTTCCGGGGTGTTGTCGTTGCCGTGCTTGAGGCGCACCGCCGCGGCGCGGCGGCGGCGGGCCGCGGCAGCCTTTTCCTCGGCGGCGCCCTCACTTTCCCCGCCTTCGTCGGGCTCGCCGATGAGACCGAGGATCTTGGCGCAGCCCTCCGCGATCATGCCGTGGGCATCGCGCAGGGTCTGTTCGTTGGCGGCCGACAGCACCTTGCCCTGCCGGGTGACGGGCGCTGCCGCGGCGCGGGCCGTGCTGGCGGAGAGGTCGCCGGCGAAGACGCCCTTGATGAGGGCGGACACCTGCTTGAGCGTGAGGACCGTTTCACCGGGCTGGAGCGCCGCGCGGTCCTCGGCCGGGGCCGGCGTCACACTGCCGGCCTTGCGCGCGTCCAGCGCCTTGCGGGCCACGGCGGCGAAGGACTTCTCCGAATCCTCCTCGGCGAGAAGCTCGGCCACCTCTTCCTCGGTCATGGCCACCAGAGTGGCGCCGAGCTGCTGGAGGGCCTGGGTGAGCATGGCGGGCACGGGGCTGTCGTCGCCCTCATAGTCCGCCTCCCACTCGACCATTTCCTCGAGCCACGACAGGTCGGCGAGGAGGCAGGCCAGCCAGGAGACCTCATAGAGGCCCTTGATCTCGCGGATGTCAGCGTCGCGGGCCGCCGTCATGCCGAGGGCGACACGGCTGGCGGCGATGCCGGCCGCGCGCACCTGCACCAGCGCGTTCGCGTTGGCCGGCACGGGCACGATGGAGAGTTCGAGCAGTTCCTGCTTCTTGAAGTCCACGCCGCCCGGGCGGCTCCTGTCCTTGGAAAGGGACCATTCCAGCGGCTGGAAGCCGACGGAGACGCAGTTGAGAAAGCCGCCCTTGACCAGGCGGAACACCACGTCCGCCTCCGGATTCACATCCGCCGCAGCGAACTCCACATCGCCGATGAGGCGGTTGCCCTCGACGCGCAGGTTCAGCACTTTCCCGACGACGTTGGCGGCCTGCTTGTCGTTGTGACCGAACAGCACGACGGGGTTGGCGCGGTAGGAATCCAGCACCCAGCCGCGCTGATCGATGGTGTCGCCATAGCGGTCCACCGAGTCGTCGGAGAAGACGAAGGACACGACGCGGCTGTCGTCGGCCTGGCCGGCCGCAGTTTCGAGCAGGCGCAGGACCGGATAGGTGCGCACTGCGCCTGCCGCCGCCTCTCCGCGGCGGGCGCGGGCGCGGAACTCGCGGATATCCACGATCTCGGCCGCCGACGGCTGGGCGGCGCGCGACGGCTTGCGCGGCTTCGCGGGTGCGGGCATGGGCTCAATCCTTCGGTTGGTCGGCGGGCGGCCGCCCTGCATCGTCCGGCGCCGTCCCGGTGGACTGGCTGCCGTCGCGGGCCATGTTGGCCGGGAACTGGAGTTTCGCGGCGTCGCCGCCCATCGGGGGCAGGCCGGCGTCGATGCGGGCCTCGTCCGGCGTCATCACCATGGACATGATGCCGGTGCGATAGATGTTCATGCGGCTGGCGAGATCGGCCCGCAGCAGTTCCGACATGTCAAAATCGACCTCAAGGCCTTCGCGGCGCAGATCGAAGGTGGTGTCGAGTTTCATCTCCCAGCGGCGGGTGAAGCCGGAAATGGTGTAGTTGACGTATTCCTGCCCCTGCTGGGTGATGTTGTTGTTTGTGGAGCGGGACAGCTCGCCGATCATGTGCGGCGGGATACGGAAGATGCGGGCGATCTCCTGCAGCTGGAACTGCCGGGACGCGATGAATTCCATGTCGGAGGCGGAGAGCGACATGCCCTGCCACTTGACGCCCTGCTCCAGCACCGGGGTGCTGCCCGTGTTGCGGATGCCGGCCGCACTCGCCTGCCAGTCCAACTTCATGCGGGCGGCGCCTTCGGGGGTCAGCTTCGCGTCGGTCGTCAGGTAGCCGCTCGGGCGGGCGCTGTTGGCCATCCAGCGGGCGGCCTGCTGTTCCTGCGCCAGGAAGAGGCCGATCGCTTCGCGGGCGAGGACGATGCGGGATACGCCGAGCAGCCCGTTCATGGAGAAGCCGCGGACGTGCAGCATGTCCGCGAACGGAATGAGGAACGGCTGATCGCGCAGTTCGGCCATGAGGTGCAAGCCCTGCGGCGTGACCCGATAGAACAGATCCCCGTCTGCCGTTTCCCACAGGGCCACCCAGTCCGCATTGACCGGGATGAGCTTTACCGGCAGGCCGCGCCCGTTGCGGGCGATCACCGCGAAAGCATTTCCGCGCATGATGAGGCTGCATTGCATCTGTTCCGCAAATTCCAGCCAATCTTGCCAGGCATTCGGGCGGTACAGCAGCTCGTAGAGGTAGTGGTCCTTCGCCTCGGTGTGGGATCCATCGGCATTTCTGCGCAGGATGCGGGGCGTGAGCTTCGCCACATCTTCGGCCAGCATGGTGACGCAGGCCATAACCGCCGAGGCGTTGAGGGCGGTCTGCTGGTTGATCTGGATGCCGGTGACGGAGGGCACGGACAGGAAACTGTCCTGCCAAAGGAGCGCATCGGTCGACGTATCGTTGGACTTCGCCACCAGCGTCGGCTCGACGCGGGCGTCTTCCACGCGCACCGGGGCCGTGCTCCCGCGACCGAAGAAGCGCGAGAGCACGCCCATGTTGCGGGTTCCTTCCTGCGGACGCCGGGTCAGACGTTATCGGGGGCGACGAGCACCCAGTCGTTGGACAGAAGGTCGGACTGGGAAGCGAGCCAGGGCACCACGTAACCCTGCGCCGTCTTCATATCGATGTGCGCGTGGTACTGAACCTGGGCGCCCTCGCCCATGATCGAGAGCAGCGGCTCGCGGTTGACCGTGAAGGTGGAGCCGGGAACCAGAAACAAGAACATGCCCTTGCCGTTCCACCCCTCGCGGGCCACGCGCTTGCCGGACTTCAGCAGCGCCAGCGCATCGCCGAATGAGAGGCCGCGGGGGGCTTCGTCCGGCTACACCTCGTGGATCAGAAGATCCTGGCTGTTGTGGCAGTAGACGGTGCGTTCGGTGTTCGGCTCCACCATCTCGGTCAGAAACTCCAGCGGCGCGCCGGTCTTCGGATCAAGCTTCGTCACCTTCACCGGCCAGCCATGGTTGGCCTTCACCACAATGCTCGTGGTCATTCGTTCATTCTCCAAGTGGTACGGGTGCGCTTTCAGGCGGCACGATCGATGCGGCGGCAGGTCCAGCGCTGGACCTTCAACCAGGGGTGCTGGGCGGCCCATTCGCTCATAGCCGCCGTGCATTCCATCGGGAGCGACGCCTCGGTCGGGCTACGTTCTTCCCTGCACTGAGCGGGATCTGCAACAAGGCAGACCGAGAGGATGAGCGTCAGCATCACGGAACCAGCACGGTTACTCGCTGCCCATGAAACTCTTCCTGCCGAAACGTCGGCCGCCATTCGGGCAGCAACTGACCCGGCATGTCATCGAAAGGAACTGCGTCGCCCTCGACAACCAACGCAACATAGGGCCCACGAATAAAGCCAGTGTCGCGGCTGCCGATGACCTCGATGCCAGACTTGGCAAAGATCGCCAGCACATCGAGGAGAACCTCGGGAGTGATGCAGACCCAGGCGCGCTTCTTCATGTTCGCTCCATGCGACGGCGACGGACTCAGAAGAACAGCAGCCCACGCTCCTCGGTGTAGACGGAGGCCTCGGCCGGCTCGGGATTGAGCGACATGAGCATGGCTGCGTTGAACAGGGCCATGGCCACGTCGATCTTGCCGAAGCCCGATTCCTCACGCGCCACGCGGACGGCGGTCGGCGTCTGGATGAGCTTGAGGTTGCCCACGTTCCAGCCGAGCAGCGGGCCCCCGCCGTGGGCGAAGGTGCCATCCGCCAGCTTGCGCTCGATGGCCTTGAACGCGCTCATGAGGCCGATGCCCTGGCGCACGCCCTGCAGCATGTCCGCATCCTGCGTGATGCCGACTTGCGCCAGCGCATCCACGATGGCGCCGATGCCCATGGTGTCGACGCCGACCTGGGCGAGAAGCCCGCGATCATGGATGGAGCGGATGATCTCCACCACGCGGGCGACGTCCGGCGTCCAGCCCTCCGGCGTCTTCTCCGGCGGTAGCGCGTCGGCAATGAGGTCGGCGAGGTCCTCGTCGCCCTCCGACAGGTCCTCGATGTCGAGGTCGAAGTGGAAGACGGTGAGTTCGCCGGCGGCCTTGAAGGCGCGGTAATCGTTGGCGTTGGCCTTGCGGCGGCCGACGCCGATGGTCGAGAGGAGCGCGCAGCCCCATGCGAGCCAGCGCTTGGTGCCGCGCTCGCGGCCGATGACGGCAAGGCCGAGCAGATCGTCCAGGCCGCCGCCGTCGACGCCAACCGTGACCACTTCGGAGCGGTCGAGGATCTCCGCGAGGGTGAGGACCGGTTCGGCGCGGCGGTCCCACAGCTCGGCGCCGGCCCAGCCATCGGCACTCAGGCCCTGGCCGATGGGCAGGTTCAGGTGCTTGGCGAAGACGCCGGCGAGGCGGGCCTTGCCGGCACGCTGGGCTTCGGCAATCTTGCCCGCGATGAACTCGGGATCGACGGAGGCGCCGAGGTTCGGGTTGGTGATGTGCCAGTTTTCCCGATCGCGGTAGCGCTCGTCCTTAAGTATCTCTTCCGGGAACTCGTAGAGAACCGGCAACTTGTTCGGGGCGACGATCTTCCCGTCGCGGATGGCGCGGAACTCTTCCAGCTTTTCCTTGAACACGCCAGCGGGCGGCGCATCCGAGTGCGTGGACAGGTAGATGACGAAGCCTTCCGGGCGGGAGGCGAGGCCGCCCTCGGCCTCGATGAGCATGTTCGCGGCGTTGCTGCGCTTGCCGAAGACCCACAGCTCATCCACCAGGAGGCCGATGGTCTTCTTGCCGGAGACCGTTTCGGTGTCAGCCGCCACCACTTTCAGGAAGGCGCCGGTATTGCGGTGCTCGATGACGCGTCCGGCGGAGGGCTTGAGAATGGAGGAGATGACCGGGTGCTGGCGCACCATGTCCGCTGCCGGGGTGTAGGAGTTGTCCGCGATCTCCTTGGTGGGGGCGAGGATGTAGAACTCGCCCGACTCGCGCCAGTTGCGGATCAGGGCCGTGACCATGATGTCGGCAGCGAGCGTGCTCTTCCCGTTCTTCTTCGCGATGAGGAGCATATACCACTGGATGAGGCGGCGGCCGCTCTCAGCGTCGTAGGAACCAAAGACTGCGCTGGCGAAGTCCGTGACCCATGGGCGGGCGATGTCGCCCATGGGCGGGCGGCCGGCGACGTCCACCACCGGCATGGAATTGAAGATGTCGAGGCCGGCCTGCGCCTCGCCGGGGAACAGCGGGGCGAAGGGTATAAGCGGGCGGCGGCCGATGAGGCGCTCGCGCCAGTCCGGAATGGCCGTCGACCAGGTGGGCGGCCCAGGCAAGAGCATCAGGAGAACCTCTGGCGGGGCGGAGCGGGCGTCGCGTAGGGGCCGGCGGCGGCGACCTCGGCGGCCCGGGCCAGCTCCTCTTTCTTGCCCAGTGGGCGGTCGCGCTGCTCATCTGGCATGCGGGCCTTGCCGACGGTGCCGAGGCCGCGGTCGAGCAGGGCCTTGGACGCGGCGGCGATGGCGGTCTCGGAGGCGCCGTCGAGGGCGATCTTGCGCAGGGCCTCGATGGCGAGGTTCGCGTACTTGCGGGCTTCGGTGCGGATATCGGCGTGGACGGAATGCGTCTCGCGCTCGGGCGGCATCATGAAGGGCAACATCGCGGCGTCGCCGCCGATCTCCACGGTGGGCTTTCCGTAGCCGCGGTCGAGGATCTCCTTGGCGGCGGTAATCTTGGCCGCCTCGGACTTGCCGAAGGTCAGGACTTTCACCAGCGCTGAAAGGGCATCCTTCGCGTGGCCCTGGGCGACGCCGTCGATCTCCTCCGGCGGCGGGGTTGCCAGCGCGGAGGTGCGGTTCAGGTCAGAAAGCGCGGAAGGCTTGACGTAGCCCTTTGGCTTGCGGCCCGCGCCAGGGCGAGCGCCACCGCGCCGGGACTTCCGTTCGGTTTCCGCCATGGCACTTTTTGATTTCCGGTTTTCAAAGGCGCGTAATCAAAGCCCCTGCGCTGCACATTTTTTTTCGTCCATGACACCCTGTGCGGTGTGGCGCCCCTGCCGGGTGGGGATTTAAACCCCCTACCCCCTGCCGGCGCGGACGGCGCGGGCGCGGGCGGTCTTGGTCGAATGGTGGGCGCCGCACAGCAGTTGGCCGTTGGCCGGGTCGAAGTCAGCACCGCCATCCGATCGCTCGGCGATGTGGTCGGCGAACATGCGGTGCTCGGGCCATGCCTTGGTGCAGCCCGGCGCCTGACACCGCCCGCCCGCCCGCTCGAAGACCGCAGCGGACCAAGCCTTGTGCTCGGGCATGGCGTAATGGGGGTCGGCCTGCTTGGGCATGGGACGGACCTGCGTCCGCGCGGTGCCGAGCCTTGGGCCGAGGATGCGAATGCGCGTCATCGGGCCCCACCAACGAAAAACCCCGGCAGCGATGCGCTCCGGGGTTTCTTCTTATCCGTGACAAGTGATGCACCAAGAAACTGTCGCAAGTCAAGCGGCCTCTCGCTTCCTTTTTTGGGGCACCGCGCGCGACTCGCGTTCGGGCAGGGGCGGTTTGAGCAGCGAGGGCAGGATCCGCCGTTCGGGATCGGGCGTCTCCCAAGGCCGCGCCGACCGATCCGAGGGGAGAACCGCGTGGGCGTCCAGCGCCCCCGCGAGGTCTTCCGCCAGCAAATCGAGCGCGCCGCGCCAGAGTTCATATTCCGCCCGCCCCTGCACCACGGGCACGGGATCGGGATCAAGCACCATCTTGGTGTAGGCGTCGGCATAGGGCATGCGGCGCCTGTGGTCGAAACCATCCACCTCGATCTCATGGCTCGCTGGGCCGAATGCGCCATCCGTCACCACCACCTCGCGGCGGAACCATTGCGGCTTGCCGTGGATGCACGCAACGTGCCGTTCCGGCGTCTCGCCCTCCCACTCCGGCGCGCCGCCGAGGATGGCCTGGCGGATGACGATGCGGGTGACCGAGCGGCGCAACACCCGCGCGCCCTTGTCGTTGATGATGATCATGCCGGCGAGCCCGCGCACCACGGCGGCGGCGCCCTCCGGCCCGAGGTCGCCCATGTCGGAGAGCGGCGCCCAGCCCTCGGGCACCTCAAGATCGCAGCGCCGCAGGGCCATCACCGCATCGTGCACGCGCACCGCGTCCGGGTGCGGGTCCGTGCTGGCGGTGCCATCAGGTACGAGGCCGTAGCGATTGCGGATGTCGGGCTCGTCGATCACGGCCAGCAGCTCGCCGAACCGCTCCACCCCGCCCCATCCCGTCTTGAACCCGACCACCAGCCGCGAGCCCCCCGCCGCCGCCTTCGGCAGTTCCTCGCGATAGGCCCAGCGCAGAAGTGCTTCAATATCAACGGTTTTCCGACCCATCCCACCTTCTCCTCGCCCGTTATGGGAGGCTAGGGAGGCAAAGGGAGGCTAGCTCCACATCTGACCAAACCCCAGCCATGAGACTAACGCATTGATAAACAATGATATTTGTAACTCTATGGGAGGCTAGGGAGCCTAGGGAGGATAGATCTTGTGTTACGCATAGAGAGAGCATGGAGACGTTTTTCTCCCGCAGGGAAGAATAATGACGCAACACGTCTCACGCGTACCTGCGGATTACCCTCCCTAGGCTCCCTAGCCTCCCATGGTCCACGCTAACCCATTGATCCCCCGCACCCCCGTCGCAAAAACAGACGCCGAGGCGCTACGCTCCCTAGGCTCCCTAGCCTCCCATGGCCGCGCTTCACTCCCTCGCCGCGCCATAGGTGTAAGGGGTGTGCGAGGGATCGAACTCGCGACGGATGCGGATGCCCGTGTAGAGCGAGACAGAGGCCTTGCCCTTCTCGAAGCCGTAGGATTCGGCCGCCTTCGGCATGCGCCTGTTGAAGGTGTTGCGGCCGAGCGGCGTGAGGTTGCTCTTGGTGCAATAGGCCGTGAAGGCGCCGTAGAGGTCGCCCGCCTCCACCGTGTCCACAGGGTTGCGTGTCACGTCGACGGCGGCGCGGATGAAAGCCCCGACGATGTCGCTTTCGTCCCGGTATTCCTGCGTGGCCGCCATGATCTTGTCGGGCGGATGTAGCCCGCCACGGTTCAGATAGTCGATGGCGCCCGCGATCATCCAGTTGAGGATGCCGGGCAGCTCGCGTTGCAGCTTGAGCGGCAGGTTCTTGTCACGTTCGCCTTCGGGGATCTGCACTTCGAACGGCACCAGCATCACGCGGCGCCAGATGCCGTCGTCATTGCCGTAGATGCGCGGCTTGTTGTTGCATGAGATCACGAGCTTGAAGAACGGATAGACCTCTATGAACTCATGGTGCAGCCGCCGCACGTTGATAGGCTCGCTGCCGGTGGCATCCTTGATGAAGCTTTCATCGAGGGGCAGCCCCTCCTTCGGCTCGGCGGAGCGGACAAAGCGCGCGGCGGGAAGGCGGATGAGGTCGGGCGTCGCCTCGGAGCCCTTGCGGTTCTGGTCCGTCACCAGGCTCATCACCGGCACGGTGGTGGCATAGTCGCCCATGACGCGCGAGATAATGTCCACGAGGGTGGATTTGCCGTTCTTTCCGCCGCCATAGAAGATGCAGAAGGCCTGTTCCACCGTGAGCGCAGTGAGGCAATAGCCGAACCAGCGCTGCAGGAAGGCCCGCACCTCATGGTCCGGCATAATGCGATTGAGGAAGGCTTCGAACACGGGCGCCTGCGCCTCGGGACAGTGATAGGCCGGCGCCACCTTCGTGATGAAATCGGCACGGGCATGCGGCAGCATGGAAAAGTGCCATTCCACGCGGGTGCGCACGGTGTCCGGGTCGGGGCACTCCAGGTCCGGCTCCTCGACCTTGATAAAGCGGATCGTGCCATTGGCCACATTGAGAGCCAGAGGGTCCGCATCTAGCTCCGCCAGTGGACGCCCAAGGTAGGGCCGCGCTTCGGTGAGCATGCCGTCGAGCTTGCCGGAATTGCCGCTGGAGGTGGCGAAGCGTCGGCGCTGCGCCTGCCGCGCCTGCAAGGCCTTCAGCGCCACAACGCCGCGGTTCACCACGGCCTTCGTCTTCTCCATCTCATCGCGGAGCACGCGCGTGCGTTGCTTGCGCTCGGTCTTGGCAATGTCCTCGTCATCGAGGGCGATGATGTCGTGGGGAATCTCCCGCAGCCGCTCCAGAGCCGCCTCGGCGGCTTCCATGGCCTCGCGTTCGCGCGGCGTGGGCTGGAGCACGAACGCCTCAAGCGCGATGGCCTCGGCGGTCGGATGCGCGAAGCGGCGCACCACGTCCTCGTCATTCTCGGGCCGCAGCCAGCGGCGGCGGTCCCAATAGTGCCAGCCGAGATTGGGCACGAACAGCATGTCGCGTCCGAACCGGGTGCGCAGGCGGCGAGAGTTGCCGATGTCGTTGAGCGGCTCGCGGGCGCAAGCGTTGAGGATGGCATCGGACGGGTCGAAGCCATCCGGCTGCGGCTCCAACCCCTCGAAGTCTCCCTCATCAGCGCCGGACGATTCCTCCTGCCTCCCCATCTGCGGCGCGGCAGACGAGGGGGAAGCCGGGGGCGCGGCCTTGTCCCAACCTTCCTCTTGCAGGTCGTCATTGGCGGCGGACGGCGCGGCGCCCCCCTGCACCAGCGCGGCGATGCGCGCCGCAGCCTCGGGCGGCACGATGGGGGCGGACGGTTGCGCGCTGGGCCGCTGTTCGGCAGGCTCGCTCACTCTGCCGCCTCCTGGAAGAATGACGGCTGCGCCTCCTCGTGGCGCCGTTCGCCACGGCCGCTTGCGCGGCCTGCTCGGGCGCGGGGCACCACCACCTCGCGCGGCACATAGTTCGCCCGCACCAGCGCCTCCGCCTCGGTCGGACAGACGGCATTGCCGCACATGTGGCCCTGCTGTTCCTGCGTGAAGCGGAGAACGCGCCCGGCCTCGTCGAGGCCGTGATCGATGACGTAGCCGCGCGGGAAACCGTTGGCGTTGAAGCGCTCGCGCGGCGTCAGCATGCGCATGCAGATGTCGACGATGACGAAGGTGGAGCCCTCGATCTCCACCGTCACCAGGTCGCCGCCATCCCAGCAGCCATGGCCGCGCAGGAAGTCCGCCACCTCCCGCGCCCGGGCCGCGTGCTCAGGCCCGAAGGGCGGCACGGCGGCAACGGAGGAGACGAGCCCGAAGCGATCGCGCACGGTGTCGGTGCGGCCGGGCACGTCCACCCGCGCCGCGTCCTTCTCGCTGCCGTAATAGACCGTCAGCATCGGCAACTGCACCACGGCATGGTGCTGGCCACGGGCCGAATCCGTGCGCAGGGGCTCGCCCGCCGCCGCGTCGCGCCGGTCGGAGCCGCGCAGGGTCAGCATGTGGGCGGCCACGAGGCCCTGCTGCGCGCCGGTGGTGGTGATGGTGGAAAGCGGCTCATCGGCCGCCCGCCCCGGCGCGCCGCCGCGCGGCCCGTCATTGTGCTGGGCGATGAAGGCCGAGACGAGCGCCGTCTTGCCGCTGCCGCCAGCCGTCACCGTGCTCACGGGCTCGCCGGCCTCGGAGCCGACCGAGGCGCCGAACTGGCGGGATATCATGGCGGCCACCACGGTCTCGGCAGCCCCATCCGCCACAAGCGTGCGCGCCGGCTGGTCCGCCGAGGAGGACGGCGCGCCGGAATTGCGCATCGTCATCATGTGGACCGCCGCCACGCTGCCTTCATTCCCGGTCGGCACGGGCGTCGGGCCGGGCTTGTCGCAGGGATAGGTGCGCGGCTGCTGCCCCTCGCGCTCGCCATAGCGGGGCACGAGATAGGGCGTCACGAGGCACAGGTCCGCCTTCGCCGTCTGCGTGAGGACGGGCGCGTCACCCGGCCGGGGCTCGGATTGACCCGCGCGCCCGCTGCAGCCGGCGAGCACGGGCGCGATGATGACGTTCTGATCCTTCGGCGAGGCGGTGATGGTGTGAATCGGCTGGTCCGGCGCGCGCACCCCGCCGCCCTGCTGGGCATAGGCGATGACGGGCGAGACGGCCGCAAAGCTGCCAACGGTGTGGATCGTCCGCACCGGCTCATCGACCGAGTGAACGCCATTGCGTGCGAACGCCGACGTTTGGTCGACGCGCACCAGGAACGACCGCGCGGAATCGAGCACGTAGCGCCGCCCGCCCTTGGCGATGCGCGCGCCCGTCTTCGGTGCCAGCGGGCGCTTGGCGGTGATGCCGAGCTTCGCGCGGATCTCCGCCGCCGTGTCGAAGATGGAGGGGATGGGCAAAGTGAAATCGATGCTGTCCGCCGCGGTCACCCACGGCTTCAGCTCGCCTGCCGCGATGCGGGCGGCATCCTCCGGATCAGACGGGTTGCCGTGCGTGCGCTCCGGCCAGACGATGGGCGCGCCATCGCGGCGCATCACCATGTAGAGCCGGCGGCGGATGGTGCCCGAGCCGCTCCACCAGGCGCGCCGCTGGCGCCATTCGATCTTGCCGTAGCCGAGCGCCTTCCACGCGGCGACGAACGCGCGGAACGTCTCGCCCTTGCGCACCGGGCAGCGCTTGCCGTCCTCCAGCAGCGGCCCCCAATCGACATATTCCTCCACGTTCTCCAGGAAGACGACGCGCGGCCTCTGCCACGCCGGGAGGGCCTTCACCCAGCCGACGATGGCCCACCCGATGCCGCGCGTGGTGCGGTCGCCATCCCGGCGCGGCGCCGCGCCCTTGGCCTTGGAATGGTCCGTGCAGTCGGGCGACATCCAGAGCATGCCGATGGGCAGGCCGGCGCACATGCTCACGCTGTCCACCGTCGCCACGTCCTGCACCATGTGGCGGGTGCCGGGATGGTTGACGCGGTGCATGGCGAGCGCCAGCGGGTCATGGTTGATGGCGATGTCCGCGTCGCGCCCGAGCGCCATGCGAATGCCGGTGGAGGCGCCGCCGCCGCCGGCGAAGCTGTCAATGACGAGTTCGCGGACGGTGATGCCGTCCGGCAGGGTGTGGGCGTTCATTCGGCGGCCCTTTTCTGTTGGGAAGCGGCGCCGAAGAGCGGGCCGGGATCGTCATTGGCGGCGCGGGCCTTGGCGGATTCGCGCTTGCGTTCGGCAGGGCCGGCGAGGCAGAGGGCCATGCGGCGGCGGATGTCGGCTTGATATTCGGCCTCGCGCTCCACCAGCACGGCGGAGAAGCCCTCCCGCCATGCGGCCTCACCCGTGGTGCCGGTGCCGGCGAAGGGATCGAGCACCATGCCGCCGGGCGGCGTCACCAGCCGGCACAGCCACCGCATCAGGTCCACAGGCTTAACGGTCGGGTGCTTGGAGCCGAGGCGGTCGTCGGCATCGGCCTTGGCCGAATAAAAGAAGCGGGCGGCGGAGCCGGAGTCGCCGCGCGGCGCCCGTGTTTCATGATCTCCACCCAAGCCCCTCAGAATGTAGCGATGACGTGAAGACGGCTCATCTCCAGTGACAGCGCCAGATTGCCCAGGAGCCTGCGGAAATTCCTCCCCCACTTCCGGCGAACCGTCGTGCACGATGTTCGCGGGGAAGCGGCCGAGGTCGGAACCAACCTCGACAGAGCGGGGCACCCAAGCATCATCTTCATGTGGAAAGTCGTTCGCACCGCCGCGTTTCACACGGCGCGTGCTCTCGCCCTCGATACGGCATCCGTCGATATTCAGCGCGCCCGTGCCATGCGCCAACACATTGGCGGCGACAGACCCCTCGAGCGGCTTGCGGGCAAGGATGATCGGCTCCCATGCCGGCTTCACCGCCGTGCCCCAGCCCTGCCACGCCTCGGCCTCGGCCGAGCCGGGAACGTAGGCGCCGGGCTGATAGGTGCGGTCCGTCAGCTTTTCCCAGGAGCCATCCTTGTGCTGATCGGCACCCGGCCGGATGCGCCGAACGGGCGCGCCGGCCGGAACCACCTCGCCCGCCGCACCAAGCGCCTTGTCGATGCACTTCGCCGCGTCGTGGCTCTTCGGGAAGCCCGTGCCGTAGACCCAGGCGCGCAGGCCCTCGAAGCCCATCAGGTCCATCACGCGCATGAAGGCGCCGAGCTGCGCGTCGGAGAGCGAATTAACGAAGTCGCGCAGAATGGGATCGAGGCTCATCAGCTCGAGCAGCGTGTCCCGCACCTCGAAGCCGGCATCCTCAATGGCGCACTTGAGCCGGTGGTCGGTGCGCGTGCCGCCGAAGGCCACCACATGCCCGCCGGGCTTGAGCACGCGCAGCACCTCCGCCCAGAATTCCACGGCGAATGCGGTTTCGCCCGTGTCCCACTGCTGGCCCATGAAGCCGGCCGAGGCGCGGGCATAGGCGCCGTCTCGACCCTGCTGCGCAGGTGCGGCGTTGGCGCCACCAAAGCGCTTGCGGATGGAGACCAGCGCATAGGGCGGGTCTGTCACCACGGCATGGATGCTCGCGTCCGGGATGGCGCGCAGCACGTCGCGGCTGTCTCCGCAATGGAGCGTCACCCGTCCGCCGAGGAAGGTCTCCGGC
The DNA here is from genome assembly GCF_023571765.1 of Xanthobacter aminoxidans. Lineage (GTDB taxonomy): Bacteria > Pseudomonadota > Alphaproteobacteria > Rhizobiales > Xanthobacteraceae > Xanthobacter > Xanthobacter aminoxidans. The sequence goes on along the minus strand of NZ_JAMJXC010000028.1, from coordinate 12,374 downwards.
CCGGTCATGCGCGCACCTTTTGTGTATTGATACACATTTTTACGTTGACGAGCGCGCGCTCGGTGTGTATCAATACACACATCAAGAGCGGGAGCGGAACATGGGTCGCAAGGGCAAGTCCAACCAGCCGCGCATCATCCGGCAGATGCTTGAGGCGGACGGTTGGGAGATGGTCCGCAAGGGCCCCGGCGACCACCTCCAGTTCAAGCGTCCCGACCAGCCCGGCCGCGTGACGCTCGACATGGGGGCGAAGGAGATACCCACCGGCACCCTCCGCTCCATCTACCGGCAGGCCGGCTGGGAGTGGTGAGGGGGCCACCCCCTCCCCTCCCCCCAGCGCGAACAGGAGACAGCAATGGCTTACGCAGTCGGCATCATCCACGAGGAAAACGGCACCTTCGGCATCTCCTTCCCCGACTTCCCCGGCGCCGTCAGCACCGGCCGGAGCCTGGAAGAGGCCGTGGCCAAGGGCGCGGAAATGCTCGCCTTCCATGTGGATGGACTGGCAGAAGACAAGGCCTTGCCCGCAGGCCTGCGCACCCTCGACGCCCTGCGCAAGGAGGAGCCCGACTGGCTCAAGGATGGCCTCGCCGTGCTGGTGCCGGTGGAGCTCCCCGGCAACGTGGTGCGCGTCAACATCTCGGTCGACGAGCGCGACCTCGAGCGCATCGACCGCGCCGCCAAGGCGGCCGGAAAGAACCGGTCCAGCTACCTCGTTGCCGGCGCGCTCCGGCTGGCGCAGGAAGAGGCCGGCGCCGGCGTGAAGGCGCCCGCCGCAGAGGGCAAGGCTCTCAAGGTCAGGCGCGTGCGAATGGGCTAACGCATCCATCACGCCGCCTCCCCTGACGCGAACGCGTCCACCAGGTCGATCTCGGACTCGGACGGCGCCGGGCGGGCGCGGGTCACGTCGGCAGGCGCGCGCACCGGGCGGTCGGAAAGCGGCTGATAGGCGACCCGCGCATGGAAGAGGCAATAGGGCCGCCCGGGGAAGGCGGGACCGCCGCAGAAATGGAAACCCGCCGCGCCGGGATTGCCCACGGGCCAGCGGCAGCTCTGTTCCGTGAGTTCGAAGAGTGTGCAGCCGGCGCCGGATGGCGCCTCCGTCGGCCCCGCGCCGGACCTCGGCAGGGGAACGAGACGCGCGACGCGCTCCAGCGGGCGGGCGGCGGCAGGCTGGGCGGGCCGGGCAGGCCGGGCCTGATCCGGCGCGCGGCGGGCGGGCGTCTCCGGAACCGGCCGCGCGGCGCGGGCGGGTTGATGGCCCACAAAGACCCGCGTGGACCGCTCGCGCGCGCGCCTCATCCGCTCTTCGGAGACATAGTCCGGCGCCAGCCGCATCAGGCGGCCGATGCAGGCGTTGCGCGTGGTGCCGGGACGAGGGCCGTTGGACAGCGCTTCCGCGATCTGCTTGTGCGTGTAACCCTTGCGGGTCCGCAGATCGAGCAGCAGCGCATCCTGCGCCTCCGTCCATGCCCTGTCGCCATAGCCGCCGCTCATGCCGCCTCTCCGTGTTCGTTGGCGCCGTTCGCGACGGGGCTGCGCCCCTGCTCGGGCGCGTCGTTGGCGCCGTTCGATGTGTTGCCTGCGCTGTTCGCGACGGGGCTGCGCCCCTGCTCGGGCGCGTTGCCGGCCCCGTTCGCCACGAGGCTTCGCCACCCCGGATCGAAGATGGAGAGCGCCTCCATCAGCACATCGTTGAAATCCTTCCCCGGCGGCGCCCATGCGACGCGCACGAGGCGGCCGGGCGCGGCGTGGCGGGCACAAGCCCGCTCCATCGCCATGCGGGTGAAGAAGGGCTCGCTGTCGCCGTCCGCCAGCAGCACCAGCTCGGTGCATTCGGGCGGAATTGGCATGGCGGGGCTGTCGAAGTCCGGCACCGGGCCGGGCACATGCACGCGCCGCATATAACCGCGCTTGTCCGCCACGGTGTCGGTGGGATGCACGATGGTTTCCGTGGCCTTGCCGGCGAGGTTGCCGAGGTCCGCCGCGCACAGGAAGGCCGTGTCGCGCAGGTCCGCGCCGGCCGCTACCAGCCCCGCCCACACGGAAAGTAGCGTCTCGATGCCCTCGGCGGCGTAGACGCACTTGGCGACGCCGCTCCAGGCCGGCACCAGTTCGATGACGCCGCCCAGCTTCGAGCCGCGCATCTTCTTGGCCGGCAGCACCTCGCCCGTCTCGGGATCTGCGACCAGCACCTTGCCCTTGGGCTGGTTGAGGTCGATCCAGGTCATGTGCAGGCCGCGAAAGCGCATGACGCCCTTGGCATCGGGGGCCGTGATGGCCGCGACAAGCGCCGGGCCGCGATGCAGCACGCGCGCATATTTGCGCCCGTCACCCTCCTCACGCTCGCCGTGGCAGAAGGCAAAGTTCGGCTTGACGCGCAAGGCGCGCGAATGCGGGTCGGGAATGCCGCGCCGGGCCAGATAGGCGGCGGCGGGCGTGCCGGCGATGGGAAGCGAGGCCTGCCAGAGGGCGTAGACCTTCCGCCGCTCTTCCTCGCGGTAGCGGTTGGATTCGGCCTCGCGCTCGGCCGCCTTCGCCCGACGCTCCTCCTCGCGGGCCGCCAGCTCCTCGGGCGTGGCGCGCGTGCCCTCCCCGCGCGGCGGCGGTCGGCCGGCGAGGGTCTCGCAGGCGGCGAGGAAATCCGCGCCGTCGAGATACTGCACCAGCGCGATGGCATCGCCCCCGCGCCCGGCATGGCGGCAATGCCAGATGCCCTTGCGCACATGGACGCCGAACCGGTCCCGCCCGCCGCACACCGGGCACGGCCCCACCATCTCGGACCCCGCCCGCTTGAGCGAGACGCCGCGCCGGCCAAGCTCATCCAGCACGCCGACGGCGCGGGCTTCGGCCACCCAATCGGAAAAGGCGAGGTCGGAGGCGGTCATTTCGGCGCCCTCGCGGCGTCGACGGCACCTTGGCAAGCCTTAAGCTGCCGCAGATAGGTCTCGGTACTTTCCTTGGCGTCCTCGCGCATCGGGCGAGAAGCCAACCGGTATTCTACTTCGCGGATCTCGCGCGCCAGCAGAACCGGTAGGCAGCCGGAATCAAACAGGCCAAGGCGGATGCTGATTTCCGGCGCGCTCACGACACCGCCTCACAGGTCGGACGGTTCGCCATATCCAGCAGCACGTCGGCGTGACAGTGCGCGCCGGGCTTGCACCAGCAGGCGAGGTTCTTGCCGCGCAGGTCGGACACATTGGCAAGAACATGATCGCGATAGGCGCGCTGCTCTTCGACCGTCGGGGATGGCAGGACAGGCAGCACGCCCGCCAGCGTGTGGGCGACCAGCTCGACGCAGCGCTGGGCACTCCCGTCGCGCCCAACCTTGAACGGGTTGCCCCACGCCGTCGCGCGGTCCACCCGCACAGTGTTCTCCGGCATGCGCCAGCCCTTGGCGCGGGACAGTTGGATGCGGCGGGGGGCAGTCATGTCACTCCGCTCCCTTGGCCGGCAGCACATGCCCGAAGGCGCGGTCCCGGCCGTCCCACTTTTCGGGCGAAGCCACGGGGGCGAGCGAAGACGGGAACTTGCGGGCCACGTGGCCGCAGTTCAGGCAACGGGTGGCCTTCGGCCCCACGTCCACCTTGATGCTGCCGCAGGCCGGGCAGATGCGACGCGGCGCTTTCATGACGACACCTCATGACTGGCAGATTCATCGGGCACATCGGCCGGCGGGTGGCCGTGGACACGCACGAGGGCTTCAAGCAGCGCGGCGCTGCCGTGCACGGCATCCCGCGCCGCCCGCCACTGCTGCCGTATCGCGCCCGAGAGGCGGCCCATGGCTTCAGCCCTCACGCACGCCGCGCAGCGGCGTGGCGGCGGAGGCGGGGCCATTGGCCTTCACCACGGCGAGGCCGGAGCGGAAGGCGCGCAACCGCACCTCGAGGTCGGAGGCCGCGCGGTCCAGCAGCTCGGCCTCGGCCGGCGTGACGGTTCCATCCTCCAGCGCCGCGGCCATGTGGATGGAAAGCTCGCCCTGCCCGCGCAGCAGCGCCGAATGGTGGGCGTTGATGGAGGCGGCAGATTGCGCGGCGGCCTCGTCCGTCAGGCGCCGGCCATGCATCTCGGCCATGACGGTGGTGACAAGCGGCACGCCGCATTCACGCTCCAGCGCCAGGGTCGCCGGCAGATCGATGATGTCCGGCGTCTCCACATGCTGCCAGCGGGAGACTTCGCTCTTTGAGCGCCCGGTCAATTCGCCGGAGCGGACCACGCCGCCGCAATATTTCACAAGGTCTCGCGTCACGGCCTTGACGCGCATGATGAAATGATCGGACCCGCCGCCCGCCGCGCTCATGTCTTTGCCTCCCTGTCAAGCGGATAAAGCTTTCCCGATCTGGGAAAACGCAGCGCGCTTTCCCGGTGCGGGAATGATTTCGGTGTGGTTCAGTGCGGTATCAGATCACGGCGGAGGCGTAGACCTCCGCGGCACCAGGGGTTCGGGATGACTTCCAGACAGGGCTTTTCCGGCGACGAGGTGGTCTTCTGCAACGTGGTGCAGGAGCTGGTCGGGCTGCTCGCCCGGCGCATCGTCGAGAAGGACCGCGACGCGCGGACCTTCCTCGGTCCCATCGCCCTGCATTTCCTGCCCGAGGCCTACAATCCCATGCCGCAAGGCAGCCCCATGCGCACCGAGCTCGAAGCCCTGAGCCGACGGATCGGGCAGGTGGCCGGCATTCAACACCCAGACTTCAAATGAGGCGGCATCGAGCACGGCGGCGGCGCGCACAATGGTCTCCGCGTTCACGCGGATCAGGCTCGCTGCGGTGATGAGAGCGGAGGACATGACATGGTCGAGCGCAACCGAGATCGGCACACTGAGTTTGAGCCGCCCCTCGCTGACGGAAATGTCCTGCCGGCCGACAAGCGCGGCCAGGTCGGAGACCAATCGGCCGCGATCCGGCCGGGGCAAATCGTCCATCAGGCGCTCCATGCCGCCCGTCGTGAGATTGCGCACGTCGCTCATGCCGCATCCCCCTTGCCCGTCACATCAGGAGACGACCGATGACCGAAGAGGCGCCGAAGCAGTGGCAAATCGAGATTCCGAAGACGCCGGGAGGCCAGCGCTGCCTGACGCACGGCTTCATGACCGCGCTGGCGCAGGTGATCGAAGCCTTGGGCGACGCGGCGCCGAATGCGCTCGACAAAGCCCGGACGGCCGCGCTGCTCGCAATCCGCACAAACGTAACCGAGGGCATTTCCATTGAGGACGAAGCGGCCGGGTATCGCGCGGCCCTCGCCACGGTCGAAGCCCTCTTCGAGCGCGAAAGCCGGCGCCTCGGCAATCCAGATGATTGAGCGCTTGCACCGGCAACAGGGCAGCACCTGCAGAGTGCCGTCCGTGCTGCGAATGCGTGGCGACGGGGCGCGCGGCAGGGCGCCGGCAACGATGACCCCCAGATTGGTCCAGATCGCGGAGAGCCGGGACACGTCGAGGCCGCTCATGCTGCGTCCTCCGATTGGGTGGGGCGGGTGTCGTTGGCGGGGGCTTCGGGCGACGGGAAAAAGTCTTGAGCGGAAAGCTCAATGCCCTCCCGACGGGCCATCGAGATCAGCACGGGGATGTGCTTCTGCGGGATGACGCCGCCGGTCCCGCCAGCCTCACGCGGGCGCTTCCAGTTGGAGACGCGCGTTCGGTGAACCCCGACCTCTTTCGAGACCTTCGAGGGACCGCCGAGCTTTTCGATGATCAATTCCGCCGGGTTCATAGAGCCGGACGGTAGTGAATTTCGCTACGTTGTCAAGCGGCGTAGCGGATTTGGAAACCGACATTTGTTGCGTGGGACGCTACACCATGCCCATGATTGCACGCTGGGTAAGAGACGCCATCAAATCCGCCGGCATATCGGGCGCCGAATTGGCTCGCCGAATGAACCAACGCGGTTTTAGTGTCGATCGTGCTGCCATCAACAAAATGATGCTTGAGCACGCTACGACTAAGACCAAACCGCGTAAAGTAACGGCCGCCGAGCTAATCGCAATTTCGGAAATTACAAACTACCCACTACCGTTGGAACAACAGATTGGTGACCGAATAAAATTTGCTCGGGAAGCTGCCGGACTGACACAGGAGCAACTGGCCGCCGCTATCGGTAGTGAAGGGCAGCAATCATCAATTTCTGAAATTGAACGCGGCCGAGTGCAGCGGCCCCAAAAACTTTACGAAATTGCTCTCGCCACCAACACCTCAATGGAGTGGTTGCTTGGTGATCCAAATCACTCGCGCCAATTAAGGCCGCTTCCGGGTCACCGTAGCCTTATACAATCGTTTGACCCCGACACGCCCGACGAACAAGACGGCGAGTTTCATCCCGACACCCATGGCGGCGTCTCAACCGACCGGATCTACAAACCAGACGTTCCCGGCGCCTCCCCCGTTATCGACACACGCGCCGGAGCCGGCCCAGGCAGCATAGGCCTGCCCGCCATCGCGCCATCCGGTGGAGTCATCTATTCCGAAGATGCGGTGATCGGCGAAATCCTTTTGCCGGGGTACCTCCAGCAAGAAATATCCCGCGCTCCGGCCGGACGCATGCACTGGGTGCGCGTGCGCGGCGACAGCATGGAACCGACGCTGCAAGGCGGGGACCACGTCGCGGTCGATACGACGGACACAGCCTTGGGCCAGGGTGGCATGTTCGTGGCCCGGAATGGCGATGGCGAGATCATCGTCAAGCGCCTCTATCGCATCCCCAAGTCCGACCCGCCGCAGATCGAAGTACGCTCCGACAATGCCACCCTGGAGCCGCCGCGCGTGGTGGATGCCGATTGGCTGACGGTCATTGGCCGCGTGGTGGCGAAGATCGGACGCATCGGCTGATACCGCCAGATAGGCTAGGGCAAATGCAATGCGTCCACAAAAAGCAACGCGAACCAAGTCGTCATTGTATTATGAAGCCTTCGGAATGTTCATCGACAAGTTCACGCATATTGAACTTAAGTTCGTTGAACTTTTGATCCATATTACAGGCATTGATAAAGACATTGGCCGAATTATCTTGAATGGCCCGTCAGTAGCAACTTGTTGTGATTTTTTTGATCGGATTTATGCCGCGAGAGGCAGGGTCATGGAGCCGGCCCTGGCCGAGGCCATCACCCAGATGCGGGCCATCAACATCGCCAGAAACGATCTCGTCCATGCGGGACCACGACTAGCTCCCGATGGATCGGTTGTCGTTGCCGCCAAAAATAGCCGTCGCAAAGCACAGAGCCCACAGGTGCGGGCAATCGAGGTCGAGGATCTCGAAGCCATGATGGCGGATCTCGCCACCATAAAGGTCATTCTTGTGGCAGCCCAGATGCCGGACGCCGAGAACGCACTCGACGCTTTCGCCGAGGGCGGGCCAACCACATGGCTGTATAGACCTCGCGCGCTAATTCCAAAAGGTCGGGATGCCAGCGATCCCGATCGAAAAAACAGCTGACTTCCGCGCTCATTTCCTTCTCCCCCGCCATGGCCATCTCGTCTGTGATTTCAGGATAGTCCTGAGCGCCGGATGCCCCTTCGTCGGTCGCACACATCTCAGATCTCCAGCTTAGCCCCGCTTCGGCGGGGCTGTTTGTTACCCGACGATGATTAGGTTTGCCGGACGATGCTCATCATAGCGCGAGGCTGATGATGTTTCCAATATCGCTACATGCCGCTTGACGCGTCGTAGCGATATCCGCTACAACGGCTCTACCAACCGAGGGGGAGCCGCAGACATGATCCAACCCACCGCCCTGCCGCTGACCGTCGCCCCCCGCCGCCGCCCCGGCTGGGCCCTCACCGAAGCGCTCCGCGAGCCCGAGGGCGACCGCAAGTTTTGAGCCGCAAGGCCCGCCTCACCGAGGCGGCCCTCCGGCCGCCTCTCCCTGCACCACGGGAGACCTTTCATGAGCAAGATCATTGAACTCGGCGCCACCTACACGGACCGCATCACCGGTTTCAGCGGCGTCGCCACCGGCTTCTGCACCTACATTTCCGGCTGCAATCAGGCGCTGCTGTCTCCCCGCGTGAGCGGCGATGGCGCCCTTCGCGACGCGCATTGGTTCGACGTCCAGCGCCTCGACCCCACCGGCAGCGCCGCACCGATCACGCTCGACAACGGCGAGACGCCCGGCTGCGACAAGCCCGCGCCCGTTCGCTGAACCGCAAGACCCGCCTGCTCACAGGAGCCAGCATGCCCCACCATCCGAACCAGTTGAATATGAAAGAGGCAGCCGCCGCGTTGGCTGCCTTGGCTGGCGTGGCGTCTCGCTCCGCGCAGCTTGCGGACCTCATCCGCGATTTCAAAGACCTCGTGGCGCATTTGCTTCCGGCCGCAAGCATTGCGGAAGCTGGCGGCGGCGATGAGGCCAATCACCGCCTGGCGGCCATGCAGGTCGATGCCGCCGACAAAGCGTCGGAGATCCTCAGCATCATGATTTTGCTAGCCGCGCGGCTTGCAAAAGCCGGTCCCACCTTGGGAGATGTGCTTGGAGATGCCGCCGACGCTGATGACACCTTTGCGGAAGGTATCTGACATGAGCGCGCCCATCCGCTCCACCCGGCCGCCTTTCCCGCCCACCTGCCCGTTTGCGCCCGGCGATATTGTGCGCTGCGAGACGGTTGCCGGCTCCGGGCCGCCGCTGCCGCTCGTTGTCGGCCAGATCTACACCATCCGCGCGGTGCAGCAGGCCGAGACCATCGAGCAGGCGCTCGATCACGCCGCGCCGGTCCTCTACCTGCACGGCTACGAGAGCCCCTTCCTCGCCTTCCGCTTCTCCATGGTGGTGAAGGCACCGGCCAATGACGACCCCTGCGAGAGCGTCGTCATCCCCCGCCTCATGGCGCAGGTGTTCAAGGAATGCGTGGCCTCCCACGGCCATTGCGATGTCCACGACCTCGCCCGCGCCGGCTTCACCGCCGCGCAGATCGCCGAATTTGTCGACGAGGCCCGCCGCCTTGCCGGCCCTGTCGAAACCGACACGGACGAGGTGGCGTGATGTCGTCGCAAGGGAAATCCATGCTCGGAGCAGCGCTGGCCAAGTTTGCCGCGCAGTTCGAAGGGTTCTCGGAAGCAGCCCTTAAGGCCGCTGTTCGCAACGCGGAAGCGATGCACCTCAGCCTGCTGACGCGGCATCTTCATTCCAAGCCCATCCGCCGCGCCCGGGCTGTCTATCGCGACCGCTCACGCTACTCGGGCGCAATGCTCCGCGCCATCCGCGCTGAGCGCGGCTGCGGTCGCCCGCCCAAGGTGCTCGCCGCCCGGCGAGCCAAGGACGAAGCCAAAGCCGCCGCGGCGACCGCGCCCATTTCGCGGGACGCGGCGTGATGGGCCACCTCCTTCCCTTTTCCCTTCCCAAGCGGCGGCAGCGGGGCCGTGCGCGAGAGGCATCGGCGGAAACGCACGCCGATGCGCAGGTGGCGTCCAGCCGGGCCCAGCCCCCCTGCCCGGCCGGCGTCACTTCCTTTGAGCCGGGCCATGTGGCGGTTCTTCTGCCCGGCCCGCCGCGCGCCCGCACCCCCTCCGGCCTCATCGGCGCCACCGGCGCCTGGGCCACCACGGCGACGCTGCTCGCGATCACCGCCGCCTTTTTCCCGGCCAGCATCGCCCTCGCGCAGATGGCGCGGCTGGCCCGCGAAACGGAGAGGAACCCCTGATGGCCGCCAAAGCGACTTTGCCAGCCCCTCGTCTGCAATTCCGGTGGGAAGCATCGACCGACCGTGAATACGAATGGGTTGCTCACTACGAGCTTGTTCTCCCTCTCGGAGAGCATGACTGCCGTCGCGATCGTGAGGGCTGTGAAAACGGCGAACTTGCGCTGCGCATCGGCAGCACGATGCGCGGCTCTCGTGAGACGTGCCCCAACGACCTTCCATATCGCGATGGAGCGTACAGTCGCTGGGATAACGCGGCTTTGGGCGGCCATTTGCCGGTGATCGTGATCGATCCGCTTGGCCAAGCATTCACTGCGCAAGTGACTCCGGAAGGCATCCGTATGGCGCCATTTGCCATCGAGCCCGCCCCGCAAGAGGTGGCCTGAAATGGGCACGCTTATCACTTTTACCCCCGGCGGCGCCGGGCCCGGCTCCATCGCCCATCTGGTGTGGGCCTCCTCGCAAGGGATGCTTGCCGCCGCCGCGCAGGGCCATCGCGAGGCCGTTGGCAAGCTCGGCATCTGGCTGCTCAACACCAGCCAGGACCCGCGCTGCACGCCGACCATGGTCCGCGTCATCGACCACACGCTCGAGGTCGCCAACCGCCGCCTCGACGCCGCGCCCGGGGCCGCAGCGCCGCCCTGCGCCGTCGTCCCCCTGCGCCGCTGGCGCTTCGAACCCATCCAGCCCGACGACGGAGAGGTGGCATGAGCAAGTCCATCCCACTGACCAACATGATGCGCGACCGGTTCATCACCGATCTGCTCGGCCATCGTTACGCCGATGAGATCGCGGGGCTGGAAAGCGAGGCCGCGGCCCTCGCCCTTGCCGTCTACAACGACATCTACAAGCCCGCGCAGCGCGCTGCCATGGCGGACCTGCCCGCTGGATGGATGGCCGAAGTCTCCAACTTCGCCATCCAGTTCGGCGATAGCAACGGCTACACCCATCTGTCGTTTGACGGTGTACACGGCTATCGCGGCGAATGGAGCGCCTTGCGCAAGAAGTCGGAGGCCAAGCCCATCGCGATGCGCGTGGCGCACAAGCATACGACGGGCTGCGCCAAGGTCTATGCCCCGGAACACCGTTTCACCGCCACCTTCCGGAGCATCGAAGAGCGCAGGAAAGACCTGGCTAAGCGGGTGCAGGAATCCCGCACCCAGATCAAGGCCGTGGTCTATTCCGTCTCCTCCACCAAGATGCTACGCGAGCGCTGGCCGGAGGCCTCCGCCTTCGTGACCCGCCTTGAGCGGATCGTGCCGCCGCGCCTGCCGTCGGTGCCGCTGTCCAGTTTGAACGCCAGCCTCGGGCTGCCTCCCACGGAGGTGCGCCCGTGAACGCAATCCACACTCAGCTGACGGACGAAGAAGCCGCCATACTCGCCACCATGTCCGAGAAGGTCACGTCCGGGCTTGCGCCAGTTACGCAGGCGTTTCGCGATGCCTGCGGTGAGCATTCTAGCCCTCAGCTTCTAGTTGCCATTTCGGTCTACATCGCTCACATCGCAGGGCAAGTGGCCGCGAATGCCGAGTTCGTTGCCTACAACACCGGCGCCAGTAAAGACCTCGTCGAAACTCTTTGCGCTTGCGCGTTCCGCGAAGGCCGCGACGCCGCTTTCATTGAGCAAAAACGGCTTGCCGGATTCACAATCGTCGAAGCTCCCACCACGGGAGCGGCCCAATGACCGACATCTGGATGCAAACCGGCACCGGCCGCGCTTTCGATCTCCTGGCGCCCACGGCCGACATGGTGGACCTGGAGCACGATGTGGCCGAGGCCCTCGCCCGCGAGCCGCGGTTCGGCGGGCATGTGCGCTCCGGCCCCTACAGCGTGGCGCAGCACTGCGTGCTCGGCGTCGACGCCATCATCGCCGAAACCGGCTCCATCGATACGGCCCGCGCCTTCCTGCTGCACGACGGGCACGAATCCTATTGCAAGGACATTACGACGCCGCTTGCAGCAGCGCTGGACCGCCGTGTCGAGCAGGTCATAGCCGAACGGTGGGGGATGCCGCCGGAGTTCGGCAGAGGCGTCTTTGATGAGGCTCTTCGGGGTCTCAAGAGCGACATTAACATCGCCATTCACGCCGCCGCCGGACACCCGTGGCCCCTGCCACCCGACATCGCCGCGCGCGTGCATCACTGGGATCTCGCCATGCTCACCGCCGAGCGGCGCGACATGCTCTGCAAGCCGCCCAAGCCCTGGCACCCGAGCGTCGAGCGCGTGCCCCCGCCTGCCCGCCTTGGCCGCATCAAGGTGTGGCCCTGGCCCAAAGCCGCCGACGAATGGCGCGCCCGCCTCCACACCCTTTTCCCCCACCTCGCCGCCAAGGCGGCCTGAAGGAGCCCAGCCAATGGCTGAAATAGTCCGTACCCTGACCCGCGCCGAAGGCGGCGTGACGCCAGAAGAACTGGACAAGATGCAAGAGCACGTCGCGCTGTGGACAGCGCGCGCGTTCCGCACTGACCCCATCGTTCCCGACCGCATCATCCCGGCCATTGAGGGCCTCTACTCCGCCGCCGGGCTCAAGAAGCCCCGCGTCGTGATCGTCCCTTCTCCTCTCGTCATGGCTTTTGCCCATGGCGCCGCCGCTGCGATTTTGTACCGCAAAGGCCCCTCTCTCGCGGGTGATGATCCCGCGGCGACCCGCGCGGCGACCCACGCGGCGACCGTCGCGGCGACCGTCGCGGCGACCCGCGCGGCGACCCGCGCGGCGACCGACGCGGCGACCCACGCGGCGACCGACGCG
>NZ_JAMJXC010000027.1 GCF_023571765.1 Xanthobacter aminoxidans | reverse complement strand
AGGCTGGGTGTGTTCAAGCGGGCGGGGATCCGTGCCGGCTCACGGTCTTCAAGACCTGGGGCCCAACGATCTCCCGCCCGCTCCCATCCTGACACATCCCCAACACACAGGGGCCCAGCGCACAAGTTCGCCGCAGGCGGCATGAGCGGGGAGACGCGCGGAGCATGTCCGCTGCGCGGGAGTCCTGCGCTGGGCCCCGGCTCGGCGCTCCGGCGGCGCCGTCGCTGGTCCGGGGCACGGGAATTGAACAGCCCGCCCATCAGTGCAAATTCGGCTGGGCGCCGACTCCCTTTTCGTCGATCACATGGCCGGTGCGGAAGCGGTCCAGGCGGAAGGCGGCGTTGAAGCGGTGCGCCTCTTCCTTGGCGATGGTCCAGGCGAAGCACCAGCCGGAGGCCGGCGTCGCCTTGAAGCCCCCGTAGTTCCACGCGGTGTTGAGGAACAGGCCGGGCAGGGGACCCACGTCGATGATGGGCGAGCCGTCCATGGACATGTCCACGAGGCCGCCCCACGAGCGCAGCATGCGCAGCCGCCCGATGAGCGGCATCAGCGCCATGCCGCCCTCGGCCACATCCTCCACCACGGGGAGGTTGCCGCGCTGGGCGTATGAATTGTAGCCGTCGATGTCGCCGCCGAAGACGAGGCCGCCCTTGTCCGACTGGCTGACGTAGAAATGCCCCATGCCGAAGGTGATGACGCCCGGCACCAGCGGCTTCAGCCCTTCCGAGACGAAGGCCTGCAGCACATGGCTCTCGATGGGCAGGCGCAGGCCGAGATGCCTGGTCAGCCGCGATGTGGAGCCGGCCACCGCGAGGCCGACCTTGTCGGCGCGGATGGGTCCGCGATTGGTCTCCACGCCCACCACGGCGTCACCCTCGCGGATGAAGCCGGTGACTTCGCAATTCTGCACGATGTCCACGCCCAGCCGGTCGGCGGCGCGGGCATAGCCCCACACCACGGCATCGTGGCGCGCGGTGCCGGCGCGGGCCTGCATCAGCCCGCCCTTGATGGGGAAGCGGGAATTGTCGAAATCGAGGAAGGGGCAGAGCGCCTTCACCTGCTCGCGGTCGAGCAGTTCGGAATCGGCGCCGGCGAGGCGCATGGCGTTGCCGCGCCGGGCGTAGGCGTCGCGCTGGCCGTCCGAGTGGTAGAGATTGATGATGCCGCGCTGGGAGACCATGGCGTTGTAGTTGAGGTCCTGCTCCAGGCCCTCCCACAACTTCATGGACCACTCGTAGAAGGGCTCGTTGCCGGGCAGCAGGTAGTTGGAGCGGATGATGGTGGTGTTGCGCCCCGCATTGCCGGAGCCGATATGCCCCTTCTCCAGCACCGCGATGTTGCGGATGCCGTGCTCCTTGGCGAGGTAGTAGGCAGTCGCGAGGCCATGGCCGCCGCCGCCGACGATGATGACGTCATAAGAGGGCTTCGGCACCGCATCGCGCCAGGCGGGCGTCCAGCCCTTCTGGCCGTTGAGCGCGTTGGCGATCAGGCTGAATACGGAATAGCGGGACATTGAACCCCTCGGGACCCTTGGGAACCCCTCGGCGCGGACGCCGATGCACCCCTTTGGAAAAGATATAGCCCCGCCGAAAACCACAGGTAATATAAATCCTGCTTATTCTGTGGGGATGACGGTGCGCGAGCTTCTGCCGTTCGATCTGAAGGCGCTGGAAATCTTCCTCGCCGTCTGCGAGGCCGGCGCCATGGCCGGCGCGGCGCGGCGTCTCGGGCTCACCCAGCCGGCGGTGTCGCAGGCGGTGGCGGAGCTGGAGACGCGCATGGGCGTCGCATTGTTCGATCGCAGCGTGCGGCCGCTGGGGTTGACGGCCGCGGGCGGCGTGCTCAGGCAGAAGGCGAGCGCGCTGCTCTCCGAGGCCCGGCAGATCGTGCCGGCGCTGAAGGAGACCGAGCACGGCCGCCTGCCTTTGATCCGCGCCGGCCTCGTCGATTCCCTCTCTCGCGCCCTCTCTGCGCCGCTGGCCGGGCGGCTGTGCGCGGTGGCGGAGGAAGTGTCGCTGCTCGCCGGCCTCACGGCGGCCCATGCGAGCGCGCTGCTCTCCCGCCAGCTCGATCTGCTCGTGGGCGTGGACGAACTCGCCGACATCGAGGGGCTGGAGCGCTTCCCGCTTCTGACCGAGCCCTATGTGCTGCTGCTCCCCGCCGGTGAGACGGCGCCCGAGCGGGTGGAGGAGGTGGCGCGCCTCGCGCAGCGTCTGCCGCTGGTGCGCTTCTCGGCCCGCTCGCGCACCGGCATCGAGGTGGACCGGCACCTGAGGCGCCTCAAGCTCGATCTGCCGCGCCGGCTGGAGTTCGACACGCCCTTCGGCGTCTCGGCCATGGTGGCGGCGGGGGAGGGGTTCGCGGTGACGACGCCGCTCTGCATCTTCGAGGCGGGGCTGGATCGCGACCGGGTCCGTTACGCGCCACTGCCGGGTCCGGCCTTCTCCCGCAGCCTGACGCTGATCGGCCGCCGGCAGGAACTCGGCCGCCTGCCGCGGGAGGTCGCTGGCTTCTGCCGGCAGACCCTGGACGAAGCGGTTCTGCCCGTCCTGCGCGCCACCCTGCCATGGGTGGGCGACACGCTCGGATAGAAGGCGCGGCAACGCGTGGAACTGCTGAAGGCCAAGCTTCGTGGCGGCCAATTGCCTAGCTGTGAAAGTCGAGTTTTCGGCCTGACGTTAAGTTTGTACTGAAAAGTCCGATCCCGGAGGCACCACCGCCCGCTGTCGGCTGCGACCGTTTGATGATACCCCTACGTCGTGTCGGGGCATTCATTTGAAGACGGGGTGGGGCAACAATGCGGATCGGCGGAGTTCTATTTGCAGCGGTAATCCTGGCTGGGTCTGCCTCTGCGGCAGGCGCGCAGACCATGAGCTATGCGCAGGCCGGCGCCCTTCTGGCGCGCAGCTGCGGCGCGGACATCAACAAGTTCTGTTCGAATGTGAATCTGGGCGAGGGCAAGCTGCTCGCCTGCATGGATGGGAAGATCAATCAGGTCAGCGCCAAGTGTAAAGCCGACTATGCGACGGCGAAGGCCTCCATCGCCGAGCGGGATGCGGCGCAGGATTCCATCCAGGAAGTCTGCTCGGCGGACACGGCGCGCCTGTGCCCCGGCATGGTGCCCCAGGACGGCAACCTGCTCTCCTGCCTGCTCCAGGCGACGCGGGTGGTGAGCGACAAGTGCAACGCCGCGATCACCAACGCCGGCTACCGCTGAGCGTCCTCCTCACATCCTCGCACTCGAACGAAGGACGTTTCGCGATGACATCGCCTTTGACCCGCCTTGCACTGGCCGCGCTGCTCGCTGCCGCCGTGCCGGCGATCGCCCCCGCCTATGCCCAGACCGCCCTCTCCGATGGCCAGATCCTCCAGGGGCTGCAAGGCCTGAGCGAAAAGGCCCCGACCATCACCGCGCAGCAGCTGCGCTCCATGGTCCAGACCCACATGGCGCAGAATCCGGGCGAGCAGCTCAGCCGTCCCTCGCTGGCGCTGAAGCTCGACCAGTTGCCGCAGATCAACGTGCAGATCCAGTTCCGCCTCGGTTCGGCGATCATCGAGCCGTCGTCCTACGGCACGCTAGGCGCCATCGCCGATGCCATGCACAACCCCATCCTGCACGGCTACAAGTTCATCGTCACCGGCAACACGGATGTCACCGGCCCGCGCGAGGTGAACCTCAAGCTCAGCCAGGCCCGCGCCGATGCGGTGGTGAGCGCGCTGGTCAGCGTGTTCAACATCAATCCCACCCGCCTCGAGGCGGTGGGGCTGGGCGAGGAAGTGCTGCTCGATCCCAAGCGGCCGACTGATCCCATCAACCGGCGCGTCCAGATCTTCACCGTGGGCCGCCTCGCGCCTTACGTCGCCCAGCGCTGAAGCCCCGACGATCCTGCATGAAGAAGGCGCCGACCCCGGCCGGGGCGGCGCCTTTTTCGTTGCGTCCGGGCCGGTGGTGCAGCCACTCGCCGCGCGCGGAAATCCCGTTATCCTGAGGGGCCTGCGCGGCGCGCGGGCCAATATTGGGAGGACAGGATCATGCTCGCTCGACGCCGGTTCATCTCCTGCGCCATCTGCTCGCTGGCGGGGTTCGCCGCGACGCAGGTCGGCGGCACGCAGGCCATGGCACAGGGCCAATCAGCACCCGCCGCGGCGCCCGCCGGAATCTCGCGCAAGGTGCTCGGCCGCACCGACATGCCGGGCGACAAGTATGTCGCCATTCTGATGGAGGCGGAGTTCGACGGCGGGCTCAAGGTGGCGCGTCACACCCATCCGGGCGTCGAGAGCACCTATCTCATGGCCGGGGGCGGCGTGCTCTCGGTGAAGGGCCAGCCTGACCGCACGCTGGCGCCGGGCGACGGCTTCCAGATTCCGCCCGAAGTGCCGCACGCCTTCCAGGTGGGGGGCGACAAGACGAAGCTCGCCATCACCTACATCGTCGAGAAGGACAAGCCGCTGGCGACGCCCGCGCCGGAGTGAGGTGCTCAAAAAAGGTGAGAGCCCGGCGCAGGGGAATGCGCCGGGCTCCCGGGGACAACCGACAGAGCAGGGCTCAGATGTCGAGGGTGTTGTCCCTTTCCCATTGGGTGAGGTGACGGGAGAAGGCGTTCCATTCCACGGTCTTCAGCTTCAGGTAGCCGTCCACGAACGGCTTGCCGAGGCGATCCGTCAGAACCTTGGACTTCTCCAGCGCGCGCATGGCGTCGAGCAGGTTGAGCGGCAGGCGCTTGGCGCCCTTCACCTTGTGCCCGTCGGTGTACATGTTGATGTCGAGGCGCTTGCCCGGATCGCGCTTGTTCTCGATGCCGTCGAGGCCGGCGGCCGCGAGGCCCGCCTGGAGCAGGTAGGGGTTGGCCGCGCCGTCGGCGAGGCGGAACTCGAACCGGCCCGCATCGGGAATGCGGATCATGTGGGTGCGGTTGTTGCCGGTGTAGGTGACGGTGTTCGGCGCCCAGGTGGCGCCGGAGATGGTGCGCGGGGCGTTGATGCGCTTGTAGGAATTCACCGTCGGGTTGGTGAGGGCGCAGAGCGCGTCCGCATTGTGGATGAGGCCGCCGATGAAGTGGTAGCCCAGCTCGGAGACGCCCAGCTCGCCCTTGGGATCGGAGAAGGCATTCTTGCCCTTCTGCCACATGGACACATGGGCGTGGCAGCCCGAGCCGGTGAGGTTGATGAACGGCTTCGGCATGAAGGTCGCGCGCAGGCCGTGCTGCTCCGCGATCGACTTCACCATGTATTTGAAGAAGACATGGCGGTCGGCGGTGAGAAGCGCGTTGTCGTAGTTCCAGTTCATCTCGAACTGGCCGTTGGCGTCCTCATGGTCGTTCTGGTACGCGCCCCAGCCGAGCTTGAGCATGGCGTCGCAGATGTCCTTGATGACATCATAGCGGCGCATGAGGGCGGCCTGATCGTAGCAAGGCTTCTCGGCGGTGTCGGCGGTGTCCGAGATGGACTTGCCGTCCTGGGTGATGAGGAAGTATTCGCACTCGACGCCCGTCTTGATCTCGTAGCCGAGGCGCGCAGCGGCGGCGAGCTGCTTCTTCAGCAGCGTGCGGGGCGCCTGCTCCACTTCCTTGCCGCCCATGTAGAGGTCGGCGGCGAGCCAGCCGATCTCTTCCTTCCAGGGCAGCTGGATGAGGCTGGTCGGGTCCGGCACGGCGAACAGGTCGGGATCGGCCGGCGACATGTCGAGCCAGGTGGCGAAGCCGGCGAAGCCGGCGCCTTCCTTCTGCATGGGGCCGATGGCGGAGGCGGGCACGAGCTTCGCGCGCAGGCCACCGAACAGGTCCACGTAGGAGATCAGGAAATACTTGATGCCGCGGTCCTTCGCGACCTTGGCGAGGTCGATCTGGGCAGCGGCGGAAGCGCGGCCTTCGGCCTCGCGGAGCGGCGTACGGAAGTGGTCCATGCGAAATTCCCCGGAATTTGGAAGCGGTATTCTTTGAAAAAAGCCGCGCCGGTCGAGCGGCGCGGCTTGAAGGTTCGGATCAGTATCCGCCGGTCCTGCCGGGCACCCAGGAGGTGCCGGCCAGCGGAACGCCGGCCATGGCGGCGGCCTCCACGGTCAGCGCCACGAGGTCTTCCGGCTCCAGATTGTGCAGGTGGCTCTTGCCGCAGGCGCGGGCAATGGTCTGCGCCTCCAGCGTCATCACCGAGAGATAGTTGGCGAGGCGGCGGCCGGCCTTCACCGGATCGAGCCGCTTGGACAGCTCGGGGTCCTGGGTGGTGATGCCGGCGGGGTCGCGGCCCTCGTGCCAGTCGTCATAGGCTCCGGCCGTGGTGCCGAGCGCCTGGTATTCGTCTTCCCACTGGGGATCGTTGTCGCCGAGCGCGACGAGGGCCGCCGTGCCGATGGCCACTGCGTCGGCGCCGAGGGCCAGCGCCTTGGCCACGTCCGCGCCGGTGCGGATGCCGCCGGAGACGATGAGCTGCACCTTGCGGTGCATGTCGAGGTCTTGGAGCGCCTGCACGGCCGGGCGGATGGCGGCGAGGATCGGGATGCCCACGTGCTCGATGAACACGTCCTGCGTCGCCGCGGTGCCGCCCTGCATGCCGTCGAGCACCACCACGTCGGCGCCCGCCTTCACCGCCAGCGCGGTGTCGTAATAGGGCCGCGAGGCGCCGACCTTCACATAGATCGGCTTCTCCCAGTCGGTGATCTCGCGCAGCTCCTCGATCTTGATCTCAAGGTCGTCCGGGCCGGTCCAGTCGGGATGGCGGCAGGCCGAGCGCTGGTCGATGCCCTTGGGCAGGGTGCGCATGGCGGCCACGCGATCGGAAATCTTCTGGCCGAGCAGCATGCCGCCGCCGCCGGGCTTGGCGCCCTGGCCGATGACGATCTCGATGGCGTCGGCCTTGCGCAGGTCCACCGGGTTCATGCCGTAGCGGGACGGCAGGTACTGGTAGACGAGGGTCTTGGACTGGCCGCGCTCCTCCGGCGTCATGCCGCCGTCGCCGGTGGTGGTTGAGGTGCCCACCGTGGAGGCGCCACGTCCCAGCGCTTCCTTCGCCTGCGCGGAGAGCGCACCGAAGCTCATGCCGGCGATGGTGACGGGGGTCTTCAGCGTGATCGGCTTCTTGGCGAAGCGGGTGCCGAGGGTGACCTCGGTGCCGCACTTCTCGCGATAGCCCTCCAGCGGGTAGCGCGACATGGAGGCGCCGAGGAAGAGCAGATCGTCGAAGTGGGGCAGCTTGCGCTTGGTGCCGGCGCCACGGATGTCATAGATGCCGGTCGCCGCGGCCCGGCGGATCTCGGCCAGTGTCGCCGGATCGAAGGTGGCGGAGAAGCGCGGCGGGGTGCGCGGCGTGTTGTTGTGGGCGGTCATGGGGTCCTCACCCGGAAAAGTTCAACTGCGGTCGGTGCGTCCCGCCCGTGGCGGGCGCGACGGCGGCGCGCGTCAGTAGGCGGACGCGTTGTCCACGTGGAAGTTGTAGAGCTGGCGGGCGGAGCCGTAGCGCTTGAACTCCGAGACATCGACCGCGCCTTCGAGGCCGGCGGCCTTCAGCTTCTGGGCCAAGAGCGCCTTGTGCTCGTCCCGCATCTCCTTCTCGATGCAGTCCGCGCCCAGGCTCTTCACCGTGCCGCGAACGAAGAGCTTGGCCTCGTAGAGGCTGTCGCCCAGCGCCTCGCCGGCATCGCCCAGCACCACGAGGGAGCCGGACTGCCCCATGAACGCGCTCATGTGGCCGATGGAGCCCTTCACGACGATGTCCACGCCCTTCATGGAGATGCCGCAGCGGGCGGAGGCATTGCCATCCACCACGAGCATGCCGCCATGGGCGGTGGCGCCGGCCGACTGGCTGGCATCGCCGCGCACATGCACGAAGCCGCTCATCATGTTCTCGGCGACGCCCTGACCGGCATTGCCGTGGATGATGACGGAGGCTTCCGCATTCATGCCGGCGCAGTAGTAGCCGACATTGCCCTCGATCTCGACGGTGAGGGGCATGGCCAGGCCCACCGCCACCGCGTGGCGGCCGTTGGGGTTCAGCACCCGCCAGCGGCGGGCGTTGGATTCAGCGGTGGCCTTGTGAAGGGCCTCGTTCAGCTCGCGCAGCGGCGTGGTGGCGAGGTCGAAGGTCACGTCCGGCGCAATGGCGTTCACTGTGCGCGCTCCCAGAAATACACGGTGGCGGGCTCGGGCTCGAAGACCTTGGCCTTGGCGATGCCGGGCAGGTCGACGAGCGCGCGGTATTCCGAGCCGAAGGCGACATACTGGTCGGTCTCGGCCATCACGGCGGGCTTGCAGGCGATGGGATCACGCAGCACGCCGAAGCCGCTCTCGGTGCCCACCACAAAGGTGAAGAAGCCGTCGAGGTCCTTCAGGCCGGCTTCCAGAGCCTGCCCGAGCGAGGCGCCTTCCCGCATCCGCCAGGTGAGATAGCCGGCGGCCACCTCGCTGTCGTTCTCGGTCTCGATGGCGATGCCTTCGCGCTTCAGCTGCCGGCGCAGGGCGTTGTGGTTGGACAGCGAGCCGTTGTGCACGAGGCACTGGTCGGCGCCGGTGGAGAAGGGATGCGCGCCAGCGGTGGTCACCGCGCTCTCGGTGGCCATGCGGGTGTGGCCGATGCCGTGGGTGCCGCGCATCTGCGCCAGGCCGAAGGTCTGCGCCACGGAGGAGGGCAGGCCGACCTCCTTGAAGATTTCCATGCGGGAGCCGGTGCCCACCACCGCCACCTCGGGATGGCGCTCGGCGAGGAAGGCGCGCACGGCGGCCTCACGCACCTGCGGGATTTCCACCACCGCATGGGTGCCGTGGAGGACGAGGGCGGGCATGCCGTTCGCCGGGCCGGACAGGCCGGCGGCGAGGCCCTCGAAATCATAGCCCCGGGCGGCGCGCAGGGAGAGCTTCACACTGTCCTTGCCGCCGGCGCCGTAGACCGCGAAGCCCGCGCTGTCGGGGCCGCGATCAGTCATGACGCAGAGCATGGACGCGAGCATGGCACCCAGCTCGCCTTCGAGCTTCGGGTCCTTGAGGAAAAGTCCGACGATGCCGCACATGGCGTTCGATTTTACTCCATTGCGGGCCGCCGCTGCGGCCTTGTCACAAGGAGTACGCCCGTTAGGCGAGGGCGTCAATCGGAAGAGAATATAATTTTCTCTGGAGGAAAACTTCGCCGATCGTCAGGGTGAGAAGGGCGCGCCGGCTCAGTGCCGGTCACGGCCGTAGACGATGATGGACAGGTAGGTCATGGGCGCCTTGATGAGGTCTTCCGGGCCATGGGCGGCACCGGAATCGAACATCAGCGCATCGCCGGCGCGCAGGTGATAGGTGCGGTCCGCGTGGCGGTAGAGCACCTCGCCGGAGAGCATGTAGATGAACTCCACGCCCGCATGGCGGAAGCCCGTGTAGGGCGCCGCCTCCTCCGTCAGGGTGATGAGGTAGGGCTCCACCACGATGTCGCCGCCGAGGCCGTGGCCCAGCAGTTCGTACTGATGGCCGACCTTGGTGCCGCGCCGCTCGATGATGACGCCCTGCTGCGCCTTCACGAAGGAGCAGTCGCGCCGCTCCTCGAAGGCGGAGAACAGCGTGGTGAGCGGCACGTTGAGCGCCTTGGAGATGGATTGCAGCGTGGCGAGGGAGGGGGAGATCTGCCCGTTCTCGATCTTCGACAGCATGCCCACCGAGATGCCGGCCGCGCCCGCGAGGTCGGAAACCGTCAGGTCCAGCTCGCGGCGGATGGAGCGCACCTGCACGCCCAGAGCCTCCTCCAGCGTGACCGCCTCCGCTGCGGGGGCGCTGGACCCGGTGACATAGTCGGCAGTCTCCTGGTCGACGCTCTTCGGCTCGGCGACGCTCTTCATCTTGCGCTCGGGCACACCATCCCCCGTCGTTCCCGCATATCCGCCCCAGCCGTGATGCTGCGTCCGGGCGGTGATTTGCCGGCCATTGTGCCAGCTTCCGCGCAAGAATGCATCGCACCGTTGGCGACTCGCGCGATGGCACGCGGGTGGAGAAAAGAGGCTGTCTGCAACCCGCGCAGGACGGCGGGCGTCCGTCCCGCGATCGCGTGCGTGTCCGGTGACAGGGGGGCGGAAACGCTTGTCCCGAAACGCATCGAGGCGATCACCGCCGTGGCTTGTCCACAGCTCCCGCGCGCCGCCCTACAGACTGCATGCCGGCTCTGGACACGACCCGATTTCCTCCCTATACACTCGCCGCTCCGAAGGGGTTGACGCCCCTCCGGACCCGGGCCTCGGCCCGGCGGATGCCCAGGTAGCTCAGTTGGTAGAGCATGCGACTGAAAATCGCAGTGTCGGTGGTTCGATTCCGCCCCTGGGCACCATCATTTTCCTAAGCCCCTGAAATCATTGAGATTTTCGCTTTATCTTTCTCACTGGACACGGTGGGTAAGGCAGAGTGGGAAAGATTTGTTCACTCTTTGATCGGCGCCACGAGGTGCATCGCGTCGCCGGCGAGGCGCTTGCGGTTCGCCTTCCTGGTATAGCGGGCGGCCTGCTTGGGGCTCTCCCATCCATAGATCGCCATGAGCTGATGCTCGGTCGCGCCGTTCTCGGCGGCGATCGTGGCGCCGGCCTTGCGCAGGCCGTGGGCCGAGCACTGGGGCAGGCCAGCTTCGTCGCATCGATCGCGAAACCAGTTGCCAAACCCGGCGTCGCTGAAGGGCGCGCCGAATTCCGTCACGAGGAAGGTCATGTGGCTTCCGGGCGTGGCGTCTATGACCGCCTGGAGCCGCGGCAGGACGGGGATCTCCCGCTCTTTCACGAGGTGGCGGCGGCCCTTCATCTCCGTGAAGCGCAGCCATCCGTTCCGGATCATCTGGCGGCCGAGCTGGACCACATCGGAGCGCCGCACGCCGGTGTAGAGGAGAAGCGCGAGCGCGAGGCGGGCCTTGGAGCCGAGGGGGTGCCGTGCCTCATATTGCTCGATCTCGTCCACGGTCCATGTGTGCCAGCCGTTACCGGCCGCCGTGAAATAGGGCACGTCGCGGGCAAGGTTGACCGTGATGCCGGGGAGTTCATCGGCGATCGCCCAATTGAACACCTTCCGGAGCACCTTGATTCGGCTGTTGCCGGCCTCCGGCGCGGCGAGCTTGCGATCGCGCAGCACGCGGATCGCCTTGACCGAGAGTCGATCAAGGGGAAAGTCCGCATAGAAGGTCTTGGCGCCGGGCTCGGTCGGCTCCTCGAACATGCTTTCCAGAATGAGCTTGCGGACATGGCGGGTGCGCGCGCTGTCGCGCTTGTGGTCCGCGCTCTCGGCCATGAACCGAATGCACATCCACCGGAACGTGCCGGGCTTTGGGGTGCGGTCGCGGGACTTCTCTTCCGTCTCCTCCGGCTCGATGGGGACGGGGGAGAAGGCGCGCGCAATCGCCTCATCATAGGCCTTGCGGAATTCCGGGGTGCCGGGGCGCTCGCGGATGCGGAACTTCTTGTGACCCTTGCCGCGCCACACATAGATCCGCACGTTCCCGTGGCGGTCCATGTCCTCATAGACGTATTGCAGCCGGTCCAGCATGGGTGCGCCGCTCTTCATACCGCCACCCGTGCCCACGGATCGTCGCGGTTTTCCTCTTGTGCGCCATCGGGCAACGCATCGAACGCTGCGTCAAGTTTCCTGCGATCCCACACAGTGCGGGAGTTGATCCTCTTCGCTGGCGGCATGCGGCCGTCCTTCACCAACTGATCGAAGGTGCCGGCGGACACGCCGATATATGCCGCAGCCTCGGTGCGGGAGAGGCCGCGCGGGGGCAGGCTGATGGGTAGGATGTCATGCCGGGCCATTCTTGTCCCCCAAGGCCCTGATGCGCTCGGCCACCTGGCGGGCCTGCTCCTTGGTCAAGCGCTTGCGGACGGCTCGGCGGACGGCATCGCCATCGTCGTAATAGACGTAGGCGATCGACGTTCCGGCTGCGTCCTCGATGGCGAAGCTTTCCGTATGCTCGATGACGCGGAGCGGCAGGAATATCTTCGTCATGGCGGCCTCGGCGGAATTCCCCGCCAAAATGTCCCATGCCGCCGCGAGCCGGTCCACCAGCCGCCGGCCGGCCTCGGCCACCTCGCATAGATCCTCGATGCGGGTGAAGAGGAGCATCCGCGCGGCGCTGGTTTCGCCGGCGGTCTCATATTCGGTGACGATGCCGAGGGCGCGTTCAAAAGGGGTCATGGTGTGGCGCCCTTCTCTTCTGCGAGCTGCACCATGACGATGCGATATTTCTTCGCAAGCCGATCGAGCCGACTGGTGTCGGCGTTGATATGGTGGTGGGTATCGGGCAGGTAGAGTTGTGCGCCGGCGAGCGACCATGCCGTTTGGACCTGTCCCACCTTGCCAAAGCGGCAGAAGAACCGATCGCCGATCATGATCGCGCGTGCCTGGGTACGGCATTCATTGGGGCTCGTCATGCTGGCCCCCATCCGGCACCCGGGGCCTGCCGACGTTGAACCCTTTCGGTCGCGGCGGCTTCGAGCAACTCGCGCGCGATAGTGATCTCACGAAGGGCTGGAAGAACTTCGCGCCCGATCGAAGCGAATAGCGAGCGTATACCCCCTTCGTGGTTGCGGATGTAGCTTTCTCCTAGTTTTTCCTTGAAGGCCTTTAGAAAAGCGTCGGCGCCGTAGCCGATCATGGCTTCAAGAGCCCTGATCTCGGTTTCGTTTAGGGTGAGCGTAGTGGAGAAGTGCACCACAGCGCGGTTTTTTGCTTCAGCCATCGCCGCACCTCAGAACGGGATTTCGTCATCCACCCCATCGGCCGGGGCCGGGGCGGCGTCGCGGGTGCGGGTGGAGCCGTAGGCGTTCTCATCCGGCGCCGGAGCCTTCTCGGCCCGATCAAGGATGGCGAGATCCCCGCGATAGGGGCGCATGACGATCTCGGTGGTGTAGCGCTCCGCCCCTTGCTTGTCGGTCCACTTGCGAGTGCCGAGCTGCCCTTCAACGAAGACGTGCGAGCCCTTCTTCAGGAAGCGCTCGGCCACGCCCACGAACGTGTCATTGTAGATGACGACGCGGTGCCACTCGGTGCGCTCCCGGCGCTCGCCCGTGGCCTTGTCGCGCCAGCTTTCGGAGGTGGCGACATTGAGGGTCGCCAGCTTCGAGCCGGATTGCGTGGTGGCGATCTCGGGATCGCGGCCGAGATAGCCCACGAGAATGACTTTGTTGACGCCGGCCATGGGTCAGGCCTCCTTCCTGGGCTGGGCTTCTCCAGCGCGGCGGGCGCGGGTGGAGGCGCGAGAGATGATGAGGGCGCGCTGGTGCTTCAGAAGGCGCCAGCTTTCCTTGGCGGCTTCCGCGCGTGCGAGGGTGGCGGCCTCCTCTTCCGTGAGGTGGGGACGCCATTGTTCGGCGCGGGTGGACTTGGCGCGGGCCATCACATGCCCGCCTTGTCCGTGGGGTGGGCCGCGCTGGCCGCGCATTGGCATGGGCCAGCGCTGGAAGCGACGCCGCAGCTTTCACAGAGCCACATCGTGTTGACCGGCACCCGATCAAGGCCGGGCACGCCGTCTTTCAAGGTGACGACGAAGAAGTCCGCACCCCAGCGCACGAACCCCGCCTCAATGGTGCGGGCGGATGTATCGAGGTCGCGCTCGCGGGCGATCATCTCAAGAAGGTTGTCGCCGCAGCTCTCCGGCTCGTCCCTGTTCCAACATTGGGTGAAGCCTTCCGGCGGCACCCCTTGCACCGTGAAGCTGCCATCCTCGGCAAGCGCCACGTCCAGCGCGCCGAGATAGTCGCAATAGTGCATCTCGACCACTTGGCCCGGCGCGACCGTCTCGCCGGAGAAGCGAAAGCCGTCATCCTCCTCGATCAACCGTCCGAGGATGATGGCCCCGGCGTCCATCTCCAGCCATTCGGCCGGGCTGGCCTTCGCCGGCGGCATGGTTTCGTCGCACATGAAATCCGGCCACCAGCGGCGCGGTTCTGCCTGTTCGCTCATGGGTCACACTCTCAGAGGCATGACGACCCACAGGGCGCCGGCCTCGGCCGGGTTGCGCCAGAGCATGGGATCGCCGGGGGTGGACATCTGGATCTCGACGGCCTCGCCCGGCAGGGAGCGCAGGGCGTCGAGGGCGTAGCGGGCGGAAAAGCCGATGGCGTAACCGTCCGCGATCTCGGTCGGGGTGGCGCCGTCCAGCGTCTCACTGGCGTCCGATCCCTCGTGGCGGGCGGCGAGCGAGATCTCGCCCCCATCCATGCTCATCTTGATCGAGCGCGTCTTGCCGGTGTCCACCGTGACGATGCGTTCGATGGCGCTGGCGAGCGGCGCGGCGGGGATGGCAAGCGTGGACGTGCCGCCCTTGGGCACCACGCGCTCATAGTCGGGATAGGTGCCGTCGATGAGCTTGCTGCACACCGCCACGGCCTCGCCCTCGATGAGGACGCGGGACTTGTCGATGGAGATCTTCAGCACATCCTTCGACTTCGCCCACAGGCTGCAGGCGATGCGGGACAGGTCCGGCGGGAGGATGCCGCCGGCCAAGGCTTGGGAGCCTTCCGGCGCGGGCACCTCGCGCAAGGCGAGCACATGGCCGTTGGTGGCAACGGCGCGCAGCCGGTCACCATGGCGATGCAGATAGACGCCGCACAGGTAATAGCGGGTCGCCTCCTTCGATATGGCGGCCTCTACCGCGTCAAGCATGTCGCACAGGGTGCCGGCATCCAGCGTGAAAACCGCCTTGCCCTCGCCCACCTGGGGCACGGGATCGAGCGGGGTGCCGAAGGTCGGGAAGTCCGCCGCCGGCAGCGTGGCGAGCCGGAAACGGCTGCGGCCATAGGAGAGGTGCAGCTCGCCGTCCTTCGCCTTGAAGGTGGCCGTCGCGTTGTCGGGCGCCTTCTTCATGGTCTCGGCGAGGATCTTCGCCGGTACGGTGGCCGAGCCCGGTGCTGTCACCTCGGCCGGTACCCGAAGGGTCACGGACTGATCGAGGTTGGTGCTGATCACCAAAAGCTCGCCGGTGCCGTCCGCTCTGCGGCGGGCGTCGATCAGCACGTTGGAGAGGATCGGGATCGTCGTCTTGCCGGGTACCAGCCGCGCGGCATGATCGAGCGCGGCGGATACCACCTTCGCCGGCAGGCTCGCCGTGAGCTTCTCCTCTGTCAGGACAGAGCTGCGCATCACGCGGCTCCCTTCCTCGCCGGCCGGGTCGGTGGCCACGGCAGCGCGGCGAGCGCCTCCGCGTGGCCCTCGAAGCTCTTCCATAGGGGCGGCTGGGGCAGCCCCGGATGGGGCGCCACGGCGGCGGTGACGCCGCGCAGCACATCCACCAGATCGCCCACCGGCCGGCGGAAGCGCGGGGCGAGCACGATGGCGCGCTTCAGCCCTTCCATGAGCTGGCGCAGGAGGGCAGGGGAGGAACCGGCCGTCAGGTCCACGAGAAGATCGAGGGTCTCTTCCTCGAACTCGAAGGGCACCCCGTAGCGCTTCAGGATGGCAAAGCGCTCCTCGACGGCCGGAAGGTCCACCGAGATCTGCATGCCGAACCGCCGCCACAGGGCGCTGTCCAGATCCTCCTTGCGGTTCGTGGCAGCGAGGGCGATGCCCTCGAAGCCCTCGATCCGGGTGAGGAGGGTGGTGAGCACCATGTTGCGGTCGCGCGACGCAGAGTCCTCGTGGCTGATGCGCTTGCTGCCGATGGCGTCGATTTCGTCCAGCAACAGGACGCAGCTGCCCCGCACCTGCGCGAGCGCATCGAACAGCTCGCCGAGGTTCGCCGCGCTGGCATTGGAGTACATGGATGTGAGCCGCTCGGCCTGGACGGCCACCAGCGGCAGGCCGAGGCGGGCGGCGAGATGATGCGCGAGCGTCGTCTTGCCGGTGCCGGGCGGGCCGTAGAGGAGCGCAGTCGCGCGGGGCTTCACCCCCACGCTTTTCAGCTCCGCGCGGGCGTTCAGCTCCAGCAGCCATTCATAGATGGCGATGCGCGGCGCTGCGGCGAGGATGGGTTCTTCCGCGTCTTTGGGATGCAGGATCTGCGCGAACTTCTCCAGCCGATCGAGGCCTGCCGTGATGTCGGGGCGAGGGGCGCGGCGGGCGGGTTCGCTCACGGGCGCGCCTCCCCGCTTCCGGCCGGCCGGCGCTTCGTGCGCGGCGCCGCCGCCTTCGGGGCCTTGGGAACCTTGGGCTTGGCGGCTTTCGGTTCCTTCGGCGCCTTGGCCGGCTTCGCCTTGGCGTCACTCGCCTTGCTGCGCGTCTGTCTCACCAGCGCGTCGAGGCGGGTGGCGGGATCCGCATCCTCGGAACTGGCGGGCGCAACCTCACCATCGGCGGCGGCGGCCGGCTCCTGCGGCTCGAAGGGCAGGGCCTCCTGATCGGGATCGGTGGCGGGCTCGGGAGCCTCCTCGGCGGGTGCGGCGGCGGTTTTGGCGTTCGCCTTGGCCTTCGGCTTGCGGCGCCACGCTTCCGGGATATCCATGCCGTCCGATCCCGACGCGGCGCAGAAGCCCTCATCCCATGCCGCACGGCGGGGGTCGCCGGCGGTATAGGGGTTGTCGATGATGCGGGCGCCGTCGCGGTGCGCCTGCGCACCCTCCTCGCGGGCCTCGGCGGCGGTGCGGGTGCCGTCCGGCTCCGGCGCGGGCGCCGGCGGCGGGGCGTTGGGATCGTCCTCCATCATGCGGTCGCGGGCCGCATCGCCGAGGGGTGTGCCGTCGAGGATGCCGACGCCGGCACGGTAGATGTCCAGCATCGCGCGCTCGGTGCGGCGCTCCTCGGGGGTCATGCGCCGTTCGGCCATGACACGGGCAATATACTTGAGATCGAACCCGGCCGATTTCGCTTCGGTCTTCACGTCGCGAATGTCGGCGGCGATCTCCTTCTTGTCCTCTTCGAGGCGCTCCAGCCGCTCGATGTAGGATAGGAGCTGACGGTTGTTAATCGCGGGGTTCATGCGACGCTCCGGAGGGTGGCGGGGAGGTGGATGCGCAGCTCTTCGACAAAGGCTTCCTCGGCCTTCGGCCACGGCTGCGGGCGGATGCGGGTGCCGATGGGGCGGCAGGGCACGGGGGCGGGCTCGGACGGGCTCGGCCCCACGTCGCGCCATTCGGTGGCGAAGGCCCGTTGGTCGGCCTGGTCCACGGCCTCTGCCACTTCCGCCGGCGGCGGCCATGGCAGGCCAGCGGCGCGGTGGATGGTGCGGTCCGTTCGAAGGAGAAGGTTCTCAAAGGGATCGGCATCGAACCTTTTGAAGGCCTCGTGAAGGGGCCACCCGATGTCGCCGAGATAGGCTTTCCATGCATCGTGCAGGAGACCAAAGGGACGCATGGTCGGCGGCAGGAGAGACGCCACGAGCACGCTGTGCTGAGCGACCGAATAGAACGGCCCGGTGGCGCCCGTGAAACGGCAGATCTTGGCGAGGTGAGAGGCGATGTCGTGGAAGTGCACATCGCCGGGGCGCGGATCGAGCAGGTACCACCGCCGGCCCGACGCAGTGGTCATGAAGATGTCGGCGGCGTGGCGCATGCGCTAGAGGCTCCGAAGGAAGGCGATGAGGAGGGCGGCGAGCACGCCGCCGGCGAGAAAGAGCGGGGCGAGGCGCGCCTCGGCGCGGGGCGGGTCGCCGAAGCCGATGGGGGCGCGGCGCGGCCGGTAGGGCTCGCCGCGCTCGGCGGCGCAGTGGCCGCAGCCGTCGCCGATGCAGACGACGCTACGCGGCGCCGGCCGGGAGCCGAAGCCGACCGGCATGCGGCGAGGCAAGCGCGGGCCGTGGGGCTCACCCAATAGGGCAAGGGCTTCGTCCGGGTTGCGCGCGGCGCGGCGAAGCACATCGGGGGATATGCCGGACTGCGGCCACTGAAGTCGGGTTGAGGCGCAGTGGTTGCTGTCCTCGCCGGTGTAGACGACGCCACGCGGGGCCGGCCGGGGGCCGAAGCCCTGCAGGCCGTGCGGCGGCCACGCCACATCGCGGGGGATTGGGCGGATGGGCTGGGGCATGTCAGAGGCTCCCGGCCTTGGCGCGGATGATCGCTTGCCACAGGTGAAGCCCGGCAAGCGCCAGAACCGCACCGAAGACGCCGCCAATCGCGCCGATGAGGAAGCCATTAGCCATGGGCCGCACCCTCCGCCTTCTTAAGCTCGGCGAGGGCTCCCGCCGCCTTCAGCCGTTGATCGCGCAGTTCGGCGATCTCGGCGCGCAGGCGGGTGGCCAGCTCGCGCAGCTTGCGACGGCCGGCGGGGGCACCATCGGCCATCGCCTCCAGCTCGGCGGCGGCATTGAGGGCGATGTTCGTCACGCCTCCGGCGAGACCGGCCCAACTGGCGTCCATCTGCAGCAACTCGCGACGGGACAGTGAGGGATCGGGCCGCATCCATGAGCGGGTGGTGGCGACCTCAGCCATGGGCCGTGCCCTCCCCGTCCGCCGTGCGCGCGTCGAGGGCCTCGGCGGCCAAGAGGCACAGCAGAAGCATCACGTCCGTGTCGCACGTGATCTGCACCGTCCCGCGCTGGTACGCGGCGCGGGTGAGGGTGGTGACCTGGTGAAGCCCGCCGCCGAGCAAGTAGGCATCGGCGGCCGGGAGGCTGGGGCTGGAAACCGCCGTGCGGCCGCAAATGGACGCGGCCATCTCATCGCGGATCGCCGCCGTCTGGCTGGCGGATGTGAAGGCCTCAGCCATGGATCGCCCCGCGCGCCGGGCCGAGGATCTTGCGCGCCTCGGGCATGAGGGTCTTCAGCTGTTCCGGCGTGTAGCCGTAGCGCAGGAGGTTCTCTTCCGTCGCCGCGTCCATGGATGCGAGCTTTTGGCAGAGAGCGGCGAGATCCTGCGCTGTAGAGGCGGGGTGGGCTTTGCGGCGGTCACCCTGCAGGGGCTGAACTGCCTTGGGCCGGCGGCTTCCTGAGGGTGGAAGATTGGGCACGGGGAAGTAGGGCATCGGCGGCTCCGATAGGCGTTACCGCACGAAAGATGCGTTTTGCATCGTCTTGTGTCAATGCGTTTTGCATCGTCATGACGCGAGTGCATTGGCTCGCTTCGTTGCTGCCCGACCTGAGAGCGCAAAAAAACCCGCCGGTGGGCGGGTTTTAAACGGCGTAAATTAGATGCGGGTGCCTATGCTTAGGCTGCTCCGCTTTGAGGTGTTGAAGCCTTCGAAATCGCCGCTACTCGCGCCTTGAAGGAAGCGATAAGCGGGGCGTCGATTTCAACAAGCGACTGAACGGTGATATCGCCTTGAGCCAAGCCGCTATCTTCCGGAAAAATGAAACGGTACCCAGGCGCAACCTTAGATTCAATGAACTCGAAAATGCGGCCCTTGCGCTCCATTTTATAGAAGACGACGAATTTCCCCTGATAGTCTCGATAATCAACGGACTTTATTTCTGCGAACAGCGCATCATCTCGAACCAGAAAAGCCAAACGCTGCTGGACCCATTTGAAAACCTCAAGCTCTCGCTCGGTCGTGACGATCGCATCAGCAGGTGCGGGCATAGGAGCGGGCGGCTCCGCTGCGGTCGCAGGGACTGCCTGATCAGGTTTTGGGAGGTCGAGCCGATGCAGGATTTGGCGGTTTATAAATTCCCGAAATGCGGCTTGAATTACAGGCCTGTATTCGTCGAGCGCCTTTTGATTGATGTGCCCTATGCCCGCCTTGCGAAGGAGTGGTCGCGCAAATTCCTCAGGCGGATCCGCAAAAATGGTAGCTACCTGCGATAAGACGGAATTATAAATATGCTTTCGCTTTGCTTCCGCGCCTATGTTCTCTGGATCGAAAACTGATTTGCTGAGACTATGTAGTCCCTCAAGAGCGGAGTCGTCTACTTTTCCCTTTGCCACTTCGCTGAGATCGAATCTAAGGAAGGGATTGGCGTCCATCATATTGGGTTCGTCGGAATCCGCGTAGAACTCCCACACTAACCCATCCGTAAGGACCCCCATTTTTACAGTGCGGGCGGCGTTGAAGTAGCTGCGAAGCTGACCTCTATCATCTTTCAGGCTAGGCGCGCCAGCAGGCTTGCTCTCAATTGCAATGACGGGCTCGCCGGACTTGAAAATAGCATAATCAACTCGGTTCTTGTATTTTTCCGAGAAGTCGCAGTGGTGTTCCGGGAATACCTCATTAGGGTCCATGTGGTCATATCCGAGAAGGGAGATCATCGGTATGACAAGAAACATTTTTGTTGATTCTTCATTGACGCAACGCGGTGCTGCGTTAACCGCGCGTCGGGCCAATTCCACGACCTTGCTGCGAAACTCCCCCACTGCCCCGACGTCCATATCACCCCTCCCGACCGTCATTCATGCAACCCTAGCGTGACGTTACGGGGGGAGTCGAATCGTCATTTTGGGCTATGCACGTTCCACCCATCGAACGCGGGCTGCCCACTCAATCCTGACATCTTGGATGGGGGCCGCATTGTAACTCCAAAGACTCCATGTGCCCGGGGTCGATCCTGCACTTAAGTTTTTGATGAATGTTCTTCCATCCATCAGGTGGACAACGCATTCGCGACCTAGATATTGGGCGATCTCACTTCCCTCGCGCCGGTCGTCATATATGATGTAGTCGCCGTCGTAGAACGCCGGCCGCATTGAATCGCCACGCACCTTTACAGCGACGGCGTTAGAGCTGGCGCCCGGAGGCGGTTCGATTTCGTCGATGCCTGCGCCCTTGATCGAGTCGTCGATGGAAAAAACCTCAGCGCCTGCCCCAACGTATCCCACCACAGGAATAGACCTTTTCATGCCAGGGCGGGGTTGTCCCTTGCCAGTCAAAAGCCATTCCAATGAAACTCGGTATTTGGACGCATACTGCTGCGCCATGCGGCGGAACCCACGAGAGCCATTCTCGTGTGCGTTATAGGTGGGGAGTGGAACGCCCATAGCTCGCGCCGCATCTGCGGCCTTTTCGTACCCGGCGGCTTCCCTCGCCCACACTAGTCTCGTATGTGCGTCACTCATGCGATGCAGAATGCATAAGAGAACGATGCATTTGGCATTGACATGATGCGATGCGTTTTGCATCGTCACGCTCATGATCACAGCGAGCCATATCCGCGCGGCACGCGCTGCAGTTGGCGAAAGCCAAGGGGCTTTCGGGGCACGCTTCGGCGTGGACCAAGGAACCATCTCTCGTTGGGAGACCCGTGGCCCACCGACCGCGGCTTATGTGCAGGTCGGAATTGCCGGCGTTCTCGATGATCTGCAGCGCCTCGCTGAGGATGCCCGCCGCCCTCCGCAGCTCGGCAATAGCTGCTTCGAGGGCGGGGCTGGTGAGGCGGCGGCGGGTCATGACGCCAGCTTGGCCGATGGATCGCCTGCGGTCACCGCGAACGGGGCGGGAGGTTTCGCATGAGCGGCGATTTCGTGCACCGCCTACTCTTCGGCCGGAGGATTACCAAGGATGAGTTCCATGGTTTCCTTGATCTCGGCCGCAGCCTCAGGAACTGCGAGGGCCTCGGCGATGCCGCTCAGTGCCCACTGTGCGCTGCGACGGATATGGGGCGTGAGCTTTTTCGCTCCGTTCTCCTTCTCGAGGGCAAGGCATTCCTCAAGGCCCTTCGTGAGCTGAGGCTGCGCGAAAGCGAGCGCTACCTTGGCTTCGGGAACCTCCCGGAGGAGGTGCACGAGGATGAGCTTGAGCGCCAGCACCTCGCCGCGCAGGTCAATTTCCAAGTCCTCAAGCGCCTTGTCCCGGCCGGTCATGTCATCCCTCCCGATCTCGACGGGCTGACCGCCGAGGATTGGTATGTCGCCTATCACGTCGCCGAATGGTCGAAACGTTCGGCCGAGCGCGACGGCCCTCTCCACTCTCAATCGTAGCGGGAGCGCCGCAGCATGAACAAGCTCGCGCGTCCGCACCGCGAGGCGGACTATCTGACCCTGAAGGGTGCCACGCGGCGCCTTGTGGAGGCCTGCGGCGGCGTCGAAAGCGCGTCTGCCGTCACCCGCACGGGGTTTCAGACGCTCTCGAAATACGGGCTCCCGAAAGAGATCGTCTTCGTGCCCGTGGACGTGGTGGCGGATCTCGAAGCCGACGCTGGCGACCCGCTCGTGACGCGGGCGCTGGCGGCGCTCGCCGGCCACGTGCTCGTGCCGCTGCCGCATGGGGATCCCGGCAAGGGGCGCTGGTATCGCCACATATCCGAGATCGCGAAGGATGTCGGCAGCGTCGTGCAGCGTCTGGGGGAGGCGCTGGAGGACGATGGCGAGGTGTCGAAGGCCGAGATGCGCGCCCTTGCCCTGCGCGAGCGCGTTCAGCATGCGATCGCCGAGCTTGCCACGCTCGATCGGGCCTTGGCCGAACTTGAGCGGGGGCAAGGCTGATGCGCCGGGCGCCCTGCTATGCCACGCGGCCGTTGCCACCGATTGAACGGATGGAATGGCCCGTGCGGACGCTCCACCCCTTCAGCCCCTTGGTGCTGGCAGAGGGCGGGGTGCGCCTGCCTCTGACGCTGGACCGGATCGAGGTCGTGACACTGGCGCGCGTGCGCTTTCTTGAGCGGGTGGCGGCGTGAATATCCTTGTGGGCTGCGAGACTTCCGGCGTCGTGCGCCGGGCCTTTGCCGCGAACGGACATGATGTCTGGTCCGTCGATCTCCTCCCGTCTGAGGACGGGAGCAATCGCCACATCATCGGCGACCTGCGCGACCATTTGCATGATGGCTGGGATCTCCTCGCTGTCATGCACCCTCCCTGCACCCGCTTGTGCAACAGCGGCGTGAGGTGGCTGCACGTTCCGCCGCCGGGACGCACGAAAGAGGAGATGTGGGCCGACCTCGATGCGGCGGCTTCGTTCTTCTCCGATTGCCTCAACGCGCCGATCCCCCGTGTCTGCGTCGAGAACCCGATCATGCACAGCCATGCGCGCAAGCGCATTGGCGGCTGGATCAAGCCGCAGACGGTGCAGCCCTGGTGGTTCGGCGAGCCGGCGTTCAAGGCCACCTGCCTCTACCTTCGCGGCCTCTCGCCTCTGGTGGCGACGGACAGGCTGGTGCCGCCTGCCAGCGGAACAGCGGAGCACAAGGCGTGGTCACAGGTGCATCGGGCATCGCCGGGGCCTGACCGCTGGAAGAACCGCTCGCGGACCTATGCCGGCGTGGCGCGAGCCATGGCGACGCAGTGGGCGCCTGCGGCTCTTCAGGAGGCGGCGGAGTGACGGAACTTGTCCTCACCTCGCCCAAAGCTCCCAACCGTGCCCGCGTCCGTCGCGGCGGCTGGTCATGGGGGCCTGTCGAAGACGCGAAGCTGCGTGTCTTGTCGAATGGTGGAGGCATCCAGTCGTCCACCATGATCTTGATGATGTGCGTCGGCGAGCTTCCGTGGGTTGATCACATCATCAACGCTGATGTGGGCGACGAGAGCGAGGCGACCATGCGCCATCTCGATTGGCTGGATGCTCAAGTCCGCCTCTACAGCAATGGGCGCGTTGAGACCCACCGGGTGAGCCGTGGGGGGCGGCTTTCCGATCGCATTCGCAATCGTGCGGCCGGGCGCGGTGTCATCAACAATGATCGGTTTGTCAGCGCGCCATTCTACACTCTACGCGGAAAGGATGGTCGGGGCGGGCAGGGCAGGCGGCAGTGCACCCGCGAGTTTAAGATCGAGCCGCTTGAGAAGAAGCAGCGCGAGCTTCTCGGCTTCGCGCCGCGCCAGCGCATTCCGGCCGGCGCCTGTGAGGTATGGATCGGCATATCCACCGATGAGGTAGTGCGTGCCGGCGCCGCGTTCACCTCGTGGACGGTGAACCGTTATCCGCTGCTGGAACAGCGGATGTCGCGGCGCGATTGCGTCGCATGGCTGGAGGGCCATGGCTTCCCGGTGCCGCCCAAGAGCGCCTGCATCTTCTGCCCCTACAAGTCGAATGCAGAGTGGCGCTGGCTTCGCGACAATGACCCGCAGGCATGGGCCGATGCCGTTGAGATCGACCGGCTTATCCGCTGCACGCCGGGTATGCGGGAACAGGAATTCCTTCATCGCTCACGGGTGCCATTGGAGGAGGTTGATCTCCGCACAGATGAAGAGGCAGGCCAAGGCCTGCTCATGGTTTGTGAAGCGGGGTGCGGCCTGTGACCATGCTCGAAGCCGCGCTGTACTATGCCGTTGTGCTCGGCCTGCGGATCTTCCCGTGCGACCCTCACCCCCATAAGCCGCGCTCGAAGCGGCCTCTGGTGGTGGCGGACAAGGGGCCGGACGGCAAGCCGATCGAGGGCACCGGCTGGCCCTTGAAGGCCACCACGGACGAAGCGCAGATCCGCGCGTGGTGGGCGAGGTGGCCCAACGCCCTGATCGGCATGGCCCCCGGCTGGGCTGGCGGCTATGTGGTGGATCTCGATCCCAAGGGCGAGAGCGTCGAGGCGGTGGAGGCGCGTCTTGCCGAGGCGCTCGGCGCGCCTCTGCCGGCCGGCCCGCGCACCGTCACGCAATCGGGTGGCCGGCATGTGTGGTTCCGCCGGCCGGAGGGCGCTCATTTCCCCAATGATCCGCCTGGGCTGAAGAACATCGATATCCGCTGTGATGGCGGCTATGTCATCCTGCCGCCGAGCGTTCTGGCGAACGGGAACGCCTATCGGTGGGAGGGCGAGCCCTTCGACCCGGCGACGGCGCCGGAGGTGCCTCCTGCGCTCCTGAAGCTGATCGCGGATCGCA
This sequence comes from Xanthobacter aminoxidans, assembly GCF_023571765.1. Taxonomy (GTDB): domain Bacteria; phylum Pseudomonadota; class Alphaproteobacteria; order Rhizobiales; family Xanthobacteraceae; genus Xanthobacter; species Xanthobacter aminoxidans. Next base: position 21,844 of record NZ_JAMJXC010000027.1, on the reverse strand, counting down.
AGCTGCATCGTCATGACAATGATGGCCCGGCCCTGTCACCGCGCGAGAGCGGGCCAGCGCGTGTGCTCGCCTCGGATCGCCCTGGCGAGGAGGCGAAGCGGCGCTATGCGCGCGCGGCCCTCGATCGGATCGCGGCGGATCTCGCCCGCGCGCCGCAGGGGACGCGCGGCACGGCGTTGTTCACAGCCGCTTGCCAGCTGGGGCGCTTCGTCGCCGCCGGCGCGATCTCTGAACGCGAGGCGCTCGCCGCGCTGGAGGATGGGGCCGATGCAAACGGCCTGATGCGGGAGGACGGGCGCAACCGGGTGTCGCGCGATATCCGGCGCGGCCTCGACACCGGCGCCGGCGACGCGGCGGACGTGATCGCACGCCTCGATGAGGTTGCGCGCGAGGCCGAGGAGCGGCGGCGCTCATTCGGCGGCACCCGCGCGCCGGAGCCCCCGCTCCCGGATGGGGCTGTGCTCGTGCCGCCAGCGGCTGTTGACGATGAGGAGGGTTTGCCTCCAGCGGAAGACGCGGGCGAGTTGGAGGACGCGACTGCGGCTCTGGAGGCCATGGCGCCGGACGGTGCTGGCGAGGAGGATAGCGACGACGGGGCGCCGGAGGGCGGCGCGGGCGAGATACGGCAGGCGCGCGACTGCGGCTTTGACCTCGATGAGCTGAACGCGGAATTCGCCATGGTTCTCATGGGCGGAAAGGCTGTGATCATGCAGGAACAGCCCCATGCGCCCATTGACGAACAGATGCGGTTTGTTGGTATTCAGGACTTCAACTCATGGTTCGCGAATACATATACGGAAGTCGTCTCGCCCGATGACAAGGTCAAGGGCATGACTTATGCGAAACGTTGGTTCACGCACCCTAAGCGGCGACAGTATCGCGGGATCGAGTTCTTTCCCAATCCGGACGGTGCGAAAGGTACGCCGGGCTATCTCAACCTCTGGCGGGGCTTCTCCGTGAAGCCGAAGCCCGGCGGCAGCTATGCCATATTTCGCGACCATGTGCTGACCAACGTCTGCGAAGAAAATGAAGCGCTGTTTCGGTGGGTGTGGGCGTGGTTCGCGCACATGATGCAGCGTCCGCGCGAGAGGATCGGCACCGCCATCGTCATACGCGGCAAGATGGGAACCGGAAAGACCAAGGTGGGTGAGGTCATCGGCTCGCTGTTCTCGGCGCATTATTTCATGGTGGATGATCCCCGCTATGTGGTGGGGCAGTTCAATGCCCATATGGCGAGCTGTCTTCTTCTGCAGGCAGAAGAGGCCGTGTGGGCCGGCGACAAGGCGGCAGAGGGCCGGCTCAAGGGCCTTGTCACCTCGAAGTACCAGATGATCGAGGCGAAGGGGGTCGATCCGATCCGCATCGTCAACAACGTGCGCCTGATGATGACCTCCAATGAAGATTGGGTGGTGCCCGCCGGCAAGGATGAGAGGCGCTTTTGCGTGCTCGATATCAGCCTACGCTGCGCGCAGAAGACGGATTACTTCCGGGAGATGGATGAGCAACTAAATGCCGGTGGGCGGGAGGCGCTGCTGCACGATCTCCTTGCCCTCGATATCAGCACAGTCGATCTCCGGAAGATCCCGCGCACGAAGGCCTTGCTGGAGCAAAAGCAGCGCTCGTTCGACAGTGTGGATGGTTGGCTCTACGAACGGCTGCTAGCCGGGGCAGCGACGGCCTCGGCTGAAAAATGGGTTGATCTTCTACCCAGCGCGACGCTCTTCGATGATTACGTGGCGAATGCGGACAAGGTGGGCGTGCGCCGCAAGAGCGACATGACCGCCTTCGGCATCAGGCTTGCGAAGCTCCTGCCGGGCCTCCAGCGGGTGCGGCGGATGATCGACTATTCAGGCGCCGTCCGGAAACAGGTCTGGTGTTACCAGCTGCCGCCCCTGGAGGAATGCCGTGCCGCCTTCACGCGGGAGATGGGGCAAGAAATCGATTGGGGCCCGGCGGACGGATACGCCCCCGATGCGGAGTATCTCGATGACGATACTCCGTAGCCGCGCCGCCCCTATCCCACCTGAGGTGGGATAGGCTGGGAAGGTGGGATAGCCGCAAAGCCTTGCTGCTGAATGGCGTATCCCACCTATCCCACCTATCCCACCTTATTTCCCCCGTGCGCGTGCGCGCGCGCAACAGGACGTTTGGGTGGTCGGTCCGTGTCTCAGCACTTTCTCAAATGGGCTTGGAAGGTGGGATAGGTGGGATAGGTGGGATATTGCGAACAACGCCAATGGGTTGTGCCTATCCTACCTTCTTTCTTTTGTTCTTAGAGGTGGGATAGGTGGGATAGGGGATGAGCATGGCCGATGGGGGGGATATCGAGGCGCTTGTGGGCTGGGCCTATCGGGTGCAGTGCGTGGACCGTATGGCCGGGCTGATGGATGTCGCTTGGGGCGAGGCCGGGCCGTCGTTCCGCTCCGCGACGCATGCGATGCTCGACTTCGCCGCGCTTGGGGTGCGGGTGGACAGCTCGCCGGGCTTTGTGGTCGCCATGGGTGCGACGGCGCAGGACGATGCGCTTGTGATCCACGACGCGGTGCTGCGCCTGCCGGCCGAGGCCTTCGGACTGGTGGTCGCGCATGCGAAGGGCGGGAGCCGTCCGCCATGGCATGGGATCGAGGCCGAGGCGCTGGTGGCTGACACGGATCGGCGCGGGCGAGTGCGCGTGATGCTCGGCACCGATCGCCGGCCCGTCGCCTGCTGTCTCCGGCACAAGGTCGATCCCGCTTTGGTGGAGTTCAGCCGCGCCCAATATGTCGTCTGGTGGGAGGCCCTTTCGGTGCTCGCCGGCGAGCTTGCGGGGCGGCTGGAGGGTAGTCATCCCCTTGCCCCGTCTGCCCCTCGTGAGCCGTGGTTCCTGCCGCCTCTCGTCTATGTCGAGGATGGCTGCAAGATCCCGCTTGACCATGCGACGAAAATTTGACTACCTTCATCCACAGACGAACAGGTTTCGAGAGAGCCCCGCCGGTTTCCGCCGCGCGGGGCTCTTGCGTTAGAGGGGAACAATGCCGCGCCTTCAATCCGCGCCGCCTTGCCTGCCTGCCGCCTCAAGCTGTCTTCCGACACAAGGCACCGATGAAGCCAAGCGCAGCCGCCTGCGCGCGGCCGAGGCGCCTTGGCGTGCGTGGTACAAGTCGGCCCGATGGCAGCAGGTGCGCGAGCGGGTGTTCACACGCGACCTCTTCGGGTGTCAGATGCCGGCATGCGGGAAGGTCATCTCCAACAGGCGCCAGCTCGTGTGCGACCACGTGCGCCCGCATCGCGGGGATCCCGCGTTGTTCTGGGATGAGGGCAACCTGCAGACGCTGTGCAAGCCCTGCCACGACGGTGCGAAGCAATCGGCCGAGCGCCGCGCCCGCTGATGCCCAGCCCGCCGCGCCGCCGCGCGGGCGAGGCCTAACAACACAACAGTAAGCCGCCGTCTGGCGGGAGGGGAGGGGGGTCAAAACTCCCCACCCCTCTCCAGCCGGGACCCGCGGCCCCCCCATTCGGAGATTTTTTTCCTTGGCTGATGAGAAATCGGGCGGGGTGGCCCCTGATGTCGCCCCGTGTGATCTGTTCGGAAACGAGATCGAGCCCATTCGGGATCGGCGTGGCCGACCAAGCTTCAAGAAAGACAAGGAAAATCAAGAGTTTGTAATGGTGCGCGTCGCGGATGGTTGGACCCACAAGGCCATCGCCGCGAACATGGGGATCGATGAGAAGACCCTGCGCAAACATTTTTCCCGCGAGCTGATGGACGGCGCGGTGCACATCCGGGGCATGCTCATGGACGTGCTCGTGCATAAGGCGCGCGAGGGACACATCCAGTCCGTTCGCCTGCTGCTGGAACGGCTGGACGCGGCGGGGCCGCTGGCGCCCCGGAACCATCCGCGCGCGGAGGATGACGACGACGCGAAGGCGCCGGCCCTGGGCAAGAAGGAACAGCGCGTCCAAGATGCCCAAGCCGTGCCCGACGACTACGGCGACATCTATGCGCGCCTCGAAGGCCGGCGGCAGCATTGACCGCGCCGTCCTTCGCCTGCCTCGATTGGGAAGACAGGTTGCGGAAGGGTCTCACGCCCATTCCATCTCTGCCTCTGGATCCGGTGCTCGCCGATTGCGCCGTGGCCCTCTTCGACAAGCTGCGCGTCCCCGACATCCCCGGAACGCCCACCATGGCGGAGGTGGCCGGGCCGTGGATGCGGGACATTGTGCGCGCAGCCTTCGGCTCTATCGATCCGGTGACCGGAGAGCGCTTCGTCGGCGAGATCTTCAACCTGGTGCCGAAGAAGAACGGGAAGACAACGAACGCCGCCGCGCTCGGCCTGTTGGCCCTGCAGCTCAACCAGCGCCCCAACGTGGAAGGGGTCATCGTCGGGCCGACGCAGGAGGTGGCCGACAAGTGCTTCGCGCAGGCGGCGGCCATGATCAGGCTCGATCCCTATCTGAAGCGCCGCTTCGACGTGATCGAACACAAGAAAACGATCCTCGATCTTCACGTGGACCCCATCACGGGGGTCAAGCGAAACGTGAAGCTGAAGATCACGAGCTTCAGCCCGAAGGTGGTCACCGGCTCTATCCCCGCCTTCGCTATCGTGGACGAGCTGCACGAGATGGCGGCAGCGAGCTACGCCAGCCGCGTTCTCGGCCAGATCCGGGGCGGCATGATCACGAACCCCGAAAGCCTCCTGATCATCATCACCACGCAATCGGCGACGCCACCCGCCGGCGTCTTCAAGGATGAGCTGACCTATGCGCGGGGCGTGCGCGACGGGACGATTACCGAAGGGGTGCGCATGCTCCCCATTCTCTATGAGTTCTCGGAGAAGATGCAGACGGCCGAGGGCAAGCCGTGGGCCGATCCCAAGAATTGGCCGATGGTGCTGCCCAATCTCGGCCGCTCGCTCACGATCGAGCGCCTCGCCAAGGAATGGCGCACCGCGCAGGAGAAGGGTGATCAGGCTGCGCAGGAATGGGCCTCCCAGCACCTCAATGTGCAGATCGGCATGGCCATGCACAATGACAGGTGGGTCGGCGCGGATTTCTGGCCACAGGCGGCGGATCCCGCCATCACGCTCGAAAACATCATCGCGACATCGGATGTGGCGGTGGTGGGCGGCGACATCGGCGGCATGTACGACCTGTACGGCCTCGCCGTCGCGGGCCGCCATAAGGAGACGCGGAAGTGGCGGGTATGGGGGCGCGCCTGGGCGCAGCTCAAGGTGTTCGAGACCCATAAGGAAATCGCCGAGACGCTGCGGGACTTCGAGAAGGCTGGTGACCTGGTGGTGTGCCAGCACGTGGAGCAGGATCTCGCAGAGGTGGTTGAGATCATCCTCAAACTCGATTTGCACGGGCTGCTACCGAAGACCGGGGCTATCGGCCTCGACCCCGCATTGGCCCGGCCTCTGGTTTATGCCTTGTCCGAAAACGGCATCGTGCATCCACAGGTCATGAGCGTTTCGCAAGGCTACAAGCTGTCTTCGGCGATCTTCGCTGCGGAGCGGATGCTCGCTGACGGCACGCTAAAGCACTGCGGCTCGGGGCTGTTCAACTGGTGTGTCGGCAATGCCATGGCCGAGTACCGTGGCTCCAACGTCTACATCGAGAAGCGCAAGGCCTCGGCGAAGATCGACCCGCTCATGGCCTTCTTCAACGCGGTGGACATGGTGAGCCGCAATCCGGTCGCCCGTGGGCTCTCGGTCTACGAGAGCCGTGGCATTCTCATGGCGTGAGGCGGGCATGAACCTTTGGAATGTGTTCCGCCGCCGGGCGCGCGCGGAAGGCGGCGCCGTCGCGAACCCTCTCATTTCCGAGCTGCTGCGGTTCGGCGTGTCGGAGACGGCGACGGGCATCCACGTCAACGTGGACAAGGCGCTGAAGAACCCGGCCATGTTCCGCGCCGTGTCTCTCATCTCGGGAAGCATCGGCATGTTGCCGTTGCACCTGATCGACACCAACACGAAGAAAAAGCGCGACACGCATCCGCTGTACCGGCTCCTGCATCGCCGGCCGAATGCGTGGCAGACGGCGTTTGACTTCCGCGTCCTGATGCAGCTGCGCGCCCTGGTGAAGGGCAACGGCTATGCGCTGGTGATCCGCAGCCCGAACCTGCGCGCCGGCGGCGCGCTCACCCCAACGCAGATGGTGCCGCTGGATCCGGACCTCGTGACGCCGGAGCAAGGGGCGGACTGGTCTGTGTCCTATGTGTACCGGCCCGCCAAGGGGGCGGCCGTGCGCTATCCCGCGCGGGACATCCTGCACCTGCGCGGGATTTCCCTCGACGGCATTTCCGGCCTCTCGCTGGTGAAACAGGCGGCCGAGGCGGTGGGCATCGCCCTGGCGGCGGAGCTTGCCGCCGCCCGCATGATGCGCAACGGCACGATGGTGGGCGGTGCGCTGGAGCATCCCGAGCGCCTGTCGCCGGAGGCATATGCGCGCTTGCAGGAGAGCCTTGAGAGCAAGTCCGGCTCCGACAAGGCGGGGCGCAACCTCATCCTCGAAGAGGGGATGAAATATGTCCCGATCTCCTCGACGGCCCGCGACGCGCAGATGGTCGAGATCCGCAAGATGCAGATCGAGGAGATCGGCCGGGTCACGGGCGTCCCGCGCCCGCTCCTCATGCTCGATGAAACGAGCTGGGGCTCCGGCATCGAGGCCCTCGGCCAATTCTTCGTCACCTATGCCCTCAACCCGTGGTTCGAGGCGTGGCAACAGGCCTGCGAGCGCACGCTGCTGACCGATGCCGAGGCGGACGAAATGGCCATCAAGTTCAACGCCGGCGCGCTGCTGCGCGGGTCAATGAAAGATCAGGCGGACTTTCTCGCCAAGGCGCTCGGCGCCGGCGGCAGTGCGCCGTGGATGTGGGTGGATGAGGTGCGCGACGTGCTGGATCTGCCGGAGCGCGATGCGCCGCCGCACGTGATGGCCGGGGGCTCGGCAGATCAAGGGAGCAAGGGAAATGCGAATGCAGCGTAAGCCGGCCTGCTGCACAGGTCGGATCATGGCGAAGGCACGCCCTGGCGCCATGCCGATCCCGGCCGAGCGCATGGTGCAGGCGTTCACCTCGCCGGCCGCCCTGGAGCGGTGGGGCGAGGATGCCGCCGGCGTGCGGGCGCTCGTGCCGGGCGACAACGTGATCACCATGTTCGACATGATCGGCGAGGATTTCTGGAGCGGCGGCGGCGTGACCGCGAAGAAGGTGTCGCAGCAGCTGCGCGCCATCGGTGACCGCCCCGTCGAGGTGCAGATCAACTCGCCGGGCGGCGACGTGTTCGAAGGCCTCGCCATCTACAATGTGCTGCGCGAGCATCCGCAGGACATCACGGTCAAGGTCATGGGCTGGGCCGCCTCGGCCGCCAGCCTCATCGCCATGGCGGGCGACCGGATCGAGGTGGGCGCGGCCTCCTTCATCATGATCCACAATTCGTGGGTCGTGGCCGCCGGCAACCGGAACGATATGCGCGAGGTGGCCGACTGGCTGGAGCCCTTCGACCGGGCCATGGCCGATCTCTATGCGCAGCGATCGGGGCAGGACGCCGCAGCGATCGCGAAGTGGATGGACGCCGAAACCTACATGTCCGGCTCCATCGCGATCGAGCGCGGGTTCGCGGACGCACTCCTGCCGGCCGATGCGGTGAAGGTGGACGATGCCGCCCGCGCCTCCGACCGCGCCGTCAATGAGCTGCGCGCGCTGGAGCTGACCCTCGTTTCCGGCGGTATGACGCGTGCACAGGCGCGCAGCCGCATTTCCAAGATCAAGGGCACGCCGGGCGCTGCCCCTGAAGACGCCACGCCGGGCGCTGGCGACGACTGGACCGGCCTTGCGGCCGCGTTCCTTGACAATCTGAAATCCTGAAAGGGTTCGCCATGCATCACGTTTCGACCTCCGCCCTCATGGGCGCGACCGCGCTTGCCCCGGTTCCCCGCGCCGTCCACGCCGCGCCGCGCGCCGACGCCAGCAACCCGGCGCAGATCCTCGCCAAGCTCAATGAGGCTTTCGAGGAGTACAAGAAGACCAACGATGACCGGCTGAAGGCCAAGGCCGACGATACGGTCGTGAACGCCAAGCTGGAGAAGATCGATCAGGCGATCGAGGCCGCGCAGAAGGCCCTCGATGCCATCTCGGCACAGCAGGCGGCGGCCACGGCCAAGGCGGGCGGCGGTGCGGCGGCGCCGGCGGATCCCGAGTACAGCACCGCGTGGGGCGCCTTCTTCCGCGAAGGCGAGGGCGAGGCCCAGATCAAGGCCCTGAACAAGGCAGGGCCGCGCGCCGCGATGACGGTCGGCAGCAACCCGGATGGCGGCTATCTCGCGCCTGTCGAGTGGGACCGCACCATCACGGCGCGCCTGAAGGAGATCTCTCCCATCCGGCAGAACGCGCAGGTGCAGAGCATCAGCAAGCCGGGCTTCACCCGCGTCTACAACGATCGCACGGTGGGTTCGGGCTGGGTCGCCGAGAACGCCGCGCGCCCCGCCACCGGCACGCCGCAGGTGGCGCCCCTGACCTTCACGCCGGGCGAGCTGTACGCCTTCCCCTTCGCCTCCCAGACGCTCCTCGAAGACGCGGAAGTCGATATCGAGGGCTGGCTCGCGAGCGAGGTGGAGACCGAGTTCTCGCGTCAGGAGAACATCGCCTTCCTCGCCGGCGACGGCAGCGGCAAGCCCTACGGCATCCTCACCTATGTCACCGGCGCGGCCAACGCCGCCCGCCACCCGTGGGGCGCGATCGAGGTGGTGAACTCCGGCGAGGCTGCGGCCATCACCTCGGACGGCATCATCACCCTCATCTACACCCTGCCGGATGCCTTCCGCGCCGGGGCGAAGATGTACATGAACCGGCTCACCCGCATGGCGGTGCGCAAGCTGAAGGATGGGCAGGGCAACTATCTCTGGCAGCCCTCCTATCAGGTCGGCCAGCCTTCGACCCTCGCGGGCGAAGCGATCGTGGACGTGCCGGACATGCCGAACGTGGCCGCTGGCAACATCCCGATCCTCTACGGCGACATGGCGTCCACCTACCTGGTGGTGGATCGCGTCGGCATCTCGGTCCTGCGCGATGCCCTCACGAACAAGCCCTATGTCGGCTTCTACACCCGCAAGCGCGTGGGCGGCGGGGTGCAGAGCCCGGAGCCCATGAAGGCCATGAAGATCTCGGCCTGAGGTCGGACACGCATTCCGGCGGCGCTCCGGCGCCGCCGGCTCAATTCGGAGGATCAAGATGGCCGAGACCGAAGAAAACCAGATCATTGCTCCCGAGGCTCCGGCGCCCGAAGAGGTCGCCCCGGCCGTCGATGCTCCGGCGCCCGAAGAGGTCGCCCCGGCCGCCGAGGCCCCGGCGTCCGAAGAGGTCGCCCCGGCCGTCGATGCTCCGGCGCCCGAAGAGGTCGCCCCGGCCGTCGAGGCTCCGGCGCCCGAAGAGGTCGCCCCGGCCGTCGAGGCTCCGGCGCCCGAACAGGTCGCCCCAGCCGCCGAGGCCCCGGCGCCTGAAGAGGTCATCCCCGTCCAGCTTCTGCGGCTCGTGCCGACCGTGGGCGAGCCGGACATGAATGATACGCGCCTCGACGGCGCCGCCATTGTCGAGGCGGCACTGGCGCGGCAGGCGGCCGATGAGGCCTGACGTGCTGGCGCCCGTTAGGGTCTCGGCTCCCGCCCTTCCGCTCCTCACGGTCGAAGAGGCAAAGCTCGCCCTGAAGATGGACCTGTCCGAGGATGATGGCCTGATCGAGGATCTGATCGCGGCGGCGGAAAGTTTGCTGGACGGGTACAGCGGCGAGCTGGGGCGGACGCTGGTGACGCAGGTATGGCGGCAGGATCTGCCGTGCTTCCCAGCCTGCGGCGTCATCCGCCTGCCCCTCGCTCCGGTGCGGGCGGTCTCCTCCGTGACCTATTGGGGATCGGATGGCGTCTCCCGCCCGCTGGCTGCACAGGTCTATGGTGGGGTGCTGAATGGCTCTGCAGACCCCTATCTGAAGCTCGCCTATGGCCAGTCCTGGCCTGCCACCTATCCCCGCGACGATGCGGTGTCCGTGACATTCGAGGCGGGGTACGGTGCGCCGGAAGATGTTCCGCCCGCCATTCGCCGGGCGGCGCTCCTCATCGTCGCCCACCTCTATGAGAACCGGGAGGCGGTGACGGTCGGCGTCTCCGCGTCCGACCTTCCGTTCGGCGCGAACCGCCTCACGGCCAATTTCCGGCGGGTGCGGGTGTAGCGTGGCGAAGGTGGACAACGGGCTTGCCCGTCTCAACCGGCGCCTCAATGCCATTCCGCAGAATGTCCGGGCCGCCGTGCAGCCGGCCCTTCTCAAAGCCGGCAATGCGCTCGCGGACGACATGCGCGCGCTCGCGCCTGTCGATGACGGCGACCTGAAGGAAAGTATCGCCGTGACGCCGGGCGGCTCCTCTACACCGGCCTATTCCCAGCCGGGCGGGCGGCAGGTGGTGCCGGAACTGCAGGTGCTTGTGACCGCCGGCAATACCAAGGTGCGCTACGCCCACCTGGTGGAGTTCGGGACCGCTCCCCACGAAAACCGGGGCCTCTTCGAGGGCACCCGCCACCCCGGCACCAAGGCCGAGCCCTTCTTTTGGCCTGCCTTCCGCCTGCACCGGAAGAAGCTCGCCTCAGCCATCAAGCGGGCCATCCGCAAAGCGGTGAAAGACGCCAAATGACAGACCTTCTCGACGGCCACGTGAGCCTCGCCCTCGGTGGCGACACCTTCACCCTGGCGCCCACCCTCGGCGCGGCCATGGCACTGTGCCGGGCGCACCAGAGCTTCGGGGCGTTGATCGACAAGCTGGAGGCCTATGACCTCCCGGCGGCGATCGACGTGACGCGGGCCGGCATCGGCCTGTCCGCCCCCGGCGATCTCGATGCCCGCGTCTATGACGCCGGCGTCATGAACATCGCGCCGGACCTGATCCGGTTCGTGATCCTCCTCGCCAATGGCGGGCGCAGCCCGAAGGCGGAGGCGGAAGACAAGCCGGGATCCCGCCCTTTCGACGCATGAGCCACGCGGACTATCACGCATGGCTCTTCAAGGCCGCGACGGGCTGGCTGGGCTGGACCCCGGCCGTCGCCCTCGCGACCCCCATCCCGCAGATCGCCGCCGCCCATGACGGGCGGATCGACATGCTCGCCGCCCTGTTCGGCGGGCGGAAGGAGGCCGCGCCACAGGCTCCGCTGACGGCGGCGGCCTTCGACGCGATGTTCACAGCCAAAGGTTAGGAGCAAACACCATGGCACTCTTCAGCGCGAGCGGATCGAAGATCTTCATCGGGGCCGTCAAGGTACCCGGACCCGCCGACTTCGTGGCGGCCGACTTCACCGCCGAGGACTGGACCGAGATCGATGAAGTCGAAAGCATCGGCTCCTTCGGCGACACGGCGGAGCTGATCACGTCCAACGTTCTGAGTAAGGGGCGCACCCGCAAGGTGAAGGGCGTGAAGAATGCGGGCGCCATGGAAGTCATCATGAATGCCGACTATGGCGACGAAGGGCAGCTCGCCCTGCGCGCCGCCGCCGCCGCGCGTGACAGCTACGCCTTCAAGGTGGAGTTCGCCGACAAGCCGGCGGCCGGGGCTTCGCCGAAGAACTCGGCGCGCTACTTCACGGCCCTGGTGATGTCGGCGAGCGACCAGATGGATGAGGCGAACGCCACCATCAAGCTCACGTCCACGCTGGAGATCGACTCCAACGTGGTTGTCGTGCACGCCTCCGCCACCTGATGGCCCCGGACCGCGCCCTGCAAAGGGCGCTCCTCGCGCGGTTCCTCGCGGCGCCGGAACTCCTCGCGCTGGTGCCGGCCGCCAACATCGTCGATGGGGACGGCGCGCCGCAGCGCTTCCCCTCGATCCTGTTCGGAGAAGGGCAGTCGGTGCGCGAGCCGCAATCCCTCTGCGGGCGCGAGCGGCGCCTCTACGCCACGCTGCATGTCTGGACGAAGAATGCGCCGCTCGCCCGCGACATCGCAGACGGCATCGTGGCGGCCGTGGAAGGCGCGACGCTGCCGCTTGAAGGCGGGCACAGGGCGGTGACGGCCCTCGTGTCGTCGTCGCGCCTCCTGCGCGACCCGGACGGGGAGACCTCCCATGGCGTCGTCACCGTCGAAAGCCTCGTGGAGGTTGCCCGGTGAAGGCGGGACAGATGGACCGGCGCATCACGATCGAGCGCGGAACCGAGGCGCGGGACGCAGACGGGGTGCTGACCACCACATGGGCGCCGGTGGCGACCTTGTGGGCAAGCCTCATCCAGTCCAGCACCTCGGAATTCCTGCAGGGCTCCGGCCTGCAGGGCGACACCGCCACGATCTTCCGCACCCGCTGGCTCGCCGGCGTGACCACGCGTGACCGCATCCGCTTCGACGGGGTGGGTTACGACATCAAGGAAATCAAGGAACTCGGCCGCAGGCGCGGCCTGGAGATCCGCACCATTGCACGGGGAGTGGACTGATGGCCGGCGAAGAGGAACGTCTTGTCGTTGCCCTTGAGGCGCGGATCCGCGATTTCGAAAAGAACTTCGAGAAGGCGAAGGCCGTCTCCAACCGCCGCTTTCTGGAGATCGAGAAGCGGGCGCAGCAGAATGCCGTGAACCTGAAGAACTATTTCAACGGGTCCACGGCCTCGATAAGCTCCGCCTTCGAGGCGCTCGGCGGCGCCGGCATCATCGCCAGCGGCGGCATCGCCGGTGCCATCACGACGCTCAAGGCGGCGGCCACCTCCGTGGCGGATCTCGCGGCCGAGGCGCAGAAGGCCGGCGTCGCCTTCGAGCCCTTTCAGGAGCTGAAGTTTGCGGCCGAACAGGCGCGCGTCGGCGTGGATGCGCTGACCGATGGCCTGAAGGAAATGCAGCTGCGGGCGGATGAGTTCATCCGCACCGGCGCGGGATCGAGCGAGGAGGCGTTCAAGCGCCTCGGCTATACGGCCGGCGAGCTGAAACAGAAGCTGCAGGATCCCGCCGCCCTGTTCGAAGAGATCATCGACAAGATGAAGCGCTTCAGCAAGGCGGGGCAGATCCGGATCTCGGATGAGATATTCGGTGGCACCGGCGGCGAGCAGTTCCTGCGGTTCATGGATCAAGGGATTGGCTCGATCTCGAAGGCGCGCGAGGAGGCACGGCGCCTCGGTCTCGTCATGTCGGATGAGGTGGCGAAAGAGGCGGCCAAGGTCGCCAAGATGTTCGACATGCTGGCGCTCAAGATCGAGGTCGCGCTGAAGTCCGGCGTCCTCGAAGGCGCCGCCGCGCTGGAGAAGTACAAGACGGAAATCCTCGCGATCGGCGTCGCGATCGGTGCCGTCACCTTCGGCATCGTGCTTGGTCCTCTCGCCGCGTCGCTGGCCTCGGCGGCGGCGGCGGCGGTCACGGCGGCCGGCAGGATCACGGCCCTCAATGCCACCATTCTCGCCGTTGCGGCGGCGCAGCGCACGGCCGCGCTCGCGTCGGCCGGTCTCAGTGCCGCCTTGAGCCTTCTCGGCGGCCCTTGGGGCATTGTCATCGCTGCGGCGGTCGGGACCATTGCCGCGCTCGCTCTCCGGCAGGACCAAGCGAAGGTGGCGGCCGAGGCGCACAAGAGCGCGATGGGAGACCTCGACGGGGCCATTGCGCGGGTCAAAGCTGGCGCGCCTGATGCCAAGGAAGAGCTGAAGGCCCTGGCCGACCAGCACGTGACCAATGCCGAGAAGGCGCTCGCCGATGCAAGGGCCGAACTGGAATACGCTCGCGCCGTCGCGGCCAACCAGAAAGTGGGCGGGTGGGCCGGCAAGTACAACGCGAAGATGCCGACCGCCGACACGGCAGAAATGACGGCGGCGCTGGAAAAGTACATCGCGGCCGTCGATCTTGCGCAGAAGCGGCTCGATGAATTGAAGGCGAGTGTTGAGGGGGTGAAGCCCCCGGGGACGAAGCCGGACCCCTCCATCGGCTACGGCTTCAAGGATGTGCAGAAAACCATGTCGGAGCGCCTGCGGGATCTTCAGCAGGAACAGGCGCAGCTCGGCATGACGACGCAGGCCGCCGCCGAATACAAGTTCATGATGGACGCCATCAACATGGCGCAGGAGCACAATCTCAAGCTCTCGCCGGAACAGCTCCAGCAACTCCAGATGCTCGCCGCGCGCTATGGCGATGTGACGGCCGCCATTGAGAAGACGAAGGCGTCGCAGGAGCGCCAGCGCGAGATGCAGCAGGAGGTGGGCAATCTCGCGCAAAGCTCGATCATGGGTCTGATCGACGGAACGAAGAGCTGGAATGACGTGCTGAAGGACAGCATCAAGCTCCTCGCGGAAATGGCGCTGAAGGCGGCCTTGCTCGGCGAGGGGCCGCTCGGATCGGGCGGCGGCGGCATTATCGGGGGTGTCATCAAAGAGGTCGGGGGCTCCTTCAAATTTGCCGATGGTGGCGTGATGACCCCGCAAGGCCCCCGCAAGCTGAAGAAGTATGCGCGTGGCGGCGTCTCGCGGAACGCGGCGATCTTCGGCGAGGCCGGGCCGGAAGCGGCCGTGCCCCTGCCGGACGGCCGCCGGATCCCGGTGGATGTGCGCGTGCCGATCTCCCCCGCTGAGACCATGATCCGCAACGCCTTCAGTAACAATGTGAGCGTCTCCCCCTCCTTCGTGATCAACCAGACCGGCGGCGGGAACGACGGGCGCGCCAGCGACCGGGATAACCTCCGGGCCGCGCTGCGCGACGCCACGGCGGATATCGAGGCCATGGTGCGCAAGGTCTTCGCCGCCGACATGACCACCATGGGGCCAATGGGGCAGGCCGTGCGCGCCCGCTTCGGCCTCAATCCCATGCGGGGTGTCGGCCGATGAGCCTTCCCGTCTGGCCTGCCTCCGTGCCCTATGAGCCGCTGCGGGACGCCTGGGATGTGAAGCCGATCCGGGATCCGCTGGAAACCGAGATGGAAGCCGGCAACGTGCGCATGCGGCGGCGCCCCGGCGATGCCCTGCCGCTCCTCAAATGGTCGGCCGATCTCTCGGCGGCCGAGTTCGCGACCTTCCTCGCGTTCGTGTCGGGATCGCTGTTCGGCGCGTCCGTCCGGTTCACGATGCCCGTCAGTCTCGACGGCGCGGCGTTCGCGGCGCGCACGGTGCAGATGCGCGCCGGAACGCTCGGGTGGAGCGCGAGCGGCGACAAGGTGCGCGTCGTCTTCGATCTCTACGTGTTCCCCGCATCCGTGGTGTCCTGACATGGGGGATCTGTGGACTGAGGCATGGGCCGAGGCCGAGGCCTCATGCCCCAACAGCGTGCTCGTCTTCGACACGATCGAGTTGCAGCACCCCGCGTTCCTTGAGAGCGGCGCGCCCATTCCCCTGCGCTTCGTCTGCGATGTAGAGCCGCGCACCTTCGGGATCGAGCCCGGCGCGACGTTCGATGCCGGCGAGCTGGCGGAGTTCACCCCCATCGCCTTTTCTGCGGACGCGCCCAACTTCTCGGAACAGCAGGTGCCGCAGTGTCGTGTGGTCATCGATAACGTGGCGCGCGACGTGATGCCCTACCTTGAAGCGGCGATCGGCTACAGGGCAGATCTCAAGGTGCTGTTCCGGCAGTACCGCGAGGATGACGTGAGCGAGCCGGCCTGCGGGCCGTGGGAATTCCTCCTGCGCAAGGTGACGGTCGCCGGGTCCACTGTCGAAGGCACCGCCTCATTCGATGATCTCACCAACATGAAGTTCCCGCGCCGGATCTATTCGCGCCGGGAATTCAGCTCGTTGATCGCCTGATGACGGCGGACGCGACGGCCCGCGCGGCCTACCTCACCAGCCTCATCGGCCGGCCATGGTCTCCCGGCGCCTCGTGCTGGCACCTCGCGTGCGAGGTGGAGGCGGCCTTGTGGGAGCGCCACCTCCCTGCGGTGGAGATCCCGGACGCGGTGACCTGGCGGTGGATGGTGGACACCCTTGCCGCCCACCCGGAGCGGGGGCACTGGCGAGAGCTTGCCGCCGATCCGGCGGGCCTCGTGGCGGCGCCGGACGGCGCCCTTGTGCTCATGGCACGCGTCACCCAAGGCGCGCACGTGGGCATTTGGCTCCAGCCGGAGGGGCGGGTGCTGCACGCCGATGCCGAAGCCGGCGTCGCTCTCGACGCCATGGTGACCCTGCGCGCCCGTGGATGGGCGCGCCTGCGGTTCTTCGAGCCCATCTGAGGACACGATGCACGAAGCGGTTCACATCGTCCTGCCGGGACAGGTGCTCGGCCGGGCGCAGCCCCGTGCGCGCGAAACGGTCGCCGGCTTCCTGCGCCGCGCGCGGCGATCGGGCGGTGCGCCGCGCGCCTGGGCAACCGACATCCTGCCGACCGTCGTCGCCATCAACGGCGAGCCGGTGCTGCGCGCCGACTGGCGCCGGCGCCGCCTCCGCGCCTCGGATCGGCTGGTGGTCATGTCGAGGCCGCTCGGCGGGAGCCGGGCGCAGAACAAGCAGGTGCTCGGCCTCGTGGCGCTGGTGGGCCTCTCGCTCCTCGCGCCGGGCGTGGGCACGTGGATCGCGGGCCTCGGCCTCGGGATCTCCGCCAGTGTCGGCAGCGCGGCCTTCCTCATCGGCGGATCGTTCCTCGTCTCGACGCTGGTGAAGGCCAAGGCGGGCGGACAGGATGACGACGCCGGACAGGTCTACAGCTTCGGAAAGCAGGCCAACTCGGCCCGGCTCCTGCAGAGCATCCCCGTCAGCTACGGGCGGGTGAAGAGGGCTCCCGACTATGCCGCCGTGCCATGGTCGGAATACATCGGCAACGATGAATATCTGAACATCCTGTTGTCCGAAGGCTGCGGGCGCTACAGCCGCGAACAGATCCTCATGGATGACACCATCCTTTGGGACGCGGCGACGGGCGTGAACCCTGAGTTCACCGGCGTGTCTGTCGCCTTCTATGAGCCGGGCGAAGAGGTCACGCTCTTCCCGGTCAATGTCTATTCCTCGCCGGAGGTGTCGGGGCAGGAGCTGCCGAAGCCTGCGGACGGCTACGTGGGCGGCTTCATCTCGGCGCCGGCGGGCACCACCACCACGGATCTCGCGCTCGATGTCGCCGCGCCGGGCGGCCTCTACACGACGAATTCGGACGGCGACCGGCGGCCCTTCTTCGTGCCCATCGTGGCGGAGTATCGGCCGGTGAACGACCTTGGCGCCCCCACGGGCGGGTGGTCGCAGCTCCTCGCCGAAAGCCTCGGCGGCGTGACGAACAAGCCCAAGCGTTGGAGCTTCAAGGTGACGGTGGCGCCCGGCCGCTATGAGGTTCGCCTGAAGCGGTCCTCGGCGCCGAGCACGGACAGCAACGTCTCGGACACGATCGTGTGGATGGGCCTGCGCGCCTTCCTGTCGGGGGCGCGGGCTTTCGCCGGCGTCAGCACGATCGCGCTCCGGCTGAAGGCGACGCAGCAACTGACCTCGGCCGCAGCGCAGGCCCTGAAGGTGATCGAGACCCGGATCCTGCCGGTGTGGTCGGGATCGGCCTGGGTGGAACAGCCGACGCGCTCGCCGGCCTGGGCATTCTGGGACATGGCGACCAACACCGACTATGGCGCGCGTCGGTCGGCCGCGAAGGTGGACCTGCAGGGCGTGTTGGCGCTGGCGGCGACGGCGGCGGCGCGGGGCGATTGCTTCGACTATGAGTTCACGTCCTCGGTCGGCGTCCCGGAGGCCTTCGACACGGCCTTGGCGACGGTTCGGGCGAAGCACCGTTGGGCCGGCGATATGCTCACGCTGGTGCGCGACGAATGGCGCGCGGTGCCGAGCATGCTGCTCACGGATCGGGAGACGGTGCGCGGCACCTTCGCCGTGGACTATGAGTTCGCCTCTTCCGACGCGGCCGATGCGGTCATCGTCGAATATGTGGATGAGACCACCTGGCAGGCCGAGGAGGTCCAGTATCCCGCCGCCGTCGTGGCCGAGAACCCGATGCGCATGCAGATCCCCGGCATCGCGCAGCGGGCGCAGGCCTATCGCGAGGCCGGTTTCCACTACCGGCAGAACGTCTATCGCCGGGTGCGCCCCTCGGTCACCACGGAACACGATGGGCGGCTGATCAGCCTCGGCGAGCACGTGCAGATCCAGTCCGACTTGCCGGGGGCGTGGGGCGCCGCCGGCGTGGTTGCGGCACGAGCCGGGGCGACCCTAACCCTTGAGCCTCCGCCGGCATGGGCGGGCGCGGGGCAGCACTACGTGGTGCTGCGGGACAGGACGGGCGCGGCCTTTGGACCGGTGAAATGCGCACGGGGCGGATCGGATGCCCTCTGCGTCCTCGATGCGGCGGATCTTGCCATTGTCGAGACGGCGCAGGGGCAGACACTGGCGGCGGTGCTCGCGCGTGCCGAAGGATCGGAGCTGCCGACCTTCGCCCATGGAATGGGATCCGCGTGGCAGCGCCGGTGCATCGCCCTGTCCGGGGCGCCGAACGGCGACCGGGTGTCCCTGACCTTCGTCGTGGATGATCCGCGCGTCCATGACGACGATGGCGCGCCCGATCCCCTTCCGGGCCTGCCATCCCTCAGCCTGCCGAAGGCGCCCATCGTCGCGGGATTGCTCGCGACGGTGGAACAGAACGTGTTGGAGCCGGTGCTTTCCGCCTCGTGGTTTCCTGCATCCGGGGCGACCTTCTACCGGGTGCGGATCTCCTACGACGAAGGAGATAGCTGGGCTTCGCTCCCGGATGTGACGACGGCGGAACTCTCCGTGGTGGTGGAGCCGGCGGCGCTCCGGCTTCAGGTCTCCGCCGTGGGTGCGACGCAGGGGCCGTGGGCGACGGTGGACGTGGCCGCGCCGGTCATCGATGCCAGCAAGCTCCCGGTATCTGCCGAGCAATTCACGGGGCCAACCCATGACCTCGTGGTCGAACGTGTTCAGTCCGCCCTTTCCTCGATCCGGAATGAGCTTTCTGGGCTTGCATTAGTGGTTGCGGATGCGGACGCGGCCGGCATGCTTGAGCGGCAGGAAATCGCTCGCTCGCTCACAGTTCGGATCGGCGCTGCCGTCGCGAACTTCAAAGAGGAGATCACCGTTGCTGTCGGCCCTGACAGCGCGCTGGCCGCAC
This sequence comes from Xanthobacter aminoxidans, assembly GCF_023571765.1. GTDB lineage: Bacteria > Pseudomonadota > Alphaproteobacteria > Rhizobiales > Xanthobacteraceae > Xanthobacter > Xanthobacter aminoxidans. The sequence continues at coordinate 2,835 of NZ_JAMJXC010000027.1, read as the reverse complement.
AGATCACGACGTTGCAGGCATCCTTGGAGACTGCTGATGCGAGCCTCGCGGCTTCTATCAGCAGCGAGAGTGGAGCGCGGGTATCTGGCGACACAGCGCTGGCCGCGCAGATCACGACGTTGCAGGCATCCTTGGAGACTGCTGATGCGAGCCTCGCGGCTTCTATCAGCAGCGAGAGTGGAGCGCGGGTATCTGGCGACACGGCGCTGGCCGCGCAGATCACGGACCTCACCGCAACTGTTGGCGGCCTGAGTGCCAGCCTCAATGTGAGCTTCGTGGCGGACGTGACGCCGGCCGGCGCGCTCGCGGCCTTTCGGGCCAAGGCGATGGCCGAGGGTGCCGAAGCCGGCATGCTGATCGTCGCAAAGTCTGGCCCCGGCGGAGCCTATAGCGAGGTCTGGTTTGACGCCGATCGCTTCCTCATCACCTCGGGAGGTGCGAACCCAACGGCGGCCTTTCTGGTGGACAGCTCCGGCCCGACCCCCAAAATCTACATCGCCGCCGATGTCATCGCCGATGGCACCATCACCGCACCGAAGATCGCCGCTGGCGCTGTGAAGACGATCAATCTTGAGGCATCGTCTATCACCACCGACAAGATCATCATCGGCGGCGTGGCGACGACCAACATCGCGCCGGGAGCGGTGACGGCGTTCGTCACCGAAACCCTGACGACATCCCTTCCGCCACCGTCCACCCCCACGGCGACGACGATCACGGTGTTCACGACATCGATCGTCCGCACGGCAGGATCGTCCTGCATCATCCGGGCGAACATCGGCACGAACGCCTGGAATATGCCTTACACCGATCGCGGCAGCGGGACAGTGCCGGTCACAGTATATCGCTCGGTCGCCGGCGCCGCCGAGACGGTTGTCTACAGCGAAACGCTGTTCATCGGCGCATATCCGGCTGGATATTCGTTCGGAACGATGATGATCAACTTTGGAGGCAATCCGCTTCCTCTGGAGTTTCTCGATACTGCAAACATATCCGGATCGACCACCTATCGCGTTGTGGTCGGCGGCGTCGGTTCATCCGGCTTCTACGGGTCGCGCATCATCTCCATGACCGAGTACAAGCGATGATCTTCATCAAGTATGACAACCGCACGGGCGAGATCCTTTCGGTGCTCAACGTCACGCGCCTTGAGGATGCTCTGGCGGCAGTGCGCAGCGGGCGGGAGGAGTTGCTCCTCGCGCCTGCTGACCTTCCGGACCCAGCCACCCATTACGTCGCGGACGGCGTAGTGGCGACCCGGCCGGATGCGCCCCTCCTCGAGGCCGAGGAACTTATGGTCATCGTGGGCGAGCGGGTGGATCTCGCGCGGAACCTGCCGGATGGTACGGCCTGCATGTTCGCCGGCGGCCCCGGCGCTCCGGAAGCGCTCGTGGGCGGTGGCGTCGCGGCGGCTATGCCCACGCGGCCCGGCGCATGGACGGCGGAGATCGTTCCGCCATGGCCGCAGCGGGTGGCGCGCTGCCGCATTGTCGTTACCGCCGGCGCCTGACGGCAGCTCAAGGATCGCTTCATGTCTTTCAGCGACTTCTATGCGACCGGCACCGTGACGGTGCCGGCGGGTGGCACCGCCGTGATTGGCGCCGGTACGCTCTGGAGCACGCCCATCGTCGCGGGCGATACTCTGGAAGCCGGCGGGCGGGCCGTGCGGATCCTCGATGTGGTGGACAATACCCACCTCACCCTGGCCTATGGCTGGCCTGGGGCAGCGCTTGCGGGATCATCCTACATCATCGTGTACAATTCGCCCTCGCGCAGCACCGGCACCTATGTGGCCGAGCGGGTGCGCGAGCTGATCGAGCGCCAGCGTGTTCTCGACGATGCCGTGGCGACCTATGCGGCGGTTTCGGTCGGCCTCGACACGCCGCCGGGCGCGCCGGTGGAAGGCGACCTCTATGTGGTGGGCACATGGCCCACGGGCGCGTGGGTCGGCTATGCCGGCTATCTCGCCATCTGGAGCGGCACCGCGTGGCGCTTCACCCCGCCCGCGCAGGGCATGCAGGTGGTGGCGCTCGATACCGACATGATGTGGCGGCGCACGGCGGCCGGCTGGAGCATGTGGGTGCTGGGCGACCGGCTCGCTCTCAACGGCCGCACACCCATGCTGGTGGCGGACTTCGTGCGCGACCAGTACCGGCTCAACGGCTCGGGGATCTCGGCCAGCGAGCTTTTCGCGCGCTCCGGCGTCGGCAAGCGCGTCATCGGTGTCAGCGGACTGGTGGAGGTGGTGCCGGACAATATCCTGGCATTCGACCATTCGGCCGGCCGCCGGCACATGATGTTCGAGGGAGCCGCGACGAATTACATCCGATATTCCAATGATTTCGCAGGCACCGGATGGTTCAAGGACGGCGGCTCGACTATCACGGCGAATGCAGCCGCCGCCCCCGATGGGGCGATGACGGCGGACCGGTGCCAGATAGCCTCATATCTGGGCTGCGATCTGGGCACCAATATCACGTCGCGCGCCACATTCTCAGTGTGGCTCCGGAGCGCGACCGGTGCCAACCAGACCGTCCAGATGTACCTGGCCTACTCCACGCCCGACGGCGTCGCGGCGAACCAGAATTTTACCGTCACGACGACGTGGCAGCGCTTCACGCTCACTGGCACGCCGCCGCCCGGCGTGACGGGGTTCCGTCCGGTCATCGCGGCGGGCGATGTTTATGCGTGGGGCGCTCAGTTCGAGACAGGCTCGGCCGCCACGTCGCTAATCGCCACCGCCGGCAGCGCCACCACCAGACCCGCCGATTTGGCACCATGGTCCGGCAAGGCGGTAGGGGCGGTGAACACGACAGGCTGCACGCTGGCCTTCAG
>NZ_JAMJXC010000026.1 GCF_023571765.1 Xanthobacter aminoxidans | reverse complement strand
CGCCGGTGACGGCCATCGCCCGAAGGCCGGACATGAGCAGATAGTTCTGGACCTCGAACGCGTTCAGGCCGTCCGGCAGGAGATATTTCTGCTCGAAGATGCGGTCCTTGTAGCCGAACTCGACGCCACGCTGGGCGAAGGCGGGCGCCGGGCCGAGAACGGCGAGAATGACAGCGGCGAACGTCGCATTATGGAAATTGGCTGAGAGTTTCATGGTTGCGCTTGTGCACATAATGGACAACTATTAATATACATTTTGTTCGTAGACGGCACAAGGGGTGCCATGAACATTTTGTTCTCATGGATCTCTTTGCAGCCAATCTTCGAGCCCGTGCCGCGGCGCTCAATCTCTCCAACGCCGAAGCCGCCCGCCGGGCCGGCCTGAACGAGCGTCGCTACTTCCATTATGTGAGCGGGGCGAGGGAGCCGGACTTGGCGACGCTGGTTAAGATATCGAAGGCGTTGGGCACGACGCCCGATGCGCTGCTCGGGGTGAAGCGCGAGCCTGAAGACCTGCCTGAGCCGACGGAGCGCTCGAAGCTGATCGACCGCATGGTGTCGGCCGTGAACAATCTGGACGACTACGAACTGGCCATCGCGGTTCAGCAGGTCGAAATCATCCTGCGCCTGCAGGGCGAGAAGGCGGCTGCGACGAAGGCACGCGAATAGCTCGCTAAATGCTGTCCTCGCGCGCACGAGACGACAGAAACGAAATGTGGGGCAGAATGAGGGGCTTGAGGTTAGGTGCCAGGCAAACTTATTGTTTTTATTGAGTTTTTAATGGTATCTGGCGGTGGCCGCAGTCGGCTGCGAACTCGTCTCCGCTGAATTTCCCTGTTTCCCGGTAATTTGCAGGAAATTTTGCCGATTCCGGATTCCATTCATGACTTTGGCTCGTATATAATATTGATATCATGATTTTTCTCACAAGATCCCATAAATCGGAACAGCGAATAGTTTTTCCGAGAACAGGGAACGTGCAAGCGCCTGTAGGGAAAGGTCCACCGAGATCGGTTCTATCGCTCAATGCGTCTTGTCCAGCGCTATCGTGCCGCTAATCTGACACGCCGGAACACACCGCTGGGCGCCCTGTGTCCGTGAGCAGCCTCACCTGCGGGCCTTCAGTCCCATGAGCCCGGCCACCAGGGTCCGCAGTGTCTCCGATGTCCCGGCCGCGATGGTCGCCGAGCGGGCATCCCGATAGTGCCTCTCCATGGCATATTCGGTGCTCAGCCCGTAGGCCCCCATGATCTGCACGCCCTGGCCGGCCACCTTCACGAAGGTTTCGGAGGCGAACAGCTTGGCCTCGGTGATCTCGCGCAAGGCGTCGCGCCCCCGGGTCACGAGGAAGACGGCGCGCAGCATCAGCATCCGTGCCGCGTCTACCGCCGTCTGCATGTCTGCGACGGCGTGGCCGATGGCCTGGAAGCTGCCGATCGGCGCGCCGAACTGATGGCGCTGGCGCGCATAGGCCACGGCGAGGTCCACCACCGCCTGCGCGCCGCCGCAGCTGCTCGCGGCCGAGACCGCCCGTTCCAGCTGAAGTCCGGACATGAGGCAACCCCATCCACCGCCCTCTCCGCCGACGAGGCGGGTGGCGGGCACGCGGACATCGTTGAAAAAGACCTCATAGGTGCCCGTGCAGCGCCGTCCCAGCATCTCCAGCTTGCGCAGTTCCACCCCGCTCGTGTCATTGTCCACCAGCAGCAGCGACATGCCGTCCCGGAACGGCGCGTTGCGATCCGTCTTCAGATAGACGTTGAGCACCGCATCCTGGAGACCGGCGCCGGTGTTCCAGAGCTTCTGGCCGTTGACGACATAGTCCTCGCCGTCCTGCCGGGCGTGGGTGGTCATGGCGCCCACGTCGGTTCCGGCGCCGGGCTCGGAGATGGAGATCACGTGTTTGACGGCACCCGACATGATGCGCGGCAGCCAATACTGCTTCTGGTCTTCGCTGCCCTTGCGCAAGACGTTGAGGCCGCAGAACACCGTGCTGGAATAGTTCATCGACAGGTCTGTACTGAAGCGCGAGATGGCCTCCACCGCCAGCGCCACGTCCATAGCATCGCCGCCGAGGCCGCCATATTCGACCGGGAAGGGCAGCTGAAGCAGGCCCGCCGTCACCCATTCGCGATATAGCGCCTCGGGAAAGCTACGCGCCGCATCCCAGGACCGCAGCCGTTCCTCGGGTGCATGCCGCCGCATGAGGGTGTCGATGCTGGCAACCAGCAGTTCCTGTTCCTCGGTCAGGTCGAGATCCATGGCGCCCCCCTCAGCGCACGACGATCAGCGCGTCGAGGGGGAGCGCGCCCTCCCCCTCGGCGAATACCATCAGCGGATTGATATCCACCTCCGCCACCTCCGGATGGGCGCGCATGAACGCGCCGAGCGCGGCGGCGATCCGCCCCACCGCCGTCACGTCGCGGGCCGCGGAGCCGCGGAAAGGGCCAAGCACCTTCGCACTCTTTAGCTGCCGGAGGGCGAGGACGATATCGGCCGGCTCGGTGTCTGCGGGAACAAGGCGGACATCGCCCAGCGCCTCCGCGAACACGCCACCGAGCCCCACCGCCAGCACCGGTCCCCAATCGGGATCATTGCGGGCGCCGAGGATCAGCTCCGTGCCGGCCGGCGCCATGCGCTCCACCAGCACGCCATCGAGCGCGATGCCCGGCGCCGCCGCGGCAACGTTGGCGTTGAGCTTCTCCCAGCCCTCAGCCAAGGCGACGGGATCGCGCAGGTTCAGCACCACCCCGCCCACGTCGCTCTTGTGCGGCAGGCCGGGAGCCTGCGCCTTCAAGGCCACCGGATAGCCGAGCGACTCGGCCGCGGCACCCGCCGCCTCGACGGTAGGGGCGAGGATACGCGGCGGCATGGGCACACCGGCGGCCTCCAGCACGGATTTCGACGCATATTCCGGCATCACCCCCAGCGGGAGGGGCTCGCCGGCCGGAACGGGCGCACTTTCGCGCACCGGCCGAGCGGCCCAGGCCGAGAGGCGCGCGAGGGCGCGCAGGGCGCGCTCGGGCGAGCGGAAAAAGGGCACGCCCAGAGCGCGCACGGCATCAATGTATGCGTCGCCGATGCCTGCATCGTCGCCGAGCATGGCGAAGATCAGCGCCCGACGGTCGGCAAACGTGCGAATGAGGTCGAGCAGCGGCGGCATCTTCCGCTTCGCCATGCCCGGACTGGTGAGGCTGATCGCAAGCAGCACGGCGCCGCTGCGCGGGTCTTCAAGCAACGGCGCAAGAGCACGCGCGTAGAGGCTCGGATCCACCAGAGCCTGGGCGGTGAGGTCGAGCGGATTCACTGGCAGGATGAGGCCTGGCGCGAGGCTTGCCAGGGCCTGCGCGACCTGCCCCTCGGGCTGGGGCAGGACGAGGGCGATCTCCTCGCAATAGTCCAGGATGAGGGCCCTGAGCGCCCCGGACTCGCCTAGGACCGAGACGCCGCCGAACGGCCGCTGCCGGCATCGCTGCAGACATTCGCTGAGGTCGATGAGTTCCTCGAGCGTGTCGGCCACGAGCACTCCGGCGGCCTCCGCCAACGTGCGCATGACGGCATGATCGCCCGCCATCGCGCCGGTGTGGGTGCGCGCCGCCTCCCGCGCCGCGCCCGACTTTCCCGGATGCAGCAGCACAATGGGCTTGCCCGCCGCATGCGCGCGCCGGGCGAGGTCCAGAAATCTACGCCCTTGACGGAAATGCTCCACGACAAGGACGATCACCCGTGTCTCGTCGTGGTCCACAAGGTATTCGACATAGTCCTCCACTCCGCTCGCCGCCTCGTTGCCGGTGGAAACGGAGAGCGACACGTCGAGACCGCGCCCGTGGAGTGCTGCGCGCACGCACGCCGCCATGATGCCGCTCTGGGAAACGACGGCGATGCCGGGTCCCGCCAGCGGATGCGGCTCGGTGGCGCTGAAGCTGAGGGGAATGCCGTCCGCATAGTTCAACGTGCCGAGACAGTTCGGTCCCTCGATGACCATGCCCGTGGCGCGGCTGATGGCGGCGAGCTCTGCCTGCGCCGCCCGGCCGTCCGCGTCCTGCTCGGCAAAGCCGGCGGCGAAGATGATGACGCCGCCCACCTTGCGCGACGCGCAGCCTCTGACCGCCTCCAGGACCCCCGCGGCCGGAATGGCGAGCACCACGCAGTCGACGCCCTCGGGCAGATCCGCCGTGGATCGCACGCAGCGCCTGCCGCGGACCTCGGCCTCGCGGGCGTGGACCAGATGGATGTCGCCGGCAAAGCCGAAGCGTTCGAGATTGTCGAGCACATCGCCGCCGAGCGATCCGGGCTTCGATGAGACCCCGACGATGGCCACCGAGCGGGGCCGCAGCAGCCGGTCGAGGGGCCGGCGCGCGGGGCGCACTTGCTGTTCCAAGGTTTCCTCCCTGCCGGCGCGGGCCGATGCCCGGCGCCGGTCCTGTTTTCCCTGCCCCCGCGCGCCCTGTGGCCGGGCGCTGCATTCTCTTCGCGAGGCTGCCACAGGAGTAGCCCGAACGGCAGCGCCCGAACGTCAGCGCTGATAGGCGCCGAGGCCGGGCTTGTAGGTCTTGTCGTCGAGGAACTGTTTCAGGCCTTGCTCACGCCCGCGCTCCGGGTCGAGCGCCGTGGTCTGGTCGCCCTTGGCGTGCAGATATTCGGCCGCCTGCTCCCAGCTCATGTCCTGGGCGAAACGGTAGGAAATCTTGGTCGCGCGCAGCACCGCGGGATTCTTGCCGAGCAGCACCCGCGCCAGCGCCCGGGTGCGCTCCACCAGTTGCGCCGCCGGAACGGATTCGTTGACGAGGCCGAGTTCGGCCGCCTTGCGTCCGTCGAACTGCTCCCCGGTCATGGAGTAATAGAGCGCCTGCCGATGGTTCATCAAAGTCGAAATGGCCTTCGGCACCACGCCGCCCGGGATGATTCCCCAGTTGATCTCGGAGAGACCGAAGACCGCCTCGTCCGCGGCAATGGCCAGATCGCAGCACACGAGCGGCGTGAAGGCGCCGCCGAAGCACCAGCCGTTGACCATGGCGATGGTGGGCTTGCCGTAGACCATCAGCTTTCGGAACTGCCAGTCTCGGTTCTTGCGGTAGGCCTGGATGCGGTCCACGTCCGACATGGCATCGACCGTCCGGAAGAAGCCCTTGAGATCCATGCCGGCGGACCAAGCCTCGCCCTCTCCGGTGAGCACCACCACCCCGGCGCGGTCATCGACCTCAAGCGCGTCCATGACCTCGTTCATCTCATAGGCGAGTTCGAGGCTCATGGCGTTGCGCTTCTCGGGGCGATTGATCTTCAACCAGGCGATGCCGTCCTCGAACTCCACCTTCACCGTCTTGCCGCCCGGAACCTGCCGCTCAGCTGCCTGCGCGTCGTTGCTGCCCATGATCGTGTCCTTTCCCTGCGGTGATCGTCCCCCGCCCAGTGACCGGCGCGAAGATGCTCAATAATCAGGATACCTGATATCAGGTATCCTTATATCTGCGACGCGATCGGCGTCAACGCAAAAAATCCCGCGGCGGAGACACCTTCCCGCAGGCGGAAGCAAAGCAGGTCGGCGCGGCGCGACGATTCAGGCGGGATTGCCGCGCCAGAAGCCGCGGGCGCGGAGCACGTCCACCTGCTCGGTGATGGCCTTGCGCACCTCCACGAGCGCCCGGGAGATCTGGGTGGATCGGCGCTCGGCCATGGCCAGCGTCCAGTAGAGCGGGGGCGTGAAGGGAATGGTCTTCAGCGTCCCGGCATTCACTTCCTCATAGACGCCCGCATAGCTGAAGGCAGTGAATCCGAGCCCTGCCTCCACCACCGCCTTGGTGGCGCGCATGCCGTCGATCTCGGTCACGATGTCGAGCGCGACGCGGTGCTCGGCCGCGGAGCGTTCCATGAGCGCACGCAGGCTGTGCGTCGGTCCGGGCAGGACCAGCGGCAGGGCGCCGATCTTCTTCAGTCGGAAACGCCCGCGACCCATGGTGCCCTCCGGAAAGGGCGGATGGTCCGCGGGGGCAATCAGGTAGACCGGCTCCCGCAGGAAGGGCGTGATCACCAGTTCCGCGCTCTCCTCCGGATTGTAGAGAAGAGCGATCTCCACGCGTCCTTCGAGGAGCCAGTCGTGGATCGCCCCGCTGAACCCCTCGCGGATGTGCAGCCTCACCCGCGGGAAATTGCGCCGGATCTGGGCGAGGACCAGCGGCGCCAGCACGGTGGCAGTGGTGGGCGGAAGGGCTATGCGGATCTCCCCGCTCGCCTCCTCCGCCCGAGAGAGCATGTCGCGCTCGATCTCCTTCAGTTCGGCGACGAGGCCGCTGGCCCGGTCGAGCAGCGCGATGCCGTGCTCGGTCAGCCGCACGCCGCGGCCGTGCCGCTCCAGGAGGCGCACGTTGAGGTGATGCTCCAGCCGCGTGACGCGCTTGCTCAGGGCGGACTGGGCGACCCGGCGCTGGGTGGCCGCACGGGAAAAACCGCCGTGCCGCGCCACCAAGATGAAGGCTTCCAGATCCTCGAAGTTCATGGCCGGATGTCCGAAGGGGCTGGCAGTTGCGCCGGGCGCTTCACGGGTCAGCCCGCCTCGTCCGTATCCGGCGAAAGGGCATTCAGCATGCGCTTCAGGGTCACGCGGAAACGCTCCAGCTCGTCGGCCTCGATGTCGGCGAAGAGGTCCGCCTCCAGCGCCTGCACCATGGCGTCGCAAGCATGCAGCGTGGCATCGCCGGAATCGGTCAGCGTGATGCGCAGCGTGCGGCGGTTGCGGGGATCGGGCGTGCGGCAGATCAGGTCCCGCCGCTCAAGGGCGAAGATCACCTCGTTCATGGACTGGGGCTTCACATGATAGTGCCGTGCAATGTCGGCCGACGAGAGCTGTGCGCGGCCCTTCAGCAGGCTGAGGATGGTGTATTGCACCCCGGTCAGCCCCGCCGGCGACAGCACCTGATCGATGCGCCCGCGCACCGCATAGTGCGCGCGCGACAGGAGGTAGAGCGTGCGCGTGGACGCAGGCGCGCCTCCTGGGCGGGGCGCTGCCTTCGCGGGCTTTGCCGATCTGCGCGGCGCCACGGCCTTCGATTTCGCTGTCGCCATGGCCGGGTCGGCCCTTCTGAATAAGGAAGCCTGATACCGAATGCTAGCCGATGCCGGGCGCCGCGACAATGCGGGTGCCGGAGCCTCGATCGTTCTCGATCCGAGATCGGTTCCATCCCTCTATGCGTCTTGTTCGACGGCATTGCGCCGCTATCGTGACCCATGACGAACGCAGCTGCGGACAGGTCGTTTCCGGTTGTCTGCGGTCCTTGCGCAAATATCCGACGAGAAGAAATCCGCGATCTACCGCTGCGCCGCAGCATGAATGACCCGCGGTGCGGAAGGAGATCCTAGATGAAGCTGGTGCGTTTCGACGGTTGGCGTGTGGGCGTGACCGACGGGGTGAAAATCGTCGATCTCAGCGCCCTGTGCGGCGCCTCCGAGGCGGATTGGCCGCCTGTCGCGATGAACCGGCTGATCCGCGACTTCGATGCGCTGCGACCGCGCATCGCCGCCCTGCTTGCGGGGGAGGCGGGCGTACCCCTCGCCAGCGCGCGGCTCGAAACGCCGGTGCCGTGGCCGAACAAGCTCGTCGCATTCCCGGTCAACTATCACGACCATGCACGAGAGATGGCCTCGACCGGCCTCGCCAACATCCAGGGCTTCTTCCTGAAGGCCAATTCCTCGCTCTGCGGCCCGCACGACGCCATCGAGCTACCGGACCTGCCCGGCCGCCAGATCCACCACGAATGCGAGATCGGCCTTATCATCGGCAAGACCGGACGCGAGATTCCGCCCGAGAAGGCGCTCGACCACGTGTTCGGCTATTGCTGCCTGCTCGACATCACCGTGCGCGGCAAGGAAGAGCGGGTGATGCGCAAATCCTACGAGACCTTCACGCCGGTCGGCCCCTGGATCGTGACGGCAGACGAGATCGCCGACCCCGGCAATCTCGACATGCGGCTTTGGGTGAACGACGAGTTGCGGCAGTCGGCCAACACGCGCGACCTCATCGTCGACATCCCGAACATGATCGCCATCACCTCCTCCGCCACCACGCTCCATCCCGGCGACATCTTCGCCACCGGCACGCCTGCGGGGGTGGGACCCATCGTCGATGGAGACGTGGTGACGATCGAGGTCGGCGGCGTCGGGCGCATGAGCATGCCGGTGGTACAAGGCCGGCGCGGGCACAACGTCGTCTTCGCCAAACCCTACGATTTCCAGAAGATGCCTGTCTGAGGCGAGGCAAAAGATGAAAAGCACGACAATCTCCGAGATCCGCGCCGCCGACAGCCTCGACGATCTCTACAGGATCTTCAACGAGAACTGTCTGACGGCGGGCTGGCACAAGAAGCGCTCCTCCCTGTGGCCCGAGCCGCGCACTGCGTTCCGCCCGCGCAACTGGCGCTACGCCGAGGCCGCCGAGGCCATGGACCGCGCTGGCGAATGGATGAGCACCGAGGATGCAGAGCGCCGCAACCTGCTCATGTTCAACCCGGTCGACGACAACGACTACGACACGGTACGCACCATCGTGTGCGCTTACCAGATGATCAAGCCGGGCGAGTATGCCCGCGCCCATCGCCACACTGCCAACGCCATGCGCCTCATCCTCGATGCGCAGGAGGGCGTCCATACGGTGGTGAACGGCCTCAAGCTGCCCATGCGCGCCGGCGACTTCCTTCTCACCCCCAACTGGCACTGGCACAGCCATTTCAACACGGGCGGCGCCAACGCCTACTGGATCGATTTCCTCGATGTGCCGCTGGTGCATCGGCTGGAGCCGATGTTCTGCGAGAACCTGCCCGGCGGGCACCAGACGGTGGTCAAGGAGCCCGATCCGGAGGCATCGCCGTTCGTGTTCCCGCTGGCGGCGATGCGCGCGCGTCTTGCCTCCACGCCGCGGAGCCCGGACGGCAGCCGGCGCCACCGCATCGATATCGAACGGCATATCCCCACGCTCGCCGTGACCTATACCGAGATCCCCGCCGGGGCCGAGAGCGCGACGCCGCGCACCACGGCGAGCCGCATCTTTGCAGTGATTGAAGGCGAGGGCTCCGCACAGGTGGGCGGACATGACTTCGCGCTCACCCGGGGCGACGTCTTCTGCGCCCCCTCCTGGCACGCCTCAAAGGTAACGGCGGCCACGGACATCCTCGTCCTGGAGGTCAATGACGAGCCGACGCTCAGCAAGCTCGGCTTCCTCATCTCCGACGCCGCGCGGCCTGCCTGAGGGCCCCCTTCGCATCAACTGCCGGAACCGCCGGCCACCCGCCCCCCCCCCCGCGCGTTGCGGTACGGGAGCGGGTGACGGCGTCCGCAACCAAACGAGAGTGTCATGGGATCGCAATCGGGTCGTATCCTGCTCGCCGGTGGCGGCATCGGAGGCATGGCGGCGGCGCTGTCGCTGCTCCGGCGCGGCTTCGACGTGGACGTGTACGAGCAGGCCGGAGCCCTGCGCGAGGTGGGGGCCGGCGTGCAGATCAGCCCTAACGGCAACCGCGCGCTCCAGACTCTCGGCGCCTTCGAGCCGCTCCGGGCCCTGTCCTGCGATGCCGACGGCAAGGAAATCCGGCTCTGGAACAGCGGCCAGACCTGGAAGCTGTTCGATCTCGGCAAAGAGGCGGAAGCCCGCTACGGCTTCCCCTATCTCACCGTGTTCCGGCCAGACCTGCTGCAGGTGCTGATGGACGAGGTGCAGAAGCTGAAGCCGGACGCCCTGCACCTCGGCAGCCGGGTCGCCGGCCATGTCGAGACAGGGGAGAAGGTGGCACTCCTGCTGGAAGACGGCACGCGCATCGAGGGCGACGCGCTGATCGGCGCCGATGGCGTGCATTCGCGCATCCGCCGGAGCCTGTGGGGCGACAGCGCGGCACAATTCTCCGGCATGATGGCGTGGCGCGGCGTCATTCCCATGGAGCGCCTGCCGGACCACATGAAGCGCCCGGTCGCGACCAACTGGGTGGGGCCTGGCGCGCACGTCGTCTGCTATCCCCTGCGCGGCGGCGCGCTGATGAATTTCGTCGCCACGGTGGGCCGCGACGACTGGCAGGTGGAATCCTGGAGCACGCAGGGCACACGGGAGGAATGCGCGACGGACTTCGCCGGCTGGCACCCGGACATCCAGACCATGATCGCCACCGCGCCCTCCCTGTTCAAATGGGCGCTCATGGGCCGCCCGCCCATGGCGGCGTGGACGCGCGGGCGAGTGACGCTGCTCGGCGACGCCTGCCATCCCACCCTGCCCTTCCTCGCCCAGGGCGCAGTCATGGCCATCGAGGATGCGGTGGTGCTGGGGCGGAGCTTCGAGAGGCACGCAGGCGACATTCCAGCGGCACTGGCGGGCTACGAGGCGGCACGCATCGAGATCACCGCCCGCAAGGTGCGCGGCGCCTCGGCCAATACGGAACGCTTCCACAACGCCGCCCTCGCCACGCAGGACGGCGCCGAGGCCTATGTGAACAAGGAGTGGAGCCGCGCGGCGATCCTCAACCGCTATGAATGGATCTTCACCTACGACGTCGACACCGTGGCGGTGTAGCGAGCGGATGGGAAGAGGGGCCGGGCCCCAAGGCCGGACCACAACGGGGCGGGCGGCGATCCGCCGGCAAGCGGGCCGGACGACGCGCGCGCTCCCAAAGATCAAGGCCGGCTCGATCCGGCTCCAGGGAGGACCAGGATGTTCCGCTTCATTGCCTCAGTGGCCTGCGCCTTATCGCTGCTCGCCGCGCTCCCGCACCCACCCGCGGCAGCGCAGAATTTTCCATCCCGCGCGGTGACGGTGATCGTCCCGTTCGCCGCGGGCGGACCGACCGACGCAGCAGGCCGCATCATCGCGCGTGCCATGCAAAGCCTTTCGGGCGAGCCATTCGTGGTGGAGAACGTGGCCGGCGCGGGCTCCACAATCGGCGCCGCCAAGGTCGCCCACACCCAACCGGACGGCTACACGCTGCTGCTCGCAACATCGAGCGCCATGGTGGTGGCGCCGCATCTCTACGCGAAGATCACCTACGACGGGTTCAGGTCCTTCGCGCCCATCGGGCTCATCACCGAGGCCCCCTTCATCCTGCTGGTGCCTGCGAATTCCCGGTTCGACAGCTATGACGCGCTCGTCGCATACGCACGGGCTCATCCCGGACAGCTGAACTACGGGACCCCCGGCCTCGGCACCGTCCAGCATCTTGGCCTCGAGCGCCTGCTGGAAGCCAGCGGCGTGAAGGCGGCCCATGTACCCTACAAGGGCACCGCCCCCTCGCTCATCGGCTTCCTGGGCGGCGAGGTGGACTTTATCGTCGAAACGCCGAACGCGGCCATGCCCCTGATCAAGGGGGACCGCGCGCGGGCGCTGGCAGTGACGGGCCCGGCCCGCCTGCCCGCCCTTCCCGACGTTCCGACCGTCGCGGATCTCGGAGTGAAGGGGGCTGACATGCGCTCCTGGTTCGCCCTGATGGCGCCGCGGGACACCCCGGCTCCCGTGCTTGCCACCCTGCGGTCGCTGCTTGAAAGGTCCCTCGCCGACCCGGCGAACGTGAAGGCGCTCCGCGAAGCGGGCTTCGAGGTGGCGACAATGGACCTGCCGTCCCTCCATAAGATGATGGAGCAGGAATACGGCCAGTTCGGCCAGATCATCAAGGCTCAAAACCTGGTCATCCGCTAGACGACCAGCCCATTGCGAGGGCGCGGCAACCCCGCCGGGGGAGCGCGCCCTCTCTTGCCGAAGAGCCCTCCAGAGCTTTCTCCGCCGGAAACGACTGAGAAACGCTCCGGATACTTGTCCTCGCGAAGGCGCTTCGCGCGAGCGCTCGCCCGCCTCGCCCGAAGAACCTCCCGGACGGCGCTGGACGGTGCTGATCGCACGGGGTTGGCTTCCCGTACGCGCAGGCGCGTGATCGCGCCGGCTCCCCACCCCCTCTCTGCGATCCGGACACATGAAAACGATCATCAACTCAAGAGACGTCCTCTCGGGCCTCCTCTTCATCGCCCTCGGGCTCTTGTTCGGCTGGCAGACCCAGGACCTGCCCATGGGCACGGCGGTGCGCATGGGGCCGGGTTATTTCCCGCTGGTGCTCTCGGGTCTGCTCGGCCTGCTCGGGCTCATCATTCTCATCAACGGCCTGCGCTTCCCCGGCGAGATGCCGAGCGGCATCGCCTGGCGGGCGGTGCTCATCATCACCGGCGCGGTGGTGTTCTTCGGCTTCGGCGTGCGGCCCCTCGGCTTCCTGCCTGCCCTCGGCATCTCGGTGTTCGTCTCGGCGCTGGCCTCGCGCCTGTTCACCTTCCGGACGGCGCTGCTGAACACCGCCGTGATGGTGGTGTTCGCCTGGGCCGTCTTCATCAAGGGCCTCGGCCTGCCGCTGCCGCTGCTCGGCCCGTGGCTCGGCGGATACTGAGGAGGCGCCCGTGGACCTTCTCGACAACCTCGCCCTCGGCTTCTCCGTCGCGCTGTCGCTGCAGAACGTCTTCTACTGCTTCGTCGGGGCGCTGCTCGGCACGCTGATCGGCGTTTTGCCCGGCCTCGGCCCGGTGGCGACCATCGCCATGCTGCTGCCGCTCACCTTCGGCCTGCCGCCGGTCTCCGCCCTCATCATGCTCGCCGGCATCTATTACGGTGCGCAGTATGGCGGCTCCACCACCGCCATCCTCATCAACCTGCCGGGCGAATCCTCGTCCGTGGTCACCGCCATCGACGGCCACCAGATGGCCCGCAAGGGCCGGGCGGGCGCGGCGCTCGCCACCGCGGCGCTGGGCTCCTTCTTCGCCGGCTCGGTGGCGACCCTGCTGCTCGCCCTGTTCGCGCCACCGCTCGCCAACCTCGCGCTGCAGTTCGGGCCGCCGGAATATTTCTCGCTGATGGTGCTCGGCCTCATCGCCTCGGTGACGCTGGCCTCGGGCTCGGTGGTCAAGGCCATCGCCATGATCGTGCTGGGGCTGATCCTCGGCCTCTCCGGCCAGGACATCTACACCGGCACGCCGCGCTTCACCTTCGACATGCAGGAACTCTCCGACGGCTTCGACTTCGTTGCGCTGGCCATGGGCATGTTCGGCATCAGCGAGATCATCCGCAACCTGGAGGATGAACACCAGCGCTCGCTGGTGGCGGCCAAGGTGAAGAGCCTGATGCTCACGAAGGAGGAGTTCAAGCGCATCATCGCGCCGGTCCTGCGTGGCACGGTGATCGGCTCCTTCCTCGGCATCCTGCCGGGCGGCGGCGCCATGCTGTCCTCCTTCGCCTCCTATTCCATCGAGAAGAAGATCTCGAAATACCCGCGCGAGTTCGGGCGGGGTGCCATCGAGGGCGTGGCGGGGCCGGAGAGCGCCAACAACGCCGGCGCGCAGACCTCCTTCATTCCCATGCTGACGCTGGGCATCCCCTCCAACCCGGTGATGGCGCTGATGATCGGCGCCCTCATCATCCAGGGCATCACGCCCGGTCCCAACGTGGTGACGGAGAAGCCCGACCTATTCTGGGGCGTCATCGCCTCCATGTGGGTGGGCAACTTCATGCTGGTGCTGCTCAACCTGCCGCTCATCGGCATGTGGGTGCGCCTGCTCACCGTGCCCTACCACGTGATGTTCCCGGCCATCATCGCCTTCTGCTGCATCGGCGTGTACAGCGTGAACAACAACACGTTCGACGTGTACACCATGGCCCTGTTCGGCCTGCTCGGCTACGCGCTGGTGAAGCTCGATTGCGAGCCCGCCCCGCTGCTGCTCGGCTTCGTCATCGGCCCCATGCTGGAAGAGTATCTGCGCCGGGCCATGCTGATCTCGCGCGGCGACCCCACCGTGTTCGTCACCCGCCCCATCTCGGCCGTGCTGCTGCTGCTCGCCCTGGCCGCACTGGTGGTGGTGCTGCTGCCCTCGGTGCAGAAGGGCCGCGAGGAGGCGTTCAAGGAGTAGCGTTTCTGGATGCCGGATAGTCCGAGAAACCCGGAACAGGGTTTTCCAGATCGTGCCGTCTGCTGGTGGAAATCGAACCCCCGGTGGAAAGCGCCTGGCGATGGGCCTGGCAACGGGCGTCTTCCAGACCGATCGGACCGCCGCCTTCGAATGCCCATCGCAACCTCCTTGGCTCAGGTGTTGCGACGACCGATTGAATCCGCCTTGGATGGCGCGATCTGATTGGTGGATTAGACCGGGCGCTGGCCTCTGGCGGTCAATCGCCATGGCGAGCGCCTCAAGCGCGAGCTGGTGTGCAGGGATCTCGCGCATGGACCAGCCGACTAGCTTGCGGGTGTGCATGTCGAGCGCGCCGGCCAGGTAGAGCCACCACTCACCGGTGGGGAGGTCGGTCAGGTCCGCCAGCCAGACCTGGCTCGGAGCCGTGGTCGTGAAGTTCCGGGCGAGCCTGTTGGGAGCAATCGGATAGGAAGGCCGGCTGTGGTCGTCCTGGAGCGACGCGCAAGGCGGCCATGCTCCGAATGCCGGCACGGCGCATCAGCCGCTCGATGTGGGCACGGCCCACGCGCCGGCCTTGCCCTTGCAAGACCTCACGGATCCGCGGCGCACCATAGGTCCCTCTACTCTCAGCGCGGATCATCCGGATGTCATCGATGAGTTCCGGCCGGGGCCGCTCACTGGGAATCGCCCAGCTGCAATGCTCGCCGCTTCCAGCCCCTCGCATGCGTGACCACATTCACAATCGGCGCACCGGCCGGACCCATGGCCGCTTCCCCGACCCCTAGATAGCCCGCGCGGATGGTCGATCAGGCTAACGGCGATGTCGGGCGCCTCAGGGATGCTCATCCTGAACTCAGCGGAATACGTGTTGCCCGTTTGGCAACGCGGCGTTTCCGACAAGCTGCTACATGCCCGACAGATTGACGTCTAACATATGCGCAGCATGTTTAGCTCGCAGCATTGGCAAATGAATCAAGCCACATGCGGCGAGACGGAACAGTTTAACATTAATTATTTGGAATATGTATTCGGAGGTACGCTGTGTCTTTAGCGCCGATCAGAGATGCAGAACTTTACTATGAAGTCGACGGCTCGGGTGAGCCGTTGATCCTGATCACGGGGATGGGTGGGCTGGCGTCATATTGGGCGCCGCAGGTCCAGGCGTTCGCGAAGCACTTTCGTGTCTACCGATTTGATCACCGCGGGACCGGTCAATCAACACATAGCGATGTTGCGTATTCGATCGAGCTTCTCGCGTCGGACACGATCGGGCTCATGTCAGCGCTAGACATACCGTCCGCACATTTCATCGGGCATTCGACGGGTGGAATGATGCTGCAGGTAATCTCCTCACAGCATCCTGAGATCGTCGCGAGCCAAGTCCTCTATGGCACCCGAGGTCGAACCGACGCATTCTCCCGCCGCGCCATGGGACTGCGCAAGGAAGCTGCGCTGCACATAGGGATAGACTCCTATGTGCGTTCTTCGCCCATTTTCCTTTATCCGAGCGCGTGGGTGCATGAGCACGATGCAGAGCTGGCTCAAGCCGAACGTCAAGCGGTGGCGTCGTCGGCACCAGCGAAGATCATCGCCAGCCGTCTCGATGCGGTGCTGCGGCATGACCAGATGCATGCGTTGGGGAAAATCGTGGCGCCGACACTTGTCACCTGCGCACGCGACGACTTTCTCACGCCGCCCTACTACTCGGAGGAACTGGCGGCGGCGATACCCAATGCCTCCCTTGAGTTCGTATCAAAAGGGGGGCATGCCTGCTCGATTACGAACGCTGGCGAATTCAACGACCGTGTTCTGAACTTTCTGCGCCAGCAGAGCAGCATAGCATAGCCGTCCAGCCCGATCAGAACGCCCGCGACCACGATCCCGCACCTCAAGACAGGAACACGCCATGCCGAAGCAGATCATCATTCCCCCCGGCAGCCCGCCGCCGCTGGCGCCCTATTCTCCTGGCACGCGGGCGGGCAATGTCGTCTACGTCTCCGGCGTGCTTGCCATGGCATCGGACGGCACGACCGTCGGCGTCGGCGACGTGGAAACCCAGACTCGTCATGTGCTCTTTACGATCAAATCCGTCGTCGAGACCGCCGGCGGAACAATGGACGACATCGCGTTCAACAGCATTTTCTTGAAGTCGCTCGACGATTACACCGCCATGAACCGTGTCTATGCGGAGTTCTTTCCCTCCAGTCCACCTGCCCGCTACTGCATCCGCGCCGATCTCGTGCGGCCGGAGTTCCTGGTGGAGATAGCGTCCATTGCGCACCTCAGTTGAGGGCGCGTTCGAGATGCGACAGGAGCGCGTGGGCGGCGAACGGAAGTCGCCGATCGCGGTGAGCTTGAACCTCGAGACGATACGGACCAAGCGGTTCAGGGGTCACCGGCCGCGCGCACAGCACACCCCGTGAGAGTTCGTCGCCGATGAACATTGGCGACATGAAGGTCAAGGCGCCCCCGTGCTGCACCATGGCCTTCAAGGCGACGACGGAGTTCGATGTCATCAGTTCGCGCGGCGCGAGACCTCGCCGCGCGAACTGCGCATCCATGAATTGGCGCGCGCCGAAGGATGGCTGCAACAGCGCCATGGGGTATGCCGCCGCTTCCTCCACTGTGATCGATGCGCGCTCGGCGAGCGGATGCCCGGGAGCGATGACGACCTCGAGCGTATCGATCCGCGACGCCACGGTCTTGATGTCCGGCCTGGCTATGGCATTGATAGTGATGCCAAAATCACACTCGTCCTTGACGATGGCCTCGACGATGCGGTCCGTCGGCGCGGTAACGACGCGATAGTCGATGCCGGGGTTCTCGCCATGAAAGGCGCCAAGAACCCTGGGCAGGAATTCGACCACCAGACCCTCGACGCAGAAGATGTCGATCTGACCGCGGCGCAGCCCCTTCAGGTCGTCAACGAGCGAGCGGATGCGCTGGAACTCCCGGAACGTCGACCGGCAGTGCTGTGCCACGACCTCCCCGGCCGCGGTCAGGCGAATGCCGCTCGGGCCGCGCTCGATCAGTTCTGCGCCCAGCTCATGCTCTAGATTGGCAATCTGCCGGCTGATCGCGGAGGCCGCGACATGCAGCCTGTTGGCCGCCTGCCGGATTGAGCGGCAATCGGCGACCTCGACGAAATAGCGCAGGGCCGTGTGGTTCATCTTCCCTCAGTGCGCAACGAGGGCGCCGCATAAGCCCGAAACCTGCCCGCGTCGATGCGAGTCAGCGCGCGGCGTGGTCAGGATCTCAGCCTAAGCAAAGCACAGGCGCATGCCTATCGCAATTGACCGCGAAGGGGTGATGCCGATTCGGCAACAGCGTGTACAGCACACGGTTCTACCCGCGAGCACGCGGGTCATGATCTATTCTCGCGAATGACCGGGGTCTGCCACAGATGGAGCTGATGATGACAGTAAACCAGGTGCGTGACGGCGTCACGAAGAGCTTGCGGCTGCCGGAAGGCAAAATGCGGATCGCTTCTCCCACAACGGCGCAGAAGATCGTGTTCGCACCGCGCTCCTACTACAATCCGTTGATCGATCGGGGCGAGACGCCCGTCTTCATCGGAATGCAGACCTGTGAGCCCAACTATCAGATTGGCGCCCACTGGCATCCTTACACTGAATGCCTGGTGGTGCTGGAGGGGGAGGCCTTTGCTTGGCTCATCGGTAAGGAGGAAGAAGGTGGCGTCGCGCGCGCCGGCGACGTTATCGAATTCCCGCCGATCCTGCCCCACGCCTTCCGTACCCATGGCGACAAGCAGCTTCGCGTGCTCGGCATCCACTGCTCGCCCACGCGGATCGTGCACTTCCTCGACGAAAGCCTCGTCCTCAAGAACGGCTACCAGGTGCTGAACGACGAGCTCCAGCCGACCTACGCGTGACACCCCGTCCACGTGCCTAGCCATACCCGACTGGATACCGCGCCGGCTTTGTCCGGCGCGGAATTCCGGACCGTTACGATCTCGAGGAAGCGATGAAGCTTTATTCCGCCGAAAACACCTGCTCGCTCTCACCCCATATCGTTTTGCGGGAGTTGGGCCTCGGCTTTGATCTGGTGATGATCAATAACAAGACGAAGGAGACGGCGACAGGCGAGGACTTCCGCACCATCAACCCGAAGGGCTACGTCGCCGCGCTGCAGCTCGATGACGGCCAAGTGCTGACAGAGGGCCCCGCCATCGTGCAGTTTCTCGCCGACCTCAAGCCGGACGCGGGTCTCGCCCCGCGGGCCGGATCGTGGGAGCGGGTCCGGCTTCAGGAATGGCTCAATTTCATCACCAGCGAAGTGCATTCGGGTTCGGCGCCGCTTTTTAACGCCTGGTTGCCCGAGGCGGTGCAAAGTCATTTCAAGGAACGGCTGTTCCACCGCTTCCGCGAGATCACGGCGGTTCTCGATACGCAGCCCTATCTGCTGAACGGCCATTTCAGCGTGGCCGACGCCTACCTCTACACCGTCCTGCGCTGGATGAAGTTCTTCGCCATCGATCTTCGGGACTGGCCCGCCATCTGGGCCTTCATGGAGCGAGTCGAGGCGCGTCCGTCGGTGCAGGCGGCGCTCGAGGCCGAGCGGCTCGCCCCGAAGCCGGCCTGATTCCATTTTTGTTCGAAACACGCGGTTCTAGCGACCGAGCGCCTGACGCGCGCTCGGCGAGAGGAGATTGTCATGTCGTCTTCCCCTATCAGGGCTCTCGATCCCCGCTTTGCCGACCTCGTGTCGGCCACGGCAGACCTGCAGCAGATCACCACAGGCTTCGGTTTCACCGAGGGCGTGACCTGGGTTCAGAATGGAACCCACGGACATCTGCTGTTTAGCGACATTCCGGCCAACGTTATCTACCGCTGGACACCGGACCGGGCTGGGGCGGGCTCCCTCGATGTTTTTCTCGAGAAAGCAGGGTACCAAGGGCACGATGTCTGGCGCGTAGGCATGCCGTTTACGAACGGCAAGGCGCCGGATGATCCCGGCTACGAGCAGTTCAACATGTTCGGCTCCAACGGCATCACGCTGGACTTGGAAGGGCGAGTCGTCATCGCCACGTGGGGTGGCAGATCCATCGATCGGATCGAGGAGGATGGCAGGCGGACGGTGGTCGCCGATCGCTTTGATGGCAAACGCTTTGGCGGCCCCAACGACGTCGTTGTCTGCAGGAACGGCTACATCTACTTCACCGATACCTTCGGCGGCATGCTCGGGCTCGGCGAGGACCCCTCGCGGGAGCTCGACATCAATGCCATTTACCGCATCCGTGACAGTGAGGTCATTCGCGTCATCGACGACATCCCCAATGTGAACGGCCTCGCCTTCTCGCCCGACGAAACGGTGCTCTACGCCAACGGCTCAATCGACAATTTTATCCGACGGTATGACGTCGATGCCGACGGCAATATCAGCAACGGCTCGCTGTTTTACGATTTTGCAGACGTTCCAGGCGACGGAATTACCGATGGGATGCGGGTCGACGTCGCGGGAAATCTCTGGACGACCGCACCGGGGGGCGTCTGGGCATTGTCGCCCGATGGTGCACCGCTCGGAATGATCGCGCTGCCGGAGGGCGGCAGCAATCTGGTGTTCGGCGGCCCCGACCGCAAGACGCTCTATATCTCGGCGGCCACCAGCATCTACCGCATCGAGACCAAGATTGCTGGCGCGCGGTAACAATAGCAGCAACACGGCTATGAGAAAAAACAATCGCAAAAACTAAATAAATCCAGGGGAATATAATGAAACGGCGCCAATTTCTTAAGATGTCGAGAGGCATCGGTTTCCTTGCGGTCGGAGCGGCGATCGGGCCGTTCGTCGCTCCGACGCATGCGCAAACCAGCGGGCGTAAGTCGATCCGGATCGGCATGTCGGTCGCCTCGACGGGGACATTCGCTCATGATTCCCAGTCCGGCCGCCGGGCGATCGATCTGTGGCTCGAACAGGTTAACGCGCAGGGCGGCCTGCTCCACCAGGGGCAGCGCTACCCGGTCGAGCTTGTGGTCCGCGACGACCGCAGTGACAAGCAGCTCGCGCCACGCGTGTACGAAAGCCTGATCTTCGACGAAAAGGTCGACCTCGTGCTCGCTCCTTACGGTTCGACTCTGACGGCGGCCGCGGCGACGATCACCGACCGCAACGACATCTTTATGATGGGGTGGGCCGTCGCCGCCGATTCGGTATTCAAGCAGGGCTACAAATATATCGTCAATGGAGGCACCACCCCCGTTTCGCGGGTGCCGGAGGTGCCGGTCCAGGCGCTGAAGCGCTTCGGCGGCAAGGTCGTTTCCACCATCGCGGTCGACGAGCCCTATTCGGACGCGCTCGCCGGCAGCTTTCGTGCCACGGCCGAGAAGAACGGTCTCGCTGTCGGCGTTGCGGAGAAGTACAGCCGGGGCGCGAAGGATTTTACAACCATCCTCAACAAAGCTGCCGCAGCAAAGACCGATCTTCTGTGCATCACGTCCTACGACACGGACATGATCGTCATGCTGCGGCAGATGAAGGAAAACGACATTAATTTTCCGGCGATTTTTTCGACCTTCTCCCAGAACTCGTCGATCCTCGCGCTCGGCAACGACGCCATCGGCCTCTGGGGACAATCGAACATCGACCCGCGCGTCGCCTACGCGGTCAATCTTGGACCCACCGCCGCGCAATATCTCGATGCCTACAACACCAAGTATCCGAACGGGCCGCAGTCAGACATCAATTCTGCTGTCGCCTTTGCGAGCCTCATGGTGCTGGGCGCGATCATCGAGCGTGCGCCGAGCCTGACGGCGCCCGACCTCAAGGCCGCGGCTCTTGATCTCAGCGGCCACCTCACTGTGCTGAACGGCACCTATCGGATCGACGAGACGGGCTTCCAGACCGGCTACGACATCTTGGTCATCCAGAATACCGCGAAAGGTGGAAGGGAGGTCATCGCGCCGGCTGCGGTCGCGACCTCGGCGCCGCTCTTTCCCATGCCCACCTGGGACCAGAAGGCGAAGATGTAGCCTTGCTTCGCCTGCGGCGGAAGCATCCGCCGCTCCTCGTCCTGAATACGGCGGCCACGCAGGAAGTCTCGATGTCCATGGTCATGCAATCTGCCCCTTCAGCCGAAACCGCCCCATCCGTGCGGCAACGTGCGCCGCTGTTCCGGCTGCATCGCGCCAGTGTCTGGATCTGGTGTCTCACGCTTGCAGGTATCAGCCTCATTGCGGTCTCGATCCCGGCCGTCTCGGCGGGTGTCTCGTTCTGGTTCTACTTGTTCCAGTGGATCGCGCTCGCGTCCGCGCTCAATCTGATGGCTGGAATGACAGGCTATGTGCCCTTCGGCTTTGCCGCCTTCTTCGGCATCGGCGCCTACGCCGCAGCGGTGCTGAGCCAGTTCCACCACGCGCCGACCTGGGCGGCGCTCGTCGGAGCTACGGCGGCCGGAGCGCTGCTCGCGGTGCTGTTTGCACCCACGCTGCGGCTACGCGGCGTGTTCTTCTCGGTGGTCAGCCTGTCGCTCGCCATCGTGCTGCGTAGCGTTATCGTCCTCCTGCCGGAGGACGTTGCCGGGGGCAGCAGCGGGATCACCATCACCGGGCGGCATGATCCGATCCGCCTCTATTATCTGATGGTCGCCGTCTCCATGGGGGCGGTGGCGATCGCCACGGCGATCTCGGTCACGCCCCATGGGCTCCGGCTCAAGGCGATCGGCGACGACCTCGATGCGGCGCAGATCATCGGCGTCAACGCGAAGGGGCTTCGGCTCGCCATGTGGATGCTTTCCGGCACCATCGCGGCGGTGTGCGGGGCGCTCGAAGGCCTCTATTCCTCCGCCATCGACCCCGCGGCCGCGTTCAACATCCTGATCTCGACCAAGGCTATCATCTATGCCGCGCTGGGCGGCCTCGGCACCGTCATGGGGCCAGTGGTTGGCGCTGTGCTCATGACCATCACCGACGAACTCATCTGGACCCGCTTTCCCATTGCCAACCTCTTCATCCTCGGGCTGATCGTCTCGGCGACGGTCCTGTTCTTCCCACGGGGCATCGTCGGCTCGCTGCTGCAGCGCCACCCGCGATTCCGCCGCTGGTTCTTCTAGGAGCGCCCCATGACTTCCCTGATGACAGGCGCCATCGTCAACGCGATCGCCCTCGGCATCCTCTACGGCCTGCTGGGCCTCAGCCTCACCATCGTCTACGGCGCCATGCGCATCGCCAACCTGGCCCATGGAGAGATGGTCCTAGCCGGGAGTTACGTGGCCTATGTGGTGACGACCCAACTCGGCTATTCGCCTCTGGCGGCAATCCCCGTCGCGTTCATTCTGCTGTTCCTGCTGGCGTTTGCGCTGTTCGCCGTCGCCGGACGCCGGCTGCAGGCGGCGCGCGATCCGGAAATGGCATCCTTCCTGTTCTTCTATGGCGTCTCGCTGATGGTCGCGTCGGGGCTGCTCTTTCTCTTCGACGCGGATGCCCGGTCGGTTATCTTCCAATTCCAGCCCCTATCGTACCGGGTGCTGGGGCTGGTGATCCCCAAGGCGCGGGTCGTCGCGGTGGGCGTCGCCATGGTGCTGGTTCCGGCGCTGTTCCTATTCCTCTACCGCACGACCTCCGGCAAGGCGCTGCGCGCCGCCGTCATGAACCGCGACGCGCTCCGGATCGTCGGCGTCGATGTCGAGCGCCTCTCGCTCGTCGCCTTTTCGGTCAGCGCGGGGATCGCCGGTGTGACGGGGGTACTTCTCGCGCTCGTCTTCCCGGCCTTCACGCCGTTTTCCGGGTTGGACTACACCATCACTGGCTTCGTCGTGATCGTTCTGGGCGGGCTCGGCAGCCCCCTCGGAGCCTTGCTGGGCGGGATGATCTTCGCCTTCTCGGAGCAGCTCACCACCTTGTGGATCGGGCAGAGCGCGGGTGTTCTCGCTGGCTTTCTGATCCTCGTCCTGGTCGTCGCAATCCGTCCCGCGGGCCTCATTGGCCAAGCCGAGTGGAAATCATGAGCCTTCAAATCTCTAATCTCTCCAAAAGCTACGGCCGGGTCCGAGCGCTGAGCGACGTATCTCTCTCCGTCCATCCCGGCGAGGTCCTCGGCATCATGGGGGTGAACGGTGCCGGCAAGTCCACCCTTCTGAACTGCATCTGCGGCTTTGCCACGCCGGATGCAGGAGCCATTGAACTGGGCGGTCGTGGCATCTGCGGGCAGCGACCCGACCACGTCAGCCGTGCGGGTGTCGGGCGAACCTTTCAGGTCCCGCGTTCGTTCCGGAGCCTCACCGTGCTGGAAAACCTGCTCGTGGTTCCCGCACGCGGGGAGCCCTCCGGCATCCGGCTCGACCGGGCGCACCACGCCCTCGAAAAGGTGAAGCTCGCGACCCTCGCGAACAATTATGCGGGCGAGCTTTCGGGCGGCCAGCAGAAGCTGCTGGAACTCGCCAGGATTCTGATCCTCGCGCCGCGGGTCGTCCTCTTCGACGAGCCGCTGGCGGGGATGCATTCCGACCTGTGCCGCGTCTTCCTCGACGAGGTGGCAGAGATGCTGTCGCGGTCAGTCGCGGTCATGCTCGTCTGCCACGATCCCGGCATCCTCTACCGGCTCGCGCGCGACATCGTGGTGCTGCACGAAGGCCGCGTGCTCAGCTCCGGCTCACCGGCAGCGGTCCGGTGCGACCCGGCCGTCATCGAAGCCTATTTGGGCGTCCAGCATTGATCGGGAGCTTATCTTGAACGCCTTGGCACAAATTGGACCCGACTCGACCCTGATCTCGTTCCGCAATGTGTATGCCGCCTATTTCGGCGACATCCATGTTCTGAAAAATCTCACCCTGTCCTTCCGCTCCGGCGAGGTTACCGGCATCATTGGCCCCAATGGCGCAGGCAAATCGACCGTCCTCAAGACGCTGCTGGGCTTCTTGAAGCCCAGCGCCGGGGATATCGTGTTCGATGGCCGGTCTTTGCTCGGAACACCTTCTCACGACATGGTGCACGTCGGCGTCGGCTACGTGCCCCAGAACAGCAGCCTCTTCCTAGACTTGTCCGTGGAGGACAACCTGATCCTCGGGTGCTGGCCCGTTCGTCGCGATGGCGCGCGGGTACGACGGGCCATCGACAGAGTGCTCGGCGACTTCCCCATGCTGGCTCCCTTCCGCCATGGGCGGGCGGGCGAACTCAGCGGCGGCCAGCGCCGCTTCCTGGAGATCGCCCGGGCGTTGCTGATCGAGCCAAAGGCCCTGCTCTTCGACGAGCCGACAGCGATGATCGCTCCGAAATATGCTTCCGAGGTCTATGATCACATCGCCCGACTGGCGCGTCAGGGAATTGCCGTCATCCTCGTGGATCAAAACGTGCGCCCCTGCATCCAGGTCTCCGACTACGTCTACATCCTGGAGCTTGGACAGAAGACCATGGAAGGCGATGCTGATGCGTTTCGCTCCGACGAACGCATACGAGCCGAGATTGGCCGCTGGCTCGAAGTGTCGGGGGGCTGAGGACATTTCTGACAGGCCTTCCGGTGGCGCGTCTCGTTCCGTCAGGCTCACATCATGCATCCCATGCCGGTGAGCAGGTCGTTGGCCTTCTTCTTCTGGTCATCGCTTAGCGCGGCGTAGAGGTTGCTTAGCGGCTGCTTCATATCCTTGAGAGCAGCGGCGCGGGCTTCCATCACCGAAATGCGGGACTCAAGACGATCCATCGGCGTGTCCGCGTCAAAGCTGGCGCGCATGGCCTGGCGCAGGCCCTGCATGCTGATGAAATTGTTCTTCATCGCCGCCACATAGGCATCCCACACCTTGGCCTGCGCATCGGTGACGCCGAGCTCGGCCTTCAGGAAGGCGACACGCCCCTCGATGAAGGCGGGCAACTGGCCGTCGGCATCACCCGTCATCCAGCCTCCGCAGCCACCCATCATGCTCCGAGCCGAGCGGTGGAATCCGGGGCCCCACCCTCCCTGGCCGGGCCCCATATAGCCCTCACCCTGGCCCATCATGCCCGGACCAGAGCCGGGCCCACCGCCCATCTGGGCGCTCGCCGGCACAGCGGACAATGCCGCGGCCAGCGCGAGCGCTGCGAACCGCGCAACGGAAACGGATTTGATCTTCATGACGCTCTCCCTACCTCTGGGCGGACATGTCCGCCCCTCCGAACTGCGCCGGGGGCGAGCCCGAACATCTTAGGCTGCGCCTGCGCCGTCCTGCCGGGTCGATCAGGCGTGGCACCACACGCGCGATGCACGGCGAATGGCTTCCCCGTCCTCCCGCGCGAACCAGAGCGGCGGGCCGTCAGACCCGAAACGGTCGTCCTCGATGGCCGAAACCTCCGCACCACCGACAATGATATTATTTATGCGCTTGCACGCATATGCGCATGAGCGTAAATTGAAGCCATGGACTCCGCGCTCACCCTTCTGTCGGCCCTGGCTGAACACACCCGCCTCGCGGCAGTCCGACTCCTGTGGGACGGGCGCGAGCATTGTGTATGCGAGCTTGTGCGCGTCCTCGGCGTCACCCAATCCCGCATGTCGCGCCATATGGCGGTGCTCAAGCAGGCCGGCATGGTGATCGACCGGCGGGACGCCCAATGGGTGCGCTACCGTCGCAATCCTGAACTACCGGCCGAGCAGGCCGCCATCGTCGATGCTGTTCTCAACAGCCTGAATGCTTCGTCCGATAGGAGAGCCGCATGAGCGCTGACCTGTCATTGACCGAGCGCAAGCCGCCGCGGGAGGCATCGCCTTTGGCCTGGGCGGCGGCAACGGTCGCGGCGATCGCGATCTGGTTCGTGGTCTATGCCCAGCTCGCGCCGTTCTCCCAATGGCTGGTGGCCCGTCTGCCGGTGGAACCCGGCAGCCATCTGGCCGAAGCGGTCGCGTTCTTCATCTACGATACGCCCAAGGTGCTGATGCTGCTGACGCTGGTGGTGTTCGCCATGGGCGTGGTGCGCAGCTTCTTCTCCGCCGAGCGCACGCGTGCGCTGCTCGCCGGACGGCGCGAGGGGCTCGGCAATGTCGCCGCCGCCGGTCTCGGCATCGTCACGCCCTTCTGCTCCTGCTCGGCGGTGCCCCTGTTCGTCGGTTTCGTCTCCGCCGGGGTGCCCCTCGGCGTCACCTTCTCCTTCCTCATCTCTGCGCCCATGGTCAACGAGGTGGCTCTGGGCCTGCTGTTCGCGCTCGTGGGCTGGAAGGTGGCGCTCACCTACCTGGCCTTCGGCCTTGGGGTGGCCATCGTTGCCGGCTGGGTCATCGGCCGGCTGCACCTGGAAGGCTGGCTGGAAGACTGGGTGCGCAACGTGCGCGCGGCTCCCGTCGATCTGCCGCCGAACGGCATGACGCTGGTGGATCGCATCAAGGCCGGCCTTGAGGCCGTGCGCGACATTGTCGGCAAGGTCTGGATGTGGATCATCGCCGGCATCGCGGCGGGCGCCTTCATCCACGGCTATGTCCCGGCGGACCTCCTCGCCTCCATCATGGGGCGGGATGCGTGGTGGTCGGTGCCGGCCGCGGTCCTGCTGGGCATTCCCATGTATTCCAATGCCGCGGGCATCATCCCGGTGGTGGAGGCTCTGCTGGCCAAGGGCGCGGCGCTGGGCACCGTGCTCGCCTTCATGATGGCGGTGATCGCCTTGTCGCTGCCGGAAATGATCATCCTGCGCAAAGTCTTGAGCCTGAAGCTGATTGCCGTGTTCGTGAGCGTGGTCGGCGCCGGCATCCTCGCAGTGGGTTTCCTGTTCAACGCGCTGTTTTCTTGAAACCGGAAAGGCTGAAGTCATGAAAGACGTGAAAGTGCTCGGCCCCGGCTGCTCCCGCTGTGAGACGACGGCGCAGATGGTGCGGGATGCGGCGGCCAAACTCGGGCTCGATGTCACGGTGGAAAAGGTCACCGACTATGCGGTGATCGCCGGCTACGGCATCGCTTCGACCCCCGGCATCGTCATCGACGGCAAGGTGGTACATGCCGGTGGCCTCCCGAAGCCGGATGATGTCGCCCGCTGGCTCGCGGCTTGAGCGCCCCATGCCGAAACCCAAGATCCGCGCGACACGGATCGACACACACGGCAGCCTCGCCCTGCTCCTCGGGGGGGATATCCCCCTTGAGCCGCTCAGCATCCCTCTTCTTCACCCAGAGGCGAAGGGACTGCTCACCCACCCCGAACTGGCGCGCGACCTCGCGATAGATGGTGCGGTCGCGCGGGTTGCGCAGCCGGCGGCGCTCCACCTCCTCGACGGAAAGATCCTTGACGTTGGCGTCGTAGCGGGCGAACGACGAAAGGGCATCGGACGGCAAGGCATCTGCTGCCGGAAGCCCGCCCTCCGGGGACCCATCCGCCTGGTTCTGCGCGCCGTCGCCGACGGTCTCGGCAGCGGCGGCGGTTTTGAGGGGAGCGCCGCGCATTTCCTTGCATTTCAAATATAAATCTAGTTTAGAATTTATATCGAGCCCGACGCGGAAGCAAGCCGGCTTTGGCCCTGCCGCCCATCCCGAACCGGATTCTCATGATGCCTGCCGCTCAATCTCTCGTCTCCACGCAGTGGCTTGGAGAACATCTGGGCGATGACGATCTGATCGTTCTCGAGGCCAGCGTCTACCTGGAGCCTGCGCGGGCGGACGGAACACGTGCCGAGTTCCGGAGCGGGCTCGACGATTACGAACGGCGCGGGCACATTCCGGGGGCGCGATTTGCCGACCTGTTCACGCAATTCTCCAATCCCACGGCGCCCTTCCCGTTCACCCGTCCCACGGCGGCCCAGTTCGCAACGGCGGCCAGCCGGCTCGGCATCTCGCGAACCTCGCACGTGGTCATCTATGACGATCTTGCCAACCAATGGGCAGCCCGCCTGTGGTGGGTCTTCCGCTCTTACGGGCATCCACGCGTGAGCGTGCTCGACGGCGGCCTGCGCAAGTACCGCGCCGAGGGTCGCCCCATGGAAAACGGCCTCTCGCCCTATGCCAGGGCGAACTACACGCTCCCGCTCCCGGCACCCACCGCGGCCACCACCCGCGATGTGCTCGACATCGTCGAGGGCCGGCGCTCGGGCCGGCTGGTCTGCCTGCTGCAGGAGGACGATTTTTCCGGACGCGTGTCGGGGCGGGCGCGGCCGGGCCATATTCCCGGCAGCACGAACCTCCCGTTCACGCAGCTGGTGGACGACACCGACAACACCCTGCGCCCGGCCGACGAGCTGCGCCGCCTGTTCGAGGCCCGCACCGCCCTCGACGGAGAGCTGGTGGTGACCTATTGCGGGGGCGGCGTTGCATCCGCGCTGGGGGCGCTCGCACTCTCTGTCATCGGCTACGAGAATACGCTCGAATATGACGGATCGCTTGCCGAGTGGACCGCGGATTCGACACGCCCCCTCAAGACCGGCAGGGACTGAAGTACGGCCAGCCAACCAGCCAGATTGGCAACGGGCCACGGAACCTGGAACACGCGTCCGATGCCCCGGGACGACGGCCGTCGCCTCCGCAACGGCCCGCCACCGCGTCGCGCCCGCAAAGACGCGGCCCAAGACGTCAACATCTCGCTCAATTCTACTGTGGGCCGCCCCCAAGACCAGCGCGCACGCCCCACTAAGTCCATACAATTCTTGGTGCATAACATGCCGGCATCAGGCATCAGGAATTGAGATTTGACAGCCGCGTGCGCGGGCGGGGAAATGCGCGGGCATGCAAAGAAGGAAAGCGTCCATGCTGATCGCGATCGTGCAGATTCCGGGCCTCCAGCGCAGCGCGGAAGAGGCCACCGCATCGGCACGGCTCTCGGCTCCGCTCTATGCCGGGCTCGACGGCCTGAAGCGCAAGTATTTCCTTAACGGAGATGCGGGCGGCGGCGGCGTTTACCTTTGGGAGACGCGCGAGCAGGCCGAGGCTTGGTACAACGAAGACTGGGCAAAGAAGGTAGAGGCGCGGTTTGGCGCCCGCCCGACGGTCACTTATTATGAGAATTACGTCGTCGTCGACAATGAGGCCGACGAGTTGCGCGTAAACGGCGCCAGCGAGCCTTTGCCCGAGCCTTCCCCCCGCTGAGGTCCTCCCTTCAGCGCCAGACAATGCCTTCCGGCGACGAAGCGGCAAGGTCGGCGAGGCGGGCCCGGATTTCGCGAATGAGCATCGCGAGCGGCTGCGAGCGAGGGCTGCCCGCCGGGAAGAGCAATTTCGGCTCCCATCGCAGATGCGGCACGAAGGGGCGCAAGATGATGGGGGGCTCCACCGCACCGCGCGCAGCCAGCGCATCGAGGATGGCGACGCCGGCGCCCAAGGCCACGAACGCGCAGATGGAGTTGCCGAGCGTGCATTCTCCGGCGAGATCATAGCCCACACCGTCCTGCTCGAAGGCCTGGGCGATCTGCTGGTGGAGGCGGGTGTTTTCCGGTGGCCCATAGATGATCTCCCCGACGAGGTCGCGCGGGCGTAGCTCGCGCCGCGCGACGAGGGGATGGCCGGGCGGGAGCAGGCAGACGATGGGGACCGCGGGCAGGTTCTCGTGATCGATGCCTGCGGTCTGCGGAGGGATGGCGGTGATGCCGAGGTGGCAGCGCCGCGTCGCCACCATGTCCAGGATTTCCGACGAACGTGTCACGGTGAGGCGCACGCGCAGTCCAGGGCGCGCCTCGCGCACGGCCGCAAGGGCGCGCGGCAGGCAGAGAACCCCGAACGCACCGGTGGCGGCAACGTGCAGCAGGCCTTCCCGCTTCTGGCGGATCGCCAGCGCCGCATGCTCCAGTTGCTGAAGACCGACGAAGCTGCGCTCGACCTCCGTGAAGAACGTAATCGCGTCGGTCGTGGCGCTGATGCCGCTGCCGCTGCGGATGAACAGGGCCAATTCCAGGGTCGCCTCGAGGTCGCGGATCAGCCGGCTCACGGCGGGCTGCGTGATGCCCATCATCTGCGCCGCGGTGGTCATGCTGCCGGTCTGGAAAACCAGGCGAAACGCTTCCACCTGGCGCGGGTTAATTCTCATCTTCGGCCATAACATTATCTTATGCAATGCGGCTGCAATGCATTGGACATTTGGGCTGGCGGTTTGTCAAACTTCCCGCGTCACTCGACAGCTGCCGTGGCCCGGCGCGCGCGGGAGGAAACGGGTCCGGAGGGGGAGTTATGGCGGCGGATGCCACCGAGGTGGTC
This sequence comes from Xanthobacter aminoxidans, assembly GCF_023571765.1. Lineage (GTDB taxonomy): Bacteria > Pseudomonadota > Alphaproteobacteria > Rhizobiales > Xanthobacteraceae > Xanthobacter > Xanthobacter aminoxidans. The sequence continues at coordinate 23,240 of NZ_JAMJXC010000026.1, read as the reverse complement.
GTCATAGGGAGCGGCTTCGGCGGCAGTGTCTCGGCGGCGCGACTGGCGGAGGGCGGGGCGAAGGTCACCGTCCTCGAACGCGGTCCCTGGTGGGACACGGTGCCCGTGCGCTCCATGGGCATCGCGAACCGGACTGCGTTTCCACGCGGCCTGAGCCTGTTCCGGCGGGCGCTGCGCGCGGTACACCATCCGCTGCTGCCGGGCGGCAGCCTGCGGATCAGCCGCAAGGGCCTGCTCGAGGTCTATGTCTCGCGCGGCATGGAGGTCATCTGCTCCTCCGGCGTCGGCGGGGGGAGCCACGTCTATTCCGCCCTGCATCGGCGTCCCGCGCGGCCCGATTTCTGGGACGGTCATTGCGACGGCCTGGACGAGGCGACAATGGCGCCCCACTACGCCGCATTCCTGGCCAGGGTCGGCTCGGCAAGGCCCGGCCTGTCCAACACCCCTCCGCATGGCGCGCTCAAGCTTTATGGCGATCATCCGCACTTCGCGCCGGTCGTCCCGAAGGACGAGGTGCGGGTCGGCTTCCTGTTTCCCCGCGACCCTGCGAACCCGCAATTGGTGACGACCGAGGCGGGCATCAGCCGCTGGGAGACCGACTACGGCAGCGGCGACCATGGCTTCCTCGGCGCGCCATCGGGCTCGAAGTCCACCATGGACTTCATCTATCTCGGACCGGCGCTCCGGCATGGGCTGGATGTCCGCCCGCTCAGCGAAGTGGTGGCGATCATCGCGCAACCCGGCGCGGCCCGCAGGTTTCGCATCGACTATGTGGACCACGCCGCCCGCCGGCGATCGGCCATCGAGGCGGACCACGTCTTCCTCGGCGCGGGCACGATGAACACGCTGCGGCTGCTGCTGCAGAGCCGGGACGTGCACGGTGGCCTCCGGGGCATGCCGCATCTCGGCCGGCGATTCAGCGGCAATGGCGACATCCGCGGCTTCTGGGACCTCAATACCCCCGATACGGACTACACCGAAGGCATTCCCAGCAAGGGGGCGATCCGCCTGCGCGACGAATCCCGGCCGCAGGTGGGCATCGGCCGCAACAACATGCCGAGCGTCGACGCCTATCCCTTCCCGCGCTTCGTCCGCCAGCGCCTCAAGCGCGGCATGGTCGTGAGCGGTATGGGTGAGGATGCCATGGACGGGACCGCCAGCATTGCGGGCGGGCGCTTCCGTATCGATTTCGATCCGGCGAACAGCCCCATCTACGGCCGCATCTACGAGGTCATGCAGGAGATGGCGCGCCTCTCCGGGCGCCCCGTCTATGCCGGCCGTCGACCCTCGACCGTCCATCCCATGGGAGGGGCGTGCCTGGGCCGCCTGGAAGCCGTCGGCGTGGTGGGCGCCGATGGCGAGGTCCACGGCGTGCCCGGCCTGCATGTGGTGGATGCCGCCGCCTTTCCCCGCCCGACAGCGGCGCCGCCCACCCTTAGCATTGGGGCCTGGGCCGAGAATGTAGCGGCGCGATTTCTCGCCAAAAACTGAAAAGATGATCTTGGACAAAGCGATAGCCAGACTTGGAGCAATTATTTAATTTTTTCGATAAAGATAATTGACAATAAACGCGGCCTGGGTTTTGTGGGCCATCACCATCGAGGGCGGCGCGCAAAGCAGCCGTCGCACAAGGAGACCGGATCCATGTCTGCCATGTTCAACCGCAGGATCGCGCTGGCGGCGATGGCCGCTTCGCTGCTCGCGCTTTCCGCGGGTCTTGCCCAGGCGCAGGAGGTGCTGCGCATCGGCGTCCTCGGCCCGCTGACCGGCCCCGGCGCCGCCTGGGGACTTGGCATGGACGGCGGGGTCAAGATCGCCGCGGAGGAGGTGAATGCGCGAGGCGGCCTCAAGGTCGGCGCCACCAGCTACAAGCTCGAGGTCATTTCCTACGACGACCAGTACAAGGCTGCAGAGGCGGTCACGGCGATCAACCGGCTGATCGGCCCCGACGATGTGCGCTTTGTCTTCGGCCCCATCGGCTCGGCCTCGCTCCTCGCCATCAAGCCGCTGACCGAGCGCGAGGGCGTGCTGTTGTTCACCGGGGCGTGGGCGGCGGATGTGCTGAAGGACAGCAAGTATATCTTCCGCGTCGGCCCGACCACGCAGGAATTCTCGCCCTCCACCGTTGCCTGGCTGAAAAAGAACAGGCCGAACCTGCAGCGCGTCGCTTTGGTCGCCGCCAATGACGAGACCGGCTGGAACAGCCAGAAGATCCAGAAGGCGGCGTACACGAAGGGCGGATTCGATGTGGTCGCGGCGGAATTCTTCGAGCGCAGCCAGAACGACTTCCGCGCCCTTCTGACCAAGGTCCTCGCGCAGAATCCGGACACCATCGAGCTCGACACCGCACCGCCGCGCACCGCGGGCCTCATCATCCGTCAGGCGCGCGAGCAGGGATACAAGGGCAGCTTCACAAAGTTCGGCGGCTATGACGTCGAGGAGATCGTGAAGGCGGCCGGCCCCGAATATGCGCAGGGCGTGGTGGGCACCACCATGGCCGCCCCCGGCACCGACACATGGAACCGCCTCGGCGCGCGCTTCGGCACGCTGCACAAGACCGAGATGAACGACTACGTGGTCATGTTCTACGACGCGGCCAACCTGCTCTTCTCGTCCTTGCAGAAGGCCGGCTCCACCAAGAGTGACGCCGTGGTCGCGGCCCTTGAGGCCAACACCCCGTTCCAGGGCTCGGTGGGGCCGCTGACCTGGGGTGGCAAGGCGGCCTACAGCGTGGATCACCAGATCTACCGCGCCGTCGTGATGGTCGAGATTCAGAACGGCAAGGGTGTCGTCATCGGCGAGGCCAAGCCGGACTGAGCGGGCGGATCATACAGGTCATGTTTCAGCAGTTTCTCGTGGTCGCCGGCCTTTCGTCGGCGACCTACATGTTGATCGCCCTTGGCTTCACGCTGATCTTCGGGATCATGCGCGTGGTCAACTTCGCGCATGGCGAGTTCCTGCTGATCGGGGCCTACGCGGTCTTCGTGGCCCAGCACCAGTTCGGCCTCGACTATCTGGTCGCCCTGCCTTTGGCGGCGCTGGTGGCCGGCGGCATCGGCGTCGTCGCAGAGCGCGCGCTGTTCCGGCGCTTCACCGGCGATGAGACCGGCGGCATGATCGTGGGGCTGGCTTTGGCCATCGCCATCAAGGGCGCCGTCACCATCCTGTTCGGCGTCGACAGCCAGCCCATCGCACGGCCGTTTTCCGGCTCGATCGAGGTCGCGGGGGCGTTCATTCCGCGCGACCAGCTGTTTGCCGCGGGCGTGGCGCTGGTGATGGTGGCCCTCATCTGGTGGCTCCTCAATCATTCCCGGCTCGGGCTGGCCATGCGGGCTGTGGCGCAGGCGCCCGAGGTGGCGCGACTGCAAGGCATCACGCCCTGGAAGACGTATCCGGTGGCGTTCGGCATCGGATGCGCGCTGGCCGGCTTGGCGGGGGCGCTGGTGGCGCCGATCTATGGCGCGGAGCCCAACATGGGCGAGGCGGCACTGATGAAGGCCTTCATCATCGTCGTGCTCGGCGGGCTCGGCTCCATCCCCGGCGCGTTAGTGGCCTCGTGCCTGCTGGCCACGATTGATTCCGGCATCTCCATTCTCTTCAACGCGACCATCGCCGCCCTGGTGTCCTTCGCGGCCGTGATCCTTGTCCTGCTGGTGCGGCCGGCAGGCCTCCTGGGGAGATCGTGATGCGCCCTTCCCGGATTGTCCTGGCCGCGATCGCGGCCGGGGTCGTCCTCGTGCCCTTTGCCGTGGATGGCCGCTTCGTCTGGCACATCGCGATCCTCATCGGCATCAAGTCGCTGCTGGCACTGAGCCTGCACCTGATGCTTCGCATCGGCCAGCTGTCGCTGGCCCAGGCGGGCTTCATGGGCATGGGCGCCTATGCCTCCGCCCTTCTGACGCGGGACGTGGGCACGCCCTTCCTCCTGGGAATGAGCGCGGGCATAGCCATCCCCGCTCTCGCGGCCTGGCTGATCGGCTCCGTCATCCTGAAGGTCCGCGGCGTGAATTTTGCCCTCCTCACCTTCGTGCTCGGCGAGGCCATCGTGCTGGTGTTCGTGGAGTTCGTCTTTCCCTTCGGCGGCAATAACGGGATCATGCGCATCCCTCCTGCCGCCATCCTGGGGTTCACCCTCCGCAGCCGGGAGAGCTTCTACGTGCTGGTGCTGGTCACGACGGCCGTGGCGCTGCTGGTGGTGCGTGCGATGCTGTCCGGCCAGCCGGGCCAGGTGCTGCGCGGGCTGGAGCGCAATGAGCCGCTGGTCCAGTCGCTGGGTATCGAAGCCCTGGCCTGGCGCCGCTTCGTCTTCACTGTCAGCGCCGGCATCGCTGGTGCCTCGGGCAGTCTCTATGCCCACTATATGGGCTACATCTCGCCCGAGGCCTTCAACGTCACCGCCACCATCAATGCGCTGGTGATGAATGTTGTCGGCGGGGTCGGGGCCATCCTTGGTCCCCTGGCGGGCGCCCTGCTGCTGGTGCCGCTTCCCGAACTCTTCCGCACGGCGCTCGGCTGGCAGCAATTCCTTTATGGCGTCTCCCTGCTGCTGCTCATGGTCTTCCTACCGCAGGGGCTGGCGGGTCTCGCGCGGAGGCTGAAATGAGCGCGGCGCAACTGCAGGTCCGCAACGTCTCGCGTAGCTTCGGCGGCATCCGGGCGGTGGAGGGGGTGTCGTTCGCGGTGGATCCGGGGCGCATCACCGGGCTGATCGGCCCCAACGGGGCGGGCAAGACGACACTCTTCAACCTCATCACCGGCGGTTTGCCCGCAGGCTCCGGCTCGATCCATTTCGATGGCCACGACATTTCCGGCTGGACGCCCGCCCGCATCGCCAAGGCAGGACTGGTGCGCAGTTTCCAGGCCGCGATGGTGCTGCCGGACATGACCGTGCGCCAGCATCTGGAGCAGGCCGTGCTCTTCCATGGCATCGGCACGCCGATGGCGCTGTTCGCCGGCCGGCGCCTGCGCGGCGCGCGCGAGGAGGCACGCGCGACCGCCGAGGATGTGCTGGCTTTCACCGGCCTCGGCGAGAATGCGGAGGACGTGGCCTCCACGCTGCCGTACGGCTTGCAGAAGATCCTCGGCGTCGCCATGGCGATCGCGACGCGCCCCCGGATGCTGCTGGCGGACGAGCCCGCCGCCGGCCTCAACGGGGCCGAGACGGCGCGGATGGAAGCCCTGTTCCGCGCCGTGCATGACACCCGCGGCATCGCGCTGGTGCTGATCGAGCACGACCTGCCGATGGTGATGCGGCTGTGCGACCGCATCATCGCGCTGTCGCAGGGGCGCCTGATCGCAGACGGGACGCCCGCGCAGGTCCGCCAGACGCCGGAATTCATCGAAGCCTATCTGGGGAGGGCCGCGGATGCGGCTTGAACTCCAGGAGGTCTCGATCCGGCACGGCGCCATTGCGGCAGTGCTCGGGGTCTCGCTCACCGTCGAATCCGGTACGGTGGCCGCGATCCTGGGAGCCAACGGTGCCGGCAAGTCCACCATCATGCGCGGCATCGCCGGCCTGGTGCCGCTCCACGCCGGACGCATCCTGATCGACGGGCGGGCGATCGAGAACCTGCCCACCGAGCAGCGGATCCGGGATGGCATCGCCCTGTCCCCCGAGGGACGGCGGCTGTTCCCGGAGATGAGCGTCCACGACAACCTTGTCTGCGGCGCCTATCTGCGGCGCGACCAGACGGGTGTGCGGGCCGATCTCGACAAGGTGTATGCGCTGTTCCCCCGCCTCGCCGAACGGCGCAACAGCCTGGGCCGCAACCTCTCCGGGGGCGAGCAGCAGATGGCGGCCATCGGCCGGGCGGTGATGGCGCGCCCCCGTCTGCTGCTGCTGGACGAGCCCTCTCTCGGTCTCGCTCCGGCGGTGATTCATGTGATGGCCAACGCCATCCGCCGCATCGCCGCCACCGGGGTGACGGTGCTGCTGGTGGAGCAGAATTCGCATCTGGCCCTGTCGCTTTCGAAAACCGGGCATGTGCTGGAAAGCGGCCGGCTGGTGCGTTCCGCGCCGGCCGCGGAACTCCTGGCCGACGCGGATCTGAAGCGCGCCTACCTGGGCGACGACCCGCTGGCGCTGGAATCCCTCGCCGCCAGCCCTCCCCCGGTCTGATGCCAATACGCGCGGAACCATCCATCCTGTGCACCCGCGAATGGCTCGCCACCCATCTGGGCGCCCCCGGCCTCCGGATCTTCGACTGCAGCGCCGAGATGCTGCCCCAGCCAGTCGGCCGCTCGCGGCTCGTCAGCGGTCGCTCGGACTGGGAGCGCGAACATGTCCCCGGCGCCCGCTATCTTTCCATGTTCCACGAGCTGTCAGCGCCGCAGGGAACCGTGCCCTACGGCCTTCCGGCGATGGAGCACGTCACGCATGCCATGCGCGCCCATGGCGTGAACGATGGCGACACCATCGTGCTTTATGGCAGCGGCTATCTCGGGCCCGTGGTCCGGACATGGTGGGTGCTCACCGCCTCCGGCGCGCACGACGTGCGTGTGCTGGATGGCGGTCTGGAGGGATGGCGCGAGGCTGGCCTGCCGCTGACCGCCGACGCCGGACCCGAGCCGGTGCCTGGAACCTTCACCGCCCGCCTGCGCCCCAGCCTGAGGGCCGACGCCCAGGAGGTCGCAGCCACGATGAATGATCCGCGCGGGGCTCTGGTGAACGCGCTCTCGCCGGAGCAGTTCTCGGGGCGCGGCGGCGCGCATTACGGCCGCCCGGGCCGCATTCCGGGCAGCGTGAGCGTGCCTTTCCGGGATCTGCTGCGTCGTGGGACGTCATGGTTTCGCAGCGCGGAGGAGATTCGCTGCATCTTCGCCTCCGCGGGCGTTCTCGAACGCCCGCGGATCATCAGCTATTGCGGCGGCGGCATCGCCGCCAGCGGCATCACGTTCGCTTTGCATCTGATCGGTCGTAGCGACGCGGCGCTCTATGACGGCTCGCTGACCGACTGGTCCGCGGATCCTTCGCGCCCGATGGTCACCGGCGAAGCGTGACGAGGGGAATTGATGATCGCGGCCGGGCCAGGAGAGGAAACGCATATGGAGTGTTGCCACTGCCATTCCCAGTGGGATTTCCGCAAGGAGCACGGCGCCGGGATACACCTGACGCCCCAGAAGACACTCGCGGCGCTGTCTCTCGTCCGCGAGGGCGGCATCCACGACATTAGCCACGACATCTATTACGGCGCGCCGATGATGCGGCCGAACCAAACGCCCTTCCTCATGTCCATGTTCGCCAGTTGGCGCGACACCATCAGTCGTCGCCGCAAGGCCGGTGTGCGCAACGAGGTCGGGACCAACCTCGAGCGCGTCGAGATGACCATGCACGTGGGCACCCATGTGGATGCGCTGGGGCATGCCTCGGTGGGCGCGCGCATGTTCGGCGGGCGAGATGCCGAGGAGGAGGTGACCAGTTGGGGGCTGGAGACGCTCGGCGCCGAACACATCCCGCCCATGGTGACGCGCGGCATTCTCTTTGACGTGGGCGGTGCAAACGGCCTCGCCGCGGGCGAGGTGGTGAGCGTCGACGACCTGGAGCGCGCGGCGGCGCGCGGCGGCTTCACCGTGGAGCCGGGCGACGTCGCCATGATCCGCACCGGCTGGGGCCGCCATTTCGAGACCGACAACGCGCGCTATCTGGAGGGCGAACCCGGCATCGATGTCGCGGCAGCCGAATGGTTGATCGCCCGTGGCGTGGTGGCGATCGGAGCGGACAACATGGCCGTGGAGGTGATGCCCAACCCGGACCTGGGGCTCCTGCTGCCGGTGCATCAGCTGGCGCTGGTGGAGCATGGCGTCTACCTGATCGAGAATCTGGCCCTTGAGAAGGTGGCTCAGGCCGGGCTGTTTGTGTCCTGCTTTGCCATGCTCGCCCCGCGTTTCCGAGGGGCAACAGCCGCCCCGGTGCGCCCCGTCCTGCTGCGGTGAGGGCCTGCGTCACACCGTAACCGGGTGCGTCTCATCATCTACGGCTTCGACAAAGACCAGCGCGACGGCGCCTGGAAGAAGCTGCTGACAGATAATGCCGAGCAGCTTAAGGGCATCGAGATCCTAGCCCGCGGGAATCCCGGCGACATCAGGCTGTGAGGCCCACCAAGCGGTCGCGGCAATCCCAGCTTTCCGTGCGCGCAGGAGCTGTTCCGCACCGGCCAGCTACCGGGGCGGTACGGCTTCAGGAGCTCCAGGTCGACGGTCATCGATCTGGCGGGAATTCAAGACGCACTTGAGCGGACGGGCCGGCCCGACACCTTGAATTTCGCGCCGCTGTAATGGGCGTCGAAAGCGAAGCGGGTCCGTTCAGGCTGAAGATGGAAGGCGTCGAGGATCACCGCGCGGAATGCGGCGCCGGCAAGCTGCCGATCGATATAGGCGGTGAAGACCGCGTCGCGCACATGGTAGACGACACGCCCACGCGGCCAGTCCTCATACTCGCCTACCAGCTTCAGCCTTTTCCGCAGCCCGGGCCAGAAATCATAGTGTGCGGTCGCCTCGGTTTTGAAGTCGCCATAGTCCTCCGCGTCCCGCCAGGGCGTCTGGCAGGTGAGAAGCTCGGGCCGGCCGGCCTGCATCACGAACCAGAAGATGCCGACGCATGGTGTTTGCTGCTGGCGTTCCGTCCCGCTCTCCCGCTTCTCATCGGGTCCATTGTTTCCGCCTGTCGGATCCATGGTCATCGTGCAACCTCCGTCAGGTCATCAGCGAGAGTAGTCATCGGCCTTGGGACTGGCCCGCCGAACCGGACACAGGCGGTAGAGAAGCGGCTCTCCCGTCGCGATCATCAGGCCACCTTTCCGCATCTGCACGGCTAGGGTGCCGAGATAGAGCGGCGCAATCTCGTACTTGATCGTTCCCCTCTCTCCCACGGAGTCGCAGTCGGTATCGATCACGCAGAAATACCCCTGGGCCGATATGCGCCGAATGCGGCAATGGATTTCGTATTGATGGATCTCCGACCTAGTGATCAGCATCGTGTCCTTGCTGTCCGGGTCATCGCAGCCGCCCTCCTGCCCGGAAGAGTAAAGCCCCGGCTGGATCGGCTCCAATTGCCGATTCAAGGCTGTGGCGGTGCACGGCACGAGGAGTGCGGCGCCGACGCCAAGGAACGTCGAAATACGAAGTGGGCGCCGGTGTCCTCTCGAACGCGCAGCCGAACCTCATCGAGGCAGCACTGCGGTTCCTGGACGGCGTAGAGAGCAGCGGCGAGGCTCGGGTGGAGAGCCAAACTCCATTCGTCTGAAGAAGCGGATAGGCCAAGACGGTACCCCGCAGCGCGAAGCGCCCATTACGGGCGGGAGGAAGATCACAAGCCGCGCGTCCATTTGCGCCGTACGCATACGACGAGGGCCGCGGGGCTAGGTGCCCGCGCGCGAGCGATGTTGGCGCTATGATGGTGCGGCGTGGGGGTCAGGCGGCCTGCTGATCGGCGGGCTTGTCGGCCTCTCGCAGATGCTTCCATTCCCAGGGCAGCAGTTCGTGCAGACGCGATGCGGGAAGATCGGCGATGCGGGCCAGGATATCGGCGAGCCAGGCTTTCGGATCGACATCGTTGAGGCGGGCCGTGGCGATGAGGGTGAGCATGACGGCGGCGCGATCGGCGCCACGCTGGGAGCCGGCAAAGGTCCAGTTCCGCCGTCCCAGGGCGATGCCCCGCAGCGCTCTTTCGGCGGCGTTGTTGCTGAGGCAGATCCTGCCATCCTCGAGGAAGCGGGCGAAGTCGGCCCAGCGCCTGAGCATGTAGTTGACCGGCTTCAGGACCTCGGCGGAGCGCGAGAGGGTTTCGCGTTCGCGGAGCAGCCAGGCCTGCATGTCGTCGAGAAGCGGTTTGCTCTTCTCCTGGCGCACAGCCCGCCGCTCGTCGGCGTTGCGCCCGTTGATGGAGCGCTCGATCTCGAACAACGCGTCGAGGCGCCTGACCGCCTCCAAGGCGATCGGGGAGACCGGTTTGCCCTTCTTGCCGTCACGAGTCTTTTTCGCGATATCGGCCAGCTCGAAGAAGCCACGCCGCGCATGAGCAAAGCAAAAGGCCGGCGTGATCGGTTGTTCCTTCCGCTGCGGATCGAACAGCGGCTCGAAGCCACCGTAAAAGTCGCACTGAAGGATGCCGGCGAACCCGGCCAGATGCTTCTGCGGGTGCTCTCCGCGTCGGTCGCCCGAGGCGTAATAGACCGCCGCCGGCGGCGCAGGTCGGCAGCGCCGCCAGGGCACTTGCGAGGTCTGAAGGAAGATCGTCAGCCTTCACCATCATAACGCCAGTGAATCAGATTTTACTCGCGATTTCAAAAGGTAAATGCTAGCCGACCCGGGTCGGCCGCCACGTTTCCTGAGGATTGCGCCAATCGATTCCGGACAGAAGATAGCCGAGTTGTGCCGTCGAGATCGTCACCGCTCCGTCCGCCGGGCTCGGCCACAGGAACCGGCCCCGTTCCAGCCGCTTCGTGAACAGACAGACGCCCTGGCCGTCATGCCAGATCACCTTCAAAAGATCGCCACGGCGCCCCCGAAAGCAGAACAGATGCCCGCTCAGCGGATCCCGGCGAAGCACTTCCTGCACCTGCAGCGACAGGCCCGGGAAGCCCCGGCGCATATCCGTGTAACCCGTCGCCAGCCAGACCCGGACGCCCGTCGGAACCGGGATCACGCAAGCCGCTCCAGCGCTTGCACGATCCGGAGCAGAGCCTCGACGTCGACATCTCGGTTCACGATCACACGCCGCCCGTTCGCCATCACGATCTCGATCCGGCCGCTGCCGTCCGCCGTCAGCGGGCCGGTCGCTGCCGCGATCTCCGGCACGATCACAGCCGGAACAAATCCTGCGCTCGAATCCCCTCTTGTCATCAGGGGCGGCAGGTAGGTGACGCGGAAAGCTCCTGCCGGCCCCGGCCGCCGAGCGGCGTCGATCATGGTTCGCCGGGCACAGCTCCGGCGCGGTCCCTCTCCGCTGCAACGGTTGGAGCGACTCCTGCCGAACGAGGCCTCAGAATCTCTGGTCTTACTGCCACCGATCCGCGACGTGCCAGCAAGCAGGCGCACCAATCCCGCCTGGCGATGGGTGCCGGTCTTCGCGAACACCCTTGAGCTGGACCCAGATGGTTTCCCCGGACGCGCCGAGGCTCGTCGCGACTTTCACCGGCTACTCAACGCAGCATGCATTTGGCCACTTGGCCTGAAGACGACGGTTACGCTTGACCAAATCAACCCCATCAGAGAAGTCTCTCAGACGCCGGCCGCGCCCACGGTCATGCCACCGCAGACGTAGAGCACTTGGCCCGTGACGAAGCCGCTACGGGCGTCCAACAGCCAGACCGCCGCGTGGGCCACGTCGTCCGGCGTTCCGAGCCGCCGAACCGGGACGGCGGCCACGATGGCCTGGGTGCGAGGTGAGTCGGGTGGGTTGGCACGTTCGAACAATTCGGTGCGGATCGGCCCCGGACCTACAGCATTAGCGGTGATGCCCAGCGGCCCCAGCTCCAGCGCCCAGACCCGCGTCATGCCGATCAGTCCTGCTTTGGTTGCCGCATAAGCTGTACGCAATTCCTTGCCCAGCGCGGCGCGCGAAGACAGGTTGACCACCCGGCCGAAGCCGGCAGCCTTCATACTTGGCAGTACCGCCTGCAGACACTGGAACGCGCAGCGCAAGTTCAAGGAGACAGCCAGATCGAACTCAGGCAGAGTCTGGTTCTCCACCGCTGCCGGCACCACCGTGCCGACATTATTGACCAAGCGGGTGATCGGCCCCCCCGAAAGCGCCAGGTTCAGGGCCCGCGCTGTATCCGCGGGATCGGATAGATCAGCCTGAATGGCGCCGGGCGAGTGGTCGACGGCACGGTCGATCACTACCGGATCCCACCCCTCCTGGCGGCAGCACGTCGCGATGGCTGCCCCGATGCCGGCGTTGCCGCCGGTGATCAATACCCGCTCACGGATTGCCGAACCGGAATTTATCATCGACGTAATCCCATGTTCAGCCTGATCGATGCAGTAAGTAAAAGACGCGATTTTATAGCTTACTTCCTAGGTATTAAAATCAGCGTCCGAATTTAGTAGTATCTGGTCGCCGTTTTTCCTTGAATGATTTATTAAGCTCCTCATGCTCGTCCGTTTGCAGATAGGTCGGCAGCATCAGATCATGAGCTACCCTTGCAAAGCCAGCAACGCCACCATGTCGCGCCAGGAAGGAGCTTTTGATTGCCGCTAGGGCATAAGGTCCGCGATCCGCGATCTCCAGCGCGATCTGTCGTGTGAACTCGCGGAGTTTGTCGTCGGGCACTACGTGGTTGATGAGACCCCACTCGAGCGCCTCTTGAGCCGTAAGCTTTGGGTTGCGGTACCACATCTCTTTCGCGCGCTTCTTGCCGACTAGGTCTTCCAGATACCAGGTTCCGTAACCCGCGTCGAAGCTTCCCATCATTGGGCCAACCTGTCGAAAGACAGCACTTTCCTTGGCAATGGTGATATCGCACACGACCTGAAGGACGTTACCGCCGCCGACGGCGAAGCCATTGACACAGGCGATTACCGGCTTTTGAAGCTTGTCGATTGCCTCGTACATCTCGACGGTTGGGATCGTACCCTCATACATCAACGTGTCGGGAAGCCCTTCCTTGCTGCCGCCAATGCAGAAAAACTTGTCCCCGGCGCCGGTGATGACCAGCACGCGGGTGCGCGTTTCCCGCCGGATCTCGTTGATGCAGTCGCGCACTTCAAGCGCCGTCTGCGATGTGAACATGTTCCCATCCTCGGGCCGATTCAATGTAATCATCGCGATGGGGCCGTCTTCACTGTAAATAATGTCTTGAAACTGTCTCATAATTACATTCTCTCTCGGCTTTATCCCGGCAGGAAGTGAAGATTGGCTTGTTGGCTGAATCGAAGCGAAGGCGGTTTTTCTCCCGCGAGACCGTCGGAGCAAGAACAATCATGCAACTCCGCTATCGGCCACGGTGGCCGCGATCGATATCAAGCAGCTTGAAGACGCCTCGCGCGATAGTGACAAGCTGGCCATCCCGGTCGCGCACATCGCCCTCACAGAAAACAATCGACCTCCCCCGCCGGATACAGCGTCCCTCGATCCATAGTTCGGATTTGGCTTCATTGAGGAAATGGGTTGCCAAATCGATTGTCACGACGCTGTAATTGAGCGGAGCGTGGCTCCGCGCCGCAGCACTTAGTGTGAAGTCAAGGACGCTCATTAATGCGCCGCCGTGGACTACGCCTCTGCTGTTTACAGTTTCTGTATTGAGCGGCAGACGAGTCGAGCAGATGTCTGGACCCATCGATACCGGCTCGAGGCCAATGTGCCGCATGAAGGGAACTTCGATGCCGAAATAATCGCTGTTGCGTTCCATGCGTGCTGTCATGCTTCCATGGCGGTCAAATTGGTCAATTCGTCGATCTGGATGACTACGGCAACTTACCGTGCCGTTGCCATCGTTCGAAAGTTCCGGAATCTACGTAATCGGCATAATCTGCAATTCGACTGAGAAGATTGAGTTGCAGACCTGCTGACGCGGCCAAATTTTCAGCCAAGTGCAGATCCTTGGCCAGGATCTTCATTAACGAACCGAAAGCATCAGGCGAGCGAGCCCAGGCGGCGTACTGATGCCGGCCTTCTTCGGCATCGACCGTTAGAAAGTTGCGCCCGGAACTCACGTTCAGGATCGGCGCGAGCTTCTCGAACGACACGCCTTGCCGTTCAGCGAGATCCATCACCTCTGCGGTCAGGAATTGGACCGCGATACAGATTGCGTTGTTTGCTACCTTGACCACTTCTGCGGAACCCAGATCACCGCACTCAAAGACGTTCTTCCCCATAACCCGCATCAACGGGCTAACGAGCTCGCAGTCTTCACGCTCGCCCCCCATCAGAATGGTCAGCGTCCCCTTTTGCGCCCCGACAATCCCGCCGCTGATCGGCGCGTCCATCACCCTGGCGCCGGCGGCGACAAGCGGACCTGCCACACGTTTGATGGTTTCAGGATGGGTCGTGCACATGATGCACACGACCGGGCTGTGTCCCGACGGAATGCCATGCAGGATGCCTTTCGGTCCGATCGTGGCATCGAATATCTGTTCGTCATTGGCGACGAGCACGATCACCACGTCCGCCGCGGCACACTCGGCAGCAGTGTTGGCTATGTTGGCGCCAACGCTGCGGAACCGATCCACCACGTCGGAATTCGGATCGCAAACCGTGAGTTGATAGCCGGCCTCCTTCACACGCATGGCCATGGGAGCGCCCATGCTCCCCGCGCCGATAAACGCCACCTTCGCGATGCTCATCTTATCTTTGCCCCGCCTGCGCTCTTAGGCCGTCTCGTCAACAGGCCGGCCCGATATACCCCCGTGCTGTCAAGCTCGCGTCTAGAATAGCAAGACGGATTCGGTCTTAGACTGCACAAATTCCGACGTTACGTTTGGCGCAAGTTTTCTGACGGCCAAACCTTTATCGGTTACATCGATCACAGCAAGATCTGTAATAATGCGATCGACAACCGCCTTACCGGTCAGCGGCAATGTGCACTCGTCCAGAATCTTAAATTCGCCAGTCCGCGTCGTGTGTTCCATGACGACAAGCACGCGGCGAACACCGGCTACCAAGTCCATGGCGCCGCCCATGCCCTTCACCATTTTTTTGGGGATCATCCAGTTTGCGAGATCCCCGGTGGCGCTCACCTGCATCGCTCCCAGGATCGTCAGATCGAGGTGCCCGCCACGAATCATCGCGAAAGACTCAGAGGAAGAGCAGATTGATCCACCGGGAACGATCGTGACCGTTTGCTTGCCAGCCTCGATCAGGTCCATATCCACTTCGTCCTCGAAGGGAAACGGGCCGATACCGATCAGGCCGTTCTCCGAGTGGAGCCACACCTTCGCTCCATCAGGAACGTGCTGCGCCACTTTCGTCGGCAGTCCGATCCCGAGATTCACATAATCCCCGTCTTGAAGCTCAAGCGCGGCAATGGCTGCCATTTCGTCATGTGTCCAAGCCATATCAAGCCTCCGGCTTCGGGCGCGGTCGCGCCGCGAGGCGCTCAACTCGCTTTTCCGGATTGGGGACGATCACGATCCGGTCCACGAAAATGCCCGAGAGATGTACGTCGTCGGGGTCAATACTTCCCGTGTCTACTAACTCCTCGGCCTCTACGATTGTCAGCTTTCCGGCCATCGCGATCTCGGGATTGAAATTACGCGCAGTGCGGGCAAAGCGAAGGTTTCCGTCATGATCGACAGTTTTTGCCTTAACCAACGAGATGTCCGCTTTCAGTGACGTCTCCATCACGTAAGAGGCGCCCTGGAAGTCCCGCACTTCCTTGTTTTCCGCAACGGGCGTCCCCACTCCGGTACGAGTGAAGAAGGCCGCGATACCCGCGCCGCCTGCTCTTAAGCGTTCGGCCAAAGTGCCTTGGGGATTGAACTCCAGCTCGAGTTCGCCGCTCAGGAATTGGCGCTCGAATTCCTTATTTTCTCCAACATAAGACGCGATCATCTTGCGGATCTGACGCGTGTGAAGGAGCAGGCCTAGGCCGAAATCGTCGACGCCGGCGTTATTACTGATACACGTTAGATTTTTGACGCCAGAGTCGCGCAGCGCTTCGATGAGCGAAGATGGGATTCCGCAAAGACCGAACCCACCGATCGCGACGATTTGCCCGTCGGCAACCACTCCGTTCATTGCGGACGCCGCGTTGTCGAATATCTTTTTCATAAGCCCAACAATGATGAGTGGAGGAGTATTGATAATTCGTACCGAATTACGGAATGCTCAGGACTGAGCGGATGGGATTTCTCTGGCGAGAGGTCCGTTGGTTGCATCACGCATGCTTCGATGTTGTGCTATTGTCCCAATGTGCGGCCGTCGAAGCAACTACGTGCGGCGCACAGTCTCTGTGCGCCAATGCACATTCGCAGCATATCATCAGGCTGATCTGAACCCAGAAAACTTGACCGTTTGGAGCTAGAGTTTCCCGCGCAGTCGCCCCTTGGCAGGGAGGAGCGGAAGACGATGGAGGCATCGAATTTTTCGGAGGCCCAGAAGGCGTTCGCCCTGCAGCAGGGGGCTGATGGGATGCCGGTGGCGGACATCTGACGCCGGGCCGGCATCAGGCAGGCCACCTATTTCAACGGGAAGAAGAAGTCGGAGGGCTGGCGCCGCTGGAGATGCGGCGGTTGAAGCAGCTTGAGAATGAGAACGCCAAGCTGCGGAAGCTGGTGGCCTGCCCGCATCCCATGCAGAGCATGAGGCAGCTGACTGCGGCAGGCGCCTTATTGAAACGCCATCTCACCAAGGCTTGCCTGACCGCGACGCCTACCGAGGCGTCGCGGTCGGCCTGCGCGATAGGCGAAGATGATCCTCGCTGCTATCGGCCTCAAATCCTGTGCATTGTCGCACAGAGGCTGTGCGTTTCGCGGGATTGCCTCCGATGCACACACAAGAAACACTCAACCGCATTGAAGCTACGCGGCGGAGGTTGCGGCCTGATCAAAAGCATCGACCTAAAGCGGCGCGCTTTGGGCATGCACGGCGCAGAATCGGTAGCCCTCTCCCCTTTCCGCTCCTCATTGAGCGGATCATGAGAAAGATATTCGACAATGCGGCGGCGGCGATGGGGGGAGTGGTTGTCTATGGACAAACCATTGCGATCGACGGATTAGACCTTTGCGGCGTTCCGTCCTTGATGATCGATGCGCTACGCGACGTAGGGGTGAAGAATCTAGCGTGCAAATGCGATCGACCCGGGACAGATCCGCGCCGACTTATTCAGCCGCGCCAACCCACCTGACACTCAGGCCATCGTGGCCGGCCTCCCGGTGCGCCGCCTCGGAAGCCTGGACGACGTGGCCCACTCGGTGACGTGGCGGCTGGATGCCTGCAGCAGTTTCGTCACGGGCTAGGTTCTCTATGTTTATGACAGCCTAATCGCCTAATCGCCGGCAAGGTCGTGTCTCAGGCGGGGCTTCTACGCTCTGCATCCAGCTGAATTGACGCGGAGCCACTGGAGCGAATAGCAATGCCTAGGAATAACGAGATCTTCGGAGCAGGTTCTTAATTTATGATCAAGCGAAAATAGGGCGAACAAATAAAAATAATACGTCGAATTATATCGAGGAAAATGCAACCAACGGAGAAGAGATTATGAACCAAATCGAGACCGCACGAACAAGCTTGCTCGCCTCCTTCATCGCCGCCTTGGCCTTCGTACCCGTTCCGGCCCTCGCCCAGGCGCCGGTGATGACCAAGGAAGCGCCGGCCGCTTCATCGCCCCTTCCATCTCCTACGCCGGGACAGTCCGCCGGCGCGCCAACGCCGAAGCAGGGCCTTCGCATCGGCATGCTGATCCCCCACCGCACCAATCCATTCTGGGTCGCCTTCGCTAAGTCGAGTCAGGAGGCGGCGAAGGCGCTTAACGTCGACCTGCGTATTGTCGATCACGAAAATCGTGAAGAAAAGCAAATCGACACGCTTCAGGGATTGATCGCTGGAGGTGTAGATGGCCTTATCGTTGTCCCGTACAATACTCAAATGGGACCGGCGATCCTCGACATGGCTGCCAAGAGCCAAATTCCCGTTACCATTGCAGACCGCTGGCCAGGTGTTGGTCCAGAATCCGGAAAATATATTGGTTTCGTCGGCACGAACGATGAGCAGGCTGGCTATAACATCGCTTCGGCACTGCTGCGGCAGGGCTGTACCAAGATCGTCGTGAACAACGGCGTGCGCGGCGTTTCCCTCTACCAAGCGCGCACCCGCGGCCGCACCAAAGCGACCACCGAACATCCCGAGGTGCAGATCCTGCGCGATGAGTATGCAAATAGCGTTCGCGCTGCGGGTGCCAACACAATGGAAGCTTGGCTAACGGCATTGCCCGGGCCGGAGTTCGACTGCCTTTACGGTGGCAATGACGACTGGGCCATGGGTGCTTGGAAGATCCTTTCTGATCGTGGAGTCGCAGATAAAGTCAAAATTGCTGGATTTGACGCGATTCCGGAAGTGATCGAAAAATTGAAGCAGGGCTCATTTTCTGTTTCGGCCGGTGGGAATTGGCATGAAGGTCCGCTGAGCGTCGTCCAAATGTACGACTACCTCCACGGGCTCAAGCCAGCCAAGCCGATTTCCCTGGTGAGCGTTGCCGTCGTGACCAAGGACAATGCCGCGAAATTCGAGGAAAAATTCTACAAGAATCCGACGGTCATGGACTGGAAGCAGCGCTCGCGTGTCTTCAATGCGGATGCACCAGCGGACTTCGTCGTCCAGGTCGACAAGCCGTGATCGGGCCGAAGAGGGCGAGCCAAGGGATAGTCTGCGCCTACCTTCCCATCCGAGATGGATTACGGATGTATGTCCATAGTCGGCAATCGGCATGGATATTCCGGGCCGGCTGGTGCCGGCCCGGAATATACACCAATAGGGGACAAATGTGATTACAATACAAGAAAGAATGGCCGGTAAGCTTGCCGGTGAAAAGCTGAAGCTCTCGTTTCGGGGGGGGATTCTCATTCCGCTGGTGTCTCTCCTTGTCATTGTCGTGATTTTCGGAGCGCTGGCCCCGACCCGCTTCCTCACCATCCCGAACGCGCAGGTCGTGCTCACCCAGGCCGCGGTGCTGGCCATCGTCGGTTTCGGTGTGACGCTGGTCATCATTTCCGGATCGATCGATCTTTCGGTCGGCTCGGTTGCTGCAGTCGCGGGGATCGTCGCCGCCCAGCTGGTCCCGCAGGTCGGGCCGATTCCGGCGCTCCTGCTCGGGGTGGCGATCGGCGGCGTCGCCGGCGCGGTCAACGGGCTGGTGTTCGTCTATCTACGGGTGCCCTCTTTCCTGGTCACTCTGGCGATGCTCACCACCGCCCGCGGCATCGCCTATCTCATCTCGGACGGAGAATCCTTCACCGTCTACGGAGTGCCGATTCTGGGCGATCTCGGCGCCTATCCCACAGTTGTGCTCATCGCCGCCGCGCTGCTGGCGCTGTTCTGGATACTCCTCAACAAGACGCAGATGGGCCTCTACATCCGGGCGCTCGGCGGCAGCGAGCATATCGCGCGGCTGGTGGGCTTGCCGCTCAATCGCATCAAGGTCAGCCTGTTCATGCTGTCGGGCCTTGCCGCCGGCCTCGGCGGTCTGGTGCTGGCCTCGCGTCAGGGTGCGGCCACTCCCAATCTCGGCACCTCGCTGGAGCTTGATGTGATCACCGCCGTGGTGTTGGGCGGCACGCCGCTTACCGGCTGCGTCGGCAACGTCACCAATACAGTGATCGGCGCTATTGCCATCAGCGCCTTGGCGAACGGGCTGATCATCATCGGCCTGACCAGCGACGTACAGATGATCGTCAAGGGCATGGTGCTGGTGTTGGCGATCCTCGTCGCGCTTGAGCGCTCGAAGATCGGGATCATCAAGTGAGGGGAGAGCGCGACATGATTCAGCAATCTACGGACGCCGCTCCCGTTGTCGAGTTGCGCAACATCGAGAAGCGCTACGGCCAGGTCTCGGCGCTGCGCGGCATGAGCCTCAATCTCCACAAGGGCGAGGCGGTCGGCATCGTCGGCGATAATGGCGCGGGAAAATCCACGCTGGTGAAGATCCTGTGCGGCGCGGTGCAGCCCACCTCGGGGGAGATACGGCTCAATGGAAAGCCGATCGGCTTCAATTCCCCGCACGAGGCCAGGCTGAGCGGGATCGAGATCGTATATCAGGATCTCGCCGTCATCGGCCATCTCACCATCACGCAGAACGTCTTTCTCGGCCGAGAGGAAACGAGGAGCTTCGCCGGCGTCAAGCTGCTCGACAATCGCAAGATGGACCGCATCACGCGCAAGCTGATTGCCGGGCTCGACCCAGGTCTGGAAAACCGCACGCGGGTCAGCGTCGACAGCCTCTCCGGTGGCCAGAAGCAGTCGGTGGCGGTGGCGCGGGCCATGGCTTTCGGGCCGAAGGTCATGATCCTCGACGAGCCGACGGCGGCGCTTTCGGTGGAGAAGATCGAGCGTATGCTGACACTGATCCGCACGTTGAAGGAATCCGGTCTCGCCGTAATTCTCATCAGCCACAGGCTCCAGGACATCATGACGGTGTGCGATCGCGTCGTGGTGATGAAATCCGGCGCGCTGGTGCGCGACCTCCACGTGTGCACCACCGATATAGACGAGATTGTGAAGCTGATGGTTTCCGGGGGCGAGATGGGAGCCGTCTCCGGGGCCCTTGGGAGCGCTCACCCCGAAGGGGCTTCCACGCGGTCTGGGTGAATCGAGTTGTGCCGAAATGGAATGTACCTGGAACAATCCGGTCGCAACTCCCTGCCGAGCGGAGAACGAACATGCCCAACGGACACGAACTGATTACGGAGTTTCCTATCAAGGAGAATATTCCCAGCGTTCTGGGAGTTTCGGGCCACGGAAATGCGGGACTGTTCGAGGCTCCATACAACGTGGAATCGAATATTTCGCTGGTCCCGGCCCGGTCCAAACAGACGTCCGCTCCTCATGGCAGATATTGATGGCGTCGCAGAGGATGCACCCGTCTTTTCATGCGATCACTGTCGATCGACGCATTTGCTAGGGAGCGGCCGGCCCGTGCTTAGATTGAGAATTCTTGAACCGCGTAACGAAACGCAGGGATGGTGATGGGACATCGATTCGAGGGCAAGATCGTTGTTGTTTCTGGCGGCAGCCGCGGCATCGGGCGCGCGATTGCGACGGCGTTTGCGGCCGAGGGCGCGCAGACCGTGCTGGTGGCGAAGTCGGAAGCCAACCTCAAGGCCGCTGCTGATGCGATTGCCGCGATTGGCGCGCCACGGCCCCAAGCTTGCGCAGTTGATCTGGCCCAGATGGAAGGTTGCGAGCACGCGTTTCGCCTGGTCACCGAGAAGCACGGCCGGTGTGACGTCCTCGTTAACTCGGCAGGCGCGACGCGGGCTGGTGCGTTCCTTACCCAGGGCGACGATGCTTGGCAGGATGGCTTTGCGCTGAAATTCTACTCATGTGTGCGACTGTCGCGGTTATTCTGGCCGCTGCTGAAGGCAGCGAAGGGGTACATTGTCAACATAGTCGGCGTTGCGGCGCGGGTGCCCGACCCTGAATTTCTGATCGGCGGGTCGGTGAATGCAGCGATGCACAATTTCACCAAGGGCCTTGCGGGACTGGGCAAGCGCGACGGCATCAACGTCAACGCAATCCTGCCGGGCCTCACCGAAACCGAACGCGTGGTCCAGCTCTTCCGACAGCGTGCGGAGAGTATGGGGATGACCGTCGATGACGTGCGCGCGGCGATGATCGCAAAGGACGGCCTGACACGCTTGTGCCAGCCTGAAGACGTCGCCGCGCTCGCGCTGTTTCTCGCATCCGACGAGGCTCGGCAGATCCAGGGCGCCGCCGTCGCCGTTGATGGTGGAGCGACGCCTGCGGTGTATTGACCCCACGACAGTTCAGGGAGGAGGCAATCATGAAAGCCTATGTGATTTCGAGCATCGATGTTCAGGATGCCGAGCGCTACGCTGAATACGCCGCGCTTGCACCACAAACCGTGGTCGCATTTGGTGGCCGCTACCTTGCGCGCAACGGCCTCAAGCATCCTCTCGAAGAGCAGGTGCCCGATAGTCGGGTCGTGTTGATGGAGTTTCCGTCGGTACAACACGCCAAAGCCTGGCACGCATCGCCCGCCTATCAGGCGATCATTGGTATCCGCCACAACGCCTCAACAGGGAGCATGTTCATCATCGAAGGGTGTGATCCGCCGGAAGCGACCTGACTTGGAAATCGGCCCACAGGTATCGGCGACGAGCTTCTCGGCATGCGGGAGAACATGAATTACCGAGAAGGTTGTGAACAACAACAGCAATGGGTGGTTGTCGGCAAGTATAGGTCTTTTCGATCAATTCCTATCGACAGGGGGATGGAAATGAGAGGTCAAATCAAAGGCAAGGTCGCGCTCGTTACCGGAGGGGCTTCAGGAATCGGTGAGGCTATCGTCCGGCGGTTCGTCGCCGAAGGCGTTTCAACAGCTTTCTCGGATATCGACGAGCAGAATGGACAGGCGCTGGAAGCCGAACTGAAGGAGGCTGGCCACAAGGTTCTCTTCTACGGGGGCCCCATGGACGTCGAGAGGGAGGCGGTGGGGTTCGTCGCGGCAGCTGTCCAGCTTTTTGGCCGTGTCGATATCCTCGTCAATAATGCTGGTATTCGTCTCTATCAGTCGGTTCTGGAAGCGACGGAGGAAAGCTGGGACAAGATTTTAGGCGTCAACATCAAGGGAGTGGCCTTCGTCTGCAAAGCCGCAATTCCGGCCATGAAGGAGGCTGGTGGCGGTGCGATCGTCAATATGTCCTCGATTCGAGCGACCATCGCCGGAGGCAATATGGTCCAATATGATACGTCGAAGGCTGCGATCGACGGCATGACACGCGCGCTCGCCTACGATCATGCCAAGGATAATATCCGTGTCAACGCAATTCTACCAGGATCAATCTTTACGCAGTTTCACGCGCGAAGAGCAATTTCTATCGGTAAAACAGTTGATGAATTTAAGAGGGCATTCGGTCAAGGCAGCATGCTTAAAAGACCAGGAATGCCGGAAGAAATCGCATCCGTTGCACTCTTCCTCTCTTCCGACGAGTCCTCCTACGTCACGGGCGCTTCGATCTATGTGGACGGGGGGCTGTCCGCGGTCGATCCCGATACTCTCACGACTTGGCTTCAGACCGGCAAGTGATAGAAAAATCGAACCGCGGCCAGCGCGCCGCGCTATCAACACTTTAAATAAATTAGGGCGGTAGGCGCTGATCGCGCAAGAGACGTCGAAGCGCGATCCGCACGCGGGCCACCTGATCGTGTTCCGGGGCCGCCGTGGCGACCTGGTGAAGATTCTCTGGCACGACGGACAGGGCATGTGCCTGTTCGCCAAGAGGCTGGAGCGGAGGCGGTTCCTCTGGCCGTCGACGGTCGACGGCACGGTGACGATCACGGCCGCGCAGCTCGGCTACCTGCTCGAAGGGATCGACTGGCGGATGCCGCAGCAGACCTGGCGGCCGACCGCGGCGGGATAAGATAAACCATTGCTTCGGCACTGCTTTGTGGCAGAATCATCGGCCTGATCGAAGCTCCCGATTTGCCCCAGGATTTGGCCGCTGACGTGAGCCCCTGATCCTCGTCCAGATTTAGGTAGAGTCCGTCGATCATGGAGACGGACGATGCGAGCCTCACGGTTCACAGAGGAACAGATCATAGGGATGCTGAAGGAGCAGGAGGCGGG
>NZ_JAMJXC010000025.1 GCF_023571765.1 Xanthobacter aminoxidans | reverse complement strand
GGCGCTGGGCCATCGATCCCCCGCCGAGTTTGCCGCAACAATCGCACTGGAAACCGTGGCCGCCTGAGGCCACAAATCAACCGGCGGACTCTCTCCTCAACTGGAGGAGAAATGGGGCTCACGTCACTCGGTTTGTGGGGACGGCGCGCCCTGCTGCGCGGCGCCTCAGCGGGCCTCGCGGGTCCGGTGGGCCGGTGTCGCCCAGCGTTCCAGCCGTCCGATCAGCCAGTCGAGACCGCCGGCGAGAACGAGGACGATGAGCACCCCGAAATAGACCTGCGGTGTCTGGAACATGGTGCGGTATTGGGTGATGAGGAATCCGATGCCGCCGGTGGACGCGAGCATTTCCGCCACCACCACCCCGATGATCACCAGCGCGCCGCCGAGCCGCAGGCCCGCGACCAGCGCCGGCAGGGTGGCGGGGATCATCACCTCGAGGATCTGCTGGCGCCTGTTCGCCCCCATGCTGCGCGCCGCCAGCAGGAGGCGCTCATCCACGAGCTGCACGCCCGCCGCTGTCGCAAGTGCCATGGGAAACAGGCCATACATGCCGCCGAACCAGATCTTGGACTGGGGGCCGATGCCGATCCAGGCGATGAGGATCGGATAGATCACCACGAAGGGAATGGCATAGGCCGAGGAGAGGAGCGGAAGCAGCGTGAGCCGAAGCCCCCGCACACTGCCGAGAATGAGCCCGATGCTGCCCCCGCCGACATAGGCGATGACGAGGCCCACCGCGATCTCGCCCAGCGTCGTCAGCAGGGCCGGTGCGAAGATGCCGAACGAGGTGAAGCCGACCTCGAGGGTGGCCGAGAAGGGCGCGAGAATGACCGGCGGCACCAGCCCCGCCCGGGGCAGGATTTCCCACGCGGCGATCAGGCCGGCGAGGAGCAGGACCTGGAGCTGCCGGACGCTGATGAACGGCCGTGCGGCCCCGGATGCGTCGGAGGTCATGTCAGTCCTTCCGGATGAGGCGCCAGATGTGATCCCGCAGCCGCCCGAACTTTTCCGTCGCCATCATCTCGTAGGTGCGCGGACGCGGCAGGTCGATCTCGATGCGTTCGAGGATCCGTCCGGGCCTATGGCTCATCACCACGACCTCGTCGCACAGATAGACCGCCTCGGTCAGGCTGTGGGTGACGAAGATCACGGTCTTGCGGCGCTTCTCCCAGATGTTCAGCAGCTCGTTGCCCATGGTCATCCGGGTCTGCTCGTCCAGGGCGGCGAAGGGCTCGTCCATGAGCAGGATATGCGGGTCCTGGCAGAAGCCGCGGGCGATGGAAACGCGATGGCGCATGCCGCCCGAAAGCTGGTTGGGCAGGCGATCCTTGAACTCCGACAGGCCGACGAGATCGAGGAAGGCGTCGGCGCGTGTGCGCCGCTCAGCCTTGCCGATGCCGCGCACCTTCAGGGGAAACTCCACGTTCTCGCGCGCCGTCTTCCATGGCAGGAGGCTCGCTTCCTGAAACACCACGCCGACCCGCTCGGGATCGGGCCTGGACAGCTCGGTCCCCTCGACCACGATGCGCCCTTCGCTCGGCTGCATCAGGCCCGCAAGCATCAGCAGCAACGAAGATTTTCCGCAGCCGCTCGGTCCCACGAGGCCAACAAACCGGCCCCGCTCGACGGTGAAGTTCACATCGTCCAGTGCCTTCACGGCCCCGGCGCCGTAGATGTGGGAGATATGCTCCACGGCCACATCCACCGGCGCGGGTCCCGCCTGGCCGACACCGGCGGCGCCGCGTTCGTCGTCCGCCGCATCGAGCTTGCCGGCCGTCAGCCTCGCCATTTTCCGACCTTTCTCTCGTAGGCGCGCAGGGCCTCGTTGACGGTGATGCTGAGCAGGGAAACCAGAAGGACGCCCGCATAGAGGTCCGGCATCTGGAAGGTCTGTCCCCAGGTCGCGATCCGCGCACCCATGCCGGCGCGCGCCACCGCCATCTCGGCGAAGACCACGCCGGTGATGGAGAAGATGACGCCAAGCCGCATGCCTTCGACGATGAAGGGAAGCATGGAGGGCCAGTAGATCTCGGCATAGATCCGAGCCCGAGAGGCACCGTAGGCGCGGGCGAGCTTCACAAGCTCCGGCTCGACGCTAGCCACGGCCGCGACGGTGCTGATGACGAGGACGAAGATGGCCTGGAAGACGCCGAATGCCACCTTCTGCCCGAAGCCGATGCCGAACAGCAGGATGAAGGCCGGCAGGAATACCGATTTCGGCACGCTCGCCAGGAAATAGAAGAAGGGTTTGAAAACCCGTCCAATATAGTCGTTTTCGGCGAGCAGCAGGCCGCAGCCCACCCCGAGCGGGGCGACGATGGCGAAGGCGAGTGCGACCTCGCTCGCGGTGATGGCGAGATCCTTCACCACGCTGCCCTCGGAGAGCAGCACGATGAGCTGCTTCAGGACCTCGGAGAACGGCGGCAACAGCGTCGGATCGGCAAGGCCGGCCCGCGGCGCGAATTCCCACGGGGCCGCGACGATCGCCACGGCCCCGAACTGCACGGCGCGAATGCGCCAGCTGTGGGGTGATGCGGTCATGGCCGGTCAGGGCGAGAGCGGCGTGACCGGCACGAACTCGGTGGTGTAGAGCGAGGCTGCCGGTGGCAGCTCCTTCATCCCGGCGAGCGTCGCAAGATTGAGGGATTCCTGAACCCACTCCTCCTTGAACGCGCCGTCGGCGGAGAGCCCCTTGACCGTATTGTCGAACTCTTCGCCGGCGACAGCTTCGCCGAACTTCGTGGCCTCATCGATGAACTTGACCGTCCATGCCCGGTTTTCCTGCATGTAGCGGACTGCACCGTAGAAGGCGGCGAGGAATTTCTTGACGGCTTCGGGCTTTTTCGCGATCGCCTCGTCGGAGGCGACCCACACGTCGGGGACATTGGGCTTCATGGCCGTGCCCAGGTCGACGACCACGCGTCCCAGCCCCGAGCTGGCGATGCGGTAGGACACCGGCGGGAAGGCAACCACGGCATCCACATTCTTTGCGGTGAGGTTCGGAATGAGGCCCGAGCCGCCGACGGGAACGCGCGTGAAGGTGCCGCCCGACTGGCTCTCCACCCACAGGGCAAAGAAATCGGTGGCGGCGCCGGGCGAGCTGGTGCCGACCTTCTTGCCCACGAGATCCTTGATCGTCTTGATGGAGGAATCCTCGCGCGACATGACCCACCATCCGCGTGGCGTGATGGTGCCCGCGCTGATGATCCTCGCCTTCACGCCCCGTGCCCTGGCCAGCGCCAGCCCCGGGGGAATGAAGTTGACGATGTCGGCTTCACCGGCCGCGAGCGCCTCCATGGAGGCGCTGCCACCCTGGTAGCCGGAGAATTCGACGTCCACGCCCGCCTTCTTGAACAGGCCGAGCTTCTCCGCCGCCATGATCGGCAGGACCGGGCCGTAGTTCGGTGTGCCGCCGACACGCAGCTTCGGGTTCTGCGCGCATGCGGGGGATGCGAAGGCCAGCAGCGCAATGCCGGCGGCACTCAGGAATACGCGCCTCGTGGCCGAGATCATTTTCGTCCTCCCAGATGTGGTTGGGCCTCTTGTTGATCGAGGCCTCTGCACGCGTCGTCGCAAATGGGCCGGCGGGTTCCCTGCCTCAGGGAAGGGCGCTGTAGCGGCTCTCCAGTTCGTCCCAATGATCCTTGGCGACGGCCTTCTGGCGTTCATCGAACGTGGCGAGCCGGTGGCTGACGCTGGCGAGCGATCCCTCCCGCTTCAGCGCCTCCAGAACCTCGTAGGAGGCCTTCAGCGCCGCCTGCAAAGCGGCGTTGGCGTAGAGCACCAGCGAGAAGCCCATCTGCCCGAGCTGCTCGCGGCCCGGATCGGGCGTGCGGCCGCCAAAGACGATGTTGGCGATCTGCGGCACGGGAAGTTCGCGCGGGATGCGCGCCAGCTCCTCCACCGTCACGGGCGCTTCGACGAAGGTCATGTCGGCGCCCGCTTCGATGAAGGCATGGGCGCGCTCCATCGCGCGGTCGAAGCCTTCCACCGCGGCGGCGTCGGTGCGGGCGATGATCTGGATATCGCCGTCGACCCTCGCATCGACCGCCGCCTTGATCTTCTGGATCATTTCGCCGGTCGGGATCACTTCCTTGCCCGAGAAGTGCCCGCACTTCTTGGGAAAGACCTGATCTTCGATCTGGATACCTGCCGCCCCAGCGCGCTCCAGCATGCGGATGGTCCGCACCATGTTGACCGCGTTGCCGAAGCCGGTGTCGGCATCCACGATGATCGGCAGGGAGACGGCGTCCGCGATGGCGGCCGTTGCCTCCGCGACCTCCGTCAGGGTCGTCAGGCCGATGTCCGGCGCGCCCAGCGCCATGTTGGCGATGCCCGCACCGCTGACATAGATGGCGTCGAAGCCGAGGTTCTCGATCACCCGTGCGAACATGGCATTCGCCGTGCCGGGCACGGTGATGGCCGCCCTGCGGGCAACCAGGTTTTTTAGAACGAGCGCGGATCGCATCCGTTTCCTCTCGCCGCGGCAGGGGCATTGGCCTTCAGCTAGACCCGGATACTGACGACTGTCAACAGTTTTGGGTTTGGACCGACTGCGCGCGCTTCTTCAATGTCTGCCGGGATGATATGGTGTTTTCAGCAAAAATTATCGGCAGTCCTGTCAGCAGGGGTGCCCTTCAACGCGTGAGGTGCAACCATGGCCACCCGGCCGATTCCGCTTCATTCCGACCCTCAGTCGGGGCCCGGTGCCATTGAGCCCATCGCCTTGACCTCGCTGGCGGAAGAGGCCTTCGTGAAGCTGGTGCAGGTCATCACGTCAGGTCGATACCTGCCGGGCCAGCGCCTGTCCGAATCGGAGCTCGCCCGCCAGCTCGGCATCAGCCGGGGTCCCCTTCGCGAGGCGCTGGGCCGCCTTGAGGGGCGCCTCGTGATGCGCACGCCCCGCATCGGCATTCGTGTCATCGACTTCCGTCCGGAAGAAGTGTCGCAGCTTTTCATCGTCCGCGAGGCCTTGGAGGGGATGGCGGCAAGGCTTGCTGCGGAACATATGACCACATCCGAGCTTGCGGCACTGGGCGATCTTCTGGAGGAGCATGGCCGGCAGCAGGATATTTCGCCCGGGCAGGCCTATCATCAGGGTGTCGGCGACGATGACTTCCATTTCGCCATCATCAAGGGTGCCCGTTGTGAGCAGTTGGAGCGCCTTCTTCTGGATGGTCTCTACTATCAGCTCCGCCTGCACCGGCTGAGGGCGAGCGCTCAGCCCGGCCGGGCCAAGGAGGCATTCGGCGAGCATCGGGAAATTCTGGCCGCGCTCCTCAGCCGGAGCCCGGATGCCGCCGAAGGCTGCATGCGGCGGCACATTCGCAATGCGCGCTTGAATGCCCTCTCCTCGATCCAGGCCTCTGCCGCCTCGCCCCGCGAGACGCGGCGACAGCAGCGTTCCTATTAAGGGGCGCCCTGCGGCGCGGGGGCGTTGGCATGCTTCGTACCTTGCAGACAATCAGCCATGGAGAAACGCTCAAAAACAGCATGATCCAGTCCCGCCTGTCGGCAATTTCGGAAAACTGTTGACAGTTTGAGGGCGGCATGGGACTGACTTGGCCATCCGCACATGGATGCGGCGACAGCAATAATGGTAGCGGCAGCGTTTGCGTGGCTGCGCCGGATCCGTCCCAAGGGATGGTCGGCGTCCGCGAGTCTCCCATTGAGGGCTCCAGCCACCAAATGTCAGAACAACACGCCGCGCCTACAGGGAGGTGTCGATGGTCTCGCGGCGAACAGTCTTGTTTGGCGGTGCGCTGGCACTGACTGGTGCTGGCCTGGGGCGGGCGCACGCACAGATGCAGCAGCCCATAAAGGTCGGCGTGCTCGAAGACATGTCGGGGGTTTTTTCCGACCTCGGTGGTAATGGCACGACGATCGCGGCCCGGATGGCGGTCGAGGATTTCGGTGGCAAGGTGCTTGGACGCCCTATCGAGATCGTCAGCGGCGACCACCAGAACAAGCCGGACCTCGCCCTTTCCATCGCACGCAAATGGTACGACATCGAAGGGGTCGGCCTCATCACCGGCCTGACCAATAGCGCGGTCGCGCTCGGTGTGCAGAAGCTTGCCGCCGACAAGAACAAGATCAACATCGTCCAGAATGCCTCGACGGACGTGTTGATCGAGCAGGACTGCTCCCCCAACGCCATCGTCTGGAACTGGACGGCGCGCACCATCGTCCGGCTTACGGTCGAGATGGCAATGAAGACCAGCGGCAAGACCTGGTACTTCATTGTCTCCGACTATGCGGGCGGCCGCATCATGGAGGACGAGGCCTCCCCTCTGATCAAGGCTGCGGGCGGCGCCGTGCTGGGAACCTCACGCCCGCCGGTGGGCGAGGCCGATTTCGCGTCCCATCTGCTCACCGCCCAGGCTTCCAAGGCGGAGGTTCTCGGGGTGGTGACTTTCGGGCAGGACTTCGTGAACCTTCTGCGCCAGTGCGTCGACTTCGGAATTGTGAAGACGATGCGTCCGGTCGCCCCGTTCGCCTTCCACTCCGACCTGAAGGCGGTGGGGCCGCAGGGTATCCAGGGCATGCCGGTCGCCGCGCCCTTCTACTGGGACCTCAATCCGGAGACCCGCGCCTTTTCCGATCGCTTCCGCAAGCTGACGGGCCGCCCGCCGGATGTCGGGCATGCCGGCACCTACAATGCGTTGATCCACTATTTCAAAGGCCTGCAGGCCGCCAATACGGATCAGACCGCGGACGTGCTCGCCGCCATGCGAAAGATGCCCATCAACGACATGTCCACGAAGGATGGCTTCATCCGCGGGGACGGCATGGTGGTGCGCCAGATCTACCGGTTCGTCGGCAAGACCCCGGCTGAATCGAAAGACCCCTGGGATCTCCTGAAGTTCGTGGACACCGTTTCGAAAGAGGCGGCGTTTCCCGCGCAGAAGGATCCGAAGTGCCGTCTCCTCAAGGTGTGATGGCGGCGCGCAGGTCGTGAGGTTCGATGTCGTCCGGGCGTAAGGATGCGCGGGCGGCGGGCAGGGGTGTGGATCGGGGAGTAGGGCTTTGGCCGCGCAGCGTTCCATTCCAGCAGTTTTCATGCGTGGCGGCACGAGCAAGGCGCTCATGTTCCACGCGCGCGATCTGCCTCCTGATCGGGCGACGTGGGACGAAGTGTTCGCGGCGGCCATGGGGAGCCCGGATCCCTACGGGCGGCAATTGGACGGAATGGGGGGAGGTCTCTCCTCCCTTTCCAAGGTCTGCGTGGTCGGGCCCTCCCAGCGGCCGGACGCGGATGTCGACTACACCTTCGCGCAGGTCGCGATCGGCGCGTCGCGCGTCGACTACAGCGGCAATTGCGGGAACATGACTTCGGCCGTCGGGCCATTCGCAATGGACGAGATGATGCTCGCCCCGCCGGAAGACGACGAGGCGCGGGTCCGCATCTTCAACACCAACACCAGCAAGCTCATCCATGCCACCTTTCCCGTCGAGGACGGGTGTGCGCGGTTCGACGGCGATCTGGCCATTCCCGGCGTCGGGGGGACCGGTGCTCCCATCCGGCTGGATTTCATCGATCCGGGCGGGGCTTCGACCGGCAGGCTGCTCCCCACCGGAGCCGTGCGCGACGTGCTGGATGTGCCGGGCCTGGGACGCATCGAGGTCTCCATGGTGGATGCGGCCAATGCGGCCGTCTTCGTGCGGGCTGAAGACGTGGGCCTCACGGGCCACGAGGCACCCCAGGAGCTGGACGCACGCGCCGACATTCTTGCCCGGCTCGATGCCATCCGCTGTACGGCATCGGTCGCAATGGGCATCGCGCCAGATCCCGAAGCCGCGCGGCGGATCCCCGTCATCCCCTTCATCTGTTTCGTCGCATCCGCGAAGGCCGGCGCCGAAGGCGACCTCGTCATCCGAGCCATCTCCAACGGCCAGCCGCACCGTGCGCTGCCACTCACCATTTCGCTCTGCGCGGCGGCCGCGGCGCAGATGGATGGGTCGGTCGTCGCCGAATGCCGCCGGCCGGAACGCTCCGCGGGACCCATGCGGCTGGCGATGCCCGCCGGTGTGCTGACGGTCGATGCCGACGTGGTGCCGACACCGGACGGCTGGCAGGTGCGCAGCGGCAGTTTCTACCGGACCGCGCGGCGATTGTTCGACGGCCGGGTCTGGGTGCCCGGGCACATCGGCATGGCAGCCGGCGGAGGCCGGGTTTGAATCGCGCTCACGCTGGAGCGAAGGCCCGCGAGCTGAGATCTGACAAGGGGTATCGATGAACGAGAAGAGCCCTCATCCCAAGAGCAGCGTCCCCAATCCTTTCCGGGTGGCAATCCTCGACGACTACCAGGGCGTGGCGGCGCGGTTCTGGCCCCACGGCGCCATTGCCGGCGTGGAGACGGTTGCGTTCTCGGATCACGTGGCGACGTCCGAGGATCTGGTCCGGCGCCTGCGTGGCTTCCATGCGGTCATGCGCATCCGCGAGCGGACGGCGTTTCCGGCGGAGGTCATCAACGCCTTGCCCGACCTGAAGGTGATCCTGGCCACCGGCATGCGCAATGCCCGCTCCATCGACCTTGCCGCCGCCGACGCGCGGGGCATCTTCGTGTGCGCGACGGATGCCCTGCACCAGACCACCGTGGAGGTGACCTGGGCGCTGATCTTCTCGCTGACGCGCCACATGCCCCAGGAAACCGCCTCGCTGCGCGCGGGCGGCTGGCAGATCGGTCTCGGCCGCAACCTCGCGGGGCTCACCCTTGGCATCGTCGGCCTGGGCAACATGGGCATTCCCGTCTCCCGCATCGGCCAGATCCTGGGAATGAAGGTCGTTGCCTGGAGCCCCAACCTGACCCCCGAGCGCACCGCGCCCCACGGGGTGGAATGCGTGTCCAAGTCCGATCTGTTCCGCATGTCCGACGTGATCACGATCCACATGCCGTTGACGGATGCGACGCTCGGTCTCGTCGGTGACGCGGAGCTTGCGGCGATGAAGAGGGATGCCGTCATCATCAACACGGCACGTCCCCAGATCGTCAACGAGGAGGCGCTTGTCCGCGCCCTCCTGGAGCGCCGGATCGGCGGCGCCGGGCTCGATGTGTTCGAGATCGAGCCGCTGCCGAAGGATCACCCGTTCAGAACGCTCACGAACGTGGTCGCCACGCCGCACATCGGGTTCGTCACGGAGGCGAACTACGAGATCTTCTACGGGCAGACGATTGAGAACCTGCGCGCCTGGCTCGCCGGCGCGCCCATCAACCAGATCACCGCCGCCCACCCCTTCCTGCCCGACTCGCAGGTCGCACGACAGATGTTCGCAGCGGGTCACGTCTGACCGGCCTCGAAACGCATCCAGGACATCGCCGGAGTTTCGCATGACGCACTACAAGCTCTTCATCAACGGCCAATGGGTCGAAGAACCGGGGCAGGAACGCTTTCCCGCCATCAACCCCTACACGCGCGAGGAATGGGCTTCGCTGGCGCAGGCCAGCGACCAGCAGGTGGCGGACGCCATCGCGGCAGCCCGCACGGCGTTCGAGACCCACTGGTCCAAGACCTCCGGCGCCGAGCGCGCGCGGCTGATGAACAAGCTCGCCGACCTCTTGGCCGCAGACGCGCCGCGCATGGGCCGGCTGGAGAGCACGGACAACGGCAAGGTCATCCGCGAGACGCAGAGCCAGATGCTGTTCGCGGCGCGGCAGTATCGCTTCTTCGCGGGCTATGCGGACAAGCTCTGGGGCAAGACCATCCCGCTCGATCAGCGCGACACGCTGGACTACACGGTGCGCGATCCCATCGGCGTGTGCGTGCTGATCACCGCCTGGAACTCCCCCATGGGGCTCCTGTCCAACAAGCTCGCCCCCGCTCTGGCCGCCGGCAATTGCGTGGTGATCAAGCCCTCCGAGCACGCGTCGGCGACCACGCTGGAGTTCGCGAAACTGGTGGAGGCCGCAGGCTTTCCGCCCGGCGTCGTCAATGTCGTGACCGGGGACGCGCGGGTCGGCAAGGCGCTGCTGGCCTCGGGCCGGATCGACCGCGTGAGCTTCACGGGCAGCCCCGGCGTGGGGCGCGAGATCGCGGCCGTGGCGGGCCGGGCCCTGGTGCCGGCCACCCTGGAGCTGGGCGGCAAGTCGCCCAACATCATTTTTGATGATGCCGACCTCAAGAAGGCGATCATCGGCGCGCTGGCCGGCATCTTCGCCGCCACCGGCCAGACCTGCATCGCCGGATCGCGCCTGCTGGTCCAGCGCGGCGTCTACAATCAGGTGGTGGAGACGCTGGTCGAGCGCGCAAGCCGCATCCGGCTCGGCGATCCCTGCGATCCCGCGACCGAGATGGGCACCGCGGCCAACGAACCCCAGTTCGCCCGCATCCTCGGCATGATCGACGCCGCCAAGCGCGACGGCGCGACCCTCGCCGCCGGCGGTGGCGCCGCCGAAGGCCCGGGGCTCGGAAAGGGCTTCTTCGTGCAGCCCACCATCTTCAAGGATGTCCGGAACGACATGACCATCGCCCAGGAGGAGGTGTTCGGCCCCGTCCTGTCGATCCTGCCGTTCGATACCGAGGAAGAGGCGATCGAGATCGGCAACAACACCCGCTACGGCCTCGCCGCCGGCGTGTGGACGGAGAGCCTGCAACGGGCCATGCGCGTTTCCCGGTCCATCCGGGCCGGCACGGTCTGGGTCAATACGTATCGCGCGGTCGCGGTCCAGGCGCCCTTCGGCGGCTTCAAGGAGAGCGGCTTCGGGCGCGAGCGCGGCGAAGTGGCGCTCGATGAATTCACCAGCATTCGCAACGTGATGATCGATTTTTCCAACGAGGAGCGCGATCCGTTCGCGGTCAAGCTATGATCGAGCACGCTTACGACGTCGTTGTTGTCGGCTGCGGCATTGCGGGCTTGTCCGCCGCGGTCTCCGCCGCGGAGACCGGTCGCCGCGTGGCCGTCCTTGAGCGCTCCTGCATCGAGGAGCGGGGCGGCAATACGCGCTGGACCGAAGCCTTCATGCGCATGAAGAACGAAAACGAGGTCTCCGACGACTTCGAAGAGCACTTCATGCAGAATGCGGGGTGGAACCTCGATCCGTCGCTGATCGCCGAGACCGGCCGTCCCTATGCGGATTGGTCCCCCATCGTGAAGGCGCTCTCCTTCACCGATCCGGAAGTGATCTCGACGCTCGCGCGGGAGGCCGGCCCGACGCTCTCCTGGCTTCGGAGCGCCGGGATCAAATTCTCCGACATGGCGACGTATCTCATCACCTCCTCCACCACCCGCATCTGCCCGGTGGGCGGGGGCCTCGCTTTGGTTGAGGCGCTTGCCGCCACCGCCGAGAAGCTCGGCGTCGACTTCCACTACGAGACCAGCGCGCGCGGCCTCGTGCGGGCCGAGGATGGGTCGGTCACCGGGATCATGGCGCAGACGGGGGACGGCATGCGCCGCTTCCTCGGCAAGGTGGTGCTCGCCTGCGGCGGGTTCGAAGGCAATTCGGAGATGCAGGCGCGCTACTATGGGGCGCAGGCGCGCTATATCCGTCCCGTTGCCCGGGGCGGATACTACAATCGCGGCGAGGGCATCAAGATGGCCCTCGAAGCCGGAGCGGCGCCTTGCGGCGACTACACCGAGTACCACGCCGAGCCCATCGACCCGCGATCGGGCCAGTCCGAGCCCATCGTCTTCGTGTTTCCCTATGGCATCCTGGTTGATCGCGACGGCCAGCGCTTCGTCGATGAGGCGTCGGGCACTGTGGATACGATCTATGAAAACATCGCACGCCTGATCGGGCGGCTGCCGGGCGGGACTGCCTATGTGATCTGCGACGCGCGGCTGGACGATGTGCCGAACTGGCAGCGCACCGTGCGGAGCGACAAGAAGCCGTTCACGGCGGACACGCTGGAAGGCCTCGCGCGCCAGCTCGACATCCCGCCGCAGAAACTTGCCGCGACGGTGGCGGCGTTCAACGCGGCGACGCGGCCGGGCACGTTCAAGCCGCTCGAGTGCGACGGGCTCGCGACCGAGGGCATTTCGCCGCCAAAGTCGAACTGGGCGCTGCCCCTCTCTCAGGGGCCGTTCCGGGCGTGGCCGATCAGCTCGGCCAATTGCTTCACCTTCGGCGGGCTGCGCTGCAACGCCAACGCCCAGGTGGTCGACCACGACGGCCAGCCCATCGCCAATCTCTACGCGGCCGGAGAGACCATGGGAATCTATTACGGCCGGTATACTGGGGCGACCTCGGTGCTGCGGGGGGCCGTCTTCGGCCGGATCGCCGGTCGTCACGCCGTCGGCGTGAACTGATCGACCAGCCGGAGACAGGCGCATGCGGCTCGATCAAATGGTCTCCGTTCTGCGGAGCAAGAATGCCGGGCCGCTGGTCCTGACCTTCGACCTCGTCTTTCCCGACGAGGACCGATTCAACCACGTGGCCGCCGCGGCTGAAACGCTGCGCGCGGAGGTCGCGCGGCGCTATGGCGAAGCGCTGGAGCGGGTCGCCGTCCACATCTACCGTCCGGCGCTGGCCATCAAGATATCGATCCCCCGAAAGGTGATGTCGGGGGATCCCGGCGACCGTGACGTCTACGGCGCCCAACAGCACGCGCCGCTGCTTGGAATCGACCTATGAACGGCATCGGCACCCTTCTCGACGACATCGCGTCCGGCCGTCGGCGCAGCATCCGCATCCTCGGGGCGTCGGGCCAGCTCGGCTATGGCATTCCCGCAGCGGCATTCGAGGCCGGCCTTGCGCGCCGGCCGGACATGATCGGGTGCGACATGGGGTCGATCGACATTGGCCCCGCCTATCTCGGCAGCGGGAAGATGGCCACATCCCGGACCAGTACGAAGCAGGATCTGCGCCGGGTTCTTGGCGGCGCCCGGCAGCTCGGCGTCCCGCTGGTGATCGGCTCTGCCGGATCGGCGGGCGCCGCGCCGCATCTGGAAGGCACGCTGGAGCTGGTGCGCGAGATCGCGGCGGAAGACGGCCTGTCTTTCACGCTTGCATACATGCCCGCCGACATTTCCCGCTCCGCCGTCAAGGCGGCGTTGCGCGAAGGCCGTATCAGGCCGGTGGATACCATGCCCGACCTCACAGAGGCGGATGTGGACGCCGCCGCTCACATCGTCGGGCAAATGGGTGTGGAGGCCTTTCAGCGCGCCCTGCAGTCCGGCGCCGACGTGATCATCGCCGGCCGCGCATGCGATACCGGAATTTTCTCCGCCTTGCCGATCATGGCCGGCCTTCCGGTGGGGCTGGCGATCCACATGGCGAAAATCGTCGAATGTGCGTCCATTTGCTGCCGACCCGGCGGTCGCGATGCGATCCTGGCAACGATAGATCGCGACGGGTTCGAGCTTGAAAGCATGAACCCCGAGCGCGCCGCCACCCCGGCCTCTGTGGCCGGCCACAGCCTCTATGAACAGGCAGACCCTTTCACCATCCGCGAACCGGCCGGGGCGGTCGATCTCTCCAACGCCCGCTTCGAGGCGCTGGACGCGCGGCGCACCCGCGTCTCCGGCGCGGACTTTCGCCCCGCTTCGCGCCAGACCATCAAGCTGGAGGGGGCCGTGGCGGTCGGGTCGCGGGCCGTGCTGCTGTGCGCAGCGGCGGATCCCAACTTCATCCTCCACATCGCGGGGGTCGTGGACCGGATCAAGGAAGTGGTGCGTGACCTCGTGTGCGAGAACGCGCCGGAGGACTACCAGCTCGCGTTCCGCCTGTACGGCATCGACGGCGTCCGTCCGCTCGACGTCGATGGCGCGCCCCCTTCGCCCCATGAAGTCTTCATACTCGGCGAGTGTCTCGCGCCAAACCCGGACCGCGCCATGCAAGTGATGCGGACGACAAAGCAATATCTGCTGCATCTGGGGTTCGAGGGGCGCATGTCGACCGCCGGCAATCTGGCCTTTCCCTTTACGCCCCCGGAGGTCGACCTTGGGCCAGCCTACAGATTCAACATTTATCACATCATGGAAGTCGACGATATCGCGGCGCACTTCCCGTTATTTCTTGAGGAAATAAAGATATAGGGTAGATGGGGGTAGGCATGATCTCCCATCTCGATGCCCATATGGCGCCGACCCATCCTGTGCGCGACGGGGCCATCTCGGCCGACGATCAAACGGGGGGAAAGCGCGCCTGACGTGTCCGTGGCCGCGCGAGCCGTGGCCGCGATCCAGCTTGCCCTTGACGCCACATGGTCCGTTGCGATGACACGGTCCCGCAACCGCCCTATGGTCATCTGCGAATCATGTGGGCGGCGATAGGGGCGGCGATGTCGAGCGTCCGGGTACTGTTACTTTATCCGCGGTTTGCGCAGGACAGCTTCTGGCGCAATCTGGAGCTGGCGCGGCTCAAGGGCGCGCGCTGCATGGCGCCGCCTCTGGGCCTCATCACCGTCGCCGCGCTTCTGCCGGCGCACTGGGAGGCGCGCCTGTGCGACCTGAACGCCCGTGCGCTGGACCCGGCTGATCTCGAATGGGCGGACGTGGTGTTCGTCAGCGGCATGCTGCCCCAGCGCCAGGAGGCGCTGACCGCCGTCGCTGCCATGCAGGCGGCGGGCAAGGTGGTGGTGGTGGGCGGACCGGACGTGTCCTCGAGCCCCGAAGCCTATGCGGCCGCCGACTTCCGTGTCCTCGGCGAGGCGGAGGCGACGCTCTCCGCTTTCGTCGAAGCCTGGGAGAGCGGTGCCCGCTCCGGCCTCATCACCACGCCCGAAGAGCGGCCGGCCGTGACCCAAACGCCGGTGCCGCGCTTCGATCTGCTCCACCTGCCGGACTATCTGTTCGTGGGCGTGCAGTTCTCGCGCGGTTGCCCCTTCACCTGCGAGTTCTGCGACATCATCGAGCTGTACGGCCGGGTGCCGCGCACCAAGACAGCGGCGCAGATGCTGGCGGAGCTGGATGCGCTGTACGCGCTCGGCTATCGCGGCCATGTGGATTTCGTCGATGACAATCTCATCGGCAACAAGAAGGCGGTGAAGGCCTTCCTGCCGCACCTGATCGAATGGCAGCGGGCGCACGGCCACCCGTTCCACTTCTCCACCGAGGCCTCGCTCAACCTCGCGGACGATAGCGCGCTGCTGGATCAGATGGCTGAGGCCGGGTTTTATCTGGTGTTCGTGGGCATCGAGAGCCCCGATCCCGAGGTCCTGCGCTCCACGCAGAAGAAGCAGAACACCAAGCGCGACATCGCCGCCAGCGTCCACCGGATCTATGCCGCCGGCATCGTGGTGATCGCGGGCTTCATCGTCGGCTTCGACAATGAGTCCCCCGACGCGGCGGACGCCATGGCGGAACTGATCGAGGAGGCGGCCATCCCGGTGGTTTCGCTGGGCCTGCTCTACGCGCTTCCCGATACCCAGCTCTCCCGCCGGCTTGAGCGGGAAGGGCGGATGTTCCCGATCAAGGAAGAGGACTTCCGCCACGGGGATCAGACCGGCGCCGGCCTCAATTTCGCGACGCTGGAGCCGCGCATCGACGTGCTGCGGCGCTACCGCGAGGTCTATGCCCGGGTCTATGCCCCGCGCGCCTTCTTCGGCCGCATCCGCCGGCTTTCTGAACTCGTCGGGCGGCAGGAAGGGGCGGTTGCCGCGACCAAGCCGCCCGCCGCGGCCGAGCTGCCGGCCCCGCCGGCGCCCATCGACGTCAGGCAGATGGTCGCCGATCTCGGACGGCTGTTCGGCGTGCTCGCCACCGTCACCTGGCGCCATCCGCGGGCGGCGGTGCACATCTGGCCGGTGGCGTTGCGCGGGCTCAAGCGGCTGGACAGGCTGGAGCAATTGCTCTCGCTGGCGCTGTTCTACATGCATCTCGGCCCCTTCTCCCGGAAGGTGGTGCGCGACGTCTCGCGGCAGATCGCCGACATCGAGGCGGGTCGCTGGGCCGATCCCCGGGTGAAGGCGGATGGGCGGCCGCAAGAGGGGGCATCCCCCATGCGCGCGGCGGAGTGAGGTCCGGCGGAGTGAGGCGCGGCCGGTTGAGGCGCCCCTTGGAGCTTTGCTGTTGACGTCGCGCGCGCCTTGGGTTCAATCCGCCCCGGCGTCCGTCCGGCGGGCGCCGTTTCTTCCGGATTGGTCCTTCCCCATGCGCTGCCTTCGTTTCCTTGCGGTCCCGCTGCTCGCCGTTCTGGGCGGTTTCCTAGTTGCCGGCGGGCCGAATGCCGCCAATGCCGCGGGCTGCACGGCGCGGCCCTCGCCAGCGCTGTCCATGCCTGCCGGCGTCAAGGCGCTCAGGGAGGGCCAGCCCCTGCGCATCCTCGCCATCGGCTCCTCCACCACGGCAGGCGTGGGCGCATCGAGCGGCGACACCAACTATCCGAGCCAGCTCGCCCACCGCCTGACGGCGGCACTGGGCGAAGGGCGGGTCGCCATGGTGAATGCCGGCGTCTCGGGAGAGACCGGGCCGTCCACGCTGGCGCGCCTCAAGTCGCTCGTGCAGACCCAGCCGGCGCCTCAACTGGTGCTGTGGCAGGTGGGGACGAACGACGTGATCTTCGGCGGCGATCCGACCCGGCTGCGCGCCACGGTTGCCGATGGCCTCGCCGCCATCGCGGCGTCGGGCGCGGCGGTGGTCGTCATCGACCAGCAGTATTTCCCCGGCATCAACGATCTCGCCCGCTATGAGGCGTTCGTCGCGGCGGTGAATGCGGCGGCCTCGGCGCGCGGCGTGCCGCTGCTGCGCCGCTACGCCATGATGAAGCAGTGGGCCGCGGAAGACCCGAAGGGTTTCCGCGGCACCCTGTCGTGGGACAGCTTTCACATGAATGACGCCGGCTACGCCTGCCTCGCCGAGGCCCTGGCGCCCGCCATCATCGCGGCGGCGAAGCAGGGCGGTGGCGGCGGCACGGCTTCGGCCAAGCCGGCGCGCTGAACCGGCGCGCTGAGCCTCAGGCCGCCGCCGCGCCGGTCCGCGTGAGCCAGTCGCGCATGGCCGTCATGTCGGTGGGCGTGAGGCCATGGCCGCCCGGCAGCGTGCGGTGCTCCACGCGGGCGCCCCGCTGCTCCAGCTGGGCAGCCAGCCGGGCCGCGTTGTTCGCGGGCACGATGGGGTCGGCGGCGCCCGAGAGCATCAGCACCGGCGTTCCCGGAAGGGTGCCCGCCGGCGGGTTCGCCAGTGGCACCATGGCCCGCAGCAGGGCCGCGCCGGAGAGCACGTCCGGACGCAGCATCAGCACGGCCGCGGCGATGTTGGCGCCGTTGGAGAAGCCCACCGCTACCGGGGCGGCAAGGCCATAGGCGGCGCGCGCCTCGCCGATGAAATCGGCCAGCTCGTGGGCGCGCCGCACCACGTCCTCCTCATCGAACACGCCTTCCGCCAGCCGGCGGAAGAAGCGCGGCATTCCGCCTTCGCTGATCTTGCCGCGGGGCGACAGCAACGCCGCGCCGGGCGAGAGCATCCGGCCGAGGGGGATGAGATCGTTCTCGTCGCCGCCGGTGCCGTGGAGCAGCAGCAGCGGCGCCGCCGCGGGATCGGTGGCGGGCACGAAGCGGTGGGTGAAGGAGAGGGCGCTCCGCGCGGGGGCGGCAAGCGCATCAGGAACGGTGGTCATTGGGGCAGTTCCTTTCCGGCCCGGCCGCTGGTGCGGCCGGGCGATGATGGGGTGTCGGGCCTGTCCTCTCAGGCGACCTGCGGCAGAACCCGCTCGATCTCGGCGCGGTGCGCCTCGTACTGGGCCGGCAGCTTCAGCGCCTCGCCGAGATGCTCGGGCGCCTCGTCCACGGCGAAGCCGGGATCGTCGGTGGCGATCTCGAACAGCACGCCGCCGGGCTCGCGGAAGTAGACGGAGCGGAAGTAGTTCCGGTCCCTCTGCTCGGTGACGTGGCGGCCGTGGCGGGCCGTCAGCTTCTCCACCATCTCGGCCTGCGCCGCGTCGTCAGTGGCGCGGAAGGCGATGTGGTGGACGCTGCCGCGTCCCTGACGACCGGAGAGGAAGCCGCCGGCCTCGCGGATGTCCACGATGCCGCCCACGGCCACGCCCGGCGCCCGGTAGCGGATGCGGGTGCTTTCGCGCCCGACCTCCTCGAAGCCGAACACGTCGGTGAGGATGTCCGCGGTGGCGCCGGCCTCCTTCAGCAGGAGGGTCACGGAATGCATGCCGCGGATGGCGTGCGCCTCCGGCACTTCGCCGCCGGCCCAGGCGGGCTCGGCCTCGATGCCGGGGATGCCGACGAGGGCGATGCGCATCCCGTCCGGGTCCTTGAACGCGATCACCGTCTCACCAAAACGCTTCTCCGGCAGGTCCGGCGAAAGGCCGGCGGTGATGAGGCGCTCGGTCCAGTAGCTCACCGCCGCCTCCGGGATGCGGAACGCGGTCTCCTGCGTCTCGCCCACGCCCGCCCGGCCGGTGCCGGCGGCTTCCCAGGGGAAGAAGGTGAGGATGGAGCCGGGCGAGCCGGCGGCGTCGCCGAAATAGAAGTGATAGGTGCCGGGATCGTCGAAATTGACGGTCTTCTTTACCAGCCGCAGCCCGAGGGTGCGGGTGTAGAAGTCCAGATTGCGACGGGCCGGGCCGGCGATGGCAGTGACGTGGTGAAGTCCGATGCTGCGCATGGGTCTGCTCCTTGATCCTCTGGGCGGCACCGAGGCCGCCGTTGAGATCAATCTATGCAAGAATCGATGGAATGAAAGTGGACGTTCATTGCATCCGTGCAATCTAAAAATGCGAGGGGTTCGGGCGGTCCCAGGCGCGCTGTCGTGCGAATTGCGAGGACAGGATTGCGTGGCGGTATGATCGTGGCGCGTCCCACAGGCGCCTGTGGCAAAAATGCTTTTACGTCACGGAAATGCGCATGAATCCTTGGCTTGTCCGGCGCTCGGAATCCCCTTCCGGCACCCGCAATGGTAAGGATCGCTGCATGGGCAAGGGGCGGGGCCTTGCCAGCACAAGCCGGATGGTCAGGCATGCTGGTGAAGCGGTACAATACTCGGGTTGCGGACCCGAGCAGGGGTAGCTTGGGGGCGAGGGCGTCCGTGCGCGGCATCGTGCTGGCTGTGGCGCTGAGCGTGTTGGCGGGACCCGCGTTGGCAGCGCAGCAGACCGTGCTGGCGGACTCCGACCCTGAATTCAATACCCTGTTCGACCAGTCCATGAAGCGTCCGGCGGACGTGGAGCTGGCCTTCCGCCTTGCCCGGCGCGCGGTTGAGGTGGGCGACTACGAGGCCGCCATCGGCGTCTACGAGCGCATCCTCTTCTACAATCCCAAGCTGGTGCGCGTGCGCCTCGAGCTGGCGCGGCTCTATTACCGGCTCGGCTCCTATGAATCCGCGCGCGCCTATTTCGAGCCCATCGCCCAGTCGCCGGAACTGACCGGGCAGGAGCGGGACAACATCGCCGCCTATCTGGTGGAGATCGACCGCCGCCTCTCCACCAACCAGTGGAGCGTCTACGGGCAGGTGGGCGTGCGCTACCAGTCCAACGCCAATTACGGCCCCTCCAGCCGCCTCGTGATCGGGCAGGACGTGGGCGCTCTGCTGCCGCCGAGCGCGGCCGCGCAGGCGGACGGCAACGCCTTCGCGCTCGCCTCCATCCGCCACGTCTATGACTTCGGCAACCAGCGCGGCGATGTCTGGGAAACCAACCTCAATCTCTATTATTCGCAGCAGTTCCAGCTGCAGCAGCTGAACCTGGGCTTCGCCGAATTCAACACCGGCCCGCGTTTCGCGCTGGCGCCGGACGCTCTGCCGGGCTCGTCCATCCGCGCCTATGTGCTTGCGGGCGGCGTGGCGCTGGGCAGCAGCGGCTATCTCGGCACCTACGGCGCGGGCGTCTCGCTCTATCTGCCGTTCAGCGCCTGGTTCGGGCTGGAGCCCTTCGCGGAGATCCGCCAGCGCGACTACCAGTCGTCGCAGGATTATCCCACCGCGTCGTTCCAGAGCGGCGAGATGTGGACGGTGGGCGGCAACGCCTTCGGCCGCATCACCGACGACTGGCGCTGGCGCGCGCGGCTCTCCTACAACGACGCCTCGGGCGACCTGCCCTGGTACTCCTACAACACTTTTGCGGTGGACCTCGCGCTGCCGTTCGAGTTCCAGGGCCTATGGGGCGTGAAGCGCTGGATCGTCATCCCGAGTGTCGGCTACACGCGCTACAATTATGACGCGCCCAACCCGTTCATCACCCGGTTCATCACTGAACAGGACAACCAGTACCGGGTCGGCCTCGCGCTGGACGTTCCGGTCCACGAGCAGTGGGGGCTGCTGACGCAGGTCCAGTACAGCTGGTCCACCTCGACCTTGCCGAACTATGCGTTCGACAATTTCAGCGTTTCCATCGGCCCGAACGTGCGGTTCTGAGGAGCAACGCATCATGCCCATCAGCACCCCCGCCCGTCTCCTGGCTTCGGTCGCCTCCCTCGCCATCGTGGCCGCCACCGGCCCGGCCCTTGCGCAGAACAGCGTCGGCACGGCCGCCGCGGTCAATCCCCGCTCCACCGGCAATGCCGGGTCAGGCGTGCGGACGCTGGAGCTCGGCTCCAGCATCATCCACCGCGAGCGCATCGAGACCAGCTCCGCCGGTAGCGTGCAGGTCCTGTTCGTGGACAAGACCACGCTGAACATCGGCCCCAATTCGAACCTCGTCATCGACGAGTTCGTCTATGATCCCAACGCCAAGGCCGGCTCCATGGCGCTCACCCTCACCAAGGGCGCGGCGCGCTTCGTCGGTGGCAATGCCAGCCACACCGGCGGGGCCGAGGTGAAGACGCCGGTGGCGACCATCGGCATCCGTGGCGGCGTCGCGGCCATCATCCACCGCGACGGCGAGACCCAGGCCATTCTCCAGTTCGGTACCCTCACCGTGGTGGGGCCGGGTGGGGAGACGATCGTCATCCGCCGGCCCGGCTTCATGGTCACGGTCGGGCGCGGCGGCATGAGCGGTCCGGTGCGGGTGTCGCAGGCCCAGATCGATGCGGTCATCGCCCAGACCCGCAGCCAGACCGGCCAGACCGGCGGGCGCCGCGGCCCGGTCGCGGATACGACCGGCCTCGACCGCGGGTCCAGCCATCCGTGCGGCGTGCCGGTGCAGGGGCAGACCACCATGGACCTCGCGGCGGCGACCTGCCGGTCCGTGAAT
Organism: Xanthobacter aminoxidans; assembly: GCF_023571765.1. Classification (GTDB taxonomy): domain Bacteria; phylum Pseudomonadota; class Alphaproteobacteria; order Rhizobiales; family Xanthobacteraceae; genus Xanthobacter; species Xanthobacter aminoxidans. The sequence goes on along the minus strand of NZ_JAMJXC010000025.1, from coordinate 45,557 downwards.
ACCGCGCTTCAGGGCGAGGCGGACACCATCGCCCAGCAGGCCTCCCAGCAGAACCAGGGCAACGTCGTCATTCCCGTCACCCCGCCGCCTTATAGCTACGGTGGCGGTGGCGGCGGCTTTCCCGGCGGCTATGGCGGCGGTGGCGGCTTCCCGAGCTTCCCCAACCTGCCGACCTTCCCGAATATCCCGAGCTTTCCGGGCTTCCCCGGTGGCGGCGGGGGAGGGGGCGGCGGTGGACCTATCGGCGGTGGTGGCGGCGGGCCGATCGGCTACTGAGCTAGCCTAGAGCAGCGCGCGGCAGCGCGCCGTCAGTGCGTCCAGCGGATCGCGGGCGGCGAGTTCCGCCCGGTGCATCCGGCCGGCCGCCGCGGCGATCATGGCCATGTCCCTGTCTTCCAGCGCGGCCAGAACCGGCTCCGGCGCAACCCGTGCATCGGGATGGAACAGCGGGAAATTGCGGCTGAGCCCGGCGGCGGCAAGCGCCTCGCCGTTCAGCCAGTGTTCCACATGCACCGAGAAGGTGACTTGCGGCACGCCCGCCGCCAGCGCATCCGCCGCCACCCCGGCGCTGCCCTGATGGATCAGCAGGCGGGTCCGGGTCATGGCCTCCGCCATGGACACAGGCCGCCCATGCACGATGGCCCCGGCCGCCCAGAGCGGCGCGAGCCAGGAGGGGTCGACGCCCGGCACGAAGATCTCCAGCCGTGGGGCCAGCGCCATCAGCACGGCGGCTATGTCCGGTCGCGAGGCCACGTCGGTGTGGACATAGGCGAAGACGGTGCGGGCATCGGGGGACGCCTCGCGCATGGCCTCGGTCATCACCGGGCCTTCCGCCTGTCGGCTGCGCAGGTCGGCATAGGGATCGAGCAGCTGGAAGCTGCGCACGAAGGCGTCATCGCCGGTGAAGAGCGCGCCGATGCGGTCGATGGGGGCAAGGCCCGTATCCGCCAGCGCGGTGTTGACCGCCGCGACCACTTCGCCATCCGGATGCTGGGACGGCATGAAATCGTGGAACACGGGCATGGCTTCGAGGTCCGCCGGCGGCAGGCAATAGGCCGTGCTCACCTGCATCACCGGGCAGCGCCCGCGCGCGGCGAGGCCGGCGAGGGGGGCATAGTCGCAGACCATCAGGTCCGGCCGCTCCACATCCATCAGGTCGCGCCACGCGTGCAGCACCGGGCGCACGCTGTCGGGATCGCGCAGGCCGACACGGGCGAGGCTGTCGGTCAGCGTCGCCGAGGCCGGGATCTGGTCGCCAGCGCGCGGGGCAGGGGCGGGCCACGGCGGCGCCTGCATCAGGCGGATGCCAGCCTCGGCCAGCGGCCCGGCATTCTGCAGGTGGCGCACCGCGGCCGCCACCTCCGCACCCGCTTCGGTGAGCCGCCGGCCGAGCCGCGCGAGCTGGATGGTGTGGCCGAACCCCGCGCCCTGTTCCCAGGTGAGCAGCACCCGCCGTGCCATGGCCCCTCCGCTTGTCGGCATTCGTCATCAATGGAGTGGCCCAGGCGGCGGGATCTGTCCAGCAGGGTGGGAAGAGCGCAGTTTGCTCATGGCCTAAGCAATCTGCCGATCTTGAGGGCAGAGGCTGCCTGCCTCATCGTGCGGCAGTGGCCGATCCGCGACGGTCCGGGCGCCCGTGGCCTGCCGCTACGGCGTGCGGGGCCGCTGGCATGGCGGTTGCAGTCCACGGCAGCGAAACCGAGGAGCTTTTTCATGGGCCTGATGCGTTCCGTGTTCGCCGCCGTTCTCGCCACCCTGGCAGCGGCGCCCGCGCTGGCTGAGACCGACGTGAAATTCGCGCTCGACTGGAAGTTCGAGGGGCCGTCCGCCCCCTATTTCGTGGCGCTGGACAAGGGCTACTACAAGGCCGAGGGGCTCAACGTGACCATCGACAGCGGCCCCGGCTCGGTGGCCGGCATCGCGCGTGTGGCGGCGGGCACCTATCCCATCGGCTTCTTCGACATCAACTCGTTGATGAAGTTCCGGGACCAGAACCCGGACAAGAAGGTCACCGCCGTCCAGATGGTCTATGACGAGCCGCCCTTCGCCATCGTCAGCCTGAAGAAGACCGGCATCACCAAGCCGAAGGACCTCGAGGGCAAGATCCTCGGCGCCCCCGCGCCGGACGGCGCCTTCGCCCAGTGGAAGGCCTTCGTGAAGGAGAACGGCATCGACGCCGAGAAGGTGAAGATCGAGAACATCGGCTTCCCCGTGCGCGAGCCCATGCTGGCCGACGGCAAGGTGGACGCCATCACCGGCTTCTCCTTCTCCTCCTTCTTCAACCTGCGCCAGAAGGGCGTGCCGGCGGACGACATCGCGGTGATGCTCATGTCCAAGCACGGCCTCGTGCTCTACGGCAACGCCATCATGGTGAACCCCGACTTCGGCAAGGCCCATCCCGAGGTGGTGAAGGGCTTCGTGAAGGCCACCATCAAGGGCATCATCGACACGGCGAAGGATCCCAAGAGCGCCATCAAGTCCGTGATGAAGCGCAACGAGACGGCCGACGAGGCCATCGAGCTGGCCCGCCTCGAAATGGCGCTGAAGGACAACATCGTCACCGACTGGGTGAAGGCCAACGGTACGGGCGACGTGGACCCCGCGCGTCTGGCGAAGTCCATCGACCAGGTGGGCATCACCTACGAATTCAAGGCCAAGCCCACGGCGGCGGACATCTTCACCAGCGAGTACCTGCCGCCGGCGAGTGAGCGGAAGATGTGACGCGATTTCGTACCCCGGACGCATGCAGCGATAGCGGAATGCGAGCCGGGGTCCAGCGCAAGGGATCGCCGAAGGCGACCTGACCTGAGGCCGCCGGGGCGATCGCCGGCTTCGCCGGCTTTTCCCCTGGACCCCGGATCGGCGCTCCACCTGCGGTGTCGCTTGTCCGGGGAGTGGCCGCGCCGAACCGAAAGGCCTCCCCGTGATCGTCCTCGACAATGTGACCCTGACCTATCCCGGCCGCACCGGCCCGGTGACGGCGCTGGCCGGCACCACGCTGAATGTGCGCAAGGGCGAGTTCGCGGCGGTGGTGGGGCCTTCGGGCTGCGGCAAGTCCACGCTGATGAAGCTCGTGACCGGCCTCATCCGCCCCACCTCCGGCACCGTCTCCATCGATGGCGCGGAGGTGAAGGGGCCGGTGAAGGTGGCGGGCATGGCCTTCCAGCACGCCAACCTCCTGCCGTGGCGCACCGTGCTGCAGAACGTGATGCTGCCGCTGGAGATCGTCGAGCCCTATCGCCGCCGCTTCTCCCGCGACAAGGCCGCGTTTCAGGACAAGGCCATGGCGCTGCTCAATGTGGTGGGCCTCGGCGCCTTTGCCGACCGCTTTCCCTGGGAGATGTCCGGCGGCATGCAGCAGCGCGCCTCGCTCTGCCGCTCGCTCATCCACCAGCCGGCGCTGCTGATGCTGGACGAGCCCTTCGCCGCGCTGGACGCCTTCACCCGCGAGGAATTGTGGTGCGTGCTGCGCGACCTCTGGCAGGAATTCGGCTTCACCGTCATCCTCGTCACCCATGATCTGCGTGAGGCGGCCTTCCTCGCCGACACCATCCACGTCATGAGCGCGCGCCCCGGCCGTATCGTGGAGACGCGGCAGGTGCCGTTCCTCCGGCCGCGCGACCTCGATGTCTGCTACCGGGCCGAGTTCACCGGATTGGTCCACGAGCTGCGCAACAAGATCGCCGAAGTGCGGCAGGCGGCGTGAGATGATGAAAAAGCTCTCCGTTGAGAACCTCGCCCCCGTCTATTTCACCGTCGCATTGTTCGTGATCTGGGAGGCGGCCTGCCGGCTGTTCAAGATCGATACCTTCATCCTGCCCGCGCCCACCGAGATTTTCGCTGCCATGGTGAAATACTGGTGGCCGCTGCTGAAGAACTCCTTCGTCACCCTGTGGACCACCATGGCGGGCTTTGCCATCGCGGTGGTGTTCGGCATCGCGCTGGGGGTGGTGGTGGGCTGGTCGCGCACGATTTATCGCGGGCTCTATCCGGTGATGATCGGGTTCAATTCCGTGCCCAAGGTGGCGGTGGTGCCCATCCTCATCATGTGGTTCGGCATCGGCGAGGTGCCGGCCATCCTCACCGCCTTCCTCATCTCCTTCTTCCCCATCGTGGTGAACGTGGCCACCGGCCTCGCCACCACAGAGCCGGAACTGGAGGACGTGCTGCGCGCGCTCGGCGCCTCCAAGCTCGACATCATGCGCAAGGTTGGCATTCCCCGCACCGGGCCCTATCTCTTCGGAGCGCTCAAGGTGGGCATCACGCTCGCCTTCGTCGGCGCGGTGGTGTCCGAGACCATCGGCGCCAATGCGGGGGTGGGCCATCTCATGGTGCAGGCGGGCTCCAACTTCCAGATGCCGCTGGTGTTCGCCGGGCTCATCTCCCTCGCCATCCAGGGCATCCTCATGTACGCGATCTTCGCCGTGTTCGAGCGGCGCATGGTGGCCTGGGCCTTCCGCTCGTCCCAGAGCGCGGGAGGCTGAAAGCGTGGCCATCGCCTTCGTCCTGAACGGCGAGCGGATCGAGGTGGCGGATGCCGCCCCCTCCATGACGGTGCTGGACTTCCTGCGCACCCGCAGCCGCCTCACCGGCACCAAGGAAGGCTGCGCGGAAGGCGATTGCGGCGCCTGCACCATCGCCATTGGGCGGCAGGACAACGGGGCGGCGCGGTGGCAGGTCGCCAATTCCTGCATCCTGCTGCTCTCCCAGATCGACGGCACCGAGGTGAAGACGGTGGAGGGGCTTGCTGGCCCGTCCGGCCTCCATCCCGTCCAGACCGTGCTGGCCGAGAGCGACGGCACCCAATGCGGCTTCTGCACGCCGGGCATCGTCATGTCGCTCTACGCCCTTGCGCAGGAGCGGACAGGCGATGCGCCGGTGGGCGATGCCGACATCCACGAGGCGCTGGCCGGCAATCTCTGCCGTTGCACCGGCTATCGCCCCATCGTCGATACCGCCCGCGCGCTCTGCGCCGCGCCGGCGGTGACCGAGCCTGTGTCCGTTCCGCCGGAGCCCAACACCCGCATCGCGGCACGGGGGGAACTGCATCTCGTGCCGCAGACCCTTTCGGAGCTGGTGGCGCTGCGCAGCGCCTATCCGGACGCGGTTCTGATCGCCGGCGCCACCGACCTCGGCCTCATCCCCGCCAAGAAGCGGCAGGGCTTCCCCCTCGTCCTCTCCACCCGTCGCGTCGCCGAGCTGAAGCGGATCGCGTGGGAGGGCGAAGTGCTGGTGCTCGGCGCCGCCGTCACCTATGCGGAGGGGCTGGAGACGGTGGAGGCGGCCTTCCCGGCGTTCGGCGCCCTCATCCGCCGCATCGGCTCGCGGCAGATCCGCACCATGGGCACCTTCGGCGGCAATCTCGGCACCGCCTCGCCGGTGGGCGACACGCTGCCGGTGCTGCTGGCGCTGGATGCGGAGGTGGAGTTGGCCGGCCCGTCCGGGGTGCGCCCCATGGCGGTCGCGGATTTCCTCACCGGCTATCGCCAGACCGCGCTCGCGCCGGACGAGGTGATCGCGGCGCTGCGCCTGCCGCGCCTTGCGGAGGGCGAGCAGCTCTTCGCCTGGAAGCTCTCCCGCCGGTTCGATCAGGACATCTCCACCTTGCTCGGCGCCTTTCGCCTGCGGGTGGACGGTGGACGGATGATGTCTTTCGCGGCGGCCTTCGGCGGCATGGCAGACCGAGTGAAGCGTGCGCGGACGCTAGAAACCTTGCTCACCGGCGCCCTATGGGCCGATGCGCCGCCCGAAGGCATCGAGGCAGCCCTCGCTGCTGACTTCTCGCCGCTCTCCGACCATCGCGCCAGCGCCGCCTATCGCGCCGCCGCCGCCGCCAATCTGGTGCGCCGCCTCCACATCGCCACCACGCGCCCCGGCGTGCCACTCGAGTTGGAGGCGCTATGACCCGCGCCGTCCATGTCCCCGCCCGCCACGAGAGCGCCAACGCCCATGTGAGCGGCCGCGCCATCTATCTCGACGACATGCCGGAGCCGCCCGGCCTGCTCCACGCGGCTTTGGTGCTGAGCCCCCATGCCCGCGCCCGCATCGTCTCCATCGACCTCTCGGCTGCTCGCGCTCTGCCGGGCGTGGTGGCGGTGGCGGCGGGCGACATTCCCGGCGTCAACGATATCGCCCCCATCCGCACCGGTGAGCCGCTGCTGGCGGCGGGCGAGGCGGACTATGTGGGCCATCCCGTGGCCGCCGTGGCCGCGCCGACCCTCGATGCCGCCCGCGCTGCCGCGGCGTTGGTGCGGGTGGAATATGAGGCGCTGCCCGCGCTGCTCGATCTCGATGCGGCCTATGCGGCCGGCGCCCGCGTCGCGCCGGACCAGCAGGTGGGGCGGGGCGATGTGCCGGCCGCGCTGGCCGGTGCGCCTCTTCGCCTCTCCGGCGAGGTGCGGTGCGGCGGGCAGGATCATTTCTATCTGGAAGGGCAGATCGCCATCGCTATCCCCGGCGAGGACCGGGACATGCTGGTCTATTCCTCCACGCAACATCCGACCGAGGCGCAGCACGGCGTCGCGCATGTGCTGGGCCTGCCATTCGCGGCGGTGACGGTGGAGGTGCGGCGCATGGGCGGCGCCTTCGGCGGCAAGGAGAGTCAGGCCACCATCATCGCCGCTATCGCCGCCCTATTGGCCCACCATGCGGGCAAGCCGGTGAAGCTGCGCCTGCCGCGCGAGGTGGATATGGAAGCCACCGGCAAGCGCCATCCCTTCCGCGTCCGTTGGGAGGCTGGCTTCGATGCGGAGGGGCGCATCTCCGGGCTCGACATGGAATTCGCCGCCGATTGCGGCAATGTGGCGGACCTTTCGCCCGCCGTCGTCTCGCGCGCCCTGTGCCACGCGGACAATTGCTATTTCATCCCGGCGACCCGCTTCCGCGGTGTGCTGGTGAAGACCAACACGGTCTCCAACACCGCCTTTCGGGGCTTCGGCGCGCCGCAGGGCATGCTCGCCATCGAGGCGGTGATGGACGAGATCGCCCGCCACCTCGGCAAGCCCATCGAGGCCGTGCGGGCCGCCAACCATTATGGCGATGCCCCGCGCAACATCACGCCCTACGGGCAGGAGGTGGAGGACAGCCTGATCGAGGAGGCCATGGCCCACCTCGACGCCAAGGCGAACCTTGCCGCATGGCGCGCCGAAATCGACGCCTTCAACGCGCAGAGCCCGGTGATCCGCAAGGGCCTCGCCACCATGCCCATCAAGTTCGGCGTCTCCTTCAACCTGACGACGCTGAACCAGGCCGGGGCGCTGGTGCATGTCTATACGGACGGCTCCGTCCACCTGAGCCACGGCGGCACGGAGATGGGGCAGGGGCTGTTCGTGAAGGTGGCGCAGGTGGTGGCGGACGCCTTCGGCATTCCGCTCGACCATGTGCGCGTCTCCGCAACCAGCACCGCCAAGGTGCCCAACACCTCGCCCACCGCCGCCTCCTCGGGCTCCGACCTCAACGGCATGGCGGCGCTGATCGCGACGAAGGAGATCCGGGGCCGCATGGCGGGCGTGGTCGCGGCGCATTTCGATGCGGCGGTGGAGGACGTGGTGTTCGCCGAGGGGAGCGTGAGCGTGGGCAACCGCAGCCTCTCGTTCCGCGAGGCGGCGCACATGGCGTGGCAGCAGCGCGTGCCGCTCTCTGCCACCGGCTTCTACAAGACGCCGAAGATCCACTTCGACATGGCGAAGTCGGAAGGGCGGCCCTTCTATTATTACACCTACGGCGCCGCCGCCGCCGAGGTGGCGGTGGATACGCTCTCCGGCGCGGTGCGGGTGCTCAGGGCCGAGATCGTGGGCGATTGCGGACGCTCGCTGAACCCGGCCATCGACATCGGCCAGATCGAGGGGGCCTTCGTGCAGGGCATGGGCTGGCTCACCTGCGAGGAGCTGAAGTGGGACGCCAACGGCCGCCTCGCCACGCGCGGCCCCTCCACCTACAAGATCCCCGGCTCGCGCGACGTGCCGCCGGTGCTCAACGTCCACCTGCTCGACAAGCCGAACACGGAGGAGACGGTGCTGCGCTCCAAGGCGGTGGGCGAGCCGCCGCTGATGCTCGCCATCTCGGTGTGGCTGGCCATCCGCGACGCCATCGCCGGCCTTCCGGGCGCGGGTCCCGTGAAGCTCGACGCTCCGGCGACACCAGAGCGTGTTCTGGCCGCGGTGGCCGTACGGCGCGAGGACAGGGCGCGGGGGTGAACGCCCAGACGCCGGGGCGTGCGGCATCCTGTAATTCGATACCATTGTCGCGTCGGGCTGTCCCCGCGGGACGGTGCTTTGGGCGCCGCCTTCCCCAGTGTCAGGGGGTGTCCCGCCGCGATTTGCGTTGCCTCGCGGGGCCGGTGTCGGTATGTCCCGGCGAGGCACCGCTGCGGGGCGCGGGTGCGATTGAGAGGACGTAAAAGATGGCGCTTACCGGTCTCATCCCCTCCTTCCGTCTCTCGCTCCTGTCTGCTGTCCTTGCCGCCTCGGCCTTCGCCCTTCCCGCCGCCGCCCAGACGGCCGCCGCGCCGGCTCCGGCCGCTGCGCCTGCTGCTGCTCCTGCCGATCCCACCGAGACCCATTCGGTGCACGACGACTGGACCGTCCGCTGCAAGGGCAAGGACGACAAGCGCGGCTGCGAGGCGGTGCAGACGCTGCAGACCCCCGACCTCGCCCATATCCTCGCCCACGTCGCCGTGCGGGCCGAGAAGAGTGGGCCGGTGCGTCTCATCGTCCTCACCCCGCCCGGCGTGTGGCTGCCGTCCAACGTCTCCCTGAAGGTTCCCGGCGTCGCGGATGTGGTGCTGACCTTCAAGCGCTGCGGCCAGCATTGCGTTGCCTCCACCGAGCTGACGCAGGATCAGCTGACGGCGCTCAAGGCCAGCTCCGGCAAGGGTGAGATCGTGTTCGAGGACGGTTCGCGCCGTCCGGTCATCCTGCCGCTCTCGTTCAAGGGCCTCGGCGCCGCCATGCAGGCCAGCCTCAAGGGCTGATTGCCCTGCCGCAGGCAAACAGGATTTAAGGCCGGTGCCAACGCGCCGGCCTTTTTCGTTTCCACTTGCGTTCTGTCTGGTGCGGGCGCTGTCAGTTCGCCGGAGGCTGCTGCGGGTTCGCAGCCGCGCCGCCATCCATCGCCCGCTCAGCGGCGGGGGCGGCAGAACGGGCCTTCACCGCCTCCAGCAGCGGCAGCGCCGCGCCGGAGCGCTCGATGAGGCTGAGCGGGTCAGCCATGATGCTCGGCTCGTCCCACGGCCCACGGACGCTGAACGGCAGGTCGATGGCGCCGGTCTTCGCGCCCTTGGTCGCCGGCAGCGCGGCGTGGCCGGCGAGATCCAGCGCGCGCTGGGCGATGGAGAGCGAGCCGGTCATGTCGATCTGCGCGCGCGGGCCGCGCATGACCAGCTCCTCCACCGTGCCCACACCGTCGCTGATGGCGATGCGGCCGTTGAGTTCGGTGAAGGCGGTGCGTCCGCCCCGCCAGTCGCTGGCCGCGGAGAGGGGCCGCCGCTCGATGCGCTGCAGCAGTTGCGCCACGTCGAAACCGTTGAGGTAGCCGTTGGCCGCACTCAGAGCCGCGCTGCCCTGAAGGTTCGCGGCAATGTCCTGGATGCTGCGCCCGGCCCCCGTCACGTCGAGCTGAAGTGTCCCGGTGCCGTCGATGCGGCGAAAGCCGCCGATGTCGTCGAGGGCGCGGGCGAGTTCCACATCGTTCGCTTCCGCCTCAAGCCGCAGCTCCGCGCCCGCCGAACGGCGGGCCTGGGGGGCGGCCGCGTCGGGCGGAGCGGGGGCGAGGGTCAGGGACGCGCGCAGCACGCCGCCCCAGCCATGGGCTTCGCCGACGGCGAGCACGAGCCGGCCGGCGGTCAGAACGGCACTGGCGGCGACGGTGGAGAGCGCGGTGTCGCCCACGTCCACCCGGGCCGCCGAAAGCCTGAGGTCGAGGTCGCAGGCGCCGAGGGCGGAGAGATCGACCGCCCCCCGGTCCCACCCCTGCCGCTCGCCGCCGGTCAGGCGCATGGCGCCGTAGGGAGCGAACGTGACGTGATCGGCGGCGAACGTGCCCTGGATGAGCGGGCGCGGGCCGGAGACCTTCACCAGAAGGCCGCCATCGCCGCGGTTGCCGTCGAGATCGACACTCGCCTCGGTCAGGGCCACCTCGCCCTTCTCCAACTTCAGGCGGGAGGCGAGGGAGAAGGACCCGAAGCCGCTGCGCGTGGGCGCTTCCATGCCGGCCCAGTCGAACAGGTCACGCAGCGAATCGGCGTCCGCCGTCACCGCGCCGTCCATGGTGGGTGCCTTGCCGAGGGCGGCGCGGCCGTGGAAGCGGGCCTTGGCGCCGTCCGTCGCCACGGTCACGCGCATGGGCGCCGGTGTGCCGGCCATGAAGGCGGTGATGTCGTCGATGAACAGCGTCGCGTTCACCGGCTGCTCGCGCCAGTCGAACTGGACGGCGACGGCGATGCCGGCGCGGTCGAGCACCCGGTCGAGGCTCGCCGTGATGCCGCTCACCAGTTCGCGGGTCAGGCCGCTGCTGGAGCGCCAGGCGATGGTGCCGTCGATGATGCGCAGCTCCGGCCGGTCGGTGGCGGCGAGCACCGGCGCGATCCCGAGGGCGGGCGCCATGCCTTCGCCGGTGAGGACGAGGGTCGGATGCTCGACGATCACGTCGTTCACGGCCACCCGCCCGGCGACGAGCTGGAGCAGGTCGAGCCGCGTGACCACGTTCTCGGCATCGAGCGACTGGCCGGCGGGGAGCGGGAAGCTGACCTTGCCGAGCACCACGCGCGGCGAGGGGAAGAGGCGAATCGACGGCTCGCCGAGAATCTCCACCTTCTGGCCGGTGGAGCCGGCAAGCGCCTGCGCCGCCACCCGGCGCAGCTCGGCGGCCGGGACCAGGAAAGGCAGCACCGCCATGGCGACGAGCAGCAGCGCGGCTCCCGCGCCCAGCACGGATGCAGCGATGAGCCCGGCCCGGCGGGTGTTCTGGCCGACACGCAGCATGAAGATACAGAGGTCTCCGAGGGAGCAGGCGGGGCGATGCGCGCGACGCCTGAGGCCACGTTGGATCGTGGCCGCACCTTTAGCGGGCTCTGTGTCTCTTTGATGGCTGGGGGCTTCGGGGTGGGCCGGCGCGCCGGTCAGTCGCGGGCCGAGGCGCTGCCGCGCGTGCCGTCAGCCGAAGCGGCAAGGGCGGACGAGGACATGCGGGCTAGAAGCATCACCGGCCCCAGCCCGACGAGGAGAATCACCAGCGCCGCCAGCGCTCCGTCCTCATAGGTGCCGCGCGCCGCCTCCCCATAGACGTGGGTGGCCAGTGTCTCGAACCCGAGCGGACGCAGCAGCAGGGTGGCCGGCAGCTCCTTCATGGCATCGACGAACACCAGCAGGGCGGCGGTGGCGAGGGCCGGCCGCAGCAGCGGCAGCAGCACCCGGCGCACGGTGCGCGGCTGCGACGAGCCGAGGCTGCGGGCGGCCATGTCGAGATGCGGGGAAAGCTTGGCGAATCCCGCCTCGATGCCACCGACCGGAATGGCGAGGAAGCGGATGGCGAGTGCCGCCACCAGCGCGGCCCCCGATCCTGACAGCAGGAGGCCGGTGGAGATGCCGAAGGCCTGCTTCATCGCGGCGTCCAGCATGTTGTCGAAGCCGGCGAGGGGGCTGAGCAGGCCGACGGCGAGCACGGTGCCGGGCACCGCATAGCCGAGGCTCGCCACCCGCGCGAAGCCGGAGGCGAGCGGCGCGCGCGTCAGCCGCTGCCCCAGCGCCACCACGAGGCCGAGGCCGAGGGCGAGGGTCACCGTGCCGGCGGCGAGGGCCGCGGTGGTGGCGGCCTCTCCGAGGATTCGGTTGGGAAAGCCGGTCTCCGCCATCCGCCGCGCCGCCGAGATGGAGAGGTGCAGCAGCGGCACCAGGAAGCCGAGCATGACCGGCAGGGCGCAGAAGGCGGCGGCGGCGAGGCCCTGAAGCCCGGTCAGCCGCAGCGGCGCCTGTGGCCGGGCCGAGCCGGTGGCGACGAACCGCCGGGCGCGCCGCGCCCATCGCTCCAGCAGGATCAGCCCCAGGACCAGGGCGAGCATGACCAGGGCGATCTGTGCCGCGCCCGGCAGGTTCGAGCGGTTCACCCAGGTGGAATAGATGGAGACGGTGAGGGTGCGCACACCGAGGAATTCGGAGGCGCCGATGTCGCCCAGCACTTCGAGGAGCACCAGCGTCAGTCCCGCCACGATGGCCGGGCGGGCCAGCGGCAGGCCGATGCGCAGGAAGGCACGCCAGCGGCTGGCGCCCAGCGTGCGCGCCACTTCCAGCGCCGCCGCCGACTGCAGCACGAAGCTCGCCCGCGCCGAGAGGTAGACGTAAGGGTAGAGCACCGCCGACAGCACGAGGATGCAGCCGCCGGTGGAGCGCACATCCGGCAGGCGCAGGCCGCGCGGGCTGGCGATGCCGAGCATCGCGCGCAGCGCCTCCTGCACCGGCCCGAGGGGGTGCAGGACGTCGAGATAGGAGAAGGCGACGATGTAGCCCGGCACGGCCAGCGGCAGCAGCAGCGCCCATTCCAGCACCGAGCGGCCGGGGAAGGTGCAGGTGGCCACCAGCCAGGCGCACGGCACGGCCACCACCAGCGTCACCACGCCGACACCGAGCACCAGCAGGCCGGTCTCGGCCAGCGCATCGGGCAGCACGGTGGCGATGAGGTGGGGCCACATGTCGCCCGACCCGCGCGCGGCGATGCCGGCGAGGGCGAGTAGGGGCAGCAGAACGAAAAGAGCCACCAATCCCGACGCCAGAAGGAGCGGGGAGAGGTGGCGGGGGAGGCGGAGCCGCGTCGCGCGCGGCTCGCCGGTCAATGCGGTCTCAGCCATCGGCCATCAGTTGTCGAAGCCGACCTTGTCGATGAGCTCGCTGGCGCGCTTGCGGTTCTTGGCGATGTCCACCAGCGGGATGGGATCGACCTTGAGCGGCCCCAGCGCGCCGATGATGGGATCGACCTCGGCCGCTGCGATCACCGGATATTCCAGGTTCTGTTTGGCATAAATCGCCTGCATCTCCGGGGAGATGGCGAATTCCAGCAGCTTCACGGCGGCGTCCTTGTGGGGCGCGTTCTTGGCCACGGCGGCGCCGGAGACGTTCACATGGGTGCCGCCGCCCTGGAAGGTGGGGAGCAGCACGTTGATGCCGTCGCCCCACTTCTTCTGGTCGGCACCGCCCTTGCCCGAGCGCATCAGGCCCACATAGTAGGAATTGCCCACCGCCAGATCGCAGATGCCGCCGAGGATGTCGCGGGCGCCCTCGCGGTCGCCGCCGGCGGGCTTGCGGGCGAGGTTGGCCTTCAGGCCGCGCAGCCAGGCCTCGGCCTTCTCCTCACCGTGATGGACGATGTAGGCCGCCACCAGCCCCACATTGTAGGGGTGCTGGCCGGAGCGGATGCAGATCTTGCCCTTCCACTTGGGGTCGGCGAGGTCCTCATAGGTGATGGCGGAGAGCTTCACCTCATCCTTCGCCGCATAGACGAGGCGGGCGCGCAGGGAGAGGGCATACCAGTTGCCGGCCGGATCGCGCAGGTTCGCGGGAATAGCGGAGAGGGCAGGGGAGGTCACCGGCTGGGTGACGCCGGCATCCACCACGTCGAGCAGGTTGCCCACGTCCACGGTCATCAGCACGTCGGCGGGGGAGCTGGCGCCCTCCGCCTTCACGCGCTCGGCGAGGCCGTCCTTGATGAAGACGCTCTTCACCTCGATGCCCGTGGCCTTGGTGAAGGCCTCGAACAGGGGAGCGGCCAGCCCGGGCTCGCGGGTGGTGTAGACGTTGACGACCTGCTGCGCGGTGGCGCCCTGCGCCGCGACAAGCAGTGCGCCACCGGCGAGAAGGCTGCGCAAGAGATGAAAGCGACCCATTGAAATCCCCACACGCGGGCTCGGAGCGAGCACGACAAGACGATGGAGAATTGGCTAGCCCGGCGCGTTACGAAGGGTCAATGAAGAAGGCCGTGAGCCCGGAAACATTGGAAATCATCTAATTCCGAAACGCTTTGCGCGCAGTGGGGCCAGTTTATACTTTCTCCAGACTATCGGGCCTCACAAAGCAAAAAGCCCGGCGTGAGAGCCGGGCTTTGCGTTGGTATCGGACGGGCGGAGGAGGATCAGTCCTCGTCGAGCTCGCCGATGTGGTGCTGGGCGTACAGCTGGAGGCCGAGCTTGGACACGAGGTCGAGCTGGGTCTCAAGGAAGTCGATGTGGCCTTCTTCGTCCGCCATCAGCTCCTCGAAGAGGTCGCGGCTCGGATAGTCCTTCACCGTCTGGCAGTAGGCGGCCGCTTCCTGGTAGAGGGCGCGGGCATCGAGCTCGGCGGCGAGATCGCAGTCGAGGATTTCCTTCACGTCCTGGCCGATTCGCAGGGGGTCGAGCACCTGCATGTTCGGGAAGCCGTCGAGGAACAGGATGCGGTCGGTGAACTTGTCCGCGTGCACCATCTCCTCGATGGACTCGGCGCGCCACTTCTTGGCCAGCGCCTTGTAGCCCCAATTGTCGAGCATCCGGTAATGGAGCCAGTACTGATTGATGGCGGTCAGCTCAGAGCGCAGGCCCCGATTGAGGTATTCAATAACCTTCGGATCGCCCTTCATTCTCAGCTCCTGATGCCGTAAGGACAGTTAGTTTGGATTAAGCGTTAGACTAATTCTAATGTGGTGGCAAGGTACCCGACCACACCGCCGGTTGTTCGCCGGGCGTTCGGGCACCCTTTTAGGAAGCTTATTCGGCGGCGACCATTCCGGTAAGTCCCGCAACAGGACATTCGTCCGCACAGGCACCGCAATCGTGCGCCTGCACCTGATCCATCAGCGTGCGGATGGTCCGGGCGCAGCGTCCGCACTGGGGCGAGCAGCCGAGGCAGCGATAAACTTCGCTGGGGGAGCGCAATGGGGTTCCCGCAAGCGCATCAAGCACCTGCCGGTCTGAAAAGACGTTGCATGAACAAACGATCATGGCACGGCCCGAAGCTAACTTGGAAGGCTTCTAAAAACTTGTTTCTATTGCATTTTTCGCAGAGGACGGCCGGACCCGTCAACTCCGTACATATGCGACATGGTGGGTCGAGGGCCGTTCAGACAGGCTTTTGCCAGCACAATGGAGTAGTTCCATTGTGCGGATACCACCCGACTGGTGGTTGAACACCTTCGCAGGCTCAGGCGGGCAAGGTGAGCCGCGCGATCATGCCGCGACGCCGGCCCAGGTCTTCACCGGCCTGAGACATCCCGACCGGATCGATCTCAAGTGACCCGCCCAGCGCCCGCGCAGCTTCCGCCATGCGGGTCAGACGCAGTGGGCGCCCGTCCGCAGCGAAGCGGTCGTCCGGCGAGAGGCCGGATAGCGGATCGAGGGCCGCCGCAGCCGCCGTTGCGTCAAGGCCCGCGCCGGCATCGCTCAGCTGCACCTTGGCGCGCGGTCCTCCATCACCTTCGTCCTCGGCGAAGACCGAGACGGCCACCGCGCCGCCGGCCGGCGTGGCCGCCACGGCCTCTTCCACCAGCATTGCCACGAGTTCCGCGAGCGGGGCTTCGGCGGCCAGGGCCGTGACCCCTCCGGCGTCGTCGAGGCGCAGCGCCAGCCGCCGCCGCCGGGCGGCCGGAAGAAGCGCGGCCACGGCGGCGCGCACCGCCGCCGACACGTCGCAGGTGACGGCTTCCGCCGTCTGGGCCGGCTGCGAGAGGGCGTTGAGGTCGTCGAGGGTGGCGTTGAGGGACTTCAGGGCGTCCCGCAGCGGATCGCTCAGGGCCTCGGCGGGCGCTTCGCGCAGGATCGCCATGGGGCCTTCGAGCCCGGCGCGCAGGCGGCCGGCGAGGCGCGGCAGGAGGTTCACCACGGGTTCCGGTTCGGGCACCGCAACGGGCACCGCCATCGGTGCCGGCTCGGGCTGCTGCGGCACGGGACCGATGACGACGCACAGGATCTGGTCCTCGGCGCCGGCGCGGGTCACGGCCGCCAGCCCCGGCAGCATCTCGCCCTCGCGATTGCGGAGAGCGAGCGCGACCTGCGCGGAGGCCCCGTCGTCCCGCACGCGGTCGAGGGTGGCCACGGCGTCGGCGCGGTCGGTCGGGGCGACGGCGATGGTGAAGGGCTCGCCGGCAAGGTCATGGGCCGGAAAGCCCAGCCGCTCGGCCGCCGCGAAATTGGCGAGGCGGATGGTGCCGTCCATCTCCAGCAGGAAGACCGGCCAGGGCACCATGTCGAGCGCCGCGCGGCGGGCACTCGCGCGGGCCTCGCGGTCGTCGTCGGTGGTGTCGAGGGCGCGGATGACGTGGATCAGCGCCGGCCGGCCGAGGAACGGCGCGGCGACGAGGCGCACTTCCACCGGCAGGCGGGCTCCGTCGGGCGTCAGCACATGGAGGGCGCCGGATTCGCGGGAGAGGACCCGCTCAAGCCCGCCGGCCTCCGCCAGCGAGTCCAGCCCGCTCCAGCCGGTCAGGGCGAGAAAGGCCCGGTTGGCGTGCACCAGCTCGCCTTCCTGCTGCACCAGCAGGCTCACCGGGAGCTTGTCCAGCAATTCCGCCTCGTCGCCGGAGGCGGGCGGGGGCTCGGGCTCGGCGTATGCGGCGTCCATTTGGTCGGGCGGATGGGTGTCCGGCGGAATCCTCGGCCAGTCCTCGATGGCCGCGGCCAGGGTCCGGGCGATCTCGCGGAAGGCGGAGCTTTCCTGCGGCGACAGGCTGCCCTGCCGGAGCGGTACCACGTTGCGGCCGAAGGCGACCGGGGGCTGAGGGGCCGGTGCGCTCGCCTGCGGCGCTTTCGGCGGCAGGGGAAGAGGCGTCTCCGCCGCCGAAACGATGCCGAAGCCGCGCACGCCCTTGAGCCGGCGCTCCGCATCGAACAGCGGCGCGCCGCCGAGGCTGAGATCGAGCGGGGATTCGACGCCCACCGGCGGCACCGTCGCCGTGCGCTCGGTGAAGCTTTCGCCCGAAGCCATGGCGTCGATGAGCGCGTCGGCGTCGGTCAGGTGTCCGTCACGCTCCAGCTCCGCGAAGCTCGCGCCGAGGAAGGTGCCGGAGCGGCTGCCGAGCGCCGCCGCGAACAGGGGGGACAGCGCGCGCAGGCGTCCGTCCGCATCGCTCTCCCACGTCACGCGCAGCGGCTGGGCCAGAAGCGGGCGCAGCGCCGCCGGCACGGCCGGAGCCGCCGCGGGGCGCGCAGGCGAGGGCGGGGCGGGCGCGAATGCGGCCGGGTCCGCGAACAGGATGGCGGGGCCGGAGGGCAAAGCGAGGGCGGCAAAGCGCAGGGTGCGGGGCGAGAGGTCGCCCGGCAGGCGCAGCCGTGCCACGCCGAAGCCGGCGGCGGTGCGCCGGGCGAGGCGGGTGGCCGCCGTCATCACCGGCTCGGGTGCCGGTTCACCGGGCGCGATCGCAAGCCGGGCGGCCGCCGACGTCGCCGCCAGCATGCGCCCGGTGCCGAGATCAAGAAGGAAGGAGACGAATTCCTGCCGCGCGAGGGGCGCCAGCACCGCCTCCGCGCCTGGAAGAGCGGACGCGATGGCCTCCACGCTCTCCCCGGAGAGGAGAGACGGGTCGTCCGGGCTGCCGTGGTGCTGCGTCATCGTTTGCAGGATCGCACCTTGCGGAGGAGGAGGGAACAAAGGCGGGACCACCCCGCCGGCTCATATTCTCACCGCCATTGATTAACGTCAGTGCAACTTCGCCGCGCGCCTGCCATTCATATTGGCGAAGCGGCACTACCGTAGATTAAGATCGGTCGCTGTGCGGTGGCTTGCGCCGCCCGACACCCGGAGGAGAGACGGCCATGACGACGAAGTTCGGTCCGGAGCTGGAGCTGCCCCCTGAAATGCGTGCCATTGCCGAGAAGAATGTGGCGCAGGCTCGCCAGGCGTTCGAGACGCTGTTCCAGAATGCGCGTGAGACGGTCGGCGAGAGCGAAGGCCATATCGAGGAGGTTCGCTCCAACATCAAGGACTTCCGCCAGAAGGCCATCGGGCTGATGGAAGCCAATGTCGAGGCGAGCTTCGACTTCCTGCACAAGCTGGTCGCGGCCAAGAGCCCGCAGGAGATGATGAGCCTGCAGGCCGAGTTTCTCACCAACCAGCTGAAGACCGTTTCCGAGCAGGCCAAGGCCTTCGGCGACGACGCCAAGGCCCTCGGCGAGAACGCCGTGCGCACCATGGACGAGCACGCCCGCACCCTCGCCGAGCGCCTGAAGGCCCTCGCCGCGTCCGCCGCCCAGAGCGCCCAGGCCGTCGCCCAGGACCTGAAGACGGTGGGCGAGACCGCGGTGCGCGAAGCCCAGGCGGCCGCGGCCAAGGCCACCGATCCCAACCAGCAGGGCTGACGGGATTACTCTACCGGTCCGCGCGTACCCCCGGTGCGCGCGAAAGCTTGACTTGTGCAGCGCAGAATTTCATTTTGCGCTGCACGTTTACTGCTGTATAACCCTATCGTCGGGGTAAACACAGCTCACCTAGAATGTCCGGAATGCAAGCGTTGCACGGCGCTGCGCGTCGCGTTTCATTCTGGTGGCACTGCAGCAATGCGCCTCGGCACGGATCGCCATGCCCCGTTTCCGAGGATGACATGAACGACACCTTCATCAAGGCTTATCAGGATCAGATCGAGGCGGCGAAAAAGGCGTTCTCGACTCATGCCGTTCCGGCCGTCGAAGTGCCGCCGGCCGTGCGCGAAATCGCCGAAAAGGGTCTCGCCGCCTACCGCGAGAACTACGGCAAGCTGAAGGCCGCCGCCGAGCAGGTGAATTCCGCCCTCGAGGAAAGCGCCACCACCGCCTCCAAGGGCGTGGCCCAGTACAATGCCAAGGTGCTCGAGGCGGTTCAATCGAACGTGAACTCGGCGTTCGACTATTTCAATTCGCTCCTGACGGCCAAGACGCTCGCCGAGGCCGTGGAACTCTCCACCGGCCACGTGCGCAAGCAGTTCGAGACGCTGACCGGCCAGGCCAAGGATCTGTCCGCCCTCGCGCAGAAGGTCGCCGCGGACTCGTCCGAGCCGATCAAGTCTTCGGTCGAGAAGATCCGTCCGACCGCCTGAGCTTTCGCTCCCTCAACGACCGCCGCGTCCGGGCCAGCGTGCTTGACGCGGCGGGTCCGCCTTGTCATGACGCGGGGCGTTCCACCCCGCGAGTTATCGCATGCGTGCCCTTGGTTCAGTCTCGCCGCTCCTGCTGATCGGCCCCTCGTGGGTCGGTGACATGGTTATGGCGGCGAGCCTTGTGGACGTGCTGCGCCTGCGCGAGCCCGGCCGGCCCATCGATGTGCTGGCGCCGCCCGCCTCCCTTCCCGTCGCCCGCATGATCCCCGGCGTTCGCCGCACCATCCCGCTGGGGCTGGGCCATGGCGAACTCGGCCTGCTCGCCCGCTGGAAGGCGGGACGCGCCCTGCGCGGCGAAGGCTACGGCAAGGCCATCATCCTGCCGCGGGCGTTCAAGGCCGCCATCGTTCCGCTCGCCGCCGAGATTCCCGAGCGTGTCGGCTATCGCGCGGAGCTGCGCAGCGCCCTTCTCACCGACGCGCGCCCCGACCCCGACCGCAAGACCGCCCGCACGCTGGACCGCTTCGTCGCCCTTGGCCTGCCGCCGGGCTCCATCGCCCGCGCGCCGCGTCCGCGCCTGATGCTGCCCGATGGCGCCGTGGATGTTGCCGCCGCCAAATATCCCCTCGCCGGCGAGGGGCCGGTGATGGTGCTCTGCCCAGGTGCCGAGTACGGCCCTGCCAAACGCTGGCCGGCGGCGAAGTTCGCGGCGCTTGCCGCACTGGCGGTGAAGGACGGCTATCGCATCCGCATCCTCGGCTCGCCCAAGGATGCCGAAGCCGCGCGCGCCATCGAGGAGACGGCCGGCGTGCCGGTGGACAATCTCGTCGGCCGCACCACCCTCATCGAGGCCGCCGCCATCCTCGCGGGGGCGGACGTGGTGATTTCCAACGATTCCGGGCTGATGCACATCGCCGGCGCCTTCGACCGCAGGCTGGTGGTGATCTACGGCGCGTCGTCCGAGAAGATGACGCCCCCGGCCTCGCCCTTCGCCCGGGTGGTCTCCCGCGATTTGCCGTGCCGGCCCTGCCACAAGCGGGAATGCCCGCTCAAGACGCTGGCGTGCCTTGAAGGCATCGCCGCCGAGGACGTGCTGGCCGCGGCCGAGCAAATGCGCCGATGAAGCTGCTGCTGGTGAAGCTGTCGTCGCTGGGGGATGTGGTCCACACCTTCCCCGCGCTGACGGACGCCGCCGCCCGCGTGCCCGGGCTGACGGTGGACTGGGCGGTGGAGGAGGCTTTCGCGCCGGTCGCCCGGCTCCATCCCGCCGTCCGCCGCACCATCACCGTTCCGCTCCGCCGCCTGTCGCGCCGGCCGCTCGCTGCGCTTTCGGGTGGGGAGGCAATGCGCGTGCGGTCTGCGCTGGCGGCCGAGCCCTACGATCTCGTCATCGACGGTCAGGGGCTGATGAAGAGTGCTGCCGTCGCGGCGCTCGCCCGCGGCCCGCGCCACGGCTTCGACCGGGCGAGCGCGCGCGAAGGGCTGGCCAGCCTGCTCTATGGCACGCGCCATCATGTGCCCGAGGTGGAGCACATGGCGGTGCGTCTTCGGAAGCTGTTCGCGGCGGCGCTCGGCTATGGGCTCGACGATCTGCCCGCCGACACGGGGCTGCGGCCCGCCCCCGGCGGCGTGCCCTATCTCGTCTTCCTGCACGGCACCACGTGGCCGACCAAGACCTGGACCCTCGACGGCTGGCGCGCCTTGGCGGCGCTGGCGGGGGTGGAGGTGCGCCTGTTCGCCCACGGCGCCGAAGAGCGCGCCCGCGCCGAGGCCATCGCTGCCGGGCAGGACAATGTGCGCCTGCTGCCGCCCCAGGGGCTGGAGGGGCTCGCCCCTGAGATCGCCGGGGCAGCGGGCGTGGTGACGGTCGACACCGGCCTCGGCCATCTTGCCGCGGCCTACGGGGTACCGACCGTCGGTCTCTATGGACCCACCAACTCGGTGCTCACCGGCCTGTTCGGCCCCTGCGTCACGGAACTGAAGGCACGGCGCGATTGCGCGCCCTGCGAGAAGGCCCGCTGCCGCATCGCGCCCGAGACCATCGAGGGGCCGCCCTGCCTTTCCGACATCTCCGCCGCCGAGGTCTGGCAGGCGCTCGGCAGACTGGGCGCGGCAACCTGATACTGGCGTTTCGGCCACGGTCGAGATGGACAAGGTGTCGGCGTGTGTGGCACATCCTGCGCCCGGTGGAACGGATGGGATGCCCGCTATGACCCGATCGGTGGCGTTGAGTCGTGACCTTCTGCTCGTCACCGGCGGCGCGGGCTTCATCGGCTCCAACATCGCCCGCGCGGCGGCGGAAGACGGCTATCGCGTGGTCGTGGCCGACTGGCTGGAAGACGGCCCCAAATGGCGCAACATCTCCGACATCCCGCTCCATGACGTCATCCGTCCCGAGACGATCAACGACTTCGTGGAGAAGGAAGGCGGGCGGCTGGCCGCGGTGGTGCACATGGGCGCCATTTCCGCCACCACCGAACGCGACGCCGACAAGATCGTCGCCCGCAACATCCGCGCGACGCTCGACCTCTGGGACCTGTGCGCACGCAAGGCGCTGGGCCTGATCTTCGCCTCCTCGGCCGCGACCTATGGCGACGGCACCTCGGGCTTCCGCGATTCCGAGGCGGGGGCCGATCTCGCCGCGCTCGCGCCGCTCAATCCCTATGGCTGGTCCAAGCTGTTCGTGGATCGCCGCATCATGGCTGATATCGCCGAAGGGCGGCCCCGGCCGCCCCAGTTTGCCGGCCTGCGCTTCTTCAACGTCTATGGCCCCGGTGAGGCCCACAAGGGCGACATGCGCTCGGTGGTGCATAAGATCTATCCGAACGCCGAGGCGGGGGAGAGCGTGACGCTCTTCAAGTCCCACGACCCGCGCTATACGGATGGCGGGCAATTGCGCGACTTCGTCTATGTGGGCGACTGCGTGGAAGTGGTGCGCTGGCTGCTGGAGAGCCCGGACGTGTCCGGCATCTTCAATGTGGGCACCGGCGAGGCGCGCTCCTTCGCGGATCTCGCGACGGCAGTGTTCACCGCGCTCGGCAAAGAGCCGAACATCACCTACGTGGACATGCCGGAGAGCCTGCAGAAGGCCTACCAGTATTTCACCCAGGCCGACGTCTCCAAGCTGCGCGCGGCGGGCTTCACCCGGCCGTTTACGTCGCTTGAGGACGGCGTTTCGGCCTATGTGAACCGCCATCTGAAGCCGCGCAACACCGCAGGGTGAGGGGCGGGGCGGCTCAGCCGCTCCGGTGCTGGGACGGGCGCCCGTTTCACAAAGTCTGACACCTGAATATTGGTATAAAGGCACCTCTACGGGCAGCGGCAGCGCCGTTTTGCCCGTAACATCGCATCGGCCCGCGAATACAAGCGGTCGCGCCCAGCTGTAAGCGCTTGCAGCGTTGCCGGTCAACGCCTCGAGAGGAAGGGCAGGGGCTGGAGCGCCCTTGCCGAGCCAACACCAGCAGACATCACGGAACAACGGAGTGCGGGAGGGGAGGGCACGTCTCTCCCGTCACTGGGCGGGCTGTTGGCATTGGCAGGAATATTTTCCCTTAATCAAAAAATCATTATTTATCAATATGATATTGGAATAAGTGGATGTGTTAATGTAATATGTTAAGAGGTATTAAAAAACCACATACTATCAGATTTATTCATTAATTTATTGATTTTTATAATGAAATACAAGTTTCGCGTGACGCCCCTTGCGTCCAGCCATGAAAGTTAACGTTAAATATTAACCATAAATAACTGATTTATATGAAAAATATCATTCTCTTAAAGTGATTTGGAGTGCGCCCGACCCGCCAGACGGGGTCGCGAAGCTTTCCCTGCCTCGTCCGGCCGATCGGGATGGGAGGGGCGCGGCGGTGGTGTTGGCGGAGGTATCCCCGCGCCTGGCATTCACCGTGGCGTCGGTTTGCGGGCGGGGAACCCATGCCTATAGTCGCGGCTGTTTCGCCGGCGGTGGCGGGGAGGAGACGTGATGAGACTGTGCCGGACCGGCCGCGCAAGCCGCGCCTCACACCGGTGCCTCGGCGTGCCGGCCATGGTGCGCGCCTGATGGCGGGGGCTGCTTCGGCCTGCGATCTCGTTCTCGTCCTCGGCGGCGCCCGCTCCGGCAAGAGCCGGTTCGCGGAAGGCGAGACCGTGCGCCATGCCGGCCCCTGGACCTATGTCGCCACGGCCCAGCTCGGCTATGGCGGCCAGCCTGACCCCGAGATGGAGGCGCGCGTCGCGCAGCATCGCGGCCGAAGGGGCGAGGGGTGGGAGACGGTTGAGGCGCCGTTCGATCTCGCCGCCGCGCTTGGCGCGCTTCCGCCGCATCGGCCGGTGCTGGTGGATTGCCTCACCCTCTGGCTCACCAACCATCTCCTCGCCGACCACGACCTCGACGCCGAGGCGGCGGCGCTGGACGCCGCCCTTGCCGCCCGGCCGGGGCCGACCATCTGCGTCGCCAATGAGGTCGGCTTCGGCATCGTCCCCGACAATGCGCTGGCCCGCCGCTTCCGTGACGCCGCCGGCCTCCTCAACCAGCGCCTCGCCGTCCGCGCCCGCAAGGTGGTGCTGGTGGTGGCCGGCCTGCCCCTGACCGTGAAGGAAGTGACGCCGTGAGCGATCCCGTCCCCCCGTCCTCCGTCGATGAGACCGCCGCCGCCCGCCACCGCGCCAAGATGGAAAAGCGCAAGGCGGTGCAGGACAAGGAGGTGGCCGAAAAGACCATCGAGAAGGGCCTGCTCGTCGTCCATACCGGCCCCGGCAAGGGCAAGAGCACGGCGGCCTTCGGCCTTGCGTTGCGGATGCTGGGGCGTGGCGGACGGGTCGGCGTGGTCCAGTTCATCAAGGGGGCCTGGCAGACGGGCGAGCAGGACGCCTTTCAGGCCTTCGGTGATCGCGTGAGCTGGCACACCATGGGCGAGGGCTTCACCTGGGAGACGCAGGACCTCGCCCGCGACAAGGCCGCCGCCGCCCGCGCCTTCGGCAAGGCCCGCGAGCTCATGGCGGACGAGACCATCTCCCTCCTCATCCTTGACGAACTCAACATCGCCCTGCGCTACGATTATCTCGACCTCGCCGAGGTGGTGGCCACCCTCACGGCGCGGCGCCCCGGCTTGCACGTGGTCGTCACCGGACGCAATGCGAAGCCCGAGCTTCTCGCCGCCGCCGATCTCGTGACGGAGATGGGGCTGGTGAAGCACCATTTCGCCGCCGGGGTGAAGGCGCAGGCGGGCATCGAGTTCTGATGGCCCGCGCCCTCATGTTCCAGGGCACCGGCTCGGATGTGGGCAAGTCCCTCATCGTCGCCGGCCTCGCCCGCGCCTTCACGATGCGCGGTCTCAAGGTGCGGCCGTTCAAGCCGCAGAACATGTCCAACAATGCCGCGGTGACGGCGGACGGCGGGGAGATCGGCCGGGCGCAGGCGCTTCAGGCGCGGGCCGCGCGGGTGCGCGCGAGCGTGCATATGAACCCGGTGCTGCTGAAGCCGCAGGGTGAGACCGGCGCGCAGGTGGTGGTGCAGGGGCAGGTCCACAGCACGGCCAAGGCCGCCGCCTACCAGTCCCTCAAGCCCACGCTCATGCCGGCCGTGCTGGACAGTTTCGCCCGGCTCAAGGGCGAGGCCGACCTCGTGCTGGTGGAAGGGGCGGGCAGCGCCTCCGAGGTCAATCTGCGCGCTGCCGACATCGCCAACATGGGCTTCGCGCGGGCGGCGGACGTGCCGGTGGTGCTCATCGGCGACATCGACCGGGGGGGCGTCATCGCCAGCCTTGCCGGGACAAAGGCGGTGATCGACCCGGCCGACGCGGCCATGATCCGCGGCTTCATCGTCAACCGCTTCCGGGGAGACCCGGCGCTGTTCGCCTCCGGCATGGATCTGATCGCGCGTCTCACCGGCTGGGAGGCGCTGGGCCTCGTGCCGCACTTTCCCGATGCGGCCCGCCTGCCGGCGGAAGATGCGCTCGCCCTGTCCGCGCCGCCGCCGCCCAAGGCCGGGGCGCGGCTGCGCATCGCCGTGCCGATCCTGCCCCACGTCTCCAATTTCGACGATCTCGATCCGCTCGATGCCGAGCCGGGCGTCGAGGTGCGCCGCGTCCGCCCACATGAGAGCCTGCCGCTCGATACCGATCTGGTGCTGCTGATCGGCTCCAAGGCCACCATCGCCGACCTCACGGCACTGAAGGCCGGGGGCCTCCACCACGATATCCTTGCCTTCGCCCGGCGCGGCGGGGCAGTCATGGGTTTGTGCGGCGGCTACCAGATGCTGGGGCAGACCATTGCCGATCCCGAGGGCGTGGAGGGCGAGGCCCGGATCGCCCGCGGCCTCGGCCTGCTCGACGTCCACACGGTGCTGACCGGCGAGAAGCGGCTTGAGGAGGTGCGCGGCACCGCCGAGGGCGCACCCTTCCACGGCTATGAGATGCACATGGGCGCAACCCACGGCGCCGATTGCGAGCGGCCGTTCGGCCATCTCGCGAATGGGCGGCCGGAGGGCGCGCGCTCCGCCTCGGGCCGCGTTGCCGGCACGTATGTGCATGGCCTGTTCGCCTCCGATGTCTTCCGCGCCGCCGTGCTCGGCCGGCTGGGCGGGGCGGGCGGCGGCATCGCCTATGAGGACGGTGTTGAGGCAACGCTGGATGCGCTCGCGGCCCATCTCGCCGCCCATCTCGACCTCGATCGTCTGCTGGCGCTGGCGCGCTGAGCCCTCAAACCAGTAGGGTCACGCCCGCGCCGGCCAGCACCAGCAGGATCATCAGGGCGTCCGCGCGACGGTAGACCTTCAGCGCCATGCGCACGTCTTGCGCTGTCGCCTCGCGCCGGCCGTCGCCCATGTAAGCGTCCTGCGTGAGCACGCCGGCATAGACCTTCGGGCCGTTCAGTCGCAGCCCGAGCGCGCCGGCCATGGCCGCCTCCGGCCAGCCGGCGTTGGGGGAGCGGTGGCGCGGGGCGTCGCGCAGCATGGCCCGATAGGAATGGCGGGGATGGGCGCCGGGCGTCAGTGCCGCGCCGGCGATGATGAGCATTCCCGCAAGGCGCGAGGCCGGCAGGTTCACGTAATCGTCCGCCCGCGCGGCCGCCCAGCCGAAGGCCGCATGACGCTCGGTGAGATGCCCGATCATGCTGTCGGCTGTGTTGAGCGCCTTGTAGGCGGCGCCCCCTGCAAGGCCTGCCACGCTCAGCCAGAGGGTCGGGGCCACCACGCCGTCGGAGAAATTCTCCGCAAGGCTCTCGATGGCGGCGCGGGCGACGCCCGAGGCGTCCAGCGTCTGCGGATCGCGGCCCACGATATGGCCGACGGCTTCGCGTGCGGCATCAAGGCTGCCGGTCTCCAGTGCGTCGGCAACCCGCGCCACATGCCAGTGCAGGGAGCGCTGCGCGATGAGGCTGGACCCTGCCAGCCCAAGGATGAGCAGCCCGAAGGGGAGGGCACGCAGAGCCACCTCCAGCGCGAGGGCCGGGAGGGCGGCCGCCGCGAGCACCAGTGCTACCGTAACGACACCCATCAGGCGCCGCCGGCCGGGGGCGAATCCCGGCCGGTTGAGCCGGTGATCCAGTGCAAGGATGAGGCGGCCGATCCAGATCACGGGATGGCCGATCCGCCGCACGAGTCCGGCCGGATACCCCAGCAGGGCCTCGAAAAGGACCGCCAGTGCCGCAAGCTCGAACGTCATTCTCTCCCCCGCTACCGCACTGCGGTAAATTATTGCACGGCTTCACGTCTGTGTGTCTTGTTGTTGTTGCGCTGCAACTAAAAGATCGCCAGAATCGAACTTGTGCGTTATATTAGGGGCTTGCCAGTGGTTCGTGCGGGGGCATTGACACCAGCAGGGATGTTGCGGACATGACGATGCTGAAGATCCGCCCGAACAGCACCGTGACAGAACACTATCGCGACCCGGCCATTCCGCTCGTCCCGGACCATATGCGCATCTATGCCGTCGGCGATGTCCACGGCCGTCTCGACCTGCTCACCGCGCTCCAGGCCGCTATCGACGAGGACATGGCCGCTCACCCCGGCCCGGACTGCGTCGAGGTCTATCTCGGCGACTATGTGGACCGTGGCGCGCAATCGTCCGGCGTGCTGGATGCCTTGATGCAGCGGCAGAAGGACCACAAGGCCATCTGCATCTCCGGCAACCATGAAGCGGTGATGCTCGAATCCCTGCTGTCGCAGGAGTCCTTCTCGCGCTGGCTGCGCATGGGCGGGCTTGAGACCGTCTTCTCCTATGTGCGTCCCGCCGCCGGTGCGGACGAGGCCCGGCTCTGGAACGAGTGGCGCGCCGCCGTGCCCGCCGAGCACATCTCGTTCCTGCGCCAGCTCACCAGTTATTTCGTCTGCGGCGACTACGCGTTCGTCCACGCCGGCCTGCGCCCGGGCATCCCGCTGGAAGAGCAGAGCCGCGAGGACATGATGTGGATCCGGCGGGAGTTCCTGGATCATCCGGACTGGTTCGGCCACTGCATCGTTCACGGGCACACGCCCATGAAGGACCCGGAAGTTCTGAGCAACCGGATCAACATCGACACCGGCGCCTATGCCACCGGCCATCTGACCTGCCTGGTGCTTGAGGGCGCGGACCGCTTCCTCATCGCAACCTGAGCGCGACGGTGGCGCTGCATTGCAAGCGTGCGTGCGTGTTGAGTCGCGGCTGCGTCGCCGCTTGCAAAAAGCGAGACTAGCAGCCCATTGGCAGCATTAACCTTTTCCCCTCGATCCAGCCCTACCTAAGTACGGTTTTTCATGTGGCCGATGAGCCACAGAGGCGGTGGAAGCGGCGTCGTTGAGCCATTTCCGTGCTGCCCTGCAATATGCTCTCCTGCCCCCTCGTGTTAGGTAGAAGCACGCATCCCACGGGGGTTCTGGCAGTGCTTTTTGCCACCGAAAATTGGCTTGGACGGTTCCGTCGCGTGACGGGGATGGCCGTATCGGTCGCCGTGTCCGTCGCATTGGCCGGCTGCAATCTCCTTCCCGCATCCGGGCCCTATTCGGTCGAGGTGACCAACCCCTCGGCGCAGGACACGGACGGCCTGAGCTACAAGCTCGTGCCGCTGACCGCCCAGGTGGTCAGCGTGCTCTCGACGATGGACTCCCAGGGCCTGATCGGCACGTTCCGCAACGATCGCCGTCCGGTGCCGGACATCAAGATCGGCGTCGGCGACATCATCGGCGTGTCGATCTTCGAAGCCTCCTCGGGCGGCCTCTTCATCCCTGCCGAGGCGGCCTCGCGCGCCGGTAATTTCGTCGACATCCCCACCCAGACGGTGGACGTCAACGGCAACATCTCCGTGCCCTATGCCGGGCAGGTGAGGGCGGCCGGCCTGCAGCCCGCGCAGGTGGAGAAGGAAATCGTCGATCGCCTGCGCAATCGCGCCATCGAGCCCCAGGCGGTGGTCTCGGTGAAGTCCCAGCGCTCCAATTCGGTGACGGTCATCGGTGAAGTGAGCGCGCCGGTGCGCTTCCCCCTCACCCCCACGGGTGAGCGCGTGCTTGACGCCGTGAGCCGCGGCGGCGCCACCTCCAGCAAGGGCTACGACCTGTTCGTGACCCTGCAGCGCGGCGGCCGCGAGGCGACCATCAGCTTCAACCGGCTGGTGCGCGAGCCCGCGAACAACGTCTATCTGCAGCCCGAAGACACCATCTACATCTTCAGCCGCCCACGGACCTTCCTGGCCTTCGGCGCGACCGGCAAGCAGGGGCAGTTCAACTTCGACAACGACGCCATCAGCCTCAGCGAGGCGGTGGCCAAGGCGTCGGGCCTCGTGGATGCGCAGGCGGACCCGCAGTCGGCCTTCCTGTTCCGCATCGAGAACCGCACCACGCTGGAGCGGATGGGTGTGGATGTCTCGAACCTCCCCGAGAAGCGGATCGCCACCATCTACCAGGTGAACTTCCGCGAGCCGACGGGCTACCTGCTCTCCACCAAGGTGCCCATGCGGGACAAGGACGTCCTTTACATCGGCAACGCCGGTTCGGTGGAACTCACCAAGTTGCTGAACCTCGTGCTCCTCGGCGCGCTGACCGTGGAAAGCATGTCCAGCACCAACAACAACCTTTACGGCCTGAACTGAGGATTTCCGCCGCCACAAGGGCGGCGGCACCTCTCCAGACAAGAAAATGCCCCGGCCGGTGCCGGGGCATTTTCTTTTTCAGTGTGATTTTTGGCGGTGTCACTTGGCGGGAGGCGCTCGGCCGGCGATTTTGCGTGGCGGTGAGCGGGCGCGCTATGATCCGTTCCCGGTGGGCGAAACGGCTCCGCGACATACCGCGTTGGAAGGGTCAGGGCGCGATGTTCATTGCCTTCTTCGAGGCGCTCAAGGCCGCAGGCGTGCCGGTCTCGGTGCGGGAATATCTCACCCTCATGGAGGCCATGGACCGCGACGTGGCCGGCCGGCAGGTGGACGCCTTCTACTATCTCGCCCGCGCGAGCCTCGTGAAGGACGAGCGCCACCTCGACCGTTTCGACCAGGTGTTCGGCCGCTGCTTCAAGGGGCTTGAGCAGGCGCTGGGCGAAGAGGGGCAGTCCATCCCCGAGGAGTGGCTG
Organism: Xanthobacter aminoxidans; assembly: GCF_023571765.1. Lineage (GTDB taxonomy): Bacteria > Pseudomonadota > Alphaproteobacteria > Rhizobiales > Xanthobacteraceae > Xanthobacter > Xanthobacter aminoxidans. Next base: position 15,999 of record NZ_JAMJXC010000025.1, on the reverse strand, counting down.
CGCAAGCTCGTCGAGAAGCACCTCACCGACGAGGAGAAGGCGCAGATCGAGGCCATGGGCGGCCTCGACAAGCTGATGGAGACGCTCAAGAAGCGGCTCGAGGAGCAGAAGGGGCGCCATCAGGGCGGCTCCAAGTGGATCGGCACCGCCGGCACCTCGCCCTTCGGCGCCTATGGCTACAATCCCGAGGGCGTGCGCATCGGCCAGGACGGCAATCGCAACTTCCGCGCGGTGAAGGTGTGGGACAAGCGCGAGTTCAAGGATCTCGACGACGGGGTCGAACTCGGCACCCGCAACATCAAGGTGGCCCTGCGCCGCCTGCGCAAGTTCGCCCGCATCGGCGCCCCCGACGAACTGGACCTCGACGGCACCATCCGCGAGACCGCCCGCCAGGGCTATCTCGACGTGAAGCTGCGGCCGGAGCGGCGCAATGCGGTGAAGGTGCTGCTGTTCCTCGACGTGGGCGGCTCCATGGACTGGCATGTGGAGCAGGTGGAGGAGCTGTTCTCCGCCGCGCGCATGGAGTTCAAACACCTGGAGCACTTCTATTTCCACAACTGCGTCTATGAGAGCGTGTGGAGATCCAATGCCCGCCGCGCCTCCGAGCGCATCCCCCTGTTCGACGTGCTCCACACCTACGGCCACGACTACAAGCTGATCTTCGTGGGCGATGCCTCCATGAGCCCCTACGAGATCACGTTCGCCAACGGCTCGGTGGAGCACAACAATGCCGAGCCGGGGAAGCTGTGGCTGGAACGCCTGCTCACCACCTATCCCAAGGCCGTGTGGCTGAACCCCGTCCCGGAGCCTCATTGGGGCTATACGGAATCCATCCGCCTCGTGCGCCACATCCTCGAAGGCCGCATGTTCCCCCTCACCGTGCACGGCATCGACACAGCCATGCGGGAGCTGACGTGACGGCCACATATCCCGCTGGAACGATCGTCTATGCGCATCTGCCCCGCCTCGGCGGCGCGGGCGTGCGGCTGGAACTGGTGCCGGAGGCGCTGCTCTGGAGCATCGGCCCGCGCGAGGGCCGGCTCAGGCTGGCGGACATCACCTCGGTGCAATTGCGCTTCCTGCCGGCCAAGTTCGCCGCGCCGAGCTTCGAGATGGAGATCGCCGGGCGCGATGGCACGCGTCTGAAGGCGGGCTCCGCCTCGCGCATCTCCCTCACCGGCGTGCGCGACCAGCGGGAGGATTATGCGGCGTTCGTCCGGGCCCTGCACCGGGCGCTGTCCGCCTCGGCCGCGACGCCCCGCTGCCGCGGCGGATATGCGCCGCTGCGCTTCTGGATGATGGTTGCGGCCGGCCTTGCCGCGCTCGCCGGCCTCCTTGCGGTCTTCGGCTTCGCCATCCTGCAGCAGGAATGGGCCTTCGCTCTGTTCCTGGGTGCGCTGGGGGCTTTCGTGGTGTGGCCCACCGCCGAGATGATCTGGCGCAACCGGCCCGTCACCTACACACCCGAGGCGCTGCCGCGACACCTATTGCCGGCGTGAGACGACCGCTTCCTCCTCCTCCGCCTTGCGCATCAGCCCCGTGGCCACGTCCGCGAGGCGCGGGGCGGGCAAAGCGGTGAAGGGCAGCGGCCGCGTCACGGCGATGGCGGCAAGGCCGAGCCGGGCCGTGAGCAGGCCGTTGACCACGCCCTCGCCCAGCCGGGCGGAGAGGCGCGCGGCAAGGCCCTGACCGACGAGCTGCTGCACCAGCGTGTCCCCCGCCGCCATGCCGCCGGTCACGGCAAGGTGCCCGAGCACATGGCGCACGAGGCGGAACGTGCCGAGCGTGCCGGGACGCCCGCCGTAGAGATAGGCGAGCCGGCGCATCAGCGTCACGGCGCTGTAGAGCACGAAGGCGAGGTCCACCACCGCGCGCGGCGATACGGCGGTGACGACGGAGACGTTGCGGGCGGCGTCCGACACCATCTGCCGCGCCTGCGAATCCAGCGACGGCAGCAGCGTGCGCTCGGCGAGGCGCACGAGATCGGCGCCGTCGATGATGCCGGAGAGATGCCCTTCCAGATCCATGCGCGCACGGGCGAGGGTGGGCGCGTGAGAGGAGAGCTTGAGCACGTCCTTCACCACGCCTTCGGCGAGCGGCCGGTCGTCTTCGGCCAGGGCGCGCTCGGCGCGGTCGCGGATGTCGTCGAGGCGGGCCAGCCGCGAGAGCCCCGCCACCTCGCGGGCCACGATCAGCACGGCGGCGATGAGCAGGAGGGCGGTGACGCCGATGCCCACCCAGCCGAGCCACGGGGCGCGGGCATAAAGGTCTTCGACCAGCTTGCTCAGCCCCACATAGGCGGCAAGGCTCAGCACGCCGCCGAGGGCCGACCAGAACAGCCCGGCAAGGGACAGGCCCCAGCCGCGCTTCGGCTTCACCGGCACAGGAACGGGCAGGGCGGCTTCCACCTCCGCCATCTCGGGCGGGGCCAGGGTGATGTTCGCCTCGTCAAGGCGGAACACCTGCGGTCGCCGGGGGGAAGTGCGCTCGTCGCTCATTCCCTTGAGATGTCCCCGAATTGCGGCGCCCGCAAGGGCCGGGGACGCACGGCAGGGGGTATGGCCGCCGCTCACAAGCCGGCGAGCGCGGCGATGTGTGGCTTGCCCCGGCCGACGCGGGGCTTCAATAGGAGCGCAAATAGGGGCGTTCCCATCCACCAGAAGAGAGCCGCGACCCAAGAATGGCCGACGTGACCCTGCCTGCCGCCTTCCTCGCCGGCCTTGCGAGCTTCGTCTCCCCCTGCGTCCTGCCTCTGGTGCCGCCCTATTTGTGCTTTCTCGGCGGCAGCACGCTGGAGGACCTTGCCGGCGCGGAGCCGGTGAAGGAGGTGGAGCGGCGGGCGCTGGTCGGCGCGGCGCTGTTCGTCTCGGGCTTCAGCGTGGTGTTCGTGGCGCTGGGGGCGGGGGCCTCGGCCATCGGCGACCTTCTGCGCGCCCATCTCGATGTGCTGTCCATCATCGCCGGCATCGCCATCATCATTATGGGGCTGAACTTCCTCGGCGTGTTCCGCATTCACCTGCTGCACCGCACGGCGCGGGCGCATGTGCATGCGCCGACGGGGCTGTGGGGCGCCTTCGTGATGGGCCTCGCCTTCGCCTTCGGCTGGACGCCGTGCCTCGGCCCGGTGCTGGGCGCCATCCTCGCCGTGGCGGGGTCGGAGGCCACCGTCTCGAAGGGGGCGGGCCTTTTGGCCATCTACTCCCTGGGGCTGGGCGTGCCCTTTCTCGCGGCGGCGTTCGCCGTGCGGCCGTTCCTGCGCGGCCTCGTCCACATGCGCAAGATGCTCCCGATGGTGGAGAAGGCCATGGGCGCGCTGCTTGTCCTCACCGGCATCGCCTTCATGTCCGGCTGGATCGCCCATGCGAGCTACTGGCTGATCGAGACCTTCCCCTCGCTGTCCACCATCGGCTGAGGAGATTGCGCGTTCGCGGGGCTTCCGGGATACTCCGCGCCCCGAACCCTTCCTCGCGCGCCGGCGCCATGCCGGACCATCCCGCGCACGCATGAAGCCACCAGAGGCAATCCCATGAAGATCACCTGGTACGGCCACGCCGCCTTCCGGCTTGATTTCGCCGACAAGGCCGTCCTCATCGATCCCTTCTTCACCGGCAACCCCAGCTTCCGCTCCACCGTGGAGGATGCCTCGCGCGGGGTGACGCACATCCTGCTCACCCACGGCCACGGCGACCATATCGGCGACACGCTCTCGCTGGTGGAGGACGCCGCCGACGCCAGCCGGACCCTGCCGGTGGTGGCCAATCCCGAGCTGTGCGCCTACCTCTCGGCCAAGGGCGCCGGTAATGCGCCGCAGATGATGAACACCGGCGGCAAGCTCGACCTCGGCGGCTTCAGCGTGACCATGGTGCGCGCCGACCATTCCTCCGGCGGCCCGGCGGCGCCCTCCGAGTATCTCGGCAACCCCACCGGCCTCATCATCAAGGCGCCGGGCGAGCCGACCGTGTGGCACATGGCGGACACGGACATCTTCTCCGACATGGCCCTACTGTGCGAGATCCACGCGCCGAAGGTGGTGTTCATCCCCATCGGCGACCGCTTCACCATGGGGCCGGAGGTCGCCGCGCTGGCGGTGAAGCGCTTCCTGCCGGGCGTGGAGATCGTGGTGCCGATCCACTACGGCACCTTCCCCATCCTGGTGCCCGATGCCTCCGCCTTCGTCGAGGCGCTGAAGGGCCACCCCGTGAAGGTGGTGGTGCCGGAGAGCGGCGGCTCGTTCGAGGTCTGAGCGGGGAGGGGGCTTTCCCGCCCCCCATTGCGTCCCGGCGCCCGCAAGGCTAGGCCTTGCGGGATCAGAACAGGCTGAAGACAGGCCGCATGAGCGAACATACCCTGCGCACCGCCATCTATGGCGGCTCCTTCGATCCGCTCACCAACGGCCATCTGGACGTGGTGCGCTCCGCCTGCCGCCTTGCCGACCGGCTGGTGCTGGCGGTGGGCATCCATCCCGGCAAGGCGCCGCTGTTCGCCGCCGAAGAGCGGCTCGCCATGCTCCGCGAGGTGTGCGGGCCGGTGGCGGCGGAGGAGAACGCGACGCTCGAGGCAGTCACCTTCGACAATCTCATCATCACGACCGCCCAGCGGCTCGGCGCCACGCTGCTCATCCGCGGCCTGCGCGACGGCACGGACCTCGACTACGAGATGCAGATGGCCGGCATGAACGGCACGCTGGCGCCGGGCATCCAGACGGTTTTCCTGCCCGCCTCGCCCCGCGTGCGCCCCATCACCGCCACTCTCGTGCGGCAGATCGCGTCCATGGGCGGGGACGTCTCCGCCTTCGTGCCGCCGCAGGTGCTGGCGCGGCTCGATGCCAAGTTCAAGCGATAGCGCCCTCATTTGCCGCCGCGTCCATGCGGCCAAACCGCCCCGAGGCCGGGGCTTTCCGGGAGAGACCCTTATGACGCGCCTTTTCGGCCGCTTCCTCGCCGCAGCGTTCGTCGTGCTCGCCTTCGCGCTGCCGGCGGCGGCCCAGACTAAGCCGGACCCGCAGAACACGCTCTATCTCGACACGCCCTATGGCCGCGTCGTCATTGCCCTGCGCCCCGATCTTGCCCCGCAGCACGTGGAGCGGCTCAAGCTGCTGACCCGCGAGGGCTATTACAACAACGTGCCGTTCCACCGCGTCATCGACGGCTTCATGGCCCAGACCGGCGACGGCCAGTATGGCAACGGCACCGGCGGCTCCAAGTATCCGAACCTGCCGGCGGAATTCTCCAACGTGCCGTTCAAGCGCGGCGTGGTGGGCATGGCGCGCGCGTCCTCGCCCAACAGCGCCAATTCCCAGTTCTTCATCATGTTCGACGAGACCCCGAGCCTGAACGGCCAATACACCGTGGTGGGCCAGGTGGTGTCGGGCATGGAGTTCATCGACAAGATCAAGAAGGGTTCCGGCTCCAGCGGTTCGGTGTCCAACCCCGACAAGATCGTGAAGATGCAGGTCGCCGCCGACGCCAAGTGAGCACCGGCCAGAAGACACCCCCTCCGATCGGCTCAGCCGGCGGAAACGATTCCCCCGACCGGCGCCCGGTGCGCCGCCTGTGAAGGAAGAGATTGATGAGCGATGAAGTCCTGATCCTCGAAACCACCAAGGGCCCGGTGACCATTGCGTTCCGCCCCGATCTGGCCCCCGGCCATGTCGCCCGCATCAAGGAGCTGGTCTCCCAGGGCTTCTACAACGGCGTGCCGTTCCACCGCGTGATCGAGGGCTTCATGGCCCAGACCGGCGATCCGACCGGCACAGGCATGGGCGGCTCGGGCAAGAAGCTGAAGGCGGAGTTCAACGCCCAGCCCCACGTCCGCGGCACCTGCTCCATGGCCCGCGCGCAGAACCCCGATTCCGGCGACAGCCAGTTCTTCATCTGCTTCACCGACGCCCGCTTCCTCGACCGCCAGTACACGGTGTGGGGCGAGGTGATCGAAGGCATGGAGAACATCGACCAGATCAAGCGCGGCGAGCCCGTGAAGGATCCGGACAAGATCGTCACCGCCAAGCTCGCCCCCAAGGCGGCCTGAAGTTTGGCCATCAAGGCCGCTGAAAATGAGAAGGGCGCCCGCTGGGGCGCCCTTTTTCATTCGGCCTGAGCTTGCCTCAGGCCTCGTTGACCACCCGCGGGCGGCCGTTCTTGAGGTAGGGGGGCTTGGGGATAGAGGCGTGGGCCGAGCGCAGCGCGGCCGACCAGCGCTCCCGCAGATCGTGGAAATAGGGCTCGCCGGGCTCGATGCGATAGATCAGCTCGGAGCGGAGCGAATCCGGCGTCACCACCATCACGTCGATGGGCAGGCCCACCCCGAGGTTGGAGCGCATGGTGGAATCCATGGAGATGAGGCTCGATTTCAGCGCCTCGGAAATCTCCATGTCGTAGTTCACCGCGCGGTCCAGCACCGGCTTGCCGTATTTGTGCTCGCCGATCTGCAGGAAGGGGGTGTCCTGCGTGCATTCGATGAAATTGCCGGCGGAATAGACCATGTAGAGCCGCAGGCTGTCGCCGGCGATCTGGCCGCCGAGCAGGAAGGACACGTCGAAGCTGACGTTCGACTGCTCCATGAAGGCGCCGTTGACCTTGTGGACCTGGCGGATGGCGGTGCCCACGAGCTGGGCGGCCTGGAACATGGTCCGGCAGTCGCGCAGCTGCCTGCGCTCCCCGACTTCGTGATCCTCCACGCCCTCGTGCAGCATGCTCACGACCGACTGGGAGACGGACAGGTTGCCAGCCGTGGCAAGGCCCAGCACGTGATGGCCCGGCTCCTCGAAGATGTGGAGCTTGCGGAAGGTGGAAATGTTGTCGAGGCCCGCATTGGTCCGCGTGTCGGCGATCAGCACCAGACCGTCCCGGACCAGAACCCCACAGCAATACGTCATCGCCTGTCCCCAAATTGGCGGGGGGACTATAGCGACCCGCCCGTGAGCCGGGCAACCGGGCGGATGATGTCGCGTGGGAAAGAGGGGGAACGGAAGCGTGAGGCCGCCTTGGGCCTTCAGTCCTGCTCTTCCTCCAAGCACCGCCGGAAGGGGCCGAGCTCGGTCAGTACGGCCGAATCCTCCTCCACATGGGTGCGCTCGCGCTCCAGATACTGCGCGACGGCCCCCGCGAGGCCCTGGTGCACGATGTAGTGAGCGGAATAGGTGGCCTTGGGCAGATAGCCCCGCGCCAGCTTGTGCTCGCCCTGCGCGCCGGCCTCCACCACCTTGAGGCCGGTGGCGATCGCATAGTCGATGGCCTGATGGTAGCAGACCTCGAAATGCAGGAAGGGGTGGTGCTCCACCGCGCCCCAGTAGCGGCCATAGAGCGTCTCGGCGCCGATGAAGTTCAGGGCGCCGGCGATGTAGCGCCCGTCCCGCCGCGCCATCACCAGCAGGATCTGGTCGGCCATCCGCTCGGCGGCGCGCTGGAAGAACTGGCGGTTGAGATAGGGCGTGCCCCATTTGCGGCCGCCGGTGTCGAGATAGAACATGAAGAAGGCGTCGAAGGCCTCTTCCGTCAGGGTCTTGCCGGTGAGCCACTCGATGGAGATGCCCTCCGCGATGGCCTCCCGCCGCTCCTTCTTCAGCGCCTTGCGCTTGCGCGAGGCGAGTTCGGCGAGGAAATCGTCGTAGGTGGCGTAGCCCGAATTGGTCCAGTGAAACTGCCGGTCGGTGCGCTTGAGGAAGCCGAGGGATGCCAGCTCCTCCCATTCCTCCTCGGTGGAAAAGGTCACATGGGCCGAGGAGGCGCCGCGCAGCCGCACCAGCTGCTTGATGCCGGCGCCCAGCGCCAGCCGGCCCACCGGATCGTCGGGATCCTTCAGAAGGAGGCGCCGGCCGGTGACGGGGGTGAAGGGCACCGCCACCTGCACCTTGGGGTAATATTCGCCGCCGGCCCGCATATAGGCGTCGGCCCAGCCCTGATCGAAGACGTATTCGCCGCGCGAATGGGACTTCAGATAGGCGGGGCAGACCGCCGCGGCCTTGCCGTCCGGCCCGTCGAGCACGAGGTGCTGCGGCAGCCAGCCGGTGCGCGCGGCGGCGCAGCCGGATTCCTCCAGAGCGGAGAGGAAAGCGTGGCTCACAAACGGTTCGGGGCGGGCCGCCCCACCCGCCGCGCAGGCGTCCCATTCGGCCGCCTTGATCTCGGACAGGTTGGGCAGGATGCGGATGTGGGCGTCGGGCATCGAGCTTAAGTGTGCATTGCGGCAGAGCCTGACCACCGCGACAGGACGCCGCAGATTTACGCCCCTATCCCTGCGGCGTGAAGCCCTCGAAGACGATCTGGTCGGCCCCTGCCAGCGCGCGGGCGGCCTCATTCGGGCTGCGAACCGTCCAGGCGGTCACGGGCACGCCGCGCGCGCGGGCCGCGATCAGCGCCGGATGCTCCAGATCGGTGAAGTGATAGGTGATGAAATCGTAGCCGCTGGAGGCATGGTGATCCATGTCCGCCAGCATCCGCGCGCGCTCGGGCGTCATGCCCGGCCAGTGGGCGCCGTCATAGCGGGCCTGGGCGATGATGCCGCGCGGAATGTGCGGCGCCCGGGCCTTCGCCTCGGCCAGCATCTGCGGGTCGAAGGAGATCAGCGCGACCTTGCCGCCATAGCCCTTGAGCACCTCCACCGCCCGCGCCACCAGCCGCGTGTCGCCGGAAAATGCGCTCTTGATCTCGATGAAGAGTGGCACCCGCCCGCCGACGCGGGCGAGGAAGTCGGCGAGCGTGGGAATCGTGTCCGGCGTGCCCGCCAGCGCCGTGCGCCCCAGTTCCGCAGCGCTGAGCGCCGAGACCGCGCCCTTGGCCGCCGTGAGGCGATCAAGGGTGAAGTCGTGGAACACCACGGCCTCGCCATCGGCGCTGATCTGGATATCCAGCTCAATGGGATAGCCCGCGTCGGCCGCCGCCTCGGCGGCCGACAGGGCGTTCTCGATGATGCCGCGCGCCTTGTCGTGCAGGCCGCGATGGGCGACCGGGCGGGCGGTGATCCAGCTCAGGTCTCCCATGGGTCTCTCCGCTCAGGCGATCTCGACGATGGCTTCGACTTCCACCGAGGCATCGAAGGGGAGGCCCGAGACGCCCACGGCCGAGCGCGCATGTCGGCCCTTGTCGCCCAGCGCCTCGACGAAGAAGTCCGAGCAGCCGTTGACGACCTTGGGATGGTCGGTGAAGTCGCCCGTGGCATTGACGAAGCCGACGAGCTTCACGATCCGCACCACCTTGTCGAGGTCGCCGATGGCGGCCTTCACCTGGGCGAGGATGTTGATGGCGCAGAGCTTCGCGGCAGCCTGTCCGGCTTCGATGCTGACGCCGGCGCCGAGCTTGCCGGTGGCGATCTTGCCTTCACCGTCGATGGAAACCTGCCCGGAAATGAACAGCAGGTTGCCGGTGCGCACCGCCGGCACATAATTGGCGATGGGCGGCTTGGGGCTCGGCAAAGTGATTCCGAGTTCGGCGAGCTTCTTTTCGACGGATGAAGTCATGATGGCCTCCTGCCATATGCAGCGCGCAATTAAGCCATCCTCTTCGCCGAAGAGCCGCGCCGGCGCAAGCAACGCGATAAGCGGGCGGCACGCATGCGTTGTCCGCGCCGGACGCCCGGAAGGAGTTGAGACATGACCAAGCATTTGCGCCTCGCCGCGGCGACGATGGCCGGCCTGTGGTGCTTCTCCGCGCTGCCCGCCGGCGCGGTGAACCTGCTGCCGCACAAGGCGACCTACCGCCTCTCCCTCGACGGCTCCAAGCCCTCGGGCCAGCTCGAGGAGATGAACGGCGAGATTCGCTACGAGATCACCGGCGACGCCTGCGCCGGCTACACCACCGTCACCAGCCAGCAGAGCGCCGCCTCCACCGGTGGCGAACCGCTGCGGCAGACCGTCACCTCCAAGGCCTGGGAGGACGGCACCGGCAAGACCTATCGTTTCCTGGCGACCACCCAGGGCGGCGACGACGACGGGCTGGAGCTTGAGGCCAATGTCGAGCGGCAGGAGCCGCCGGCCCTGCGGGTCGTCGTCACCAAGCCCGAGTCGGCCACCTTCACCCTCAAGGGCGACATCCTGATGCCCACCGAGCACGTGAAGAAGGTGCTGGCCGCGGCCGCGGCCGGGGAAAGCGTCTATCAGGCCAAGGTCTATGACGGCGCGACCGACCCGCAGAAGGTGTTCGACACGCTGGCCGTCATCGGCCGTCCCAGCACCGACGAGACCCGCCTCGCGGCGCCCGCCAAGGCGACGCTCGCCGGGCGCACTTTCTATCCCGTCACCATCAGCTATTTCGACGAGGGCGGCGTGGATCGCACGCCCGCTTATGTCATGAGCTTCTCGCTCTATGACAATGGCGTCGTCGGCAGCCTCAAGATCGACTATGGCCGCTTCGCCCTGGTCGGCGCCATGGCCTCGTTCGAGGCGCTGAACCCGCCCGGCGCCTGCACGGAATAGGCGCCCATGCGCTATGTCCATGTGATGCTGCGCGGGCGGGTGCAGGGGGTCGGCTATCGCGCCTGGTGCGCGCGGGAGGCGGAGGGGCGCGGTCTCCTCGGCTTCGCGCGCAACCGCCGTTCCGGTGCCGTGGAGGCGGTTTTCGCAGGTCCGCCGGACGTGGTCGAGGCCATGCTCGCGGCGTGTCGCGCCGGCCCGGCCGGTGCCCGCGTCGATGAAATGCTGGTGCATGAGGTCTCCGAGGCGGCGCTGGCCGCCGGCGGGCGCGAGCGCTTCATCGTGCTCGAAACCCTCTAGTTTTCCCCGGCCGTTCCGGCATCGCTGGCCGCCGCAGCCCCGCGCCCCACGCGGTGGCGCAGCAGGCGGCACGCCGGTATAGAGGCGCTGATGAGGAGTGCCCCGTGACCGACACTTATCTCGACAGGGATGCGTCCGCGCCCGCAGCGGCTGGCGCGCAGGGGGCCGTTCCCTTCTGGGCCCGGCCCGAAGGCGTCGCCTTCATCGTCGGCCTCTGGATGGTGCTGCATGCGGTCATCGCGGTGGTGTTCGAGATCGCGGTGAACGCGGACGACGCCATCGAGAGCTACATGGTGCAGTCGCTGCAGCTGTCGTACGTCCCGCGCAACCCGCCGCTGTTCGACTGGCTCCTGTGGGCCCTGCAGCGGGTGCTCGGCGTCGGCACCCTGTCCTTCGCGGTGCTGCGCTACACGCTGCTGTTCGCCTGCGCCATGCTGGTCTACCGGGTGGCGCGGCGGATGATCGCCGATCCGCGTCTGCAAGCGCTCGCCACCTTCTCGCTCTCGTTCATCTGGGTGCTCGGCTATCACAGCCATCGCATCCTGACCCATTCCAACGTGATGATCGTCGCCATCGCCGGCGCCTTCCTCACGGTGATGGCTTTGAGCCGCCATCGCAGCCTTGGCCTTTATGCCGGGCTCGGCCTGTGGATTGCCGCCGGCACGCTCGGCAAGTTCGGCTTCGTGGCCTTCATCGGCGTGCTGCTGGTGGCCTGCCTGCTGGAGCCGACGTACCGGAAGGTGATTCTCGACCCCCGCCTTCTCGTCACGTTCGTGGTGGCGGCGGTGCCCCTCGGCATCTACGGCTTTGCCCTCTGGCACTACGGCCAGAACGTGGCCGAGGCCACGGCCCAGACCATCGGCATCACCGGCGCGGGATGGGACGCGGTGGTCTCCACCATGGTCGGTGCCCTGTTCGGCTATGTGCTGCCTTTGGTGCTGGTCGTCGCGCTGGTGTTCCTTCCCTACAATCGCGGCGATGGGGCCACGCCCGACGCCCCCGAGCGGGGCGCGGCACGGCGCGTGCTGCGGTCCATCATCGTCATTGGCATCGTCGTCACTTTCGCCTCGACGCTGGCCATGGGCACCGCGAGCCTGCGCGACCGCTATTTCCACGTCTTCCTGCTGCTGCTGCCGGTCTATCTGTTCGCCGAGCTGGAACGGCTCGGCGGCTGGCGTCCGCGGATGTGGATCTATCTCACCCTGCTGGCGGTGGTCAGCGGCGGCATCATGATCTCGCGGATGGTGGTGCCCCTGTGGCCCGATCCGCGGCTGTGCGGGCGCTGCATCGCGGCCGAGCCGCTCTACAAGCTCCAGGTGGCGGTGGCGAACAAGCTCGGCGACGCGCCGACCCTCGTGGCCGACGACCGCACGTCCGCCGGCCGGCTCAGGGCGGCCATTCCCGGCGCGCGGGTCGTCATCGTGCGCGAGAACCAGTACCGGCCGCCGTCCCGCCCCACCACCGGCTGCGCCCGCGTCACCGGTATCTTCAACGGCCTGCCCAAGCTGCTCCTGCCGCCGGCGGATCAAAATACCATCGAAGTGTCGGTGAAATGGTGGTCCCCGTGGATGAATCCCCACCGCTGGAGCGACTGGCAGATGACCATTCTCCCGCCGGACGATCCGCTGTGCCGGTGACGCCCGAGCCCGGCGGCCTCCAGATCCGCGAGGCCCGCACCGAGGACCTTCCCGCGCTGGTGGCGCTATTCGCCTCCGACACGCTGGGCGGCCACGGCGACACAACCGCCCCGGAGGCGCTGGATCACTATCGCGCCGCCTTTGCCGCCATCGCGGACGATCCGCGGGCGCGCCTTTACGCGGCAGAACTGGACGGGCGTGTCGTGGGCACGTTCCAGCTGATGTTCGTGACCAGCCTGCCGGGGCGTGGAGCAAAGCGGGCGCTTATCGAGGCGGTGCAGGTGGACGAAAGCCTGCGCGGCCGGCGCATCGGCGAGGCCATGGTGCGCTTCGCCATCGACAAGGCCGCTGCGGAAGGCGCGGCGACGCTCGCGCTCACCTCCAGCAAGCTGCGCACCGACGCGCACCGATTCTACCGCCGGCTCGGCTTTTCGAACTCCCACGAGGGCTTCAAGATCGTTCTGGCCTAGGAGGCGGGCGCCTTCGGTGGTCCCCCCTTGCCCCGACACCGGGGGGTGTCTACGTCTTACCGAAGCGGCGGCACAGGCCGCAGGGAGGGCATGATGGCCGCAGTCGAGTCTTCGCCGATCGAGCTTTATTACTGGCCGACGCCTAACGGCTACAAAATCAGCATCATGCTTGAGGAGTGCGGGCTTCCCTATACGGTGAAGCTCGTGAACATCGGCAAGGGCGACCAGTTCCAGCCCGACTTCCTCGCCATCTCCCCGAACAACAAGATGCCCGCCATCGTCGATCCCGACGGCCCCGGCGGCGCGCCCATCTCGGTGTTCGAGTCGGGTGCCATTCTCCAGTATCTCGGCCGCAAGACCGGGCAGTTCTACCCCTCCGACGAACGCAAGCGGGTCGAGGTGGAGCAGTGGCTGTTCTGGCAGATGGGCGGCCTCGGCCCCATGGCCGGGCAGGCGCACCACTTCCGCATTTACGCGCCGGAAAAGATTCCCTACGCGGTCGAGCGATATACCAACGAGGTGCACCGGCTCTACGGCGTCATGAACACGCGCCTGAAGGACCGGGAGTATCTCGCCGGCGACTATTCCATCGCCGACATCGCCTGCATCGGATGGGCCAAGCTGTGGGAGCGGCAGGGCCAGCACATCGAGGAATTTCCCCACCTCAAGGCGTGGCTGGAGCGCGTGCTCGCCCGGCCCGCGGTGCAGCGGGGCCTTGCGGTGAACCAGGAGGAGCGCGCCAAGCACGACCTCTCGAAGGACAAGGAAGCCCAGAGCATCCTGTTCGGCCAGCGCGCCCGCACCTGAGGGCAGCCCGGATCGCGCGACCTCGCGGACGTACCACACACGCCATTGGGGGGCGCGATGCAGAAGGATTTCCGGGCCGACCTCGCGCACGCTGGGGCGTTGCATCGGGAGGGGCGCCTCGATCAGGCGATCCCCATCTACCGTGCGATCCTGCGCGACGCGCCGAATTCCTTCGAGGTCGCGCGCCTGCTCACGCTGGCGCTTCTCCAGTCCGGCCGGCCCAAGGAGGCCCACGCGGTCGCGCGCAAGGCGCGGGACGGCCACAAGTCCAACCCGCACGCCCAGCTCATCATGGGCGCGGTCTATCAGGCCGAGGAGAAGTGGGACCGCGCCCTCGGCGCGTTCGAGAAATCGGCTGAACTCGATCCGGGCCTCTCGGAGGCCCACTATCTCGCGGCCAACACACTGGCGCGGCTCGATCGCCTCGAAGAGGCGGTGGCCCGCTATGACCGGGTTCTGGAGATCGACGCAAAATCGGTCGAGGCACGGGCCAACCGCTCGGTTGCCTTGCAGCGGCTCGGCCGGGCGGAGGCCGCGCTGAAGGATCTCGACATCCTCATCTCCCAGCGTCCGGGCGAGGCGCGATTCTGGACGGACAAGGCGTCGACGCTCTTTGCACTCGATCGCCAGAGCGAGGCGGCCAATGCCGCGACGCAGGCGATCCGGCTCGCCCCAAGGGCAGGGGAGGGCTACGTCATCAAGGGCCGGAGCCTCATGGCCAGCGGGCAGCTGCGCGAGGCGCGCGACTGCTTTCTCGCTGCCTTGGAGCGAGACCCCAAGGACATGAAGGCGCGCGAAGTGCTCGTTTTCGTGCTGCGGCATCTGGAGGAGTTTCCCGCCGCCCTCGCGCAATGCGACCTCGCGCTCGCGCAATCGCCCGAGGCGGCTCTTTTCCGTGGGCACCGGGCCGAGGTGCTCCGGGCGGAAGGAGATTTCGCCGGTGCGCTGGCCGATGTGGAGCGCGCCATCGCCATCGATCCCGGCCTTGCACCGGCTCATGTGACGCGCGCCCGGCTGTTCGCCGATCTTGGCCGGACGGAGGAGATCCGTCCGGCCCTGGACGCAGCCCTTGAATTGGATCCCCAGGAGCCCAACGGCCGTTTCATGACCGCGGCCGATGAACTCGCGCGCGGGCGCTGGGAGCGGGGATGGGCCGCCTACGAATCGCGCGAGCACCTTCTGCCTCCGCCCTACCGGCCGCTGGATTTCATCCGGTGGGATGGGCAGGAGCGGCCGGAACTGCTGGTGGTCGTCGGTGAACAGGGCATCGGAGATGAGCTGCTTTTCGGCCGGCTGGTGCGGTTGCTGGCCGACGGCGGCATCCGCACGGTGCTGCTGACGCGTCCCGGGCTGGTGCCGCTGATGCGGAACCTCGACGCGCGTGTGACCGTGGTGGGCAACCTCTCGGAGATCGACACCACACAGCCGGGCGTGCGCTGGATTCCAGCCGGCAGTCTGCCGCTCCTGCTCCAGCCGGATCCCACGAAATGGCCGGCGGCGCCTTATCTCACGGCACCGGCCGATCGCATCGCGAAGTGGAGATGGGTGCGGGAGGAGGGGACGTTTACGATCGGCATCAACTGGCAGGGCAACCCGTCACGGGCTGTCGACGTGGGCCGCTCCATTCCATTGGCGGAGTTCGAGCCGCTGGCCAGACTGCCGGGCGTCCGACTCGTGAGCCTCCAGCATGGAGAGGGCACCGAGCAGCTTCGGCAGGTGCCGTTTGCCGACTCGATCTTCCAGCTCGGCAACGGCTTCAACGCGGACGGTATTTTCCTCGATACGGTCGGCGTGCTCCACCACCTCGATCTGGTCGTCTCAAGCGACACGGCGCTGATCCATCTCTGCGGTGCGCGGGCCTTCCCTGCATTTGCGGCTTTGCGGGCTGTGCCCGACTGGCGTTGGGGATATTCCGGCGAACGCAGTGTGTTCTTTCCCAGCGTGCGCCTGTTCCGGCAGACCAAAGCGGGAGATTGGGGAGGCGTGTTCGACGCGTTGGCGGCCGAGATTCGCGCCATGGTGTGAATCCCCCGTCCCTTGCACCCTTTCGGGCCGCCCAAGGCGTGAGGGTTCCGGTGCAGCCCCGCACGTTTGACGGGGAGAAGCTCACATGCCGGTAGCCGGCACGCCTTGCAAAGGTCGCAGCGGTCCGGCATAGGAGGGGAGCGCTGGAGACGTGGCCGAGAGGCTGAAGGCACTCGTTTGCTAAATGAGCAGACCCCCAAAAGGGTCTCGAGGGTTCGAATCCCTCCGTCTCCGCCACTTCAGTCCCTGAGTGGGCACTGCGCTTACGCCGCCGCCCGACACCAGCGCCTGAAGCAGCTGGGTCTTCGATCCCATGATCCGAACCTCGCCGTCCGCGACCTCGACACGCTGGGCT
>NZ_JAMJXC010000024.1 GCF_023571765.1 Xanthobacter aminoxidans | reverse complement strand
GTTCGATGTTGCGGCGCGCCTCGCGCTCCAGCTTCCGGCTCGAGGTCAGCTGATGCAGGTATCCATAGACATAAAGCTTGAGCATCGTGCCCGGCGCGTAGCCGGGCCTGCCGGTCGATGCCGGCTGCACGCGGGCAAAACCGAGCTCGGCAAGATCGAGCTCATCGACGAACGCGTCAATGATGCGGACCGGGTTGTCAGCATCCACATAGTCTTCCAGGCACGTCGGCAAAAAGCTTGCTTGGTGGCGGTCAGCAGCTTCAACGAAACGTCCCATATGACACCCCCGAAGCAGTGCTAGATCATAGCATCATCAGGGGTTTTCACACAGCCTCCGCTCGGCAGCGGGCGTCACCACTTCTTTCCCAGAAGATCCTTCAGCGCGACATTATCCAGCATGGCATCGGCGAGCATGCGCTTCAGCTTGGCGTTCTCGCCCTCCAGCGCCCGCAGCCGCTTGGCTTCCGACACCTCCATGCCGCCGAACCGGGCCTTCCACTTGTAGATGCTGGCGTCGCTGACCCCGTGCTTGCGGCTCAGATCGGAGACCGGCACTCCGGCCTCGTGCTCCTTCAGGATCGAGATGATCTGCTCTTCCGTGAAACGGCTGCGCCTCATGGTCTGGTCCTCGCAATGGGCCAGAACGAACTTCAAGCTGGATTAGCCAGGAGGGGCAATGTCATTAGGCGCGTCCGAATGCCGTATTCTGATATTCCTCGGCCAATCGAGATTAGACATGCCTTAATCGCGTGCAGGGCAACCTGGGTATGCGCAGCGCTTATGGCCGTGTTGTCAACGTGCTGCATGGTTCTTTTCGGTTGGGGAAGACCTGGATTGCCTCCTCGGTATATCGACAGATTCCCTGATAACAGCGCATACTTTGCTATTTTCTTTCTTTTGGTCTCAAAGAGTTTCCAATTTCACTGGGACCATTGGCGACTCGTATGCGAGGGGAAGTCGGCCTTCATCCGAAAGCTCGGCGAGGAAAATTTCACATGGATGTGGAAGCGGGTCGCACTTCGTTTTACGGCCGCTAGTGCTATCGCGCTCCTGGTTTCCATTGGCGAGAATGTCAAGATATTGAGAATGTCATTTGGATTCTAAAGCTATTGGGACATAGAAGGGAAGGTGGGATGAGAATCCTCAAGCCTCGCTATTGGTATCCTTACCTGCGCATGTCTCGTGCGCTCGTTGATTATCCAATCTACGCGCCGCCACATTTAAAGTGCGAATCTGATTTGACCGACGATGAGGCGCAGGAGAATTTTGATTATTTCATGAAAGTGAAGGATCAGCGCCTCGACATGTTCCTTGATTGGATGTGGCGCAACTTTTGAATTCGACTCTCGTTCAAACCAGAATCAATCGAAAAATTTGACAGATGGGTAAAGTTTTACAATGGTTCGATTGTCGCGGACGGACAGGGCGCGATTTGGCGCTCCTATAACGATTATGATCCAGCTTGGACCGGCCGGTTTGTCGGGTGCAATCTGATTTTGGATGCCGGTATCTATCTTGGAGAATATCTGATCTGCAAGAGGCCGACGATAAGGTGGGGGATGGACAAGGGATATTTTTCAAAATTCGATATAGACGAAATAGAAGAATATGATGAATCTAGTGTAGAGTATAATATAGACCAGAACGTCGAGCGGTATCCATCCGGAAATTATAATAAGGTCCTGCTTCTTTTCCAAAATGGGCGGCGCGACAATCCCCTACCACTCCAAATGTACAATGCCACCAATCAGGCGCCGTATCTTTTCTTGGATGGAGCCCTTAACGGCCTTCCGGGTCAGGGGAGCTATAATTCGGCAAGAGCGTGTATCGCGCAGGCTCTTTTCTTTCACGATCTCGCACCTGACAGCAGCTGTCTCACTCCCGATTTTTCAATTCGTCCAATCGAGTAGTCCCTTCTCGGATTGGGCCTCATTGACTCGTTTCCGAGCCCGCGCCCGTGATCAATTGCGCCACGTGCTTTCCCCAAGCCTCTGCCGCTTCCCGCTTCTCGTTCCCGAAATCGTGCCGCTGGTAGACGCCAACGATGCCCGAGAATGTCCCGCTCGTGTGATTGAGCAGCTTCTCTACCACATGCACCGGAACGCCAAGCCTCGCCATTCCTGATGCCATTGTGCGGCGGAGATCGTGAAGGCGCCAGTTTGGAATCGTCGGCGGTTCGTTCGCATCCTCCTCGTCATCTCCCTTGAGCAGTTTCGTGATCGCCTTGTCGACAGCTGCCTTAGCCTTAGAGAAGCCGGAGATGGCCGTTTTGCCGGTGGTGGAGAACACGAAGGCGGAATCTCCCTCTCCATCCTTCATGCGTGGCAGGGCCTCGATGAGGCTGATAGCTTCCGGCGACAACGGGACCACATGGGCCTTGCCGTTCTTGGTGCGATCGCCTGGAATGGTCCACGTGGCATTCGCCATATCGATTTCGCTCCACCTCATGCCGGCGATTTCATCGCGCCGTTGCCCTGTCAGAATGAGCAGATGGATGAAGGGGCCGAAGGGCCAGTCAATGCTCTCGGCTCCTTTCCATACAAGCCCAAGTTCCTTGTCGCTGAGAATGCGGTCCCGGCTTTTCTCGGCGGTGGGTGCCTTGATGCCGGCGACAGGCGAGGCGTCCACAATCCCGCGCTCTGCGCACCAGTTGAAGAAGCGGCGAACCGCGGCAAGGAGGCGATTGGCCGTGACCGTCGCCCCTCGATCAACGGCAGCATCAAGAAGATCGATCACGTCACGTTTAGTGATGCTCTTGATGGAGCGCCCTTTCCAAGCGGTAGCGGCCTCGTTTTCCAAATATCGCTTTGTTTCCTTGAGCGAGGCTTTGCGTTGGTGCTGTTCTGCGTACCGGTTCAAAAATGAGGTTACCGCTGACGCAACGTCATCTTTGACGGCTTCGGCGGCTTCGCGCTTGGTTTGCTTTTTTTCCTCACTTGGATCGCGGCCTTCGGCGACTGTGGTCAGAACCTGTGCCGCCAATGTGCGGGCATCGGCGAGCTTGATTGCCGGATATGTGCCCAGCGTGTGCTTTTTGGGCTTGCCCTTGAAGCGATATCGGACAGCCCAACTCTTCACGCCGCTGGCTTGGACAATGAGGTAAAGGCCGGGCATGGACCCATCAGGAATCTCCTGACGCGAGGCGCCCGGTTTCAGTGCATCGATACCCTTCGCTGTAAGTGGCTTCGCCATGTCGGCGCGTCCTCCATTTTGATACCCCGAGAAGATGGGGTAACAAATGGGGTAACGCAAGAGCTTGGAAGGCGAGCGCCTATGAATTGACGCTGTTGACACGTAAAATATATAAAACAATAAAAATCAAATAGTTAAATCGGGTCAGGGGGATACTTGGCATTGAGTTTACTCGCGTTTCCGCATAGCTCAGTTGGTAGAGCAGCTGACTCTTAATCAGCGGGTCCTAGGTTCGAGCCCTAGTGCGCCCACCATTAAAATCACAACATACGGTGGTTTCACCGTTTCAGGTTCCTCATCTGAAACGGCTTTTGAAACGGTTTTCGCCGTAGCCGGCGGGCGCTATCTCTCTGTGTCTGAACTGTAGAGCGCGGTGCGCTTGAAGTCCTCGGTGAAGTTCGCTTTGCCCATCGGGGCCTCCTTGCCTCGAACTTGGGGAAGAAGGCGTCCGGGAACCTAGGGGCGGTCCAGCCTCGTCCAAATCTGACACCCGCCATGACAGAGAGAGGTCGGGAATGGGTCGGAGGGATGAGGACTTCAGCCACTCTTTCAGTCAGGATCACCGACGAACGCCCGGGGAACCGCCGTTCAGATCTTCTCGGCGATGTCGTCGAGCGCGCCCCATTGGGGCACGTCGCCGAAGCCGGTGGGGATGCGCAGGGCCTTCACATAGGTGAATTCGTTCAGCGTCATGGCCGCCCGCTCGCGCCCGTAGCCGCTGGACTTGGTGCCGCCGAAGGGGGTGCCGTTGCCGCCGCGGTTGTAATTGTTGATGAAGACGATTCCCGCCTCCACCCCCCGGGCCACCCGGTTCGCCCGGGCCTGATCGCGTGAATAGATACCGGCCACCAGCGCGAAGTCGGTGGAGTTGGCGATGGCGATGGCCTCCTCCTCGGTGCGGAAACTCATCAGCGCGGTGACGGGGCCGAAGATCTCCTCCTGCGCGATGCGCATGTGGGGCGCGACGCCGGTGAAGACGGTGGGCTGGACGAAATAGCCGTCCCGCAGCCTCTCTTCCTGTGGCAGCGGGGCCTGCGCGAGGATGGTGGCGCCTTCCTCCAGGCCGATGCGGATATAGTCCAGGACCTTCTGCTGCTGGGGCTTCGAGATCAGCGGGCCGATATGGACCTTCGGGTCCGTTCCCTCGCCCAGCCGGAGCCGGCGGACGAAGGCGGCGAGCCGCGCGGCGAAGGCATCGTGGATGTCGGCGTGAACGAGGATGCGCGAGCCCGCGGTGCAGGCCTCGCCCTTGTTGAAGAAGGCCGCATCGACCGCATCGCGCACGGCCCGGTCGAGATCCGCGTCCTCGAACACGATGAAGGGGTTCTTGCCCCCGAGTTCCAGCAGCACTGGAACGTGCCGCTCCGCCGCCGCCTTGAGCACCGCCGTGCCGGTGGAGGGGGCGCCGGTGAAGGAGATCTTGCGGATCAGCGGATGCGCGGTGAGCGCCCGGCCGGTGGCGCCGGGGCCGGGCACCACATGGACGAGATCGGGCGGCAGCACCGTGTTGATAATCTCGACGATGCGCATGATGGTGAGCGGCGCCTGCTCGCCCGGCTTCAGCACGATGGTGTTTCCGGCTGCCAGCGCCGGCGCGATCTTCGCGCCGGTGTGGATGGGCGGCCAGTTGAAGGGAATGATGCCGGCCACGACGCCATAGGGTTCGCGCACCGTGACCGAATAGACGTTGCCCATGTCCAGCGTCTCGCCGCTCATCTTGTCGGCGAGGCTGCCGAAATAGGCGAAGGCGTGGATCAGGGCGGAGACGTCGAAGGCCTTGGCGTCACGGACCGGCTTGCCGTTCTCGCGGCAGAGCAGCTCGGAAAGTTCGTCGGCATGTTCGGCGAGCTTGCGGCTGGCCTGGAGAAGAGCGAGCCCGCGCTCGCGCGCAGGGACGCGTCGCCAGCCGAGAAAGGCTGCGTGGGCCGACCGCACCGCCGCATCCACTTCCGCCACTCCGCCGCCCTGGACCACGGCGAAGATCTCGCCGGTGGCGGGATTGTCGACGGGAAAGCGGTCCTCGGCGTTCGTCGAGGACCAGCGGCAGGTGACGAGATCGAGCGGTGCTGTTCCCATGGCGGGTCTTCCTCATCGGTGGCCATGCCCGAAGGACGCCGGACACGGCAGTGCACCGGCCAGCCTTATGACGGGCTGGCCGGTGCCGGTTTCAGCGGGAGATGTCTTCCAGCGACCGGTTGGTGGTCTCGATGGCCAGAGCCGAGACGACGATGCCGGCGACGATCGCGGCCGATGCGAAGACGAGGAACACCATGCCGATGCCGTCGGCCACGAAGAAACCCACGATCAGCGGGCCGACCATGGAGGCCAGCCGCAGCCAGGCGGTGCCGAGGGCGGTGCCGATGGCCCGGGCGCGGGTCGGGTAGATCTCCGGCGTGTAGAGATAGATGCCGAGAACCGACAGGCCGGCGAAGTAATAGGCGATGCCGCTGAGCACCACGAACTGGGGCACCGACGTGAGGCCGACGTACCAGATGGAGAGGAGCGCCGCCGCGGCCCCGAACAGGGCGACCATGAACAGTCTGCGCCGGCCGATCCGGTCGATGACGAAGCCCGCCGTCAATCCTCCGGCCAGCTGCATCAGGCTGCCGATGGTGCCGAAGCGCAGCGCGGTTTCGAGCGGCAGGTTGAACACGCTCCGGTACAGGGTCGGCAGCCAGGTGCCGAGGCCGTATGTGATGAGGAAGGTGGAGAACCAGATCACCCACACCACCACCGTGCGCTTGATGTAGTCGGGGCCGACCAGGTCACGCCAGGACGACCTGCGCGGGTCCGCGGGGACCCATTCGGTGGGCGGGGCGAGCTTCTGGCCGGTGGAGGCCTCGATCTCGCTCTCGATGCGCGCCATGGCGGCCTTCGCGTCGGCCACGCGGTTGCGGCTCGCGAGCCAGCGGGGCGATTCCGGCAGCAGGAAGCCGAGGCTCACGCCGATGATGATCGGCAGGACGCCGATGAAGAACATCGCCTGCCAGCCCAGGTGCGGCACCACGAAGGAGCCGATCAGGCCGGACGCGAACAGCCCGAAGGTGAAGACGCATTCGTAGAGGATGAAGAAGCGTCCGCGCTTGTGCGCCTTGGCGATCTCGCTGATGTACACCGCCGCGATCGGCACCTGCGCGCCGAGGCCGAGGCCCTGGATGGTGCGGAAGACAAGGAGCGTCTCGTAGTCGGAGGCAAACGCGCAGGCGAGGCTCATCGCCGACATGATGCAGATGGCGCCGATCATGGTCGGCAGGCGGCCGAAGCGCTCGGCGCACATGCCGGCCACGAGCGCGCCGACAAGCTGGCCGAGATAGCCGGTCGAGATCAGGAAGCCGACCTGCGGCCCGCTGAGCTTCCACAGCGGCCGCAGCACCGGCAGCACCTGGGCGATGGTGAGCGCGTCGAACGCATCGAAGAAGGTGGCTGTACCGATCAGGATGCGGGCCTTCAGGTGCCAGCGCGAGAACGGCAGGCGCTCGATGCGCGCGGCGACGTCGCGGATCACCTCCGCATGCGCGCTGTCGGACGTGCCCATACTGATGTTCGTCATCCAATCACCTCCCCGGCATTGCTTTGATCTGTGTTCTTGATGAGGGAGCGCGCCGATCGCCGGCACGCGTCCTCGCCGCGGCCGGTCTCACGCCAGCTTCAGCAGCCTCTTGGCGTTGCCGCCGAAAATCTTCGCCTTGTCGGCGTCGCCCAGCTCGAACGTCCGCAGCCAGTCCACGCCCGGCGCGTTCTCCACGAAGGGCCAGTCGATGGAGAACAGGATGCGGTCCACGCCCATCTCCGCGATGCAGCAGGCAAGCGCAGGGTCGGAGAAGAAGCCGCTCGTCGTCACGTGGAAATGGTCGGTGAACAGCTTGCGGAAGGTCTTCGTCGGCGTGTCGCGGCTCAGGGCCTCGTCGATGCGGGCCATGAGGAAGGGGATTCCCTCGCCGAGGTGCCCGAGAATGAGCTGGAGACGGGGAAACGCCTCCAGCGCCCCCGACAGAACGAGGCGCATGGCATGGGTGCCGGTCTCGATGGTGAAGCCCCACGCGGCCGTGGCGAAGGTCGGGTGGGTTTCGGCATATTTCCCCATATAGGCCTGCCGCACCGCAGCCATCGGCAAGGCGGGATGGATGTAGAGCGGCACATCCAGCGCCTCGGCGCGTTCGAGGATCGGCCAGAAGCGGGCGTCGTCCAGAAACAGCCCGTCCGTCGTCCCGTGGATCATGGCGCCCTTGAAGCCCAGCTCCCGCACCGTGCGTTCCAGTTCCTCCGCTGCATGGTCGGGCACGGACGTGGGCAGCGAGGCGAAGGCGGCGAAGCGGGTCGGGTGCGCCGCCACCACCTCGGCGAGGCGGTCGTTGGCGCGCCGGGCAACGTCAGCCGCTGATGACGCCGGAACCCGTTGAAGCCCGGGCGGCGCATGGGAGAGCACCTGGATATCGACGCCCGCCTCGTCCATTTCACGCAGGCGCTGGGCACCGAGATCGCGCATGCGGGTGGCGAGGCTCCCGCCGGCGCCGCCGGCGATGGCGTACACCTCGGCATCGAGATAGTGCTCCTCGATGGCAACAACCGGCCCTGGCGCCGCCATGGCGCGCCTCCTGCTGCTCGGATGCGTGTCGAAAACTCTGGCCCGCCATCCCCCGCGCCGGCCGTGCCGACGCAGGGGCGTGGCTCAGGCACACAGAGCGGCGAGTTCGGCGTGGGTGGTCAGACGCGCCAGCGCCTCGTAGCGGCGGGCGAGGCGCAGCGACTCGATCAGCTCGATGATCCCGTAGGGCCGGCCGAACACGTGCGCGTGCACGGTGATGTCCAGGCAGCAGGGGCGCTTGGGGGCGTCCGGCCATTGCGAGAGCAGGCGCTCCAGGATCTGGGTGAAGGCGCGCGGCTCGTTGCCGTAGCGGATGTAGAGCGGCATGTCGTTCACTTCCATGGTGAACGGGACGCCGACGACGCTGCCACGCGGCGTTTCCAGCTTGTAGGGCACATCCGTGTCGAAGATGTCGGAATGCCAGGCGAAACCCTGCTCCGCCAGCAAAGCGGAGGTGACGGCGCTGGGGGTGCAGCGCGGGCTGATCCAGCCAGCCGGACGGCGGCCCGAGGTCGCCGCGATGGTGGAGATGCAGCGCAGGAGATCGGCGCGCTCCTCGGCCTCGGTCTGGTAGGCCGGCACGATGTTCTGCGCCCAGGCATGGGCGGCGATGTCGTGCCCGGCCGCGACGATGGCCTTCATCAGGTCCGGGTAGCGCTCGGCGAGGATGCCGCTGACGTAGAACACCGCCTTCACGTCGGCAGCGGCGAGCGCGTCGAGGATGCGCCAGGTGCCGACCTTGGGGCCGTAGTCCGCCCAGGAGCGGCCCTGCAGGTCGAGCACGCCGGCCTTGAGCGGGTTGCCCATGGGGCCGATGCCCGGCGCGGAATCGTCGCTCCAGGCTTCGAGCATCACGCTGACCGATAGGGCGAGCGGACGGTCCAGGGGCCAGGCGACGGGGGTGGAGGTTGCAGCGGTCATGCGGCGCGCCCTTTCAAGTGTCGCGGTTCGTTCAGCCGATACGGTTCTGGAGCGTGCCGATGCCCTCGATGTGGCAGGTCACGATGTCTCCCCGCTGAAGCGGGTGGGGCGGCGTCATGGCATAGCCGACACCGGAAGGCGTGCCGGTGGCGATGATGTCGCCTGCTTCCAGCGTCATCCCGCGCGAGAGGTCCTCGATGATGCGGGGCAGGTCGAAGATCATCTGCGAGGTGTTGGCGGCCTGACGGCGCTCGCCGTTCACCTCCAGCCACAGGTCGAGCTTCTGCGGATCGGCGATGGCGTCGTCGGTGACGATGCAGGGGCCGATGGGGCAACTGCCGTCTAGGCCCTTGCCCTTGAACCACTGATCGTGGCGCCGCTGCAGGTCGCGGCCGGTGATGTCGTTGAGCACGGTGTAGCCGAACACGTAATTGCGCCAGTCGGCAGCCGGAATATCGCGGCCGTCGCGGCCGATCACGATGGCAAGCTCGATTTCGTAGTCGAGCAGGTTGGTGATGCCCTCATGCAGCGGGATGGTGTCGCCGGTGGCGATGACGGTCGTCGGCGGCTTGGAGAAGAACTGGGGAAATTCCGGCAGCTTCAGGTCCAGCCCGCGCGCCTTGTAGCCCTCGGTGACGTGATCGATGTAGTTGCGGCCGACGCAGAAGATGTTCTTGGCCGGGCGCGGGATCGGCGCCAGCAGCGTGACGTCTTCCAGCGGGACGAGACCAGGCCCGCCGCGACCCGCCCCCCGGGCGGCCTCGGCCAGAGCCTTCGCGGCATCGACGGCGCCGGCGCGGATCAGCGAGAGCATGCTCTCGAATTCGGGCTTGCCGGTCGCCGTGAGGTCGAACACGGCGTCATCGAGCACCACACCCAGGTGCTGATCGGCGGACGGCTTGCGAACAAAGGTGACCAGTTTCATCGGCAGTTCTCCTGCCGTCAAAAAATATCGATTTTCCGAGTCGGTCAACTTAAATATCGATTTTTTGATTGTGCATTGCAATATTATCGATCATTCAGGCTTTACGAAGCGGCTATGATCATCCAAGGTTCGTGGGCGAAGAACGGAGCGCGGCACTGTTGATGACGAAGAGCGCAACCCTGGCCAGCGAGGCCTATGGACGGCTGCGGAGCGACATCATCGATGGGGCGATCAAGCCGGGCGCCAAGCTGAAGATTCGCACCATCTGCGATCAGTATGGCATCGGTGCCAGCCCGGTCCGCGAGGCGCTGAACCGGCTCGCCAGCGAGGGGCTGCTCGATCATCGCGACCAGCGCGGGTTCCGGGTCCACTCGGTCACCCTGCAGGACCTCGACGAGCTGATCCTGGCGCGATGCTGGGCCAACGAGGTCGGGCTGCGCAATTCGATCCGCAGCGGGGGGCTCGCCTGGGAAGAGGGCGTGACCGCGGCACTCCAGCGGCTGGAAGCCATCCCGCGCTATCTCTCCGACGACACCACCGAGCGCAATCCCGCATGGGAGCAGGCCCACGGCGCCTTCCATGCGGCGCTGGTGGCGGCGTCGGGGTCGTCCTGGATCAACGATTTCTGCACGCAGCTGTATGTCGCGGCGCAACGCTACCGCCATGCGGCGCGGACCGTCCCGCGCGCCGGCCGCAACGAGCAGGACGAGCACCGGGCCATCGCGCAGGCCGCCATCGCCCGACGCGAGAACGAGGCCGTCGAACTGCTGATGGAGCATTTCCGGCTGACCGCGCGGCTGGTCCGCGCGGCCCTGCGCCAGGATGGCATGTAGACGTCTGTTACGTCGGGCCCTAGCGGGCGGGGCCGGTCCACACCGTCTTGGTGTTGGTGAACTCGCGGATGCCGTAGGATCCCAGTTCCCGGCCGTATCCCGAACGCTTGATGCCGCCGAACGGCAGGCGCGGGTCCGAGGCCGACCATGCCGTTGATGAAGACCGCGCCGGCATCGATCTGGCGGGCATAGACGGCGGCCTTCGCCACGTCCCGCGTCCAGATCGGCGCGCCGAGGCCAAACTCGGTGTCGTTGGCGTGGGCGATCGCATCCTCGGCAGACGAGATGCGGATGTCGCCGCGGCATTCATCATTCTGTTCGTGATGAAGCCCATGCGGATCCGGGCGACATCGGGGGCCTGATCCGGGAAGCGATGAAACCTGAGACCATCCGGCGGGGGCCTCGCCCCGCCGGATGGTTTGCCTGAACGGAAGGGGGCTGGACCAGCGTGGCTGCATCGGCCAAACCTGAAACGCCAGTCGGTGCCGGGCACGTCTTTGCCGGACACGTCTGATTGACATGATCTGCCATTGCCAATGAATGGCCTGGGCTCCCGAAGGATCCGGCGGGCCACCGACTGCTGCAAAGCGGAACACCGGGGCGCGAGGCGGCCGCAGGCGCAAGAGGCCCGCGGCTTCGCCTGCTAGTAGGTCGCCGCCAGATAGTCGACGATGGCCTTGGCGTCCTTCTCGTCGATCGGGGCGCCGTAGACGGAAATCATCTTGTGAACCTCGGCATCCCAGAACGGTCGTCCCATCTTGGGTGGCTGCGTGAGGATGTAGTCGGCCGAATGGCACGCGGCGCAATTGTTCTCCGCGGCCTCGACCCCCGGACCCGGCTTGAAGACGGCGGTCTCCGGCGGAAGCACATAGGACATGGGCTGCGCCACCGCGAAGCCGGCGAAGGTGCCGGCACAGGCCAGGGCGGCGGCGGTGACGAGGGTGGCGGCGAGGGTCTTGGGATGGCTGGTCATCGGAATCTCCCTCACGCGGCCACGATACGGGTGGTTTCGACGACGTTGCGCATATAGCCGGAGGGGTTCCAGGTCGCCTCCATGGGCTGGCTCTTGCCGAGCACATTGGTGGCCCGCACCAGGATCGCGTGGTCTCCCGGCGGCACGGTCACGCTCGTCCGCCATTCGCGGAACGAGTATTTGCCGAGATCCTCGCCCAGCGTCGCCGGCGCGAAGGACTTGCCGCCATCGGCGGAGACTTCGACGCGCGCGATGCCCGAGCCGCCATCGAAGGCAATGCCGCGCAAGGGCAGGGGCTTGCCCGCCGCGACCTTCGCGCCGTCGAGAACGTTCGTGAGAAAGGACCGCACGACGAAGCGGCCGATCGGCACGGTCTTTTCCGGTTTCCCGCCGACGGGCACGCAGGCGCATTCGTTGTCGGGAATGCGATAGGCCGTGGCCATCCAGAAATTGTCGAGCGGCTTGTCGAGCACGGTGATCTGGTTGAGGTGCTTCACCCAGTAGGTGCCGAAATAGCCGGGCACGACGAGGCGCAGGGGAAAGCCGTTCAGCCAGGGCAGGTCGGTGCCGTTCATCTGGTAGGCCAGGATCACCTCGCCATCGAGCGCATGATCGAGCTTCAGGGACTTGGCGAAGGCCGGCGTCTGCGGCATGGCGGGACGGTCGAGCCCGCTGAAGGCGACCTCGACGGCGCCGCTTGCGATGCCCGCCTTTTCCAGCACGGCCTTCAGCGGCACGCCCTTCCAGCGGGCATTTCCCATCAGCCCGTTGCCCGCCTGTCCTCCGCCCACGCGCGGCTGGAAGAAGCCCCGGCTGTTGCCCGAGCATTGATGCACGGCGACGAATTCCACCGGCTCGAACTTGGTCTTCAAATCATCGAGAGAAAGCGAAAGGGGCGTCGCGACCTTGCCCTTGACCTCCACGCGGAAGGCGGTGGGGTCGATGTCGAGCGGAATGTCGGCAAGGTGATAGCGCACGAAGAAGGCGTCGTTCGGCGTCAGGATGCCGTCGTTGAACACGGAGAACGGGGTTTCCAGCTGCGGGGGGCGCGCGGTCAGGCCGATCAGGGCGCGTTTGCCGGGATAGACCACGAGCGGGCGCTCGCCATTGCCAAAGGGAAGTGTGATCGTTTCCGCAGCCAGTGCCGCGAAACGGGACCCCGCCATGAGCCCGGCCCCGGCCCCGAGGGCCATGCCTCCGACCGAACGCAACGCCTGCCGCCTTGTGATCATTCCCCGTTTCCCTTCCCTTGCAGCCCGGTTGGTCCGGGATCTGCTTTCGTCCGGCGTTATCCGAGCTTTTCCGTCCAGCCCGAAGGGCGGCAGGTCGCTCCTGGCACCGATACAGGCCGCCACCCTTGCGCCGGCGACCTGACTCAAACTTCACCGAACCGCCGAAGTGGTCAACATCTGTCTTGTTGATCTCGGCACCGGCACGCGCGGTGCCCTCATTGATCCCCTTCGCTGTCCCTGAAGTCGGTTTCTCCCCGCTTCCAGTACCCGGACATCACGAGCCTGCCGCGCGGGAAGGCGCGGTCGAGCTGGAAGTGCCGGCGGACCGTGCGGACGATCGAGGCTTCCGCAGCGAACCAGACCGCACCTGTATCCGGCGGCAGTTCCGCCCCCATCATCGCCTCGGCGAGCCGGGTGCCGGCGTTCCGGCCATTGCGGGGGAGCCAGGTGATTTCCACGTCGGCTGTCGAGGTGAGGATCTGGGCGTCGGCATCGTCGGGAATGTCCACGAAGGCATCGACGGGAAGTCCGGCCGGCAGGGATTCGAGGATGGAAGCGATGGCCGGAAGCGCAGTCTCGTCGCCTCCGATCAGCAGATGCGAGACGTCCGGATCGAGCCGGAAGCCGCCCCGCGGGCCGGCGATCTGGACCACGTCGCCAAGTGCCGCGTTCTGCGCCCAGGTGGAGCAGGGGCCGTCTCCGTGCAGAACGAAATCGATGTCCATCTCGCACA
Source organism: Xanthobacter aminoxidans (assembly GCF_023571765.1). Lineage (GTDB taxonomy): Bacteria > Pseudomonadota > Alphaproteobacteria > Rhizobiales > Xanthobacteraceae > Xanthobacter > Xanthobacter aminoxidans. Next base: position 55,990 of record NZ_JAMJXC010000024.1, on the reverse strand, counting down.
GCGCCTCGCGGAAATGGCGGATGGTGTACGCGCGTCCGCTCGGCTTCTCGCCGTCGGCTGTCGGCACGAAGACCTTGACCCATTGCGCGGGGCGACGGACGGGAAAGTCCATGAGCGCCGCCGAGGCGAGGGTGATGCGCCGCATGTGCGGGCTCACCTCGATGATCTTGCGGACCTCGGCGATCCTCAGTCGGCGTTCGGGCGGGACCGGGCGTTCGACGCCCGCGAGGGGTGCGTTGTGCTGTTTCATCGGAAGGGTCCTTGGCCGCCGGGTCAGGCGTGACGCCGGCGCAGCGTGGTGAGGGAGAGGAGGAAGGCGGCGGCGGCCATGGACGCCGCGATGCGGAAGGCGAAGCGCATGGCCTCCGTCACGAGGTCCGGGGTGGCGGTGGCCGTATCGCCGGCGACGCTGGCGAAGAGCGCGCCCATGAGCGAGGCGCCGGTGATGAGGCCGAGATTGCGGGCGAGGGCCAGCAGGCCGGAAACGAGGCCGCGCTGTTCGGGGCGCGCATCGGTCATGACGGCGGTGTTGTTCGGCGTCTGGAAGAAGGCGAGGCCGACGCTGATGAACAGGATGGCGACGATGTAGATGGCGACACCGCCATCACGCGACACCCAGGACATCACGAACGCCCCGATGGTGAACAGCGCCAGCCCGATGACCATGGCGAGCCTTGCACCGATGCGGTCGGCAAGGGTGCCGGCCGGCACGCCCATGATGGCTGCGGCGAGGGGACCGACCGTCATCACAAGGCCGACCATGCGGGTGTCGAGGCCGAGCGCCTTCGAGAGGAAGAACGGCCCCAGCACCAGGGTGGCCATCATCACTGCATAGACCAGCACGCTCATGACCATGCTGGTGGAGAGCAGTGCGTTGCCGAACATGGAGAGCTTCAGCAGCGGCGCCCGCGCCTTCACCTGCACCGCGAGGAACAAAGCGAGGCCGACGAGCGCGCCGAGCCCGAGCTGCAGCACGAGCGGGGCATCGAAGCCCTGCTTGCCGGCCAAGGTCATGGCCAGCGCATAGGCGCCGAGCGTCAAAGCGAGGAGGATCGTGCCGAGCCAGTCGAACCGCGCCGCGGGGACGGGATGCTTCGGCGCATCGACGGCATTGGGCAGATAGCGCGAGACCAGAAGGAAGGCGAGAAGCCCGAACGGCAGGTTGACCCAGAACACCGCCTGCCAGCCGAAGGCGGCCAGCGCCAGCGAGCCGAGCGACGGTCCGAGCGCGATGCCGAAGGACACCATGGTGGATAGCACCCCCATGGCGAAGCCGGTGCGCTCCTTGGGGAACACCTCGCCGACGAAGGCGAAGGAGAGCGCCATCAGGATGGCGCCGCCAAGCCCCTGGCCGGCGCGGCCGGCGATCAGCAGCGGCAGGCTGTTGGAGAGGGCGCACAGCACCGAGGCCGCCATGAAGACGGCGAGCCCCCACAGATAAAGCCGCTTCTTGCCGAGCTGGTCGCCGAAACGGCCGACGCCGACGATGAGGGCGGTGACGACGAGCAGATAGCTCACCACCACCCATTGGACGGCCCCGAAGTCCACGCCGAGGCTCTTCACCAAGGTGGGCAGGGCGACGTTGATGATGTTGGTGCCGAGCTGCGACAGCAGGATGGCAAGGGAAAGCCCGGTGAGCACCATGCCGGACCGGATGGGCCGGTGTGCGGCCGCGGCGTGCGGCTGGGCGGTGGGGGAAGAGGTTTGTCGTGTCATGTGGGGTCCTGTCGAAAGCGGCGCGCAGGCGCGTTGAACTGGTCTTTCGATAGGGGGTGGCGTTGTTTGCATACAGTGCAATGTCGCTACTATATGATTGCATCGGATGCACTGATGCGGAGGCGCCTCCCTTGCCTGCCAAACCGACGCGACGCCAAGTTACGCGCCAAGTTGCGCGCCACGTGCCGCCGCTCGACATGAACCTGCTGGTGACGCTCGATGCGCTTCTCTCGGAGGGCAGCGTCGTGGGGGCGGCGCAGCGGCTGAACCTCTCCGCGCCGGCCATGAGCCGCCAGCTCGCGCGCATCCGTCACCTCCTGGGCGATCCGGTGCTGGTGCGGGCGGGACGCGGGCTCGTGCCGACCCCGCGTGCCGAGGGCCTGCGCGAACGGCTGCGCGGCCTCGTGGCAGAGGCCGAGGCGCTGGTGCGCGGCGACGACGAGATCGATCTTCTGAGGCTGGAGCGCACCTTCGTCATCCGCGCCAATGACGGGTTCGTCGGCACCTTCGGCGCGGCGCTGGCCTCATTGGCCGCGCAGGAGGCGCCCCTGGTCCGGCTGCGCTTCGCTCATCAGGACAAGGAGGATGTGGAGGCCCTGCGGGAGGGGCGGATCGACGCCGATGTGGGCGTCATCGGCGCCATGGGGCCGGAGATCCGCTTGCAGGCGCTGTTCCACGACCGCTTCGTGGGGGTGGTCCGGCCCGGCCATCCGCTCGCCGGGGACGTGACGCCGGAGCGGTTCGCCGCCTTTCCCCATGTCTCCGTCTCGCGACGGGGCCGGTTCTCGGGGCCCATCGACGTGGCGCTGGCAGCGCTGGGATTGAAGCGCTTCGTCGCCATTGCGGTGGCCAATTTCAGTGATGCGCTCGCCATCGTGCGCACCTCGGACCACGTTGCCGCGGTGCCGGCGCGGCTGACGGAGCCGGGGCGTGCCGGCCTCCACACCTTCGACCTACCGGTGAAGACGGATGCGCTCGCTGTGTCCCTTGCCTGGCATCCCCGCTTCGATGCCGACCCCGCCCACCGATGGCTGCGCGCGGCACTGCGGGCCGCGTGTTCGTCCCGCGCGCCGGGAGAGACCGAACCGGCCGGTTAGGCGCGCGGACCGCCGGCTGGCTCTATGACGGTTCCCGGGCGAGAGCCGGACTTGTGGCCGGCGCCGTGGCCGATCGGCGGATCACCAGCTCGATGGGCAGCTCCACGCGCTGCGGCTGAGCTTCGCCGCGAAGGCGGGCGAGCAGATGGCGCGCCACCGTGCGTCCCAGCTCGGTGGTGGGCAGATGCACCGTGGTCAGCGGTGGGGCGAGGTGGGCGGCGATTTCCAGATTGTCGATGCCCACGACCGAGAGCGCGCCGGGCACGGCGATGCCGCTCGCCTGGGCCTCGAACAACGCACCGGCCGCCAGAAGATCGTTGCCGCAGACCACGGCCGTCGGCGGCGTCGCCCGCGCCATCAGCTCGGCCAGCCCCGCGCGGCCGCCGGCAAGGGTGAAGGGGGCCTCCACCACGCAGGACGAGGGCAGCTCGATCCCCCGTGCGGCGAGGGCGGCGCGGACCCCCGCGACGCGGGAGCGGGCGCGGTCGTTGGCGTGGGTGAAGCCGGAGATCATCCCGAAGCGGCGGTGGCCGAGGTCGAGCAGGTGATCGGCGATGAGCCGCCCCGCCTTCTCGTTGTCGAAGCCGATGGCGGGCAGGCGCGCGTCAAACGACCAGGACAGAACCACCGGAACGGACGCGGTGGTGAGCAGCGCCCAGGTCTCCTCCAGATGGTCGGCGCCCACCACCATCAGCGCGTCGACGCCGCGCGCCAGCATCGCCCGCACCGCCGCCGCCTCCTGCGCCGGGGCATAATCGTGCGCGGCGACGAGGAGCTGGTAGCCGTTGCCCGCAAGCTCGGTCTGCATGGCCTGGATGGCGCGGGCGAAGATGGCGTGATCGAGGGTGGGCACCACCGCGCCGATGGTCAGCGTCTTGCCCGAGGCGAGGGCGCGCGCCGCGCCGCCCGGCACGTAGTTCAGCCGCGCGATGGCGTCGCTCACGCGCGCCAGGGTTTCCTCCTGCACCAGGTCCGGGCGCGAGAGGGCGCGCGAGACCGTGGCCGTGGAGACCCCGGCCAACTGAGCCACATCCTGAAGCGTCGCCCGCGCCTTGCGATTCATGGTTGTCATCATGCCAGCAGGCGGCCGCGATGAACAGAGATGAATGCGCTTGCAGCCTGTGCGCGCAAGACAGCCACCGCAGTGCAGCAGTGAAAGTCGAGGTCTCGGCCGATCGCTGCTTGACACTCGAGCGCTCGATGATAGCTTTCATGTAAGCGCTTGCATAAGCCGCCGGCGAGGCGGACCAGCAGCGTGCCGATGCTCCCGCAGATGGAGCACGCAATGACGGGAGGAGACAAATGCCGCTCGGGCGCAGGTCCGCCATCGGCGTGACGACGCTTGGCTTGCTGGTGCTCGCGTGGTTCATGGCCACCGGCGCCAACGGGCTGATCTCACCGGGACGCTTCCCGACGCCGGCCGATACGTGGGCCGCCGGCCTCCAGGCCATGGGGCGGGGCTACGGCGACGCGACGCTGGTCGTGCATGTGCTGCAATCGCTGAAGCTGGTGGCGCTGGGCTTCGTGGTGTCGGTGGTGGTGGGGGTGCCGCTGGGCCTCCTGATGGGCACGAGCGCCACGGCCGAGGCAGTGCTGAACCCGGTGTTCATGCTGTTGCGCCCCATTCCACCTTTGGCCTGGATCCCCCTCGCCATCCTGTGGTTCGGGCTCGGGGACACGGCCAAGATCATGGTCATCTTCTTCGCTGCCTTCGTGCCTTCGGTCATCAATACCCAGGCCGGCGTGCGCACCATCGAGCGCCCCCTCATCGAGGCGGCGCGGATGCTCGGCACACCGCACGGACGCTTCATCCGCGAGGTGGTGGTGCCCGGCGCGGCGCCGATGATTTTCACCGGCCTGCGCCTGTCGTTGCAGGCGAGCTGGACCACGCTGGTGGCGGCCGAGCTGGTGGGCGCCCTCGCCGGGCTCGGCCACCTGCTCAACCTCGCCCAGCAGGACCTTTATCCCGGCATGATCCTCGTGGGCATGATCTGCGTCGCCATCTTCGGCGCGCTCACCACCGCTCTCTTGGGGCTTGTCGAGCGCCGCACCCTGACCTGGGTCCGCATCAAGGGAGAGACGGCATGACCGGCGCGCTGGACCCTGCCCGGCGCATGGTGCTGGGCCTCGCCGGTCTCGTCGGCTTCTTCGGCCTGTGGGCGCTGGTTGCGGCGAGCGGGCTTGTGGGCAAGGCCTTCCTTCCCGGCCCGCTGGAAGTGGCCGAGCGGCTGGTGACGTTGCTCCACACCTCGTTCGCGGGGGGCACGCTGCCGCAGCATCTCGCCTCCAGCCTCCAGCGCTTTTCCGCCGGCTACCTGCTGGCGGCGGCGGTGGGCGTGCCGCTGGGCCTGCTGATGGGGCGCTTCCGGCTGCTCGACGACATCGTCTCGCCGCTGTTCGACGCCCTGCGCTTCATCGCCCCGATCGCGTGGGTGCCGTTCGCCGCCTTGTGGTTCGGCACCGGCTTCGGCGGGCCCGTCCTGATCATCTTCTCCGGCGCCTTTCCGCCCTGCCTGCTCAACGCCTATCGCGGCGCCCGCCAGGTTGACCCGCGCTATATCGAGGCCGCCGAGATGCTGGGCACGCCGACCCATCGCCTGATCCTGGAAGTGCTGCTGCCCGCCGCCACCCCCTCCATCGTGGCGGGCCTCAGGATCGGCGCCGGTCTCGGCTGGCAGTCTCTGGTGGGCGCCGAGCTGATCGTGGCCTCCACCGGCGTCGGCTACATGATGGTGCAGGCCCAGAGCGGCGTCGCCACCGCGACGGTGATGGTCGGCATGGCGGCCATCGGCCTCGTCGGCGTCCTCATCGACATCGCCCTTCGTGCCCTCGAGGCGCGCATCCACAACCGCCTCGCGCGAGCCTGAGAGGACAAGATGAGCTCCATCCGCTTCGATGCCGTGAGCAAGAGTTTCGGCGCCGGCCAGGTGAAGGCGCTGGACGACGTGGACCTTGCCATCGCCGACAAGGAATTCCTCGCCATCGTCGGCCCCTCCGGCTGCGGCAAGACCACCTGCCTGAGGCTCGCCGCGGGCTTCGAGTTTCCCACCTCCGGCCGCGTGCTGGTGGGCAATGCCGAGGTGCGCGAACCGGGGCCGGACCGGGCGGTGGTGTTCCAGCAGTTCGCCCTCTTCCCCTGGAAGACGGTGGTCGAGAACATCGAGCTGGGCCTGCGCAACCGGAACATGCCCCGCGAGGAGCGGCGCATCCGCGTCATGGAGGCGGTCGAGCTGATCGGCCTCAATGGCTATGAGGGCGCCTATCCGCACCAGCTCTCGGGCGGCATGCAGCAGCGCGTGGCCATCGCCCGCGCCTATGTGCTCGATCCCCAGGTGCTGCTGATGGACGAGCCCTTCGGCGCCCTCGACGCGCAGACCCGTGTGGTGATGCAGGAAGAGCTGGTGCGCCTCGCCCGGCGCAATCCGCGCACGGTGCTGTTCATCACCCACGGCGTGGAAGAGGCGGTCTATCTCGCCGACCGGGTGGCGATCATGACCCGCCGCCCCGGCCGCCTGAAGGAGATCGTGGACGTGAAGTCGATCCGCGAGGCCGAGGGCTGGGAGCGCTACAGCCGCATCGAGGACGTGATGGACCTCGAATCCTTCGTCCACCTGCGCACCCACATCTGGCGATCGCTCCGCGAGGAAAAGACCGGTGCCGCGCACTGACGGCGTCGAAAAAGGGAGCAGGGCGCCCCGGCGCGCGCTCCAGAACAGGCCGGACCACCGGCAGCACCAGGGAGAGACACGCATGACCAAGGTCAAGGACACGCCGTTCGAACGCCCCGCGCGCAGGCACACCTTCCTCGCGGCGGCGTTCGCCGCCCTCTCGGCAACCCTGGTCGCTCCGGCCGCACCGGCACGGGCCGAGGGGCTGACCAAGATCAGCATCTCCTACCAGCCCTCGCTCTACTGGGCTCTGCCCTTCTACATCGCCACCGAGAAGGGCTGGTGGAAGGAGGTCGGGCTCGACGCGACCTTCGTCACCTTCCCGGCGGGTGCGCCGCAGGTGGCGGCGGCGCAGGCGGGCTCGTGGGATGTGGGCGGCACCGGCTCGGTCCCGGCCGTGCTGGGCGCGGCGCGCTTCGGGCTCGTCACGGTGGGTATCACCAATGACGAATCCAAGACCAACGCGCTGATGACCCGCGCCGACAAGGTGGCGGCGCTGCAGAAGGATCCGTCCGCCCTGAAGGGCCTGAAGCTGCTGCTCACCACCAATTCCACGGCGGACTATGCGGCGCGCAACTGCCTCGCGAAATGGGGGCTGAAATCTTCCGACATGCAGTTCGTCAATCTCGGTCAGGCGCAGATCATCTCCGCCGCCATGGCCAACACTTCCGAGGTGGTGGGGGTATGGGCGCCCTACACCTACACGCTGGAAGAAAAGGCCGGCGCCAAGGTGCTGTGCTCCGGCGCGGATGCCGGCGCCATCGTGCCCGGCGCGCTGGTGGTGCGTCCCGCCTTCGCCAAGGAGCATCCGGACCTCGTGGCCAAGGTGGCCGCCGTCTATCTGCGGGCCTGGGGCTGGGCCAAGGCGCATCCGAAGGAAGCGCACGCCATGACCAAGGCCTTCTATGCCATCGGCGGCGTCGAGGCCTCGGATTCCGCCATCGACCAGGAGTTCGCCCTGCGGCCGACCTTCGCGCTCACCGAACAGCTCCGCCTCATGGATCGCGCCAAGGGACCGTCCGCCCTCGACGGCTGGCTCGGCCGGATCGGCGCCTTCATGGCGGAAGTCGGCACCATTCCCGCGGCGCCCGAGGCCAAGTCCTACGTGGACGACAGCTTCATGCGGAGGGTCGCGGCCGACCCCAAGCTCAAGGCCTTCGCCACCGAATTCGACACGACCAACTAGAGCCCGGACGGCAGGACGTCTCCTCCCCGGCGCCATGGAGCATTGAAATGGCCATCGAATACCTGAAGCGCGCGAGCAAGACCCCCGAGACCGAGACGGGAACGGCCCGCGAGGTCGTCACCGCCATGCTGGGCGAGATCGAGCGCCGAGGCGAGGAGGCGGTCCGCGAGTATGCCCTCAAGCTGGACAAGTGGGACGGCCCCATCCTCGTCACCCGCGAGGAGATGGAGCGCCGCGCCCGCGAGGTGCCCGATCAGGTGCGCCGCGACATCGCCTTCGCCGCCGATCAGGTTCGCCGCTTCGCCGACGCCCAGCGCGAGAGCGTGAAGGACTTCTCGGTGGAGCTTCTGCCCGGCCTCACCGCGGGACAGAAGCTGGTGCCCTGCAATGTCGCCGGCTGCTACGTGCCCACCGGGCGCTATGCTCACATCGCGTCCGCCTACATGTCCGTCGCCACGGCGAAGGCAGCGGGCGTCGGCACCGTGGTCGCCTGCTCCACGCCCTACCGGGGCGGCGGCATCCACCCTTACGTGCTCTATGCCATGATGGTGGCCGGGGCGGATGTGGTGATGACGCTGGGCGGCGTGCAGGCCATCGCCGCCATGGCCTACGGCCTGTTCACCGGCAAGCCGGCGGACATCATCGTCGGCCCCGGCAACAAGTTCGTCGCCGAGGCGAAGCGCATGCTGTTCGGCAAGGTGGGCATCGACGTGTTCGCCGGCCCCTCCGAGGTGGCGGTGATCGCCGACGAGACCGCCGATCCCCTGATGGTGGCGGTGGACCTCGTGGGCCAGGCCGAGCACGGTCACGAGAGCCCCGCATGGCTCTTCACCTCGTCCCGCGCGCTGGCGGATGAGGTGATGCGCAGCGTGCCCGGCCTCATCGCCGATTTGCCGCCCACCGCGCGTGATGCAGCCGCCGCCGCTTGGCGGGACTATGGCGAGGTGATCGTCTGCGACACCCGCGAGGAGCTGGTGGAGGTGTCCGACCGCTACGCCTCCGAGCATCTGGAGGTCCACGCCGCCGACCTCGGCTGGTGGCGCGAGGCCCTCACCAATTACGGCTCGCTCTTCCTCGGCGAGGAGACCACGGTGGCGTTCGGCGACAAGACATCCGGCCCCAACCACATCCTGCCCACCAAGTTCGCGGCCCGCTATTCGGCCGGGCTGTCGGTGCACAAATTCCTGAAGCCGCTCACCTGGCAGCAGATGAGCCGGGACGCCTGCAAGACCATCGCCCAGGTCACGGCCCGCATCTCGCGGCTGGAAGGCATGGAGGCGCACGCCCGCACCGGGGATTACCGTCTCGCCAAATACTTCCCCGGGCACAATTTCGACATGGGCGTGCCGGTGGACGCCTGAGCCATGTTCAATCTGTCTTCCCTGTTCGACCTTTCCGGCCGCACCGCGCTGGTGACGGGCGGAAGCTCCGGCATCGGCCTCGCCATCGCTGCGGGGCTGGGGCAGGCGGGGGCCGGCGTGGTCCTCGCCGCCCGCCGCGCGGCGGAGCTGGATGCCGCCTGCGCCGACCTCGCCCGCAACGGCATCGCCGCCCGGGCCATCGTCGCCGACCTTGCGGCGGACGACGGGGCCGAGCGTCTGGCTGAAGCGGCCGGCGACGGCATCGACATCCTCGTCAATGCCGCCGGCATGAACCTGCGCCAGCCCTTTGGCGCCGTGACGCGGGAGGCCTTCGATCTGCACATGGCGGTGCATGTGCGCGCGCCGTTCATGCTGGTGCAGAAGCTCGCGCCGGCCATGGCGGGGCGGGGGTGGGGACGCGTTCTCAACATCGCGTCGCTGCAATCCTTCCGTGCCTTTCCCAATTCCGCGCCCTATGGCGCGGCGAAGGGGGCCGTCGCCCAGCTCACGCGGGCCATGGCGGAGGAATGGTCCCGGCATGGCATCACCGCCAATGCCATCGCTCCGGGCTTCTTCCCCACCGCCCTCACCCAGGCGGTGTTCGAGGACGCGGCGCGCGCCGCTCACAATGCGGCCCAGACCGCCATTGGCCGCAACGGGCGGCTGGAGGATCTGGTGGGTCCCGCCGTTTTCCTCGCCTCCGACGCCGGGGCCTACGTCACCGGCCAGGTGCTGGCGGTGGACGGCGGCTTCACCGCCAAATAGCGCCCCGAGATGAAAGCCCGATCATGAAAGCTCTGGTCTATACCGGCCCCCACCGGCTGGAGTTCCGCAGCGAGCCCGAGCCCCTGCCCGCCAACGATGAGGTGCTGGTGCGGGTAGAGGCGGTGGGAATCTGTGGCTCGGACATGCACGCCTATCACGGGCACGACACGCGGCGCCCGGCGCCGCTGGTGCTGGGCCACGAGGCGGCGGGGCGCATCGCCTCCGGGCCACGGGCGGGACAGCGTGTCACCGTCAATCCGCTTGTCACCTGCGGCACCTGCCCGGCCTGCGAGGCGGGGCGCGCGCATTTGTGCCCCGACCGGCAGATCCTCTCCATGCCGCCGCGCCCCGGCGCGTTTGCGGAGCTGGTGCGGGTGCCGGAGCGCAATCTGGTGCCCATCCCCGACGATTTCCCCGTCGCCCACGCCGCGCTCGCCGAGCCGGTGGCGGTGAGCTACCACGCGGTGAACCAGGGCGCGCGCCTTCTGGGCATGCCCCTGTCCGCCGCCCGCTGCCTCGTGCTCGGGGGCGGCGCCATCGGCCTTGCGGCGGCGCTGGTGATGGCCATGCAGGGAGCCGCCGAGATCTTCGTCGCCGAGCCCAATGCGGCGCGGCGGGCCACGGTGGAGCGCGCCGGCCGTTTTCGCTGCTACGCGCCGGAGGAAAGCGGAGAGCCGAAGGATGGCAGCATTGATCTCGTGATCGATGCGGTGGGCGCGGTCGCGACCCGCGCCGCGGCCTGCCGTCTCGTGCGGCCGGGGGGCGTCATCGTCCATGCGGGGCTTCTGCCCGGCACGGAGGGGCTCGACATCCGCCGCATCACGCTTCAGGAGATCATCGTCTCCGGCACCTATTGCTACACGCCCGCCGACTTCCGGGCGACGGTGGATGCGCTCGCCTCTGGGCGCCTCGGTTCCCTCGGCTGGATCGAGGAGCGGGGATTCGCGGAGGCCATTTCCGCCTTCGCCGACATCGATGCCGGCCGCACCGGCGCGGCCAAGATCGTCCTGCGGCTCTGACCGCCGACGCGCCCCGGCCGGTCCGGGGCGCTTTCCTCATCCCTAGATCCCATCCCCGCCCGCGGCTCCGGCGCAGGCGCCGGTGCCGCGCGGCCAAGCCCCGCCCTTCATTCAGGCCCGCTCTTCATTCGAAAAACCAGAAAGAACGCTGGGACCCGACGGGCCGCTTGACAGGGTTTTGTTCGAAGTTTTATGTACTATATCTTATATAAGACTTGGTCGACACAGGCCGGCCGAGACGACAAGGAGGAGGCAAGCGTGAGTGCGCCGCAACTGTTGGTTCACGAGAAGAAGGACACCGTGGGTGTCGTCGTGGTGGAAGGCCTGAAGGCCGGCACCGACATGCTGTGCGTGGTGACGCACGACAATTCGGCGTTCCACCTCACCTCCAAGATGGACGTGCCCATCGGCCACAAGGTCGCCCTCACGGACATCAAGGCCGGGGACACCATCTGGAAGTACGGCCAGGACATCGGCATCGCCAAGGCCGACATCGCCAAGGGCGAGCACGTCCACATCCACAATGCCAAGACCAAGCGCTGGTGAGGGAAGAAATGTCCAACATCGCCATGTTCCACGCCCAGACCGCGCCCAACCCCTTCCGCGGCGGCGCGCCCGACCAGCTCATCACCAAGGCGACTCCCAAGGCGCTCGCCTCGGCCGACTATGCCAACGCCACCGTCCGCGGCTGGCGCCGCGAGAACGGCCGGGTGGGCGTGCGCAATCACGTCGTCATCCTGCCGCTCGACGATCTCTCCAACGCCGCCTGCGAGGCCGTGGCCGCCCATGTGAAGGGCACCATGGCGCTGCCCCACGCCTATGGCCGCCTGCAGTTCGGCGAGGATCTGGAAATCCACTTCCGCACCCTCATCGGCATCGGCTCCAACCCGAACGTCGCCGCCGTGGTGGTGATCGGCATCGAGGACCAGTGGACCAACCGCGTGGTCGAGGGCATCGCCAAGACCGGCAAGCCGGTGGTGGGCTTCGGTATCGAGCTCAACGGCGACATCGCCACCGTGGCCAAGGCCTCCTACGAGGCCAAGCGCTTCGTGCAGTGGGCCAACGAACTGCCGCAGGAGGACTGCCCCATCTCCGACCTGTGGATCTCCACCAAGTGCGGTGAGAGCGACACCACCACGGGCCTCTCCTCCTGCCCCACCGTGGGCAATATGTATGACAAGCTGATCCCGCACGGCATCTACGGCGTGTTCGGCGAGACCTCGGAAATCACCGGCGCCGAGCACCTGTGCAAGGAGCGCGCGGCCACCCCGGAAGTGGCCGAGAAGTGGTTCAAGATGTGGAAGTCCTACCAGGACGACGTGATCGAGGCCCACAAGACCGACGATCTCTCCGACAGCCAGCCCACCAAGGGCAACATCGCCGGCGGCCTCACCACCATCGAGGAAAAGGCGCTGGGCAATCTCGAGAAGATCGGCCGCGAGTGCCGCTACATCGACGCCCTCGAGCCCGCCGAGGCTCCCGCCAAGGGTCCCGGCCTCTATTACATGGACACCTCCTCCGCGGCGGCCGAATGCGTGACGCTGATGGCGGCGGCGGGCTATGTGATCCACACTTTCCCCACCGGGCAGGGTAACGTGATCGGCAACCCCATCGTCCCGGTCATCAAGATCTCGGGCAACCCGCGCACCATCCGCACCATGGGCGAGCATATCGACGTGGACGTGTCGGGCGTGCTGCGCCGGGAGATGACCATTCCGGAGGCCGGCGACGCGCTCATCGACATGATCGTGCGCACCGCCAACGGGCGCCTCACGGCGGCTGAATCCCTCGGCCACCGCGAGTTCGTGATGACCAAGCTCTACCGCAGCGCGTGAGGGCAGGGCGGCCGGGAGCGGCCGCCTTCTCCCCCGCACAAAAAGGGCCGCCGGCAGGATATGCCGGCGGCCCTTTTCTGTTTCCCGGTCTCAGGCGGCGGAGCGGCGCTGCAGGTCTTCCAGCAGATCGGCGGGGATGGTGATGCCCTCGGCCTCGCTCACCGCCCGCGCCTTCAATCGCCGCTCGCCGGGCAGGCGGGTGCCGTCCTGCCCCAGGATGGCACCGAGCAGCAGCTCCAGCCGGACGAGATAGTCCGGCCCGCCCAGCCGCACCGGGTCCATCACCAGGAACAGGTGGCCGATGGCGGGGGAGGGGCCCTCCGCGGTGAAGAAGGAGGCCGCCTCGAAGCCGAACTGTCCGCCGGTCAGTGCGGCGGCGAGGATTTCCACCATCAGCACCAGCGCCGCCCCCTTGGCATCGCCGATGGGCAGCATGGTGCCGGCCAGCGCCGCTTTGGGATCGGTGGTGGGATTGCCCTGCGCATCGAGCGCCCAGTCGCAGGGAATGGGATTGCCGCGCTGGGCGGCCACCATGATCTTGCCCCGCGCCACCTTGCTCAGGGAGGCGTCGATGACGAGGGGCGCGGCATCCTTGCGTGGGGTGGCAAACGCGATGGGATTGGTGCCGAACACTCCGGCCTGCCCGCCCCACGGCGCGATGGCCTGCGGCGAGTTGGAGAAGGCGAGGGCGGCCAGCCCCCGCTCCGCCATCTGCTCCACGTGATGGCCCATGACGCCCGCATGGTGCGAGGCGAACACCGAAACCGCGACGATGCCGCTCTCGGCCACGCGGCCTGCGGCGGCTTCGAGCCCGGCGGCGATGGCGGGAAAGGCGAGGCCCTCGCGCGCATCCACCCGCAGGGTGGAGACGGAGGTCCATTCGAGCGCCGGCTCCGCCTGGCCCTTCACCTTGCCGGAGCGGATCTGGTCCGCATAGGCCGGCAGGCGGGAGAGGCCGTGGCTGGCGATGCCGTCCGCGTCTGCCGCGACGAGGGCTTCGGCGGTGGCCTCGGCCGCCGCTCGACTGGCGCCGGCCGCGATCAGCACCGCGCGGGCGAGGGCGCGGGCCGCGTGGAGGGAGAGTTGCTCGCTCATGCCGCCTTCTCCTGAAGCACCTGCGCCACCGCGACGGCCACCGCCTCGCTGACACGCACGTTGGATTCCACGGTGACGCCCGCAATGTGCGGCGTGAGGATGAGGTTGGGCACGCCCTCCAGCGGGCCACCGCCGGGCAGGGGCTCCGTCTCGAACACGTCCAGTATGGCGCCGGCCAGCCGGCCCGCCTTCAGCGCCTCGGCCAAAGCCGCCTCGTCCACCACGCCGCCGCGCGCGGCATTGATGAGCACCGCATCCGGCCGCATGCGGGCGAGGGCGTCGGCGCCGATGAGGCCGCGCGTTTCGGCGGTCAGCGGCACGTGGAGGCTCACCGCATCGGCGTCCCGCAGCACCGCGTCGAGCGAGGCCGGGCGCGCGCCGTTCGCGGCGAATGCGGGATTGCCGGCATCGAGGAAGGGATCGTGGGCGATCACGTCCATGCCCAGGGCCACGGCGCGCCGCGCTGTCTCCCGCGCGATGGCGCCGAAGCCGACGAGGCCGAGGATGCGGCCGGACGTTTCTCGCCCCATCAGGCGCGTGCGCGGCCAGGCGCCGCCCGCCACCTCGGCGGAGGCGTGGTAGGCGCCGCGCAGCAGCATCATCACGCCGCAGATGACATATTCGGCCACCGCCAGATCGTTGGCGCCGGTGGCCGGACGCACGGCGATGACACGGGCGCGGCAGGCCTCCACGTCGATATTGTCGAGGCCGACACCGAGCCGCCCCACCACCTCCAGCCTGGGCGCCGCCGCGAGCAGCGCTCCGCGCACCTGCGTGCGGTTGCGGACGATGAGGGCGCGCGCGTTCTTGAGAAGGGCGTGGAGGGCGTCGGGCTGGTCCACCAGCGCCGGGTCGTAATGGACCTTGTGACGGCCGCGCAGCGCGGCGAGCGCCGCCTCGTCCATGAACTCGGTGACGACGATGTCGGGCATGGGCGTTTCCGGTTGTCGTTTTCGGATATTGTCGTTCTGGGCGCGGAACGAGGGCATTGCATGCGCTTCTATTCCGTTATCATATATAAGATATGAGACTGGCGGGTGTTGCAAGCTCCACGGGGTGAGATGCAAGCCGGGCCAGCCGCACCTATAAGCGTCGGAGACTGACGCGCCGGACCAGGGGGCAAGAGGATCGTGAGCAAGCCAAGCATTGCCGCCGGGGCCGAACCCCGCCGGGCGCAGGAGAGAAGCCCGGCCGGCGCCGCCCATCGCGGCGAGGGCGAAGGACTCGAATCCAAGCCGCTCTACCGGCAGGTCCGCGAGACCCTAATCCGCCGCATGGTGGATGGCGTGTGGGCACCCGGAGAGCCCCTGCCCAGCGAGATCCAGCTCGCCGCGGAACTCGGGGTCAGCCAGGGCACGGTGCGCAAGGCGCTGGACGAGATGGCGGCGGAGAACATCGTCGTGCGCCGGCAGGGCCGCGGCACCTTTGTCGCCCGCCACGACGAGGAGCGCATCCTGTTCCAGTTCTTCAAGCTGGTGGGGGATGACGGGGAGCGCCACTTTCCCGAAAGCCGGGTGCTGGGCATCGAGAGAGCCAAGGGCACGGCCGCCGAATGCGCCGCGCTTGCGTTGGCGCGCAATGGGCGCGTCCTGCGCATCCGCCGCCTGCGCACGTTCGACGGCGCGCCGCTCATCATCGAGAGCCTGATCCTGCCCGACCAGATGTTTCCCGGCCTCGCCGATGCGCCCGTGCCGAACAATCTCTACGGCCTCTATGCGCAGCGCTACGGCATCACCGTGGCGCGGGCGCGGGAGCAACTGAAGGCCGTTGGCGCGGATGCCGATACTGCGGCCATGCTCAATGTGGAGCCCGGCGCGCCGGTGCTGCTGATCGACCGCCTCGCCTATTCGCTCGACGGCACGCCGGTGGAATGGCGCATCAGCTTCTGCCTGACAGCCGGTTTCCACTATCTCTCCGACCTGACCTGATTTTCACAAATCATTGATCCTGTTGAATCTTGCGGTGTGAGGCGGCCGTGGGCGTGGCGCGACAAAACTTATGTCTTATATATGATAGTAGATGACCTTTACAGGCCTACCAGCCTTGTCTATCGTCATGACACCTGAGGCGGCGCGACAGGCGTCCGCAGCCAGCAGGAAGAGCCGAAGAACGGCGGGGCGGATGCGCCATTTCGCTCGCCCCGACCGCGGGATCCCAACAGACACGACAAGGCCTGCCGCCCCGCCAAGGGTGGTCAGGCCCCATGAAGACCGGGAGCAGAAACGACGCCTCGCCAGAACGGCCAATAAAGGCCGCGGCGACAGGTCCCAAGGGAGGGATGCATGGGTTCGCAGAAACCTCTTCTGGAGGTGAGTGGCGTAACGCTGCAGTACAAGACGCCGAATCTACTCGTCACCGCCACCTACAGGGTGGATTTCAACGTTCTCGAGGGCGACCGCTTCATCCTCTTGGGGCCGTCCGGCTGCGGGAAATCCACCCTGCAGAAGGCCGTCGGCGGCTACATCACGCCCACGGAGGGCGAGATGCGCCTCAAGGGGCAGGTGATCCGCGCCCCCGGGCCGGACCGCATGATGGTGTTCCAGGAATTCGACCAGCTCCTGCCCTGGAAGACCGTGCGCCAGAACGTGGCCTTCGCCCTCACCGCCGCCCGCAAGCTGAAGGGCAAGGAGGCGGACGAGCGGGCCATGCACTACATCGAAAAGGTCAACCTCACCAAGTTCGCGGACACCTATCCGCACATGCTCTCCGGCGGCATGAAGCAGCGCGTGGCCATCGCCCGCGGCATGGCCATGGAACCCGACATCCTTTTGATGGACGAGCCCTTCGCCGCGCTCGATGCGCTGACGCGCCGGAAGATGCAGGACGAACTGCTGCAATTGTGGGCGGACACCCGCTTCACCGTGCTATTCGTCACCCATTCCATCGCCGAGGCCATCAAGATCGGCAACCGCATCCTCCTGCTCTCGCCCCATCCCGGCCGGGTGAAGGCGGAGATCAACAGCACCACCGATCCCAAGGACGCCGCGCTTCTCGAGCAGCGCATCCAGCACATGCTGTTCGCCGACGAGGCGAAGGAGATCATCGATGCCTGAGGTCGCCACCCTGAAGGTCATTCCCATCACCGAGCCGCGTCCGGAAATCTATCGTGAGGACATGCCGGCCGACGCCATGACGGTGGTGGAAAAGCCGCTTTCCACCTGGGAGCTGCTCTACAACTGGAGCTTCTTCCGCAAGCTCATCATTCTCGCCGCGCTGGCATTGGCCTGGGAAATCTACGGGCGCGTCCTCAACAACGACCTGCTCTTTCCCACCTTCAGCGCCACCGTTTCCGCCTTCTTCGCCAACGTGATGAACGGCGTGCTGCCGGAACGCGCGTGGGGATCGCTCCGGGTGCTGCTGATGGGCTACGCCATCGGCATCACCCTGGCGGCGGTGCTGACGGCGCTCGCCATCGCCTCGCGCATCGGCACGGATTTCCTGGAGACCATGACCTCCATGTTCAATCCACTGCCGGCCATCGCGCTCTTGCCGCTGGCGTTGATCTGGTTCGGGCTCGGCACCGCCAGCCTTGTCTTCGTTCTGGTGCATTCGGTGACATGGGCCATCGCCCTCAACACCCATTCCGGCTTTCTCTCGGTGAGCCGCACGCTGAAGATGGTGGGTCGGAACTACGGGCTGAGGGGGCCGCGCTTCATCGCCACCATCCTCATCCCGGCGGCGTTTCCTTCCATCCTCACCGGGCTGAAGATCGGTTGGGCATTTGCGTGGCGCACGCTGATCGCGGCAGAGCTGGTGTTCGGCGTGTCATCGGGGTCCGGCGGTCTCGGCTGGTTCATCTTCGAGAACAAGAACATGCTGGACATCGCCAACGTGTTCGCCGGTCTGCTCACAGTCATCCTCATCGGCCTCGTGGTGGAAAACCTGATCTTCCAGACCATCGAGCGCCACACCATCCAGCGCTGGGGCATGCAGGCCTGAGCGGTTTCGGTAGGTGTGAAACTTGGACCGCCCTTACTCAAGGGCGGTCCTGTACTTGAGGTGGGCGGTGAAGCTCTCGCGATATTCCACGCGCCGCCCATCCAGGGCGTGGGCGACGCGCCGCACCTCCAGAACCGGGGCGCCCGTCGCGATGCCGAGATGCTGCGCCATGGTGGCATCCGCCACCGCCATGCCCACCTCGTCCTCGGTGCGCATGATGGTGACGCCGCAGCGCTCCTGATAGAAGACGTACACCTCCTCCACGATATCCTCGCCGGTCTCCAGCCCCAGCGCGGCGAAGGTCTGCGCCGGCAGCGCCAGGCGCTCGTAGACCAGCGGCTGGTCTTTCTCGCTGCGGATGCGCGTGAGCGCCAGCACCTTGCCATTGGCGTCGAGATCGAGCTGCCGGCGCTCTTCGGCGCTGGCCGCGCGAACGGTCTGGGTGAGGAGATGCGCCACCGGATCGAGCGGGCGTCCATCCCCATGCACGAAGCGCAGGAAGCGGAAGCGCGACTTGGCGCTGGAGTGGGGCACCACCCGCGTGCCGCGTCCATGCTGGCGTTCTAGAAGCCCGTGGATCACCAGCTCCTCAGTGGCCTTGCGGATGGTGCCGATGGAGACGCCCAGCTCGCCGCAGAGCTGCTGCTCGCTCGGCAGGTAGCCGCCGGGCTTCCACACGCCGTCGATGATGCGCTTCAGCAGCAGGTCGCGCGTCTGTTGGTAGAGCGGCCGTGCCTCGATGGCGGCCGCCCGGGCGTTCGTGGGGGTGACGGATTCCGATGTCATATATATGACCTAAGACTATTGACACCTGTCTTGCCGAGGGTACTCTGCCCCTGCCGACACTCAATCGGAAAATGGTCGCGCGCCGGATCGAAGCCGAGCGGACATGTCTATCGGCCTTTGATCCCGAAACGAAAACAAGACCGCACGCCTTGAGCGCGCGGCAAAGGCAGCCCCAGGCGTGCCGGCTGCGAGGCGCCAGGGAGCTTGCCACCAGGGAGAACGCAATGGGTCTCTTCTTCAAACGCGCGGCTGTGTTCGCCGCCGCAGCGCTAGCCCTTGTTCCGCTGTCGCTCGCCGCAGGAACGGCACGTGCGGAAACCGGAACGGTCCGCCTCGCCAAGCAGTTCGGCATCTCCTATCTGCCGATGACGGTGATGGAGGAGCTGAACCTCATCGAGAAGCAGGCGAGCGCCAAGGGCTTCGCGCTGAAGACCGAATGGCTGCGCTTCACCGGCGGCTCGGGCATGAACGAGGCCCTCATCTCCGGCAATCTCGATATTGCCGCCGGCGGCGTCGGGCCGATGCTCACCATCTGGGCCCGCACGCGCGGCAATCTCAAGGTCAAGGGCATCGCGGCGCTGAACGCCATGCCGCTCTACCTCGTCTCGGTGAACCCGAACGTGAAGACCATCAAGGACTTCACCTCCGCCGACAAGATCGCCCTGCCGGCGGTGAAGACCTCCATCCAGGCGGTGACGCTGCAGATGGCCGCCGAGCAGGCCTTCGGCACGGGCCAGCAGAACAAGCTGGATTCCCTCACCGTCTCGATGGGCCACCCGGATGCCCAGCTCACCATGATGGGCGGCAAGTCCGAGGTCACCGCGCATTTCGGCTCTTCCCCCTTCCAGGAGCTGGAGCTGAAGGACCCGCGCGCCCACAAGGTGCTGGACAGCTATCAGGTGCTCGGCGGGCCGCACACCTTCAACGTCATCTGGGCCACCGAGAAGTTCGCCACCGAGAACCCCAAGGCCCTCGCCGCCGTCCTCGCCGCGTTGGAGGAGGCCAATGCCCTGATCCGCAAGGATCCTGCCGCCATGGCCGCGCTGTGGATCAAGGCCGAGGGCTCCAAGATGAGCGTTGACGAGGCGGTGGCCATCATCAAGTCGCCGGAGAACGAGTGGACCACCACCCCGAAGAAGGTGCTGTCCTATCTCGACTACATGCACCGGGCCGGCCTCGTCGGCGCCACCACCAAGGACTGGAAGGACATCTTCTTCCCCGCCATCCACGGTGCGCCGGGGGGCTGAAGATCGCCTTGGCCGGGCGCGCGGCCATCGCGTGCCTTCCCGTCGCGGGCGGCAGCCTGCGGCGTCTCAAGAAGCCTTCAGGACGAACGACATGACCAGCACGAGCCAGAACGGGCGGCCGGCGGCAGCGCAGGCCGAGGAGACCCTGCGCGTCCGCGTGTGGCGCGGCCAGGCCGACGGCGCCTTCGAGGACTTCGCGGTGCCGCGCCGCGCCAGCCAGACCGTTCTCGACGTGGTGACGGAGATCCAGCGCGCGCAGGACCCGACGCTCTCCTACCGCTTCGCCTGCCGGGTCGGCATGTGCGGCTCCTGCGCGATGGTGGTGAACGGGCGGCCGCGCTGGACCTGCCGCACCCGGGTTTCCGAGGCTCTGGACGGCGACATCCTTGTGCTGGAGCCCCTGCGCAACCTGCCGATCGTGAAGGATCTGACCGTCGACATGGTCCCCTTCTTCGAGAAATGGCGCGGCGCCCACGGCGCCTTCGAGCCGGGCGAGGCCCCGCCTGCGGATTTCGCGCCGGTGCGGCCCGACAGCCCGAAGCGGAAGGCCGCCGACGCCGGCGTCGAATGCATCAATTGCGGCGTGTGCTATTCCGCCTGCGACGTGGTGGCCTGGAACAAGGACTATCTCGGTCCCGCCGCCCTCAACCGCGCCTGGACTCTGGTGAATGACGAGCGCGACCGGGGCAATGCGGCGCGGCTCGCCGCCGTGTCCGGGGACGTGGGCTGCCACTCCTGCCACAGCCACATGAGCTGCACCGAGTTCTGCCCCAAGGATCTGGCGCCCACCTACGCCATCGCGGGCCTCAAGCGCGCCACCGCGCCCTCGCCCCTGGGCCGCCTCCTCGCGCTGCTGGTGAAGTCATGAATCCCCTTCTCTACATGGCCCAGCGCGGCACGGCCGCGGTGCTGGCGCTCGCGGTGGCGCTGCACCTCGCCACCATGGTGCACGCCGTTCGCGGCGGGCTCAGCGCGGCGGAAATCCTGTCGCGGACGGCGGGCAACGGCTGGTTTCTCGCGTTTTACTGTGTGTTCGTCTGCGCCGCCGCCATTCACGCCCCCATCGGCCTGCGCAGCGTAATCCGTGAATGGACCGGCTGGCGCTCGCGCTCCCTCGACATGGCCATGCTGGCCTTCGCTGCCGCCATCCTGGTGCTGGGGCTGCGTGCTGCGCTGGCGGTCTATCAGCCGGGAGGACTGGTGCCGTGAAGCCGTCCACCCTCACCTCCACGACCCGCCCCGGCCTGCGCGAGGCTGCCCACCTGAAGCCGGGCTTCATCGCGGCGCTGCTCCATCGCCTGTCGGGCGTGGCGCTGGCGGTGTTCCTGCCCATGCACTTCATCGCGCTAGGCACCGCACTCTCGGGCGCCAACGCGCTCGACAGCTTCCTGTCCGTCACCCACAGCCCGCTGGTGAAGATCGCCGAATGGGGCCTCGTGAGCGCCCTTGCCGTGCACATGGCGCTTGGCCTCCGGGTGCTGGCCATCGAGTGGTTCTCCTTCCGTGGCCACACCGCCGGGGTGGTGGCGGGTGCCATCGCGGCAGGCCTCGCCGTGGGGCTCCTCTTCCTGCTGAGCGGGTGGTGAGCATGCTCGGCATTCCGCTCGCGACCCTTTCCATTCTCTGGGCCGGCGCCTTTCTCGGTGCGCTGGCGGCGGGCGGGGCAGGCTTTGCCTTCGCCCTTGCCGCATCCGCCATCTGGCTGCACGCGCTGGACCCGATCCAGACCACCGCGCTGATCGTCGCCTGCGGCAGTATCCTGCATCTCACGCTGGTCTGGCCCATCCGCCGGTCCATCGACGGGGTGCGCCTCGCGCCCTTCCTCGTGGGCGCGCTGGTGGGAGTGCCGCTGGGCGTCCTGGTGCTCACGGCGGTGAACCCCGCCCCGCTGAAGCTCGCCTTGGGCCTCGGCATGGCGGCCTATGCCCTCTACGCGCTCCTCGCCCCGCGCCTTCCGGTGATCGGCGGGGGCGGCCGGTGGGCCAATGCGGGCATCGGTTTCGTGGGCGGCATCCTCGGCGGCCTCGGCGGCTACTCGGGGGTGGTCCCCACCATCTGGACCCAGCTGCGCGGCTGGCCGAAGGAGGTGGCGCGCGGGGTGTACCAGCCCTTCATCCTGTTCGCGCATGTGGTGACGCTGGCAGCCGTGGGGGTGGTGGGCATCGACGGGCGATCCTGGCTGCTCATCGTCCTGGCCCTGCCGCCGCTCGCCATCGGCGCCGTGCTCGGCCTCCAGATCTACGGCCGCCTGAACGAGAAGGCATTCAAGCAGATGCTGTCGCTGATGATCCTGCTCTCGGGTCTGGCGCTGGTCTTCTAGGAGCACCCCATGGACCTCAACCTCGACGAAGTCGAAAAGATCTGCGCCGACCTCTATCTGCGCGCGCTCCAGTTGCTGCCGCCGGACATCAAGGCCGGCTTCTCGGACCTCCAGCGTACGGAGACGGACGCCACCGGCCAGGCCATCCTTGGCACCATGGTGGAGAACATCAAGGTCGCCGAGCGCACCCGCAACATCCTGTGCCAGGACACGGGCATTCCCATCTACAACATCACCATCGGCCGCAACGTGGCCTTCGACGGGGCCGGGCTTAAGGCGGCGGTGCGCCGCGGCGCGGCGCGCTCGACCAAGGAAAACTCCCTGCGCTCGTCGGTGGTGCATCCCATCACCCGCAAGAACGACCAGACTTCCTGCGGCATCCGCGTGCCGGTGATCCATATCGATTTCGACGACCGGGAGGAGACCGTCTCCATCGAGATGATCCCCAAGGGCTCGGGCTCGGAAAACGGCTCGTTCCTCAAGATGCTGCTGCCCTCGGACGGCATCACCGCCGTGAAGCGCTTTGTGGTGGACCGGGTGATCGAGCTGGGCGGCCGGGTGTGCCCGCCCACCATCGTCGGCGTCGGCATCGGCGGCACCTCGGACCTGTGCATGCACCTCGCGAAGATCGCCGCCACGCGGCCCCTGCGCACAGTGTGCGAGGATGCCGAAGGCGCGAAGATCGAGGCCGAGCTGTCCCGCGCGGTGAACGAGCTGGGCATCGGGCCGCAGGGCCTCGGCGGGCGGTCCACGGCCTTCGCCGTCCATGTGGAAGTCGCCGCCACCCACATCACCCAGAACCCGGTGGCGGTGAACATCCAGTGCCATTCCGCCCGCCGCGCGCGGGCCACCTTCACCCCCGGCGGCATCGCCTTCAGCTGATCCGGAGCGCCCCGATGGCCCACCATGTCCTTGAAATGCCGGTTGATGCCGAT
The DNA here is from genome assembly GCF_023571765.1 of Xanthobacter aminoxidans. Lineage (GTDB taxonomy): Bacteria > Pseudomonadota > Alphaproteobacteria > Rhizobiales > Xanthobacteraceae > Xanthobacter > Xanthobacter aminoxidans. Next base: position 33,021 of record NZ_JAMJXC010000024.1, on the reverse strand, counting down.
CAGGTCCGTGCCCTGAAGGTCGGTGATACGGTGACGCTCCAGCGCACCCTGTTCGGCATCCGCGACGCCACGCAGATTCACATGTTCGACCGCGGCCGCACCACGCGGCTCGACCTGAACGGCCATGCGGTGATCCACACCGCGCCCAACGTGCACCGGGTGGAGAAATCCCCCGCCGCGCCCGCCGGCTACACGCCCTTCTGCATCGGCACCACCACCTCCATGCGCATGGAGCGCTTCACCCGCCCGCTCATGGAGCGGGAAGGGGTGCGCCTCATCGTCGGAAAGGGCGGCATGGGTCCGGCGACGCTGGAGGCCTTCCGCGATCTGGGCGGCGCCTATCTCGCCATCGTCGGCGGCGCGGCAGCGCTGGAGACCACGTGGATCGAGGAGATCGAGGACGTGGACATGGACGATCTCCACCCCGAGAGCCTCTGGAAATTCCGCATCCGTGATTTCGGGCCACTGCTGGTGGGCATGGACGCCCATGGCGGCTCCCTGTTCGACCGGGTGCAGGCGGATGTCGCGGCCCGCCGCGACGCGGTGCTGGCCGGCATCGGAGCGTCCGAATGACCCCCGCCGTCGCGGTCCGGGAGACGGACGTCCTCATCCTCGGCTCGGGCGGAGCCGGCCTGTTCGCTGCGCTTCACACCAAGAAGGCGGCGCCCGACCTCGACGTGACGGTGGCGGTGAAGGGCCTCATTGGCAAATGCGGCTGCACGCGCATGGTGCAGGGCGGCTACAACGTGGCCCTCGCGCCCGGCGACAGCGTCGAGCGCCATTTCATGGACACGGTGGAAGGCGGCAAGTGGCTCAACGACCAGGATCTTGCCTGGACGCTGGTGACCGAGGCGCAGGTGCGCATCCGCGAGCTGGAGACTGAACTCGGCTGCTTCTTTGATCGCAATCCGGATGGCAGCGTCCACCAGAAGGCCTTCGCCGGCCAGACCTTCGACCGCACGGTGCACAAGGGCGACCTCACCGGCATCGAGATCATCAACCGCCTCATGGAACAGGTGTGGCGGCGTGACGTGAACCGCATGGAGGACCATCGCGCCCTCGACCTCATCCCCGCCGCGGACGGCTCCGGCCTCGCCGGGGTGCTCATGCTGGACATGCGCACCGGCGTTCCGGTGCTGGTGAAGGCGCGCGCGGTGCTGCTCGCCACCGGCGGCGGGCCGACCATGTACAAGTACCACACCCCCTCCGGCGACAAATCCTGCGACGGGCTCGCCATGGCCCTGCGCGCCGGCCTCGCGCTGCGCGACATGGAGATGGTGCAGTTCCACCCCACCGGCCTCCTCGCCGGCCCCGGCACACGCATGACGGGCACCGTGCTGGAGGAGGGGCTGCGCGGCGCCGGCGGCTGGCTCACCGACCGCACCGGCGCGCGGTTCATGCACCTCTATGACCCGCGCGGCGAGCGGGCCACCCGCGACATCGTCAGCCGCTCCATCATGCGCCGCATCCGCGACGGCTATGCCACCGCCCATGGCGGCGTGCACATCGAGATGGGGCATCTCGGCCCCGACCATGTGCGCAAGACCTTCAAGGGCATGGTGGAACGCTGCGCCGATTGCGGCTTCGATCTGGCCGGCGGTCGGGTTGAGGTGATCCCCACCGCGCATTACATGATGGGCGGCGTGGTGTTCGGCGGCAATTGCGGCACCGCCATGCCCCGTCTCTATGCGGCCGGGGAGGATACGGGCGGCGTGCACGGCGCCAATCGCCTTGGCGGCAACGGTGTCGCCAATTCCACCGTGTTCGGCGGCATCGCCGGTGATGCCATGGCGCGGGAGGTGGAGCGCGGGCGTACCCTGGCCGATCCTGACCCGGCGGCCATGGAACAGGCGCTGGAGCGCGCCTTTTCTCCGCTGGGCCGCGACGCGCGGGACCTGCCCGCCATCCGCGAGGCGCTCTACGAGGCGATGTGGGACGACGTGGGCATCCTGCGCACGGCGCAGGGGCTGAAGCGCGCCCAGGAGACGCTGGGTGCCCTCGGCGATGCCGTCTCCCGCGCCGGCGCGCCGGACAGCGACCGCCGCTACAACCTCACCTGGATGGACCGGCTGAACCTCGAGAATCTGGTGCTCGTCAGCCAGGCCATCACCGCCGCGGCGCTCGCCCGCGAGGACAGCCGGGGCGCCCATTTCCGCGAGGACTTTCCCGAGACCTCGGACCTTGATACCTCGCGCTACACGCTGGTGCGGCAGGAGGCAGGCCGCCTCGACATTTCCACGGCCGCGGTGGCCTTCACCCGCGTCGCGCCCGGCCAGAGCCTGCTGAAGGACGTCGCATGAGCCCCGCACCCGCCCACACCGCCGCCGCCCCTCTCCCCAACGCGAGGCAGGACCTCGCCCCGCGTGGTGCGGACCTCGTTGTCCGCGCGCTCCAGGCGCATGGGGTGAAGCGCATTTTTTCTTTGTCCGGCAACCACATCATGCCCGTCTATGATGCGCTGCTGGAGACCGACATCGCCCTTGTCCACGTGCGCCAGGAAGCGGCGGCCGTGCATATGGCGGATGCCCATGCGCGCCTGACCGGTGAGATCGGCGTGGCGCTCGTCACCGGCGGGCAGGGCCTGTCCAATGGCGCGGCCGCCTTGTTCACGGCGCTGGGGGCGGAATCTCCGGTGCTTCTGCTGTCCGGCCAGGCCGGCATCGGCGAACTGGGCCGTGGCGCCTTTCAGGAGATGGATCAGGCGGCCGTCGCGCGGCCCATGGCCAAGGCCTCGTGGATGGTGGAGAGCGCCGAAGCGCTCGGCACCGACATCGCGCGGGCCATCCGCATTGCGCGGGAGGGGCGGCCCGGCCCCGTCCATCTCGCGCTGCCGGTGGATTTGCTGGAGCAGCGGCTGGCCACATCGGAGCCGGCCGTGACGATTGAGCCGCCGACTGCGCCGGACGCGCAGGTCATCGCAGGGCGCCTCGCGGCGCTGCTTGAGAGCGCGGACCGGCCGCTCATCCTGTGCGGCCCCGCCTTGTGCACGCCGCATGGACGGGGCGCCATGGCGCGGCTGGAAGCCGCCACGGGCGTTCCGGTGATCGGCATGGAGAGCCCGCGCGGGGTGAACGATCCCGGCCTCGGCGCTTTTGCCGAGTTGCTGGCCGAGGCAGACCTCGTGGTGCTGCTCGGCAAGGCGCTGGATTTCACCCTCAAGTTCGGCGCGCCGCCCGCGGTGGCGGCGTCCTGCCGCTTTGCGGTGGTGGACGCGGACCCGGACCTTCTGGCGCGTGCCACCAGGGCGAAAGGTCCGCTCCTTGTGGAGCGCGTGGAAGGGGAGGCCGGCAGCGTGCTCGCCGCCCTCGCCGCATCTCCGCCGGCCGCTTCGGCGCCCCGTGCATCCTGGCTCGCGCGGGCGCGCGAGGCGCTGGCCTTCCTGCCGGCAGCCTGGGCGAATATGCGGGCTGCCTCGGGTCGTATCCATCCGGTGGAGCTGTGCGTCGCGGTGCGCGATTTCCTCGCCCGGCATCCCGACGGGACGCTGGTGTGCGACGGCGGCGAGATCGGCCAGTGGCCGCAAGCCATCGTCAAGGCGCAGAACCGCATCATCAACGGCGTGTCCGGCACCATCGGCGCCTCCATTCCCTTCGCCATCGCGGCCCGGCTCGCCCGGCCGGAGGCGCCGGTGGTGGCGGTGATGGGGGACGGCACCTTCGGCTTCCACATGGCGGAATTCGACACGGCCCTGCGCGTTGGGGCGCCCTTCATCGCGGTCATCGGAAACGACGCCCGCTGGAACGCCGAGCACCAGATCCAGCTGCGTACTTATGGCGCCGGGAGGACCCGCTACTGCGACCTGCTGCCCACCCGCTATGACGAGGTGGTGCGGGCGCTGGGCGGATATGGTGCCCTTGTCACCGATGCCGCCGACCTGCCGGATGCCCTCGCCGAGGCCCATGCGAGCGGGCTTCCCGCAGCGATCAATGTGATGATCGAGGGCGTCCCCGCTCCGGTGATCCGTCGCGGCCGAACTTGAAGCCGCCCAAAACCCCATTCGAACATCAGACCCGATCCGGGCATCAGACCCGGCGACGCCCTTAAGACGGGCGAGGAAACGCAGACAGAGGGCTCAAGGATGATCGCATTCAAACGGAAGCTGGCGGGCGCGCTCGTGCTGCTCGCCGCAATGACGTCAGCCGCGGTGGCGGAAGTGGACAACGTGACCATCGCCCGCCAGCCGAGCCTCGGCCATCTGCCGCTGATGATCATGGAAGACCGCGGCCTGCTGGAAAAGGAGGCGGCGGCGCGTGGCGTGCCGAACCTGAAAACCCGCTACATCAAGCTCGCCGGTGGCGCGGCGATGAATGATGCCCTGCTGTCCGGCGCCATCCAGTTCGCCGCCGGCGGCGTGCCGCCTCTGGTGCTGCTGTGGGCCAAGACCAAGGATAGCGCGAATCCGATCAAGGCGGCGGCGGCCATGAATTCCATGCCGCTGCTGCTCAATACGTCCAATCCCAATGTGCGCTCGCTGAAGGACTTCACCGCGAAGGACAAGATTGCCCTGCCGGCGGTGAAGGTGTCGGTGCAGGCCATGTTCCTGCAGATGGCCGCGGAGAAGGAGCTGGGCCCGGACCACCGCAACGATCTCGACAAATTGACCGTCACGCTCTCCCATCCCGATGGCATGGCGGCGCTCTTGGCCGGCAATGAGGTGACGGCCCATTTCACTGCCGCGCCGATCCAGGAACTGGAACTCAGGAAGCCCGGCGTGCACATGGTGCTCAACACCTTCGATGTGCTGGGCCAGCCTTCCACCTTCAACGTGGTGTGGACGACGACGCGCTTCGCCAATGACAATCCGAAAATCTATGCCGCCTTCTTTGCGGCGCTCGAAGAGGCCATCGCCATCATCAATCGCGACAAGTCGGCTGCCGCACGGGACTATGTCCGCCTCGCCGCCGATGGCAGCGAAGTGGCGCTCATCGAGGGCATCCTGAACGACCCGCAGGTGACCTTCACCACCACGCCGCAGGCGATCCAGAAATATGCGGACTTCATGACCCGCACCGGCATGATCGCCGCCACGGCGCAGAGCTGGAAGGACCTCTTCCTGCCCAACGTGCACGGCAAGTCCGGAAGCTGACGGTGCGTCAAGTGGAAGGGGTGGCGCCACCTTACAGCTTGGCACCGCATGATTTTCTCCGCCATTGTGCGGCGCAGCAGAGCGCGATGTTGCGCCGCATTTGGCGAGGGATGTAGCTGGGGATATACTGGTCGCTTGAAACCACGCTCGTGACCCAGATGAACACCCAAGACGAACTGCGAAAGGTCTTCCTGCCGCTCGTGCTGGTGGCAGCGCTGTTCGCGGCCGCGGCACCGCGCGCGGCCGGGCAGCCGATCTCGCTGTCGGCCGTCTCCAAGACGCTCGCCCAGTGGGGCGAGGCCTATGCGGCCTCCGAGTCCATGCTGCAGCTGGGCAACTGATCCGTCCTTTCAGCCGGCCCGCGTCTCACCGAGGCTGGCTGCGGCGGGCCGTGAGTTCTGCCAGACGCCCTCAATCTTTCCAGACATCGCGACCGGGAGCGTGCGTCCGGCCTGGGCGCAGGTGAGCGCGATCATGTGGAACACGTCGTCCTGCGAGCAGCCGCGCGAGAGATCGTTGGCGGGTTTCGCCAGCCCCTGAAGCACCGGGCCGATGGCCTTCGCCCCGCCGATGCGCTGGGCGATCTTGTAGCCGATATTGGCGGCATCAAGATTGGGGAAGACGAACACGTTCGCATCCCCCCGGATCTTCGATCCCGGCGCCGTCTTGGCCGCCCCGACCGTGGCGACGAAGGCGGCGTCGAACTGCAATTCCCCCTCGATCACCAGATCCGGCTCCGCCTGCCGTACGAGGCGCACCGCCTCCACCACCTTGTCCACCCGCTGGTGGCGCGCGCTGCCGTTGGTGGAGAAGGAGAGCATGGCCACGCGGGGCGCCTCGCCGGTCATGGCGGTATATGAATGGGCGGCGGCACGGGCGATGTCCGCGAGTTCCGCCGCGTCGGGATCGATGACGAGGCCGCAGTCGGAGAACACATAGGCCCCCTTCTGCTCGTGATAGTCCTCGCACAGGATCATCAGGAAGAAGCTGGAGACGATCTTCGCTCCCGGCGCGAGGCCAATGATCTGGAGCGCGGCGCGCACCGTCTCGGCGGTGGTGGCCACCGCGCCGCCGACCGTGCCGTCGGCATCCCCCTGCCGTACCATCATGGCGGCGAAGGCGAGCGGCTCGCGCATGCGCCGACGGGCGGCAGCGAGGTCCATGCCCCTGGCGTGGCGCAGGAGGTGCAGCGCCTCCGCATAGGCCTGGAAACGCGGCGATGTGGCGGGATCCTCGATGGCGATGCCCCGCACATCACCATCGAGGGCCGCCATCACCTCCTCGCGGGCACCGAGGAGGATCGGCCGGGCGATCCCTTCCCGCGCGGCGCGGCGCGCGCCGGCAGCAATGCGCGGGTCGCTCCCCTCGGGCAGGACGATGCTGCGGGGGGCGGCACGCGCGGCGTCGATGATCCGGTCGAGGGCGAGCATGGCCTTCCTCTCGGGGGACTGGGGCAGAAAATGCCAGGCGGGGCGTGCTGATAAGCTGAACCCCGCCCGGATCTCGGTCAGCGGGCGATCTGCTCGCGCATGTCGGCGCGGGCGATGCCGGCCACCGGCACCGGCTTCTTCATGGCATCCCGGCGGAAGGGTTCGCCGAGCTCCTGGTTCAGCACCACCTCGATGAAGGTGGTGATGCCCTTCTTCTGCTCCTCGGCGGCGGTGTGGATGGCCTCCCTGAGGCTCTCCGGCGTGTCCACGCGCACCCCCTTGAAGCCGCAGCCCTCGGCGATCTTCGCGTAGGAGAGCTTGGGGTCGAGCTCGGTGCCGACGAAGTTGTTGTCGTACCAGAGCGTCGTGTTGCGCTTCTCGGCGCCCCACTGGAAATTGCGGAACACCACCATGGTCACCGGCGGCCATTCCTCGCGGCCGATGGAGGTCATCTCGTTGATGGAGATGCCGAAGGCGCCGTCGCCGGCAAAGCCGAACACCGGCACGTCCGGGCAGCCGATCTTCGCGCCGATGATGGCCGGGAAGGCGTAGCCGCACGGACCGAACATGCCCGGCGCGAGATATTTCCGCCCGATCTCGAAGCTCGGATAGGCATTGCCGATGGCGCAGTTGTTGCCGATGTCCGTGGACATGATGACGTCCTTCGGCAGCGCCGACTGGATCGCCCGCCACGCCTGACGGGGCGACATGCGGCCCTTGTCGCGGGCGCGGGCGTCCTCGTTCCAGCGGGTGCCGGGATCGTCGTCCTCATGGTCCATGGAGGCGAGCTGCTGGAGCCAGCGCGAGCGGGTCTGGTGGATCAGCGCGCGGCGCTCCGCCCGTCCGGCATCGCCGGCGCCGGGGGCGAGCTGGCCGAGCAGCTGGCCCGCCACTTCCTTGGCGTCGCCGCAGATGCCCACGGTGATCTTCTTGGTGAGGCCGATGCGGTCCGGGTTGATGTCCACCTGGATGATCTTCGCCTGCTTCGGCCAGTAGTCGATGCCGTAGCCGGGCAAAGTGGAGAAGGGGTTGAGCCGGGTGCCGAGCGCCAGCACCACGTCGGCCTGCGCGATCAGCTCCATGGCGGCCTTGGAGCCGTTGTAGCCGAGCGGGCCGACGGCGAGGGGATGGCTGCCGGGGGCGGCGTCGTTGTGCTGGTAGCCGGAGCAGACGGGCGCATCGAGCCGCTCGGCCAGCGCCATGGCCTCGCCGATGGCGTTGCCGATGACGACGCCCGCGCCGTTGAGGATCACCGGGAACTTCGCCTCGGACAGGATCTGCGCCGCTTCGGCGATGGCGTTGCGGCCGCCGGCGGGACGCTCGAGGCGCACGATCTGCGGCAGCTCGATGTCGATCACCTGGGTCCAGAAATCACGGGGCACATTGATCTGCGCCGGGGCGCAGGCGCGCCAAGCCTTCTCGATCACGCGGTTGAGCACCTCGGCCACGCGGGAGGGGTCGCGCACCTCCTCCTGGTAGCACACCATGTCCTGGAACATGGCCATCTGGGAGACTTCCTGGAACCCGCCCTGCCCGATGGTCTTGTTGGCCGCCTGCGGCGTCACCAGCAGCATGGGGGTGTGGTTCCAGTAGGCGGTCTTCATGGCGGTGACGAAGCCCGTCACGCCCGGCCCGTTCTGGGCGATGGCCATGGCCATGCGGCCGGTGGCGCGGGTGTAGCCGTCGCAGATCAGGCCCGCATTGGTCTCGTGGGCGCAATCCCAGAAGCGGATGCCGGCCTTGGGGAAGAGGTCGGAGACCGGCATCATGGCCGAGCCGATGATGCCGAAGGCCTCGTTGATGCCGTGCGCCTGCAGGACTTTGATGAACGCCTCTTCGGTGGTCATCTTCATGACGAAAAAATCCTCTTGGAACCTTGGAGATCTTGCAATTCGGGGGAGGGAGGCGGCGGCCGCGCGCCGCCTCCAGATCGGAAACCCGTCAGCGCGCTGGCTGGCGTACCGTTTCGGTCGAGGCGCGCGTGGCCTTCGATAACTGGGTGCCGGGGGCCGGCACCCGGATCGCCAGCGCCGAGAGCATGGAGACCAGCGCCGCGAACACCACGTAGGCGCACACCTGCCAGGGCTGTCCGTCGCCGCGGGCGAGCAGATAGGTGGCGATGATGGGGGTGATGCCGCTCGCGACGATGCCGGAGAACTGGTAGACGAACGAGATGCCGGTGTAGCGCACCCGGGCGTCGAACAGGTCCGAGAACAGCGCGGCTTCAGGCCCGTAGCACATGGCGTAGAGCACGCCGAACGGGAACACGATGCCGAGGGCGATCAGCGGCAGGGAGCCGGTGGAAAACAGCCAGAAGGCCGGATATGCCACCAGCGCCAGCAGCGCCGAGCCGATCGCATAGGTGCGCGGGCGGCCCCACTTGTCGGACAGCTTGCCGAACATGGGGATGGTGAACACCATCACGAACGCCGCGAGCGTCACCAGCCAGAGCGCGGTCGTGCGCGGTACCTTCACGTAGTTCGCGAGATAGACGATGGAGAACACCGCGAAGACGTTGAAGAACACGCCGTCGATATAGCGCACGCCCATGCCCAGCAACACGTTGCGCGGATACTCCCGCAGCATGGTGATGAACGGGATGGCCTCCGCCTTGTTGGCCGCTTTCAGCTGCTCGAATTCTGGCGTCTCCTGCACCTTCAGCCGGATGTACATGCCGACGATGATGAGCACGATGGAACCGATGAAGCCCACGCGCCAGCCCCAGGCCATGAACTGCTCGTCCGGCAGCATGGAGACGATGGCGGTGACACCCGAGGCGAGGCACAGGCCGAGCGCAAGGCCGATCTGCGGGATGGAGGCGAAGAAGCCGCGCTTGTCCTCCGGCGCGTATTCATACGCCATCAACACCGCGCCGCCCCACTCGCCGCCGATGCCGATGCCCTGGGCGATGCGCAGGAGCAGCAGCAGGATGGGCGCGGCGACGCCGATCTGCGCATAGGTGGGCAGGAGGCCGATGGCCACCGTCGCCACGCCCATGATCATCAGCGTGATGATGAGCATGCTCTTGCGGCCCAGCTTGTCGCCGAAATGGCCGAAGATGAGCCCGCCCACCGGCCGCGCCACGAAGCCCACCGCGAAGGTGGTGTAGGCGAGCAGGATGGAGACGACCGGGTCGTCGCCCGGAAAGAACAGCTTGTTGAAGACGATGCCGGCGACGATGCCGTACAGGAAGAAGTCATACCACTCGATGGTCGCGCCGATGACGCTGGCGCCGACCACGCGCCTCAGCTCGCGACTTGAAGCTCCTGCTTGCCCAGCCATTGTTGTGTCCTCCCGTCATTGATTTGATTTGGGGCGTTGTCTCGCCCATTCCTGTTGTTCATCACGTCCTCGCGGATCATGTCGGCGGCTTTTTCTCCGATCATGATCGCGGGAATATTGGTGTTGCCGGACACGAGGCTCGGCATCACGGAGCAATCCACCACCCACAGGCCATCGACGCCACGGACCCTTAGGCGCGGGTCCACCACTGCGTCGCGGTCGGCGTCGGGGCCCATCCGGCAGGTGCCGGCGGGGTGGAAGATGGTGGCGCCATATTCGCGGGCGAAGGCGAGCAGGCCCTCGTCGTCGGTGACGCCCGGGCCGGGCATCTTCTCTTCCGCCACATAGCTCTTCAGCGGCTCGGTGGCGGCGAGCTTGCGGGCGAACTTCATGGCGGCGATGGCGCAGCGGCGGTCGGTGTCGGTGGCCAGATAATTGGCGGTGATTTTCGGCGGCTGGAGCGGATCGCCAGAGCCGAGCCGCACCCAGCCCGTGCTCTCCGGCCTGAGCTGGCACACCGAGAGGGTGAAGCCGGAATAGTCATGCACCTTGCCGCCGGCCATGTCCGCCGAGAGGGTGCCGATGTGGAACTGGATGTCCGGGGTTTTCGATTCCGGCAGCACCCGCGTGAACAGGCCGCCCTGGTTGATGCCGATGGCCAGCGGGCCGCCGCGGAACAGGAGATATTCCAGCCCCATCCTGAGGCGACCGAACAGGGAGTTCAGCGCATCGTTGGTGGTGATGGGCTTGGTGCAGCGGTAGAGCAGGCGCAGCTGGAGGTGATCCTGCAGGTTGCCGCCCACGCCGGGGCTGTCCACATGTACGCCTATGCCGTTGGACTTCAGGTGTTCCGCCGGCCCGATGCCCGAGAGCATGAGCAGGTGCGGCGATTGCACCGCGCCCGCCGACAGCACCACCCCCCGCCGCGCCCGGATGACCTTTACCCGCCCGCCTACGCTCACCTCCACGCCCACGGCGCGGCCGTTCTCGAACAGCACCCGGCGGGCCTGCGTCTCGGTGAGGATGGAGAGATTGGCGCGGCCCTTGGCAGGGGCAAGATAGGCCTTTGCCGCGCTCATGCGGAAGCCGCTGCGGGTGGTCAGCTGGTAATAGCCGACGCCTTCCTGCCGGGCGCCGTTGAAATCCGCCGTCTCCGGCACGCCGAGCTTGCGTCCGGTCTCCTTGATGACCTCGATCAGCTCGTGCTTGCGCGGGATGGAGCTGATGCGCACAGGGCCATCGGTGCCGTGGAGCGGATCCCCGGCGAAGGCAGGGTTGTCCTCCAGCTTGCGGAAGTAGGGCAGGACGTCCTCGAAGCCCCAGCCGGTGGCGCCGCGCGCCGCCCAGCCGTCGTAGTCCTCCTGCTGGCCGCGGATGACGATGAGGCCGTTGATGGAGGAGCACCCGCCGAGCACGCGGCCGCGCGGCCAGTAGATGCGCCGGTCGCCCATGGTGGGTTCCGGCTCGGTGTGGAAGCGCCAGTTGAGGCGATCATTCCACATGGTCTTCCCGTAGCCGATGGGCACGTGAATCCAGGGGTTCGTGTCCTTCGGTCCGGCTTCCAGCAGGGCGACGCGGCTCTTGCCGTCTTCGCTCAGCCGATTGGCCAGAACACACCCCGACGACCCGGCGCCGATGACGACGAAGTCGAAGTTTTCCTCGCCTTGCATTGGCAGTTTCCTCTCTGCGAAACGGACGATGCGACGAAGGGATGAGATGAGTCAATGCATTTTTTGAACTGAAACGTCTCATTTAATGAGATTTATGTTGTGCAGTGCGAGGGGCGCTGTGTGCACCTGCGTTCCGTTTGACACCCCGCCGCCAGCCGCTAAGGCTGCACGCAGCGAGAGGCTGGCGATTCAGATGGCCAAGGCAGCGAAGCAGCAGCTGGAGAGCGTGGAGAAGCCGGAGAAGCCCGAGGAGCGGGACAACGCCTCGGCCATGCTCCGCGCGCTCGATCTTCTGGGCGAGATCGCCCGCTCCGAAACGCCCCTCGGCGTGCCCGAGCTGTGCGTGCGGCTCTCCCTGCCCAAGCCCACCGTCCATCGCCTGTGCCAGAAGCTGGAGGCGGAATCCTATCTGCTGCGCGAGCCGGACGGCCGGCGCTTCGCGGTGGGGCCGCGCTTCCTGCGCATGGGCTTCGACATGCTGCGCAACTCGGTGAGCACCGAGCGGCGCGGCATCCTCGAAGCGCTGGTGGACGTGGCGGGCGAGACCTGCAACTTCGTCACGCGCGTGGGCTCGGAAGCGATCTATCTCGACCGCGTGGAGGCGGCCTGGCCGCTGCGCCTGCATCTGGAGGTGGGCTCGCGGGTGCCCATGCATTGCACCGCCTCCGGCAAGCTGTTCCTCTCCGCCATGCGCCCCGTCCAGCGCCGGCGCATTCTGGAGACGCTGCACCTGAAGGCGCAGACGCCGAACACCATCACCACCGTCGAGGCGCTCGACGCCGAGCTGGAGCGCATCGCGAAGAATGGCTACAGCACGGACGATCAGGAGTTTCTGGAAGGCCTCGTCGCCATCGCCGTGCCGGTGAAGGACCGGCGCGGCACGGTGGTGGCGGCGGTGGCCTGCCACGGCCCGTTGCCGCGCTTCTCGCTGGAGAAGGCGCGGGCGCTGGTGCCCAACCTCAAGGAAGCGGCGGAACGGCTGCAAGCCACCCTTCCCGATTCCGGCGACGGCGCGGACGACTGACGCACGGCTTGCCTGCGGGATTGCCCGAACCGAACGATGGGAAACGAACCCGCGACATACAGTCAGGGAGTTCGGTGCAAGCCGTTGAATTGAAACATGCAGTCAATGGCTGAGATCAAGGCCGCCAGGTCGAGTGTCCGCTATCGGCAGATCCGCCTTGCCCCTCAACTTGAGACACGAGCCTTCCCGTCGTGCGGCGGCACGTGGTCGTCTGCTGGCCGGTAGCGAGGGGACGGAGGTTTGGCCTATATAAGGCCGCTCGCAAAACGCGATCCTCAACCGAAGAGTGACCCGTGATCCCCTGGTCGCAGCTCGACACCGCGGACGTGCCCGATGGCGGCGGCCGCCTCCGCCTGATGCAGCGCGGCGCGGAATTCTCGATCATGGCCGGGTCCATCGAGCTGATGAACAGCCGTCTCAGCGGGTCTGAAGAGGCGCTCGCCACGATGGTCTGCGCCAGACTTCGGGACCGCCCCAGGCCGCATGTGCTGATCGGTGGGCTGGGAATGGGTTTCACCCTTCGCGCGGCGCTCGCCGAACTCGGGCCCGATGCCCGTGTCACCGTGGCGGAACTGGTGCCGGCGGTGGTCGCGTGGGCGCGGGGCCCCATGGCGGGGATCTTCGCGGGTTGCCTGACCGATCCGCGTGTCAGCATCCGCGAAGAGGATGTGGTCGGCCTGATCCGTGCCGGCCGGGCGACTTTCGATGCGATCCTGCTTGATGTCGACAACGGACCCGAAGGGCTGACACGCGCGGCCAACGACCAGCTTTACGATAGTGCCGGCCTCAACACGGCCAGGGCCGCGCTGCGGCCCGGCGGCGTGCTGGCCGTCTGGTCGTCGAGGCCGGACCGGAATTTCACCCAGCGGGTTCGCAAAGCCGGGTTCGGCGTCGAAGAGGCGCGCGTGCGGGCCAATGGCGGGCGCGGAGGGGCGCGCCACATCATCTGGATCGCCACCAATCCGGAGGTCCGCCCTCCCGGCCCCGCCCGGCACAGGCCGGCCTGACGGAGGCGGATCCTGGAGACATCCCTTTATCTGCCCGTGAAGGCGTTTCTGGAAGGCCTCGGCTTTGCCGTCAAAGGCGAGGTCGGCGGCTGCGACCTGGTTGCGCTGGCGGGGGACGGAATCCCGATCGTGGTCATCGGGGAATTGAAGCTCAGCTTCAATCTGGAACTCGTCCTCCAGGCCGTCGACCGTGCCTCCGCCTGTGACGAGGTCTGGCTCGCAGCGCGCACATCGGTGCGCGGAAACGGACGGGAAAGCGACGCGCGCTTCCGCAACCTGTGTCGGCGCCTCGGCTTCGGCATGCTCGGCGTCTCGTCTGGGGGCGAGGTGACGGTCCTCGTCAGCCCCACGTCTCCCATGCCGCGCAAGGATCCGCGCCGCAGGTCGCGGCTCGTGGAGGAGCACCGGCGCCGGCTGGGCGATCCGGCGGTGGGGGGCGGGTCGCGTACACCCATCATGACCGCCTATCGGCAGCAGGCGCTCGCCTGTGCTCTGGCCATGGTGGAGACCCCCAAACGCCCGCGCGATCTGCGTGCGTTCGCGCCCAACGCCGGAAAAATCCTTCTGGACAATGTCTATGGCTGGTTTGCCCGCGTGGATCGCGGCATCTACGGCCTCACGCCGGCAGGGCGCGAGGCGCTGATCCGCTGGCAGGCGGTCCCCGGTTCCGCGACTGCAGCCGGCATGGTGGTGCCGATGGGCTCCAGCACAGCCGGCGATGCCTGAGCCCACCGACCCCGGTGAACGTCGCGAACGCGATGGTCTCGAAAGATCACCATGGACTGCGCAGAAGCTCGGGGCGATGTCGCGGAGGTTCCGTCTGTTGCGACACGGCTTGTGTCTCCAGCCTTTAGAGGTCGAAGACATCCCGCGGTTTGAGGAATGAACGGGGCCGGCAAGGCAAACACCTTGTCGGGGCGCAGCGCGCTTTTCAAATGCCCTAGGGCTCCTCGTCGAAGGCATCGTGGGCTGCCTCGATCGCGGCCATGCGGCGCCGGCCTTCACGGCCGCTGAGTTCCAGGACGCGGGTGGCCAGAAAATGCGAAAGCCCGATCACCGCCACATGGTTGTCCAGCGGGCCGGCCGCCCGCGCCTGGCAGGTGATGAGCCATGTGGCCGGGCCCGGGTTCTCCGTGGCCGAGTCCGCCACGCACAGGACCTGCGCGCCAGCCTCGACTGCCCGCGTGATCAGGTGGGAGGAGGCGGGCGTCGAACGCCGCAGGGCGAAGACGATGAGGACGTCGCCCTTATTCAGCGTTACCGCATATTCGGCGATGGTCTCCCCCGCAACCGGGAGAAGGATGCTGGTCTCGATGACGCGGAAGACCTGCCAGCGCAGATAGGCCGCGAAGGACTGGTTGTTGCGGAAGCCCACGAACCAGACCCGCTTTGCCGCGAGCATGGCCCGCGCGATCCGGTCGATCATCTCGTCGGACAATCCGCCGTAGGTCTCCGACAGGTTCTGGACGCTGAGTTCGAGGTGGGCGCGCAACGTATCGCTGGCATGGCTCTCGCCGCTCAGCAGCATCAGCGGCGAGCCGGCCTTCTGCTCCAGCCGCACCTGCCGCCGCGCGTCGTTATAGCTTTCATACCCGAGCCGGTGAAAAAAACGGGTCACCGCCGCATTGGAGACCCGTGCGGCATTGGCAAGCTCGGTTGCCGTATAAGCAGGCAGATTGCCCGGAAAATCGATCAAGAATTCGGCGAGCCGCCTCTCGGTCGGAGACAGATCATCCCTGTGGCGGGTGATGCGCGCCACCAGCGAGTCCTTGGCGGAAATCGTCGTGCTCACCGCGCCTCACCTGTTCCTATCATCTTGTGCCGTCAGCCGAACTGCGGTTCGGCCCGCCTGCCGCTGGCATGCGGTCCAGCTCCTGTATGACCCAAAGCGCCGCGCGGCACCATGCGGATCGTTGCGCTGGCATGGAAGTTGCTGAAAAAAATTTTGCAGAACGGGTATATTGAAAATTCAATCGCAGCCGTCCTGCGGGTTTGGGGACCAACGAAGGGACTGACCATGGCTGGGGAAAACGTGCAGCTTTCCGCCCCCGCGTCCGAGGCGGCGGTGCAGGTCGAGACGGCGCTCGACAAGATCGGCGTGACCACCGCGCACAAGCTCATCGTGCTGCTGGTGCTGTTCGGGGTGATGTTCGACGTCTTCGAGCAGAACACCGTGGGGCTGATCGCCCCGTTCCTGCGGGAACAGTGGCATCTCTCCGCGGCCGACATCGGGTTTCTCAACACGATGACCTTCGTCGCTGCCGCCATGGGGCGGCTCGGCTCCGGCGTCCTGGCCGACAGGGTGGGCCGCCGCTTCATGCTGAACGTCAACCTGCTGTTGTTCACGGTCGGCGCCGCGATCTGCGCGCTGGCGCCGGGCTATACCACGATGGCCATCGGCCGTTTCATCGTCGGCCTCGGGCTCGGCGGAGAGATCGTGACGGCAGTCACCCTGCTCGCCGAGTTCTGCTCCTCCAAGTTCCGCGGCACGGCGGTCGGGCTTATCAATGTGGGAGGCGGCGGCCTCGGCAACATGCTGGCCCCGGCCTTCGCCCTCCTGATCTTCACCCTGTTCCCGGGCGGGGACGGCTGGAGGTGGCTGTTCGGTGCGCTCGTGCTACCGGCGGTCCTGGTCGTGTTCTATCGGCGCTTCGTGCCGGAGACGCCACGCTTCCTGGTCACACGAGGCCGGGTGGCAGAAGCCAATCGCGTGTTGTCGCAGCTTGCGACCGGGTCCTTCTCGACCAAGAACGTCACGGTGACCGATCACGTCACCTCGCAGCCGGTGATCGAGACGCCCAGGCTCGGCGCGATCGTGGCCGACATCTTCCGCCGCGGCCTTCTTCGCCGCACCCTTGCCGTGGGGATCGCGTCCTGGATGACGTTCGGCGCGCAGCTCACCGTGCTGACCCTCATGCCGACGATCCTCGTCTCGCAGGGCCATACGATTACGCGGAGCTTCCTGTACACGATCATCCTGCAGAGCGGCAGCCTGTTCGGCGCGCTCACGGCGGCGGTGCTGGCAGCGCGCGTCCCGCGCAAGATCGTGCTGACGACGGGCGCTCTGTGCGCCGTGGCGGCGGGGCTCGGCTTCGGCTTCCTGGCCACCACCGACGCGCTGATCCTCGCGTTCGGCGCCGCATTTCAGTTTTTCGTGCTGCTCCTGAACACGACCATCTGGATCTTCGCGCCAGAAAACTACCCCACCCGGGTTCGCGGCTTCGGCACGGCGTTCATTCTCGCGCTCGGGACCATGGCGGGCGCGTGGATGCCGCTGCTTGCCGGCCGGGTGTTCGACATGGCCGGTGTCGCCGGCATGTTCACCATGATGGCGGGCATGTACGCGATCTTCGCCATCGCCGTGCAGTTCGCGCCGGAGACCTTCGGAAAGTCGATGGAAGCCGTGCCGGAGACGGCGCCGGCCGAACGTCCGCTTCAGACCGCCTGACGCCTCTCCCCTGGGCCGCGGTCCGGCCCGGGTATCAGGAACTTGCCGTGACAACGATCCTCCTCATCAATCCCAATACCTCCACCCGCTCGACCGAGATGATGCTCTCGGTCGCGGGGCCCCTCCTGCCCGATGCCGTCACCCTGCGAGGGGTGACGGCCAAGAGCGGGGCCGCCATGATCGTGGACGAGGCCGCCCTTGCCGAGGCCGCCGATGAGGTCGTCCGCATCGGGGTCGCGGAGGCATCGCGCGTAGATGCCATCATCGTATCGGCCTTCGGCAACCCGGGAGTGGGGGCGCTGCGTGCGCTCCTGCGGGTTCCCGTGGTTGGTATCGGTGAAGCGGCCATCCTCAAGGCCGCGGCGAAAGGATCCCGCTTCGGGATCGCCACAACGACGCCGGATCTCGTGCGCTCCATCGAGGCCGGCGTCCGCGACCTTGGCCTTCAGGGCCAATTTACGGGGGTTCGCGTGCCGGATGGTGATCCCCTCTCGCTCGCGGCGGATCCTCCCGCGCAGGACCAGGCGCTGGCCGCGGCGGCGACCGCCTGCATCGAGCAGGACGGCGCGGATGCCGTGGTGATCGGAGGTGGCCCGCTCAGCGACGCCGCCGCAAGACTGCGCCTGCGCTTTCCCGACCGGATCATCGAGCCCGTCCCGGCCGCGATCCAGAAAATCCTGGGGTCGATGTTCATGACCAGTCGCTGACGGTCGCAGCGATGCGGACGGCGGCGAGAAAGCTGAAGGCGTTGCGGTCTTATCGTGTGGTGACGCGTCGGACGTCCTTGAGGCGCCCGGCGAATACGAGATGTTGCCGCTGTCACACGCGACCAGTATCCCGCATGGCGTCGCTGGTGGCCGCGAATTCACCGGGTTCCACGCTTTCTCGGAGCGCGCGCATCATGTCGGGCGTCGCCAAATTCGCGCGCTGCAGCAAAAAGCCCCGGCGTTGAAGCCGGGGCTTGGCAGTGCTGGATTTTATTGTTGCAGCTCGATTTCTCCAGGACGCCATGTTTTGTCGAACCATGGCTCCAACGGTCCATAGAGGCGAAGGATCATAAACCAGCCTTTGCCAGGAAGCGTTTGCACCCAGTTTTGTTCAAAGCCAGCGGGAGCTTTTGGCCCAAAATAGACATCCACGGAGCCATCATCATTGACCTTGACGCCTTTGTTCTGGCTGCTCACGCTGGGGAACTGCTGATCGCTCTGCACCATGGAGCGCGTCTGATTGTCGTAGACGATAACCGACCAGAAATCCTTGACCGGAATGTTTGGAGGCAGGTGCAGTTTGTAGGTTTTGGCACCGTCGAACGGGTTGCCTTTCGAGTCCTGGGCTGCCCACGGGTACTGCGACCCCTGGCCGACCATCTTCAATGCCATCGCCGGTGTCACGCCTGTGGCGATATAGTAGAAGAAGGCGGCCCCATCCAGGTTGGCAACCCCCGGTGCGACTTCGAATTTGTAGCCACCGAAGAAGGGCAGCCGCCAGGAACTGTTCGGATAGAAGTAGGCGTCTTCACTGCGAATCTTAAAGGCGATCGTGCGTGCGGTCACGGCGCCGATATTCGCAGCGTCCTCCAGAATCTTCTTCATCCGCGCATCGGGATCAAACGGCTTTCCCTTAACGATCCCGATGGAAGCAAAAAGGCCCAGCGTGGTTGGATCACTTCCTTCGCTCGGTTCTTCCTGGATCGCTTGGTTCAGCAGACTCCAGAAAGAATAGTCACCAGGGGCAACAAAATTGGACGGAACGCCCGATACATTGACAAAATTCATTGCGGGCGGATTGGCGGCGTCTGCGAGCTGATAAATCTTCAGATGTTTCTTCACGGATTCGACCCCTGGCTGGGGTGAACCGTCGACAAGGAACGATCGGAACGGCATCCAGTTGCCGTATGTGCTGGGCCGTACGACAAAATAGCCGGGTGGAATTTCGCCCTGATATCCCGGCGGCAATACAAGGTACTTGCCACCCTTGCCTTTGTCGTCACCGGTGATGCCGACGTCGGCAACCCAGCGATACCAAAAGTCATCGATAGCCCCCAAGACCTTGGGTGGAATTTCGACGACTAACGGGCCCTTGTGTGTGTCAAGCCAAATGAAACTGTAGACGGTGTTGTCGTTTGCCGTCAGTTCCACGGTCCGAGAGTCGACCAAATTCTCCCAGATGACGTTCGTCTGGTTGACCGGCCCAAATCCACGCAGCGCATCTCTCATTCCGACTTGATTTACTATGGGTAGGCCAAGCAGATAGGCTTGCAGGGCGCGCGAGCGGTCCAAATTGTCGTAGATCGTCTGAATGGTTGGTGCATCGGGGTAGCCATGCGACAAGTTGAGTTCGCCGATTGATGTGTCGACCTTATCCGGTACGGAAACGCCGGGCGCAATCGGGGTTTCATATTTGTACTGCTGGGCAGCGCCGGGCATCACCGAAAGCGCAATCAACGTCAGCGAAGACAGGGCTAGCTTCAGTTTTTGTCTCATGGTTACGATCTCATTGATTCAGTAACGGTCAAACTTGGTGAAGCTCGGCAAGCATTCGGGCTGATTTGGTCCAAGGTCTGCACCAAATTCCGAGAATCGATGATTCTTGAAATCACCTCGTACCGCCCGAGGCGGCGCGCCCAATCGCAGCGAATTTTTATTTAAGTTGATACAACGGAACCCAAATCAACAGGCTTGATTCACGTCAACTTGCGCTAAACATCCGAGATGGAGCCAGCGCTTTGCCGTTCAGGTCTCTGAGTTGCCCCAAGTTTCCAGACGCCTTTAGCTTTGGCATTGTACCGCCGTTCGAACTCGATTGGCGACAGCATACGCCACGAGCGTGCTTCCGGGGGGTACGATAAGGCGAATAGACCGAAGAAGGCCGGGGGTACGAAAAGAGTCCGAAAGGCGCAGGGCATCGTCTCGATGATGCGCCGGCTACCGGGATATGGCGTCATGGCCGAGCCCCCAGAGTGCGGACGGCTGGCCCGCATCCTCGATGAGATCCGATTCAAGCGACCTGGTCGGCGCAGGTCGAAGCTGGAGCTGCACCCTGCGGCCGATACTGGACCGGGAGCCTCACGTGGTCGCACATCCCGGGCGACCTCCTCATGGTGAAGGAAACCACCGGGACGGGCGCCGATCCAAATGCGGTCAGCTCACCGGAACAGGCGGTAGACCCCCACGGGGAGCGCCGAGTTCAACGGTATGCCGACAAGCTCTTGTCACAGCTCGCGAAACTGGAGCGGGCGATGGGAATCGAACCCACGACATACAGCTTGGGAATTTGGCGCAAGCCGTTGAATTGAAATAACCGCGTTCCTCATCACTACCCCTCAGCAGAGGAAAGTAGTGATGGGGCTTCAAAACGAAAGACCCGCGAAGCGTGGCAGCGCTTCGCGGGCCCAATTCAGAAACAGCTCTTCTCAAGCCGCGCATCTTCAGTACCACGAGGAGCGGCAGCCAACAAGCCAGGTGACGCTGCTCGACAAGTGGCGCCTGCTCCAGGCATGTCTGGTGGATGACACGCTGTGCTCGACGGCGAAGAACCTCTTTGGTTTGCTGCTGGATCATCTGAACAGCCGGACCGGCCAGTGCAATCCCTCGGTCGCTCGCCTTGCCGCCCTGCTCTCACTCAGCCGACACGCGATCATGCGGTCGATCGCGGAGTTGGAGAACCGCGGTTGGGTCGAAGCCGATCGTAAGCAAGGCAAGCGTACTGACTATGAGCTTCGCTTTGATCGGTTGGGGATCCGGCACCTGGTGTCGGAAAGCCCGGAAGCCGGTTGCGAAAATGCGACCGCCCCTGAATTGGCCGCCCTTGGCACTGGTCGCGAGAATGCGACCGGAGGCAGTTGCAGGAATGCGACCCGAATCCAGGAAGAGAAACCGGTAAGAGGGGAGCATCCCCCTGCCCCCCGCCGAATGCTGGAGGAGCAGCGCCACCATCAGCTTACCGAACCTCTCCGATCCGCCACGCCACGGGCCGCGGTCGAGAGCGACTTCCAGGAGTGGTTCGGGCAGTACCCCAAACGGGAGGGTGAGGATGGCGCCCGGCGTGAATACCGGGCTGCGCGCCAGCGTGGTGTGACAGCTGCTGACCTGCTGGCCGGAGCCATGCGGTATGGATCTGCCTGTCGAGGCCGCGAGCCGCGCTTCATCGCCATGCCGGGCTACTGGCTCCGGGATGGCCGATGGAAGGATGCTCCGCCGGCCCTTGCCTCCGGTCAGTCTGAGGCCTCGGGTTCCGGCTATTTTCGGAGATCTGCTGTCCCCGACCACCTGGTCGTTCAGTCGATTTGCTCCAATGTCCTGGCGCGGCATCGCAGTGATTTGGCCTCCCGCGGAGGGCAGCATGTGCCCATGGGAGCGTTCTGATGTCCGAGATCATCAACTCGGCTCCCCATCACTCCATCACGCCGGTGGCGGCCCTAAAGACCCACCTCGCGCCCTGGCGCTGGTTCCGGAAGTTCGCCGACATCTGCTCCGATGCGAGCGTCATGGGGTTCTTCCACGCAGCAGAGCATTCGGCCACGGGAGAGCTCGCGCGAAAAAGCCGAGAGCAGGCGTGGATGGTACACCGGCGAGCTCCGCCTGCGCCGGTGATAGACGAAGCCAGGCAGGTGTTGCGAGCCGGCTTGGCCGAACATGCATCGCCTGAGGACATCTTGGGCCTGGTCACTGTCCTTACGAGCGGTCGCGCCAACTTCGATCCGATACGGCGGGCAGCCTTCGTGGACACGATGGCGGAACTGCTTATCGAAGAAAGCGAGATGGCTCCGTTCAGCACGGCTGCCCTGGCCGCAGCGGTGTACAAAACCCTGACGGAGAACAAATTCATCCCTGAACTCCCGGAGCTGCTGGAGGCGATCCGCAGCGCCGGCGTCGCTATGGCGGGCGTCGCTGACAGGCTCGACCGCCTTCAGGCCGCAGCCGCGATGGCACGGCAGTGCCTGTGCTCTCTGGGCGAGTTGGGCGCCCAGAGAGCACCGGACGGACGACGGTCTGACTAAATTTTCTTAGCGAAAAGAAGGAGCGGAAACGATGTTCGAGATTTGCCCTCCAATCGGAGATGAGGACGCGGCGCTGTCGGAACTGGAGGCCATCGAAACCTTCACCCAGCGGCAGCTCGAAGAGATCATCGGCGTCTCACGCCAGACGATTTGCGTCGTCGAGACGAGCGGGCACATGCGCATGCAGACGCGCCGCCGCCTGGAGAAGTTCCTGCGGCTCGACCTGGCGCTGTTGCCGGAGCCTCCTGTCGAGGTGGAAGCGGAGGTTGGGGGCCAGGGGGACACCCCGGCACACGGGGATTAGCGGAGCGGGCCGAAGGCAATCCCCTAGTGTGCTAACTACATTCAGGACGCATCCGCTATGTCTCCAATCACCGGGCTTGTTGAGCCGCCAAAAGCAGCCGTCCGCTGCGTGACACGCAAGGACCGGGGCGCGCATATCAAGACGTTCGCCGACCTGACATCCGCGCAGTCCCACGCCCGGCGTCAGGACAAAAAGGGCAAGGAGCGCCAGCGGCCCGGGGCCGACGCCACCGAAAATTATTTCTGGTCGCTCGCGGGCGAAGGATTCAAGGCCGGCACGGATTATGTCGCCGCCTTCAAGGAGCACAAACGCCGACACGCCATCGCCAGCGACGGCAACGGCGCGCTGGCGATGCACCTCTTAGTAATCGTGTCCAAGGGCTGGCTCGCCGAGACCGGCGACCCTCGCGACTGGCAGGGCAATCCCCGTGTCCGGCAGTTGGTCGAGGAGGCACGGCGGTGGGCCGACGAAGCCTTCGGCAGGGACTGCGTCTGGGCGGTGCGTTACGACGCCGACGAGGACGGCGCCGGCAACGTGGATATCCTGTGTTCGCCAGTCCGCGTCGACGGGCGCGCCAAGGCGCGACCGAAGCTGAAGATCAGCGTCAACAAGGCACTACAGGAGCTCGCCAGGCGTCACGGCCGCCAGAAGTCCTATTCCGCTCTTCAGGATTCCTGGGCGGAACACGCCCGGCAGCACCTCGACGCCTGCATCGTTCGCGGCGAAGAAGCCAGCAAGAAGCCGCACCTCACGCCGGAGGAGTACAAGGCGAAGGTCGCCGCCGAGCAGGAGCTGGAAGCGGCGCGCCTCAAGCACGAGGAGGTGCAGCGGATCCTCGAGGCACCGCCGCCAGCGATCCCGACGATTGCCCCGCCCACCCTTTCTGAGCGGCTGGCACCCGATCGCTGGATAGCCGAACAAAATTCCCGGCTAGCCGAGGCGGCCGGACAGGCCGCGGTTCGCATGGCGGCGAGCGACCACGAGCGCCGCCGGCTCGCTGCCGAGCTCGATCAGGCACGCACTCTCTCGGTTTCGGCGGACAAGATCGCCCGTGAACGCGACCTGGCACGAATGAAAGCCGAACGGCTATCAGACGATCTCAAGGCCGAAAAGGACGCCTCCGCCCGGCTGAAAGCCGAGCGCGCGGATGCGCTCCGCAAGTCGGAGGCGCTGGCTGCCGAGATCCGTGAGATCCTGGAGGCTCCGGCCCTCGACCTGGTCGAGGAGGTGGCGCCGGAGCTCAGCCTCTCTCCGGCGGGCCCTTTCCATCTTGCCGAAGATGGCCGGCGGTTCGTGCTCGACGCGGAGACCTGGGGTGAGCCGGACGTCCATGCCAGCGGCGTCGGGGCGATCTCGCTGGTCATGCAGGTTCTGCGCGTGCGGCTCGAGCAGGCCATCCGATGGCTCACAGAGCGCTTCGGCCTCGTCCGGGTCCAGGCAGAGATTGCCGCCGTGGCAGAGCTGGATGTTCCCGCACCGGGCGGAGACGCCCCGCGCCAGCCCGGATTGTGAGAGGCAGCCCGTGCCCTTCACCTTTGCCATAGGCGACCTGCATGGCCGGTTCGATCTGCTCGATGCGGCGCTGGTCGCCATCGAGGCCCGCGCCGATGGTGGCACGATCGTCTTCCTCGGCGACTATGTGTATCGCTGACCGCAGAGCCGGGACATCATCGAGCGCCTTATGGCCGGTCCCTCACCAGGCTGGCAGTGGATCTGCCTCATGGGCAATCACGAGGCGACGCTGGTGGAGCTAGTGAAGTTCCCCGAGATCGGAATGCCCCGCTTCATCGTAAACGGCGGCGGAGCCACGCTGGCATCCTATGGTACATCGACGTGGGCTCCCGGTGAGCCGCTGCCGATCCCCGCGGCCCACGTCACCTGGCTTGCCGGCCTCCCGCTCATGCATGTGGACCTGCACCGCGTCTATGTTCACGCCGCCGTCGACCGCTGGCGCCCGCTCCATCGACAGCGGGAGCAGACTCTGCTGTGGGATATCTACCCTGAAGACGATCACGGCGGGCATGGCGACTTCCATATCGTCCATGGTCACCAGCAGGTCGCGGAGGGGCCGGTGCTGAAGAAATACAGGACCAACCTCGACACGTTTGCTTGGCGGACCGGACGGCTGGTGGTGGGGATGTTCGACGACGAGCAGCCGGGCGGGCCGGTCGATTTCGTGGAGGTGGCCGGAAACCATGACCGAGTTTCTACAGGGGGTTTGACGACTTGATCGCGGTAAGGATATTCCTTACATTAAGGCCTATTCCCATGGAGGTGCCGGCATGATCGTCAGCAAGCTCACGTCCAAGGCCCAGACGACCATTCCTCAGGCGGTGCGCACAGCCCTGCACCTCAAGGAGGGCGACGAGATCGCCTACAGCATTGAGGACGGCCGCGTGGTGCTCACCAAGGCCGCTACGAAGGCCGGCGATGACCCCTTCGCCACCTTCACCGAGTGGGACAGCGACGCGGACCGCAAGGCCTATGCCGACCTTTGAGAAGGGCGCGGTCGTCCGCGTTCCATTCCCCTACACGGATCGCTCCACCCGGCAGCACCGCCCCGCACTGGTCGTGTCTCCCGGCGGCGTGGGCGAAGCCGCCGAGTTGTTGTGGGTAGTGATGATCACCAGTGCCGAGAACCGCCCCTGGCCGGGCGATGTGCTGCTCGGCGCCGGGTATCGGGAGAGTGGCCTGCCGGCCCCCTCTGTCATCCGCCCTTGCAAGATAGCGACGATCGAGGCGCGCTTGGCGGAGCCTATCGGGTCGGTGTCGCCGGCCGTGCTGCGGAAGGTGGACGCGGAGGTTCGGAGACTGCTGGGGTTTGGATGAGCCGAGGATAAAGCCGGAAGGAGGCTCCGTCGTCGCCGTGACATTCCACGGATCCGGCGCCGCGTTCCCCTGAGGGGTGCGGAACCCTTTGCCGACCTTTGATCTCGCCTTTAGCGACGTCTGCTTCGCGCCCCCATCTCAGTCATTGAGCTGGCAACCGCTGCGTCCCAAAATGCGGTCATTGGTGAGTTGGGGCTCGTCGGCACCAATGCGACATTTGCCGACTGGCATTCCACCGAGGAGCAGACATTCGCGCCTTCACCAGCGACACCAAGCTTGCGTCACGATAAGACGCGCTCACCTCGAACGTTGAAGCGCGCGGATCCGCCATCGCATCGTGCTCAACGGTAGCGGGACCGCATTCTTTTCCGCCGGCCACGCCAGCCGTGCATCGTAGAGGAGGCGCTACCTCCCGCGACAAATGCCGTCGATCTGCCCAGATGCGACGCATGAGACGATATGGTGCCGCATCCGGTCTAGCACGTTTCGTTCGTCCACGAATTTGATCGCGTTCGCGCATTTTTCTCGAATAGCGAAAGTGAACCGCCGCGGCTAAGTGCCAGCACTGCCTGCACAATCTCGCCTGAGTAATCGGTTTGTTTTCAGTGGCTTAATGCCTTTTTATGGTTTAGGGTGTCGTGTCACCCATGGACGTGGCGGATAGGGGAGGCGAGCGATGGACGACGCGTCCCTCACGCGCAAGGTCGAGTCGCTGTGTCGCGCGCTAGGCTACGTTGGCAGCGCGACGTATTTCGCCAACGCCGAGTCCTTCGATCGGCTCGAGAATGTACACGTCGTCATGACGGCGTTTGGGGCGATCGGCGTCCATTCCGTGTTCGGCATTTCTGATGGCGCGATTCCAGGATCTTTCAAGCCGGTTGTATATGTGGGCCAGGCGCGCGACGACATGGCCGCGGACGAACTACACCGTCGCGTCTGGACCCAGGGCGTCGTGCCGCTGCTCGTCGTCGTAACCCCTGGTGGGGTGGAAGTGAGGAACGGGTTCGGCCCTCCATCCGACGGGTCTGTCCTGACGCGCCACGAGGACGTCGACGACGTTTTACCCGCATCGTTGGAGGACGTT
Organism: Xanthobacter aminoxidans; assembly: GCF_023571765.1. Classification (GTDB taxonomy): domain Bacteria; phylum Pseudomonadota; class Alphaproteobacteria; order Rhizobiales; family Xanthobacteraceae; genus Xanthobacter; species Xanthobacter aminoxidans. The sequence goes on along the minus strand of NZ_JAMJXC010000024.1, from coordinate 6,858 downwards.
TCGGCGCGCTCCCTGACAACTTCCATTTTTTGGAAGGACCGCAAGGTCTCGCGCGCGGACACAATCGACAGCCGGCTCGTAGCCGCGATCGAGCAACTCAACCGATACGCGTGCACCACTTTTCCCCAGCTCGATACGCGCCAAGGCCGCGCGCTCGTGAACGCATTGGTTGGCAAGCTTATCTACCTGTTCGTGCTGATTGATAGGGGATTGATCGACGAGCAGTGGCTGCGCGATGTCATCCGGGCCTCTGGATGCAAGGGTATGGGATTCGCCGACGCGGCTTCCCATCGTGGTTTGCGGTCCAATTATCCGGAGTTCTCGCCCGACGAGGTCTGGGCAGTCCTGGACGGCATCGACGGGGCGATCAATGGCTGTGTGTTCCCGATCGCGGAGACCGAGCGTCCCCAAATTCCGTCTGAGCTGATCCCGTTCATCCATCGGGTCGTGCGGTGGGACGAGAAGGTAGAGGGAAGGCAGCTAAGCTTCCTCGACGTCTCGTTCCAGGTGCTTCGCACCGAAACGATTTCGGCAATCTACGAGCGGTTCCTTCGCTTAGAGGACGGCGATGCGCAGCGCGACGAAGGCGCTTTCTACACGCCGCCTTACTTGGCCGATTTCGTCGTCACGCGCGCCGATGCCCAACGCCCTATGGATGCGACCTCGCGGGTGGTCGACGCCGCGGCCGGCTCCGGCGTGTTCCTCGTCTCCGCCTACCGCCGCATCATGGAGCGATGCGCTCCGCCCGGCGGCTGGGGCCCCGCCCACGCGAACTCGGCTCGCCACCTGTTAAGGGATTGTATTTTCGGCATCGAGAAGAACGCCCAGGCCGCCAATGTTTGCCGCTTCAGCCTATATATGACGATGCTAGACTATATTGCCGGAGTGGCGATCAAGGATCTCGCCGGAATCGATGCGGGCGAGAAGCTCTTGCCGCCCCTCGCCGACAACATCGTTGTCGCCAGTGCCTTCTCGCATCCTTTCGAGGGCACAACCTTCACCCATGTTCTCGGCAATCCCCCTTGGCGTCGGCTGAAGCGTCAGGCTACGAGACGCAATAGCCAGGCTCCGAACCAGAGCGTTCCGGTGACCGATGACGCGTTGACCGCATTTCTCGCCGAACTGCAGGCTGAGACACCCGTTATGCACGGGCGCCTTTCGGACGCGTTCGTCTGGCTCGCCGTAGAGCGTCTGTGCGAGGAAGATGCGGTCATCGGGCTTATCCTGCCGACAACCTCCTTAGTAGGTCGCCAATCGGAACGCTTCGCCACGGCATTAGCCTCCAAAGTCTCCGTCCGTTCCGTGGCCAATCTTTCCTATCTGCGATACCGGCTCTTCACCGGCGCCCGTGCGGCGGCGACGGTCGTGGTGGCGCGCCACCAAGCGCCCCAACCGTCCGACCTCGTCTCCGTATACAGACCTCGGCTGTCCTCGTTACCGCTAGGCGAGGTTGGAGACGTCTGGGCGCTTTTTGTGTCGCAAACCGACCTGCAGACCGTCCAGGTTAGGGACCTACAGGGGGACTCCAATGGCTGGTTCGGCCCGCTCATTCTAGGAACGGTGGACCGGCGGACCCGCGACGCACTTCGGAACTTCACGAGGCGGCGCAAATCGACGGTCGAGGATTTCCTGATGCGCTCGGGCTTGCGCATCCAGCGCGGCGGCAATGAGGAGGATACGGGTTTCCGCTTCCCGGTGCGGACCGACAGCCAGGGGCGAAAATTACCCGTCAATCTCGTCGCCCTGCCTAAGGCTTTAGAACAGGAGATTGCTGCAGGCTATCGGGCGCTTTTCTCCGGCAACATCCTTTTGGTGCCACGAGCCTTCAAGGGGCTACGCGTGCTCGAAGCGCCGCATGCCTTTAATTCCACTTTCTACGGGATATTTTTTGCAAATGATCGCCGCGCTGCATCGGCCACGCAGCACTTCGAGCATACGCAAGTCTCTCGGCAGATCGACGCGCTTTGGTCCCTGAAAGCGTTCCTCGAATCGGGCGTCGTGCGATATTTTGCGGCCCTCTACGGCGCGACGGTATTGCTAGACGGCAAACGTTTCGAGAAGGGTGATCTGCTCTCGCTTCCTTGCCCATTCGAAGACGCTTCCGAGCCGGCCTTTCTGGACTTGCATGGTTCCTCGAACAAGGACGAATCCATCCTGGATGCGCTAGGTGCGGGCTCGGATCTACGACGCGCAGTAAAAGAGTTCCTCTCTTTCTCGGAAGGGTATGCCGACGCGCAACTTCCTGCCGACGCGTTTGTGGAAGCGGGTGAAGATCAAATCCGTTTCTATCTGGATCGCTTCAGCCGCGACCTCGCAGCCGCGTTCACGGAGCGGTTCGCGCCATCGGTGACGATCGAAGGGCACGGCGACGGCGTCGTTAGGCTCCGCGTCGCGTTCGGGCAAGACGCAGAGAAGGAAGAAGCCGCACCGCCGAGCCGTGACGGCAAGTTCGTGGCTTCGAGCGTCGTTTCGTTCGACGCAAACAGCCGCGTGGCGCGCCTGAGTAAATCTTCGGCGTTGTTCGCCTGGATGGCCGATCAGGCCGTGGACGACGCTGGCGAAGTCATCAGGCAGGTCATTTCGGAATGTCCATGAGAAGATGGCCTGCGGATGACCTAGCGGACGACGCCTGGCATCGATTCCTCGGCGAGGCGATCGGCGGCCTGCGCGAAGCGGCGCGACGGGTTCGCGAGCCGGCGTCGACGGAGCGACGGCCCGGGTGGTTCGGCAAGAGCAACAAGGCCCTCAAGGGAGCCAAGCTTCCGGACGAGACGTCGATAAGCCAGGCGCTTATCGAGGCTATGGAGGAGATCCGCGACGAGCAGTTCATCGTTGCGCCGAGCCCAGGATCGTCGATCCCCAGTCTGACGGGCATGGACTTCCATGTCGAGGTCGCTCGGCGATACGATCCGGCGATCGGACCGCGCGCCCAGCCCACCGACATACAGCTGGCGATCCATCGCGACCGTCTCGACCTGCGCCTTGAGGCGAAGAAGCTCACGAGACCGGGTGACATCGCCGCCGACTATCTCGGCGCGGAGGGCTTGGGGCGCTTCGATGATGCCAGTGCTCCTTATACCCTGGAGCGATTCGGAGGTATGCTCGCATACGTGACAGACCGCGACGCGGCCGAGTGGACGCTGTTGATCTCGGAAGGGATCCGCGCTGCATTGCCTTCCGATCGCGTGAAAACGACGCTTTTGCTGGGGGAGGAGATCATTACTACCAAGCACTTGCGCGACGTCGATATCGTGGTCCATGGGATCCAAGGTCGCTTCTCGACTGATGTCGTGCATCTCGTGTTCGAGTTCGACACCTGGCCAAACCGGAGGATCGCGAGTTCGCACGACCGCATGGACGATCGGCGTGTTAAAGAAGCCCAGCCGGAGGGGTAATGGGCAGGCATAGGGTGGCATGCGGACTGGCGGGTTTTAGCGGAAAGCGCGCCTGGAAAGACACTCCATGTTGCGGAACCGCCGAGCAACATTGCCTTCGACCGTACCGTATGCTCCGAATGTATCGGTTCCGCCGAGCGGATTATGAGACCAGCCGAGGCGTGTCGACGGCTGAGATTACAGCCTCCGGAATTCCGACATAGCCGGTTGCCAGCGACCACCGATGTCTGCGAAGTATTATCGAACAGAGCTTCCCTAGCGATCGTACCCACCAATGAAATTCACAGTCATCCCCTATTCGGAACGCGCTCGCCGATACAGAAACCTTGAAGGTAGATACGAGGTATTCGTCGTACGAGATAATTGGGATGATTATGGCTTCAGGACCAATTTCGCGCTGGTCTATTTCGATAGCGAAGGTACACGCCTCGACATCGGCGACGTCAAGATCATGCAGTCCGGCATGACCAGCGGCTATACACCTATCGACGAAGAGTTCGAACTCTTGACCCCCGAATACGCCTCGCTGGGCCAAAGCCAAGAATACTATGAATCGCTGCTGCATCTGGACGAGAATGTCAGGGTCGAAATCCTGACCGCTTTGCGGGACGTGATTTGGAATCAAGGCGATCTGGAAGCGTTGAAACAGCAGAGCGCCTACGGCGTCTCTCTCATGCGATCCATCGGTGACACTCGTTACGCCAAATTCGCATCAACCCTGCAGAACGATGCGGTACTGACCCCGTTCAACTTCTCGTACCGGTTCCCCGACAGCGAAGAGGAAATCCTGTTCGAGGTCGAGCCTAACAGTTTGCCGCCCACCAACATCCATGTCGTGATCGGACGGAATGGCGTGGGTAAGACCACGCTGCTCACCTCGATGAGCTCGCTGCTTCGCAACAGGCGTGATCGTCGACTGGGGCAGTTACGGTTTTTGGGCGCAGCGGTGGCGGACGCCAAGGATCAGTTCGCGAACCTGATCACCGTGGCCTTCAGCGCCTTCGACAGCTTCGATCCACCGCCGCGTTCCGCCTCCGGTCTGCTTCGCAGCATGAAGGCCGGCACGCGAAGTGGTCTCAGCTATACTTATGTCGGCTTGAAGAAGCGCATCAAGCGGGGCGACGAGCGGGCCACAGGCAACAAGAGCGAGGAGGATCTACTGACCGATTTCGTGGACAGCACACTCCACTGCCTCCGCAGCTCTAGCCGCCCGCGCTGGCAGTCGGCGATGCGCATCCTCGAGGCGGATCCCTTGTTCAGCGCGCTGGGCCCTTCCTCTCTGGCAGACTTGCCTGCTCAGAGTGTTGAGAAGGCGGCTGGTGATCTTTTCGCCAAAGCCAGTTCAGGACACAAAATCGTGCTCCTAACATTGACGCGGTTGGCGGAGTTGGTCAGCGAACGGACTCTTGTTCTCATCGACGAGCCCGAGGCGCATTTGCATCCGCCGTTGGTGATGGCCTTCGTCCGGGCCCTGTCGAACCTGCTTTCGAAGCGAAACGGGGTGGCGATCCTGGCCACGCATTCCCCCGTCGTAGTACAGGAGGTCCCTTCCGATTGCGTGACGCTGCTGTTCCGACCGGGCGGGGCCGTATCGGTGGAACGACCCGAAATCGAAACCTTTGGGGAGAATCTGGGTGCCCTGACCAGGGACATATTCCGCGTTCAGGTCACGGAGAGCGGTCACCATAATCTCATAGCCACCGTGGTCGCACAGTCGGATGATTTGGAGGACGTGCTCGAACGCTTCGGCGACCGCGTGGGGTCGGAAGGGCGCGCGCTTGCGCGAACCATGCTGCGGGCCCGCGGCTGATGCAGGCGGTCGCGCTGCCGGAGGAGGATGCAGGCGAGCTTTTCGCCGCGTGCGCTACTAGGACGCGCTCGGTTGCCGATCGAACTGCGCTCCTTTTGCAGCGCCCGTACGTCGAGACTCGCGCGGCGTCCTATCTGGAGCATGCGAACCGCGCCGCCCTGCACGAATTCGCCGTCGAGGTGCCGGTCGGGATACCGGCGGCCGACCTCAGCGGTGTCTACGACAGGGCATTAGTGAAGGGCGGCGAACGCCGGACATACGTCAAGCTCAAAGGCGCAGCACGCTATGGTCGCTGCCCGCTCTGCGCACAGCGGGACGTGAAGACTCTCGACCACTATTTAACGCGCGAGGACTATCCCGAGCTCGCCGTGGTGCCGGCCAACCTCGTACCCTGCTGCTCCGACTGCAACCACGAGAAGGGAATCTATCGAGCGACCCGAGTCGAGCGTTTGCTCTTTCATCCCTATTTCGATGACTGGAGCGCACACCGACTGATCAAGGCGACGCTGATCTTCGACGAGGGTTTGACCGTGACCTATTCGGTTCGCGAGCCACACGGTGCCTCGGAGACGACGGTAGAACGTGCGCGACACCATTTCGACAAGCTGGGCCTGGGTCACCTCTATTCGGAGCACGCGGCCGTCGAACTCGTGGACCGCAAGGTGGCATTCCTAGAGACTTTTCAGGCAGATGGTCCAGAAGGCTTGCGCGACGATCTGGAGCTCGAGGTTCGCAGTCGGAGCCGACGGAACATCAACAGTTGGCAGTCAGCACTTTATCGTGCCCTCTCACGGAGCGACGAGTTTTGCGAGGGCGGTTTCCAACAGATCGAAGATCCCTGACGCATTAAGCGTCGTGGAAGATAGTTAGGGCACCCATCCGATCCGTGAGGCAAAACCTGCCTCCGGCCCAGCAAGGCCGCCCATCGGTGCCAATCACGCCGGTAGTCCAAATAAAGATGCGGCGTCTTCTGGGGAGCGATCCGCAAATCGCAAACGACCGTAATGGAGTCGCGGAGCAAAAGGGCAGCTGCACGGCACTCGTTACTCGATAGCTGACCGTCGGGGGGGCGGCCCCATGCCGGACGTTCAGGCTCGCACTTGGTGAGGTCTGCTTCTGGCGCTGGGCTGAAATTCCTCGATGCGGTCCATGTGAAGGACCTTCTGGCGGCCCGCACGCGCTTCATCCCGAAGTCTGTTCTTCCGCATTTCGAGCATGTGTCCTGGCCGAAGGCCTGTCCAGAGGATGTAAGGACCGGCGCGGTCCCGAATGTGAGGATCGACGTTGGGGCCCGTTTGCGCGGCATGTGGGAATAGCGGCGGAAGATCCCGCATTCCTGCACAGGGCATCGGATATTGTCGCATCGGGTGACCGCGAAAGTGTGCTCCTGGTGAGCCCGAACTCTCCCTAGGGACTGGGCGCAATGCGTCCGCACCTCGCCGCCGCGCTTGGAAAAGTTCAGGACTGATCATCGTATCGTGATGAAGGACAACCGGAGGCGTGGGGCGATGCCCCACGCCTCCGGATGAACCGCCCCTAGTTTTCTAGACGCCTTCGGGGGTCGCTTTGTGCTGCCGTTCGAACTCGATGGGCGACAGCATCCCGTTGCGTGCGTGTTTGCGGGTGGGGTTGTAGAACATCTCGATGTAATCG
>NZ_JAMJXC010000023.1 GCF_023571765.1 Xanthobacter aminoxidans | reverse complement strand
GCGACAACGTGTCGATGGACGTGCACCTGATCGTTCCGATCGCCATGGAGGAGAAGCTGCGCTTCGCCATCCGTGAAGGTGGCCGCACCGTCGGCGCCGGCGTCGTCGCTGCCATCATCGAGTGATCGCGCTTTCGAACCTCGCGTCCGCAGCGTGACGGAACAGGGCGGCGCCTTCGGGCGCCGCCTTTTTCTTTTGGCCTATCCCTAACCCCGCGCCCCCCGCAGACAGATGCTGTCTCCCACTGTCCCGGTGGCTTGCGCTCCCGGTTCGCGCCGGGCATCCTGCTTGGGCTCCCCTTTTGACGCGGCCACACGCAGCGCGTCCGGGTGCATCCCCAAAACTCGATAATGCAGAGGCAGGCGGCCATGGCGCGCGGCTCTACACGCTTGATCGTGCTCACGGGCGGTCCGGGTTCGGGCAAGAGCACCCTGTTGGATGCTCTTGCAACCGCCGGGCACGCCATCGCGCCGGAGGCGGGCCGGGCTGTCATCCGCCAGCAGATGGCCATTGATGGCCCAGCCCTCCCGTGGCAGGACCGGGCTGCGTTCGCGGAGGCGATGCTCGCCTGGGACCTGCGATCCTACGAGGAGCAGACAGGGCGGGTCAGCCCGGTCTTCTTCGACCGCGGCATTCCAGACGTGGCTAAATACCTTTCGCTATGTGGCCTGCCGATTCCCCGGCACATCAGCCGGGCTTGCGCGGTGTTCAGATACGACCCCCTCGTGTTCGTCGCCCCGCCATGGCGCGAGATCTACGCAAACGATGCCGAGCGCCGGCAGGATTGGGACGAAGCCGTGCGCACCCATGCGGTCATGGTCGACACCTATCGCGGCCTCGGCTACGAAACGGTGGACCTGCCACGGACCGACGTTATGGGACGAGCGGCCTTCGTCCTCCATCATCTCTAGCCGCCTTTGCGGTGGACAGGCCGGATCGCCCCCCGGTCCCCCTTTACAGCCGCGCGGCATCCCACTAAACACAGCCGGCCGATGCGCTGGGTCACTTCCCGGCGCGGCGGAGTCTACCCTCGAGGCAAGCTGATCGCTGAAAAGCTGATTCTGCCAGGCTTCGGGGCGCGGACCTTAGGAGTGTAGCTCAACTGGTTAGAGCACCGGTCTCCAAAACCGGGGGTTGGGGGTTCGAGTCCCTCCACTCCTGCCATCTTCGGCCAGCCCAGAACTTGGGCAACCGCAGGACGGCAGGTCAGGCGAGACGACGACGCCGGAATGGCACGGCTTGAAGGCGCGTTTCGGACAGCCCATATGAGGGCACGATCCGGCCCCGTCGAAGGCAAGCCCGCAGCAGCGTCTCGCGAGAGCCGAAGCCGGCGGGAAGAAGATTTGAGCGGCATGTGCCGCATTCGCGTCATCGGAAGGTCCGGTGCGTGGCAACCGGCGGCGCGGGAACGGGCGGCAACAGGAACGGACGGCGAGACGCCATGGCGAAGAACGGCCCGATGGAGTTCTATCAGCAGGTCCGCGCGGAAACGGCCAAGGTCACCTGGCCCACCCGCCGCGAGACGCTGATCACCACCGCCATGGTGTTCGTGATGGTCTTCTTGGCGTCCATCTTCTTCCTCGTCTCCGACCAGATCATCCGGTTCGGCGTCTCCACGCTGCTGACCCTCGGGCACTGAGGCGGGAGGCCCACATGGCGAAGCGCTGGTACATCGTTCACGCATATTCCAACTTCGAGAAGAAGGTGGCCGACTCGATCCGCGAGCAGGCTGACCAGCGCGGCCTGACCGATCTGTTCGAGCAGATCCTCGTGCCCACCGAGAAGGTGGTCGAGGTGCGCCGCGGCCGGAAGGTAGACACCGAACGCAAGTTTTTCCCCGGCTACGTGCTGGTGAAGATGGACCTCACCGACGAGGCCTTCCATCTCATCAAGAACACGCCGAAGGTCACCGGCTTCCTGGGCGCCGACAACAAGCCCATGCCGATCTCCGAATCGGAGGCCATGCGCATCCTGCAGCAGGTGCAGGAGGGCATCGAGCGTCCGAAGCCGTCGATTTCTTATGAGGTCGGCGAGACGGTGAAGGTGTCGGACGGCCCGTTCGCGTCCTTCAACGGCGTCGTGGAAGAGGTCGACGACAGCCGCTCGCGCCTGAAGGTGGCTGTGTCCATCTTCGGCCGCGCGACGCCGGTGGAACTCGAATTCGGTCAGGTCGAGAAGGTCTGACCGGAGCGGGCCGTCGCCCCCTCGGGGCAATGGTCCGAAGTCTGGCGCATTGCTTAAAGGGCAGTGTGCCGGCGTGGGAGGGGAGGGGGCGTCTCGCCAAGCGCCCTTTTGACCCGCACCACGCAATCCCGCCCGCCGCTCCCTCACCGGACGGCGGCGATTTTTGGGAGTTGTTGAAATGGCGAAGAAAATTACCGGTTACGTCAAGCTGCAGGTGCCTGCCGGCAGCGCCAATCCGGCCCCGCCGATTGGTCCCGCGCTCGGTCAGCGCGGCCTGAACATCATGGAATTCTGCAAGGCGTTCAACGCCCAGACCGCGCAGCTCGAAAAGGGCATGCCGATCCCGGTGGTGATCACGGCCTATCAGGACCGCTCCTTCACCTTCGAGCTGAAGACCCCCCCGGTCTCCTACTTCCTCAAGAAGGCCGCTGGCCTCGAGACGAAGAAGAAGCCCGGCTCGGGCTCGAAGACGCCCGGCAAGGGCACCTTCGTCGGCAAGGTCACGCGCGCCCAGCTCGCGGAGATCGCCGAGAAGAAGATGAAGGATCTGAACTGCGACACCGTTGAGGCCGCCGTCCAGATGATCGAAGGTTCGGCCCGTTCCATGGGTCTGCAGGTTCAGGGGTGAGCGCCATGGCGAAGGAAGGCAAGCGCATCCGCGCCATCAACGAGGGCATCGACCGTAACAAGCTGTACGGCCTCGACGACGCCCTCAAGCTCCTCAAGGAGCGCACCACCGCCAAGTTCGACGAGACCATCGAGGTCGCGCTGAATCTGGGCGTTGATCCCCGCCATGCCGACCAGATGGTTCGTGGCGTGTGCAACCTGCCGAACGGCTCCGGCCGTACCGTGCGCGTGGCGGTGTTCGCCCGTGGCGCCAAGGCCGACGAGGCCAAGGCAGCGGGCGCCGACATCGTGGGCGCCGAGGACCTTCTCGAGACCATCCAGGGCGGCACCATCGAGTTCGATCGCTGCATCGCGACCCCGGACCTGATGCCGCTCGTCGGCCGTCTCGGCAAGGTGCTCGGCCCGCGCGGCCTGATGCCGAACCCGAAGGTCGGCACCGTGACCATGGACGTGAAGGGCGCCGTCGCCGCCGCCAAGGGCGGCGCGGTGGAGTTCCGCGTCGAGAAGGCCGGCATCATCCACGGCGGCATCGGCAAGGCTTCCTTCCCGGCCGACAAGCTGGCCGAGAACATCCGCGCCTTCGTGGACGCGGTGGTGAAGGCCAAGCCGGCCGGCGCCAAGGGCACCTACCTGCAGCGCGTGGCGGTTTCCTCCACCATGGGCCCGGGCATCAAGGTGGAGCCCTCCACCGTGCTCACCGCCTGATCGGTCGAGATCAAGCTTCTGGAAAGGCCGGGCCGGTGGGTCCGGCCTTTTCGTTTGGATGTCACGTTTTGGCGAGGTTCGCGTGGTCCTTCCGCAGGCGCATGGCAGGCCGGCGGTTGCCGTATGCAAAAAGTGCGCAAGGACGATGATCGGGACGTGACAAGGCTGGCGCCAGCCTTTATATGGGCTGTTTCCGGGTGGCGTGCCGCCCGGATCAGGTATTGTGGCTTTCGCCCTTGACCGGGTGGAAGGGCTGGGAGGGTTCGCCCGCCCGGCCTTGTCGTCTGTCAGGCGTTCGGGTGGCTCCTTGGAGCCTTCGGGCGAACCAGCAGGCAAAGTCCTGTCCGAGACTGCCGGTGCCTCGATGGAGGCCTGATAGAGATGCGCCCCGCACGGGATGTTCGCTCAATCGGGCCGAGGATCAAGGCTTAATTCCCGACATCCGCCCTAACGGGCGGTTAATGGGGAGCCAGCATAGACGGGGAAGACCGGAATTTGCCCTCCGAACGGCCTGCGCCGGCGGAGATGAAGATCGGTTCGGAACCAGCGCCTTGCGCTTCGCGACACGGTTTTCCGTGCCCGGGCAATAGGGGACAGGGCATGTGAGCGTCGCGGATCGCGGCCTTCCATGTCGTCAGACAGGTTGGCCGCAGGACGCGGCAAGGCGCAACCGGCGGGACCGGATGCCTCCTTCGGGAGGTGGATGGTGCTGCCAAGGCTTAAAGAGAGCCAGACGTGGATCGAGCGGAAAAACAAGAGCTCGTCACGACGCTCACGGATGTGTTCAAGAGCACGTCCGTCGTCGTGGTCGCCCACTATTCCGGCCTCACCGTGGCCCAGATGTCGAAGCTCCGTCGACAGATGAAGGCCGAGGGTGCGACCGTGAAGGTGGCCAAGAACCGCCTCGCCAAAATCGCTCTGGAAGGCTCCGACGTCGCCCATGTGGCGTCCCTGCTGAAGGGACCCACCGTGATCGCCTATTCGGATGATCCGGTGGCGGCGCCGAAGGTTGCCGTCGAGTTCGCCAAGGCCAACGACAAGTTCGTTATCCTCGGCGGCGCGATGGGCAAGACGGCCCTTAACGTGGACGGTGTGAAGGCGCTTGCCACACTCCCGTCCCTGGACGAACTGCGTGCCAAGCTCGTCGGCCTCATTCAGGCCCCGGCGACCAAGATCGCGCAGCTCACCACGGCACCGGCGGCCAAGCTCGCCCGCGTGTTCGGGGCCTATGCCAAGCAGGACGAAGCAGCGTGAGGCCGCGGCCGCCATTGGCGGCCTGATCTCGCAATTCCAAAATCCGAACCTATCTTAAGGAATATCCCATGGCTGACCTGACCAAGCTCGTCGACGAGCTGTCCTCCCTCACCGTGCTCGAGGCCGCCGAGCTGGCGAAGCTCCTCGAGGAGAAGTGGGGCGTTTCCGCCGCCGCCGCCGTGGCCGTGGCCGCTGCCCCGGCCGGCGCTGCCGCCGCCGCGGTGGAAGAGCAGACCGAGTTCACCGTGATGCTTGCCGCCGCCGGCGACAAGAAGATCGAAGTCATCAAGGAAGTGCGCGCCATCACCGGCCTCGGCCTCAAGGAAGCCAAGGACCTGGTGGAAGGCGCTCCGAAGCCCGTCAAGGAAGGCGTGGCCAAGGACGAGGCCGAGAAGCTCAAGGCCCAGCTCGAGAAGGCTGGCGCCAAGGTCGAGCTCAAGTGAGCCTTTGACGTTTCGGGTCCCGGCCTCGTGCCGGGACCCGTTCCATAGCCGGCCGGAAGGCCGGACAGGGAGAGAGACGGTTCTCCCGGCAGCCGATCCGGACGAGGTTCGGGGGCTGCCGGGAGAGCCGTCATGGTGCTGAAAGGGGATGGCGTTTCGCCCCCAACCCTTGAAGGCACGATGGCTGACAGAGGTTCCGGTGCCGGCGCGGCGAGCCCGCCTCCTTCGGGAGGACAGGGGCCGGCCCGAGAGACCAGGACGGACGAGGATCGAGATGGCGCAAACGTTCACCGGTCGTAAGCGGATCCGCAAGTTCTTCGGCAAGATCAAGGAAGTGGCCGAGATGCCGAACCTCATCGAGGTTCAGAAGGCATCTTACGACCAGTTCCTCCAGATCGAGGAGCCCAAGGGCGGACGCGACGACGACGGCCTGCAGGCGGTGTTCAAGTCGGTATTCCCCATCTCCGACTTCTCCGGCGCGGCCATGCTGGAGTTCGTGCGCTACGAGTTCGAGCCGCCGAAGTATGACGTGGACGAGTGCCGCCAGCGCGGCATGACGTTCGCTGCCCCGCTCAAGGTGACGCTCCGCCTCATCGTGTTCGATGTGGACCCGGACACCGGCGCCAAGTCCGTGAAGGACATCAAGGAGCAGGACGTCTACACCGGCGACATTCCGCTGATGACCATGAACGGCACGTTCATCGTCAACGGGACCGAGCGCGTCATCGTCTCCCAGATGCACCGTTCGCCGGGCGTCTTCTTCGACCACGACAAGGGCAAGACCCATTCTTCGGGCAAGCTCCTGTTCGCGGCGCGGATCATTCCCTATCGCGGGTCCTGGCTCGACATCGAGTTCGACGCCAAGGACATCGTCTATGCGCGCATCGACCGTCGCCGCAAGATTCCGGTGACGAGCCTGCTGTACGCGCTGGGCCTCGACAACGAGGAAATCCTCTCGACCTTCTACGAGAAGGTGCCCTACGAGCGCGCGAAGGGCGGCTGGCGCATGCCGTTCGATCCCAAGCGGATGAAGGGCTACAAGGCCGTCGCCGACCTGATCGACGCCGACACCGGCGAGGTCGTGCTCGAGGCCGGCAAGAAGCTGACCGTGCGCGCCGCCCGCCAGCTCGCCGAGAAGGGTCTCAAGGCCCTGCGCATCTCCGACGAGGAGATGGTCGGCCAGTACATCGCCGAGGACCTCGTGGACCTCGCGTCCGGCGAAATCCACGCCGAGGCCGGCGACGAGATCACCGAGAAGACGCTGAAGCTGCTCGAGGAAGCCGGCTACAACGAGATTCCGATCCTCGACATCGACCACGTCAACACCGGCGCCTACATCCGCAACACGCTGGCGGCCGACAAGAACGTGACCCGCGAGGACGCGCTCTTCGACATCTATCGCGTGATGCGCCCGGGCGAGCCGCCGACGCTCGATTCGGCGCAGGCGATGTTCCACTCGCTGTTCTTCGATCCCGAGCGCTACGACCTCTCCGCGGTCGGCCGCGTGAAGATGAACATGCGCCTCGACCTCGACTGCCCCGATACCGTGCGGGTGCTGCGTCGCGACGACATCCTCTCCGTCATCAAGACGCTGGTGGAGCTGCGCGACGGCAAGGGCGAGATCGACGACATCGACCACCTGGGCAATCGCCGCGTCCGCTCGGTCGGCGAGCTCATGGAGAACCAGTACCGCGTCGGCCTGCTGCGCATGGAGCGCGCCATCAAGGAGCGCATGTCGTCCGTCGACATCGACACCGTGATGCCGCAGGACCTCATCAACGCGAAGCCGGTGGCGGCTGCGGTGCGCGAGTTCTTCGGCTCCTCGCAGCTGTCGCAGTTCATGGACCAGACCAACCCGCTCTCCGAGATCACGCACAAGCGGCGTCTCTCGGCGCTCGGCCCGGGCGGTCTGACCCGCGAGCGCGCCGGCTTCGAGGTGCGCGACGTGCACCCGACGCACTACGGCCGCATCTGCCCCATCGAGACGCCGGAAGGCCCGAACATCGGCCTCATCAACTCGCTGGCGACCTTTGCCCGCGTGAACAAGTACGGCTTCATCGAGGCGCCCTACCGCCGCGTGGTGGAGTCGAAGGTCACCGACGAGGTGGTCTATCTCTCCGCCATGGAGGAGGGGAAGTACTACGTCGCGCAGGCCAACATCCCGCTCGACAAGGACGGCCGCTTCGAGGAAGACCTCATCGTCTGCCGCCATGCGGGTGACGTGCTCCTCGTGAGCCCCGACCGCGTGGACTTCATGGACGTGTCGCCGAAGCAGCTCGTTTCGGTGGCCGCGGCGCTGATCCCGTTCCTTGAGAACGACGACGCCAACCGCGCGCTCATGGGCTCCAACATGCAGCGTCAGGCGGTTCCGCTGGTGCGCTCGCAGGCGCCGCTGGTCGGCACCGGCATGGAGGCCGTGGTTGCGCGTGACTCCGGCGCCGCCATTGCCGCCCGCCGCACCGGCGTGATCGATCAGGTGGACGCCACCCGTATCGTCATCCGGGCCACGGAAGAGGCCGACCCCTCCAAGTCGGGCGTCGACATCTACCGGCTGATGAAGTTCCAGCGCTCCAACCAGTCCACCTGCATCAACCAGCGCCCGCTGGTCCGCGTGGGCGATCAGGTGCGCAAGGGCGACATCATCGCCGATGGCCCGTCCACGGAGCTGGGCGAGCTCGCGCTCGGCCGCAACGTGCTCGTCGCCTTCATGCCGTGGAACGGCTACAACTTCGAGGACTCGATCCTCCTCTCGGAGAACATCGTCAAGGAAGACGTGTTCACCTCGATCCACATCGAGGAATTCGAGTGCATGGCCCGCGACACCAAGCTCGGGCCTGAGGAAATCACCCGCGACATTCCCAACGTCTCGGAAGAGGCGCTGAAGAATCTCGACGAGGCCGGCATCGTCTATATCGGTGCCGAAGTCCGCGCGGGCGACATCCTCGTCGGCAAGATCACGCCGAAGGGCGAGAGCCCGATGACGCCGGAGGAGAAGCTCCTTCGCGCCATCTTCGGCGAGAAGGCCGCCGACGTGCGCGACACCTCCCTGCGCCTGCCGCCCGGCACCACGGGCACCATCGTCGAGGTGCGCGTGTTCAACCGCCACGGCGTCGACAAGGACGAGCGCGCGCTCGCCATCGAACGCGAGGAGATCGAGCGTCTCGCCAAGGACCGTGACGACGAGCAGGCGATCCTCGATCGCAACGTCTACGGCCGCCTGACCGAGATCCTGGACGGCAAGGTCGCCATCGCGGGGCCGAAGGGCTTCAAGAAGGAAACCGCCGTCACCCGCGAGACCCTCGGCGAGTATCCCCGCTCGCAGTGGTGGCTGTTCGCCGTCGCCGACGACGCCATCATGGCCGAGCTGGAGGCGATCCGCGCCCAGTACGACGACTCAAAGAAGCGGCTCGAGCAGCGCTTCCTCGACAAGGTCGAGAAGCTGCAGCGCGGCGACGAGCTGCCCCCCGGCGTGATGAAGATGGTCAAGGTCTTCGTCGCGGTGAAGCGCAAGATCCAGCCCGGCGACAAGATGGCCGGCCGCCACGGCAACAAGGGCGTGGTCTCGCGCATCGTGCCCGTGGAGGACATGCCGTTCCTCGAGGACGGCACCAACGTCGACATCGTGCTGAACCCGCTGGGCGTGCCTTCGCGCATGAACGTCGGGCAGATCCTCGAGACGCATCTCGGCTGGGCCTGCGCTGGCCTCGGCCGGCAGGTGGCCGCTGCGGCGGAAGCCTATTACGCCAAGCAGGACCTGAAGCCCCTGCGTGACCGGCTCGAGATCATCTACGGCAAGGAAGAGATCGAGCAGATCAAGGACAGCGAGCTGCCCGAGCTCGGCGAGAACCTGCGCAAGGGCGTGCCGATGGCCACCCCGGTCTTCGACGGCGCCCACGAGGCGGACATCGAGCAGGAGCTGGAGCGGGCGGGTCTCGACCGTTCGGGCCAGTCCACGCTGTTCGACGGGCGCACCGGCGAGCCGTTCGATCGTAAGGTGACGGTCGGCTACATCTACATGCTGAAGCTGCATCACCTGGTCGACGACAAGATCCACGCCCGGTCGATCGGTCCCTACTCGCTCGTCACCCAGCAGCCGCTGGGCGGCAAGGCGCAGTTCGGCGGCCAGCGCTTCGGCGAAATGGAGGTGTGGGCGCTCGAAGCCTACGGCGCCGCCTACACGCTGCAGGAGATGCTCACCGTGAAGTCGGACGACGTGGCCGGCCGCACCAAGGTCTACGAGGCCATCGTGCGCGGCGAGGACACGTTCGAGAGCGGCATTCCCGAGAGCTTCAACGTGCTCGTGAAGGAAATGCGCTCGCTCGGCCTCAACGTCGATCTCGAGAACACCTGACGGGCGTCTGAGCCCGTCACCCCGCGCAAAGCGGATTGCCCGACCGGCGCTTCTGCCGGCCGGGCCTCAAGTTAAAGGCCCACTTCGTTTGGGAGCCAGCTCATGAATCAGGAAATCCTGAACGTCTTCAATCCGACCGTTCCGGCCCCGAGCTTCAATCAGATCCGCATCTCGATCGCGAGCCCGGAGAAGATCAAGTCTTGGTCCTACGGCGAGATCAAGAAGCCGGAAACCATCAATTATCGCACGTTCAAGCCCGAGCGTGACGGCCTGTTCTGCGCGCGCATCTTCGGTCCCATCAAGGACTACGAGTGCTTGTGCGGCAAGTACAAGCGGATGAAGTACAAGGGCATCATCTGCGAAAAGTGCGGCGTCGAGGTCACCCTGTCGCGCGTGCGGCGCGAGCGCATGGGCCACATCGAGCTCGCCGCGCCGGTGGCGCACATCTGGTTCCTGAAGTCGCTGCCGAGCCGCATCGGCCTGCTGCTCGACATGACGCTCAAGGACCTCGAGCGCATCCTGTACTTCGAGTATTTCGTCGTCATCGAGCCGGGCATCACCAAGCTCAAGTACCGTCAGCTCCTCTCCGAGGACGACTACCTGCGCGCCCAGGACGAGTTCGGCGATTCGAGCTTCACCGCCATGATCGGCGCCGAGGCGATCCGTGAGCTGCTGCGCTCCATGGACCTCGAGAAGATCGCCGCGGACCTGCGCCAGGAGATCGCCGAGGCAACCACCGAGCTGAAGCCCAAGAAGCTCGCCAAGCGCCTGAAGATCGTCGAGGCCTTCCAGCTCTCCGGCAACAAGCCGGAGTGGATGATCCTCACCCACGTGCCGGTGATCCCGCCGGACCTGCGCCCGCTCGTCCCCCTGGACGGCGGCCGGTTCGCGACCTCCGACCTGAACGACCTGTACCGCCGCGTCATCAACCGCAACAACCGCCTGAAGCGGCTGATCGAGCTGCGCGCGCCGGATATCATCATCCGCAACGAGAAGCGCATGCTTCAGGAGGCGGTTGACGCGCTGTTTGACAACGGCCGCCGCGGCCGCGTCATCACCGGCGCCAACAAGCGTCCGCTGAAGTCGCTCGCCGACATGCTGAAGGGCAAGCAGGGCCGGTTCCGCCAGAACCTGCTCGGAAAGCGCGTGGACTATTCCGGCCGCTCGGTCATCGTGGTGGGTCCGGAGCTGAAACTGCACCAGTGCGGCCTGCCGAAGAAGATGGCGCTGGAGCTGTTCAAGCCCTTCATCTATTCGCGCCTCGACGCGAAGGGCCATTCGGCGACCGTCAAGCAGGCGAAGAAGCTGGTGGAGAAGGAGCGTCCCGAGGTTTGGGACATCCTCGACGAGGTGATCCGCGAGCACCCGGTGATGCTGAACCGCGCGCCGACGCTCCACCGCCTCGGCATCCAGGCGTTCGAGCCGGTGCTCATCGAGGGCAAGGCCATCCAGCTGCACCCGCTCGTCTGCTCGGCGTTCAACGCCGACTTCGACGGCGACCAGATGGCCGTGCACGTCCCGCTCTCGCTGGAAGCCCAGCTGGAAGCGCGCGTGCTGATGATGTCCACCAACAACATCCTGCACCCGGCGAACGGCCAGCCCATCATCGTGCCGTCGCAGGACATCGTTCTGGGCCTCTACTACCTCTCCATTATGAAGGAGAAGGAGCCCGGCGAGGGCATGATGTTCGCCAACATGGCGGAGATCGACCACGCCCTGAACGCCAAGGCGATCACCCTCGCCACCAAGATCAAGGGCCGCTACATCGGCATCGGCCCGGACGGCAAGCAGTATTCCAAGATCTATGAGACCACCCCCGGCCGCATGAAGATCGGCGAGCTGCTGCCCAAGGACCCGAAGCTCTCCTACGACGTCGTCAACAAGCTGATGACGAAGAAGGAAATCTCCAACATGATCGATGCCGTGTACCGGCACTGCGGTCAGAAGGAGAGCGTGATCTTCTGCGACCGCATCATGGCGCTCGGCTTCTACAACGCGTTCCGCGCCGGCATCTCGTTCGGCAAGGACGACATGGTGGTGCCGAAGAAGAAGTGGGAGCTGGTCGAGGAGACCCGCGCCCTCACCAAGGAATACGAGCAGCAGTACAACGACGGCCTGATCACCCAGGGCGAGAAGTACAACAAGGTCGTTGACGCCTGGGGCAAGTGCTCCGATCGCGTCGCCGAGGAGATGATGAAGGAAATCTCTTCGGTCAAGAAGGACCCGAAGACCGGCCGCGAGAAGCAGATCAACTCGATCTACATGATGAGCCACTCCGGAGCGCGTGGGTCGCCCGCTCAGATGAAGCAGCTCGCCGGCATGCGTGGCCTCATGGCTAAGCCGTCGGGCGAGATCATCGAGAGCCCGATCATCTCGAACTTCAAGGAAGGCCTGACCGTGATGGAGTACTTCAACTCCACCCACGGCGCGCGTAAGGGCCTTGCCGACACCGCTCTGAAGACGGCGAACTCGGGCTACCTCACCCGTCGTCTCGTCGACGTGGCGCAGGATTCCATCATCACCGAGCGCGATTGCGGCTCGGAGAAGGGAATCCACATGCGCGCCATCATCGACGCGGGCCAGATCGTGGCCTCGCTCGCCTCGCGCGTCCTCGGCCGCACCGCGGCGGAAGACATCGTGGAGCCGGCGACCGGCGACGTCATCGTGCCCAAGGGCCAGATGATTGAGGAGCCGCACGTCGAGCGGATCAACAAGTCGGGCATCCAGGAAATCAAGATCCGGTCGGTGCTGACCTGCGAGACCCGCAACGGCGTGTGCGGCACCTGCTACGGGCGCGACCTCGCCCGCGGCACGCCTGTCAACATGGGTGAAGCGGTGGGCGTCATCGCCGCCCAGTCCATCGGCGAGCCGGGCACCCAGCTCACCATGCGCACCTTCCACATCGGCGGCGCGGCGACCCTCGCCGACTCGTCCTTCGTGGAAAGCAACTTCGAGGGCACCGTCCGCATCCGCAATCGCAACGTGGCGCGGAATTCGGACGGCGACCTGGTGGTGATGGCCCGCAACCTGGCGGTGGTCATCGTCGACCATGACGGCACCGAGCGCGCGGTCAACCGCGTGCAGTACGGCGCCCGCCTCAAGGTGGACGAGGGCGACACCATCAAGCGCGGCCAGCGCATTGCCGAGTGGGATCCCTACACCCGCCCCATCCTCTCCGAGGTGGACGGCACGGTGGCCTTCGAGGACCTGATGGAAGGCTCCTCGATGAACGAGCAGGTCGACGAGTCGACCGGCATCGCCAAGCGCGTGGTGACGGATTCGCGGTCCGGCCGTGGACCGGAGCTGCGCCCGGCCATCCTCATCAAGGGCAAGGACGGCAAGATCATCAAGCTGCCGCGCGGCGGCGACGCCCGCTACGCGCTGCCGGTGGAGGCCATCATTTCGGTGGACCCCAACCAGACCCTCAAGGCCGGCGACGCGGTGGCCCGCGTGCCCATGGAGAGCGCCAAGACGCGCGACATCACGGGCGGTCTGCCGCGCGTGGCGGAGCTGTTCGAGGCGCGTCGTCCGAAGGATGCGGCCATCATCGCGGAGATCTCGGGCTCCATCCGGTTCGGCCGTGACTACAAGAACAAGCGCCGGCTCTCCATCGAGCCGACCGACGGCGGGGATCCGGTCGAGTACCTGATCCCGAAGGGCAAGCACATCCATCTCCAGGACGGCGACGTGGTGGAGAAGGGCGACTTCATCGTCGACGGCAACCCGGCGCCGCACGACATCCTGGCGATCAAGGGCGTGGAAGAGCTTGCGGCCTTCCTCGTGAACGAGATCCAGGAGGTCTACCGGCTCCAGGGCGTGCACATCAACGACAAGCACATCGAGGTGATTGTCCGGAACATGCTCCAGAAGGTGGAGATCGACGACTCGGGCGAGACCGACTTCCTCGACAACGAGCAGGTCGACCGCCTCGAGTTCCTCGAAGCGAACGAGAAGGCCGTCGAGGAGGGCAAGAAGCCCGCCACCGGTCATCCCGTGCTCCTGGGCATCACCAAGGCGTCGTTGCAGACGCGCTCCTTCTTCTCGGCGGCCTCCTTCCAGGAGACCACCCGCGTCCTCACGGAAGCTGCGGTCAACGGAAAGATCGACCCGCTGGAAGGCCTCAAGGAGAACGTCATCGTCGGTCGCCTGATCCCGGCCGGCACGGGCGCCCAGATGTCTCGCCTGCGCACCATCGCGACCAATCGCGACGACCTCATCGTCGCGACCCGCGACGAGCAGGGCGAAGGCCAGTCCCTCGTGGAAGGCCCCGCCGACGCGGCGGAGTGAGCGCGCCACCCGCGCGCAGAAACGCAAAGGCCGCCTCCGCAGGCTGTGTGGAAATCCCTTGATTGATAAGATAGCCGCCTCGGGAACGGAGCGGCTATTTTCATGATCTACGTCATCGGCACGGATCGGGGGCAAGGGCTTCGACAACGGCGCCCATGCCACCGCCTGCGAGCGCGACGGCATCATCGCCTGCGTGCCGACCCAGCGCGCCGTCAACAATCACGGCGATGGCACGCTGTTCGACCGCGCCGCCTTCGCCTACGACGCCGCAAGCGACAGCCTCGCCTGCCCGGCCGGCCGCAGGCTCGTGCGCAAGCAACTGAACCGCAAGGAGCGCGCCATCGTCTACGCGTCCCCGGACTGCGCCGGCTGCGCGCTGAAGCCGGGCTGCACCACGGCCGCGCGTCGCATCGTCACCCGCCATCTGGACGAGGACGCCATCGCCCGCATGGATGCGCGCGCCACCCCGCAGAGGATGCGGGCGCGGCGCCGTCGAACATCCCTTCGGCACCCTCAAGAGAATGACCGCCGGCGGACGCTTCCTCACCCGAAACCTCAAGGGCACCCGCACCGAGATGGCCCTCTCGGTCCTCGCCTACAACGTCCTGCGCGCAACAAACATCCGAAGGGCCGGAGCCTGAAACGAAAAAAAGGCCCCGGCAAATGCCGGAGCCTCTCTCTGTTTCCACACAGCCTGTCCGGGCGGCCTTTTTTCTTTTTCTCGGCATGTGGTGGAGGGCAGGTATCGCTTTTTAGGCCAAATTATCAGTTGGCGGCCGCGCATCGGGTGAAGGCGTTCCCTATATTGCGCGCCAATCGATCCGCTACGTGGACCTGGGGACTAAGCCAATGACGTATCCGGCGCAGGACAAGCCGCTGTCGATCCGAATTTTCTGGCAGACGGCGAGGACGGATGGCGAAAAGCAAACCGTCGCCAATGTGCTGCTGCCCGGCCTCAAGATCCTGGGGGATGATGTTGCTATCTCCCATGCGGATTATGAGCCATGCGACGTCGCAGTCATCATCTTCTCGCCGCGCAAAAACGATGCGCCTACGACCGGCGCGGCACGCTACGTGCGCAATTTGCACGGCCCCAATCTGCTCATCCTGGAAACCCCTTTGTTTCGCCAGTGCCCATTGTGGCGCAGTCGCCTCGGCTTCGACCATGTGCATCGCGGGGGGCGTTTCGGTCCAGCCTCCTGTCCGCCGGACCGGTTCGAGACACTTGGGTTGTCCGTCGCGCCGTGGCGCACAGACGGGGAAGCCCTCGTGGTTGCGGGACAGGTGGCCGATGATTATTCGCTGGACGGTATCGATATTGATGAATGGGCCGTCCACGTTGTGCGGCATTTGAAGTCGGCCGGATACGCCAACGTCGTGTTTCGGCCACATCCCCTTGGTGATCCGGGCGCCGTGAACAGCATGCAGGCTGTGTGCGGCGTGGAGATATCGTCGGAATCGCTCGATGTCGATCTGCAGCGGGCGGGGCATTGGATCTCCTATTCCAGCGGATCAGCCATCGACGCCGTGCTTGCCGGCGTGCCCAGCTTGACGCTCAGCCGCTTCAACTTCGCCTGGGAGGTGTCACGTCATTCGATCCGGCACGTGAACCACCCGATCTTTCCGGATCGGATGGAGTGGCTGTCAAGGCTTGCCTATGCGCAATGGTCGGACGATGAAATCAGGCTCGGGCTCGCATGGAGGAACCTACGGCCATTCGTGATCTAGCACGATAGGAGCCTGCCCGGCGGACAAGGAAGATGCGACCGGCTCCAGCCTTCCGTCAACGTCGTAGGCCTCCGCCGATTTGGCTTCAGTCCTGCATGGCCGCCCTGCGGACGTGCAAACCGCGGCATCTTTCCGACAAGGAGGGACCGCGGATGCGCGTCCCGGGATCGGCTCGTGTCAGACACATGCGCGAGCAGGCACAGGGCGCGTCGCATGACCGACACAGGTTTCTCCGGGGCGGAGCAATGGGTCGTCTGGAACGGCTCGCTGGGCGTGCTCGACATGGTCACCATCGGCCGTGTCGAGGCCGGAGCCGGCGCACGGCAGGCCTGGCTTGATGCGCCCTATGGCATCGTCGGCCCGTTCAGCCTGGACGAACTGGAGCAGACCGGCCGCATCGCCTTCGGCGCCTGCTTCGTCATGTCCCGCCGCCGCTGGCAGGAGGATCAGGTGGAGCTGCGCATGGCGGCGCAGAAGGCCCGCCGCGCGCTCATGGCCATGTTCGACGGGGAAGACGACAGCCCCCACCGCGAAGCGCTCGGCCTGCCCCCCGACGGCCGGCTGGATGCCGCCGAGATCAACGCCGCCTTCCGCCGCCGCGCCAAGACCGCCCATCCCGATGCCGGCGGCAGCGATGCCGATTACCGTCGCATCGCCGAGGCCCGCGACGCCCTGCTGGAGATGCTGGCGGATGCGTGAGGGGCAGCCGTGATGGCCAAGGCTGGCGCCATCGCCTATGGTGCGGCCCCGTTTCCAGCCTGATCGTGTCTCAGTGACCTTCGCCGCCATTCTGCAAGAAACCCTCGATTTGACCGAGGAGGTCGACGCCGTCGCGCGTCCGGCCGATGCCGTCGTCTCCGACTTCTTCCGCGCCCGGCGCGACATCCCGACGGCGCATCGCGGCCCGATTTCCGTGCTGCTCTATGCCCTGCTGCGCCACCACGCCCGGCTCGGCTGGTGGCTAAAGCGGCACGGCCGCCCGGATACGCCCCGCAACCGGCTGCTGGCCTGGCTGATGCTTGGCGGCGGCAAGACGCGGGATCAGGTGCAGGCGCTGTTCTCCGGCGCCAAGTTCGCCCCGGCGCCCCTCACCGATCAGGAGCGGGCGCTGCTCATCAAGCTGCAGGGCGCGCGCGTCGATCATCCAACCATGCCGGACGATGTACGCTACGAATGCCCCGACTGGGCGGCGGACGGGCTGCACCGTCGGTTTGGCGATGCCTTCGCGTCGGAAATGGCGGCCATGCTCACGCCGGCCCCGCTCGACCTGCGCGTCAATCCGATCAAGGCCGACCGCGCGGAGATGCTGTCAGCCCTGCGTGCCCTCGGCCTGCCGGCCGAGCTTTCGCCCTTGTCTCCCTATGGCATCCGCGTCAGCGAACGCCCGGCGCTCAACCGCCTGCCCATGCTGAAGACGGGCGAGGTTGAGATCCAGGACGAGGGCTCCCAGATGGTTGCCGTCGTGGTGGATGCCAAGCCCGGCGACCGGGTGGTGGATTTCTGCGCCGGCGCCGGCGGCAAGACGCTGGCCATTGCCGCGCAGATGAAGAACAAGGGCCACGTCATCGCCTGCGACGTGCTGGACGGCCGCCTGAAGCGCGCCGCCGAGCGGTTCCGCCGGGCCGGCCTGCACAATATCGAGACGCGGCCGCTGGCCAGCGAGACGGACCGCTGGGTGAAGCGCCACAAGGGCGGCTTCGACCGGGTGCTGGTGGATGCGCCCTGCAGCGGCACCGGCACCTGGCGGCGCAATCCCGATGCCCGCTGGCGTGTGCTGGGGCCGGGCCTTGAGGCCCTGCTGCCGCTTCAGGCCCGCATCCTCGCCAGCGCGGCGCGGCTGGTGAAGCCGGGCGGGCGGCTGGTCTATGCCACCTGCTCCCTGCTGGCCGAGGAAAACGAGGCGCAGGTGGCCGCCTTCCTCGCGGCGCACCCGGCGTTCCACGTCGTTCCCCTGAGCGAGGTGGCGCCTGAGATTACCAGCTCGGCGCATCCCGATTATCTGGCGCTGACCCCCGCGCGCCACGACACGGACGGCTTTTTCGCTGCCGTGCTTCAGCGCGAGGCGGCTGCGACCGAGACGGACGCAGCCGCCGAGTAGGTCGCCTCACGTCTTGCGCAGCGGCACGCCCTTGGTGGTGAAGCGCTGCGCCCCGGCGGGAGCCGGGCGCACGGGGCGGCGCGTGCCGGCGGCCTTGCCGGTGCCCGGCGGCTGGTGGGCCGGCACGAGCTGGTCCGGTCGCGGGCCGATGAGATCGGCGCGGCCCATGGCTTTCAGCGCCTCGCGCAGCAGCGGCCAGTTGTCCGGATCGTGGTAGCGCAGGAAGGCCTTGTGCAGCCGGCGCTGGCGCAGCCCGGTCACGGCCGTCACCCGCTCGCTGCCGCCGCGCCGTACGGCGCGCAGCGGGTTGACGCCGGTGTGGTACATGGCGGTGGCGGTGGCCATGGGCGAGGGCAGGAAGGTCTGCACCTGATCGGCGCGATAGCGGTTCTTCTTGAGCCAGAGCGCGAGGTTCATCATGTCCTCGTCGGTCGTGCCCGGATGCGCGGCGATGAAATAGGGGATCAGATAGTATTTCTTTCCGGCCCGCTTCACCGCGGCGTCGAACATCTCCTTGAAGCGGTCATAGGTACCGATGCCCGGCTTCATCATCTTGTCGAGCGGGCCGCGCTCGGTATGCTCCGGGGCGATCTTCAGGTAGCCGCCCACATGGTGGGTGACCAGCTCCTGGATATATTCGGGGCTCTTCACCGCGAGGTCGTAGCGCACGCCGGACGCGACCATCACCTTCTTCACCCCCTCCACCTCGCGCACCTTGCGATAGAGGCGGATCAGGTCGTCGTGGGAGGTGTTGAGGTTGGGGCAGATGTCCGGGAAGACGCAGGACGGGCGCCGGCAGGCGGCCTCGATCTTCGGGTCCTTGCAGGCCATCCGGTACATGTTGGCAGTGGGGCCGCCAATGTCGGAGATGACGCCGGTGAAGCCCGGCGTCTTGTCGCGGATCAGCTCGATCTCGCGCAGGATCGAGCCTTCCGAGCGGTTCTGGATGATGCGCCCCTCATGCTCGGTGATGGAGCAGAAGGTGCAGCCGCCGAAGCAGCCGCGCATGATCGTCACCGAAAAGCGGATCATGTCCCACGCCGGGATCTTCGCCTCGCCATAGGAGGGATGCGGCGCGCGGGCGTAGGGCAGGTCGTAGACCGCGTCCATCTCCTCGGTCGTGAGGGGAATGGGCGGCGGGTTCAGCCACAGATCGCGATCGCCGTGGCGCTGCACCAGCGGACGGGCGTTGCCGGGATTGCTTTCCCGGTGCAGCACGCGGGAGGCCCGGGCATAGGCCTCCTTGTCCTGTTCCACCTGCTCGCAGGACGGCAGGCGGATGACCACGTCGCCGGGGCGGCGGGCGGCGCCTTCGTCCGAGGCGTCGAGATCGTCGGCGTGAAGTTCGGTGTAGTGCTCGGGCACCTTGCGGAACAAGGCGACGCCGCGCACGTCGTCGATGTCGCGCGGCGCCTCGCCGGCGGCGATGCGGTTCGCCACCTCCACCACGGCGCGCTCGGCGTTGCCGTAGAGGAGGAGGTCCGCCTTGGCGTCGGCCAGGATGGAGCGGCGCACCTTGTCGGACCAGTAGTCGAAATGGGCGATCCGGCGCAGCGAAGCCTCGATGCCGCCGAGGATGATCGGCACGTCCTTGTACGCCTCGCGGCAGCGCTGCGTGTAGACGATGGTGGACCGGTCCGGCCGCCGGCCTCCGGCACCGTCGGGCGTGTAGGCATCGTCATGCCGCAGCCGTCGGTCGGCCGTGTAGCGGTTGACCATGGAATCCATGTTGCCGCCGGTGACGCCGAAGAACAGGCGCGGCTTGCCCAGCGCCTTGAACGGCTCCGCCGACTGCCAGTCGGGCTGGGAGATGATGCCGACGCGAAAGCCCTGCGCCTCCAGGAGCCGGCCGATGATGGCCATGCCGAAGCTCGGGTGGTCCACATAGGCATCGCCCGTGACCAGAACGACGTCGCACTGGTCCCATCCGAGCGCCTCCATCTCGGCGCGGCTCATGGGCAGGAAGGGGGCCGGCCGGCTGGCCGGGGCGGGCCAGGGCAGGAAAGGCGTCGTGGGGCAGACCTGTGTGTCCATGGGTGACGAATAGGGATCAAAGGCCGCAAATTCAACCGATCCGGTGCCCGTGCGGGAACACATCTCCTCGTGCGGCCGGTTCTCGTGCAAAGCCAGCTTGCGGACACGAAAGGTGCGCGGGCCGGCGGAGCGGGCTAGGTTGGCGCCATATTTTCACAGCCCAGAAGTGTCTGCCTTGAAGAAGATCGGCTTTCTCTCGTTCGGCCACTGGACGCCCTCGTCCCAGTCGCAGACCCGCTCGGCGGCGGATGCGCTGCTGCAATCCATCGACCTTGCCGTGGCGGCGGAGGAGCTGGGCGCGGACGGCGCCTATTTCCGCGTCCACCACTTTGCCCGCCAGCTTGCGTCTCCGTTCCCGCTTCTGGCGGCCGTGGGCGCGCGCACCAAGCGCATCGAGATCGGCACCGCCGTCATCGACATGCGCTACGAGAACCCGCTCTACATGGCGGAGGATGCCGGCGCGGCCGATCTCATCGCCGGCGGACGGCTGCAGCTCGGCATCAGCCGCGGCTCGCCGGAACAGGTGATCGATGGCTGGCGCTATTTCGGCTACGGCCCGCCGGAAGGCCAGACCGCGGCTGACATGGCCCGCCGCCACGCCGAGGTGTTCTTGGAGGTGCTGAAGGGCGAGGGCTTCGCCCAGCCCAATCCCCGGCCCATGTTCCCCAACCCGCCCGGCATGCTGCGGCTCGAGCCGCACTCCGAGGGCCTGCGCGAACGCATCTGGTGGGGCGCCAGCTCCAACGCCACCGCCGTGTGGGCGGCCAAGCTCGGGCTGAACCTCCAAAGCTCCACCCTGAAGGATGACGAGACGGGCGAGCCCTTCCACGTCCAGCAGGCCGCGCAGATCCGCGCCTACCGCGCCGCCTGGGCCGAGGCCGGCCACACCCGGACGCCACGCGTCTCCGTGAGCCGCTCCATCTTCGCCCTCGTGGACGACCGCGACCGCGCTTATTTCGGCGGGGGCGGCAAGGAGGAGGATTCCATCGGCTTCATCGATGAGAAGACCCGCGCCATCTTTGGCCGCAGCTACGCCGCCGAGCCGGACGCGCTCATCAAGCAGCTCGCCGAGGACGAAGCCATCGCCGAGGCCGACACGCTGCTCCTCACCGTGCCGAACCAGCTGGGCGTCGACTACAACGCCCACGTCATCGAGGCCATCCTGACCCACGTCGCGCCGGCCATGGGCTGGCGCTGAGAGCAAGAGGGGCGCTACCGGCGGGGAGCGCCCCCGAAGCTCCCCGCCGGATGCGCTGAAGAGGCCTTCCGCGGCGGGGACGACAAACCGGATGGCGGAGTACCCATATAATTTGCATTGCAATGCAAATTATATTCTGCTTTTCATGCCGCCATGTCGCTCGATCCCGCCTCTCCCCGCGCCCGCTTCGGCGTGCGCTTCGCGCTGCTTGCCCGTCGCTGGCGGCGGGCGCTGGACGCCCGCCTCGCCGAGGCGGGGCTGTCGGACGCCACATGGGTGCCGCTGGTCCATCTTCAGGAGTCCGGAGGCGGCATCACCCAGAAGGAACTCGCCGCGCTGGTGGGCATCGACGGGTCGAGCCTCGTGCGCCTGCTCGACATCCTGAGCCGGCAGGGGCTCGTGGAACGGCGGGTTGACGCCTCCGATGGACGCGCCCGGCTGGTCCACCTCACCGAAGCGGGCAGGGCGCGGGTCGCCGAGATCCGGCGCGAGCTGTCCAAGGGGGAGGCGGAGATGCTGGCGGACCTTTCGGACGCCGATGTCGCGACCATGCTCGCGCATTTCGAGCGGATCGAGCAGCGGCTGCAACGCCTTCAGGTCCCGCGCCGGGAAAAGACCGCCCCATGAGCCTGTCCGAACCGCCGCACGCGGCATCTGCCGATTCAGCCACCCTCGCGACCCGTCGCCTCGACGCCGCGCGCCATCTGCTCAAGCCGCACCAGATCCGCGAGAGCTGGGCCCTCGCAGCGCAGCCGTGGCAGCGCAACGCCGTGCTGGCCGGCCTGCAGGCGTCGCTCGCGGCGGCGATCGCCCTGCCGCTGGCCCTCGTCTCGCCCTGGCCGCACCTTGTGGGCTTCGCCTCGCTGGGAACCCTCGCAGCCCTGTTCGGCCGCTTCGCTCCGCAGGCGGGGCGTGGCCGCATCGTCCTCATCTGCGCCATGTGGCTGAGCCTGGCTGTGCTCGGCATGTCGACAGCGGCCTGGCTGGGCGCGCCCTATCTCCTCCAGCTGGCCCTGTTGGCGCTCGCCTGCGGCCTGTTCTTCTTCGTCGCCAACACCGGGCAGTATGGCCCGCCGGGCGCGCTCATCTTCGTGTTCGCCGCCGGCGCGGCGATGGGCCATGTGGCGTCCTGGCAGGAGGTGGTCGAGCGCGCCACCGCGACGGCGCTGGCGGCGGGGCTGACGTGGCTGATCTGCGTGGGAACGGAAACGTTCCGCCAGCAGGAAACGCCCGAGGCCCCCTTTCCGGTGGAGCCGGTTCGGCCCCTGGACCACCGCCTCGTCGCGGCGGCGCGCATCACCCTCGGCTCGGCGATCGCGGCGTTTGCCGCCTATGCCGCCGGCGCGGCGCATCCCGGCTGGGCGGCCATGGGCACGGTGGCGGTGATGCAGGGGACGCACCTGCACATCAGCATGAGCCGCGCCATGCAGCGCATGTCCGGGACCGTGGTGGGTGCGGGGCTTGTCTGGCTCATCCTCTCGCAGGAGCCATCGGTGTGGAGCGTGGTCGCTCTGCTCATTTTCCTTCAGTTCGCCACCGAGATGATCATCGGCGCGAACTACGCCCTCGGGCAGATCCTGGTCACGCCCATGGCCCTGCTGATGAGCTACCTCGCGGCCCCCGGTGCCGCGGGGACCGCCATGGCGCCGGAACGGGTGTTCGACACGCTGGTCGGCGCCATCATCGGCATCGTGCTGGCGGTGGTCTGCTCGACGGTGGACGACCGGATCTATCTCGCCCACCACCATGCGGCGCGCGCGGATCGCCGGAGCCGGTAGGGCTCGGGAACGGGTGAAGCATTTGCGCGCTTCACCCGTCGCGCCGGCCTACCAGTCGCTGCAGAGCCGCATCCAGTGGCGGTGCTCGCGCGGGATGCGACCGGCCTCGCAGGCGCGCCGGGCATCACCATCAAGCGCCATGAAGCACGACTTGCCCTCGCGCAGGTGCTGGCACCAGCCGCGATCGGAAGCGTCGTTGAACGACATGAAGCATGATTTTCCCTCGACATAGGCCTGGCAGAAGCCGCGCTCTAGCCCGTCGAAGGTCATGAAGCAGGATCGCTTCTTGGAGCAGATTTCGGGCACCGGCTGAGCCTGGGCGGAAACGCCGCCCAGAGCCGCGACGAGCATCAGCAATCCCAAAAGCCGTTTCATGAGATCCACCGTTCCTGGTCCTTGGGGCGGCGGGCATCCCGCCGCCCGGATCGCGCGCAATCAGGCCTTGTGGCGGATCTTACCATTCATCATGGTCAGCTCGACCTTGGCCTTGTGGATGTCGCGGGGATCGCCCTCGAGGATGTTGCGGTCGAGGACGATGAGGTCGGCGAACTTGCCCACCTCCAGCGATCCGATCCTGTCGTCCATGCGGAGCTGGTAGGCGGCGCCCATCGTGTTGGCGTGGATCGCCTCGGCCACCGTCAGCCGCTCGTCGGCCGGCGCGAGCACGGCGGCGTCCGGCTTTCCGATCAACCGGCGGGTCACGCCCACCTCGATGGAATCGAGCGGCTTGTAGGTGGAGAAATAGCCCGCCGCCGGCCAGTCGGTGCCGAGCGACACACGGCCGCCCTCCCGGAGGATGGTCTTGGTGCGGTACATCTTGCTGGCGCGGGGCTGCCCGTAGCGGGCCAGCATGTTGATCGTCGTGTCCGGATCAGCCGACGACCAGTTGGCGGAGAACTGCGCCGTCACGTTCATCTTGGCGAAGCGCGGGGCGTCGCTGTCCTCCACATAGACGAGATGGGCGATGGCATTGCGGCGGTCGCGCTTGGGATTGGTGGCGATGGCCTTCTCCATGGCATCCAGCGCCACGCGGGCCGTACGCTCGCCGCAGGCATGGACGTGGACGTCGTAGCCGGCCGCGTCCACCGCCCCGACGAGCTGGTGCCACTGGGCCTCGGTGAAGGGCGAGGCGCCGATGGAATTGGGCATGTCCGCATAGGGCTCGATCAGCCACGCGGTGTACCCGCCCTGCGAGCCGTCGCCGATGATCTTCACGACGTCCACGTGCACCAGCTCGCTCGACACCCGGCCGCGGACGTCCCTGAATTGCTCGACCACGTTGTCGATGGGCGGGCTCTTCACCGAATAGGAGGCCGACACCCGGAACGGCAGGGCATCGCGCTTCTCCGCGTCCACATAGATGTTGATGACGGCAGCCTGATCCGAGCCGATGGGCGGCACGCCGGCGTCGAAGAGCGTGGTGATGCCGGCCGCTGCGGCCTTGGGCAGCCAGCCATCCAGCAGCTTGCCCAGGTTGGCGGCGGTGATCGGCTCCACCGCGTTGACGAGGGCGAGCACGGCGTTGACTTCGAGGACATAGCCGGTGGGCTCGCCCTTCTCGTCGCGGGCGTAATAGCTGAAGCGCGGGATGGGGTCCGGCGTATCGCGGGTCACGCCGGCCATCTCCAGCGCCTTGGAATTCACCCACAGGCTGTGGCCGTCGATGGCGAAGAAGAAGGCCGGGCGGTCGGGCAGGATGCGGTCGAGGTCGGCGCGGGTCGGACCTTCGGGCGGGAACATGTCCACCCGCCAGCCGAAGCCGCGAATGGGGCCGGTGGGGTTCTCCTTGGCATATTGCGCGATGGCGGCGAGGGCGTCCTTCATGGTCGGCAGCTGAAGGTCGATGCCGGAGGAGAGGAAGGCGCCCAGCAGGGGATGGGTGTGCCCCTCCACGAAGCCCGGCATGAGCAGCCGGCCCTTGAGGTCGATCACCTGCGTCTTCGGGCCGGCGAGTGCCATGGCACCGGCCTCGTCGCCCACATGGATGATGGTCTTGCCGCGCACCGCGACCGCCTTCGCCCAGGGCTGGGCAGCGGAGACGGTGTAGACCAGCCCGTTGTGGAACACGAAATCGGCCGGGCCGCTCGTGGCGGCGCGGGCATCCTGTGCCTTCACCTCGGTCGCGCGGAAGACGGGCGCCATGGCCGCTGCCGCCGTCATCGCCATGCCCGCGCCGAGGACCGACCGGCGGTTCAGGCCACTCGCCCGGCCGAACGCCTCGAAATAGGGCGCCCATTCACACGCGATGCACATGCCGTCCCCTCCCATACGCGGCGAAATGCTGATTTGCGCGGGCATGGAGCGTCCGCAAATCACTCGCCTTCCATAGGGTAACGCGATCTCGTGACGGTAAAAACGACTTCTTTTCGTGAATTGAGACGGCTCCCAGCAGAGCAGGGCCGGTGTCTTGACGCGCGCGCGGGCGCACCCAAATCAAGTCTGCCGGCCCCTGGCCGGCAGAGGCATCGCACCCTGCGTGCGAGGTGCTTGTACCCATGTTGCTCGAAGGAGGATGTGGCTATGAGAACCACGCGAGGCGAGCGGCCGCAGGCGCCGCTGTCCCTTCAATCAAAGGCTGCTCTGGTCCATCCGGACCAGGTGCTCGATCACCCGTCCATGAGTGCCGAGGAGAAGCGGGAGCTGCTGTCGTCCTGGGTGTCGGATCGCCATGCGGTCGAGAATGCGCCGGCCTTGCGGCGCCTCGACAGCGGCGCTGTCGTTCCCGTCGACGACATTCTCGCGGCCCTGGCGGCGCTTCCCGCCGAACCGTCGGTGCTCGACCAGCCCGACGGCTGGACCGCCATGGAGCGGCGCCAGCGGCCCTTCTTTCCGCCGTGGCGGAAAGGGCGGTGGAGGACGAGGGGCGGCTCGCCCCCGCGCGACGGCGCAAGCGCCGCGCTGCGCCTGGTGCCGGCGTTCGACGTGAACGCGTGACGCGACGGCGCGGCGCTCGTGCGAACCGGCGCCGTGCCGGAGCCGCCGTATCACCCGGCCGGTTGCCGGCGGCTCGGGAAGATCAGCCCGGAACCTGTGCCGTGGCGGGCACGACGGCGACGATTTCCAGCTTGTGGCGCCGTCCGTCCCGGGCGGTCCAGGAAATGGACTGGTTTTCGGACAGTCCGATCAGCGCGGCACCGATGGGGGTCATGACGGACACCTTGCCGTCCGCGATATCCGCGTCTTCGGGATAGACGAGCCGGACCGTGCGCGTGCTGTCCGCCGACCGGTAGGTGACGGTGGTGCCCATCTGCACCGAGTTTGGCGGTGCGCGGTCCGGTGACACCAGCCGCGCCCGATCCAGCTCGGACAGCAACTCCTCCGCCACATCAGGAATCCTGTCGAGGGCGGCGGTGGCAAGGCTGGTGAGGCGCTCGTGATCGGCGCGGTTGAGGACGAGCGCCGGCAGGCGCTCGCGGCGGGACTTCATGGTCATGGGAATGGACTTTCACACAGGCACGCACCGGCGCCGCTGTCGGTGCAGCGGGTGCCGGTTCAGGACGGGATTGGGGGCTTGTCTGCGCTATCGCTGGTCGCCGCGCGCGATACGGGCACGACGTCGCGTCACCCCGGCATCCGGGGCGCAAACGCCGGACGCGGGGCTACTCTCCTGCGATGGGGCAGGGACGGCAGTGGTGGTATCGCAAACCGCTCATGAGTCCATGAGGCCTCTGACCTTACGTTATGTCAAGTCAGGCGGAGGCGCAGTCCTCGGCTGTCGCGAAGGTGCTGACCTCGGCCGCCGTGGCGGCGATCAGGTCGTGGAGGCCGGATAGGCGCCGCTTCCGGTACGCCGCCACGAAGGGAACCGGGGCGGGATCACACCTCGTCCGCAGCACGCGCAGCCGACCGGCGGCGATGTCGTCTCCGTAGCAGGCGGGCGGCAGCACGCTGATGCCGGTATTGGCGATCATGAGCGTGGCGATCACCGTCATGCTGTTGCACAGATCGGGGCGCTGAGCCGAGCCGCCGCTGCCCAGCAGCGACAGGATCGTGCTGTAGTGCACCGAGTTCTCGCCGAGGGACAGGACCCTCAGGCGCGTCAGGTCCTGGGCAGACAGAACATGGTCCGGCAGATCCATGCCGGCGCCGGCCATCCACCGGAACGTCACCAGGCCGAGCGGATGGACCACCAGCGCAGGGTCTGCGATCTCGCCCGGCAGCAGGACCACATCCAGGTCGCCGGCCAGCATGCGTGCGCGCAGCGGCGCGGTGAGGGAAATGTCCAGCTCCAGCGAGATGTGGGGGTAGCGCGCGTGCACGGTGGCGACGAACGCGGGAAGCCAGGTCATCGCCACCAGTTCCGCAACGCCGACCCGCACGATGCCAGAGAGCATCTGGCGCGGGGTGATGTTGTGGAGAATCTCGTCGTGCAGCTCCAGGGCGCGCTCGGCGTAGCTGATGAGCTCGCGCCCTTTCGAGGTGACCGCGATCTTCCTCTGGCTGCGGTCGAACAGG
Source organism: Xanthobacter aminoxidans (assembly GCF_023571765.1). Taxonomy (GTDB): domain Bacteria; phylum Pseudomonadota; class Alphaproteobacteria; order Rhizobiales; family Xanthobacteraceae; genus Xanthobacter; species Xanthobacter aminoxidans. The sequence goes on along the minus strand of NZ_JAMJXC010000023.1, from coordinate 50,078 downwards.
GCGACGCCAAGCTCGCCCTCAAGTTCCTGGATGCGGGCCGAGACGGTCGATTGCGTTGCATTCAGATTGTTTGCTGCAGCTGCGAAGCTTCCGAGGCGGATGATCTCCAGAAAGGTTTGTAATTGCCGGAAATTCATTTTTGTTTTCCTCCCGCCGATCGATTATTCCGTCGCATCTCAATCGAAAACAATCGCTTTTTGCGCTTAACCCACATGGGTACGCTGATATCGGCCGGGGGGAGACTCCTTGCCGAAACACAGCCCCGTGCAGGCGAAGCCGTCTGCAAGAGTCCGCCAGGCCGGCCACACATGCCGGGTCGCCCGGCGGGCTCGCAGCGCGCGTCCGGGCGGGAAAAGCAGAAAAATGCGCTCCGTCACGGAAGCGTCTGGGAGGAATGAATGGCCCCGAACCCGCAGACGTCGCCCATGAGCGACGCCGATCTGTCACGCCATGCGAAGCGCGCCGTGCTGGCCTCGACCGTCGGCACCATGATCGAGTGGTACGATTTCTATCTGTACGGCCTCGTCGCCGCGATCGTCTTCGGCAAGCTCTACTTCCCGTCGCAGGACCCTTACGCCGCGACGCTGCTGGCGTTCTCGACCTTCTTCCTGGGCTTCGTCGCGCGGCCCGTGGGCGCCATCATCTTCGGCCATTTCGGGGATCGCATCGGCCGCAAGGGCACGCTGGTGGCGACGCTCATGCTCATGGGCATCAGCACCGTCTTCATCGGCCTGGTGCCGACCTATGAGCACATCGGCATCTGGGGTGCGGTCGCCCTTACGGTTCTTCGTGTTCTGCAGGGCATCGGCGTCGGTGGCGAATGGGGCGGTGCAATCGCCGTCGCGACCGAGTGGTCCAAGTTCAACAAGAGCCGGGGTCTCGCAGCCAGTTGGCCGCAGTTCGGTTCGCCCCTCGGGATGCTCCTCGCCGTGGGCATGCTGACACTGACCTTGCAGTTCGGAACCACCGAGTGGTTCGAAACCATCGGCTGGCGCATTCCCTTCCTGGTCAGCGCCCTTCTGATCGTGGTCGGCCTCTACATCCGGCTCGGGGTTCTTGAAACACCGGTGTTCCAGCGCATGCAGGAGAAAAAGGAGATCGCCCAGGCTCCGGTGATCGAGGCGGTGCGCGGGTTCTGGAAGGAAATCCTCCTCACCTGCCTGATGCGGACGGGACAGCAGGCGCCGTTCGTGATCTTCACGACGTTCCTCCTGTCGTACGGGACGTCGCAGCTCGGCCTGCAGAAGTCGTTCCTGTTCAACTGCGTGCTGGTGGCGGCGACACTTTCGCTCTTCACCACCCCGTTCTTCGGCTACCTGTCGGATCGCATCGGCCGCAAGCGGATGTACCTGATCGGCGCCTTCACCATGATGGCGTTCGCCTTCCCCTATTTCTGGCTGCTCGATACCGGTGTTCCTGCCCTCATCGTCCTCGCCATCCTGGTGTCGCTGCCCATCCACGACATGCAGTACGCGCCGCAGGCGGCGTTCATCGCCGAGAGCTTCCCGCCAAGCGTGAGATATTCCGGCTCCTCGATCGGCTACCAGCTCGCCTCCATCACCTCGGGCGGCCCGGCGCCGATCATCGCAGCCTTCCTGCTGCATACCTACGGCACGTCGGCGGCGATCAGCGCCTACATCGCCTTCATCGCCGCGATCAGCTTCGTCTCGACCCTCTTCCTGCGTGACAGATCGCACGACGACTACACCAGCAATGCCGGCTGGGTGCGCGATGAAGCGACCGTGGCCGTCCATCCGGGCGCAGCCCCGATGGCGCCCCGGGCCGCCTCGTCACCGAGCGAATAGGCCGAGTGCGGCGCGGGAGGGCGATCGTGTCGCTTACTCCCGCGCCGAAATATCGAAATTCACGATCGAAATAGATCGAAAACAATCGCTTTTTTCGGTCAAATACAATCTCCATAATTTTGATGCCAGACAAGAAGAGGAGGGGCCCGTCGCGAGGCCTGATCCCGGATCTGGCGGGAGCTGAAACGGGAGGAAAGTCATGGTCAAGATTTCAGGGCAAAAGCCGGTACTCTCTCCGCTGGAACAAGCCAAGGCCAATCCGCTGATGCTGGGATTGTTCCTGCCCATCCAGTCCGGCGCCTGGAGTCCCTCGACAGCTCCGCGGGATACTTCCTGGACTTTTGATTACAATGCCCGCTGCACCGTGATGGCGGAAGAACTGGGCTTCGACCTTGTGTTCGGGCTGGCGCAGTGGATGGGCAAGGGCGGCTATGGCGGCGAGATGAAGTTCCGCGAGATGGCGACCGACCCGCTGCTCGTGACCGCCGGCCTCGCCGCGATCACCCGGCGCATCCTGCTCGTGTCCACGGTGCATATCCTCTACGGCTGGCATCCGCTGCATCTCGCCAAATTCGGCGCCACCATTTCGGAGATGAGCGGCGGGCGCTGGGGCCTCAACATGGTCACCGGCTACAAGAGGAGCGAGTTCGAGATGTTCGGTCTGGAGCAGATCGAGCATGACCACCGCTATGTGATGGCCGATGAGTTCGTGACCATGATGAAGCGCCTGTGGTCGGAGGATGAGAACATCACCCTCGATGGCCGCTTCTGGAAGATGAAGGAGGCTTTCATCGCGCCGAAGCCCTCGGGCGGAAAGTGCGTTCTGGTCAATGCCTCGTCGTCCGGCGCGGGGCTCGACTATGCGGTGAAGCACTCAGACCTGATCTTCGTCACCAGCCCTGCCGGCGCCAACCTCGACCGCGCGTGCGCCGCGCTCCCGCCCCACACGGCGCGGATCAAGCAGGCAGCAGCGGCGCAGGGGCGGGATGTGCGCACGCTCATCAATCCGCATGTCATCTGCCGCGAGACGGAGGCGGAGGCCTGGGCGCAATACGACGCCATCCTGCGCCATCAGGATCCGGTGGCAGCCGAGAACTTCTACCGCACCTTCACCGGCGGCGACCAATCCTCCTGGAAGGCGGCGACGCGCGAGGAATGGACCATCGGTGGCAACGTCCACATCGTCGGCACCCCGACCCAGGTTGTGGAGGGTTTCCAGCGCCTCAAGGCCGCCGGCTGCGACGGCGTGCAGGTGAACTTCTACGACTTCCTGCCCGACCTGAAGTTCTTCGGTGAGCGGGTGCTGCCGATCATGCACGAAGCCGGCCTGCGCCTCGACCAGCCCCTCGCTACCGCAGCCTGACTTTCCTTCTTTCCAGAGGCTACACAGCCATGTCCGAAACCACGTCTGCCCCCTCAGCCGTTTCCGCCACCGAATTGCGGGCCTTCGCCGGGCATTTCGCGACCGGCGTGGCGGTGGTCACCACCGCCCATCCCGACGGCGCCCTGCACGGCCTCACGCTCAATGCGGTGACGTCCCTGTCGCTCGATCCGCCGCTCTATCTGGTCTGTCTCGATCACCGCTCGAACACGCTCAAGGCGCTCAAGGAAAGCGGCCACTTCGCGGTGCATTTCCTCGATCGGAGCCAGTCCGAGATTTCCCGCGTCTTCGCCTCCAAGCAGGAGGACAAGTTCGCGGGTGTGGAGCACATCGTCGGCGAGAGCGGGAGCCCGCTCATCCGTGGCGTGCTGGCGGCCGCGGAATGCCGGCTGTCGGAAATCTGCACCATCGGCGACCACATGATCGTCATCGGCGAGGTGCAGCGCACCCACGTGTTCGGGGGCGAGCCGCTGCTCTATCACCGGGGCGGCTACACGGCCCTCGAAGCCGAGAGGAAGGTGGCATGAGCGCGCCATCCAGCACCCCAAAGCCGCTGGCCGGCGTGCGCGTCCTGGAATTCGCGCAGATCGCGGCCGGCCCCTTCACCGGCAGCCTTCTCGCCGATCTCGGCGCGGACGTGGTGAAGGTGGAACGTCCCGATGGCGGCGACGGCATGCGCGGCTGGCCGCCGCTCCATGACGGACCGGAGGCAGGGGAGGGGGTGTTCAGCGGCAACTTCACCTCGCTCAACCGCAACAAGCGCTCCATCGCCCTCGACATCAAGTCGCCGGCGGACCGCGAGCGGCTGCTTACGCTGATCGAATCCGCCGACGTGTTCATCGAGAACTTCCGCCCCGGCGCGCTCATCCGGGCCGGGCTTGGCTATCAGCAGCTCCAGGCGCGCAATCCGCGCCTGGTCTATTGCTCCATCACCGGCTACGGCCAGTCCGGCCCCTATGCCCAGAAGGGCGCTTTCGACGTCACCGTGCAGGCCATGAGCGGCGTGATGAGTGTGACCGGCGAGCCGGACGGCCCGCCGGTGAAGTGCGGCGTTCCGGTGGGAGATTTCGCCACCGGCCTCTATGCCGCTTTCGTCACGCTCGCCGCGGTGATGCGGGCGCGCGAGACGGGGCAGGGCGCCTATGTGGATTGCTCCATCCTCGGGGCGCTGCTGGGCATATCCGCGTTGCAGACGAGCGAATATTTCGGCACCGGCGCGCCGCCCCGGCGGCTCGGCTCGGCCCACCCGCGCAACGCGCCCTATGCCGGGTTCGATGCGGCGGACAAGCCCTTCACCATCGCCGCCGGCAACGACAAGCTCTGGCGCGACACCTGCGATATTGTCGGCCGGCCGGACCTCGCCGACGACCCCCGTTTCGCCACCCAGTCCCTGCGGGCGCGCAACCAGCAGGAACTGGCGGCGATCCTCCAGCCCATCTTCGCCACCCGGCCAGCAGCGGACTGGCTGGCGGCGTTCGATGGGCTGGGGGTCCCCTGCGCGCCCATCAACGACTTCGCCGAAATCCTGTCCGATCCCCATGTGCAGAACAGGGGATGGGTGTTGCCCATCACCATGCCGAACGGCGCGGTGGCGGACACGGTGGGCTTTCCTGTCGGCCTGTCGGACTTCACATTCGAGATCAGCCGGCGGCCGCCCCTGCTCGGCGAGCACAATGACGAGGTGTTCGAGGAATGGACCGCGCGCCCCCTGAAAGCAGCGCAGTGATCGGCTTCAGCGAGGCCGGGGTGCTCAGGATCGCCACGCTGGCGCGTCCCGAGCAGGCCAATGCCCTCGATCCGGCGCTGGTCGCCGGCCTGGGCGCATTCGTCCAGCAGGCCACGGGGGAAGGGCGGCCGTTCGCGCTGGCGGGCGGCCGGGTGTTCTGCGGCGGCTTCGACCTTGGCGGCTTCGAGCAGCAGAGCGAAGGCGACCTGCTGCTGCGCTTCGTGCGGCTCGAAATGCTGCTGCAGTCCGTGAGCCGGGCATCCGTGCAGTCCTTCGCTCTCATCGGAGGGGCGGCCATCGGGGCGGGCGCGGATCTCGCCGTGGCGTGCACCTACCGGATCGGCACCCGGCGGGCGCGCTTCCGCTTGCCCGGATTCCGCTTCGGCGTCGCCCTGGGAACGCGGCGGCTCGCGGCCATCGTCGGCACGGATCGCGCCCGCGCCATCCTGTTGGCGGACGCCACTGTCGGTGCCGAGGAGGCCCTTGCCATTGGCCTTCTCACGCACCTCGTCGAAGAGGACGATCTGCTGCCGAGCGCCGAACGTCTCGTCGCCGCGCAGAGTGGACTGACGCCGCCGGCGACCGCCCGCATCCTGGGACTCACCGGACACGACACGGACGACGCCGACCTTTCCGATCTCGTCCGCTCGCTGGCCGCGCCGGGGCTGCGGGCGCGAATTGCGTCCTATCTCGCGGGCAAGACGCGCTGAGCGCACCTGCGCCGGCGGGCGCGCCGACGGCCAGGCCTGACGCTGGACCTTCCTTGCTGGGACGGCTCAGTCCGCCGCCACCGCGCGCGGACTGAGCCGGATGCGGCGGCTGGTCGAGGCGTGGCTCTGCAGCTTCTGCTGGGCTTTCAGCCGCGCGACGAAGACGTCCGCCGCGCGCAGGATGTGTTCGCGGCCGAGCCGCTCGGCCGTCTCCCCGTCGCCCGCGACGACCGCGGCCATGATCGCGGAGTGCTCATCCCAGATGTTACTGGGCATTCCCACGTCTTCTCTCAGAACTTCGCCCATCACGCGGCGGAGCGCGGGCCAATGCGGCACCGTCGTCTCGTTGAGGAGCGGATTTCCAGAGATGTCGCCGAGAAAGGCGTGGAAGGCGACGTCCGCCTCGATCTGCCTGTCGAGCGAGCCGCTTTTCACCGCCTCCAGCCCCAGCTCGATATAGCGCCCGCCTTCCGCCTTCGCCCGCGCGCTGCCGTTGCGCGCGGCGAGGTTGGCCGCAAGCCCTTCGATGGCCGCGCGGATCTGGTAGAGGTTGCGGATGAAGTCCACGTCGAGCGGCGCGACGATCAGGCCCCTGCCTTCCGCCTCCTTCACCAGTCCACGACTGCGCAACAGAAGCAGCGCCTGCTGGACCGGCTGGCGCGACACGCCATAGGCGCGCGCCAACTCGTCCTGGATCAGGCGTGAGTTGGACGGAAGATCACCGCGGACAATCTCCGCAGTGATGGCCTCAACCACCTGGTCGACAAGGCTGGGCTGGCTGGCAAGCGCGCGCATCGGTCCCCTCTTCACGCGACGAATATACCCCTTACGGGCGGATTCTGGATAGGGCTTGCATTTGATTTTTGAATTCGTATTCTGAATTCGTATTCTGAATTCGAATTCAGACTGGACATTCAGTCCGGCACGCTGCCCTGGGAGAAACGCCAGATGACCACCTTCAATCGACGCTCGTTCCTTCAGTTCACCGCCGCTTGCGGCGCTGCCGCGGGCGGTGTTTCGCTCGCGGCGCCCGCCGTGTTCGCCAAGCCCGAGCCGCTGAAGCTGAAGTTCGGCAACGACCTGCCGGACAGTCATTCCGTGAACGTGCGCCTGCGCGAGGCCATCGCCGCCATCTCGGCGGAGACCGATGGCGCGCTCGATATCTCGCTGTTCCCCAACAATCAGCTGGGCAGCGATCCGGACATGATGAGCCAGCTGCGCTCCGGCGCCCTCGAGCTCGCGACCATGCCGGGCACGGTGCTCTCCACCATCCTGCCCATCACGGCTCTCACCGGCGTGGGCTTCGCCTTCACCAGCTATGACAAGGTGTGGGCGGCCATGGACGGGGCGGTAGGCGACCTCATCCGGTCCAACCTCGTGAAGGCCAACCTCGTCGGCTTCGACAAGGTGTGGGACAACGGCTTCCGCCAGATCACCAGCTCCACCCGGCCGATCCGGGAGCCGGGCGACCTCGCCGGATTCAAGATCCGCGTGCCGCTGGTTCCGCTGTGGGTTTCCATGTTCTCGGCCTTCGGCGCATCGCCGGTGTCGATCCCGCTCGCCGAAGCCTATTCCGCGCTCCAGACGAAGATCGCCGATGGGCAGGAAAACCCGCTGGCGCTCATCTACACCGCCAAGTTCTTCGAAGTGCAGAAGTATTGCTCGCTCACCAACCATGCCTGGGACGGCTTCTGGCTGCTTGCCAGCGGCAAGGTCTGGAAGAGCGTGCCGGATGACCTGAAGCAGGTGATGGCCAAGCACTTCAATGCCGCCGCCATCAAGCAGCGGGCCGATATCGTGAAGGCCAATCAGACCCTGCAGGCCGATCTCGAGGCCAAGGGCCTCGTCTTCAACACCACCAATGCCGAAGTCTTCCAGCAGGCGCTGGCCAAGACGTCCTTCTACAAGGACGCCCGTGCGAAGTTCGGCGACGACGCCTGGAATCTGCTTCAGAAGTTCGCCGGCCCCGTCGGTTGAACGGGAGGCCGACGTGCAGCTCGAGATGGGCATCGCCCCCGCACCGGCCATTGCGGCGGCCGGACTTCCGGCGCGCATCGGCGCCGTTATTCGCCACGTCACGGGAGCCGCAGTTGCGGTTCTCGTGGTGGCCGAAATTCTCGTGCTGTTCGCCGGCGTGCTGGCGCGCTACGTGTTCCACGCGCCGCTGATCTGGTCGGACGAGCTGGCGAGCATCCTGTTCCTGTGGCTCGCCATGCTCGGGGCCGTTGTCGCGTTCGAGCGCGGCGAGCACATGAGGATGAGCGCCTTCGTGGGCGGCCTCAGCCAGCCGTTCCGCGGCTTCTTCGATGCGCTGGCCATCGCGGTTCCGCTGCTCTTCCTCTCGCTCGCCCTCGGCGCGGCCTACGAGTTCGCGGTGGACGAGATCATCGTCTCGACCCCCGCCCTCGACATCTCCGCCGGCTGGCGCGTGGCGGCGCTGCCCGTGGGCTTCGCGCTCATGCTTGTTCTTGCGGTGCTGCGCCTCATCGAACGGACGGATTGGCGGGTGACGCTCGCCGCCGTGGCGCTCGTGGTGGTGGCGGCGGCGGTCTTCGCCGCCCTGCGCCCGTCCTTCACCGGGCTTGGCAATCTCAACCTGCTCATCTTCTTCGTGGGGCTGGTGGGGGCGATGGTTCTGGCCGGCATTCCCATCGCGTTCGCCTTCGCCACGGCCACCTTCGGCTACATCGCGCTCACCACCCGCCTGCCGCACTCGGTGGTGATCGGACGGATGGACGAGGGCATGAGCCACTTCGTCCTGCTCTCGGTGCCGCTGTTCGTCTTTCTCGGCGTGCTCATCGAGATGACCGGGATGGCGCGGGCCATGCTGGCCTTTCTTGCCAGCCTGCTCGGCCATGTGCGCGGCGGCCTGCAATATGTGCTGGTCGGGGCGATGTATCTCGTCTCCGGCATCTCCGGCTCCAAGGCCGCGGACATGGCCGCCATCGCCCCCGTGCTCCTGCCGGAGATGGAGAAGCGCGGGGCGGATCGCGGCGAGCTGCTCGCCCTGCTCGCCGCCACCGGTGCGCAGACAGAGACCATTCCGCCCTCCCTCGTTTTGATCACCATCGGCTCCGTCACCGGCGTCTCCATCGCCGCGCTGTTCGCGGGCGGCCTCATGCCGGCTTTGGTGGTGGGCGCGCTGCTGTGCTGCGTGGTGTGGCTGCGCAGCCGCAAGGACGACCTCTCCGGCGTGCGCCGGGCCAGCTTCGGCGAGGTCGCGAAAGCCCTCGTGGTGGCGCTACCGGCCATCGCGCTGCCGTTCATCATCCGGGCCGCGGTGATCGAGGGCGTGGCCACCGCCACCGAGGTGTCCACCATCGGTATCGCTTATGCGGTGCTGGCCGGGCTCCTCATCTATCGCCGGTTCAACTGGCGGCGGCTCTATCCCATGCTGGTGGACACGGCGGCCCTGTCGGGGGCGATCCTCCTCATCATCGGCGCCGCCACGGGCATGGCCTGGGCGCTCACCCAGTCCGGTTTCTCCGCTGCGCTGGCGCACATGATGACGAGCCTGCCCGGCGGCGCCGTGGGGTTCATGCTGGTGTCTCTCGTTGCCTTCATTGTGCTCGGCAGCCTGCTGGAAGGCATCCCGGCCATCGTGCTCTTCGGGCCGCTCCTGTTTCCCATCGCCCGGCAGGTGGGGGTGAACGAGGTGCACTATTCCATGGTGGTGATCCTCGCCATGGGCATCGGCCTCTTCGCCCCTCCGTTCGGCGTCGGCTACTACGCGGCCTCCGCCATCAGCCGCATCCGGCCGGACGAGGGCATGCGGCCCATGATCGGGTACATCGCGGCGCTCTTCATCGGCACGCTCATCGTCGCCGCCGTGCCGTGGATTTCGACCGGCTTCATCCGTTGATCGCGCGGCCCCGAGCGCCGCATTCGGAGATCGCATCATGACTGACGTGCTGAATTTCGGGCAGATGCTCGCCGCCCACGCGCGCCTGTCTCCCGAGCGGATCGGTGCCCGCGACCTGGAGCGGGAGATGAGCTTCGCGCTGTGGAATGCGCGGGCGTGCCGCCTCGCCAACGCCCTGCTCGGGCTCGGCCTCGTCAAGGGCGACCGGGTCGCAGTGCTCGCCTATAATTGCATCGAGTGGGTGGAAATCTACGCCGCCACCGCCAAGGCCGGCCTGGTGGCGGTGCCAATCAACTTCCGGCTCACCGGACGGGAAGTGCGCTTCATCGCCGAGAATGCCGAAGTCGCCGCCCTCATCGTGCAAGATGCGCTGGCGGGCGTGGTGGAAGAGGTGCGCGCGGACCTGCCCATCAGCGACGACCGCATCATCCATTTCGGTTCCGGGCCGGCGCCCGCGGGCTTTCGCGATTACGAGGCGCTGCTCGCCGCAGCCTCGGCGCGCGAACCTGGGCAGGTGGTGCTGGAACACGATCCCTGGACGCTCATGTACACGTCCGGCACCACCGGCAACCCGAAGGGGGCCATCCGCAGCCATCGCGGCAGCGCGCTGCTCGCGCTCACCACCGAGATCGAGCTGGGTATCCACCGCAAGGACGGCGCCCTGCTGGTGATGCCCATGTGCCATGCCAATTCGCTCTACTTCTTCGGCGCCTTCGCCTATTGCGGCGGCACCATCAACATCTACTCGCGGGCGAACTTCGATCCCGAGCATTGCGTGCGCACTTTGGCGGAAAGCGGCGCGAGCTTCACCTCGCTGGTGCCCACCCACTACGTGCTGATGCTCGGCCTCTCCGGTGCCGAGCGGGCGCGCTACGACCTCGGCTCGGTGACCAAACTCATGGTGTCCTCCGCCCCCGCGCGGCCGGACACCAAGCGCGCGGTGATGGAGATGTTCCCCAATTCCGGCCTGTTCGAGCTCTACGGCGCGACCGAGACCGGCTGGGTGACTTTCCTGCATCCCCACGAGCAGTTCTCCAAGCTCGGCTCGGTGGGGCGCGAATGCATCGGCTCGGCGCCGATCCGCCTCCTGGACGAGGACGGAAACGAGGTGCCGGACGGCAGCGTGGGCGAACTCTTCTCGCGCACGCCCTACACCTTCGATGGCTACTGGCGGCTGCCGGAAAAGACCCGTGAGGCCTTCCGCGGCGACTATTGCTCGGTGGGCGACATGGCGCGGCGGGATGCGGACGGATACATCCATCTCGTCGACCGCAAGAGCAACATGATCATCTCCGGCGGGGAGAACGTCTATCCCTCCGAGGTGGAGCAGGTGCTCGCCTCCCATCCGCAGGTGCGCGACGTGGCGGTCATCGGCGTGCCGGACGGCAAATGGGGCGAGCGCGTCCACGCCGTCATCGTCACCGAGAACGGTGCCTCGCTCTCCGAAGCGGCGCTCGCGGAATGGGTGAAGGATGGGCTCGCCGGCTACAAGCGCCCGCGCTCCTTCGATTTCGTCCGCCATGAGGACATCCCGCGCAACGCCACCGGCAAGGTGCTCTACCGCGAGCTGAAGACCCGCTTCGCCCGCGAGAAGGTCTGATCCTCCAAGGTTCGCCGCATCAGAACAGCGCCGCGCGCCCGCGCAGGCGCCAGGGAGAACGTCCATGAAGGTCTCTGCCGACAGCGTCGCCGCCATGGTGGCCAAGGTGTTGAAGCAACGCGGCGTGAAGCGCGTGTTTGCCCTGTGCGGCGGGCACATCATGCCGCTGTGGATGCGTCTCGACGCCGAAGGCATCGCTATCATCGATGTCCGCGACGAGCGCGCGGCGGTCCATATGGCGCAGGCGCATGCGGAGCTGACGGGCGACCTGGGTGTCGCCCTGGTGACGGCCGGCCCGGGCGTGACCAATGCCATCACCGGCATCGCCAATGCCAATGTCTCGCGGGCGCCGGTGCTGATCCTGTCCGGGGCCTCGCCCCGCCCGCAGGAGAACCGCGGCGGCCTTCAGGACATGGACCAGAGCCAGCTGCTGCGCCCCATCACCCGCTATGCCCGAACCGTGCGCGAGCCCTCGCTGGCGCTTGCCGAGCTGGACGAGGCGATCTCGTGTGCGCTCGGCGAAGGCGGCGTGCCCGGCCCGGCCTTCATCGACTTCCCGGTCGACACCCTGCGCGCTCCTGTCCCCGAGGCGCTCCGGATGGCGGAGCACATGGTCGCGAAGCCGCGGGTGCGCGCGCTGCCTGACCCGGACCGTATCGCCGCGGCGGTCGATCTCCTGTGGAGCGCACGCCGCGTGCTCGTCATTTCCGGTCGCGGCGCGCGGCAGGCGGGGCCCGAGCTTTCCGCATTTCTCGACCGGCTCGGTGCGGTCTATCTCGACACCGGCGAGAGCCGGGGCGTGATCCCCGATGACCATCCTGCCGTCGTCGGCGCCATGCGCGGCGCGGCCATGGGCGACGCCGATGTGGTGCTGACGGTGGGACGCAAGCTCGACTTCCAGCTCGGCTTCGGTTCGCCGGCCGTGTTCGGCGCCGCGCAGTTCGTGCGCATCAGCGATGCCGCTGCCGAGGTCCGCGACAACCGGCGCGGGGCTGTGGAGATCGTCGCGGACGTGGCGGCCACGCTCGATGCGCTGGTCGAGGCAGCCGGCAATCGCGCGTCCGCCATTGATCCGGACTGGGCGGGCAAGCTGCGCGAGGGGCACCGGGCGCGCGCGGCGAAGCTGCGCCAGTCCATGGCGGCCGCGCCCGCCGGCGCCGATGGCCGGCTCCACCCCAATCGCCTGCTCGCCGCCTTGCAGGATGCGGTCGGCCGCGACGCCGTGGTGATCAATGACGGCGGCGATTTCCTCGCCTTCGGGCGCGTTGGCCTTAGCGCCGATGCCATGCTCGATCCCGGGCCGTTCGGCTGCATCGGCGTGGGCGTGCCCTACGGCATCGCCGCCAGCCTCGAATATCCCGACAAGCCGGTGCTGGTGGCCACCGGCGACGGCGCCTTCGGCTTCAATGCCATCGAGATCGACACTGCGGTGCGCCACAAGGCGCCGGTGCTCATCGTCGTCGCCAACAATGGGGCATGGCAGATCGAGGTCCACGACCAGCAGGAGACCCACGGCAAGGTGGTGGGCACGCGCCTCCAGCATTCCGACCACGCCATGATGGCGCGGGCCTTCGGCATGCATGCCGAGCGCGTGGAGCGCGAGGAGGATCTCGCTCCCGCCATCGCCCGCGCGCTGGCCAACCGGCCGGCGCTGCTGGATGTGGTCGTCACGTCGGACGCGGTGTCCTCCGATGGCAAATCGGGCCTCGCCTGGGTGCCCGATCTCCAGCCCCTCGCGGCCTGGGACGAGGCCGAGCGGGCATGGCGGCAGGGATGAAGCCAGCGCCGCTCTTGCCGCTCACCGCAGAGCGACGCCGCCGTCAATACGGCGCTCTGTCGTAAGAGTAGGTCGACTTCCAATTCGCTGATATTTGGATTCCGCATCGAATGACCGCACACCGAAGGACGTTCCCATGAGTGGCGCCGAAGTCTTTTTCGTTTCAGCAGCGCGTACGGCCATCGGCGATTTCGGGGGAAGTCTGAAGGACGTGCCGGCAACGACGCTCGGCGCGCATGCGGCCCGTGCCGCCATCTCCCGGTCCGGCCTTGCGGCCGAGGAGATCGGCCAGACCGTGGTGGGCAACGTCATCCATGGCGAGCCGCGCGACATGTACATCTCCCGCGTGGTGGCCATGGAGGCGGGCGTGCCGAAGGAGGCGCCGGCGCTCACGGTGAACCGCCTGTGCGGCTCCGGCCTCCAGGCGATCCTCACCGCCGCCCATGCGATCATGCTTGGCGATGCGGAGACGGCGCTCGCGGGTGGTGCCGAGAGCATGAGCCGTGCCGGCTATCTGTTGCCCGGCGCCCGCTGGGGTCAGCGCATGGGCAATGCGCAGGCGGCTGACATGATGGTGGGCGTGCTGACCGATCCGTTCGGCCACGGCCACATGGGCGTGACCGCCGAAACCGTGTCGCAGCGCTACGATGTCAGCCGGGAAGCGCAAGACGCCGCCGCGCTCGAAAGCCACCGGCGGGCCGCGCACGCCATCTCTGCGGGCTACTTCAAGGACCAGATCGCCCCCTTCGATCTCTCCGGCCGGAAGGGCACCGTCACGTTCGACACCGATGAGCATGTCCGGCGGGAGGTGAGCCTCGATGATTTCACGCGGCTGCGCCCGGTTTTCGCCAAGGGCGGAACCGTCACCGCCGGCAATTCGTCCGGTATCAACGACGGGGCGGGCGCGGTCGTCCTCGCCTCGCGGGAGGCGGTCGCCAAGCGTGGTCTGACGCCGCTGGCGCGCCTCGTCTCCTGGGGGCTCGCGGGCGTCGATCCCGCCGAGATGGGGATGGGCCCGGTGCCGGCCGTGCGCATTGCGCTCGCACGCGCGGGCATCGGCGTCGCCGACCTCGATGTGATCGAATCCAATGAGGCCTTCGCCGCTCAGTCCTGTGCGGTCGGAGCGGCGCTCGGTTTCGACCCGGCCAAGGTCAACCCCAATGGCGGGGCGATCGCCCTCGGCCATCCCGTTGGGGCGACCGGGGCCATCCTGACCGTCAAGATCCTCCATGAGCTCAAGCGCATCGGCGGCAAGTACGGTCTTGTCACCATGTGCATCGGCGGCGGGCAGGGCATCGCCATGGTCGTCGAGGCGGCCTGAGGCATCCTCGGCACCTTGAGCGGGTGGGCGGGGCAATGCCGCGCGCCCATCCGCTCGTCCCTCAGGCGCCGGCCGCGATGGTGTCGAGCCGGTCCTTCAAGATTGCCGGAATGCGCACCCCGGCATCTGCCGTCTGGCGCCGGGCGGCGGCGCGGCGGGAGCCCGGCAGCCGTGCGCCCTCCTGCTCCGCGATGACCGCGAACAGGTGCGCGAGCCGCGCCGCCGCGTCGGGGCCGGCCAGCGGGCCGGGGTCCACGGCGATGAAGAACTGCCCGGTGCGCGGCGAGCCGCCCGCATTGTCGGCGAAGGAGGAGGCGTCGATGGAGAGGTTCGCCCCCGTAATCCAGGCCGCGAACAGCTCCACGATCAGCGCCAGCCCCGCGCCCTTGTGACCGCCGGAGGGAACCATGGTGCCTCCATCCAAGGCGGCAGCGGGGTCGTCCGTGGGATTGCCGTTCCGGTCCAGCGCCCAGCCCAGCGGAATCTTCTGGCCCCGCTGCTGATGCACAACGATTTCGCTCTTGGCGATGACGCTGGACGACTGGTCCAGCACCAGCGGATCTTCGCCGCTGCGGGGCACTGCGAAGGCGACCGGATTGGTGCCGAACACCGGCTTCGTGCCGCCCACCGGGGCGATGGAGGCCGGCGCATTCACGAAGCCGAGCGCCATCAGGCCGGCTTTGGCGATGCGCTCCACATGGTAGCCCACGACGCCGCAATTGTAGGAATTGGTGACGGCCAACGCGGCGATACCCTGCGTCTTGGCCGCTTCGAACAGGGCCGGCAGGCCGAGGTCGATGGCGGGATGGGCGAAGCCGTCCCTTGCGTCCACGCGGACAAGGCCCGGCCGGGGGCGGGTCAGTTCCGGCATGGCCTTGCCGTCGATCTTGCCGACCTTGGCATGGGCGCAATAGGTGGGCAGGCGGGCGAGGCCGTGGCTGTGGACGCCCTCGGCCTCGGCGGCCACCACCGAGGCGGTGACCGACAGGGCGTTGGCCGGGCTGACGCCGCACGCGGTCAGCGCCCGGAAGGTCAGGTCCTCCACCTCCTTGAGGCTGAGGCAGGTCATGGGCACGGAAGACGCGGCGCTCACGCCGCCTCTCCCTTTTCCGCCGCGCGGGCATAGCCATAGAGGGTGCGGGCGGCGTCCTCCGTCACGAGACCCTCGGCGATGTCTTCGGCGATGCGTGCCGGATCTCGGTCCGCCGGGTCGCCGAAGCCGCCGCCGCCGGAGGTCTTGATGGTCACCGTGTCCCCGGCCTGAAGCGGAATGCCCGAGACCTTGGAATTGAGGCTCACGGCGGAGCCGTCCGCCCGCGTCACGGTGGTGGAGGAGAGGGAGCCGGGCTTTCCGCCCTTGATGCCGTAGGGCGGGAAGCGGAAGCGCTCGAAATTGGTGGAGAGGGAGCCTTGCGGCGCTTCAAGCCGGAATTCGCGCACGAGGCCGAGTCCGCCACGGTTCTCGCCCGCGCCGCCGCTGTCCGGCAGAAGGCCGTAGCGGGTGAAGACCACGGGATATTTCGCCTCCACCATCTCGATGGGCGCGTTGGTGTTGTTGTGGAGGCCGCAGGACAAAGCGCTCGCGCCGTCTCCGCCCGCATGGCCGCCCCAGCCGCCCACCTCGATGTCGAAATAGACCTGCCGCTTGGCATCCGGCCGCACCAGCGAGACCGCATAGACGTAGGAGATGGCGTAGTATGCCGCCGGAATGCGCTCCGGCGCGATCTGGGCGAGGGCCCCGAACACCGCGGTGGCGATGCGGTGGTTCACCACCATGCGCCCGGCCACGGGGGCGGGGAATTGCGCATTCACCACGCTGCCTTCGGGCAAGGCCACCGTCACCGGCCGGTAGCAGCCGGAATTGGCGGGGATGTCCGAGCCGAGGGCGGCGAGCAGCGCGTAATAGACCGCCGAGCAGGTCATGGCCGGCGTGTTGTTCACCGGGCCGCGCACCTGCGGGCTGGAGCCGGCGAAGTCGAGGGTGATGACATCGCCCGCCTTGGTGATCGTCACCTCAAGGCGGATGGGCTCCTCCGACTGGCCGTCGTCGTCCACCGTCTCCACGAAGGAGGCGGTGCCGTCCGGCAGCGCGGCGATGGCCGCGCGCATCATGCGCTCGGAGCCATCGAGAATGGCTGACATGGCGGCGGACAGCGTGTCGGCGCCATACTTGCGGGCGATGCGCGCCACCGCCTTGGCGCCGATACCCAGCGCCGCGATCTGGGCGTTGAGGTCGCCGCGGGTCTCTTCCGCCTGGCGCACATTGTAGAGCAGCATCTCGAACACGCCGGTGTTGAGCGTGCCCTTCTCGACGAGGCGCAGCGGGGGAATGCGGATGCCTTCGTGGAAGATTTCGGTGGCCGCCGCGTAATAGGAGCCGGCCGCACCGCCGCCCACGTCCACATGGTGGCAGAGCGTGCCGACGATGGCGACGCGCTTGCCGTCCACGAACACCGGGCGGAACGTCTGGATATCCGGCAGATGCTGGCCGCCGGCATAGGGATCGTTGGTGACGATGACGTCGCCCTCATTCCAGCTTTCGAGCGGAATGAACTTCTCCAGCACGGTCTTCAGGCAGTCGGACATGGAATTGAGATGCACCGGAATGCGGGCCGACTGGGCGATGTTGCGGCCCTCGGCGTCGAACACGGCGGTGGAGAAGTCGAGGATTTCACGCACCACGGTGGAGCGGCTGGTGCGCCAGATGGTGAGGCTCATTTCCTCGGAGGCCGCGACCAGCGCATTGCGGATCACCTCGAGGCGGACGGGATCGATGGTTGTCATGATTTGAGTGTCCTCAAGGTGTCAGTGGCGCTGGGTGCGCTCGGCCACGAGCGCGCCGGTGGCATGGGAGCGGATGGTCCAGCCGGCGGGCAAATAGGTGGCGGTATAGACCTCCTCCACCACGGCGGGGCCGGCGATGCCCTCGGCGGTCACCGCCTCGCGGGCCACCACGCGGGTATCCACGAAGCCGCCCCGGCCATAGACGGAGCGGGACTTGTCCGCGGCGGCGACGCCCGCCACCGCCGGAGCCGGCGTGGGCTTGGCGAGGCGGCCGATGGCGGAGAGCCGCAGCGCCACCACCTCCACCGGCACGGCGGGCTCGTCATAGGAGAAGCGCTGGCGGTGCAGCGCATGGAAAGCGGCGGTGGCGCGGGCGATGCCGTCGGCCGAAAAATCGGCCTCCTCCAGCGGCACGCGCAGGTCGAAGGCCTGGCCCTGGTAGCGCAGGTCCAGCGCCCATTCGAAGCCGCGATTTTCGGCCGTGACGCCATCTTCCGCCAAGAGCCGGTCGCCATCCTGCGCCAGCTGGACGGCGCGCTGGGCGAGGCTGTCGCCGAGGTCCGCCAGCAGCCCGATCTGCGTGGAGGAGAGGTCGTGGGTGATGTCCGACCACAGGATGCCCCACGCCGAAAGCGTGGAGGCGTGGGCGGGGAAGATCACCTTGTTCATGCCCAGCTCCTCGGCCACCTCGCAGGCATGGACGCCACCGGCGCCGCCGAAGGAGAGCAGCGCGAAATCTTCCGGGTCCATGCCCTTCTCGAACAGGGACAGGCGGATGGCGGTGGCGAGGCTGGAATTGGTGACGGCGATGACGCCCGCCGCCGTCTCTTCGGCCGAGAGCTTCAGCTTGCCGGACACCTCGTCCGCCGCCCGCGCGGCCGCTTCGCGATCAAGGCCCATGCCGCCGCCCATGAAGCTCGATCCGTCGAGACGGCCGAGCAGCAGATTGGCATCGGTGACGGTGAGGCGCTTTCCGCTGCGGCCGTAGCAGGCCGGGCCGGGCTCGGCGCCCGCGCTGTGGGGGCCGATGCGCAGGCGTCCTCCGTCATCCACCCAGGCGATGGAGCCGCCGCCGGCGCCGATGGTGCGCATCTCGATCATGGGCAGGCGCACGGGCAGCCCGTCCACCTCGCCCTCGTTGACCATGGAGACATTGCCCTCGTGCACCACGGACACGTCGAAGCTGGTGCCGCCCATGTCCACTGCGACGAGGTTCGGTTCGTCGAGCGCCACCGACAGGCGCTTGGCCGCCGCTGCGCCGCCGGAGGGGCCGGACAGCAGCAGCCGGGCCGGCTCGCGTCCGGCCTTGGCAAGACCCGCCACGCCGCCGTTGGACTGGACCAGATAGACCTGCGTCTGCGGCACCTCTTCCTTCAGCTTGCCGGCGAGGCGGTCGGTGTAGGTCTTCACCACCGGCACCAGCAGCGCGTTCAGCGTGGTGGTGGACATGCGCTCGTATTCGCGCAGCTCGGGAGAGATGTCGGAGGAGAGCGAGATCTCGATGCCCGGTAGGAGGTCGCGCAGGATGGTGCCGGCCTGCTGCTCATGCGCGGGATTGGCGTAGGCGTTGAGGAAGCAGACGGCGACCGACTTCACGCCGGCCTGCTTCAGCTGGCCCGCCAGCGCCCGCACCTCGGCCGCGTCGAGGGCGGTGATGATGCGCCCGTCGGCACCGATGCGTTCCTTGAGGCCGTAGCAGAAGCGCCGTTTCACCAGCGCCGCCTGGGGCGAGGCGGTGATGGCGTAGACATCGGTGCGGCCATGGCGGCCGATCTGCATCACGTCCTCGAAGCCGGCGGTTGTCACCACCGCACCGAGGGGCAGCTTGCGCTCCAGCACCGCATTGGTGGCGATGGTGGTGCCGTGCAGCAGGTATTGCACCTCATCCAGGGAGAAGCCGAAGCGCTGGCTCGCCTGCTTGATGCCGGTGAGCAGGCCGATGGATGGATCAGACGGGGTGCTCGGCGTCTTCATCTGATGGATCTCGCCGGTGCGCCCGTCGAGGATCTCGATGTCGGTGAAGGTGCCGCCGATGTCCACGGCGATGCGGATGGAGGGGGTGCTCATGGGGTCACTCGATATCTGGATGAAGGGGTGGGTCAGATGAGGCCTTCGGCGGAAAGGCCATCCACCAGGGACGCGAAGGCCGCGCGCACCATGTAGAACTGGGCGCCCACCACGGTGACGGAGACGTCGTGCGCCTTGGCGAAGGCGCGCTCCGGCTGGGTCCAGCAGGGCATCACCCAGGGCTTGCCGGCCGCCTTCGCGGCAGCGGCGATGCGGGCGATGTCGGCCTTGTCGGCGTCGGAGAAAGTGTAGCGCTCGTTGCCGGCCGCCATGGCGAGGTCGGTGGGGCCGGCGAACAGGCCGTCCACCGTCGGCAGGGCCGCGATGGCCTCCACATCGGCGAGGGATTCCCGGCTCTCGATCATCGGCCAGCACTTGACCCGGGCGTTCTCGTCCGAGGCGTAGGTGGGCGAGGCGGGGCCGTACATCACCGTGCGGCCACCGGCGTAGGAGCGCACCCCGAGCGGGGGATACTTGGCCGATGCCGTCACCTGCCGCGCATGGTCCACGCCGGCGATGTGGGGAATGATGACCGCATCGGCGCCGAAATCGAGCGCCTGCTGGATCGGCTCGGTGAGCGGGCCAAGCACCTTGGCGTAGACCTTGATGCCCAGCGCCCGGCAGAAGGGGATCACCCGGTCGAGGTCGTCGAGGTTGAAGGTGCCGTGCTCGATGTCGAGCACCACGGCGGTGAAGCCGGCGTCCCGCGCGATTTCGATGTGCGGGAAGACCGGGGCGGTGAGCCAGAAGGCGAAGGAGGCGAGGGAAGAGGTCACGTCAGGGCTCCGGGCGTCAGGCAAAGCTCTCCCGTTCCCGCGCAAGGCGGGTCGGTCGAGGCGCGAGGGGATGAGGCCGGCGTCAGCCGCCGGCCAATGTCATTTCACGAAGGTCCGTGTGAGGCCGGCGGTGCGGTCCACGACCAGCACGACGGCGAGGGTCAGCACCACGAGCAGCACCGAGATGGCGGCCGCCATGGGGTCCGCCTGCTGATCCACGTGGTTGTACATGGCTACCGGCAGCGTCTGCAGGCGGGGGCCGGTCATGAACAGGGAGAGCACCACCTCGTCGAAGGAGACGAGGAAGCACAGGGCCGTGGTGGAGACGAGCCCCGAGCGCATCATGGGCAGGGTGACGCGGAAGAACACGGTCAGCGGCCGCGCGCCGAGCATTCCGGCCGCCTCCTCCACCGTGAGCGGCAGGTTGGCCAGCGCCGTCGAGAGCACCCGCACCGCATAGGGCAGCGTGACGATCAGATGGGCGGCCACCAGACCCTGGAAGGAGCCGATGAGGCCCATGGGCGCGAACACCAGCAGCAAGGCGAGGCCGAGCACGATGGTGGGCAGGAGGAGCGGCGCCGAGAACAGGTTGGCGAGGGCTTCCGCACCGGGCGGCTTGAGGCGCACCAGCGCATAGGCCGCCGGCAGGCCGATGCCGAGCGACAGCACGGTGACCACGAAGGCCAGCGCGAGGCTGATCCAGAAGGCGTTCATCATCACCGAATTGGCGAAGATGGCGCCATACCATTTCACGCTCCAGCTGGAGGGCGGGAAGGCCATGAAGTCGTCGCCGCTGAAGGAGATGGGAAGCACCACCAGCAGCGGCGCCAGCAGGAACAGGAACATCAGTCCGGCGGCGATCTTCAGGGCCGGGGAGACGGGGCGTTCGTCCATGTCTCTCCTCCTCAGGCGATGCGCCGCAGGGCGCGGGCGTAGAGCGTGAGGGAAATGCCGAACACCACGAGCACGATCATGGACAGCGCGGCGGCGAGCGGCCAGTTGAGGGTCACGATGGCCTGGTCGTAGATTTCGGTGGCGAGCAGGAACACGCGCCCGCCGCCGAGCAGCTTCGGCGTGACGAAGGAGGAGATGGCGAGCACGAAGCACAGGAGCCCGCCCAGCGCCATGCCCGGCGCCGTGAGCGGCAGCACCACCCGCCAGAAGGTCTTGAGCGGCGAGGCGCCCAGCGTCAGGGCCGCCTCCTCCAGCCGCGGATCGAGCCGGCCGAAGCCCGAGAGCAGCGCGAGGATCATGTAGGGCATCAGGATCTCGGTGAGGCCGATGACGACGCCGGTGAGGTTGAACATGAGGCGCGGCGGCTCCGCCATGCCAAGGGCCATCAGCGCATTGGCCACCAGTCCCCGGTCGGAGAGGATGGCGATCCAGCCATAGGTGCGCACCACGGCGGAGGTGAGGAGCGGTGCTACCACCAGCACCATCAGCACCGTGCGCCACGTGCCGGTTGAGCGGTGCAGGTAGAGCGCGATGGGGTAGGAGGCGATGAGCGTCAGCACCGTGATGAGCAGGCTGACGCCGACGCTGTTGGTGATCAGCTCCAGGGTGAAGCTGTCGGTGAGGGCGTTGGTCCAGGTGTCCAGATTGTAGCCCGCGCCGAGCGCGCCGGAGGCCTGCGCCTCGCGGAACGACATCTTCAGCAGGTTCACCACCGGCCACAGGAAGCCGATGGCATTCACCACGGCGATGGGCAGCAGCAGGGCGCTGGCCGTGCCGAGGGGGCCGAGCCGTCGCGGCTCAGTGTGGGAGAGGGCGAGGCTCGTCATGACGCGGGGTACACGAACGTATCCTGGGGGCGCCAGGACAGGGTGACGGGCGTGCCGGGGGCGAGCAGGGCCTCGCCGCCGCGAGTGGATGCCTCGGTCTTCAGAAGGGTGCCGGCGGCCTCCACCTCATATTCGAGGATGTCGCCGGCGAAGGTGGCGCGGGTCACGGTGCCGGAGAGCTGGTGCAGCCCCGCGTCGGCCGGCACCGGGCCGGTGGAGAGGATCATGCGATGGGGCCGCACCATCACATCCACGGGGCCGTCAAAGCCGGGGGCGGAAACGGTGATCCCCGCCACCTGCGCCACACCGCCGGAGGCCCGACCGGGCAGGCGATTGATGCGGCCGACGAAGCCGGCCACGAAGGCGGTCTTGGGATGCTCGTAGATCTCGTGGGGCGTGCCGACCTGCTCCAGCCGGCCGTGGTTCATCACCACCACCTTGTCGCAGATGGTGAGGGCTTCCATCTGGTCGTGGGTGACGAAGATGGCCGTGATGCCGAGCCGCTTCTGGATGTCGCGGATCTCGGTGCGCATCTCGTCGCGCAGCTTGGCGTCGAGGTTGGAGAGGGGCTCGTCCAGCAGCAGGATGGAGGGGCGCACCACCAGCGCGCGGGCCAGCGCCACGCGCTGCTGCTGGCCGCCGGAAAGCTGGGCCGGGCGATGGTGCTCGCGGCCGGTGAGGCGGACCATGGCGATGGCCTCCTTCACCCGCTGCGCCGCTTCCGCCTTCGGCACCTTCCGCATCTCCAGCCCGAAGGCCACGTTGCGGGCGATATCCATGTGCGGGAACAGGGCATAGGACTGGAACACCAGCCCCATGTCCCGCTTGTAGGGCGCCACGCCGGTCAGGTCGCGGCCGTCCACGACGATATGGCCGGAGGAGGCGGGGACCAGCCCGGCGATCATGCGCAGCGACGTGGTCTTGCCGCAGCCCGACGGGCCGAGGAAGGCGACGAGCTCGCCCTTGGCCACATCGAGATTGAGGTCGTCCACCGCGGTGAAATGGTCATAGCGGCGGGTGAGGCCCCGCAGGGACAGGAAGCCCTGTCCCTGCGCCAGGCGCGTCATCTCGGTGGGCTCGGCGTGGATCATGGCTGCCCTCACCGGCTCGCCGGCAGGACGCGGCGGCGCCACTGCTCCGCGATCTTGTCGCGCACCTGCGCGAGAGCGATCCAGTCCACCGACATCACCTTGTCGAGGTTCTTCACGGCGGTGCGGTCGAGCGCGGCGCCGGTGATCTCGGCCTTGGAATTGGTGGGCGCGTAGAACATGGTCTCGGTGAAGCTCTTCTGCGCTTCGGGGGAGAGCGCGTAGTTCACGAAGGTCTTCGCCGCGTCGGCCGCGGGGGCGCCGGCCACCAAATTGATAGTGTTGATCTGGAAGATGGTGCCTTCCTGCGGGATGGTTGCCTTGATCTTCCCGCCGGATTGCTCGCTGTTCACCTGGGCGCGGGCATTGTAGCCGACGCCCAGTGCCGCCTGCCCGGTGATGATGGGGGCGTAGACCTCTGGCTTGGGCTCCCACGTCTGCACGTTGGGCGCGATCTCGGCCACGGCGGCGAGACCCTTGTCCACATTGGCGAGATAATCGGTGCCGCCATTGGCTTTGTTGAGGATCAGCACGAGGCCGAGGCCCTGGATATCAGGCACGCCGGGGATCACCACCTTGCCCTTGTAGGGCGCCTTGGCCATCTCCATCCAGGACTTGGGAGCCTCCTTCACCTGCTCGGCATTGTAGAGCAGCACGAGGTTGTCGAAGGTCACGCCCACGCCGGCCACGCTGGGGATGCGGGCGTTGGGGTAGAGATCCTTCACGTTGGGGATGTTGGTCTCGTCGATCTTGGTGAAGAGGCCTTCATCCGTGCCGGCCTTGGAGACGGACACGTCCATGATCACCACGTCCGCCTGCGGCGCGGCCTTCTGGGCGCGCAGGTTGCCCAGCATGGCGGCGGAGGAGGGCAGGGGGAAGAAGGTGACCTTGATGTCCGGATGCGCCTTCATGAAAGGCTCGATCACGGCCTTCGTGTAGCGCTCCTGGAACAGGCCGGAATAGGCCATCACCGTCAGGTTGGTTTCCGCCGCGGCCGGACCAGCCATGAGGCCGGCGGCGAGGAGGCACAGGGTTCCGAACTTGTATGCTGCGTTCATCTCGTTGTCCCTCTGGAAAGGTGACCGGGCCGCTCGGGCGGCCTCTCGTGAAGTGTTGAATCAGCGGTTGGGCGGGCTCAGGCGGACAGGAGCTTCGCCTCCACCATGGCGCGGGCGCCGGAGATGTCGGGAAGCTTCTCGCCGGCCGCGAGGCGCGACAGGAGGACGACCTCCGCTTCCTGCATGGCGATGGCGCGGGCCGCGACCGCCGGCGCCTCGGCCGGCTTCAGCACCACCACGCCGCTCTCGTCGCAGAGCACGGCGTCGCCGGGCGAAACGGTCTGGCCGCCCACGTTCACCGGCACGTTCAGCGCGCCTTCGAGGCCGAGCAGCTTGGTGGTGATGGGCGAGGGGCCACGGCACCACATGGGCATGTCCACGCGCACGATCTCGGAGAAGTCGGTGGCCGGGCCGTCGATGACGCCGGCCGTCACCCCGGCCATCTTCATGGCATTGGTGATGACGCCGCCCCAGCAGGCGTGCCGGGCGTCGCCGCAGCGCTCGATCACCACCACGTCGCCGGGGCGCACATAGGCGGTGAGATAGTGCAGCAGGGTGGAATCGGCATGGGGAATGCGCAGGGTCACCGCGGTGCCGGCCACCCGCTTGCCCGGCAGAACGGCGCGGATGTCGGGGTCCACGAAGCCGGAATGCAGCACGTGGCCGATGGTCGCCACTTCGCACTTCTCAAGGTCGGCGACGAGGTCCGGCGCGATCTGCTCCGGCATGGGGTTGACGATGAACATGGGGCAGGCTCCGCTCAGGCGAGGACGTGATGGCGGGCAACGGGAACGTTGGCGCGCACCTTGCCGGTGTAGGAAAAGTCGAGGCGGGCGGAGGTGAAGCCCACCCCGTCGGAGCACTGGGCGGCGATGTGGCCCCAGGGGTCGACAACCATGGAATGGCCCCAGCACCACTTTCTGCCACCGGCATGCGAGCCGGTCTGGCCCACCGCGAGGAACCACGTCTGGGTCTCGATGGCGCGGGCGCGGGCCAACACTTCCCAATGATCCTTGCCGGTCATGAGGGTGAAGGCGGCGGGCAGCACGATCACGTCGGCGCCCTTGTCGGCCAGCTTGCGGAACAGTTCGGGGAAGCGGATGTCGTAGCAGATGGCGCAGCCGACGGTGGTGTCGCCGATCTTGTACGTCACGACCTCGTCGCCGCGGCTGACCGTGTCGGATTCGCGGTAGACCGTGCCGCCGGTAATCTCCACGTCGAACAGGTGAATCTTGCGGTAGCGCGCGATCTCGCTGCCGTCCGGGCCGAACACCAGGGTGGTGTTGTAGAAGGCGTTGCCGTCTTTTTCGGCGACACTGCCGGCATGGATCGCCACCTTCAGGCGCCGTGCGAGGCCGGACATGAGCTGGTAGGACTCTCCCTCGGGGAAGGTCTCGGCGGAGGCCTGAGTCTCCTCGGGCGTATCGCCGAGGCAGGCGTAATATTCCGGCAGGACCACAAGGTCGGGACGTTCGAGAGCGACTGCGTCCTCGATCAGGGCCTTGGCGGCGCTGAGGTTCGCCGCCTTGTCGCCCTGGCTGTTCATCTGGATGAGCGAAACCTTCACGCACCTGCCTCCTTGCTGGTGAGGCAAGCAGAGCAGAGCCACCAAGGTCCGACAAACGCGAAATAATTGTCCGCCGTGACAAGCAATGCTTATGAGAGCGGCATAGGCGGGGGTTGCTTATTCCGTGTGCAGTGCAGCATGCCCGTCGAGAGGGTCGCCGGCGGCGATCGCTGCGGCCATGTGGGCGATCAGACCGGGCAGGGGGCTGCCGGGTTCGTCACGGAAAATGGCGTGCAGGTTCAGCGGCGGAATGCGCGCATCCACCTCCAGCAGAACGAGTTCCTCCCGCTCCAGCATCTCGGCGACGACCACATCCGGCAGAACCGCGACGCCCATGCCGTCGCGGACGAGGCGTGTGATGGTGGCCAGCGAGTTGGAGTTGAGGATGCGGACGAGGTGCGGGTCGAGGCCGGAGGATTCCACCAGCTTCTGCACGTTCTGGTGCGGTTGCGACCCGCGCGAGAAGGCGAAGATGGGCTGGGTCACGATGTCCTCCAGCAACAGCCGGCGGCCGTGCAGGGCGAGGCGCGGGGAGGCGACCCAGACGCAGCCGTAGCTGCACAGTTCGATGTTGCGGCAGCCCGGTGCCAGCACCGGCCCCGCGATGAGCGCAAGGTCCACTTGGCCCTCGAGCAGCATGCGCGCGACCGTGAGGCTGTTGTCCACGGTGAGGTCCAGGTCCACCTCGGGATAGATGGATTTCACATGCTCCACGAGACGCGGCAGCCACGCATAGACGACGGTATCGATGGTGCCGATGGCCACCCGCCCGCGCAGCCGCTGGGGGTCGCCCACGCCGAGCCTGAGATCGGCTGCGAGTCGCACGATGGTCTCCGCCTGGGCCAGCGCCCGCTCGCCGGCCGGCGTGAGGCTGACGTTGCGCAGGTCGCGGTCGAACAGCCGCACGCCGAGGTCTTTCTCCAGCGTCGCGATGCGATTGGAGACGGCCGCCTGCGTGGTGCAGAGCCGGTCCGCCGCGCTGGAGAAGCTGCGCAGCCGGGCGACCCAGAGGAAGGTTTCAAGGAACCTTATGTTCATGCGCCCTGAAGGCTCCCGCCGCGACCGAGGGGCGCGATCATGCCCCTTGCCGCCAGAACTGCAACCTCCGCCTTTCCGGGCGCGAACCCTGGGTGCCGTAAGGAAAGGCGGCTGGCATGTCTGTCGTGGCGGGTCGGAGAGTGCGCGCGCACGGGCCAGCCGGGGGATCACAAACAGGCATGCGCTGTGCCGTTTCAAGCCTTTGCGTCGTGCAATTTCAATGCTTTGGGACGGTGCTGCGAGAGAGGATTGAAGTTCCCTTCGCGCTAGCCAAAACCAAGCGACCAAAGGATTGCTTCGACCCTGCCACGGGGCGGGGCCTTCTTCGCCCTTTGCACTTTGCGACGACCGTCTCGGTATCAAGTCCAAGAGGCCGAGGGAGGCGCCTGGGGGGCTTTGCCGACCGAGGTCACCTCTTCTCGTTGATGACGAGCCGACGCCTTTCCTGGGCCTGCCGAGGTGCTGTTGAATAGGCAGGGCGCACCTCGGCAGACTCTGCCCTATTTGGCGGGCGGCGGCGTGTCTGGATCGGGTATTTCCCCGGGCTTGTAGTCCGGCAGGCGTCCGGCGGGAATGATGCTGAGGAGCGCTATAGCGGCCATCAGGAGCAAGCCGATCTTCAGGGCCCTCAGCCGGGATTCTGCGTTCACCACGACAGCGGCCGTGACCTGCTCAGGCGTCGCACCGGCGGTTTCCAGTGTCGTCCTCAGGCGATCATTTGAAACGAAGTTGATGCTGTCGAGATTCACCATGGCCTGAACCTCGGGGGTCAGTTCCGGCGTCGCCGCGACGCGGCCCAGCACGATGGTGGAGAGCAGCCCGACGAGCAGCGCTCCCGCCACGGCCGTCCCGACGGCGGCGGCAAGGTTGTTGGTGGTGCCGCGCAAGGAGCCGACATCCCCGGCCAGCTCCTTCGGCGAGGCCGTGACCAGAACGTTGAACACCAGCGTCACCAGCGATCCCTGGCCGATCCCGAAGACGACGAGGCCGAACAGCACCGGAACCGCGCTCCAGTCGTTGCGCACGACGAAGGCGAGCCAGACAAGGGCCACCGTGCAGAGCATGAAGCCGTAGCGGCCGATCTGGCGCGGGGTGAGCTTGTCGTAGAAGCGCACGATCAGCATCGCCGAGAAGAACACCGTGAGGTTGAACGGCATCATGGCGATGGCGGTGGCGAGGGGAGAGCGCCCCTGCACGATCTGGATGTAGAGCGGCACGGAGAAGTTCAGCATCGCCTCCAGCGCCACCACCGCGAACATGGCCATCACCGCCGCGCGTTCCTGGCCGGAGGTGATGACCTCCAGCGCCAGCAGCGGCGTCTTCCCGGCTTCCTGCCGCCGCCGGGTCCAGCGCACGAACAACTGGCCGAGCACGATGCCGACCACGATGAAGACCGGCGCGGGCGAAAGACCCGCGATGCTGAAGGGCGCGGCCGGCGTCGCCACCGCGAGGCCCCACCGGTTGAGGTTGTTGAAGCCGAACGAGATCAGCACGATGGCGGCAGCCGCCAGCACCACGCCCACCAGATCGATCTGCACTTCCGGCCGGCCATGGTCCGCCTTGAGACGGAAGCTCAGGACGAACACCACGGCTGAAAGAACGATGAGGATGCCGAACGCGGGGCGCCAGCCGATGAAGGTGCCGAGGACGCCGCCGATGAGGAAGGCGGCGACACCGGCCGCCGCGCGGGCCGAGCCCAGCGCGCCGAGCGCCGTCGCCTGCTGGGTGCCGCGATAGTTTTCCGCGATCAACGCTACCAGCGATGGCACGATGGCCGCCGCTGCTGCGCCTGACAGGCCCTGCGCGGTGATCATGACCGTCGCATTGGGGCTGAAGGTCATCAGCACCTGGGCGCAGCCGAACAGAACCACCGTGGCACGGAAGACATTGACCGCGCCAAACCGTTGATTGAGCTTGGCGCCGAGCATCACGAAGCCCGCCACCAGCATGGAATACATCACGATGCCCGTGGCGATCGTGGTGGGCGGCACGTTGAAGCTCTTCACCATGCCGCCCATCGCGACAGGCAGCGAGGCGACGTTAAAGGACATGATCACCTGGCCGAGCGCGATGGCGATCATCGGCACCCAGCTTTCCTTGGCGTCCTGGCCGGCCGGCTGGCCCGCCAGCGATTGCGCCGGGGTCGAACCTGTCATGGGCTTTTCCTTCCGAAATCTGGTGTTGGTGCGCGGGAGCCGGTGGCGAGGCGGCGCCGTCACTCTTCAGGGCGCGAGACGAACAGATCCATGCCGAGATGCTGGGAGAGGTAGCGCGCGGCCAACTGCCCCTTCACGCTGTTGCCCGCGGCATCCAGCGGCGGGGCGAAGGTGCCGAGGCCGCCCTTGCCCGGCGAGACCGTGAGGATACCGCCGCCGATGCCGCTCTTTCCCGGCAGTCCGATCTCGTAAAGCCAGTCGCCGGAGGTCTCGTAGAGGCCGGCGGTCGCCATCACGGCGAGGGCGTAGTGGCAGACGTCCGGTTCCACCACACGCTCCTTGGTGATGGGATTGACGCCGCCGTCAGCCAGCGTTGCGCCCATCACCGCGAGGTCGCGCGCGCTCACATTGAGGGAGCATTGGCGCGTGTACAGCTCCGTCGCCTCGTCCGGATCGCTGTAGATGGCGCCGACGCTTTGAAGCATGCGGGCGATGGAGCGATTGCGGAAGTTGGTCGCGATCGCGGAGGCGTATACCTCTTCGTTCAAAGGAAGCGCGCGGCCGGCAAAGCGCGAGAGCCCGCCGTGGATGAATGCCCACTTCTCCGCGCTGGTCGCGCCGGGAACCAGGCTCGTGGCGGCGATGGCGCCCGGATTGACCATGGGATTGGTGATGCCACCCGGCATGGCCTCGATCGCCGCGAGCGAGTTGAAGGCGCGGCCGGTGGCGTTGGCGCCAAGCTTCGCACGCGCCTGCGACGGGCCAATGAGTTCGCAGATGAGGGCGAAGATGAACGGCTTCGACACGCTCATGATGGTGAATTCGTGCTCG
Organism: Xanthobacter aminoxidans; assembly: GCF_023571765.1. Lineage (GTDB taxonomy): Bacteria > Pseudomonadota > Alphaproteobacteria > Rhizobiales > Xanthobacteraceae > Xanthobacter > Xanthobacter aminoxidans. The sequence continues at coordinate 20,750 of NZ_JAMJXC010000023.1, read as the reverse complement.
ACGTCCCCGGCGGCGTAGATGCGCCCGCTGGTGCCGGCGATACAGATGCCGAACAGGTCGCGCGGTACCCGCTCCAGCGCCGGATAGACCTTGGAGTTCGCCCCCTCGTCATTGTCCTTGAAACGCGCGTGAGCCCGCCGCACAAGGCGCTCGACCTCGTCTGCCTCGGGTAGGTGACCTGTGGAAATGTAGGCGGGCGAAGGCAGATCGTCGTCTCTGAACATGAGCGTTTCCTCGTTTTTCTTGGGCGTGTTTTGATGAAGCCTGATCGGGCCTCGCCGAGACGGCGTGCTGCCATTCTCCTTCAAACAAAAGCAAAAACGCGAACGACGGGCAGGTCAGATGCCAAGCGTCTAACCGAAGCTTATGCGCGGAGGCAGAGAGTCTCAACCCGCCATTCTTTTTTGAATGATAATGATTTCAGACATATATTGCATCGCGGCGTATTTATACTGTGCTGCAGCGGAGATTTCATGCGAGGGGCGTTGCTGATAGCGCGGATCACCTTGATGTGGGGCCGTTTTTCAGGACTCCCGCCTCACGATTTATGGGCCGGCCACTCGATTCTCGCACGCTGCTACCGCCATTTTTCTCGCGAGCGAACCATGCCAATGTGAAGCGGGGCCGTAAATGCTGAATTTGCTTCAGTGCAGCAATGAATTTCAATCACAGGGTGGCGAATGTCTCTGAAGCGCGTTGATCTCAACCTGTTCCGCGTCTTCGATGCGATCATGCTCACCGGCAGCGTGAGCGGCGCCAGCAGGGAACTGGGCGTGACGGCATCTGCCGTCAGCCATGCGCTGGCACGCCTGCGCCTTGCGGTTGGGGACGATCTGTTCATCTATGGCGATGACGGCATGGTTCCGACGGCGCGGGCGCGCGAACTCGCTCCCATGGTTCGCGACGGTCTCGGGCGCCTCGATGAGGCGATTTCAGCGACGCCGTTTTCACCGTGCCAAGCCGTGCGAACCTTCCGCGTCGCCGCCAGCGAGTATAGCAGCAGCATCATCCTTCCGGGCCTCGTCCAGCGCATCGCGGAACTGGCTCCCCAGCTTGAACTCCGAATTTTTCCCTACAGCCGCATCGACGTCGTCCAGCATTTGGACGAAGGGCGACTCGACTTGGTAATAGGCTGGTTTTCGGAGCTCCCTGAACGCATCCACCGGTCGCCGCTGCTCAAAGACAAAGAGGCGCTCGTGGCCCGGCGCGGTCATCCACTGGAAGGAAGCGCCGTGACCCGGGAGCGGTTGTTCTCTTACCCGTTCGTTGTGGTGGAACTGACCGGCTCAGGCGATCAGTCCGCCGACGGGTTCCTCGATGAGCGCGGAGTTTGGCGGAGGGTGTGGATCGATCGACTGCTCATGGAGGCGGACGAAGATGACGCGGCCGTAGCTCATATCGCGGTCTCACTGCCGCACTATGCCTCCGTCGCGGATATCTTGTCGCGTACGGACATGGTGGCCACGTTGCCCGAGCGCTTCGCCCGTCGGCTGGTTGAAGCGGGGCACCATGTGATGCTGACTCTCCCTCACGCTCCGCAAGAAGCCGTAGTCGAAGCGATCTGGCATCAGCGGGGCAACCGAGATGCCGGCTTGAAATGGCTGTTGAAGCACCTTGAAGATGTGGCGGGCGCAGAAGATCAATTGAAGAGTAGTTGAGGTGGGCGCGAGCCTGGTTAGATGCCGCCATTTGGTGGCGTCATAGGTCATCTGCCCTTCAGTGGCTTGGTCATGGTCCGGCGATGAACGCGGTGAGCGCTTCGCTGGAGGCCAAGAGCGGCACGGAGCGCCCGTCAAGCCGGGCGTTAGGGGCCGGACCCCAGGGAAGAAGGCGCCTGTGAACCCAGGGGTGGTTCAGTCCGCCGATTTCCCTACTGGCTCTCGGGGCGCCTGCACCCAATCTCAATCACCCGCCCTCCCGCTCCCGCAACAGGCGCTGGGCAATGGCCGAGGCACTCGCGACGTGCTGCAGAGCGGCGGCATGCGCTTCCTCCCCCTTGCCCGCGCGGATCGCCTCCACGATGCGCTGCATCTGCCTGGGGCCTTCCACCTCTCGGCCTGGGGTCTTGATCGTCATCGAGCGGAGGTGGTTGATGCGCATCGTCAGAGCGTTGACGATGTTCCAGGCGACCTCCTTGCCGGAGCTGGCGAACAGGGTGCGGTAGAAGTCCGAGGTCGCCTCCAGGACCAACGTCGAGTTGCCCCGGGCGTAGCCGGCGAGGATGCGGGCGAGGCAGGCATCGAGGGCCGCGATCGTCGCGGGTTGCCGGGCCTCGGCGCAGGCGCGCGCGGCTATGGCCTCAAGCGCCCCCCGGATCTCGTAGATCTGCAAGGCCTCCGCCGCCGTGGTGCGCGAGACGATGGGACCACGCGCCGGAAGATTGGAGACCAGGCCCTCCGTCTCCAGATGCCGCAGAACCTCGCGAACGATGGTGCGGCTCACCCCAAGACGCTCGCACAGGTCGCGCTCCACCAGCCGGTCGCCCGGCCGGAAATGCTGCGAGAAGATGGCCTCGCGCATCTTCTCAAGCGTCAGCTCGCGAAGCGTCTTGGCGGGGCGATCAACCCTCAGGGGTTCAGTGGCAGCGTTCATCTTCTCGCATTCCCTCTTGCCGGCACTGGTGCCGCAGCCGCGCCGAATATTCAACTCAACCCAGCGCCATCTCAGAAAACCAATCGTCGCTGGCTGAGGCCGATTGACGTCAGATTATGGTATGCCATAGTACGGCATACAATAATATTCCTCAGGGTGAACTCATGGCCCCCATCACGCTTCCGACCTCGCTGTCCCGGTCCGCGCGCCGTGCGGCCACCCTCGCGGCGGCCGCCGCAGTCTGCCTCACGGCCGGGCTCGCCCGCGCGGAGACCTGTCAGCCGAAGATCGCCGACAGTCATCTCGTCAAGCCTGGCACGTTCGTGATGGCGACGAGCCCGACCCTGCCGCCCATGGCCTATGCCGACCAGAAAGGCGTGCTGAAAGGGCTCAGGATCGAACTCGGTTATGAGGTGGCCAAGCGCCTCTGCCTGAAGCCGGAATACATCAGCGCCGAGTATGCAGCGATGATCCCCGGTCTCCAGGGCAAGCGCTGGGACATGATCAACGCCGGCCTCTTCGTGACGCCCGAGCGCACCAAGATTCTCTACATGATCCCGTATGAGAACCTCGCCATCTCCATCTCGACGGCGGTGAAGTCGGGTGCGCCCATCACCAAGCTCGACGATCTCTCCGGCAAGGCCGTGAGCACCGACATCGGCGGCTATGCCGAGAAGAAGATGCGCGACCTCAACAAGGATTTCGAGGCGCGGGGCCTGAAGCCCATGACCATCAACCTCTTCGATGGCTACGCCACCGTCTATCAGGCGCTGCGCGCCGGGCAGGTGGATGCTGCGGTGTCCATCGATCCTGTGGCGAAGCAGTATCAGGACCGCGGCGAGTTCACCCACGCCTTGTCGCGTCTGTACCCCACCCCCGGGTCTCTGGCCTTCGGCGACAAGGTGGTGGCGGACGCCGTCGCCGAGGTGATGAAGGACATGGAGAAGGACGGCTATCTCGACAAGCTGCTCGGCGAATACGGCGTCGGCCGGGCCGAGGGCGGGGTGCGCGTTCTCGGCCCCAATACATGACGTCTTCCTCATTGCGGCCGGGGGATTTCGTCCCCGCCGCCTCGCCGGGCGCCCCGCGCAGCCCGAGACCTCTCTCATTCCCGCGAGGCTGACGTGAAGGGTTGGCATTGGGACGGCTTCTTCGAGTATCTCACCAACGGCTACCTCATAGAGGGTGCGCTGGTGACCCTCGGGCTCACCGTCTTCTCCATATTTTTCGGGCTCATCCTGGGATTCGTCATCGCAGTGATGCGCATGTCGAAATACAAATTACTCTCCGCTCCCGCGTATTTCTACACCTGGATCATGCGGGGCACGCCTCTTCTGGTGCAGCTCATCATCATTTACACGGGCCTGCCGCAGCTCGGCATCAAGTTCACCGTGGTGGAGTCGACCCTCATCGGACTTACGCTGAACGAGGCGGCCTACCTCTCGGAAATCGTGCGCGCCGGCATCGCGGCGGTGTCCCGGGGCCAGGTGAACGCAGCGCGCGCGATCGGCATGACGCCGTTCCAGGTGATGCGCTACGTGGTGGCGCCGCAGGCCTTCCGCATCATCATCCCGCCGCTCGGCAACTCGGTGAACGGGGTGCTGAAAACCACCTCCATCGCCTCCATCATCTCCATGGAGGAACTGCTACGGCGCACGCAGGTGCTCATTCAGGAGCGGTTTCTGGTGCTCGAACTCTTCGTGGTGGCGGCGATCTACTACCTCATCATGACCACCGCCTGGGAGTTCATCCAGCGCCGCATCGAGCGCCGCTTCGGCCGGGCCTACGATCCCCAGGCCGGCCTGGTCGAGCAGAGGTGAGGGCGCCATGAATGCAGCTGACGGCACATCCGCCCGCGCCACCACACCCGTGGTCGAAATCCGCGGTGTCGACAAATGGTACAGCACCTTTCAGGTGTTGAAAGGCTGCTCGCTCTCGGTGGCGCGCGGCGAGGTGGTGGTGGTGTGCGGGCCCTCCGGCTCGGGCAAGTCCACCCTCATCAAGTGCGTGAACGCACTGGAGCCGGTGAACACGGGCGACGTCCTCATCGAGGGGACCTCCATCACCGACGGCAAGGCCAGCCTGTCGAAGCTGCGCGCCCGCGTCGGCATGGTGTTCCAGCACTTCGAGTTGTTCCCGCACATGAGCGTGCTGGAGAATCTGTGCATCGGCCAGGAGAAGGTGCTGAAGCGCAAGAGCGAGGAGGCCCGCGACAAGGCCATGGGTCTGCTCGCGCGCGTCGGCATGACGGCCCATGCGGGCAAGTATCCGCTCCAGCTCTCGGGCGGCCAGCAGCAGCGCATCGCCATTGCCCGCGCGCTCGCCATGGACCCCATCGCGATGCTGTTCGACGAGCCGACCTCGGCGCTTGATCCGGAGATGATCACCGAGGTGCTCGACGTGATGGTCTCCCTCGCCCAGGAGGGGATGACGATGATGGTCGTGACCCACGAGATGGGCTTCGCGCGAAAGGTCGCGGATCGTGTCGTCTTCATGGATCGCGGCGAGATCGTCGAGGACACGCCGAAGGCGCGTTTCTTCGAAGATCCGCAGAGCGATCGGGCGAAGGCGTTCCTCTCCAAGATCCTGTCTCACTGAGGCTGCCGGGGGCGGTGCCATGCCCCTGCGCGCCTCCTGTCCTGGCATGCCGTAATCCGGAATTTGGAAAAGAGATCATGCTGAAGCTTCGCAAGATCGTCGGCTACGACGAGAAGGTGCTTATCGAGGGTGGCAAGGCGGCGCCGACCCCCCTCCATCTGTTCGGTGCTGCGGCGGTGATCGCCAATCCCTGGGCCGGCCGCGGCTTCGTCGACGACCTCAAGCCGGAGATCATGGCCATCGCGCCGGAACTCGGTGCGCTCCTGACCGACGAGATCCTGCGCCGCGTCGGCTCCGGCGACGCGGTGGAGGGCTACGGGAAGGCCGCTTTGTGCGGTACCTCCGGCGAAATCGAGCACGCCTCCGCGCTCATCCATACCCTGCATTTCGGCAATCACTTCCGCCGTGCGGTGGGGGCGAAGACCTATCTCGCTTTCACCAACGTCCGCGGGGGGCCGGGCTGCCCCATCATGATTCCGCTGATGGACAAGCAGGACGAGGGCCGGCGCTCGCACTACCTGACGGTCCACTTCGCCATCTCCGACGCTCCCGCGCCGGACGAACTGGTGATTGCGCTCGGCGCTTCCATCGGTGGGCGACCGCATCATCGCATCGGCGACCGCTACAAGGACCTCGAGACCCTGAAGGACCTCCATGGCTGAGGTCGCAGACGCAGGTCGCCGCCACGCCGCCGTCCGGCTGCGCGGTGGCGCCGTGGAGGCCTCGGTCGCCTATCTTCGGGCGGGTCAGGGCGCGCCCGTGGTGCTGATCCATGGCGTCGGCATGAATGCCGACGTCTGGAGACCGCAGGTCCGTGTCCTCGCCGCGCATCACGACGTCATCTCGGTGGACATGCCCGGTCACGGCGAAAGCACCCTGCCGCCGGACCCGGCGCGCCTTGAGGACTATGGCGAGGCGGTCGTCGGGCTGCTTGATGCGCTGGGCATCCAGCGGGCGGCCCTGGTGGGGCATTCCATGGGGGCCCTGGTGGCGATGCAGGCGGCCCTGCGCCATCCCGCGCGCGTCACCCGGCTGGTGGCGATGAACGCCGTCTTCTGCCGGCCACCGGAACTGAAGCGCGCCGTTGAGGCCCGCGCCGACGAACTGGACCAAAAGGGCGTCGCCGCCTCCATCGATCCAACCCTGGCCCGCTGGTTCGGCGATCCCGTGCCGGACGATCTCGTCGAGGCCTCGGCCCTGACCCGCGCGGCGCTGGAGCAGGTGCGGCCCGAAGGCTATCGGTTGACCTACCGGCTGTTCGCCAGTTCCGATGCGGTGTTTGCCGAGGCGCTCCGGCAACTCGTCCCGCCGGCCCTGTTCTTCACGGCCGAGCACGACGCCAATTCCTCCCCGGCCATGTCGCTGGAGATGGCAGCCCGCGCTCCAGGTGGCCGGGCGGAAATTCTCGCCGGCGCGCGCCATATGATGGCCCTCACCCATCCCGATGCTGTCAATCGCAGCCTGCTCGCCTTCCTGGCCGAAGCGCAGGCGCCTGCCGCGAGCCTTGCGAGGGCCGAGCCATGAACGCCTTGCAGACATTCGAGCACTATATCGATGGTGTCTTCTCCTATCCCACCGAGCGTTTCGAGAGCGTGGACCCGTCTACCGAGGCGGCGTGGGCGTTGATGCCCCAGGCCGACGCGGCGGATGTGGACCGCGCCGTCACCGCCGCCCATCGTGCCATGCATGAAGGGCCCTGGGCGCGCATGACCGCCACCGAGCGCGGGCGCCTGCTCTACAAGCTCGGCGACCTCGTGGCGGAGAACGCGGCCGAGATTGCCAAGCTGGAAACCCGCGACACCGGCAAGATCATCCGCGAGACCAAGGCGCAGATCGGCTATGTGGCGGCTTACTACCGTTACTTCGCCGGCCTTGCGGACAAGCACCAGGGCGCCGTCGTGCCCATCGACAAGCCCGACCTCGACGTCACGCTGCGCCCCGAGCCCATCGGCGTGGTCGCGGCCATCGTGCCCTGGAATTCGCAGCTCTTCCTGTCCGCGGTGAAGCTCGCCCCCGCGCTTGCCGCCGGCTGCGCCGTGGTGCTGAAGGCGTCCGAGGATGGCCCGGCGCCGCTTCTCGCCTTCGCCAAGCTCGTGCATCAGGCCGGCTTCCCGCCGGGCGTGGTCAATATCCTGACCGGCTTCGGGCCCGAGTGTGGGAAAGCGCTGACCACCCATCCGCTCGTGTCCCGCATCGCGTTCACCGGCGGGCCGGCGACGGCGCGGCATATCGTGCGCAACAGCGCGGAGAACCTCGCCTTCACGACCCTTGAGCTGGGCGGCAAGTCTCCCGTCGTGGTGTTCAACGACGCCGATCTCGAAAGCGCAGCCAACGCCGTGGTTGCAGGCATCTTCGCCGCCAGCGGGCAGAGCTGCACGGCGGGTTCGCGGCTGCTGGTGGAGCGGAAGGTCGCACAGCCCTTCCTGAAACTGCTGGCAGACAAGGCTCGCGCCATCCGCATCGGTAATCCGCAGCGGATGGAGACGGAGATGGGCCCGCTCGCGACCGCGCGGCAGGTGGCCCACATGGAGCGCACGGTGGCCGCCAGCATCGTGCAGGGGGCCGAGTGCATCACGGGCGGCAGCCGGCCCCGGGGCCTCTCCCAGGGCTATTACGTCTGCCCCACCATCCTCTTTTCCCACGACACAGACTTGCCTTGCTTCCGCGAGGAATTCTTCGGTCCGGTCCTGAGCGCCACCGTGTTCGACACGGAGGAGGAGGCGGTCGCCAAGGCGAACGACACCGTCTTCGGCCTCGCCAGCGGTGTCTTCACCACCAATCTCGCACGCGCCCATCGCATGACGGCGAAGATCCACGCCGGCATCGTCTGGGTGAACACCTATCGCGCCGTCTCACCCATGGTGCCGTTCGGCGGATATGGCATGTCCGGTCTCGGCCGCGAGGCGGGCATGGATTCCATCCGCGACTACACGCGCACAAAATCGGTGTGGATCAACACGTCCGACGCCCCAATCCCCGATCCCTTCGTGATGCGCTGAGGACCGCTGCATGATCAACCGCATCCTGACCCCGCGTGAGCTTCTTATCGGCGGCGGCAGCCTCTCCCAGCTCGTGCCTTTGCTGGGCCGCCTCGGCGTGAGACGGCCCATGCTGGTGGTCGACCCCACCATTTTCAGGCTGGGCCTCGTCGATACGGCCATCGCCGCCATGCGGGAGGCGGGGCTGGGCCTCGGCGTGTTCTCGGCGGTGGTGGAAGATCCGACCGACACCAGCGTGATCGCGGCGGCCGACGAGATCCGCTCCGGCTCCCATGATGGCGTCATCGGCTTCGGTGGCGGCAGCGCCATCGACACGGCGAAAGCGGCGGCGATCCTCGCGAGCACGGGCGAGGACGTGCATGCCCTGAAAGTGCCGCGCATCGTGGATCTTCAGGTGATGCCGCTGGTGGCTATCCCCACGACCGCCGGCACCGGCAGCGAAGTCACCCGCGCCTGCGTCGTGTCCGATACGGCTGCGCAGGAGAAGATGCTGATCCTCGGTACCGCGGCCCTTCCGGCCGCAGCCATCGTTGACTACGAACTGACCCTCTCCTGCCCGTTCCGCGTCACCGTGGACACGGGGCTCGACGCCCTGACCCATGCGCTGGAAGCCCTCATCAATCGCAACGGCAATGCCCACGCTGAAGCGCTGGCGCTCTCCGCGCTCAGGCTGATCGGCGCGAATCTGGAAACGGTCGCGCGCGAACCGTCGAACCGCGCCGCGCGCGAGGCCATGATGCTGGGGGCAACCCATGCGGGGCTTGCGGTGTCAAACACGTCCACCGCCCTCATTCATGGGCTGAGCCGGCCCATCGGCGCCTTCTTCCACGTGCCGCACGGCCTCTCCAACGCCATGCTCCTGCCGCTCGTGACGGAATATTCCCTCTCCGCTGCGCCCGCCGGCTACGCCGCCGCCGCCCGCGCGCTCGGCTGGGCGCCGGCGACCATGGGGGATGAAGAGGCCGGGCATGCCCTGGTGAGGGGCTTCCGGGATCTCAACGCCCGCCTCGAGGTTCCCACGCCCAAGGCCTATGGCGTGGATGAGGAGGCCTATTTCCGCCTGCGGCCGGAAATGGCCCGCCAGGCCCTCGCCTCCGGCACCCCGGGGAACAATCCGCGGATCCCGTCCGAGGACGAGATCGTCCGTCTCTATGAGATCGCCTGGGACGGTGGAGCCATCGGCGGGTGATGGCGGGGCAACGTTTGCGTTGCACCCGGTCACCGTCTGGACGGGCGGGAGGAGCTTTGACGCGCTATCGCTGCGGTCCCGGCGCCGCCAGTACGCTCGGCCGCTGCCGCACGAAGCGGGGGGAGAGGTCAACGCCCTCCCGGGACAAGGCGGATGCAAGCCGGGCGATGCCCTTGCGGATCGCCTCCGGCGTCAGCGCCGCATATCCCAGTACCACGGCGCGGGGGTAGCGGAACGGGACGATCTCGTGAGCGCCCGCCGCCTCCAGCGTGTAGATCCCGACGCCCGCATCGGCCGCGATCCGCGCCACCTCGCGCACCGGCGGAAGGTGGTCCGGCAGCGTCCACATCACGTGCATGCCGGCATCGGCACCGGAGATGCGCGTGGGCCCGAAATGGCTGTTCAGGCTTTCCACCAACGCTTGGCGCGCCTCGCTGTAGGTCTGGCGGATGCGCCGCACGTGCCGGGCGAAGCGGCCCTGGTCGATGAAGTCCGCGAGCACGATCTGGTCGAGCCAGGGATGGCCGTAGTTGGCAAGGCTCTTGGCCTGCCGCAAGGGCCCGACCAGCTGCTTCGGAACCACCATGTAGCCGGTGCGGATGCCGGCGCCGACGGACTTGGAGAAGGTGCCGAGATAGATCACCGAGGTGTTGGCATCGAGGCCCGCCAGCGCGGCGAGCGGGGCACCGTCATAACGGAAGTCGCTGTCGTAATCGTCCTCCACCACATAGGCGCCGCTGCTGCGGGCCCAGGCCAGAAGTTCACGGCGGCGCCCGAACGACATGGTGACGCCGGTGGGGAACTGGTGGGAGGGCGTGACGTAGGCGAGCGATGCGCCGCAGCCCGCCAGATACTCGGTGCACAGGCCCTGCGCATCTATCGGAACCGGGACCAGCGCACCGCCGAAGCTGGAGAAGACATGCGCCGCGCCGGCATAGCAGGGGTCCTCGATCGCGATCTTCACCCCCGGCTGCACGAACAGGCGGCTAATGAGGTTGAAGCCCTCCTGCGCGCCGGCGGTGATGATGACCTGATCCGGCTCGGCCGGAATGGCGCGGTTTGCCGAGACATGGCTGGCGATGGCGCGGCGCAGCTCGATCGCGCCTTCCGGCGGACCGTACCCGGACAGGTTGCCGGAGGCGCGCGAAAGGTTCTCCAGCAGCAATTGCCGCCATTCACGGATCGGAAAATTCCGGCTGTTGGCGCTGCCGTACCAGAAATCCACCTGCATGCGGGTGGGGCCGGTCTGCACCATGCGCAGCGGCGCTGCACGCAGCAGCACTGGCGGGTGCACGACTGTGGGCTCAGGCCGGCGCGGCGAGGGGCTCGATGCCTCAGGATTGGGCGATCCCGACAGGCCGACGCAGGCCTCCGGCAGCACCTCGCACACGAAGGTGCCGGCGCCCGGGCGCATCACCAGGTAGCCTTCCTTGGCGAGGCGCTCGAACGCAAGCACGATGGTGTTGCGCGACACCTTGAGCGTGCGGGCCAGTTCCCGGGTCGAATGCAGTGCCGCCCCCGGCGGCAGGGTGCGGGCGAGAATGGCCGCACGGACCTGGTCGTAGACCTGCTCCTGGAGCGTGACGCCCGCGGCCGGGTCCAGATGCAGTGGAATCATGTGCCTGCTCGATCCTTGCCCCAAGGGTGAGCAAAGCAATTCACGTGCCATCCAACGCCTCCAGATCCCCGTCAGGCGAGGCCCGAAGCCACCTGCCGGACCAGGGGATCCGCCCGCGCCGCCTCCAGGCTGCCGTGGAAGATGATCTCCCCCCGCTCGATCACATAGATGCGCGAAACATAGTCGGGAATATGCTGGACGTTGGATTCCGCCATCAGAACCGCCCGGCCCGAGGCGCGGATGGAGGCGATGCCGGCGGCGATGGTGGGAATGATGGCGGGCGAGAGGCCCTCGAATGGCTCGTCGAGCAGCAGCAGGTCCGGATCGAGGGCCAGCGCGCGGGCGATGGACACCATCTTGCGCTCGCCGCCGGAGAGTTCAGCACCGCCGCGCGTCATGTAGGTGAGGAGCTTGGGAAAGACTTCATAGGCGAAGGCGATGCGATCGGCCGCAGGACGCTCCCGCGATGGCCGCGTCCAGGTGCCGAAGGCGATGTTCTGGGCCACGGAGAGGCTTGCGAACACCTCGCTTTCCTCGGGCGAGAAGCCGATGCCGCGCCGGGCGACCTCGTGCGGCGGAAGCCCGGCCAGCGCGTTCCCGTGCCACAGGACGGTGCCGGCGCGGGGCGCGAGCTGCCCCATGAGTGCGCGGAGCAACGTTGTCTTGCCGGCCCCGTTGCGGCCGACCAGGCAGACGATCTCACCGGCCGCCACCTCCAGCGAGATGGCGCGCAGGATCGACGTTCCGGCGATGTCGACGCTGAGGCGTTCAACCGAGAGCATTGTGAGGTACCTTGCCGACGAGGGTCTCGATCACCGCCGGGTCCCGGAAGAAGGCATCAGGTGGCATGTCGGCGACGAGACTGCCGGCCTTCAGGCCGATCACCCGGGTGGCGTAGCGCGCGATCAATTCCATGTCGTGCTCCACAAGGACGAGGCTCTCGACGCCGAGCCGCTGGGCCGCCGCGAGCAGGGTCTCCATGATGCGGTCCTTGTCGGCGCTGGAGATGCCGCTGGTCGGCTCGTCCAGCAGCATCAGGCGCGGGCGCAGGGTGAGCGCGCTCGCGATATCCACCAGCTTCTTCTCGCCTTGGGACAAGGCGGAGCAGGTGGTTTCAAGCCGGTGCTCCAGGCCGAAGGCCGCGGCCACCTCGCGGACCTGCGCCTGTTCGCGCCGGCAGGTGGCGGACGGCCTCAGCAGGCGAAAGGTCTGCCCGGCGCGGGCGAAGGCGCCGACCGAGATCATCTCGGCCACGGTGAAACTCGGATAGATGGTGACGAGCTGGAAGGAGCGGGCCAGCCCACGCAACGCGAGCGCGCTGGCCCCGAGCCCCGCCACCGGGCGCCCCTCGAACATCACGCCGCCCTCGTCGGGCATGAACAGCCCGGAGAGCGTGTTCACCAGCGTGGTCTTGCCGGCGCCATTGGGGCCGACCACCGCCACCACCTCTCCTTTCGAGATATCGAACGACACCCCCGCGAGCGCGGTGAAGGCACCGTAGCGCTTGGTGATGTTCAGCGCGCGCAGCAGCATCTCGGTCATCGCCGCCTCCATTCCAGTGCACGCGTGATGAGGCCGAGAATACCGCGCGGGGCGAAGATGATGATGAGCGCGAGAATCGCGCCGAGGGCAAAGCGCCAGTACTCGGTATTGGCCATCAGCGTGTCCTGCAGCAGGGTGAAGGACACGGCCCCGACGATCGGGCCGAACAATTGCCCGAGCCCTCCGAGGATGATGATGAAGATCATGTTGCCGGACTGTGTCCAGTAGGACAGCTCCGGATCCGCAGCGCCGATGCTGACTGCCAGCACCGCGCCGCCGACCGCGCAATAGATGCCGGACAGGATGAACGCCACGTAGCGCACCTTGAACACCGGCACCCCGAGAAACGACGTCTTGCGCTCGTTGTCCCGCCCCGCCTTGAGCGCGAGCCCGAAGGGCGAGGAGACGATCAGCGCCATGAGGAGGAACATGACCGAGAACAGCCCGAGCGCGTACCAGTAGAACGGCCCCACCAGGAAGGCGGTCTTGCTCATGGAGGCGAAGCTGGCGCCGAACAAGCTGGGGCGCGGCACGGAGATGCCGGATTCTCCGCCGGTCAGGTCGTAGAACTTGAACAGGAAGGAATGGAAGATCATGCCGAAGGCGAGCGTCAGCATCGAGAAGAAGATGGTCGTATAGCGCAGGCAGAGGAGGCCGATCAGCGCCGCCACCGTGCCGCTCGCGAGCATCGCCACGATGAGCTGCGCCTCGAACGCGCGAACCCCGAGCTTCGCCCCCATCACCGCGCTCGCATAGGCGCCGATGGCGAGGAACATGGCGTGGCCGAAGGACAGGAGCCCGCCGTAGCCGAACAGGAGGTTGAGGCCGGTCAAAGCGATGGCATAGGCGAGGATCGGGATGATGAGTGTGGTGTAGTAGGGCCCCAGCGCGAACGGGGCGGCGACGAAGGCCGCGAGCACGGCGAGGAAGGCGAGGATGGTCTTCATGCCTCGGCCTTCCCGAACAGTCCGTAGGGCCGCGCCACGAGGACGACGATCACCACAAGATAGATGGACATCACCTCCAGCTCCGGGAAATAGGTGAGCGAGAGCGCCCTGAGCACGCCGACGATGATGGCGCCGAGGAAGGCGCCGCGGATGCTGCCCAGCCCGCCGATCACCACCACCGCGAAGGCTTCGACGATGAGCGCGATGGGCATTTCCAGCGAGGCCGCCGTGGTGGGAATGACAAGCGCGCCGCCGACCGTGCCGAGCATGGAGCCGAGCACGAACACGAGCATGTTGATGCGGCGGGTGTTGGCGCCCAGCGCCTCCGCCATGCGGCCGTTCTCGGCGGTGGCCCGCACCACGTGGCCGAGACTTGTGCGTTCGATGAGCCAGTAGAGCAGGCCGGCCACCACCAGCGCGCTCGCCATCACCAGCAGGTTGTAGACGGGGAAGGTGAATTCGCCGACCACGAGTGTGCCGTAGACCGATGGCAGATCGCCGAGCAGCCGCGGCTGAGCGCCCCAGACGTAGCGCAGGACATCCTGGAACATCAGCACGAAGGTGAACGTCATGAGCAGCTGGAAGGCTTCGTCGCGGCCGTAGACCGTGCGCAGCACCCGCTCGACGATGAAGCCCACCTGTCCCGCCAGGAGGCCGGACAGGATGAGCACCGGCAGGAGCAGGACGGGAGAGCCGCCCTGCGCCGAGAACCACTCGAACACCGAGGCCCCGAAATAGGCCCCGAGGGCATAGAGCGAGCCGGCGGTCAGATTGACGATGCGCTGGACACCGAAGATGAGCTGCAGTCCCGCCGTGACGAGGAACAGGACCGCAGCGTTGAACAGCGCGGCGAACAGAAGGTCGACCGTGGCCATGTCGCGTCTCTGCTCCCGGCCGGTCAGACCGGGAAATTGGCCGTTTCGAGCCAGCCCCAGAAATCGGCGCCCGGCGGCTTCTGGAGCACGGAGGCGTCGTAGCTGTAGGTGTCCTTCAGCGTGCACACGTCATAGGGATTGTCGTGGGTGGCGAAGCCGCCGTAGAACATCTCCTCGGCGATATGGTCCTTGCGCATTCCGGCCGGCCCGCCGAACGATTCCACCTTGATGCCCTCGATCGCCTGGGCGATCTCCTCCGGCTTCGGCCAGGACCCGCCTTTCGCGGCCATCGCCTTCTCCACGCCCGCCTTGTAGACGTTCATGGCGAAGAAGGCGCGGTCGCTCTCCCAGTGGGGATAGTCCTTGTACTTGTCCATGTAGTATTCGACGAATTCCTTCTGCGCTGGAGAGGGATTTGGTCGCGCGAAATACATGGTGTTGTAGCACAGCAGCGTGCCGACCGGCGTGAAGGGCTTCTTCAACTGGCCGTGCTGGTGGCCGGCCTGCACCAGCACCATGCGGGCGGTATCCGTGAGGCCGGCGCTGGTGGCCGCGCGCATGAAGATGGGCAGGTCCGCATTGCCCAGCACGCAATAGATGAGATCGGGCTTGGCCGCCTTCAGCGCCGCCACGTTGGCGGTGAAGTCCAGCTGGCTGAAGCTCGACCACTGCTCCGAGACCACCTCGGCGTCGATGCCGAACTTCTTGTTGAGCGCCTTGAAGGCGGTCCACACGTTGCGCCCGTAGGTATAGTCCGGGCTGATGGCGGCGATGCGCTTGAACTGGCCCTTCAGATGCTTGAGCGCGATCAGCGAGGCCATCACCGCTTCGCACTCGTTGTCGGCGCTCTTGAACACGTATTTCGGCGACGGCATGGTCTCCTTCACGCCGTCCTGAGTGGTGCCGTCCCAAAAGATGGTGAGGACCTGCATGTCCTCCAGCGTCGGCGCCATCGGCAGCGTCACGCCGGTGGAATAGCCGCCCTGGATGCAGTCCACTTTTTCCTGGAGCACGAGGCGCCGGGCGCGCTCCAGCGTCTCCTTGGCGTTGGTCTCCTCCTCCACCACCAGTTCAACCTTGCGGCCGGCGATGCCGCCGGACGCGTTGATCTTCTCGGTGCTCCACTCCACCGCGCGCAGGCCGTTGGCCCCGATGTAGGCCGCTGTGCCGGCGCGTGGCGCGATGATGCCGACCTTCAACGGTGTATTCTGGGCGAGGGCGGGCATGGGAAAGGCGCCGACGGCGCTTCCCGCCGCCAGCCCCGCCATGCCCTTGAGGACACCACGACGGTCGATACCTGATTTCGGGTCGATACCTGATTTCGGGTCCATGTCGATCTCCGGAAGGTTTGGAGAAGCGGCGCCTTTGGCGCTCTATGCTTTTATGAATGGGCCTTGCCTATGAATGGCCTTGCCGGTCCGCCTCAGGCGGCCAACGCATCGATAGCCGCCTTCACCTCTGCGGCGGCCGCTGCCTCCAGCGGCAGAAGCGGCGGGCGCGGATACCCCGCGCTCTTGCCCATCAGCGCCAAGCCCTCATGGGCCACGCGGATGATGCCGTAACGACCGCCGATCTCGCTCAGGGGAAAGAGACGGGCCGCGGCGGCATAGGCCGCCGCCACGTCGCCGGCCTTGGCTGCGTTCCAGAAGGCGACGCACTCGGCCGGACAAATGTTGGCAAGGCCAGTGAACCAGGCCGGCGCGATGGCCAGCGCCGGCTCCAGGATGAGCGTATCCTGGCCGATGCCCACCTGGACCTTTCCGCCGGTGATCTTGGGCACCATGAAGGCGCGCGACAGGTCGCCGGAGGAGTCCTTCATGCCCACCAGCGTCGGGATGGAGGAGAGCGTCTTCACCAGCGCCGGGGTGAGGTCGATGCCGGCGAGCGGCGGGTTGTTGTAGAGCCACAGTGGCAGGTCGCTGGCTGCGGCGACCGTCTCGTAATGGGTGATGATCTCCCGCTCGGTCGGCTTCCAGTAGTTGAGCGGCACCACCAGCACCGCATCCGCGCCATGGTCGGCCGCGTGCTTTGCAAGGCGGACGCTTTCCGCCGTGGTCATGGCACCGATGCCCGTCATCACCGGCACCCGGCCGCCCAGATGCGTGGCGACCTCTTCCAGCGCCTTCATCTTCTCGGCTTCGGTGAAATAGCCGTTCGCGCCCGTGCTTCCGAACAGGGTGACGCTGTGGATGCCGGCCGCGAGTGCATCATCAAGATGTTTCTTCCACCGAGTGTAGTCGATGGAGCCATCCGCCGCGACCGGCGTCACTGAAAACAGAACAACACCCTCGATATTCATTCTGGTCATGCCTCGGCTCCCCGTCTTCACTATGAAGCCTGAGCCCGGGATGTCCGGTTCACAAGGCGTGCGATGGTTCCGCTTTGGGAAAAATCGATAGGACCAGCTCAGGGAGGGCTTCGGGGCGGGAGGCCCTTCGCATAAGTTTTCCATGCGAGCCGGCCGATGTGGGCGGCCGCGACCGCTCTTCCCTTCACCAGAACGAGGCCGACCAGCGCCATGGCGGACGCGGACTTCATCAAGACCACTTGCCCGAGGGACTGCTACGACGCCTGCGGGATCGTCGTGGGCCGCCGCGACGGCATGATCCGGAAGGTTCTCGGAGATCCCGACCACGCCGTCACCCGGGGCGCCCTCTGCGGCAAGTGCGCCATCGTCTACAACGGCAGCTGGCGCGCGACAGATTTCAGGCTGGCGACGCCGCTCAAGCGCGTGGGGGCCAAGGGCGAAGGGACGTTCGAGCCCATCGGCTGGGACGAGGCGCTGGCGCTGATCGCCGAGCGTTTCGGCGCGCTCAGCGCCGAAGGCGAGGCCCGCACGATCCTCCATACCCATTACACCGGCACGGTGGGGCTGGTGGGCGGCTGGTTTCCCATCCGTTTCTTCAACCGCCTCGGCGCGACGGAGGTCGATCCCGACACCGTCTGCAACAAGGCGGGGCATGTCGCGCTGGAAATGACCTTCGGCAACTCCCTCGAAGGCTTCGACCCGCGCACCGCACGCGATGCCCGCACCATCCTGGTATGGGGCGCCAACCCCTCCTTCTCGGCGCCGCACCAGAACAAGGGCTGGCTCGCGGATGCGCAGGCCGCGGGCACGCGCATCATCGCCGTCGATCCCGTCGCCCACGACACGGCGCGCGCCGCGGACCTGCATCTGCAACTGCGGCCCGGCAGCGATGCGGCGCTCGCCTTCGCCTTCATCCATGTGCTGCTCCGCGACGGGCTCGACGACCGGGATTTCCTGGCCTCCCACGTTCTGGGGGCGGAGGACCTTGCCCCAACCATCGCCGCCATGAGCCCCGAGCGCGCGGCGACGCTCTGCGGCGTGCCCGCGGAGCTGATCGAGGAGGCCGCGCGCGCCTACGGAGCGGGCCCCTCGCTCCTGTGGCTCGGGCAGGGCGTGCAGCGCCAGCCGTATGGCGGCAACGCCTTCCGTGCGCTGGCGGCGCTGGTGGCATTCTCCGGCAATCTCGGCAAGCCCGGCGCCGGGTTTCTCTACATGAACGGCCCCGGCGGGCGCGGCATCGACATGGCGACGCTAACCTGCCCCGCGCTTGCGACGAACGCGCCGCCCGCCATAAGCCACATGGACCTCGCGGCCACGCTGGAGGATCCGCAGCGCGCCCGTGCCTTCGTGAACTGGAACAACAACCCCGCCGCCTCCTCGCCGGAGCAGGCCCGCCTGCGCCGGGCACTGATGCGCGAGGACCTGTTCCACGTGGCGGTGGACCTGTTTCACACCGACACCACCGCCTATGCAGACATCGTGCTGCCGGCGGCGAGCTTTCTCGAGTGCGACGACCTGGTGCTGTCCTATTTTGACCTCACCGTCTCGGCGCAGGTGAAGGCGGGCGATCCTCCCGGCACGGCGCTGCCGAATTCGGAAATTTTCCGCCGGCTCGCGGCGGCTATGGGCTTCGCCGAGCCGGAGCTGTTTGAGACCGATGCCGACCTCATCGCGCGGCTTCTCGCCCAGACGCCCTTTGAAGGCACCTTCGCCGATTTGGCCGCCGTGGGTACGGCCACCGTCTTCCCCGAGCCGAAGGTGCAGTTCGAAGGCCTCGCCTTCGGGACGCCTTCGGGACGAATTGAGCTTGCGAGCGGGCAGGCGGCCGCCCTCGGCCTGCCGCGCCTGCCCATGGCCCACGTCGACGCGCCGCCTGCGGATGGCAGGATGCGCATCCTTTCTCCCGCCTCCCAATGGCAGATGAACTCGAGCTACGGCAATGATCCGGTGATCCGGCGCCGGCTCGGACCGCCGACCGTGGCGCTCCATCCGGACGACGCGGCGCGCGAAGGCCTCGCGGAGGGCGATCAGGTAGTGCTTGCCAATGGCGAGGGCCGCGTGCCGGTCACGGTCGCGATCTCCGACCGCACCCTTCCGGGCGTCGTCCTGATGCACAAGGGCCGCTGGCCGAGCCTCTCGCCGGGTGATGCCAACGTCAACGCCTTGGTGCCGGGCCACAAGAGCGACATCGCCGAGAGCACCACCGTCCACGGTACGGAGGCGCGCCTGATACGCGCGGAGGCCGCGGAATGAGTCCATTGCGGACGGCCGCCGTGCGGGACGTGGCGGTCATCGGCGCGGGGCCCGTGGGCTTGTTCACCCTCTTCGCCCTCGGCCAGGCGGGGCTCGACGCCTTGGTGGTGGACGCGCTCGACGTGCCCGGCGGCCAGTGCGCGGCGCTCTACTCGGAAAAGCCCATCTATGACATTCCCGGCCGGCCCTCCGTGACGGCGGGCGCGCTGGTCGCCGATCTGGTGGGACAGGCGGCGCCCTATGACCCCCTCTATCTCCTCGGCCGCCGCGCCATCGGCCTCAGGCAGGAGGGGGAACAGTTCCGCATCGCCCTCTCCGACGGAAGCGAGGTGGGCGCCCGCGCCGTGGTGGTGGTGGCGGGCGCCGGGGCGTTTGGCCCCAACCGTCCGCCGATCCCCAATCTTGCGGCCTTCGAGGGGACCAGCCTTTTCTATGCGGTGGACGACCCCGCGCGGTTTCGCGGCCGGATGGTGGTGATCGCGGGCGGCGGAGACTCGGCAGCCGATTGGGCGGTGATCCTCGCCGGCATCGCCGCTCAGGTGGTGCTTGTGCATCGGCGGCCCGTCTTCCGGGCCGCGCCTGCGACGCTCGCCGCGATCGAGCGCCTCGTGCAGGAGGGGCGCATCCGCATCTGCGCGCCCCGTACCCTTGCGGGCGTGTCTGGAACCGGCGCGCGGATCGAGGCCGTGCATCTCGCCGATGGCGCGGGTGGACAGGAAGAGGTGGCGGCCGATGCGCTCCTGTGCTTCTACGGCCTCGCCAAGGATCTCTCGGCGCTCGCCAGCTTCGGCATCGCTGCGGGCGCCGCCGGCATCCCGGTCGCTCCCGCCAGCATGCAGACCATGCGCCCCGGCGTATTCGCCGTAGGGGACGTCGCCGACTATCCCGGCAAGCTGAAGCTGATCCTCACCGGCTTCGCGGAGGCCGCTCGGGCCGCCCACAGCACGCTCGCCCTGCTGCGCCCGGCCGCGGCGCGCCACTTCGAGCATTCCACCAGCCGTGGCGACCCGGCCGCGCGCGCTGCAAACGTCTGAGGAGCCCTTCGGCCCATGACACGCCTCATCGTCACCGCCCGCGACGGCAGCCGCCATCACGTAGAGGCGCAGGACGGCCTCTCCGTCATGGAGGTGCTGCGCCCGCTCGGCATCGGCATCACAGGAGAGTGCGAGGGCTCAGCGGCCTGCGCGTCCTGCCACGTGTGGGTGGATGCCGCCTGGCTCGCGCGCCTCCCCGAGCCTGAGGACGCGGAGGCGGACATGCTGGACTGCGCCTTCAACACGCGCGCCGGATCGCGTCTTTCCTGCCAGTTGCGCGTGGGGCCGGAACTGGACGGCCTGGAACTCGCCATGCCGCATGCCTGACACGGGGTTCTTTCCCGCGGAGCGTTCGACCCGCTGAAGACGCGCCGAATGATGGCAGCGCCACTCACAGCCAAAAATAGGGGCTGCAGACGGGCGTCAATCGGAACGGGAGAGATCATTCACTTTGGCATGTTCTCCCCGGTCGCCCGAGGCGGCCCAGCCCGCTTATTCGGCGGGGGAGTCTGCTCTCCATGAGTTGGATACCGTTCTGGATATTCACGCTGCGTAAGCTGGGGCGTCTCAGGAACATTCGAAATCTCGGCGAGTTATCGCGCCATGACGACCGCCGAAGCCCCCGCTCGACCGACCGAAAAGCCAGATGCGACCGCAGAGTCCGAACTTGATCGTCCCCCGTTTTGGTGGACACCCATGCTAGCTTTGGCGAGCTTCACAGGAGTGTTCGATGGGCGCACGGCGTCGGGTGTTTCCAGAGGCGTTCAAGCGGGAGGCGGTTGAACGGGTCACGGC